>DASZAY010000024.1:0-190898 GCA_035944555.1 Thermomicrobiales bacterium
CACCGAGACGGAGCCCGGCACGACCGTGAGGGTGTCGCTGTCGACGTCCGTGTCGTTGGCCACGACCGGAACCGGGTAGATCGGCTGGGCGTCGTTGGACTCGTCCAGCGACAGCGCGTCGTCATTGGCCACCGGCGCGTCGCCGATCGCGGTCACCGCCAGCGTGAGCTGGAACTCGACCGCATCCGTCCCGTCCGTGACGCTGAAGCGCAGCGTGACGGGGCCGGTCTCGTCGGTGCTCACATTCGGCGTCGGAGTGAAGGTGAACGTGCCGTCCGGGTTGAGCGCGAACGTTCCCGGAATGGTTGCCGGGTCCGTCAGCAGCGTGAAAGTCGGCGTGCCGCCGTCCACGTCCTCGACGAAGTCGGACAGGTCACCGCTGAGGGGCGTGTCCTCCGTGGTGGACAGATTCTCCGGAGTCACGACCGGCAGGTCATTGACCGGCGTCACCGTCAGCGTGACCGTTGCCGACCCACTGCGCAGCCCGGCCGCGTCCTCCACCTGGTAGGTGAAGGTCACGACGCCATTGAAGTTCGGGTCGATCGGGGTGAAGACGATAGCGGGGTTGCCGCTCCCGTCCGTCCCAAGCACCGCAGTGCCAGCTGCCTGGCCGGTGCCCTGCCGAACCGGGGTCGAGATGGAGTCGGCGACGATCGAGATGGCATCGCCATCCGGATCAGAATCGTTGCCGAGGACCAGGAGGGCGACGCTGTCCGCCTCCGGCCGGGCGTAGTTGTCGTCGGCCGCGATCGGCGCGTCGTTGGTGGCGGTGACAGTGATGATCAGGTCGAACTCGACCTGGTCGATCCCGTCGGAGACGCGGAACCGAAGCGTGAAGCCGTCGTCGTTGTTGTAGTTGGCGTTCGGCGTGAAGCTGAACGTGCCGTCGCCGTTGAGCGCGAACGTGCCGGGGATCTCGCCAACCGGGGTCAGGAGCGTGAAGGTCGGCGCGCCGCCGTCCACATCCTCGACGAAGTCGGCCAGGTTGCCCGTCAGCCGGGTGTCCTCGGCGATCATCTGATCGACCGGCGTCACGACTGGCGGGTCGTTGACCGGCGTCACCGTGATCGTGACACGCCCGGAGGAGGTCGCGGTCCCATCAGAGACGGTGTAGGTGAAGCTGTCGGTCCCGGCGAAGTTCGGGGCCGGGGTGTAGGTGAACGTCCCGTCAGGAGCCAGTGTGACCGTGCCGCCCTGCAGGGTCGGTCCGTCGGGGCGCTCGAACGTCAGTGTGTCCCCGTCGACATCCATCGCCTGGCCAGCGACGCTCCCGTTGAACGGGCTGTCCTCAGCGGTCTGGATCGCCCGGACCTGTACGTCCGGCGGATCGTTGACCGCGGAGATCTCGATCGTGACGGTCGCCGTGGTCTGGAGGCCGGACGGATCGGTCACCGTGTAGGTGAAGGTATCAGTCCCGTTGGCGTTGAGACCCGGGAGATAGTCGAACGACCCATCGGTGCGCAGGAGCAGCGTTCCCCGGGTCGGCTGCTGCGCCACCGTGATCGTGAGCGCGGCCTGCGGGTCATCGATATCCGCGACGACGGTGCGCAAGCCGGTCCCGACCGGGACGACGAGCCGGGTGTCCTCGGACGTGGCGTAGGACGCCGCACTCGCGGTCGGCCCATCGTTGACCGGCGTGACGACGAACGTCACGGTGGCGTCCCCGCTGGCGACGATCCCGTCGGACGCGCGGTAGGTGAAGGTGACCGTGCCGTTGAAGTCGGGATCGGTCGGGGTGAACTGGACCTGGTTGTTGACCACAGCCAGTGTCCCGACGGTCTCCCCACCCGAGACCGGGTCGGACAGGCTGGCCGGATCGATTACCAGCGTATCGAACGGGTTGGGGTCGCTGTCGTTGGCGAGCACGTCCAGGAGGACGGTTGCGCCCTCGAAGATCGGCCCCTGCTCACCACTGACCGGGAAGCTGTCGTCCTCGGCCACCGGCGGCTCATTGCCGCCACCGATGTCCAGCACGACGGTCGCGGGCTCGCTCACGGCGGTCCCGTCGGTCACCCGGTAAGTGAAGGTCACGATCCCGGTGAAGCCCTCGACAATCGGCGTGAAGACGATGTCGCCGTCCGCGTTCACGTCGAGTGAACCGACGGCCTGGCCGCCGGACGTCGGCTCCGACAGGCTGCCCGCGGCGACAGACAGCGTGTCGCGGTCAACGTCGGTGTCGTTGGCGACCACGTCGATCGTGTAGTCGTTCTGCCGCGCGTAGGTCCGGCCGTCCGGATTGGCGACCGGCGCGTCGTTGGCCGCGGTGATCGTGATGGTTACCGTCCCGGTATCCGACCCGCCCCGACCATCACTGACCCGGTAGGTGAACGTGTCGGTGCCGTTGGCTTCAGGGTTCGGGGTGTAGGTAAAGGTGCCATCGGACGCGATGGTCACCGTTCCGGAGGTCGGCGCGACGGCCAGGACGAAGGACAGCTGGTCGCCGGGATCGATGTCCGATGCCAGCGGAGCCAGGGTGTCCGTCAGGGGGGCGTCCTCGTCGGTCTCGAAGCTGCCCGGCGTTGCGACCGGCGCGTCGTTGACCGGCGTGACGTTGATCGAGAAGGTGCCCTCCGTCACCCCACCGGCACCATCATCCACGCTGAAGGTGAAGCTGGTGGTCCCGTTGAAGTCCGGGTTCGGCGTGAAGGTGAAGGTGCCGTCCGGCGAGACCACGACGGTCGCGTTGGCTGGCCCCGTGACGAGGGCGAATGTCAGCGTGGCGCTGTCGATATCGCTCGCCAGCGGCGCCAGCGCGCCACTGAACGGGACATCCTCCGGCGTGGACCGGGACCCGGCGAGTACGACCGGCGCGTCGTTGACGGCGGCGACGGTCACGGTAATGAACCCGGTCGCGGTAGCACCGGCCTGGTCCGTCACGACGTAGCTGAACCGGTCGGTGCCATTGAACCCATCGCGCGGCGTGTACACGAAGTCGCCATTTGGGGCGATCGTGACCGAGCCATTGGTCCCCTGCGACCCGACCGAGAAGGTCAGGACATCGCCGTTGGACGCGACATCGACATCGGTGGCCAGCGACGCGACGGAGCCGGTCGCCGGGACATCCTCGTCCGTCGAGGCCGTACCGTTGGTCGCGATCGGTGCGTCATTGGCGGGCGAGACCACGATCGAGACCGTCTCCGGTTCGGTCAGGGCACCGTTACCATCGGTGACGCGATAGGTGAACGAATCCGTGCCGTTGAAGTTCGGGTTGGGCGTGTAGACGATCGCTCCGTTCAGGAGTTCGATGGTGCCGTTCGCCGGCTGGGTCAGCGTTTCCCCATCGATGGAGATCGCGTCGCCGTCGATGTCGACGTCGTTCGCGAGCACGTCGATCGTGACGGGTGTGTCCTCACGCGTGCTGACGACATCCGCGTTGGTCTGCGGCGTGTCGTTGACCGGCAGCACGGTCACCGTGACGATCGCGGTGTCGGTCCCACCATTGCCGTCGGAGACGGTGTAGGTAAACGTGACGGTGCCGTTGAAGTCCGGAGCCGGCGTGAACACCAGGGTGTTGTTCGCGCCCGCGACGACCGAGCCCTGCGTGGACGGCGGCTGGGCGAAGCCCGTCACAGTCAGGGTGGTGCTGGTATCCGGATCCGTGTCGTTGCCCAGCACCGCGATGGTGACCGGGGTCTCCTCGTTGGTCTCGGCGGTGTCATCGCCGGCGACCGGCAGGTCGTTGACCGGCGTGATCGTCAGCGCGACGTCGGCGGTGTCCGTCAGGCCACCGAGGTCAGAGATGGTGTAGGAGAACGTCACGTTGCCGTTGAAGTAGGGGTCCGTTGGGACGAAGCGAATGCTCCCACCAACGATCTCGACGGTTCCGACGATCTCCGACGTTCCGGCCGCGACCGGATCGGTGACGGTCGTGATGCGGAGCGATTCCTGGTACGGGACCCCTGCCCCCGGTTCGGTGTCATTGAGGTCCGAATCGTTGGCGAGGACGTCGACGATCGCCTCGCTCCCCTCGGCGAACGTGTTGCCCTCGACATCATCCACGGCGACCGGACGCAGGTTCTCGTAGTTGACATTCAGGGTGACGATCCCTTGGTCGGTCCGGCCCGAGGGGTCAGAGACGGTATAGGTGAATGTGACCGTCCCGGTGAAGCCCGCCGGTGAGGTGTAGACGAGCTGACCGTCCGGCGAGAACGTCACGAAGCCGGAGGCTGGCTGGGTTACCGCGGAGACGTAGAGCGCATCGCCGTCCGCGTCCGTGTCGTTGCCCAGCACGGAGATCGGGTAGGTCCGCGTCGCGTTCTCCGGCAGCGTGGCGCTGTCGTCGACCGCGTCGGGGGCATCCGGTACTGCCGTGATGTTCAGGGTGACGGTCGCCGTGGCGGTCGCTCCGGCGGCATCCTCGACGGTGTACTGGAAGGTGACCCGGCCGTTGAAGTCCGGGTTGGTCGGGGTGAAGATCACCGACTTGCCGTCGTCCGCCACCGACACGGTGCCCGCCCCGGACTGGGTGGTCGCCGCGACGATGAGCAGATCGTTGACGTCCGGGTCGGAGTCGTTGTCGAGGACAGCCAGGTCGAAGGAGTCCGCCTCGGGCTCGGTGAAGACGTCATCGACCGCCACGGGCGCGTCGTTGACCGCCGTGACCTCGATCTCGATCGAGCCGACCGACCGGGCTCCGGACGGATCGGCAATGGTGTAGGTGAAGACGGCCAGCCCGTTGAAGTTGGCGGCCGGCGTGAAGGTCAGCGTCCCGTCGGCATTGATGCTGACCTGGCCGACTCCCGACTCCGGCTGGGTGACGCTGACGATCGTCAGCGCCGCGGCATCACCCGGATCAGCGTCAGTGTCATTGGTCCGTGGGTCAAAGGTGAGCGCGACATCCTCCGCCGTGGTCAGATCGTCCTCGACGGCGACCGGCGCGTCGTTGGACGACGTGACATTGATCGTCACCAGGATGTCGTCAAAGCGCAGACCGGTCTCGTCGGCGATGTTGTAGGTGAAGGTCGTCGGGCCGAAGAAATCAGGGTTGGGCGTGAAGATGAAGCTGCCGTCGCCCGATAGCGAGACGGTGCCGCCGGCTGGCTGGGTGTAGCCCGCGATGACGAGCAGCTCCGGGCTGTCGACGTCCGTGTCGTTGCCGAGGACACCGGGTCCCGAGACCCTGAAGATCGTGTCCTCTGCCGTGGTGTAGCTGTCCGGCGTACCACTTGGCGCGTCTGCCACCGGATTGACCACGATGGTCACGACGGCGCTCGTCGACTCGCCCGAGCCGTTGGTCGGCGTGTAGCTGAAGGTGTCCGTGCCGAAAAAGTTCAGGTTCGGCGTGTAGGTGAATGTCCCGTCGTCGTTGATGGCCGCGGTGCCGTTGGTTGCCTGCTCGAGGAGCGCGTAGGTCTCGCCGTCGCCGTCCGGGTTGACGTCGTTCGGCGTGAGGTCGCCGCTGAGCTCGTCGTCCTCGTTCATCGTGAACGAGTCGTCGCCGGCGACCGGCTGGTCCGTGACCGGCAGGACGTCGACGGTGACGGTCGCGGACGCCGTCCGGCCCGTCCCGTCGTCGATCGTATAGCTGAACGACGCGGTCCCGTTGAAATCCTCAGCCGGCGTGAAAGCAATCGTGCCGTCGTCGTTGAGGATGACGGTACCGTTGACCGCCTCCCCGACGGAGACGATCGTCAGCGTGTCGCCATCGACGTCGCCGTCGTTGGCCAGCAGCTGGGCCTGAATCAGGACGAGGTCGGTGTCTTCGGGGGTCTGGAACCGGTCATCGACCGCGAACGGATCGTCCTCGACCGCGGTGATCTGGATGACGATGGTCTCAGAGACGAAGCCACCGCGACCGTCCGAGACGGTGTACGTGAAGGAATCCTCGCCGAAAAAATTCCGATCCGGGGTGAAGTAGGTCAGCGTGCCGTCGTCGTTGAGGACGACGGTACCGCGAACGGCCTGGGTCACGGAAGTGATCGTCAGCCGGTCAACCGGGTTGGTGTCGGGGTCGGAGACGCGCGCCAGGACGTCGATCTCGACGGACTGGGCGTCCTCGGCGATGACGACTTCGCTGGTATCGATGACGACCGGCGGGTCGTTGACCTCGCTGACGGTGACGGTGACCCGACCGAGCCCGGTCCCGCCGTTCCCGTCGGATACCAGGTAGGTGAAGGTGTCCGTCCCGCTGAAGTTCGGGTTCGGGGTATAGGTGATGGTCCCGTCGCCATTGATCGTCGCGGTGCCATTGGCCGGCGCGACGCCGCCCGTACCGGCGCCGATGCTGCCGGCGGCGACGGAGAGGGTGTCGCCATCCGGGTCGGTGTCATTCCGGAGCACCGGGATGGTGACGGCCGCGTCCTCGCTGGTCGTCGCGGAGTCATTGCCGGCGACCGGCGGATCGGCCTGGGCCCGGACCGTCAGGAACATCGTGGCGGTCGACTGGAGCCCCTTGCTGTCCGAGATGGTGTACTGGAACGACGTGTCGCCTTGGAAATCCTGACTGAGCGTGACAACCAGCCGGCCGGCGTTCGGCCCGGAGGTCGGCCGGGACAGCTCGAAGCCCTGCCCACCGGTGAAGGAGACGATGCTCAGCGTGTCGCCATCAATGTCCTGGTCGTTCCCGAGGACATCGACCACGAACGGCGCGGCATCCTCGTCGACGGTGACGCGATCGTTGGCCGCGACCGGCGCGTCGTTCACCGGCGTCACGGTGATGCGCGCGATGGCCGTGTCCGAGGCACCCGACGCGTCCGTGATCCGGTAGGTGAACTCGTCAGGGCCGTTGTAGTTGGCGTTCGGAGCATAGGTGAAGGTGCCGTCGGCATTGAGGGTGACGCGACCGTTGGCCGCCTGGGCGACCAGTTCGACGGTCAGGCCCTGGCCGACCGGGTCGGCGTCGTTGCCAAGGACGCCACTGCTGACATTGCCGACCGTGAGCGTCGCGTCCTCGGCCGTGGTGTAGGCGTCATCCTGCGCGACCGGGTCGTTCTCGACCGCCGCCACGCCGATGGTGACCGTCGCGGTGTCACTGGAGCCACCGGCATCCGTGATCCGATAGGTGAAGCTGTCGGTCCCGTTGAAGCCAAGGTTCGGCTGATAGCGGAAGCCACCGGTACTCCCCGTCAGGGTCAGTCGCCCGTTGGCCGGCTGGGTCGTGATGGAGATAGTGAAGGTCGTGTTGTCCGGGTCGGTGTCGTTGCCGAGGATCCCCGGAGCGGGGACGACGAGCGCGACGTTCTCGGAGGTCTCATAGGCGTCGTCGTTGGCAGCCGGCGCGTCATTGACCGGCCGGACCGTGATCGTCACGACCGCACTGTCCACTCCGCCCTGCCCATCGGAGATGGTGTAGATGAAGGAGTCGGTCCCGCTGAAGTTGGCGTTCGGCGTGTAGACGAGCGTCCCGAACGTCGAGGAGCGCGTCACGACACCATTCGTCGGCTGATCGAACGACGCGATGGACAGCGTGTTGCCATCGATGTCGGAATCATTCGCCAGGACGTTCACCGAGACCGCGGTGTCCTCATCCGTCGAGGCCGAATCGGCACGGGCGACCGGTGGGTCATTGACCGACAGGACGGTAATCGTCGCGGTCGCCGTATCGGTCCCGCCGCGACCGTCGCTGGCGCGATAGGTGAACCGGTCGACGCCGACGAAGTTGGCGTTCGGGGCGTAGCCGAATGAGCCGTCGGCGCTCAGGGTCAGGGTGCCGTTCGCCGTGGTCTGGATCACCGCGACCGACAGCGGATCGCCGTCGACGTCGCGGTCGTTGGCCAGGACGCCGGTCCCGGCCGGGATGGTCAGCGTGGCGTCCTCGTCGACCGTGTACCCGTCATCGCTGGCGTCCGGGGCGTCATTGACCGGCGTGACAGTGATCTGGACCGTCGCCGTATCAGAGGCTCCGCTGGCGTCCCGCGCGGTGTAGGTAAAGGCGTCGATCCCGTTGAAGTCCGGGTTCGGGGTGTAGACGAACGAGCCATCCGCGGCAAGCACGATCTGGCCGTTGGTGGGCCGGGTGACGAGTCCGACCGTGAGCGAATCGCCGTCGACGTCGCGGTCGTTCGCCAGCACACCTGTCCCGACCGGAACGGTCAGGGTGCCATCCTCGGCGACGCTGTAGGCATCATCGATGGCGACCGGCACGTCGTTGACCGCACGGACCTCGACCGTCACCGTCGCGGTGCTGGTCAGCCCGCCCGGGTCGCGGGCGGTGTAGGTGAACGTATCGGTTCCGGTGAAGTTCGGATTCGGGGTGTAGATCAGCCGCCCGGTGCCGGACAGCGAGACGGTGCCATTGGCCGGCGTGGAGTTGGACGCGACCGTCAGGGTGTCTCCATCGATATCGGAATCGTTGCTGAGCACGCCCGGCGCGCTGATCGTGATCGGGGTGTCCTCGTCGGTGCTGTAGCTGTCATTCCGCGCGGTCGGCGCGTCGTTGACGGGTCGCACAGTAAACGAGATGGTCGCCGGAGCGGACTGCCCGCCACCGGTGTCCTGGATCCGGTAGGTGAACGTCTCCGTCCCGCTGTAGTTGGCGACCGGGGTGTAGGTAAAGGACCCGTTGGCGTTGAGGAGCAGGCTGCCGCCAGCCGACCCGGTCAGCGTTCCGGGATCGACGACCGTAATCGCGTCGTTCTGCGGGTCACGGTCGTTGCTCAGGACCCCGGTCGCCGCCGGGACGGTCAGGGTAGTGTCCTCGTCCAGGCTGTAGCTGTCGCTGGCGGCGACCGGATCCTGGGCCGTCGCGTTGACGGTGATCGTCACCGTCGCGTCATCCACCCCGCCGTTGCCGTCGCTGGCCCGGTAGGTGAACGACGTCTGGCCGGAGAAGGTCCGGACCGGGGTGAAGACGAACGAGCCGTCGGCGCTCAGCGTGAGCATGCCGGCCGTAGCCGGAGGAGCGGTCAGGACCGCGACGGTGATCGGGTTGCCCTCAGCGTCGGTGTCGTTGCCGGACACGCCCGGCGCCGCGACACGAAGTGGAGTGTTCTGCGTGGTGCTGTAGGCGTCATCGTTGGCGACGGGCGGATCGTTGACCGCCGCGACATCGATGGTGACCGTACCGGTCGCAGTCAGGCCGCCGTCCGAGACGGTGTAGGTGAAGGTATCGGTCCCGTTGAAGTTGGCGCGCGGGGTGTAGGTGAACCCACCGGCGGTGCCGCTCAGGACGACGGTCCCGTTGGCCGGCTGGGTAAACGCCGAGATGGTCAGACTGGTGCTGTCGATGTCGGTATCGTTGGCCAGCACGCCCGGCGCGCTGATCGTCAGTGGGGTGTCCTCGCTGGTCCCGTAGCGATCCGGATTGGCGATCGGCGCGTCGTTGACCGGGGTGACCTGGATATTGGCCCGGGCAGATCCTGCCCCGCCCTTGCCGTCGGAGATCGTGTACTCGAAGAAGTCCTGCCCGTTGAAATTGACGTTCGGGGTGTACGTGAACGACCCGTTGGCCTGACGGACGAGCGTCCCGTTGGCGGGCTGCGTGGTGATCCCCGTCACGGTCAGCGTGTCGCCGTCGATGTCCGTGTCGTTGGCGAGCACGCCGGGCGCGGCCACGACGAGTGGGGTGTCCTCCGGCGTGGTGTAAGTGTCGGCCACACCTACCGGCGGGTCGTTGACCGCCGCGACGGTGATGGTGACGGTTGCCTCGGCCCGGGCCCCTTCGGTGTCCACGGCGGCGTAGGTGAAGGTGTCGGTGCCGTTGAAGTTGGCCCGCGGGACGTAGCTGAACGTCCCGTCACTGTTCAGGGTCACGGTGCCGTTGGTTGGTCCGGTGACCAGCGTGGCGGTCAGGGTCGCTGTCTGGCCCGTGTCCGGGTCGGTGTCATTCCGCAGGACACCGGTCGCGCGGGTCGAGACGGTGAGCGTGGTGTCCTCGGTCGCCGCGAAGGTGTCGGCGACGGCGGTCGGCGTCCGGTTCTCGGCGGATGTAATCGCGCCAACGGCGTCAATATCGGCACCCGAGTAGACGCCGCTCGCCAGCTTGTCGTTGAGGATGTCCGTCACACGGACGAAGTACAACCGGGCCGACGCGCCAAACCCGTAACGGTCGATATCGATGCCGCTAGTTTGGCCGGTGGTGGATCCAACCGATGTCCAGTTGACACCGTTAGTGCTTACCTCGACCGTCGTCAGCTCGGTGTCGTCCCCGACCTCGAAGATCCAGAGGTCCGGTGCGGACGTCCCGTTACCGTTCAGGTAGTTGTCGGTAAAGCGGACCGTGATTGAGCCGCCATTGCCCAGCGAGACGGCATCGCCGAGGGCGTTATTGCCGGACTGGGCGGAGGGTGGTCCAAGCGCGTTGGCAGGCACGCCATTCCGCGTCGTGGAGTTGGGAAAGGTTCCCGAGGTGAACGAGACGACCTGGTCGGCGAAGGACGACGCGCCACCGGGAAAGTCCACGCCCTTGTAGACCACCGCGCCCACGGGAGCCGGAACCAGGCTCAGCGCCAGCAGCAGCGCGAGCAGCATCGCCAGCAAGACCGAGTTCCGTATCCCTGTTCGCCCTGCCATGAACTGCTCTCCAGGATTCGCCACGACCATGCGGCTGGACGCAACGCAGATGAGGCCGCACGACGGGCGCGAACCTCCACTGGGAGCATCTTTACCATTGCCGGTACCGCCTTCCCATAGCCCTTTCGGCATACTGGTCAATAGTGACCTTTAGCCTACAGGAAGAATCTACGACAAGGCGCGTCCGCTTTAAGCTCTTCTGATAGCCGTCCGGCAATACATACTTATCAGTTTGATGGGATCATCCATCGTTTACATACATTCATTTGGCGGAAATAGCCACACTCCGACCGGCCTGACCGATGACGTTGGCCCGACGCCGGGCTCTCCCCTATCGTTGACGGGGTCAAGATTCAGGACCTAACTCCCAGACACGATTCAAGGCCGCTGGCTGATTCCAGACCATCCCTTCCGTTGAGCCTGCCAGCCAGGGATCGCCGTTCGCTCAGGCAAGGCAGCGGAGGACGTCAATCAGGTCACGACCGGACGCGGCCCACTCGCGGCCACTGACCCACTTCCGGGCTTCAACCCGGTTGTCCCGGGAGTCCGGCTGAACAGCCTCGGTGATCGCGGCAGCCAGTGCTTCCGGATCAGTGCCGTCGGCGACGATGCCGAACGCCCCGGCGGTCTCGCGGAGGGCCGGCGTGTCATGGACGACGACGGGCGTCCCGGTCGCCATCGACTCGAGGACCGGGATCCCGGCTCCCTCATACAGGGCCGGGTAGATGGTCGCGGCAGCCCCGGCGTAGAGAGCCGGAAGCAGCGCATCGTCCACGCCAGGGAGAAAGATGACCTGGCCGATCGCCACGCGGCGATGGATCTCGGCCATGATCCGGTCGTTCCCCCACCCCGTCCGGCCGGCGACGACCAGCGGGAGCCGATCCGCTATCGGCAGCGCGTCCAGCGCCGCGAACAGGCCGAGGTGGTTCTTGCGTGGCTCGATGCTCCCGACGGTAAGCAGGTAGTCGGCGGGTAACCCCAGGCGGACGCGCGCGCCATCGTCAGGCGGGACCGCGACGAGGAACCGGCGATCGATGCCGTTGGGAACAATGCTGATCCGGTCCGGCGAGACGCGCGCTCGCTCAATCAGGTCGGCGCGGGTCGCCTCGGAGACGGTCACGATGTGGGTGGCGGCAGCCAGTTGCCGGTCGGTGATGGCGTCCAGGTAGCGAAGCAGCGCCGGCGGGTAGAGATCCGGACGGACGCGGAACGCGAGGTCGTGGATGGTCGGGACGCGCGGGACGCGGCCGGATGGCGCGACGGCGAGATCCGGGCTGTAGACGACATCGGCGCGTCGCCGGGCAAGCCACTGGATCGGGAGCGGGACGCGGGCCCGGTGCCAGGCCCGGATCGCCCATCGCTCCGGAACAGGGATGCGGCGGGTCTCGACCCGGGGCGGACCGGGGAGTCCGCCGAAGGCGTCGTCGAGGAATGGTGGCGGAGCCCCCGTCCCGCCGGCCCAGGCCAGCGTCCAGCCCATGCGGTCGTCGGCCGCGATGGCAGCCCGGACGACCTCGCGGGCGTAGCGGCCGATCCCGGCCCCCTGGTAGACGGCGGCACTGTCGTCGACCAGGACCCGCACGGGACTAATCTGCGGGACCGGCCTGGTCGACCGGACGGTTGGTGGCGACACTCCCGTCGACGCGGGCGGTCTGGGAGATCTCCCGGCGGATGCGCAGCAGATAGAGGACCAGGCCGACCGCGATGATGCTCCAGTAGCCGATCACCCGGTCGAGGAGGGTGATGGCGAGCGCCATGTCCGGCGCGACCCCGATCACCGTCGAGGTCAGGATGACCGTCATCCCGCCTTCGACCACGCCGAGACCGGCGGGGGTGAATGGCAACGCGGTCAGCAGCGAGGCCATCAGCGCGACGAAGATGGCCATCGCGAAGGTGATGTCGGCG
This sequence comes from Thermomicrobiales bacterium, assembly GCA_035944555.1. Classification (GTDB taxonomy): domain Bacteria; phylum Chloroflexota; class Chloroflexia; order Thermomicrobiales; family UBA6265; genus CADCWK01. The sequence goes on from DASZAY010000024.1 coordinate 12,355, forward strand.
CCGAGCGCGATACAGACGAACCAGAGCCGCAGCCCTTCGCTGACCCAGATCACGAAGCCGATGCCGAGGAATCGCTCCGGCCGCCGCAGCGACGCGAAGATGGCGCCATGCAGCCGGGTGTACTGCTCGCGCAGCCGCTCCGGCAGCATCTGCTCCACTCGGTCGCGCATCAGCCAGAGGACGGCGAGCCCCACGGCGCCGACCCCGAGCAGCGCCACGCCACCGATCACGGCGTTGCTGGCCTGCCCGGGCAGATGCGTGCCAAAGACGATGATCGCGGCGGTGACCATCGCCAGGAACAGCGCGATCAGGTCGATGAGCCGCTCGGTGAGGATCGTGCCGAGGGTCGAGCTGAAGGGTGCCCGGGTGTCCTGCTTGAATAGATAGGAGCGGACAGCGTCGCCCAGCTTGGCCGGCACGATGCAGTTGGCGAACCAGGAGATCAGGTAGATCTCGAGAAAGCGCGGCATCGTGGGCATGCGATAGCCGTGCCGCTCGTCGATCCCGACGCGGGACAGCATCGACCGCCAGCGGATGGCGCGGATGATGAACCCGCCGTAGAACACGGCGAAGGCGAGGGCATAGATGAAGGGATTGGTTTCCCGGACGTTGGCCCAGACCTGCTGCGGGTCGATGTCCAGCCGGAGAAAGAAGAAGACGGCGATCCCGAGTGCGATCGCGAACGAGATCAGCGTCTGGGGCCGGAAGAACCGCTTGCCGAGGCTGGTCGGAGGCGTGCCGCCCTCGACGTCGGCTTCAAGCCGGTCCTCGGCCGCGGACGACGGATCATCCGGACCGGGCAGGTGCGGGCCACGGCTGGTGCCAGGCGCCGGGGCTAGGGCGGGAACGGGCTCGGCGGAACCCTCGCCGGCGCCCGGCCGGCGGATGAATTCGGTCACGACTTTCCCTTTGCCGTCCCGCGTGGGGCGGGGTTGCCACGATTGGTCCGGACACGTTCGGCGAGGGCCCAGATCAGGCTGAGCTGGATGGGCAGGGCCGCGACGTGGAGATAATCGAAGACATTGTGGACAGCGACGGCAACCGAAACGCCGATGGCGCCGATCACGACGACGCGGTCGCTGCCGACGCCGATGCGCCAGCGCGAGCGCAGGCGCGTCGCCACGGTCACGATAAGCGAAAGGTACGTCACGAGGCCAACGATCCCGGTCTGGGCCGCCACCTGGATATAGGCGTTGTGAGCATGACCGCGCGGGATCCGGAACCGCCAGACCTCGGTGAACTCCCGGAACCGCTCGTTGAAGTTTCCGGCCCCAACCCCGAGCCACGGATGGTCCCGGACCATGTGCAGTCCGGCCCGGTAATGCGCCAGACGCTCCTGGACCGCCCAGTTGGCGACCGAGACGTTGACCGGGCTGTCCGACGAACCGATCCCCAGCGCCTCTGATCCAAACCGCAACGCGATGAGATCGCCGAGCGGGGTCAGGATCGCGAGCATGATCAGGGCGAATACCCCGAAGATGAAGGTCCACCGGTAGACGCCACCAAGCAGCAGCGCGACGACGGCCAGACCGGCCGCCATTCCGACCCAACCGCCGCGCGACTGGGTGAGGAACAGGGCCAGCAGCCCGGCGAGCGTTCCACCCGTTGCCAGCAGCCCGACCCACCACGGGATCGTCCGGCTGATCACCGGCACCCGGCCGGACCGACCCAGCCACGGCATGACCGCGACCAGCCACGCGCCCGAGAGCGCGGCCATCAGCGGGACGGTCATCTCCAGGTACTTGGCGAAGGAGTTCGGCCCGCCAAACGTGGCGTAGGCCCGGAGCAGGCCGCCAACCCGGTACGACGATGGCCCCATGTCCTCCATGACCTGCCAGGCGGCGTAACCGGAGACGGCGATCGTCCCGAGGGCCATGACCGCGACAATCCGCCAGACCTCGAGACGGGTCCGGATCGTCTGCGTGGCGATCACGAACACGCCCAGGGCGATGCCCCAGCTGTAGACCTCGTTCCCCCACCCGCCGGTGTTGTGGGCAATGGGGTACGTGGCGAGACAGACGACGAGGTATGCGAGCAGCGGCAGCGCAACCGGCGACAGCCGCAGGGGCCGGCGCAGCGCGAACGTGTTGAGCGTCCAGCCGATCAGCAGCCCGATCAGCAGGGCGTTGAAAAGCGTAAAGGTGACCGGGCCGACGGCCGCCGAGCCCACGTTATTGACGGGGATGGCGGCGGCGAGAAACGTGACACCCCAGGCTGGTGACAGCGCCGCGATGATCCCGATCGCCCCGGCCGCGCAGAGCAGGACTGATCCGGGATACGGCGTCGTCAACAAGAGAAGCACCGCGCCGACCGCCAGGACCGGTGGGAGCCAGCCCAGCGGGACGAGCCGGGCAGGAACCAGGGGACCGGCGGACGTAACCGGCAGCAGCGGGGCGGTCACAGGCGGCCGGCCGGATTGATGTCGATCTCCCGGCGGCGGCGCAGGTATCCCCGGCGCTGGGCCAGGACGAACAACAGCTCCCGCACGGCGAAGAACATCAGCACGGCTCCGGCCGCGGCCAGCACGACGATGGGCCAGAGGGTCGGCAGATCCCGGGTCACGACCAGCGCCCCGACGGTGAAGGTACCCGGCTCAATCAGCTCCATCGTCACGGTGTGCGGACCTGGGGCGAGCCCGGTCACGATCGGGATCGCCGCCTCGTAGGCGGGCGAGAACGCCAGGTTGAGCAGCGACGCCGTGCCGTCGCTGTCCGGCTCGACCGCCAGGCCCGGCACGGGGCCGCCATCCAGCTGGACGCGGACGAGCCCGGCGTTGGGACCAAGGAAGACGTTGGCGATCAGGCCGGACCCATCGAACCGGACAGTGAGGGCAGCCCCGATCTCGGGACTGCTCTGGAAATCCGGTGCGGATCCGACGACCGACCAGTCACCGGTCAGCGAGACGGCTGGAGCGCCGAGCGGCGCGTAGCCCGTGGCGGCGATGTCTCCGGTGGCCGCCTGCTGCTCGCCGAGTGCCACCAGCGTGGTGGTCGGCTGGCCGTCCTGGGTAAGGGCCCGACCAGGATTGGAACCCTCCGGCGAGAAGCTCCAGAGAAAGGCCAGCCCCATCCACGGCCACTCGGAGCGCATCCGGCCCAGCGCGGCAACGGTGTATTCGGCCTGCTCGGCGTCGGTGACACCGCTCGGCCCGGCCGCCCAGCCGAAATGCGTCGCCCAGATCGGCGTTTGCGCGTCACCTTCTTCCAGCATGACCTCCCTGGCGATGATCGCCCGGGAAACGTTGGTCCGGTCCTCGTCGACCTGCCGGTCGTACGGGGAACGATCGCCGCCGTCGGCGACGATGGCCACGACGTCGAAGAAGGGGGCGGCGCTGGCACGATACAGGGCCCGGAGAAAGGTGAGATCGCTGGGGCCACTGGCCGGCGTCGGGCGCAGTTCCGCCAGCACGATCTGTACGCCGGGGGCGGCCTGCCGGGCGGCGTTGGCCGACTCACCGAGCAGCGTCGCGTAGGCGACCGGGTCCGGCGACTGCCCACCCCAGTAGGACGGGTCGTTCGGCGCGTCCCAGATCTGGAGAAACGGGAGCCGGTCACCGAACTGCCGCATCAGCGCGTCGACGAACCCGTACATGTCGGTCGGGTCCCCCGGCGGGGTATCCAGGGCCGTCGCGGTCTCCGGTCCCCGGGCCCATTCCGGCGTATCGACGACCGTGACGACCGGTACGATCCCCGCCCCTTCCAGTTGCGCCAGGGTCTCGTCCAGTACATCCCAGGAGAAACTGCCCGGTTCGGGTTCACTCGTGGCCCAGCTGACGGGCATGCGGACGTAGCGAACGCCGTAGCCGGCCATCTGCTGGATGACTTCCGGGCGGACATCCGGCGGCAGGCCGAGCAGGTCTTCGTTGGTCGCGAACCCGTCGCCGACCGGCTGGACGACGAACGGCCCCTGCGCCGAGGTCTCGACGCCACGGTGAAGGTAGTTGTCGGAAACGCCCGCGACGCCAAGCAGGAGCGCGCCGACCAGCCCGACCACGAGCGCGCCCCAGATCCGCGCCGTATCCGGCCGGGCACCGGCCCGACGAAGCAGCTCGCCGACGATCCCGCCGACCAGGCGGGCGCCGGGTGGGGGCGGCCGGCGGCGCTCGCGTCGGACGCGCTCGGCGAGGGTGGGAACAGCCGACCGCTCGGACGCGCGGCGGCTCCGGCGCAGGCGGTCCGCACCTCCCCGTCCCGTCCGCCGGGTACCGGAGCGGTCCGGCTCGGAGGCGTGGGCATCGCGCAGTGGGAGCCGGCCGGTCTGAGGTCCCGAGATCCGGCGCCCGCGGTCATCGCGGCGGGGTCGTTCATCGCGCAGGGACGGGGCGGTCCCGTCGGCGGGAAGGCCGCGGCGATCCGACGGGCGAGCGGCACGGCGGGCGGCGGTTGGCTGGTCGCGTTGTTCGCGCTGGTCGCGCGGGCCGGCGCGTCGGCGTCGGTCCGCGTCTGATCCTGGTCCCATCCCCACCGACCACGACGGCCGGCGAGCGATGCTGCACGCCGATACGCGGGCAGTCACTCACCGGCAGACATCCACTGACAGGGTTGGGAGTATAGAGGACAGCCTCGCGTCGGCCGTCCATGCCTGGTTCCTCCACCCGACGGCTATACTGCCGAATCGTTTTCCAGTCGCAGCATCCCGGGCATGGGTGCCCGATGGAGTTCCCGATGGCTACCGCCGCGCCGCCGCCACCCCGCATTTCCGTGCGGGACGCCATGACCAACCCGATCGCCCGGGGCGTCCTGCTCCTGGCCATCGCCACGTTCGCCTTCGGGTTCGCCCTGAACGCCCAGCAGAACATCGTCTCGAACTTCTTCGAGAACACGCTGGGGCTCAATGGCCCCCAGTTCGGCTACATCACCGCGATCCGTGAGGTCCCCGGGTTTCTGCTGATCTTCGTCACCGCCCTGTTCTACCGGCTGTCCCTGCCCCACCTCACGGCCCTGGCGCTTGGCGTCCTGGCCACGGGCTACATGCTGTTCGGCACGGCTGACTCGTTCTGGACGGTCGCCCCGTGGGTGGTGCTGTCGTCGGCCGGCTACCACACCTTCCTCCAGACGCAGTACGCGCTGGGCATGAGCCTCGTCAGCGAGAACCGATCGGGCGCGATCCTCGGACGGATGGCCGCGGTCAACCAGGCCGGCGCGGTCGTCGCGATGGGCATCGTCTTCCTCGTCTTCCAGTTCGACGTGCTCGATTTCGCCGCGATGTTCGTCGTCTGCGGGATCGCGGCGTTGGTCGCGGCCATCGCGATCATCCGCTTCCCGCACGTCCAGGACGGGGAGATCCGCGCCCAGCAGACCCAGCGTGAGCCGATCGTGATCCGGCGGGAATACCGGCGCTACTACCTGCTCTCGACGCTGGACGGCGCCCGCCAGCAGATCTTCTTCTCGTTCGGCCTCTGGGTGCTGGTCGATCACTTCCGGCTGGGTGTCCCGGCGATCTCCCTGATCCTGCTGGCCGTGGCGCTGGTGTCGATGGTCACTTCGCAGTACATCGGTCGGACGCTCGACCTCGTCGGCGAGCGCCGGATGCTCAAGTACGTTAACATCGCCTACATCGTGGCGCTGCTCGCCTATGGCCTGATCGACAACGTCGGTGTGGCGATCGTTGGCTACGTCCTGTACTCGCTGATCATGCCGCTCAGCTCCATGGGTGCCTCGACGTACCTGCGAAAGATCGCGCCAGCCGAAGACATCGCGCCGTCCCTGGCGATGGGCATCACGATGCAGCACGCGGCGGCGATCGTCGTTCCGGTGGCAGCCGGAGCGATCCTGAACTACGCCGGCTACCAGATCCCGTTCCTGATCGCCGTCGTCTTCGCGGCATTGACGATTCCGGTCACGCAGCGGCTTGACCCCGCCAACCAGAAGTCGGCGCGGCGACTCGCGCAGGACGCGGCGCGGGCGAGTGGCCGAAGCACCGACACCACGGTTGGACCGGCAGTGCCGGTGGCGGACCCGCTGCCCGGCACCACCGCCCGCACGGCCAGCCCGGCCCCTTCCGGCGGGAGCAAGTAGCGCCGGTGGCGTCGGCAGCGCCGCTAGGGACAGTCAATCCGGGCCGACAGGAAGGACCCGGGCGCCGTTGGAGGCGCCCGGGTCCTTCCTGTCCATGATGACGCCCCCGTCAGGGAGCGGAAGCCATCGTCCCTACTCCGCCAGCCCCAGCGGGTAGTAGCTGACCTCCAGCGCGTCCAGCCGCTTCGCGTGGACCTGCAGCCGGCCGAAGAACTCCTCATATACACCCGGCTCCGGGTGCCAGACGCATTCGGCCAGCGCGCAGGCCCGTGGGAACGCCATCAGCTCGACGTGGCCGGGCGTCGGCATGTACTCCGTCCAGACCTGGTACTGCGCCCCGAGGACGTGCTTCGCCTCCTCTTCGGTCAGCTCGGCCGGGATCGGGCGGTAGGTGTAGACGTGGCTGAGCGGGGTGTACCCGCCGATCGAATACGTGTGCTGGACCCGGTCGTTCGATTGGTAGAAGTCGAAGTAGGTGTGCGTCATCGGCGCCATCACGACATCGTGTCCCGCCCGGGCCGCGGCGATACCGCCCTCCTCGCCGCGCCAGGACATCACCACGGCCTTCTCGGCCAGCCCGCCCTCGAGGATCTCGTCCCAGCCGACCAGGGTCCGGCCGCGCGCGTTCAGATGGTCGTCGAACTGGCGGATGAACCAGCTCTGGAGGTGCTCCTCGTCGGGCAGGTCCAGCTCCTCCATCCGCTCCTGTGCCCGGGCGCTCGCCTGCCACTGGTCCTTGGGGCATTCATCCCCGCCAACGTGGATGTAGGGCGAGTCGAACAGCTCGATCACCTCGTCGAACACGTCCTGGAAGAACCGGATCGTGCTGTCCTCGACGTTGAGGACGTCGTAGATGACGCCCCACTTCCTGCCGACCTCTATCTGCTCGCCCGTATTGCCCAGTTCCGGGTAGGCGGCGATCGCGGCCTGGGCATGGCCGGGCAACTCGATCTCCGGCACCACCCGGACATGCCGCTTGTGGGCGTGGGCGAGCACGGTCCGGACGTCGTCCTTGGAGTAGAAGCCGCCGTGCGGGGTCTTGTCGTATCGGTCGTTCTCCGGGTGAAATTTGTCCGGGCGATAGAGGACCGTCTCGCGCCGCCAGGCGCCGACCTCGGTCAGCCGGGGGTACTTGTCGATCTGGAGCCGCCAGCCCTGGTCCTCGGTGAGGTGCCAGTGGAAGACGTTCAGCTTGTGCAGGGCGAGCAGGTCGATGTACTTCAGGACGAAATCCAGCGGCATGAAGTGGCGGGCGCAGTCGAGGTGAGACCCGCGCCAGGCGAAGGCCGGGCGATCGCTGATCCGGACGCCCGGAACCTCCCAGCCCGTGCCGGGGTCGTTTGAGAACACCGCCGGTGGCAGCAGCTGGAGCAGCGTCATCGCGCCATAGAAGGCACCGGCCGCGTCGCCGCCCGTGATCGTCACGCCATCCGGGCCGCTGTTTAGCTCATAGGCTTCGGCGCCGAGTGCGGCATCCAGCGTGATCGTGACCTGGGCGGCCTCCCCGTCCCTGGCGTCGGCCGTGCCGCCCAGCCGCTCGCCCAGAAGTCCGACCGCCGTCGCGACGTCCTCCCCGGCCCGGATGATGACCGGAGCGGTCAGACGATAGCCCTCGCCTGTGCGTTCAAGGCTGATCGGCCGGGGAATGATCGAGATGCCGGCGGTCGAACCATCGCTCGTGGCGTTGCCCGTCGTGTCGGTCATGGATTCCTCGTCACGCCGCCCACCGAGAGCCTCCGGCAGGCTGTCATCCAGTCCAGGTGGTGACGTCGGGAAATAGGGTCCCGGCAGCGTCGCCCGGTGCCGCGTATCGGCGCCCGGCATTGTGCGGGAGCGACCGGAGATGGGCAACGCCTCGCCACCCCACCGGTCGCTACCCCGCCGGCTCGGGGTCGAACCGGATCACCATCCAGGGGATCCAGCGATCTGACCCGTCCGGGTGCCGTCGCTCCCAGTGAGCCCGCATCCCGCCGCTCGCGACCGGCAGCTCGAGCGTCGCCCGCGCTCCGTCCCCGTCGATCCGGAGCGCGCCGTCATCCAGCAGGTGCCCCGTCATCATGCTGAACGCGCCGCCGGTGTCGAACGCCCGCAGCACGAAGTCGTGCGTGGCCTCGACCGCCGTCCCGATCAGCTCCATTCCCTGGCTGTGATTGTCTCCCATTATCACGTCGATGTGGTGGATCACCCAGCGTCCACCCTCCATCCACTCGTAGGCGTCAGTGCCCGAGATTTCCCGGACCACGTTGCCATCGGCGTCCAGTTCCTGGCCGGACGTCCGCCACCGCCCGATGATCGGTCGCAGCGACTCGATCGGGTCGGCCGGGGTGTCGGTGCCGCTCGTCATCGTGACATCGGTGGTCATGGCTACCTCCCGGGGCCGCAAGCTACGACGGGATGGATTGGTCTCCCCCGGGAGTGCACGGTGCGGGCCCCCCTGCCCGAGCGGACAGGGACTTACCGGACGTGAGTGGTCGCGGTTCGTCCCATTCAGCCGTATCCTTGGGATATCGAACCGGAGGGGCAAGCCCTCTGACCGTCCGGCCCCCGCGCACCGCCGACCCCTGGCCCGGCGCGGGACCATCGCCGGGCGAACCCTGACGGAGCATGCATCCGTGATCGTGGCACTGGCTGGTGGCGTCGGCGGGGCGAAGATGGCGCAGGGGCTGGCCCTCGCCCTCCCGCCCGGCGACCTGACCGTGGTCGTCAACACCGGCGACGACATGGAGCACCTCGGGCTCCACATCTCGCCCGACATCGATACCGTCCTCTATACCCTCGGCGGCATCGCCAACCCGGAGACGGGCTGGGGCATCGCCGGCGACACCACCCACACCCTCGATCAGCTCCGGGCCTACGGCCACGATGCCTGGTTCTGGCTGGGCGACCGCGACTTCGCCACGCACATCCACCGGACATCGCGGATGGCCGCGGGCGCCAGCCTGACCGAGGTGACCGGCGAGCAGGCCACTGGGCTCGGGATCGACAGCCCCATCCTGCCAATGACCGACGACCCGGTCCGGACGATCGTCGGGACACCCGACGGCGAGCTGGCCTTCCAGGACTACTTCGTCCGACGGCGCCAGCAGGACGATGTGACCGGGATCCGGTTCGACGGGATCGAGGCGGCCCGATTGCCGGAGCGCGTCCGGGCCGCGATCGCGTCGGCCGACCTGATCGTGCTCTGCCCGTCCAACCCGATCGTCAGCATCGGTCCGATCCTGGCCGTGCCGGGGATGCGGGAGGCGCTACTGGCCGCCCGGGCGACGACCATCGCCGTCAGCCCGATCATCGGTGGCAAGGCACTCAAGGGACCGGCCGACCGGATGATGGCGACGCTGGGCCACGAGAGCTCGGCGCTCGGCGTAGCTCGGCTTTACGCCGGGCTGGTCGATGGCTATGCGATCGACACGGTCGACGCAGGCGAGACCGGGACCATCGAGCGCGAAACCGGGATGACCGTCCTGGCGACCGGCACGATCATGGGCGGCCCGGACGACCGCCGCCGCCTGGCGGAAGAGCTGCTGGCCTTCGGCAGGTCGCTGATCCCTCAGTCCACCGGAACGAGGTAGCAGCGTGGCGCAGCACACCACGTTGACCCACGAGCCGGACATGGCGGGGCAGGTCGTCGCGCTGATCCCCGTCCGTTCCCTGACGCGGGGCAAGACCCGGCTGGCCCCGGACGTGGGTCCCGGCGACCGCGCATCGCTGATCCGGACGATGCTCGGGGACGTGATCGGCGCGGCGACGGCTTCGGGCGTCGTCGACCGGGTCGCGGTCATCAGTCCCGACCCGACGGTGCTCGCGCTGGCCGCCTCGCTGTCGCCTGGCATCCTCCCGCTGCGGCAGCCCGACGACCGGCCAGGCCTGATCGCCGCACTGGACCAGGGCCGGGACCGGGCGCTGGCCGGTGGCGCGGCGACCCTGCTGATCCTGTTTGCCGACCTGCCATTGCTGGCGCCGGGCGATGTCCGGGCGATGGTCGCGGCGGACGCGCCGGTGGTCTTATCCCCGGATCGCCACGGAGCGGGGACCAACGCCCTGCTGCTCAGGCTCGGGGAGGGCGCTGCGCCATTCCGGTTCCGGTTCGGCGAGTGCAGCTTCGGAGCCCACCTCGACGAAGCTGACCGCCTCGGCTTGCGAGCCATCCCGGTCGTCACCGCGGGCACGTCGCTGGACGTCGACACGCCGGCCGACTTGGCGGAGTGGTCGCAGCGCGCCGGCGAGCCCGCCCATACGCTCGCTAGCCCCTAGGTCCGGCGCGGTACGCTGCCAGCACATCACCCCTGAGCTTCCCTTCCCCACCCCGCAGACGAGGACGAGGCATGCCGGCCAACGGGACCATCAAGGACGAACAGGACACCACGGCAGACGCCGAATTACGGATCGTCGGCATCGGCGGCATCCCTGAGGTGCAGCCTGGCGACGATCTCGTCGGGCTGATTGCCGACGGCATCATCGCCTCCGGTCAGACGCTGCGGGCGGGTGACATCGTCGTCGTCACGCACAAGATCGTCAGCAAGGCCGAGGGGCGGCTGGTCGACCTGACGACGGTCGAGCCGTCACCATTCGCCATTCAGTTCGCCGCGCCGACAGGCAAGGATGCCCGGCAGGTCGAGGTGGTGCTGCGCGAGTCGGTCCGGATCAGCCGGATGGACGCGCAGCGCGGAGTGATCATCTCTGAGACGCGCCACGGGTTCATCTGCGCCAACGCGGCAGTCGACGCCAGTAACGTCTCGCCGGATATCGTCTGCCTGCTGCCGGAGGATCCGGATGGTTCAGCGGCGCGAATCCGCGAGGGACTGGCCGACCGGTTCGGTCTGACCGGAGACGAGGCGCCGGGGGTGATCGTCTCGGACTCCTTCGGCCGGGCCTGGCGGGCCGGGATCATCAACGTTGCGGTCGGGGTGGCCGGCCTGGCGCCATTGGCCGACTACCGTGGTCAGCACGACCCCAATGGGTACGAGTTGCGTGCCTCCATCCTCGCCGTCGGGGATGAGCTGGCGTCGGCGGCGGAGCTGGTGCAGCACAAGCTGGACGCCCGCCCGGTGACACTGATCCGCGGCTACATCCCCCGGACCGACACGCCCCATGGCACCGGCCGCGATCTCGTCATGCCACCGGAGCGCGATCTGTACCGGTAAGCCGATTGGGTTCACCCGGCGAACTAAGAGGCTCCGTTCTCACCGGAACGAAGGTGGGCCCGCAATACCTCATCAATGCGCTGTCGGTAGTCGTCGGGATAGCGAGCGCGAAACGAGTCAACGATGGGACCATGGAGGTAGACCGCCTCGTACCAACGGTCAGGGTCGGACGTGTCGCCGGGCAGACCGGCACCCCGGTAGACCCGGGTCATATCGAAGCAGCCCTCATCCTCATAGTCGATCGCGTCGGCGACCTGCTCATCGGTGAGATTCCGGACGTGCTCCCACTTGGTCTCGCTCTCCCCCCGAGCCACCATCGCCCGTAGTTCTTCAGCCGTATAGCGCACGATGCGCTCGTCGCTCGTTGTCACGTGCCCTCCTTGCGGAGATAAGACGGATGGCCTCACCTCGTCGTGTCCAGATGACGGTGCAGTAGACGTCTTCCAGCCAACCGGTCGACGCGTATCGGCGCTCATCCTGATAGACCCGTTCCATGTGGATGAGTGGCCGCCCATCGAACATCTCCCGCACCGACGCGAAGTCGAACCCGTGCTTCTGGATGTTGCCAAGGCGCTTGGTCTCATCCCACTCGAACTCCACCGTCCTTCTTCTCCATGGATAGTCTAGCGACCGCCGAAACCCAAAGCACACGAACGTGTTCCCGGATCAGAACTGATTTCCAACCTACTACACCGAGGACGGTTCACCCGAGCTCGTCGCGGAGCAGGTCCATGAGCAGGCCGTCATGCCAGGTGCCGTCGGCGCCGCGCTCGTACTGGCGCATCGTTCCGACCGGGCGAAACCCGACCTTCGCGTAGGAGCGGATGGCGGCGACGTTGGCGGCGGCCGGATCGATGACCAGCCGGTGATGACCGCGAACATCGAACAGCCAGCGGGCCAGCGTACGGATGGCGTCCGGCCCGAGCCCCTGGCCGCGATGGGCGGGGTCGACGGCGATGTCGATGCCGGCGTGGCGGTACTCCTCGTCGGTCTCCTCGTAGCACTGGATGATCCCGACGACGGCCCCTCCGTTCATGAGGGTGATCGCGAAGGCAAGCCCGTCGTCATCGTCGTGGCCGGGCTCCGGATCGGTGTATTCGCGCCGAACGCGGTCGGCATCATAGCCCGGCCACCAGGCGGCGACCTCCGGGGCGGCGAGGATGGCGGCGACCGCGGCGGTGTCGTCCGGGACGAGCGGGCGAAGGGTGACGCGCTCGCCGATGAGCGTCGGAGCGTCGTCAATCAGCGGCACGGCTAATCATCCTGTCTTGCGAGCCACCGTAATGGGTTCTCGGCAATATAGGCATGGCTCCGTTCGAACTCCCCATCGGAACGGACTACACGGTCGTGGCAGCCCCGCTGCCAGAGCGGACCGGGATCACCGGTCGCGTCGCGGACCTGGCGCCACGCCAGTGACATGAACGCACCGATGATTTGTCTCAGAGCGAGCGTCGACGCCGATGATTCGATCCAGAGAATGAGATGAAGGTGGTCCGGCATAAGCACCGATGCGCTGATCTCGACGGTGTATCGGTCTGAAAGTTTCGTCACGACATCAAGCACTGCCTGTCCAGCGACCGTAGGAATGACAACGCCACCGGTGGTGATATGACCCAGGACCGGAGGACGATCTTTCGTACAGATCGCAACGAACTAAAACGCAGGGATACGGTAGTCGTATCCCTGCCAGCGTAGAGCTTTCCTGTTTGGACGATTTTCAACCGTCATCGTGCTGCCTCAACAAGCCAGTCCCGACGCCATACATCGTAGGGGCGACCGTCACCGGCCGTGTCATCGAACAGGGGCCGGACGCAATCGGCGTCCGGCCCCTGTTCAGTTCAGGTTGAGCGTGTCCCCTATCCCTTGATACCCGACATCGTCACGCCCTGGACGATGTACCGCTGCAGGATCAGGAAGATCAGGACCAGCGGGGCGATCGCGATCAGCGCGCCCATGAACATCACCGGCAGGTTGATCACCTGCGCGGTGATCAGCGTCGAGAGCACGATCTGGATCGTGTAGGAGTCCGGCGTCTGCCCGACGACCAGCGGCCAGAGGAACGCGTTCCAGGAGTTGATGAAGCTGAGCGCGCCGAGTGCCGCCATCACGCCCCAGCTGTTCGGCAGGACCAGCGCCCGGTAGACGCCGAAGTAGCTCAGCCCGTCCAGGCGCCCGGCGTCTTCCAGCTCACGGGGGAAGTCCAGGTAGAACTGGCGGAAGATGAACACCGCGAAGGCGCTGAACAGCCCCGGGACGACGATGCCCTGGACCGTGTTGATCCAGCCCAGCTCCGAGATCACGACGTACGTCGGAACGAACGTCACGGCGCTCGGGATCATGAGCGTCAGCAGGATGATGTAGAAGATGAAGTCGCGTCCCCGGACCGGCATCCGCGCCAGCCCGTAGGCGGCCATCGAGGCGAACAGCGTCTGGAAGACGAGGTTCACGATCGCGATGATTGCCGAGTTGCGGAGCCCGGTCGCGAACGGGTAGTCGTTGAACAGGGTCCGCGCGTTCTCCCACTGCGCCTCGGTCGGCCACCAGACCCATTCCAGCGCCGAGATCTGGGGCTGGGTCAGCAGGGCATTGCGGAACATCAGGTAGAACGGGAACAGGAAGATCAGCGCCAGCAGGATCGCGACGATGTACAGGACCGTCTGGCCGGCGGCGCGGCGGGCCTTCCGGCTCCCGTTGCCGGACGGCATCCCTGCGCTTGCGGCCGGTGGGGCATCGATGACCGTTGCCATGAACACAACCTCCCGGCGACTGGCGCCGTGGCTGGCCGCGTCCGGGAATCCCGGAATGCGGCCAGTGCGCTAGTCGTTGGAGCGGCCGAAGCCGAACAACCGGCCCTGGACGACGGTGATGACGATGATGATCGCGGTCAGGATGAAGCCGGCCGCGGCGCCGCGCCCGTAGTCCTGGTTGCCGATCGCGATCTGATACGTGTAGATCAGCGGGGTCCGGGCCAGGTTGAGGTTGGCCGAGGATGCCAGGCCGCCGGAGAGGATGTTGTAGAACTCGTCGAAGGCCTGGAAGGCGCCGATCAGGTTGAGCACCACGACCGCGACGATGGCGTTGCGGAGTTGCGGCAGGGTGATCGTGACGAACGTCGTCCAGCCGGGCTTGCCCCCGTCGACGTAGGCCGCCTCATAGAGATCGCGCGGGATGTTCTGGAGCGCGGCGATCAGGATGATCATGTAGAAGCCGACCTGGAGCCAGAGTCGCACCGAGACCAGCACGTACCAGGTGAACTCGTTCACCCAGTTGTAGACCGGCGATGTCGGGTCCGAACCACTCAGCCAGTACACCACGGTGTTGGCGAAGCCGGACGGGACACCGGTGAAGATGCTCGTCTTCCAGATCAGCGAGGCGACGACGTAGGACACCGCCGTCGGGATGAAGAAGATCGTCCGGAAGATACCGCGACCAAGGGTCAGCGCGTTGACCAGCATCGCGAGGGCGAGCGCGAAGGCGGTCGTCAGCGGGACGATGAAGGCGGTGAAGATCAGGATCGTGATCAGTGACCGGCGGAACTCGTTGTTGCCGATCATGTACCGGTAGTTCTCCAGCCAGACCCAGTTGCCGACGCTGACGCTGTTGCGGGCATCGGACAGGCTGATCAGGAATCCCCAGACGATCGGGATGAAGGTAAAGATCGTCAGGCCGATGATCATCGGACCGACGAAGACCCAGAACGCGATCTGCGCCTGGGTGGTTTGCCGGCTCCAGAACGAGACCTTCGGGGTCCGGACCGCGGCGGTGCTCTCGACAGACGGGTTGGCGATGGCCATGGGCACCTCCGTTGGCGCGCGTGGTCCGGCCCGGGCTGGGGCAGTTGGGACAACGACCCGGAGACCGCCATGGTCTCCGGGTCGCCGTCCCGGTCAGTGGTGCTAGGCGGTCGGCGTGGCCGAACGCTGGAGCTCGGCGTTGATTTGCGTCTCGGCGTCGGCGAGGGCAGCCGCGATGTCCCCACCACCCTGGACGGCGTTGGTGACGGCGTCGCCGAGGATCGTGCCCATCGTGCCCGTCCAGGTCGGCGGCAGGATCTGGCCGTAGTCGTTCATGGCCTGGACCATGTCCGCGGGCGGTCCACTCTGGAGCTGGGTCGCCGCGTTGGCGACGCTGATCCGGGGCGGGACGTGGAAGCCGTAGGCAAGGTTCCAGTCGGTCTGCAGATCCGTCTTGTTGATCCACAGCCAGTTGACGAACGCCTTGGCGGCATCGACGTTGGGACGGTTGCCGTTGACGAACTGCGACCAGCCGCCGAAGAACGTCGCCGGTCGGCCCTCGGCATCCAGCGCCGGCAGCGGAACGACTCCGAAGTCTTCGCCCAGCTCGCGCTGGATCTGCGGCATGGCCCAGAGACCGCACCACTGCATCGCGACGAGCCCTTGGGTGAAGGAGCTCGGGTCGAACCACTCGACCGGGGCGCCGGTCAGCAGCGATCCGGTCCCCTGGAGCTCGACCAGCTTCTGGTAGGCGAGCACGGAGCGCTCATTGTTGAACTGGAGGGTCGTGCCATCGATGATCCCGGACCCGGCGGCGGCGGGCAGCAGCGTCAGCCATGCCGAGATGCCGCCGTCATTCCCGCAGAACAGGCCCTTCTGGCGGCCGGTTCCGAGCGCCGTCGAGGCGGCGATCAGCTCGTCGAAGGTGGTTGGCGGGGCGACTCCGGCGGCCTCGAGCAGGCTCGGGCGGTAGTAGATCCCGCCGGTGTCGGTCACCATCCGGACGCCATAGACGTTGCCCTGATACTCGTTGACCTGGATGCTGAGCGGGCTGAAGTCGGCCCGGACCTCCTCGGTATAGAGATCGTTGAGCGAGACGGCCTGGTTGGCGTTGATCGCGGCGGTCGTGATGCCGCCCAGCTCGTAGATATCCGGACCGTCGGGCGTCAGCAGCGCGGCGTTGAGCTTGGCCGCATAGTCTCCCGGGTTCCAGACCATCTCGACGGTGACGTTCGGGTCACCCGCGGGATCGGACGTGTATGCCTGCGCGTAGCTGAGGGCGGCATCCTGCGTGCCGGCCTCGCCGTACTCGTGATACCACTGGCTCAGAGTCGTACCGCCCTGGCGGGCGGAGACGGGCGAGCGACCGTACCCGGCCCAGACCACCGCGCCTCCGGCGACGACGACGGTCTTCATCAGGTCGCGGCGGGTCAGTCGGCCCATGATCGTGCGGAGATCCTGCGGATACTCGTGCTGCGACATTGAATCACCCCCGGGCGCTTCGACGCGCCTGCGGCTTCTCACTCCACCAACTATGTGGATTCGCGCAAGATACCACCGACTGACAGGCGACTCAATCCTTCAGTTCGCTGACATCTGGCAGAAACCGACAGATCGGTCGGTAGGCCCTACCGGGGACCACCCAGGCGACCCTGCTGGCCGAACAGGCAGGCAGCCCCAATAGGCTGCCCCCTGACGGCCAGCCTCTTGCTACGCTTACGGGGTGTAATCCCGGACCGGTCCTGTTGGCCCCGGTCCCCACATCACCCTCAAGGAGAATCCCGGATGCAACACCGTGGTGTCGGCTACGTCGCCTCGTTCGAGCAGTTCCACCCGACCGACATGCTGAAGTGGTCGCAGCAGGCCGAGCAGGCCGGGTTCGAGGCTGTCGCTGCCTCCGACCACTTCCACCCCTGGACGCCGGAGCAGGGGCACAGCGCCTTCGTCTGGTCGTGGATGGGTGCGCTCGGCGCGAGCACCAACCTCCGATTCGGCACGGCCGTCACCCCGCCGGGCTGGCGCTACCACCCGGCCATCCTCGCCCAGGCCGCCGCGACGATCGAGGCGATGTACCCCAACCGCTTCTTCCTCGGGCTCGGTGCGGGCGAGGCGCTCAACGAGCACATCGTTGGTGAGTACTGGCCGGAAGCCGGCGTCCGCTCCCAGCGCCTCTGGGAAGCGATCGAGATCATCAACAAGCTGCTCACTGGCAAGGTGACCAAGCACAAGGGGCAGTACTTCAACCTCGAGAGCGCCAAGATCTACACCCGCCCCGAGACCCCGCCGCCCCTGTACGTCGCCACCGCCGGCCCACTCAACGCCGGCAAGACCGGGCAGTGGACCGACGGAATCATGCTGGTCGGCGCGGCGGACGAGAAGCTCAAGGGTCTGCTGGGCAAGTTCGAGGAGGGAGCCCGCAAGCAGGGCAAGGACCCCAACGAGATGCCCAAGATCCTCCTGATCAAGATCTCGCTTGCCGACACCGAGGAGGCTGCCGCCGAGCAGGCCCTCCGGGAATGGCCCAACGGCGGAATGCCATTCCCCAAGGGCGATATCCGCAATCCCGAGGACTTTCGGGAGATGGCCAAGCTGGTCCGGACCGAGAACTTCAAGAACCGGGTAACGATGACGCCGGACCTCGACAAGCACGTCGAGCTGATCCAGCACTACATCGACCTGGGCTTCGACGAGGTCTACGTCCACAACGTCGGGCGCAACCAGGAAGAGTTCATCGAGCGGTATGGCAAGGAAGTCATCCCGCACCTGAAGTGGGGCGAGCGGGGGTCCACCGCGCCTGTCCAGAAGGCTGCCGCGCCAGCCGAGTAGCGACCCTTCAGGCCGGACGAAGGACGACGACCCGCCGGGAACGGTTTCCGGCGGGTCGTCGTCTTCCCGAACAGCAACCCAATCCGGTCACCCCCTACCCGCATCGGACACGATCATGACAGCAGCGAAATCCAGCCTCACTCATGGAGGACATGCCAGCCATGCCTGACATCAGCTCGCCGACCAGTGACTCCCAGCGTCCGACCATCACCTTCCGTGGCGCGGTGCTCAACAGCCCGGACCCGGCAACCTCCGCCCGCTTCTACGCGGACCTGCTCGGCTGGACGGTGACGGATACCGACGCCGAGTGGGCCGATCTCGCCCCGCCAGCCGGTGGCCCGACGATCAGCTTCCACATCGAGTCCATCTACGAGCGCCCGACCTGGCCGGCCGAGCCGGGCAAGCAGCAGATGATGCAGCACCTCGACTTCCAGGTGCAGGATCTGGACGCCGCCGTCGCCCACGCTGTCTCACTGGGCGCGGCCATCGCCGACGACAGCCGCGACCGCATCCGCGTGATGCGGGACCCGGACGGCCACATCTTCTGCCTGTTCACCGGCTGATCCTGCCTCCCCCGGACATGACGATGCCCCGCCGGGTCGGATCCGGGCGGGGCATCGTCATGCCTGAACGATCGAACAGGATCAGCGGCGGGTGGCGATGGCCAGGGCCGCGCCGGTCATCGCGCCTGCACTGATCCGGTTGGCGACGCGGAGCGCCCGCGGGGTGCGGAGCAGCGCCCTAGCTCGGCTGGCGAGCGCAACCCAGGCCAGGTCGACCACGGCCAGGACTGCGACGGTGACCAGCGAGACGATCACCCAGCTGGCGAGGCTGAACCGGGAGATATCGATCAGCGATGGCAGCAGGGCGACGTAGAAGACCATGATCTTCGGGTTGCCCATCGTCAGCGCCAGCCCGGCGCCGAACATCGAAAGCCGGCTGCCCTTCCGGGGCAGGCTCGCCTGCTCACCCTCGACACGGGCGTGCCACATCTTCCAGGCCAGCCAGAGCAGGTACGCGACACCAAGCCACTTCAGCGTGACGAAGGCGTAGTGGAAGGCCTCAGCCAGTGCGACCAGCCCGGCCATCGACATCGTCAGCCAGATCACCTCGCCCAGCCACATCGCCGCGAGGAACGGCGCGACATCACGCCAGCCGTTGGTGATGACACGGGAGACCAGTGCGGCGATGCTCGGGCCGGGACTCCCGGCGCTGAGCATCAGCGCGAGTGCGAACGGGACGAGCGCCACCAGTTCCATGGACCCCCTCCTTTCCCCGACCCGGCAACGGCGCCGTGGTCGACGACGGCCCGCCGGAAACCAATCCGACGGGCCGTCGTGTTGTCGCATGCAACGCCAGGTCCGAATGGACCCTACGGGGCGGGCGGAACCGCACGCGAGCGGCGGTTGTTGCCTGGGTACGACGTGATCCAGGTGAAGATCGTCGACACCTTGTTGCGCAGCGTCGGCAGGAAGGCGACGTGGACGCCCAGCCACATGACCCAGGCCGGGAAGCCGGTGATGTACTTGCCACGGATATCAGCCACCGCCTTGTTCCGGGCGATGATCGCCATGCTGCCCTTGTTGTTGTAGGTGAACGGCTGGGTCTTCTCACCCTGGATCAGGTGGACGATGTTCTTGCCCGCGTGAGTCCCCGTCTGCATCGCGGCCGGCGCGACGCCCGGGACCGGCTTGCCGTCGGTGCTCTTCGCCGCGGCGAGGTCGCCGACGATGAAGATCTCCGGGTGGCCCGGGACGGACAGGTCCGGCTCGACCAACACCCGACCGGGGCGATCCAGCTCGACGCCCAGCGACCCGGCCAGCGGCGACGCCTTGACGCCGGCCGACCAGATGATCGTCCGGGCCGGGATGAACTCACCCGGGTCCTTGCCGATGGTGATGCCGGTCGCGTCGATGTTGGTCGCGAAGCCCTTGAGCTTGGTCTGGACGCCCAGCTGGTCCAGTGACTTCTGGGCGGCCTTCGAGAGCTCCTCCGGGAAGGGAGGGAGAACACGGTCCAACCCCTCGACCAGGTACACCTTGGCGTGCGCCGGGTCGATGGATTTGAACTGGTCAGAGAGCGTCTGCTTGGTGATCTCGGCCAGCGAGCCGGCCAGCTCGACGCCGGTCGGGCCCGCGCCGATCACGACGAAGGTCAGGAGCGCCTTGCGCTCCTCCTCGTCGGTGGTCCGCTCGGCCGCCTCGAAGGCATCGAAGACGCGGCGCCGGATCTCCAGCGCGTCCTCCATCGTCTTCATGCCCGGCGCGAACGGGGCGAAGTGGTCGGAGCCAAAGTAGTTGTGGCTGGAGCCGGTCGCCAGCACGAGGTAGTCGTACGGCAACGTGGTCTCATCGGCGAGGACGACGTTCTTCGCCTCGGTGTCGATGCTGGTGACCTCGGCCTGCAGGACCCGGACGTTCTTCTGCTTGCGGGTCAGCGCGCGGATCGGCTGAGCGATGTCGGCTGGCTCCAGCTGCCCCATGGCGACCTGGTAGAGCAGCGGCTGGAACAGGAAGTGGTTGCGGCGATCGATGATCGTGATCTGGACCGGCTGGCCGGTGAGGGCGGCGGCGGCCTTGAGCCCACCGAACCCGCCACCGACGATGACGACCTGCGGCAGGCGACCGTCTACCGTCCGGACCGGCGCGGCGGCCGGGCTCGAGGACTTGTCGCTGGACACACCCTGGGTAGAAGCCGACACGATTCCCCCTCATATGATCTGGACGCGCCGCGGCCGATCTGGCCGGTTGTCGGGTATGGCGGCACCCGTGCCGCGCCGCTAGAAGCGGGATCAAGGGTACCGCCGAACCGGCATCACTGCCACGCGGACGGCGCATGTCGACGATGCAGGCTGGTATCGATCGTCGTATCTCGCCGGAATCGGGGATAAACGGTTTGGACCGGACGCCCAGAAGCACGCGCCTTGACAGGGGGACCGGGCCACTTCCGGGTCATTCGACCACTATCAGCCGGGACGCAGCAGTGGGATCTGGCCCGGCGGTCCACCGGCTGGCGGGTCGATCAGTTCGGTATTCCAGAGGGCAAGGTCGACCTCCGGGACGGGGTCGACGCCAAGGCGCTGGAGGATGTGGGCGATCTCGGAGCGGTGCCACTCGTCGTGCAGGACGACGTGGAGAATCGTCGCGCCGATGGTGTGTCTGCTACCGAAGATGTGATGCGAGAACGTGTCGTCCAGCCGCCCCTCGTCCCTCGCTCGCCCGGCGAAGTCCATGAAGCGATCGTAGGCGGGTTCGATCCGCCGCCGGAACGCGTTCAGTCCGCTCGTGTCCCCGTCGTCCGCTGGCGGGACGTGTTCCATCATGGCGGTCCAGCCGACGAAGTTGTTGATCTGGTGATCGATCGTCGCCCGCAGCGTGCGGTGGCCGATATCGAACTCCTGGTCCAGCTGAGCGTCAGTCAGCCCCTCGCACGCGACGAGCAGGGTCAACGTTGCCCAGCGGTCGTGTTCCAGCATCCGGTCAAGCATGTCCATCCGTCATCGCTCCTCCTCGCCTGCCCATATGGACCGTCGACACCGTCCCGGATCCCGCGCCGGGTTCAGCCTGCCCGGGGAAGCGGACGAGGTGCGCCCCGAATGCCCGATATCCGCCATTGACCACCAGTGGGACGTCCCACTGGTGGTCATCTATGGTAGATACCCTGCAGCTCAGCGACTCGATCACTTGCCGCGACCAGCCGGAGCGCCGCCCGCCATGTCTTCACGCCGTCCCTCCCAGACCCGCTCACCCGGCGGACTCCCGAAGAGCCAGCTGGGGCCGACCGGCTTGCTGATCATCGGCGTCGTGGTGGTCGCCTGGCTACTGGACCAGCAGTTCGGCTGGGGGCTGTTCCCTGAGCAGAATGCGACCACCACGCCACGCGCCTCCCAGGCCGTCGTGCAGGAGTGGGACGGAGTCACGCCGGCCGGCCTCCCCACGACGGCCGAGGCCGCAACCGTCGTCCGGGTCGCGGACGGCGACACGATCACGGTCGACCTCGGGGGGGAGCAGTACGGGGTTCGCCTGATCGGGATCGATACGCCGGAGACCTACGTCGCCCGGACCGGCTACCGGGAGTGCTGGGGCCAGGAGGCCAGCGATTTCATGAAATCGCTGCTCCCGGCCGGGACGACGGTCTTCCTCGACACGGATATCACCGACGAGGACCAGTACGACCGCCTGCTGCGCTACGTGTGGGTGGACGCCGGTAGCGTCGGGCTGGGGCCCGAGGGCGAGGCACTGATGATCAACGAGGTGCTTGTCCGCGACGGCTACGCCATCCCCTACCCCTACGAGCCGGACACACGGGAGCAGCCGCGGTTCAATACGGCGGCCAACGCGGCCGAGCGGGAGGACGCTGGGATCTGGTGTGCCTGCGGGGGCAAGCGGATCCCGGTGGACCAGACGGCCCCCGGCTGCTCCACCCCGACGGCGTTGGGACCCGCTGACGGCCGGGTGGTGATCGGGCTGACCTGACCTGACCGGACGCCGCCAATCGGCGATCATCCGCAGGGCAACGGCAGTTGGCAATTGTCATCCTTTGGTCACGGGAAGAGGACACTCCCGGATCATGATCAGATCATGCGCCGGCGGGAACCTGCCGGGCCATGAATAACGCCAGGGAGGCCGAGGGCCGCCCCGCAACCAAGGAGGATCACCGTCGTGCTGGACGGCCTTACCGACTGGATCACCAAGATCGTCGACACACTTGGCTATGTCGGCGTCGCGGCCCTGGTCGCCCTGGAGAACGTCTTTCCCCCGATTCCGAGCGAGGTCATCCTGCCGCTGGCCGGGTTCGAGACCAACCAGGGCCGCTTCAACTTCTTCCTGATGGTCCTGGCCGCGACCATCGGCTCGGTCGTCGGTGCGCTGATCCTGTATTACGTCGCCCAGTACTTTGGCGAACACCGGGTGCGATGGCTGGTCCGGAAGTACGGCAAGTGGTTCCAGGTCAAGGAATCCGACATCGACAAGGCGGATGACTGGTTCGATCACTACAGCTCGTGGGCAGTGCTTGTCTGCCGGTGCGTGCCGCTGGTCCGGTCGCTGGTGTCGATCCCGGCCGGGTTCCGCCGCATGCCGATTCTCCGGTTCATCCTGCTGACGACCATCGGCAGCGCCATCTGGAATGTCCTGCTGATCGGCGCCGGCTGGCTCCTCGGAGACAACTTCCACGTTGTGGAGGAGTACGTCGGCTACTTCCAGTACGTCGTGATCGCGGCAATCCTCGCACTGGTCGCGTGGTTCCTCTGGAAGCGACTCGGGCCAGGTAGCCGGTCGAACGCTTCCTGACACCTCGACTGTCTCGCACCGATCAGAACACCGGCCCAGGCCGGGGATGGCGCACGATCGCCGTCCCCGGTTTCCATTCCGAGGCAGCGCCGGATCCTGAACAATATGGCCATGGAACCAGTCTGTAGGCTGGAATACATGCCCTCTCCTGTCCGCATTCCGGGCGAAACGGGCGGAGATGGCACAAAGACTGCGTATTGGTTCACGGTCATAGCCGATCCGGAAACGGGTGGCGAGCGCATCTGGAAGCGATGTGGGCCAATCGTTGACCGGAAGCTTCGCCCTTGGGGCAAGCGATATGAGAGGTCAGGAGCTATGTCCGACGGGCTCGGAGACAAGCTGAAGGGTGCGGTCGACAAGGGCGTTGGGAGCGCGAAGGAGTCGATCGGCGACGCCCGGAACGACCAGGACCAGCAGGCCGAGGGGCAAGCCCAGCAGGGCAAGGGCGAACTCAACCAGGCCAAGGGCGAGGTCAAGGATCGCGCCGGCCAGGTCAAGGACGCGCTGACTCCCGATCAGGAGTGACCGTCGCGCGATGCCCCGCCACTGGTCCCGCTGGTGACCGGACATCGCGTGTCTCTCATTCCCCAACGTCCCGCAAGACCCGTACGGACGTCCCTGTGTTCGCGGCGCCAGAGAGGCGCCTGACATCAAGATGGAGCAGACACCATGGAAATCATCGGCTGGATCATCATCGGACTGATCGCGGGCGCCATCGCCGGTGCGATCGTCCCGGGTCGTAACCCCGGCGGCATCATCGGCACCGTGATCATCGGTATCGTCGGCGGCCTCCTCGGCGGCTGGATCTTCGACCAGCTCGACCTGTTCGAGGGTGGTTCGTTCCTCGGTTCCCTTATCGTCGCTATCATCGGCGCCGTGATCATCCTCCTCGTCCTTCGCAAGACGGGCGTTGCCAGCACAGGCGGACGCTGACCAGCGTCCCGCAGTTGAGAGACGACACGAGAGCGGGGATGCCGACTGGCATCCCCGCTCTCGTGCTTTTCCAGGTGGCATTTGTTCATGTTGCCTTATCATCCTGCGCCGCGAACCACTCCAGACTCTGAGCGCCGGAACGTGCGCCTCGTCAGGTCGGTCCATTCCGGACCGCCCGACGCCACTGGAGACTTCGCCGCATGCATCGCCTGCCCTTCGATCGCCCCGGCCGCTTCTACCGCGGCAACCTGCATACCCATTCCGACCAGTCAGACGGCCGTCTAACCGCCGATGCGGTCGTCAACCTGTACCGGGACGCCGGCTACGACTTCCTGTCGATGACCGACCACTTCCTGCCCGGCCACCGGTTCAGGAAGACGGTCGACTTCATCGATGTCACCGACATCAGCGCACACACCTGCGATTGCTTCCTGACCATCCCCGGCGCCGAGATCCACGGCCCGGCCCTGTCCAACGGCGAGCCGTGGCACTTCGTCGCGGCCGGGCTGCCGCTGGACTTCCCGCGACTGGGAGAGAATGAGACCGGCCCTGAGATCGCCGCGCGGGCGCATTCCGCCGGCGCGTTCGTCGCCGCCGCTCACCCTCACTGGTATGCGATGACGCTCGACGACATCCGGCCGGTCCTGCCTGTCGTCCACGCGATCGAGACCTACAACCACGCCTGTACTGGCGTAGACCGGACCGACAGCTGGTACACCCTCGACGAACTGCTCGGCGCGGGCGACGGCAGCCAGCTGACCGCGATCGCGACCGATGACGCCCACTTCAAGCCCCACATCGGTGAGCCGGTGAATGCGCTCGGCGGCTGGGTGATGGTCCGGGCCGACCGGCTGGACCAGGACGCCATCCTCGACGCGCTCAAGGCCGGTCACTTCTACTCCAGCACCGGCCCGGAGCTCTACGACGTCCGGATCGATGGCGATGAGCTCGTCGTCGAGTGCTCGCCGGTGGAGTCAATCGTCGCAACCGGGCGGGGAGCGAAGAGCCAGCCGGTCCACCAGTCCGGCCAGACCAGTGCCCGCCTGCCGCTGGAGAAGTTCGTCGCCGACGGCTACTTCCGCGTTACCGTCCGGGACGCCAACGGCAAGCGTGCCTGGACAAACCCCATCTGGCTGGACCGCGCCAACTGAACTCGCCGGCGCCGAGGCCCTGGTCGCGGATCGCGTGGATCGGTCGTACTGCCCCGCCAGTCCGCGCGATCCCGGGCGACTTTACCCAGCGTTGCCCCGCGCCTTGGGGGGCCTGATACGGTCTTCCGACACACCTGTCCACACGTCGTCCCGTCGCGACCGAGCCGGAGGAGACGCGCGTGTCCACTGACGCCACGACTCCGCCCACCGATTCACTCGCCGCGACCTGCTCCGGACCACCACGGCCGGCGCAGGGGTAGCCGGCCTCGCGCTGGCCGCTCCCGCGGCCGGCCGATCCTTCGCCGCCCCGAACCTGCGCCTAGGGCTGAGCGGGACCATCCGCGTCCCGCTGGCCGACGAGGCGGACCTCAAGCCGAAGTACATCGAGCCGGCGGTCCAGGCCGCCCGTCAGGCCAACCCGGTGCCGGGTACAGGTGAAATTCTTCGCGCCGCACCGCCTGATGGTCCGCGGCCTGATGAACGGGACAGGCTAATTGTAGGCAGCTGCCGTGTTCAATCCGGGATCAGGCCCGACCCGCTGTGTGCGCTCCAGCCGGTCCCCAAGAGGCGGCTGAAGGGCGGCGAACTGTGCGGGTCACGGGCTCCGTTCGTGGATCAGGCGGTCAGGGAACGCAGCACCAGTGCGGCGACGCCGAGCACCAGCAGAAAGCCCGCCGGCCCGATCCCGCGGTCCCCCTGCCGGAGGTGGGCGACGACCGCCCCGACGAAGTACAGAACGACGCCGATGGCGGCGGCGATGCCAAGCGGTGCCCACCACAATCCAATGACGAGCCCGGCCGCGGCGGCGATCTCGATTGCGGCAAGAGGCGGGAACCGGTCGGGCTGCACGCCAGCCTTCGCCAGGTTCTCGACGACTTGCGGCATCCGCGTCAGTTTGCCGATGGCGGAGATGGTCAGGGCCCCGGCGAGAAAGAGCGAGACGATGACCGTCGCGACGAACATCGGGAAGACACCTCCAGGTGACGATTCACGGTCGGCGGGGATCATCGCGGAGCGACCCCCTGTCTGCCTCCGGACCCGACTATCGTAGCCACGTGGCGGCAATCCGTCAGGACCGCGGCCCTCGACCGCTCGGCGCATAGCAAGTCGGAGCGGCCCGCCGCCAGCGGAACCGACGAAGTCCTCGTGGATCAGTTCCTCGCCTGATAGCACCAGTCGCTTCCTGCTCCCCACCAGGACACCCTTTGCTGGACGCCATCCGGCGATACTTGTCGTCCGGCACCGGCAACGGACCGACGCGAAACGGGAGGACAGGGCCCGTGATGCCGGGCAGTCCCGGAACGACAGCCGACGACCTCGCTATGGAGCTCATCCCGATGACCCAGCCTGATGGCGCGAGACCGGACCTCCTCCTCGAGGGGCACATCCCGCCCGACCGCGAGCGGCGTTACCTGTCGGTGCCCTTCGCCGTCCCGCCAGGCGTCGGGCAGCTGATCATCTGCTACGACTACTCCGACCGCATCGCGTCCGACCCGGACCTGGCTGGTGGGAGCACGCTGGACATCGGGCTGTTCGACGAACGGGGCGACGAGGCCGGTGGGCCGGGTTTCCGGGGCTGGTCCGGTAGTGCCCGACGCCAGTTCACCGTTGGCGAGCGGTGGGCGACCCCACCCTACCGCCCCGGCCCGACCAGAGCCGGGCAGTGGTCGGTGCTGCTCGGACCGTACAAGGTGCCATCCCACGGGACGGACTACCGCGTCGAGATCACCTTCAGCGGCGAGCAGTCCGCGGAACTCCCCCCCGAGGCAGCCGCTCCGCCACTCGCGGCATTGCCCGCTCGTACCATGGCCCCGCCGGCCGAGTCGGGTTGGGTCCGGGCCGATCTTCACAGCCATACCGTCTTCTCCGACGGGGACTCGTGGCCGGCCGAGACGATCGCGGCGGCCTGGGCGGCCGGCCTGGATGTCGTCGGCATCACCGATCACAACAGCGCCATCTCCGCCGCGGACTACGCGGCCGGGCTGGCCGGTGGCCCCCTGCTCGTCCCCGGCGTCGAGATGACGACCTACGGGGGACACTGGAACGCCTGGGCGGCGCCCGGCGTCACGGGACATCGCTGGTACGACTTCCGGGAACCGGACCAGGCGAGCACCGAGCGGGCGATGGCCGCCGCCGTCGCCGACGGGGCGCTGGTCAGCATCAACCATCCCAAGCCGCTCGGACCGATGTGGGAGTATCCCGGGGTCCGGTCCTTCCACGCCGTCGAGGTCTGGAACGGCGCCTGGCCCAAGCTCAACGCCGCCGCCTTGGCGTACTGGGAGGCATTACTGAGGGCGGGTCACCGGGTGACCGTAATCGGCGGCAGCGACACCCACCGGCTCCGTGACAGCCGCCGGCCCCGCTTCGGCTTCCCGGAGGCTCAGTTCGGCCAACCGACGACGTTCCTCCGCACGGGCGACGGCCCGCCAACCATCGCGGCCGTCCACGCTGCTATCCGTCGCGGTGACGTCTTCATCACCGAATCACCGGACGGCCCGGAGCTGTATGTCCACCAGAATACGGAGGACGGCATCGCGATCCATGTTGTCGGAGCTCGCGGCGACACCCTCTCGGTGATCGGACCGGACGGTGCCGTCCACGCCGCCGCCGTCCCTGCTGACGACTGGACGACGGGCGTCGCCTGGCCCATCGAAAGTCCATGGCTGCGCGTGCAGATCAGCGATCGTCTGGGCCAGATGCGCGCGCTGAGCAACGCCGTCTGGCGCTGATGCGAGCATGAACGCCAGCGAAACCAGACCTCGTCCAGTCGTCAGGCCTGCGTCTGCTTTCAGCGAGAATGCCGTGAGCAGAGTTACGCGCCGTGCTCCGGGGCTCCTCCGTCAGGTCCTGGAGGAGCGGTAATGACCTGGCGCCGGGTGACCTCCACGCAATCGTCAAATTCCCCTTACCGATCCGGGCCCGGTCGCCGATGACTATGTCGAGGACATCGATCGACCAGATCGGCGCTGGATGTATCCATCCATCGGCCGCCCAGGCGATGTGTTGGCGCCCGGCATCAGGATCATGACTGTTCGTGAGCACCGTATCTTCTCCCGGATACTCCCGGCTGCGGTCCTCCTCATCCGGGCACTGCATAACCGGTCCCGAGCCCGCCTTCAGCGGTGAGATGGACGTCGCCCATTACCATCGGTGCGACATCGTGCGCAGCCAGCGCTGCACCGGAGATCGCAGTCACTCGGTGCGCGGCCCATGCCCTGCGTACTCCCTGATCGTGGGTAGCGATAGGAGCCACCCCGGTAGGCAGGCGACGTCGTCCTTGCCACCGCGCATCACCAGCACGGAGCCGTTTCCGCATGGACCTCTGGATCATCATCGTCATCGCGGTCGCCCTGATCGCCCTGTTCATCGTCGTCGGCGGACGCTCAATGTTCCGCGGCAACCAGGGCGATGACAGGACACCGGTCAAGTCGGATGCCCAGCGTGAATTCAGCGACGACCCCGGCACGCCGCGCCGCTAGGGGCACCCATGGCCAGGTCCCCTGGTCACATAGAGGAGTTCGGCCATGGATCTTTGGATGATCATCGTGCTCGCCGTCGTCTTGATCCTTATCTTCATCATCGTCGGGATGCGGTCGCTGCATCGCGAGAACCGCAACGAGATGCGTAGCTCGGCCCCGGAGTCGTTCGGTGATGACCCCGAGCCCCCAGCCGCACCGCGTCGCTAGGGCCAGGCGCGTGGCAAACGGGAAACGGCCCCGGTCGGATTGAGACCGGAGCCGTCTGTCCTGACCGGCTTACGGGCCGAGATCAGACCGGCTCCCTGCGGATCGCCTTGAAGCGCCGGGTGTTCTCGGTGATCGCGACCTCGGCCGGCAACCGTTCCATGCTGCTCGCACCGTAGAACCCGACCACGCCGGTGGTCCGGGAGAGGACGTATGCCGCGTCCTCCGGCTCGGCGATCGGGCCGCCGTGGCAGATCACCATCACGTCCTCGCGAACCTCATGGGCGGCGTCGGCGATCGCCTGGGTGAGCGTGACGGCCTCGTCCAGTGACATCGCCGTCTGCGCGCCGATCAGGCCGGAGGTCGTAAGCCCCATGTGGGCCACGATGATGTCGGCGCCCGCCTCGGCCATCGCCCGCGCCTCGTCCGGGGTCGCGCTGTACGGCGTCGTCAGCAGGTCCATCTCGCGGGCGGTGCGGATCATGTCCACCTCCAACCCGTAACCCATCCCGGTCTCCTCAAGGTTGGTCCGGATGATCCCGTCGAACAGGCAGACAGTCGGGAAGTTCTGGACACCGGAGAAGCCGACCCGGGCCACCTCCTCGAGGAAGACCGGCATCAGGCGGAACGGGTCGGTCCCGCAGACGCCGGCCAGCACGGGCGTGTGCTTCACGACCGGCAGGACCTCGCCGGCCATCTCCATCACGATGGCGTTGGCGTCGCCGTAGGGCATCAACCCGGCCAGTGATCCCCGGCCGGCCATCCGGAAGCGGCCGGAGTTGTAGATCACCATCAGGTCGACACCGCCGGCCTCCTCGCACTTGGCCGAGAGGCCAGTCCCAGCGCCCGCGCCGAGGATCAGCTCCCCGCGATCCACCTGGGCCCGGAGCCGGTCGAGGATGTCCGTCCGCTTCTGTCGTCGCGTCAAGGTCGTCACCTGGTCGTCTCCTGTGTCTTCCGATCGGTCGCCCACCGCTGGTAGAGGGCATGGAATCGTTCGGCCATCGCGATGGCGAAGGTCGGATTGTTGAGGGCGGTGTCCAGCACGACGACATCGACGGCCGGATCCAGCGCGGCCCGCAGCGCCTCGACGAGGGCTGCATCAGCGGCGGGATCATGGAACGGTCCGCCCGCCTGCGACACCAGTGAGACGCCGTCGCCCGGGATGAAGACCGTCAGCGGGCCGGTTGCCCGGTTGAGCCGCTCGGCCAGCCTACGCCCCAGCTCGGCGTTCTCCTCCGGAGTCGTTCGCATCAGCGTGATATTGGCGTTGTGGACCAGCAACTGCCGGTCGGCGTAGTGCGCCGGGACGGTCTCCTTCGGCCCGAAGTTGACCATGTCCAGTGCCCCAAGCGAGACCACCTGTGGGAAACCCATCAGGCCCGCCCCTTCGAAGCGGCCCGGTCCGGCTGGCAGGGTGCCGTCGGCCAGCTCGTCGGCGAGCTCGGTGGTCGTGATGTCCAGCACGCCAGTGACGATCCCGTCGCGGACCAGCCGCTCCATCGTGTCGCCGCCGGCGCCAGTCGCGTGGAAGACGAGCACCTCGTAGCCGCGCTCCTCCAGCCACTCGCGGGCGGTGGTGACGGCCGGGGTCGTGACGCCGAACATCGTTGCGGCAACCAGCGGTCGCTCAGTGCCCGCGGGCCGGGTCGTCTCCGCGTCGCGTGTTCCATTTGATGGGACCGACACGCTCGCCACCCGCGCCATGCCAGCGATGGCCGCGGCGGCATTAATCAGGATGCGACGGGAGAGCGAGTTGATCCCGGCGATATCGACGACGGAGTACATCATCGTCAGGTCGGATGTGCCGACGTAGGGCCGGGTGTCACCGGAAGCGACCGTCGAGACGATCAGCTTGGGCAGACCGACCGGCAGGTCGCGGACCGCCCGCGCGACGATCGACGAGCCGCCCGATCCGCCGAGCCCGAACACCCCGTCCACCCGTCCCTCGGCGTGGAGCCGGGCGACGATGGCAGCCGCCCCCTCCCCCATCACCGTGACGGCCGCGCCACGATCGCCGTTGGTGATCAGCTCGTCGAGTGTCGTCCCACCGGTCCGCGCGACCTCTTCCCGGCCGATATCGGGCAAGAACGTTGGCTGTCCCAGGATGCCGGTGTCGACGGTCAGGACCGCGACACCGTGCTCCCGCAGGCGGTCCCGGACGAATGCGTACTCCGTCCCCTTGGTATCGAACGTCCCGACGAGGACGACGGTCGGCACGTGGTCGCCAACGGACAAGTCGGTCACTCGGTGATCCTCTCTCGGCGATGAGCAGGTGATCGGTCCAGCACGATACCCGGCGAGCACCGGTCCGCTCATCATGCCCCAAACAGGACGTGGACGGACCACGGCCAGAACGGGGATCAGCCGCGCGACGGCTCGTTTGCGATGGCGGGGGCGTCTTCGGGGTGGTGGAGATGGCCGGGCCGCTTGAGGCCGCGCAACGCCTCCTCGAACCAGAAGATCCGCAATGGGCCTTCGATGAGCTCGAGAATGTCGTGCTCGTCGCCCATCTTCGTGGCGACGACATCGCCGGGGCCGACCTCGTACTCCTGCCCCTCGCTCATCACGCGGGCACGGCCCTCGAGCACGATCCAGAACTCATCGCAATCATGGAAGTGCCGGTCGAACGCTTCAGCGTCATGCACGACACCAACGCCGAAGTTCGACCAGGTCACGAAGTCGGGCTTGTCCCGGAGGTTGCGCATGATGGGCATGGAGCTGCTCCTGATGGGACGACGGGATCACGGGATCACGGGATCACGCCGATCAAGTGGGTGGAACGACCACGCTGCCCGGGGCGGAACCGGCGCGTTCCGGGGTGATCGACCCGAGACCGTCGCGGGTCATCGCCACGATGTCGACCATCTGGCCGGTGCGGACCGCCTCCACTGCGGCGAACGCCAGCGCGTTGGTGTGGATGTTGTCCTCGATGGACGTCTCCGGAGCGCTGCCCCCCTCGAGCCAGTCGAGGAACTGGCGGATCACCTCGACGTGATCCTCATTCTCTCCGATCACCGGCTCGACGTCGGTGACCTGCAAACGGTTGCCGCCCAGGTGAACCCACGTCTGAACCCGCTCAAGGACGTCGATGGTGACCGCGCCGTGCTCGCACTCGACGCGGTACCCCTCCGCGTGCCAGCCGTTCTGGGTGCCGCGGGCGACATGGTTGATCTCGAAGTGCCCGACGACGCCGTTAGTCATCCGAACATTGAACATCGCCGTGGTGGCGTTGGCGAAGGTCGACCAGGCGGGGTTCCAGAGGAAGCCGCCGATGCGATCGCCGTCGGCGCCGGAGAGGTTGCGGAACTGGTCAAAGTGGTGGATCAGCCCCTCGTAGAGCATGGCGTAGGGGATCTGATGGCGGAAGGCTCCGCCGGCCGTCTCGATGGTGTAATCGGCGGCGAAGCGGCAGGTGAGGAAGTTGACCCGGCCGAGCGCGCCGGAATCCAGCACGGATTTCAGGGTCCGGATCGACCGGGAGTAGCGGTAATTCTGGACGACGGCCATCTTCGTCCCGCTCTCGCGCACGAGATTCAGGATGGCCAGCGACGTCTCCCACGAATCGGCGATCGGCTTCTCGGCCAGGATCGGCAGACCGTACCGGACGGCGAGCGAGACGGCCTCCCAGCGCAGCCCGGGCTGGAGGACGATCACGCAGGCGTCGGCATGCGTGCCGGCAAACCCCGCTTCCATGCTCGTGAACCGGCCCTCGGGTGGCACACCGAGTTTCTCGCCGGCGTGGGCGAGTGTGGCCGGATTGATGTCGACGATGCCGACGACCCGGGCGCGACCGGCGAAGGCGGGCAGGAAGTGGTTGACCCAGACGGCTCCGAAGCCACCCGCCCCGATCAGCAGGATCCGGATTGGGGCGGCGGTCGTCCCCCCTCCACCCTGGCCAGTCGGTGACGTGATCGACGAATCAGTGCCAACCATCGTTACTCCTCGCTCAAGCGGGATGTGTCAGGGGACAGGTTCAGCCGGACGGGGCCAAGGGGCTCGTTCCAAGGACCGATCGTCACCCAGCCCACCTGTCCGGTCAAGTTGCCTGTCCGTGCCACGGAGAACTCGCCAGGCTCCATCTGTATCCCGGATCAGGCGGGCTCGGACGTCAGCCATGCTGGCACCGCGGCATCCGGGAGCCCGGCGTAGGTGATCCCGTCCCGGACGTGGAGGCGGACGACGCCCTCCCGCTCCGCGACCGCCAGCAGGATACCGAGCCGCACGCCATACCAGGCCGAAGGGCGGACGCCATGGTCGGACAGCAGGCGGTTGCCGAGGTCCGGGCCATTCAGCCAGCCGTCGCGGCCGTGCCGGGTAAGCACGTCGGCGATCATGCCGAACGTGTCCTCGATCGGCGGCGCACCCTCACGGGCAACGAGTTCCGGCAGTGGGCCACGATAGGCCCCGCTGGTCGGATCGGGTGTGTCGGACAGGTCGCGGAGGCCGACCTCCGGGTCGAGGTCATGCTCGTACTGCAGGGTCCGATCGGCGACGACGGCAAGGGTAGCGCTGAAGGTCCCGCCCACCCCGATGACGACCACCCGCCGGCCCTGCCGCCGCAGCGCCGTGACCATGTGGCTCAGGTCACCGTCGCCGGATACCACCACGATCGTCCGGATACCGTCGTGGCGCCGGACGAGGTCGAGCGCGTCGATCGTGATCCGGATGTCGGCGCTGTTTTTCCGGCCCGGGACGTGGACCAGCTCGATGCCTTGCGGCAGCAGCAAGGGTGCTTCCGCCGCGAGGTCTGGTCGGACCCAGTCGGCGTACGCGCCGGCCGTGACGACGCGACCGAACCGCCGCGCCGCGTCCAGCAACAGGTCCGCTCGGGGCACGTCGACGCCGAATCCGTCCCGCAGCCCCCGCTGGACGTTCTCGTAGTCGATCAGCATCGCCACGTCCCCCGTTGGCCAGACGTCCCCGGCCGGCGCCTCCCCTTCGACTCCGCCTACCGGCGCATCGTTCATCCACATCGTGTCACTCATCGTCGCTCCCGTTGCACCCCGTCGTGATCCCTGCCGGGCGGACCGGCGATCACGCTCGCTGGGGTGACGTTCCGGCCGGCAGGGCACGATCCGACGCCTCACGGGAACCCGCCTCGGTCCCTGGACAGGGAATCCCTAACTAGGTCGGGATGACGTACGGACATCATGCGTATGAGACGGCCCTTCCCGGGACGGCTCTTGCTCCGTATAGTGTGTACGTACACATCTTGTCCGGCCGGCCGATCCAGTCCACCTCGGAGAGGGGAACAACCCACATGGCCTATCCGCGTCCACCCGCCGCCGCAACCGGTGACCAGTCTCCCTCCGGGCAGGCCCCGGCTGGTCCTGATGCCAGCCCGCTGGAGCGCCTGTTCCGGCTGACGCAACACGGCACCAACATCCGGACGGAACTCATCGCCGGGTTGAGCACGTTCCTCGTCATGGCCTACATCATCGCGGTGAACCCCGCGATCCTGAGCCTGGACGGCGGTGGTCTCGACGTCCGGCAGGTCGCGACCGTGACCTGCCTGGTCGCGGGCGTGATGACGATCTTCATGGGACTCTACGCCAACATGGCGATCGCGATCGCCCCGGGGCTGGGGATCAACGCGATCGTGGCCTTCACGCTGGTCGGATCGCTGGGACTCTCCTTCCCCGAAGCCATGGGAGTGGTCGTCACCCAGGGCATCATCATCACGGTCCTCGTACTCGCCGGCGTCCGGCGCTACGTGCTGGACCTCGTCCCGTTCGTCCTCAAGCAGGCGATCGCCGTCGGGATCGGCTTCTTCATCCTGTTCATCGGCCTCCGGGACGCGGGGATCGCGATCATCTCGCCGGCGGGCCTGCCCGAGCTGGCGCCGCTCAACACCTGGCCGATCTTCGTCGCCATCGTCGGGCTACTCGTAACGATCGTGCTGATGGCCCGCGGCGTCCGCGCCGGCATCCTGATCGGAATCGTCGTCGCCACGATCGTGGCGTTCATCGTCCCGGGGGACGCGGCCACCTTCCCGGACGAGCCGTTCGCGGGACCGGACTTCGGCCTGCTGGGAGAGTTCAGCTTCTCGTACTGGGGAACCCTGGGCGCTCTGACGGCCGTGCTGGTCGTCTTCAGCCTGCTGCTCGCTGACTTCTTCGACACCATGGGCACGCTGATCGGGGTCGGCAACCGGGCTGGTTACGTCGATGACCAAGGCCGCCTGCGGAACGCCCAGCGGCCCCTGCTCGTCGACAGCCTCGCCGCGGTCGCCGGTGGCGCGTCGTCGTCGTCGTCGGCCACGACCTACATCGAGAGCCTGGCCGGGGTGGAAGCCGGCGGGCGGACGGGGCTGACCTCCGTCGTCACCGGCGCGCTGTTCCTGCTCGCGCTGCCGTTCGTTGCGATGGTCTCAGCCGTCCCCTCGGTCGCGACGGCCCCGGCCCTGATCATCATCGGCGTCCTGATGGCGTCGGCGCTGACGGAGCCCGAGCCCGGTACCGGGAAGCGCCTCGATCTCAGCAACCTGGAGGTCGGACTCCCCGTCGTCCTGACGTTCCTGACCATGCCGCTGACGTTCAACATCACCAACGGGATCGGCGTTGGCTTCGTCTCCTACGTCCTGATCAAGCTGGTCCGGGGCAAGGCGCGCGAGGTCCCGATCGGGCTGTACATCGTCGCCGCCGCGTTCCTCGTCTACTTCCTCCGCTGGTCGCTGTTCGACGCCCAGTTCTGACCGATTCGCACCACACATCGAATGATTGGAACCGCCCGGCGATCTGCCGGGCGGTTCCATTACGGCAGGATCTCGACGAAGCCGTCCGTCCCGTGGACGCGGATCCGCTGACCGTCCCGGATCAAGCTGGTGGCGCGCTCGACGCCCACGACGGCCGGCAGCCCGTACTCCCTGGCGATCACCGACCCATGGGTCATCAGCCCCCCAACCTCCGTCACCAGGCCACCGACCGTGA
The DNA here is from genome assembly GCA_035944555.1 of Thermomicrobiales bacterium. Taxonomy (GTDB): domain Bacteria; phylum Chloroflexota; class Chloroflexia; order Thermomicrobiales; family UBA6265; genus CADCWK01. The sequence goes on from DASZAY010000024.1 coordinate 48,063, forward strand.
TGAACAGGGGCGTCCAGCTAGGGTCGGTGGACGCGGTGACCAGGATGTCGCCCGGCGCGAGATCGGCTTCGGCCATGTCCATGATGACGCGGGCCCGCCCCTCGACGGTCCCGGCGGAGACCGCCAGGCCGACCAGCGCTCCCGCGGGCAGATCATCGCGCCGGTAGCTCCCGGCAATCGCCTCGCCGTCGGACGTGATCACCCTGGGTGGGGTCAGCTTCTCGTACGCCCGGAACGCGTCCCGGCGCTCACGGACCAGCCGGTCGTCCACCACGTTCGTACGCACGACCTCCCGCAGCTCCTGGAACGTCAGGTAGAAGTGGTCGTCCGCCTCGCCGAGGGCGCCGGTTCGTACCAGCCGCTCGGCCTCCGCCATCAGGGCCCGACGGTAGACGGCGTAGCGACTGACCATCCCGTACTTGGGGTACTCCCGGTACCCGGCGACCGTCCGAAGCCGGGTGATCATCTGGCGGGTGTCCTCGGTCTTGCGCTCCCCGTCCGGCAGCCCCCGCAAACGCCCCAGCAGCTCACGTGCCCGGGCTTCCGCCTCCTTCCGCCCCCGCTCGAACCGCCGTGCGCCTTCCCCCGGCTCGAAGTTCTCGACATGACCGAGCAGGATGGGCACGAGCGCGGCGGGCCGGTCGTGCCAGCGTGGGCGCGTGATGTCGATCTCGCCGACGCCGCGCATGCCATACCGGTCGAGCCAAGCCCGGATGGCCGCTCGGGCGTCGGCACCGCCCGCCAGCCCGGCCAGGTCGTCCATGAAGCGATCCCCGTCGGATCCCGCATCCACCCGGCGCAGCTGGGCCACCACCTCGGGACAGGGCCGGATCACGTCCGCCACGTCCAGCAGTGCCAGCCCCATCTCCGACGTGACGTTGTGCGGCACGGACTGGCTCAGGGTGTCGGCCACGTTCTTCTCACCCAGCCACTCGCCCAGTTGATCGTTGAGCCACCAGGCAGCCTCCATCCCCGCCATGATCACGCGATGACTCACCGGATCAAACAGGAGCCGCTTCAGTTCCTTGAGATCCTCAAGGATGAAGTCGAACAGCGCCGGTCCGGACACCGTCCGGATGTCGCGCTTCAGGGCCGTGACGGAGACCTGGGTTTTGGCAATCAGTTCTTCGACGGTGGCCGGGTCGGGCTCGATGGGGGCGGCCGTCTCGCCGGGTGGCTGCTCACCGGGATCCTCCTCCAGGAGCAACGGGATGAAATCACCCCGATTGAGAATGGTTTCCAGGGCATCGCGCATCAGTGGGTCAGAGCGCTTCATGGCGTCCAGCAGGCTGGCCCGGCTCGCAGGGGATGCCAGGTGCCGGCTGACATCGACGAAAAGCCGCCCTCCGGCCTCACGCATCGGCGCGGGGGTCGTCAGCTGCCACATCGAGAGGCCAAGGGGTCGCATGGGATCGGTCATCATCTGCTGGTGACCGACGGACAGGTAGACGTGGTTGTCCTGGTCGCTGGCTGCGGGCACGGGAAACAGCGTGGTGATTGGTCGGCTCTGGACAACCTGGAAGTCCTCGTCGACCGGGCACCACTCGATGTCCTGGGGATAGCCGAAGTGGGCTTCGATCCGCCGAGCCAGCCGGGCGAGTCGTACGACCTGCGCGTCGGTCAGCACGGGCTCCGCCTGCCGCTCCCGCGCGACGGATCGTTCCGTCGTCCCTCCTGACGGGAGGGCATAGACGGCTCGCTCCTTGATGGCCAGCGTCCGGGAAACACGTGTCTCATCCCGGACGGAAAAGACGTCTGCCTGCGCGCGGCCCGAAACCAGCGCCTCGCCGAGGCCGAAGGTCGCCTCGATAGAGACGACACGCCGGTTGCCGGTGACGGGATCGGCCGTGAAGGCGATACCGGACGCGTCAGGGAAGACCATCCGCTGCACCACCACAGCCATGCTTATCGCCCGGTGGTCCATCCTGTTCCGCAGGCGGTAGGTCACGGCTCGCTCGGTGAAGAGCGACGCCCAGCACCGACTGATGTGCCGGAGAATCGCCGCGCGGCCCGACACGTTCAGCCAGGAGTCCTGCTGGCCCGCGAACGAGGTCGTGGGCGCGTCCTCCATCGTCGCGCTGGACCGGACGGCACGGGGTTCGTGCCCGCCATGCCAGGTGAGCGCGTCGCCGATCGCCTCCACCAGATTGTCCGGCATGGCGATCCCCTCAATGGTCCGCCGGATCTCGTCGCTGAGCGCGCGAATCGCATCCGCGTCACTGGCTGTCAGATGCGCCAGGCGATCGAGGAGATTGGTCAGCGTCGGCGCATCCGCCACGCTCCGCTGGAACGCGGTCGTCGTCACGCAGAAGCCGCCCGGAACGGAGACCCCGTCAATCCGCGAGAGCTCTCCCAGATTGGCGCCCTTCCCACCAACGGCGGCAACCATCGTCCGGTCGATCTCACCGAGATCCAGCACGTAGTCACTCATGCGCTTCTCCCCTTGCGCTCCCACCGACGGCCACGACACGCTTGCAGGTCCCCAAGACGCACCCCAGACCGGACCTACGACAGAGATACGGTGGTGCGGCCGGCTTCCCATGCGGGTTCCCCATCGCGCAGATGTCGATTGCGAGCGATGGAGAAATCAACAATCGCCCCCGGAATCACACCTCCAATTCGGTTAAAACACGAGAGAAGATGGTCAGTATGCCGAATGGGTAGGGGCTTGAAACAAGCCCTCTGCTGTCATATATATTGAGGTGGGAACAACGCGGACATTCTTCTCTTTGATCCGGGTGACATGAGACAGCGCGACGAATGAAGAACGGCCGGGAGCGTGTTCGCTCCCGGCCGTTCTCTCGCTGTCGACTCGTCTCTACAACTGCCAGTGCGCGCTGGGTCCGCCTGCTGCCAGGACAGACCGGTGAGGATCGAGATCCGGTCCTCTGTGGCGTAGCTGCCTCCTCGCAAAACCGGCACGACCCTGACCGGGTCCGGGCTGGAGTGGAGGAAGCGACGCTCAGGCGCCGACCTCGACGGTGAAGCCGCCGGGCGCCTGGACATAGAACCCGTAGGCGTGACCGTTGTCTTCCGGGGCTGGGGCGTCGTGGCCGGCGGCGATCAGGCGGGCGTGCAGCGCGTCGACGGTCTCTCGCCCTTCGATGAAGAAGCCGATGTGGAAGGTTGGCGGGTATTCAACTCCGCCCCGCCCGGCCTTCATCAGGGAGACGACCATCCCCTGGTCGTCGAACAGGAACCCCATCCCGGCGTTACCACCCTGGTCCTCGAGTTCGAAATACTCCGAGAGGAACGCCTTGGCCGCCGGCACATCGGTGACGGTGAGATTGATGTGGCTGAGACGCATACCCGGACCTCCTGTCGATCCTGCGCTGGACCCGTCGTCCGGCGCGGACCGGGAGTGTCGAACAAGGCACGACCGCCACGCCTATGAGTGATACGCGACCATGTTTAACCCTGCTGGACGCGTGTCAGACCCGCTGGACTGACAACCAGTCCGAAGGCATCGCGCCATGAGGCCCGGGCGCCGAACGCGCTTGCCCGGTTCGAGAGGACGCCAGGTCCCCGACCGGGACTGACGCTCGTCAACCGATCGCTCTAGGGGTAGTCCGGGCTCGCCACAACACCCCTCCGTCGCCTAGCGAAGGCCAGGACCAATGCCAGCGGCAGTGTCGTCACAGCGCCGAACACCGCCGGCAGCACCGGGTCGGCGGCGTAGAGCCGGCCGGCGACCAGCGGGGCGCCGACGTCCCCGACACCGGCGCCTGCCTCCGCCAGGCCGAAGACCCGGCCGCGGGCGCGCTCCGGGGTCACGTCCGCGACGGCGGCAGACAGGTAGGACCAGACCGGGCTGAGCAGCCCGCGGAACACGTAGACCACGACCAGCAGTGCCAACCCGGCATCCGGCAGCAGCAGGACGAGCGCGAGCGCCCCCGCGAACAGGCAGGCGGCCAGCCCGGCGAACGGGTCGCGCAGCCACCGGACCCGGCCGGAAACGACCGCCGCGACCAGCCCGACCCCGGAGGCCAGCGAGCCGAGCAGCCCATATACCGCCACGTCCAATCCGCGCGCATCGACCAGCAGGTTGCCGGACAGCACGAATCCGGCGTACGGCAGCAGCGGCACGAGGACGTGGAGCAGGATGACCAGCCGGATCCCGGGCCGGCGCAGCATCACGCCGATGGGGATGGGCTCCGGGGAGGCTGACGTCTCATCGCTGACGTCGGGCGAGCCAGCCGCCGGGGTCGCCGCAGGCCGACGCCGGGAGCGCAGGACCATCGGACCGACCAGCGCCGCCCCGGCGCCGAACGCGCCCGCCGCGACCGCGAACACCGGCCGGTAGCCGACGGTGGCCGCGATCAATCCCGCGAGGGCGGGGCCGAGCAGGTTCGCGACCTGCGGGCCGACGGTGTAGACCCACTGGTAGGCACGGGTCCGGCCCTCCGACGAGGCGAGGCCAGCCAGCCACGCCGACAGCGCCGGGATCCCGAGCCCGGACAGCTCCACCAGCAGCGAACCAGCCAGCGCCATCCACCACGCGTTGGCCGCGACGAGCACCATCACGCCTGCAACCGGCAGCACCATGGTCGCGAGCAGCACCGGCCCGGGTGAGGTCCGATCGACCAGCGTCCCGGCCGGGACGGCCAGCAGCATCCGTCCGATGGCCGCGCCGCCAACGATCAGACCCACGGTCGTCAGCTCGAGGCCGAGCGACTGGAGGTAAAGCGTCAGGAGCGTCACGTAGAGCGCATAGCCGAGGTTCCAGATCAGGTACGACCAGAATAGAGTAGTCACACCGGGCCCAAGACCGGGACCACGGGGAAGGCGCCGCCGGAGACCGGCGACGGACAACGAGCGCGACATGGGGGTGTCCTCTCACTCGGGAACAGACCAGCCGGCAGGTCGGAGGGTCAGTGACGGTCGAGCGAGGACGGACGAGGCGTCGGACCAGCGGCCGGGTAGACGCAGGCAGAACCGGTCCGCCGGGTGGCCCGGCGACCGTTCGTGAGCGATGGCAACGACGGCATCGCGTGGATCATGGTGCGGCAATGGCCACTATCGCATGGGTAGCACTCGAACGCGAGCGAAGCCGTGCAGCTGCCGGCAGTATAGGGAAGTCGTCCATCCATCGCGCGTCCGGCAGCGTTCGTGCGACCAGGTGCGGCAGCCCCTGCCCGCCCCCACCGGCACGACGAACGATCGAGCTCCTGATCGACATCGGGGCAAGAGGGTGGACGTGGTGGTGGAGGGCGGTCAGGCAGTGTCGCCCTCCACGATGTTCTCCGTCCGACGATCCAGGGCGGAGAACGAGATCAGTGCGACTGGTGCCATGTCGACCTCCTGTCGCGATCGTTCGCCGTCGAACGCGGCGCCCGTCGTGAAAGGCCGGCCCACATCCGGCAGACCGGCAAGGCGCGCACCTCTCGGATCGCCGACGGGCCTCAAATTTCAAGCGGGACGGACGGTCTGCACCTGACTGCTGCCAGAGGCGATCGCCCTACGCGTCTGCCGGGGTAACCACCTCGACCCAAGCAGCATTGACCAGTTGCGTGCTGTACGTCTCCTGCTGGCGGGCATCGATCTCCGCCAGCCGTTCCCTGCGCTCCAGGTCCACTTCCCGTGCACGTTCCTCGGCGGTTTCCAGCGTTCGACGCCAGATCGGGACGACCTGTCGATCCTGCGCGCGATCCGAGGATTCCAGCCGATTCAGGATGGCGACACAGTTGTCGATCTTGCGGCGCGCTTCGGTCGCCCGATGGTCCGCGTACCGGAGCACCTTCTGCCGTTCGCCCGCTCTCTGCGCCGCCGCATCAGCCCGCCGGGTTGTCATCTCGCGATCCATTGTCGCAACAACCCAGTCCTCGGCCTGCTCGAACGCACGTCGCACCATTTCCGGCCACGCCTGTCCATACCGAGCCAGATCCTGTCCCGGCGGGGTATCGCGCCAGTCGTGACGCTCCAACAGCAGGTCGGCCAGCTCCAGCCGCACCGTGTCATTCAAATCGACCGCGACGGGCACGAGCCGGGAGGTATCCCGCGCACCCCGAACCGTCACCATGAAGTTGAACTGGAACCCCTCGAAGGGGAGATGATCGGGTGACGAAATGACTCGCCGAGCCGTCAGCCCGATCTTCTGAAACAGGGGCTGACTCCAGGCATCGACCAGCATGTCGAAGATCGGGTGTCCGAGACTGCCAAACTCGACGGTTTCATCTTCCAGTGCCTGACGCCGGCTGAAGGTCATCGTGGCCGTTTCGCTGACGCCGGGCGGCAGCGCCAGCTGGAACCGCCCGCCGAACCGCAACCGGTACGTCTCGTCGTGGATCCGCGTCATCCCTGTGCCCAAGGCATCGAGCATTCTCCGGGCGAAGACGTTGCCGTTCTTCTCGATCCGCCGTCGGGTCGCCTCGTCGAACTCCTCGTGAAGGCGATGATCGAAGCTTCGCCGATCCATGACGAAATCTCGCTGGATCTCGTCCGCTCGTCGGGCCCGATCGACGTCCGCAGCCAGTCGATCAGCGAGTTCGTTGATCGCCCGGGCCTGCCGGTCGTCGTCGTTCCCGGTCTCCAGGACGATCCGCTGCAGATTCCCCTCGAGATCGCCGAGGATCGGATCCAGACCGCCGATGGTTTCCTCGAAGGCGTGGATCCGGCGATCGAGGACGTCCAGCACCCGCTCCTCGACAGTTCCTTCCAGCGCAAAATTGACGATGAGGACGTCCCGCTGCTGCCCGATCCGATCCAGCCGACCGATGCGCTGTTCGACTTTCATTGGGTTCCATGGCAGGTCATAGTTGACCAGCACCGAGCAGGTCTGCAGATTCCGCCCCTCCCCGCCTGCTTCGGTCGTGACCAGGATCCTCGCCTCCCCACGGACGAACGTCGCGATGGCCCGGTCCTTGTCCGCCGCCTTGAGCCCCCCATGAAACGCCACGACCGTGGCATCGGCGGCGAGCGCCTTGACCAGGTAGTCCAGCGTGTCGAAATACTGGGTAAAGATCACCACCTGCTCGCCGTGGGCGTCGACGTCCAACTCCTGCAGGAAAGAGCGCAGCCTGGCCAGCTTGGCGTCGGTGCGGATCCTGCCTGCCAGAACCAGCAGATGCCTCAGCGATGTCAGCTCAGTGGATTCGCTGCCGGGCGACAGGCTGACCTCGATCGCCTGCTGGCCGAGATCATCGAGATCCCCGGTCGCCACGTCCTCCGCGGTGAGGTACGATGCCGTTCCACCGGTGCTTCCCGCGCGCACCTTCTCCATCCGTCGCTCGACCGTCCGGGTGAAGGCCACCAGGCTGCTCGTCAGCCGGCGCTGGTACCCGACGAGCATGAAGCCCGTAACAAATCGCTGGCGCGCATTGGCGGCGAGATAGAGTTCCCGGGTGAAGCGGCCCAGCTCGTCGTAGAGCGCACGCTCAGCCGCCGAGAAGGGGACCCGGAGGATCGATGGACGTCGGCGGGTGAACCCGCCCACCAGCCGCTTGCGGTTCCGGATCATCACCTGACTGAGCATGTGCTGTTCGCTGAGCTGCTCGATTACCCGTTCCCGCGCAAGCGTGGATGAGGCCAGCTCGGTGAGATCGTCGGTCCGGACCTCGAGCGCACTGTCCGAAAGAATATCCCGGACGGTCTCGTACTGATCCTGCGGGGCGAGTTCCGCAAACCGGGTCACCCGACCCACGAGGTCATTGACATGCCGGTTGCGCTTCGTCCGTTCGACGAACGCTTCGTTGCTGTAGAACAGCGCCGGGTCGATCAGCTCCACGAGGGAGAACAGTTCGGATGGGTCCAGCTGCATCGGCGTCGCCGTCAGCAGGAGGAGTCCCCGGGTCCGTCGGCTAAGGTCCTGCAGGAAGCGATACAGCTGCGTCGCTTCCCAGGAACCCTTGCCGTCCAGCGCCCGGCGGGCATGGTGGGCCTCGTCCACGATGACCAGATCCCACGGCACGGCGAGCAGTTCGTCCCAATGCGCCTTGTTGCGCGTCACGAACGTATGGGTGGAGATGACGGCTCGGTTGACGTCCCACGGGTTGGCCGTCGGCGCCCGGGCGCGGGCATCGTCAAGCCTAGAGGGGGTGTCCAGTAGCACGAACCGCTCGTTGAACTTGGTCCGCATCTCCTGCAGCCACTGGATCGCCAGGTTCGTCGGGGTGATAACCAGCACATGGTCCAGTGAACCCCGGGCCCGGAGTTCCTGGATGATCAGCCCCGCTTCGATCGTCTTCCCGAGCCCGACCTCGTCCGCCAGCAGGAAACGGGCGGAAGGTGCGCGCAGCACTCGCTGAGCAACGAACATCTGATGCGGTCGAGGGACGATGCGCGCGATCGTTCCGCTCACCCCGACCAGCTGGCGGACGGCCCGGAGATCGTGAGCAGTCGTCCGGAAGAAGAAGTTCCGGGAATGGTCAAAGTCTCCGGCCGCCAGCAATTCATCCGGCGACCGGACAATTTCCCGTGGGGCCAGATCCTGCTCCGGAACGACCCGTCGTTCGCCTGACGCCGCCATCTCCACCGTATAGCGAAAGAGGTCGCCGGACTGCGCGACCCGTCGCACGGTCGCCGCGGCGTCCGGCCCGACCAGCTGGACCGGGTCGCCCACCTCCCATCGGAGCCGGGTAATCATCGCCGTCCGGGGGTTCAGTCGCAGCGAATCGGCCCCATGGTCGAACGCGACCGTGATCGTCCGGCGGTCCGCCTCCAGCACGACCCCGAGGCCGTGCTCGGCATGCCGGACCCGGGCGTGAACCGGAAACGTATCGTCACCTGGTCCCGAGTCAGTCATCGTCGTCCCTCCCCCGGCACGATCTTCACCCAGCCCGCTGCCAGCAGCCGATTCGACGACGTGACTCTTTGGGCCCGATCGAGTTCCCGTCTCCCAGCCGCCTGTTCATCCAGCAAGGCTTCCCGGCGACGGACGGCCCCGTCCAGACGCCCCTGTGTCGCGGGGACGACGCGCCGGTCGTTGGCATTCGCGCTAGCACGCTGCGCCTTGAGGGTATCGCGGAGACGACTGATGACCCGGTCTTCGGTCGCCAGCCGGATGGCATAGAACCGCTCGCGCTTCTCGACCTCCTGCCCGAAGGCGACCTCGTTGGCCGGCTCCCGCCGCGCGACCTCCTCCTGCATCAGGTTGAACGCCTCCTCCTCTGCCGCGTCGTGACAGTCGTCCAGGACAGACTCGAGGAATGCCTGCTCAGCGGCGAGCGAAGGCCAGATCTCACCATCCGCCAGCAGATCCGGAAGGTGCTCGCAGAGCGACGGGATCAGTCGCCCCGCCGTATCGACCACGACAAACCGGAGATCCGTTCGCGGCTGGACCCCGGTCAGCTGCTCCTCATACACCCCGCAATAGGCGATACCGGCGGGCACGCTGTCCGCGACGATCTGCACGCAGGTCGCCTGGCCCCCGAAGGCTGGCTGCGTGCAGTGCCGGATCGAGGCGTCTAGCACGTCATGCCCGAACGCGATGAAGTCCAGCTGGTCCTGGCGGAGGGCAACGGCAGGATCGAACGTCGCACGATAGCCGGATCGCAGGCCACCGGATCCGTCCAGCTGGAGCCGGGCCGGCGTCCGCACCTCCACGATGCCATCGCGGACTTCGGTAACGGCTCCTCCGAGCAGCGGAAACAGCTGGCCGATGAAGTGCCGGATATCGTCGGGACCGTACCGGGGCTTCCGGTTGAGCAGGACATCGGCCTGATCCTTCCGAAAGCTCCGGCGATCCAGGATGAAGTCTTCCAGCTGGTGCTCCATCGCCTGGGCGCGCCGGACCTGCTCGGTGACCCGCTCCACCTCCCGGTCCAGCGTCACCTCAGGGGCGGGATCATCCTGCCGGCGCCGCAGCATGAGCGTCTCGAAATCGCGCTCGGATGTCCCCAGGATCGGGTCGAGGTACCCGATGGTCGATTCGAAGATCCCAATCCGTTCCAGCAGCCGGGTCAGGATCCGGTCCTCAAGTGTGTCCTCCACCGCGAAGTTGTAGATCTCGACCGGATGCGTCTGCCCGATCCGGTCCAGCCGACCGATTCGCTGTTCGACTTTCATCGGGTTCCATGGCAGGTCGTAATTCACCATGACATGGCAGAACTGGAGATTCCGGCCTTCCCCGGCCGCCTCGGTCGCAATCATGACCTGGGCCCCAGCCGGGTCTCGGAACTGATCGATCGTCCGATCCTTGTCCTGCGGCGACATCGACCCGGAGAAGGTCACCACCCGATACAGGTCTCGCAACTGCTCACCGAGCCAGGTCATGGTCGCGGCGAACTGGGTGAAGATCAGCACCTTCTCCTGAGGGTCGGAGAGGACGCCTGCCAGCATTTCCTGCAGGCGGGTGGCTTTCGTTTCCGTCTTCACCTGACCAAGTAGCTGGCACAGTCGACGGAGTTCACGGATTTCCAGGTCGATCCCGGCCGGGTCAATCTCGTGGACGGTCGACTCATACTTCTGGAGTAGGCCGTCCAGTTCGTCTCCGTCCGATTCGGCCTCGAAAGCGAGCCGCGTCTTCCGGTGAACCATGTTATGGACCAGCCGGATGGCCTCCAGCCGGGTCACACGGCGCTCCAGCGACTGCCGCAGCGTCTGGGCGCTGCTGGTCAGCATCTTCCGGTACGTCACCATCACGAACCCGAGCGCCTGGTCTCGTCGCTGCGTCGCGATGTCGTAGGCATGCTCGATATACCGGGTGACCTCGTCGTAGGCCAGCCGTTCCTCGTCGGAGTACGCGAGATGCAGCACTTTGGCCTGTCGGGGCTGCATGTTGTCGAAGACGTTTCGCTTGCGATTCCGGATCATCACCGAGCTGAGCAGGTGACGATCGGCGACGAGGTCGACGATGCCCTGCCGCTCCGCCCCGCCGGACTGCAGGGCGGCCAGAATCAGAGACGGTTCAAGCGTTCGGGTACGAACGGTTTCCGAGAGGACTCCATGGATGCTCTGCGCCAATTCGGCCTGCTCATCCGGCGCCAGGGCATCGAAGGTGTCGATCCGATGGGTGAGATCATTGAGGATCGGGATCTGCCGACGGTAGCGTTCGAACTCGTGATAGGAGGGGAACAGCGTCGGGTCGAGGAGATCCAGCAGACTGTGCAGTTCGGACGGATGGATCTGCAGCGGGGTCGCCGTCAGCAGCAGGAGCGCATCCGTGGAGGCACGCAGTTGCTCCGCCAGCCGGTAGGCCTCGGTCGTCTGCACATCGTCGCTCTCTCCCCCACGCCGGGACTTCCGCAGGTGATGCGCCTCGTCAAAGACAATCAGATCCCAGCTTTCCTCGGCCAGAAGGTCCACGTAATCCGGGTGAGCCCGGAGCAGATGCAGCGATGTCACGATCAGGGGATGATCGGACCAGACCTGCTCGGGCGTTGCCTGCGCAAGCAATCCCGGCAGCGTGATGCTATCGATCCGTGTGAACTGCTCGTTGAACTTCTGCGACAACTCGCTCATCCACTGCGGGACCAGACCGGACGGCGCGATCACGAGGACCCGGCTGGCCGCCCCGCGCGCCCGCATCTCCTTAATGATCAGTCCGGTCTCGATTGTCTTCCCGAGCCCGACCTCATCCGCGAGCAGGAAGCGGGGCGGGGTCCGCTGTAACACCCGATGAGCTACAAAAACCTGATGCGGGAGCAGCTCGATCCGAGCATTGGATAGACTGACCAGGTCGTCGGAGCTGTACGCATAGAGCAACTGGCGCGCCCGCAGCCCAAGAGCGAAGGCCCGGTGATCTCCAGGCGCAGAGGTACGTAGTAGCGTCAGCGGGTCGCGGGCCGGCGATGCCAGCTCGATGTCCTCTTCGGTCAGCCGCCGATCTGCGGTGTCGTCCCCGAAGCGCATCCAGTAGGTGGTCAGACCATCCACGTCCCGGGAGCGGGTGACGGTCCCGTTCATCCCGACGGATCGTGAGCGCAGGATGGCGCCCTTTCCGAAGACATGATGCTCCAGCTCATCGGCACCGAACCGCTGATCAGGATGACCTGGGAACCGGACCACCAGCCCGTCGTCGCCAGTCTGAATGACCTGTCCGACCCCCAAACCATCCTGCTCTCGACAAACCACCAGGTTGCCTGTCCGCAGTGTGCGCAGTTGCATGCCTATCCCCCTGACATCCCGGTCAGCCGATTCCTGTGTCACCTGATGCCGACCCCGCGTTATGGCACGCCGGTTCACGCCGACCAGCCCTCCAGGGATCATCAGCAATCCGGGATACTCTTCCGCTCCCGCGGACTCTGTCCGACACCGATCCGACGACATCGTCATGGTGGTGCTCGATTGCCGGTGCTTCCAGCTGGTCATCCCACCACCATTCACGCGCTGGAGTGGACGCTTGCGTTTCCCTTTCTTTGCCTGCCAGACGCCGCAGTCTACCGAATCAACGACACCATCGGGATACTGGCATTCAGGCGGATCATCCCGGCACCGCGAGACGCTTTCGCACATGGAATCGCAATCAGATTTTCGCGAGGCCGCAGACCCGAGAGCCGCTCCAAGAACTTGAACGGTCGCAGCGTCCCGGAAATCCATCGTCCTGGTGAGGTAGGCCTTCAGGGAACCAGGCGGCCGAACGATACCCGCAACCCGCTCCAGGACGTCCTCAATGTTCCAGCCCGGAAATCGCTATCTCCTCGGTAGCCCGTCCTCCCCGTTTCATTCGCGTGAGACAGGGTCCATCGCTTCCGTTGACGCACGCCGCCTCAACTGCTATCAGGTGCCCGTTTGCTTCGGCTGGAAATCCCGCCCACCCGCTTGCCCTAGGGATCCCGATCCGGCTCGTGATGACACCCCGCCGCCCCGGTGCCCACAGATCAGCATTGGTCTGTCGTCGCGACCACATTGCCGCGTCACCCCGTGCGGGACCACCGCGTGCGTCCATCGCCACTAGCCGGCGCCACCACCCGGCGCGGAACCGGCGAGAACCCGCAACGACGACGAGGATACCGTGACCACCCCACCAACCCAGCCCATCACCTTGCGCGTCAACGGGCGTTACGAGCCCATCGCCTCCTCCCTCGATACCCCGCTGCTGCTGGCGCTGCGCAACGACCTCGGGCTGGTCGGCGCCAAGGTCGGCTGCGCGCTGTCGCAGTGCGGCGTCTGTACCGTCCTGGCCGATGGCGAGCCGGTCCGGTCCTGCGTCACACCCGTCGGGGACGTCGCCGGAATTGGCGCGGCGATCACGACCATCGAGGGTATCGGGCAGCCGGGTGCGCTCCACCGGGTCCAACGAGCCTTCGAGGCGGAAGCGGCGGCCCAGTGCGGCTACTGCATCCCCGGGATCATGATGGAGGCGGTCGCGCTGCTCGAGCGCACCCCCGACCCGTCCGACGAAGACATCCACGCCGCGCTCGCCGGCAACATCTGTCGCTGCGGGGCGCACCCACGGATTCTCCGGGCCATTCACCGCGCCGCCCGCGATACCACGCCTGACCCGCCGGTCCGACCCGCCTTCCCCGCCCCCTCCCTTGTCGTGACGACCGCACTCGCCGCCGCGGACGACACCTCCGGTTCAGACCCGGGCGAGCATCTTGGCGGCGGGATCCATCTTCATCCGGATAGCCGCGTTACCGTCCTCTCCGGCAAGGTCGAGATCGGTACCGGGCTCCGGACGGCGATGACCGGGATCGTCGCCGGAGCACTCGGCGTACCGGCCGGGATGGTCAATGTCATCGCCGGCGACACCGCCCGGACACCCGACCAGGGGACGACCGCCGGCTCCAAGAGCATCCAGTCGGCCGGGATGGACCTCGCCCGGGCGGCCCGACTGGCCCGCCAGCGATTGCTAGACCGTGCCGCCCACCTACTGGAAATCCCGGCCACGGACCTCGACATCCAGTCGGGCCGCGTCGTCGCCCGCCATGACGCGAGGATCGCCGTCCCGGTCGGCGAGCTGATCGGCCTCCCGGATCCGGAACCGCCTCCCGCCGACCCGGTCGGTCCTGATGCGGCTGCGGATCATGCCCAGGACGACCGCGCATCCCGGCAGGATGATGGGCAAGCGGCTGCCCGATTAGAGGGCGCCAATCAGGCCGAGGTCGTGACGCCGGAGCCCATCCGGCGCGTCGACATTCCCGGCAAGCTGACCGGCCGGCCCAGTTACGTCCACGACCTCCGGCTGCCCGGGATGCTGCATGCCCGGGTCGTCCGCCCGATGGCACGGACGATCGACGGCATGGGTGCGACGGTCCGAACTGTAGATCGCGACTCGATCGCCGGGATGCCCGGCATCGTCGATGTCATCCACTCCGGCGACCTCGTCGCGGTCGTTGCCGAGCGAGACGAGCAGGCGCTGCGGGCCGCCCAACAGCTCCGGGTGGAATGGGACACCGTCCCGCTGCCACCGTTCGCTGATCGCTTCGCCGCGATTCGGTCGGGCCCGACCGTGACACAGGACGTGCGCACCACTGGCGACCCGGCCGCCGCGATCTCCGGGGCAGCCCAGACACACAGCGCCGACTACGCCCACCCCTGGCAGGCCCACGCCTCGATCGGCCCATCGGCAGCCGTCGCCGATGTCCGGCCGGACCGCGCCACCGTCTGGTGTTCCTCGCAGGGAGTGTTCTCCCTGCGGCAGGCGCTCGCTCCGACGCTTGGGCTGCCGGAGGAGGCGGTCCGGGTCGTCCATGTCGAGGGACCGGGCTGCTACGGGCACAACGGCGCCGACGACGTCGCGGGGGACGCCGCCGTCATTTCGCAGATTGTCGGGCGACCGGTCCGGGTGATCTGGTCACGGCAGGGCGAATTCGCCTGGGAGGGCAAGGGGCCGGCGATGGTCCACACGCTCCGGGCCGGGCTGGACCGATCCGGCGCGATCACGGGCTGGGAGATGGATGTCTGGACCCCGACCCACTCCACCCGGCCATCCGGACACGCCGGCAACCTGCTCGCCGCCCAGACCAGGGACCCCGCCGCCCCGCTCGCTCCGCTCGGGCGCGGCGGCGGCACCCGCAACGCCGCGACGACCTACACCTTCCCCGCCCAGCGTGTCACGGCGCACTGGGTCATGGAGCCGGCGCTGCGCCCGTCGGCGCTCCGCAGCCTTGGCGGGCTGGCCAACACGACCGCCAACGAGCAGTTCATGGACGAGCTGGCTCATCGCACCGGCCAGGACCCGGTCGCCTTCCGCCGGCGCCACCTCGACGACCCGCGCGCCATCGCCGTGCTGGACGCGGTGGCGGAGCGCGCGGGCTGGAGAACGCCCCTGGCGACGCCAGCGGACGGAGCACTGGCTGGACGTGGCATCGCCTTCGCGCGCTACGAGGGGGAATACGCCTACGCCGCCGTCATCGCCGAGGTCCGGGTTACTCCTGACACGGGAGCAGTCCGGGTCGACCGGATCGTCGTCGCCCATGACTGCGGCGAGATCGTCAGCGCCGACGGCGTCCGGGCCCAGATCGAGGGCAATGTCATCCAGGGCGTCAGCCGGGCGCTGAAGGAAGAGGTCATCTGGGATGAAAGCGGTGTGACGTCGCTGGACTGGGAGACCTACCCGGTCCTCCGCTTCGACGAGGTCCCGGTGATCGAGGTCGTGCTGATTGACCGGCCGGACCGGCCGGCGTGGGGTGCGGGTGAGCCGGCGATCTGTCCCGTTCCGGCCGCGATCGGCAATGCCCTGTTCGCCGCGACTGGCGTCCGCTTCCGCCAGACCCCCTTCACGCCGGAACGTGTACTCGCCGGGCTGCGTGAGTCGGCGTCCACCTGAACGCTGGCTCCAACGCAGGCAGTCGCCCACGCATGTGATCGCATCCACGCCTGCCTCCCCTGCTCCTGTTTGAACCTGCGACACTGCGACGACACAGGGATCACCCGGCACGGGCATCTGGTTCGACAGGTAAAGGGGTGGACATGGATCGCCATACCATCGTCAGCCTTGGACGCATCGGCTTCGCCACGCTGACGATGGTCGCGATCGTGGCTCAGCTCGTCTGGGGTACGCGGAACAACCCCGACTTCGTTGTGGCGAACTTCTTCTCGTTCTTCACGATCGAGAGCAACGTGTTTGCCGCGATCGTCCTGCTGATGTTCGCGCTCCGCCCGGGCGAGCCGACCCCGGCGATGGAGTTTCTCCGTGGCGCCGCGGTGACGTACATGGCGACGACCGGCGTCGTCTACGGGTTGCTCCTGAGCGGCTATACCGCCGAACTCCAGACCGCCTTGCCGTGGGTGAACAACGTCGTCCACCGCATCTTCCCGCTGGTCCTCGTCGCCGACTGGCTGATCACCCCGCCCCGGCGGACGGTCCCGTTTCGCCGGGCGCTGTCCTGGCTGCTGTTCCCGGCCCTGTTCCTCGTCTACTCGCTGGTCCGCGGGCCGGTCGTCGACTGGTACCCCTACCCGTTCCTCGATCCCGACCGCGCTGGCGGTTATGGCGGCGTCGCGGCCTATGCCGCCGGGATCGCCCTGTTCGTCGGGCTGATGTGCTGGCTGGTGACGTGGTCGGGCCGCTCCGTCCACATCCTCCCTCGTCATGGAGCACCCGCGTGACAGACCGCGTCCTCACGTCGCCTGGCGCCACACCCACCGTCGGTCGCCGCAGCGTCCAGCGGTGGTTGCCCATCATCCGCGTCGTCCTGGCCGTCGCCGTCCTGCTCGCCGCCGCCTACCAACTCTGGCGGTTCGAGCGGGACATCCCCGGGTTCCGCACCGCGAACTTCTTCTCGTACTTCACCTACGAGAGCGCGATCCTGTCATCCGTGGTCCTGCTGCTCTATGGGCTCGGCCGGGAACGCGTGTCGGAGAGTGGCTGGGCCGACTGGGTGCGAGGTGGCGCCGTGGTCTACATGGCGACGACCGGCATCGTCTACCAGGTGCTGCTGTCCGGACTCCGCCCTGACGACGGGACGGCCTCGCAGTGGTGGGTGAACCTGATCGTCCATCAGCTCCTGCCAGTCCTGATGGTGCTGGACTGGCTGCTGGACCCACCGCGGATCCGGATGGCGTTCCGGCGGGCGACCTGGTGGCTGGTCTACCCGCTGGCGTTCGTCATCTACTCGCTGATCCGGGGTGAATACGTCGACTGGTACCCGTACGGGTTCATCGACCCGACGGTCGACGGCGGCTGGACCAAGGTCGTCACCTACAGCGTCGCGATCGCCATCGCGATCCTCGCCCTGGGCTGGCTGACCGTGACCATCGGCACCCGTCTCCGGGCCCGGCGCGACCGCGTGATCCCGTCCTGACCGGGAGCGGGCCCGACCTACCCGCCGTATGGCTGCCCCCATCGCTCGCCATGGACGGTCTCGCTGGCCGGCTTGCGCCGCTTCCTGCCCTGCCCGACCGGCGTCGCGGGGTAGCCGAACGGGACCAGCGCGACGAGATCGACGTCGTCCGGCACACCGAGAATGGGCCGGACGGGATCCAGCGACCGGTTGGAACCGACCCAGTTGCTCCCGACGCCCTCCGACCACGCGGCCAGTACCATCGACTGGATCGCGCGGCCGGCGTCGGACACGGCCGGCGGCGTCCGGTCAACGGCGACCAGCACGGCAAACGCGGCGTCAGCCACGTATGGCCCATTGCCGGAGACCGCTTCTGCCAGCTGGCGGAGCGTCTCGCGTTGCCGGACGACGACGAAGTGCCACGGCTGTCGGTTCTGCGACGACGCGGTGAGCCGGGCCGCCTCGACGACCCGTCCGATGACGTCATCCGGGACGGGCCGGTCGGCGTAGGCGCGGACGGCGAGGACGGTCCGGATCGCTTCAAAGGTTTCCATGGCGGACACTCCGGAGGTCGAGAAGGGCGGACTGGCGGACTAGGAGGCTGGTCGCCGGATACATGCCAGCTGGCTGTCACTGCACGGGACCACGCCTGATGAGCGATACTTCCTTCCAGATAGTTACTCGCCAGAATCCGGAGGCAGTCCCCCGATGTCCGAACTTCCCACTGCGACGTCCCACCGCCCATTGTCCGTCCTTGATCTCTCCCCGATTTCGTCCGACCAGTCCTCGACCGAGGCACTGGCCGCGACCGTCGCCGCCGCCCAGCACGCGGAGCGGCTCGGCTATCGCCGGTTCTGGGTGGCCGAGCACCACAACGCCGCCGGGCTGGCGTCCGGGTCACCGGAGGTCCTGCTCGCCCACCTTGGTGCCCACACCGAAACGATCCGGCTGGGCGCCGGCGGGATCATGCTGCCCAACCACGCCCCGCTGCGGATCGCCGAGGCGTTCCGGCTGCTTGAGGCGCTCAACCCGGGCCGGATCGACCTGGGGCTGGGCCGCGCACCAGGAACGGATCACCTGACCGCCTACGCGCTGCGCCGATCCCGTGAGGCGCTCTCCGGCGACGACTACCCGCAGCTACTCGCCGAACTGCTCGCCTTCGACGACGAGTCGTTCCCGGACGACCACCCGTTCCGCGCGATCTCCCCGACCCCAGCCGATGTCCCGCTGCCGCCGGTGTTCCTGCTGGGCTCGTCGCTGTTCAGCGCCGAGTTGGCCGCCCAGGCCGGACTCGGGCTGGCCTTCGCCGCCCACATCGGCGGCGATACGGCGATCCCGGCGATGACGGCCTACCGGCGCGAGTTCTCCCCGTCCGACCGGTACGCCGCGCCGTACTCGATCCTGACCGTCGGCGTCACGACCGGCGACACTGAGGAAGAAGTGGCGGACCTGACGCACTACGCCGATCTGATGATCCTGCGCCTGGTCCGCGGTGAGCGCGGCGCGCGTCCGACACGGGAGCAGGCCCGCGCCTACCAGTTTACCGATGCCGACCGCGCCGCGATCCGGCGGATGCCGGGCCGCCGGATCGTCGGCACGCCCGACGCCGTCGCCGCCGAGATCAGCTCCCTGGCCGACCAGACCCAGGCCGACGAGGTCATGCTGATGACGATGGTGCCCGACCTCGACGTCCGGCTCCGGACGCTGGAGCGGATGGCCGAGCAGCTATCTCCCGCGACCGTCCCTGCCTGAGTGCTGATGCTTGCCCCGGGAGCAGACATTGCGGCTACCGGTTGACCGAATGGGTGGGTAGGCTGGGCGGGACGGGCGGATCGTCGCCCGGGTACCCCGAAGGATCCCCACGATGAGCGACAGTCAGACGATCCCGGTCCAGGTCTTCATCGACGGCATGCTCTCGACGCTGAAGGAGCTGTTCGAGGAAGTCCCCTCCCCCAGCATGATGCTGGACAGGGGTGACGCCTGGTTCCAGACACTGGACGGCATCTCGGCCGAGGAAGCGTCAATCCCGGCCGCGAGTGGCATCTCCAACATCGCCGCCGAGGTCAACCACGCCGCCTTCTACATCGACGTCACGCTGGAGTACATCCGCGGCGGACAGCCATCGGCTGACTGGGACGGCTCCTGGAAGGTCGGCACCGTCGACGCGGCGGAATGGGATGCGCTGAAGGCGAAGCTGCGATCGTCCTACGACGAGCTCAGGGAGATCGCCGCCAACCCCGCAGGCTGGACGATGGACGGAGCAGTGATGGGCGGGATCGCGACCGTCGGCCACTGCGCGTACCACCTGGGCGAGGTCCGGCGCACCCTCGGGGTGATCCGCGGGGGCGGTGGCGTCCGCGCTTGATACCGGGAACTGGCATGACACACGAGCGCGGCGCCGGGCCGAACCCGGCGCCGCGCTCGTGCGTTATCCGGCTGCGTCCGGCCTCTTACCCCTGCCCGGAGACGGACAGCAGCCAGGCGTAGAGATTCCGCAGCGCCGCATCGCTCAGGCGGGACTCGGGGATGGCGCCCGGCGGCACCGGGTGTCCCGTCCCCTCGCGGACCAGCGCCAGGAACGACTCCGGCGACAGGTCGGCGTCGTTGGGACCATTGAGTGCCCCAGCCGGGGCGTTCGGTCCGTGGCAGGACAGACAGCTCTGGATGAAGGCGGTGTTGCCGAGGGCGACGTTGCCACCGGACAGGGCCGCCAGCGCGGCATCCTCGCCCGACGCCGGAGTGCCCGCGGCCGCGGCCGCCTCCCGGGTAGCCTGGTCCGCCGCGGCCGTCGTCGCTTGGGCGATCTGCTCGGCGTTCCGGGTCGGGGTCGGGGTGATCCCGAGGGCGCTGTTGATGTCGTCCTCGGAGGCGCGGCCACACGCGACCGCCAGCATCGCGACCGCCAGCAGGCAGGACAGCAGCGCCGCCCGGCTCCGCAGCGGACGGCGGGTGGCGACGCGGAGGTTGACACCGGCCCCGACCGGCACGGGACGACGACTCTCTGGCATCCGGTGACTCCCTGGCCAGGCGCCTCGCTGGGCGCCCCGACGACTGACTGGCTCCGGTGGATGTGACGACAAAGGGACTGGCACCAGGTCCCGGCAGGAAACCGGGGCCCTGATCGTCCGCTCGCCGCTTTTCTGGCCGATGCCGGCCCGGAAGTTGGCGCAGGATACCGACGGTACGCGACCACTGTCAAACTGGATCTGCAGGTTATTGGACGGATTGCATAGGTATCCAGCGGGTCTGACCGATAGCACTCCCCCGTCACCCCGGTTGAATCGTCGATCGCCCTCCGGGGAGCCGCCCTGAACCGTAAGCCGGACGCTCGGTCCATGCAGCGGTTCCTCGCGGTGACCACGGAGTCCGGCATGGCCCCCGGTGTGCGTCCTGCCCCGTGGCAGTTGCCGGCGAATCGCCCCACGGCGCCACCCCCTCCCGGTCAGTCACCCAACCAGATGACACCTCACAGCGATGAAGGAGCAGGACCACCATGCGGATTGGCTACACGATGATGTGCGAGCAGCGCTCACCCAGGGATCTCGTCCGTGACATCGTCGCGGCGGAGCAGGCCGGCTTCGAGTTCTCGGTGATCTCCGACCATTACCACCCGTGGGTTGAGGGGCAGGGCCACTCCCCCTACGCCTGGTCGGTGCTGGGCGCGGCGGCCCAGGCGACCGAGCGGATCGGGCTGATGACGTATGTCACCGCGCCGATCATGCGCTACCACCCCGCGGTCGTCGCCCAGAAGGCCGCGACGATGGCGCTGCTGTCCGACGGGCGGTTCCGGCTCGGCCTCGGCGCCGGCGAGAACCTGAATGAGCACGTCGTCGGACAGGGCTGGCCGGCCGTCGATATCCGGCACGAGATGCTGGCGGAAGCCGTCGAGATCATCGCCGAGCTGTTCTCCGGCGAGTACGTCACCTACCGCGGCGACCACTTCGACGTCGAGAGTGCCAAGCTGTTCGACCTCCCCGAGACGCCGGTACCGATCGGGCTGGCGATCAGCGGGCCGGACTCGGCCGAGCTGGCTGCCGAATACGCCGGGATGATGATCGCGACCCAGCCGGATGCGCAGCTCATCAAGCTTTTCCAGAACGCCGGCGGCGAGGGATCGTCCTCCGGCCAGATGATGATCTCATGGGGCCCGGACGAGGCGGCCCAGCGCAAGCTTGCCCACGACAACTTCGGCTGGACGGCGGGCGGCTGGAAGATCCAGGCCGAGCTGCCGGGGCCGGTCAACTTCCAGGCGTTCGTGGATGTGGTGCCGGAAGAGACGGTCGTGGAGAACATCGTCTGTGGCCCGGACGTCGACCAGATCGTCGAGCAGGCAAAGAAGTGGGCCGACGCCGGGTTCGACGAGCTGGCGCTGGTCCAGCTGGGCGACACGCAGGCCGAGTTCTGCGAGTTCTACAAGCGCGAGCTCGGTCCCCGGCTGGCGAAGCTGTAGCCAGGTGTGGTGTCCGCCAACGACCAAGTCACGCGTGCGCATTCCGGTCCGGTGAGCTGGTAGCAGGATGTCGACGACGAGCGGCCCAGGTAGATGTGCCCGGGCCGCTCGTCGTCCTGCCCTACCCGGCGCTCAGGTCCCGGTCCGCCCGTCGATCGCTTCCCGGATCAGGTCGGCATGGCCGACGTGCCGGGCCGTCTCCTGGATCATGTGCGTCATGATCCAGCCGAGCGTGACCGGCATGTCGCCCGGCGCGTGGTCCGCAGCGATGTCCTCCAGTCCGTGCGCCTCGATGATCCGATCTGACTCTGTGCAGGCTTCTCGGTACGCGGCGATCAACCCGGCGATCGTGTCGTCCGGCTCCAGCCGCCAATACCGGTCCGGGTCGGCGTCATCCCAGGGCGAGGCGCCTTCCCGACCCGCGAATCGCTGGTGGAACCACGTCCGCTCCACGTCCGCGAGGTGCTTGAGCAGCCCCATCAGGGTCAGGGTCGACGGCTCGTGCCGCTGTCGGCCCTGCTCCTCCGTCAGCCCGTCCAGCTTCCAGATCACCGTCTCGCGCTGGTAGCGGAGAGAGCCGAGCAGCATGGCGTGGAGATCAATCGATGGGGACGGGCGCTGCCGCCTATTCGACATGGCTGCCTCCTCCGGGATATGACGGCTGCCGGGAGTGTTACCCCACCCCCCGGCCCCCTCCCCATCTCATCTCGTCGTACCTCCTCAATGGATGGAGAGGGGGAGTGTCAGGCTTGGGACGGTTTTGTGGGTAGACACACTGTTTGCTCAGATGCTGCGTGATCAGTGCAATCGCGGCTTCAGGACGTAGCAGAACATCGTCGTTCCGCAGCCTGATGACGGTATAGCTCAGAGCATTCAACCGTTCTGTTCGCCACACGTCCTGCTCCCGCGCCTCCGGCGAGTCATGGACCGCCCCATCGACTTCGATCACGAGCTTCACGTGTGGGATGCAGAAGTCCACGACGAACCGGTCGACGATGTGCTGTCGTCGGACTGGGACGCCAAGCCGGTCATCACGTAGCAATTTCCAAAGAGCCTTCTCGGCCGGCGTCTGCGTCCGACGCAGTTCCCTCGCAGCCGCGATGAGATCTGGCCCACTTCGCCGTCGTCCGGTTGCCATGTGTCACCTCCCTTGCCCACGCTCAGCACCTGGCGTACAGCCGAGGGAGGATTCCGGCCGTCAATGCTGAATCCGACAGCAACAGCCTAAGAACGGCAGAACCCCCTCTCCATCCCGTGAGGAGGAACGACGAGCGAGGATGGGGAGGGGGCAGGGGGTGGGATAACTCCCCTACCCGTTCGGCGCGACCTGGACCTTCATCCCGACACCGCGCTTCGCGAGGTCGACGGCCTCCTCGAAGTCAGCCAGCGGCAGGGTATGGCTGACCATCTTGTCCGCGTCGATCTTCCCGGTCGCGAGGATGTCCAGGGCCGGGCCATAGGAGTTGCGGACCGCCATCGTGCCCATGATGGTGATCTCCTGGTTGTAGATCCGGTAAGCCTCGTACTCCGCCTTCTGGCCGGGCGGGCAGACCCCGAACAGCAGCAGCTTCCCGCCCCGGATCACCGCGTCCATGGCGATGCTCGCGACCTTCGTCACACCCGTCGCCTCGATTACGTTGTCGAAGCCGCGCGGGGCGAGGTCCCGCAGCTCGTCCAGCGAAGTCGCGACGTGCTCGATGCCGAACTCGGTGCGCGCCCGCTCCAGCCGCCCCTCGTTGATATCGATCATCGCGACGGCCGAGGCGCCGTTGAACCGCGCCATCTGGGCGTTGATCAACCCCATCGGTCCGGCGCCGTAGATGAGGTAGCTCTCCCCGATCTGAGGGCTGAGGCGATGGAAGCCGCGGACGGCGCAGCAGACCGGTTCGATCATCGCGCCGGTCGCGTAGCTCATGCTGTCCGGCAGCTTGTAGGCAGTCCGGACCGGGACGACGACGTACTCGGCGAAGCCGCCCGGGTAGGTCAGACCGACTGCCCCGAACCGCTCACAAAGATTGTACTGGCCCCGCTTGCAGAAGAAGCACTCCGTGCAGTTCAGGGTCGGGTCGATCCCGACGCGGTCGCCGACCCGCAACTCGTTGGCCGAAGCAGCCGCTTCGGCTCCGATCGCGACGATCTCGCCAGCCAGCTCGTGCCCGGGGATATTCGGATACGTGGCGATCGGGAACTCGCCCTCGACGATGTGCAGGTCCGTCCCGCAGATACCCGTTGCCATGACCTTGACGAGGATGTCCCCCGGGCCCATGACCGGGTCGGGGATCTCCCTGATCTCGATGTGATGTGGCCGGTCGATCACTACTGCACGCATTGGAGCCTCTTCGGTGCCCACCAACAGCTATGCGGCCGGCGGGGAATTGCACAACAGGAAAACACCGGAGGCTGCATCGACCCGGTGTGTCCTGAATTATGCATCGAATGCCGCCGTGCCCGTTACTTCACCGCACCCAGCGAGAGGCCCCGGACGAGCTGGCCCTGGGCGATCCAGCCAAGCAGGACGATCGGGAGGACACCGATGGTGACGGCGGCGGAGAGCTTGGCCCAGAAGAGGCCCTCACCGGTGACGTACTGGAGCATGAAGATCGGCACCGTCGACGAGCCAACCGCGGCGAGGAAGGCCGCCAGGAAAAACTCGTTCCAGGCGAAGATCATGCAGATGAAGGCCGTCGCGACGATGCCGGGACGCACGACCGGGAGCGCGATCTGGAAGATCTCCCGCAGCAGCGACGCTCCGTCCAGCCGGGCGGCGTCGATGATGTCACGGGGTATCTCCTCGAAGAACGAGCGCATCACCCAGATCGCGATCGGCAGATTCATGGCGATGTAGAGGATGATCAGGCCCGGGATCGTGTTCAGCAGTTCCAGCTGCCGGTAGATCAGGAGAAGAGGTACCAGCACGCCGGCCGTGGGCAGGAACCGGGTCGAGATCAGGAAGAAGAGCGTGTTCGATGACCGCTTGCCGGCCAGGATCGAAAGCGCATAGGCCGCAGGTATCCCCAGGATCAGGACGACCGCCGTCGAGATCAGCGTCGTCATCAGCGAGTTCAGGAAGAACGACCCGAAGTTCAGCGAGAAGACCGTCCGGTACTGCTCCAACGTCGGAGCGAAGCGGAAATCCAGCCCGGCGTCGACGTCCTCGGCCACCGCAGCGGCATCACTGCCTTCGATGTTGATCGTTTCGGGCAGGACCTGCGTCTCCTCATAGCCGGGCCATGGCAGCAGGCGCGGCGGGATCGCGACGGCTTCCTGTTCGGTCTTGAACCCGGTGATGACGAACTGGAAGATCGGGAAGAAGACAATGAGCGCCACGATCCAGGCGAAGATCGCCAGGGGAATCGGCGCCCGGTCCTTGCGGACGCCTGACCGGCCCAGCAGGCGTCGCAGACCCGTCGCCCGGGTCGACGGGACGATCAGGGTTCCGAAGCGCGATTCGACGGGTGTCCCGGACGGCTGCGTTCCGGCGGCAGTACTAGCCATTGCGGAGTTCCCCTTCGAATACCCGGGAGAGCAGCCGGATCAGATACGTGACGGCGATGATCGACAGGATCACCGTGACGACACCAATCGCTGACGCCAGCCCGTAGTTGTTGTTCTCGATCGCGGTCCGGAACACCAGGTAGGACAGCGTGGTGCTCTCGTTCCCGGGACCGCCCTTGGTCATCAGGTAGATCGGATCGAAGTCCTGGAAGATGTAGACCGTGCCGAGCAGACCGCCGAGCATGAAGAACCGCTGCAGGTGGGGCAGCGTGACGGTGCGGAACTCCTGCCAGGCAGATGCCCCGTCGACGCGAGCCGCCTCCCGGACCTCTTCCGAGATCGACCCCATCCCGGCCAGGAAGATCAGCATCATGAACGGAGCCCATCGCCAGACGAGGTAGAGCATGATCGACACGAGCGGATAGTCGCCGAGCCAGTTGGGCGCCGGGCTCGTCGGGATGAATGTCGTCGTGAACCAGTCGAGAAAGCCGAAGTTGGGGTTATAGAGCAGGTTCTTCCATGACAGGGCCGCGGCCGCCGGCATGATGAGGAACGGGGTAATCAGCAGCGTCCGCACGACCGCGCGACCCGGGAACTTGTGGTTGACGAGTTCCGCGAACAGCAGGCCAACGATCATCGCTAAGACCACGGAACCGGCGGTAAGAACGACCGTGTTCAGCAGGGCGGAGAAGAATGGCGAGTCCGTGTTGCGGACCTGATCCCAGAGTCGCTGGTAATTCTCAACTCCCGCCCAGCCATGCTGGTCGGGACGGTTGAGCCGATAGTTCCTGAAGCTGTAGTAAATGGTGATGAGGAACGGAATCTGCGTAATGGCGATCATGTAGATCATCGCCGGATAGAGCAGCAAACGTCCGACGCCAATGCGCTGCACCAGGGACCGGCGGACAACGGGCACCTGCACGGATTGCAGGGGTGTAGACATCGTGGCCACGTGGTGCCTCCATGACAGGTTGCGCATGGTGAGCCGGGCTCACAACATTCGGTCGTGTGCGACGGCGTCCCTGGTGGAGCCTGTCCCGCCGATGTGAGCCCGGGTTTGCGGGATCAGGTTCGTTGCGCGAGCCGTCCCCGGCCCGGTCAAAGCCAGGGCCGGAATGATCGGACCGGACTCCGCGACGTCGCGGAGTCCGGTCCGGCAGGCTACTGATATCCGCCGTCGATGGCTATCTCGTTGGCCAGGTCGTTTGCCTGGCTGATTGCCTCGTCGATCGGGATGTTCCCGACGATGGCGCTGGCGAAGATGTCGCTGACCCGGTTACCAAGGTCAGGGAACTCGGGGATCTGGACGAACTGTTGGCAGGGGTACGGGACCTCGACCAGGCAGGAGTTGATCGGGTCGGCACGCCGAATGGAATCCAGGACGATCGGTGCGTAGGCCGAAGAGAACTCCAGGTAGGCCGGATCCTCGTAGGTCGATGCACGGGCACCGGTCGGAGCCCGTCCAAACCCGTCGACCGCCGTCAGCGTCTGGTAGTACAGCGTGGAGGTCGCCCAGCGCGAGAAGGCCGCGGCCGCTTCCGGGTTATCAGAGGAAGCCGGCACTCCGAACGCCCAGTTGTAGAGCCAGTTACCACGGTTGTCCGGGCTGGCCTGGTGCGGCGGGAGCGCAAAGCCCACGTTCTGGTAGTAGTCCGGGTTCAGCTCCGGGGAAGCGACGAAGTCAGCCGCCGAGGTGGCGTCGTACCAGATCGCGACCTGTCCCGTGACGAAGAGCTGCTCGCACTCGGTGAAGCCGTTCTGCTCGGAGCCGGCCGGGCCGGACTGCTGCAGGGTGTTGATGTAGAAGTTGATCGCCTCGGACGACGCCTCGCTGTCCAGGGTGGCGTTCCAGTTCTCGTCGTACCAGGAACCACCGAAGGCGTTGATGACGCTCGTCATGGGACCGAGCTGCTGGCCCCAGCCGGGCAGACCGCGAAGGCAGATACCCGCCATGTTGTCAGTGCCGGCGCGCGCGGCCTTGACCTGCGCGGCGATCTCCGCGATCTCGGTCCAGGTCGGGTCCTCCGGCCAGGTAATCCCTGCCTCCTGGAGGACATCGGTCCGGTAGAAGACCATGGCACTCTCACCGTAGAACGGAAGACCGTAGACGCCGTCCTCGTAGGTCAGTCCCTGCAGGTGGGCGGGCAGGATGTCGGCCATGTTGTAGGTCGGATCGGCCTGGGCATCGGCGCCAAGCTCGGTCAACCATCCGTTCGCGGCCCACATCGGGACCTCGAAGTTCGAGATGGTGACCGCGTCATAGGCGCCACCCTGAGCGGCGACGTCCTGGTTGATGGACGCCCGGATCTCGTTCTCCGGGAGGACGGTCATATTGACCGTGATGTTCGGGTAGAGCTGGTTGAAGTACCCCTCATTGACCATCTCCTGGAGAGCGGTCATCTGGGGATTCCCGACCATCCCGACGTCGATGGTCCCGGAGATCTCCGTGTTCGCCGTGACTGCCGGAGGCGTGGCCCCCGAGGTCTGCCCGGAGGTGGTTCCCGGCATCACCCCGAAGCCGCCCAGGACGAGCGTGAGGGCGACGAACAGGGTCATCACGATGCGGTCCTGCGGTCGATTCCGACGGCGTCGGGGCCGAAGAGAACTCGCCCTCATGCTCGCTGGGGATGACACGCGCGCCCTGGAACCCGGCCCGGTGGAAGACGCGTGCAACGGAAGCACGGTGAGTCCGGAAGGCGACATCGAGACAATGGGCACATCGTTCCCGGAGCGGTGATCCTGGTCAGAGCCGCCCGTCGTCCTCGACGCGGCTGGCTGCGATCTCCCTACATCCATGTTTGTCTCCCTCGTACGCAGACACGGATCGACGGGAGACACCTCCCGCGACCATGCCTTCCCCTGCATGGTTGGTGCCATAGTCAAGAAATTTCACTATTAACCCGACCATTATTGACTGCCTGCAGGTCCGACAGAAAGACGAAACCGGGCTCGACGGCGCGTCGAGCCCGGTCTCACTGAGTTACGAAAGCGAATTGGCTCAGCCGGCGGATGAGGCTGGCGGCACGCCAATCGCCATCGCCGTATAGAAGATGTCGGCGCCACCGGACAGTGTGCCGTCCTCATCCCGCCGGATGCAGACCGGCGATGAGAACTGGCTGGCGCCCGGCAGCTCGGTGAGCGGCACGACCGTGTGGCCGAGCGAAGCGAGATCGTCCTGCGTCCGCCGGGGCAACCGCGTCGAGACCAGGAGATTCCGGGTCGAGCAGTCGATCCGGGGGGCGTTGGCGGCGGTCATGCCACTCATGCCGTGATCAATCATGTTCATCGCGATCTGGGCGTTGCAGTTCATGATCAGCCGCCCGCCGGAGGCGCCGATGCTGCCCACCGCCATGCCGTCCCGGGCGATGACGATCGGCGCCATATTGGACAGCGGTCGCTTGCCGCCCTCGACCGAGTTGGGTCGACCCGGCTCCGGGTCGAACCACATCATCCCGTTGTTGAGCAGCACGCCGGTCCCCGGCGCCGTCACGCGGGAGCCGAACAGCGAGAGCAGCGTCTGGGTATTGGAGACGGCCATCCCATCGGCGTCGATCGCGCCGAAATGCGTCGTGCTGCCGGAGGTGATGTAGTCGGGAACCGACGCGGCAAGGCTATGCGTCACGCCGAGGCGGTCGCGGGCACCGGCGACGGTCGGCGTGACGCGATCCCACTGAAACTCCATTGCCCGCTCGGCGGCGTAGTCCGGCGAGAGCAGGGTATCGAGTGGGACATCGACGTAGCGCGGGTCCGCCAGGTAGGCAAACCGGTCGGCGAAGGCGGCCCGGAAAGCATGGGCGAGCAGGTGCAGGCTGGGAACGGTGTTGTGTCCCGTCTCGCCGAGGTCGAAGCCGGACAGGATGTTCAGCGACTGGAGCAGCGTCGGGCCGCCGGACGCGCCGCCCGGCGCGAACACGACATGGCCCCGGTAGTTGGCCGCGGCGGCGGGCGCGACGACGGCCTCGTACCCGACGAAATCGTCGCGGGTGACCGGTGCGCCGTGCTCGGCCAGGTGATCGGCGATGGCCGCGCCGGTCGCGCCCCGGTAGAAGGCGTCTGCGCCTCCCTCGGCGATCGCGCGGAGCGTGGCGGCAAGGTCGGGCTGGCGGAAGATCGTCGGCACCGTCGCCTGCTCGTTGAACGGGATAGCGCCACCGGGCAGGAAGATCCGGGCCGTCTCGGGATACTGCGAAAGGGTGGCGAGGTAGCGGGCTGTCACATAGGTCCAGCTCGGGTCGACGGGGATGCCTTCCTCGGCGTAGCGGATCGCCGGCGCCA
This sequence comes from Thermomicrobiales bacterium, assembly GCA_035944555.1. Lineage (GTDB taxonomy): Bacteria > Chloroflexota > Chloroflexia > Thermomicrobiales > UBA6265 > CADCWK01. The sequence goes on from DASZAY010000024.1 coordinate 77,388, forward strand.
TGACCTCGGCCAGCGTCTTCGTGCCGTATCGCTCCAGCGCCGTCGTCAGGCCGGCGACGACGCCGGGGATCGCGACCGAGCGGTGGCCAAGCAGGTTGGCGCTGTCGACGACGTTGGGCCAGCCGAACAGGTTCGGGTCCGTCCCGCCGGCAAGCGGAAACATGTCCCGCGTGGCGCCGGCCGGCGCCACCATCGGGAACTCGACCACGACGGCGGCGTCGCCCGGCCGCTGGATGACCATGTACCCGCCGCCGCCCAGCCCACTGCCCCACGGTTCGACGACGCTGGTGGCGAAGCCGGTCGCGACCGCCGCGTCGACGGCGTTGCCGCCGGCCCGCAGTATCTCGGCGCCGGCCTCGGCCGCCTTCGGGACCTTGGCCGCGACCATCCCGCCGCCAGCGCCGACCCGGGCTTCGGTACGGGTCTGGACCCACTGGGTTCGCTCGGGCTGCTCGTCTAGGGCCGGCCAGAGGATCGCCGTGTCGGGAGACGTGGCTGGGGGCGTCGTCATCGGGCTACTCCATCGTCGCCATGCGGTGGGCGGGTGCGGTGCTGCTCCGCCCGGTCGTCCGGCTGGCATCATACCGGAGCGGTCTGCCATGGCTGGCCCGGCCCGGACGGCCGCAATCAGATTCACGTGGTCTAATGGCGGCAGCAAAATTGCCTATAAACGCCGACCCGCATAGTCCCTGCCCATCCGGCCGTTGCCAGTAGCAGCGATCCGGGATGGTGCCGGACATGGCCCCCCTCGACCGGCACTCCGGTGACCCGGCCACCCGATGACAGATATGAGGTTCGCGCGAATGTCCGTCGAATCGACGCTCACTGACCTGCTCGACCGTCCGCTGCCGCCCATCGGCGCGACCATCACGCCCGAGGGCGTGCGTTTCCTCGTCTGGGCACCGAACGCCAGCCGGTCGGTCGCGCTCGTGATCGAGGGCCAAGACGACCGGCCGGAGCTGGAGCGGTCGTCCGTCGGCGACGGCTACTGGGAGACGACCATCGCCGGGATCGGGGCCGGAACGCGCTACCGCTACAGCCTGGACGGCGCCGACCCGTTTCCGGATCCGGCGTCGCGGTTCCAGCCGGAAGGCGTCCATGGGCCGTCCGAGGTCGTCGACCCGTCGACCTACCAGTGGGGCGACGAGGCCTGGACAGGGCTCGACGCGAGCACGCAGGCGATCTACGAGCTGCATGTCGGCACGTACACGCCGGAAGGCACCTACGCCGCGCTGACCGCCGAGATCCCGGCGCTGCGTGACCTCGGGATCACGGCGATCGAGCTGATGCCGCTTGCCGAGTCGCCGGGCCGCTGGAACTGGGGATACGACGGCGTCGACCTCTGGGCCCCCAGCCACAACTACGGCACGCCGGACGAGCTCCGCGCGCTGGTCGACACCGCCCATCAGCATGGCATCGGCGTGATCATCGACCTCGTCTACAACCACTTCGGCCCGGACGGCAACTACCTGCGCGCCTACGCCGACCACTACTTCACGGATCGCCACACCACCCCCTGGGGCGACGCCGTCAACTACGACGCCGCCGACAGCCAGCCGGTTCGCGACTTCGTCGTCGGCAATGCGGCGTACTGGGTGGAGGAATTCCACGTCGACGGGTACCGGCTGGATGCGACGCACGCCATCCTCGATGACAGTCCGGTCCACGTCGTCACCGAGCTGATCGCCCGGGGCCGGGCTACGGCCGCGCCGCGCGAGCTGGTGGCGTACCTGGAGAACGAGCACAACGACGTCGGTCTCGTCCGGACACCGCTCGAGGGCGGCTGGGGCGCCGACGGCTTCTGGGCCGACGACTTCCATCACGAGATGCACGTTTTCCTGACGGGCGAGCGGGACGGCTACTTCAGCCAGTACGACGGCACGCCCGCGAGCATCGCCAACGTGCTCATGCGGGGCCTGACCTACGAGGGGCAGCTGTTCGACGGCGAGCCTCGCGGGACGAAGGTCACCGGCGAGCCAGGCAGCGCCTTCGTCTTCTGCGTCCAGAACCATGATCAGGTCGGCAACCGGGCCGTCGGCGACCGCCTGCATACCCAGACGAGCCGGGAGCGGTACCACGCCGCCTCCACCCTGTTCCTGCTGGCCCCCGAGACTCCACTGATCTGGATGGGTCAGGAGTTCCGGGCGTCGGCACCGTTCCAGTACTTCACCGACCACGAGCCCGGCCTCGGGAAGCTGGTCACCGAGGGGCGTCGCAAGGAGTTCGCGCACTTCCAGTCGTTCGGTGGCGAGACGGAGGTTCCCGATCCCCAGGCGGAGTCCACCTTCCGGGACAGCACGCTGGACCTGTCCGAGCGCGAGACCAACGGCGACACGTACGAGCTCTACCAGGACCTGCTCCATCTGATCCGGGACGACGAGGTACTGGCCCAGCGCGACCGGGCCGGCTCTGTCGCGCTCGCCAAGGACGACGTGATCCTGCTGTACCGGCAGAACGGGGACGCTCACCGGCTGCTGCTGGCCAACTTCGGACCGGAGACACGGTTCACCCTGGCCGGCCTCGATCCCCGGATCATCGACCCACCCCGCGGCGTGACCGTGCTGCTGGACACGGGCAACGAGCGCTACGGTGGTGGCGGGACGGCGGCGGTCGCGGAGGGCGGCGTGCGGCTGCCGGCCGACACCGCGGTGCTGCTGGGCTGGTAGAGTGGGGCAAACGACGGGCAACGATTGACAGGTAACGGCCCCGGCGGGATCTCCCGCCGGGGCCGTTGGCGTCTGCCTGGATCGCTGTCGGTCCGGTCCTGCGTCAGCCGGTGATCAGGGCGCCGTAGTCGTTCTCCGGGTCGCGGTAGATGCCGTGGATATGGTTGGCCGCGTCACCGCCCATGCCCTGCGGCGAGTACTCGATCACGATCCGCGAACCGGCCACCCGGAAATAGGCGGCTGAGCCCGGCTCGGTCGGGCCGTACCAGGCGAGGTACGTGTCGTCCAGCGTCTCCTCCACCTCGGCCAGACGGTCGGCCGCGACGGCGTCGTGGACCATGCCGGTGTAGCGCGAGACCAGGCTGAGGACCATCTCCCGCTGCTCATCGGTCATGGCGACGCCGGGCAGCCCCTCCGGCTCGATCGTCCCGCCATCCTCACCCGGCCCGAGCAGCAGGTTGATGTACTCGTCGCCAAGGATCGCCGCCGCGCGCTGGTCGTCGTCCAGTGCGTTGACGAGGGCGAAGGCATCGTCCTCGATGTCTCCGAGCGGCCGGATGGTCGTGCCGTCGGCGTCCGTCCAGGAGGCTGGCTGCACGCCGATGAAGCTGGGTGTCAGGGCGATCCGGTCCCCGGCGACGGTGGCGTTGACGGTGATGTGGTGACCGCCGAACTGCCACTGCCACGACTCGGTCGCGGACGGCTCACCGATGAGCGCGACCCAGTAGTGGTCGGTTCCGAGCATCTGCCCCATCCCGCCACCGCCGCCGGGGCCACCGCCGTTGCCGCCACCCATCCCGCCGCCGGAATCGGCCAGCACCTGGTCGGCTTCCCACTCGGCCATGACGCGCTCGTAGCCGGTCTCGCTGAGGGTCGCCCGCATCAGGGCTAGCCAGGCCTCCCGCGGCGCGTCGGCCAGGTCGCCCCACATCAGCCCGTCTCGCTCGAACAACCCCTCGGGGAAGTTCGACCAGCGCTGCTTCTGCGCCGTGTCGGACCAGTCGAACAGGACGGCAGCGCGCTCGTCGTCGGAGAGTGCGTCGAGGAAGGCGTTGGCGGCGTCGACGATCGCCGGGGTCATCTCGTCCAGCGAGACGGCCGCCGCCGGGGTACCGTCATCGGTCTGGGCCGAGGTCAGCCGGACGAGGTTGCCTGCTGAAGCCAGTCCGGCGCCGAGCGCGATCCCGCCGCGCATGATCGCGCGCCGATCGAGCCGGCTCGCGCCGAGGGTGCTGATGGAGGTAGTGGGATTGGGAGTGAACTGCTCGGGGATCATCGTCTTGCCTCTGGTCCTGCGGGGTGCCGTCACCGCCGTCCCATCGACGACCTCGTGCCCGTACCCCATTGCCATCACTGTAGCGAGGGGCATATATGGTCCCGGTATGGAATCCGGACTCACACCGGTGGGTCGCGCCGAATCCCGAGGGGACCTGAGATGACGCACCAGACGACTGCCGCGACCGGACGGATGCTCGAGATCGTGGCCGAGGCGACGGCCGACAACCTGCTCACCTACACCCGCGACGTCAGCCAGTGGGTCCGGATGTCCGGCTCGGACGACGAGCGGAAGGCGTTCGCCGTGATCGAGGAGCTGGTCCGGGGCTGGGGACTGGACGTCCAGCGGGCCGAGCCGGTCTGCCTGACGTCGTGGCCGGTCGCCGCGTCGATCACCCTGCCCGGCGGAGAAACCGTCACGTGCATCACCCACTCCTTCTCCGGCTCGACACCAGGCGTCACCGGCGAGCTGATCGACGCCGGCGACGGGTCGCCGGAGGCATACACCGGCCTGGACCTCGCGGGGAAGATCGCGCTGGTCACCGACCCCGCCTCCCCCGGCAAGGCCGTCGCGGCCGAGCCGACCGGGGCGCTGGCGGTGATCCACGTCAACCCGGGCGAGACGATCAAGGAGATGATTGTCTCGCCGGTCTGGGGCTCGCCGACGCCGGAGACGATCGACCTGCTGCCGACGCTGCCGCATGTCTCGGTCAACCGGGCCAGCGGCGACCGGCTGCGGGAGGCGATGGCGGCCGGGGCGGGCGAGGTGACGGTTACGACCGAGGTCGATACCCGCTGGCGTCCGTTGCCGCTGCTGGTCGCGACGATCCCGGCCGGTGACCCGGACGGCTCGGGCGACTTCGTCCTGTTGTCCGGCCACGTCGACTCGTGGCACTACGGCGCGATCGACAACGGCACCGCCGACGCCTGCGCCCTGGAGACGGCCCGGGTGCTGGCAGCCCACCGCGATGAGCTTCGCCGCGACGTCCGGGTCGCTTTCTGGTCGGGCCATTCCCACGCCCGCTACGGCACCTCAGCCTGGTACGCCGATGAGCACTGGCTGGAGCTGTACGAGCACTGCGTCGCCCACGTCAACATCGACATGCCGGGCTACAAGGGGGCGACAGACCTGACCCAGGCCCCGCTGACGGCCGAGGCGTTCGGGATGGCCGGCGAGGTGATCGCCGCGATCGGCGAGCAGGAGCTGGCCTATCACCGGATGCAGCGGATGGGCGATCAGTCGTTCTGGGGTGCCGGCGTTCCCTCCGTGTTCATGAACATCTCGGCGGCGGGACCGGGCGTGACGATGGAGTGGTATCACACGCCGCTCGACACGATGGACTACATCGACCCGGCACTGCTGGAGCGCGACGGACGGATCCTGCTCGGTGCCACCTGGCGCCTCGCCTCTGACGAGATCCTGCCACTAGATCAGCTCGCGCCAGCCGAGGAAATCCTGGCCGAACTGCGGGCGCTGGACGCGGTCGCCGGCGGCGCGTTCAACATGCTCGGCCTGCTCGCCGACGCCGAGGGACTCGTCGAGGCGGCGGGGCGGCTGCGGGACGCGCGGTCGACAGCGAACGCTGACGCCGCATCGCTCAACGACGCGACCAAGGCGGCGTCCCGGGCGCTGATGCCGGTCAACTACACCAGCCGAGGGCCGTTCGAGCAGGACCTCGCGCTGCCGATCCCGACGCTGCCGGGCCTGCAGGCGGTCCGGGAGCTGGTCGCGCTGCCGGAAGGGTCGCCGGAGCGGCTGACGCTGGAGACGCGGCTGCGCCGCGAGCGCAACCGCCTCGCGCACGCGCTCCGTGAGGCGCGCTTCGCGATCGAGGCGGCGCTGTTCTAGGTCCGGATGTCTGATCCTAAATCACCGTCCTAGGGGCGATCCTTGTGATCCCCCCTGGGACGGTGATCGCCCCTGGCCGCGAGGCGGATTACTCCACCGGTCGTGCGGGCTTCAGGTGCGGGGCTAGGAAGCGCCAGATGTCCCGCCGGCTCTCGCGGGCCAGGCGGGAGTCGATCCGGTTAAAGACGTGGCTCCCCGGCGCGGCGTCGTAGATCCGGCTCTCGATCTCGTGGCCCGCGGCACGGAACGCCTGCAGCAGCCGCTCGACTTCCAGCACATTCACGTCCTCGTCGTTGGTCGTCGTGTGGACCAGCAGCGGGGTGCCCCGGTAGCGATCGACGTTCCACGAGGGCGAGCGGCGGCGGTACTCGGCGACGTCCTCCTCGGCCGTCTTGCCGAGGTGATACGGAGCGGAGAACAGGTCGCGGTACTGCTGGCTCTTGTAGCCCATCCGCGCGACCAGATCCGAGACGGGCACGGCCGCGTAGGCGACGGCATAGTCGTCCGGGTGGTCGAAGATCGTGAACAGCGAGATCAGCCCGCCGTGGCTCCAGCCGATCACCCCGACCCGCTCGGGATCGAGGTGATCGAAGGCGTCCAGCGCCCAATCGCGGGCGGCTTGCGTGTCGTCGACCTCGCGGCCGCCGTAGTCGATTGCCTCCCAGAACGCCTTGCCGTACCCATCGCTGCCCCGGTAGTCTGGCGCGACGACGGTGTAGCCCTGCAGGACCAACTCGCGGACGATCGAGGTCGCATCGGAGTTGTGCCGGCCGTGGACGCCGCCGTGGGCGAGAACGACCAGTGGGTGCCGCGTCGCGGGGTCCAGGTCACGCGGGACGAACGTGTGGCAGTGGATGACCAGCGGGTTGCCGGCGTCCTGGGCGGTCGGGTTGGGCTCGACGGCCTTCGACGGCCCGGTGAAGCGAACCATGTCGACATGGGCGATCGCGGAAAGACGCTGGGCGATGATGACCTCATCGATCATCCGCTCCAGGGTCGCGATCCGGTGGCCCTGCTCGGTCACCTGCTTTCGCAGCTGGTCGAGCTGCTCATCCTTCGGGGCGTCAGCCAACGCTCTGTCTCCTGCGTTCGGGTCGGTCTCCGGACCGGCAGCTTCCCGCACCCGGACGGCCGTGTCCATCGTGCCCCGTGCATTCCCTGCCCCGCCTGGCCGCTCCCGGGCACCTGATCAGGCTCCCGCGGGCCACGACGGGTGTCCTCGCTTGCCCCATGTGGAACAGCATCCGGGACGCTGTTCGCTCCTGGGCGCGGGCAGCGTGCCCGGGATCATCGCGGTTCTGGGGGTGGCTTTCTCGTCGTCCGGCGCTGGGCACCCCATCGGGGCTGGACGGGCGGGAAGCGTTGTTCGGCGTGATCGTCGGGGTCGAGGTCGTGGTGGCGGGTGCCGTCTGCCTGGTGCTGGCACGGCGAGGGCTGGCCGGTGGTTCGCAGTCGGCGTCGCCACCGGGCGGGGCTTCACTTCGAGTTTCCCGGTTGGGGTGGTGATGGGAGCCACGTTGCTGCTCGCCGCCGCCATCGCGACCGTCCGCTGGGTGCCGGAAGCTCTCTGGATACCCTTAGGTTCCCTGCTCCCGTCCCGCTATTCGATGATGTCGCCGGATGCGTCGGCCCGCGTCGTCGCGAGGACCTCCCACCCGGCAACGACGATGAGGACCGTCGTCGAGGCAATCCCGAGGGTCAACCCGGTCACGAGCGGTGCCAGCGGAACCAGCAGGAGCAACCCGCCGATTCCGGCGACATGCACCCATGGCGTCCGGGTAGTCGTCGCCCACTTGAACCCGAGCGTACCGAGCAGGAACAGCCCCGGGCCGAGCAGCGACGAGACGATGGTCGGCACTGACGGGTGCTCGACCGGGTGCGACAGGACCAGCTCGTCCGAGACGGCCGTAACGACGATGCCGGCGACGATCGGGACATGGAAGTACGTGTAGGCGGAGCGGGCGATCCGGCCGACGTCGCGGCTCCGCTCGAGGGTCTGCTCGGCCCAGTAAGTGCCCGTCTGGAAGTAGATCACCCACATCGCGACGGATGAGGCGAAGGCGCTGCCGAACGCCACGATCACGGCCGTCCCCTGCGCCAGCGCGGCAAACGTGGCGCCGGTCGCCAGCACCGACTCGCCGAGCGCGATGATCACGAACAGGCCCATCCGCTCGGCCAGGTGCCCACCGTCGACATCCCAGGTTGAGACATGGACACGACCACGGCCGGGTACCCACCACCCGGACACCGGGGCGAGGAACTCAACCCCGACGGCCAGTGCCCAGAGCGGGAGGCGCAGGTCCGTGTCGGCGAAGCCGCCGGCGACCCATAACACGCCCGCGGCGATCGCCTGGACGAGGATACGGCGATAGGTTCGCGACGTGTGCTGGTCATCCTGACCGTCGCGCCGGACCGCCCAGAGGACGAAGAGTGTCCGGCCGACCTGGATGCTGACGAAGGCGATGGCGAAGGCCAGCCCACGCGACCCGAACGCGACCGGGATGCAGGCCGACAGGAGCAGGCAACCGAACATCATCGTGATCAGGAGCGCCCGGACCGGGGCGGCGGCGGGATCGAGCAGGTTGGTCGCCCACGCCGTCGAGGTCCAGAGCCACCAGACGGAGATGATCAGTACGGTGATGTGCGCACCGCCCATCCAGGTGAAGTTGCCGGCGAGCGAGGTGGTCAGCTGGGTGACGGCGAAGACGAACACCAGGTCGAAGAACAGTTCGATCCGGGTAACGGGGGTCGGCGTGTCATCCTGGCGAGCCCGGAGCAGCCGGGCCGGTTGGCGGGTACCGGTACTGGTTGGCGCGGACCCGGGGGAACGGGTGGTGGACGGGGCGGACTGAGCCATGGCTACGGCACTCCGGGCGCGGGAGGGCACGGCGCCCGGCGGCGCGGTTGATTCCCGCTTGCCATGGCGTGTGCCGGATCCGCGCCACGCCGATCGACACGGATTCCCGGTCCGTCGGGCGTCGATCAGCATGGCGACCGATCCGACTCTTCCCGGAAGGGAGTGATCGCCAGGTGATCCCGGTTCCACGAGATGGTGCTTCGCCAGTGGGCATTCGTTGCGGTCAGGGTGGCGGGAAACGATTGATCCCGCGCCGACGGGGACGCAGGGACCGGCCCTGGTCGACGGGGGGACGCGCCGCACGTTCGAGCGCAAGGGAGGAATGTCCGCCAGTGCGGCAGCAAGGCAATCTTCTCGTGTAGGCTGCGCGAATCAGTTTGATGTGTCGGGAGAAATCAGATGGACGATGTCTCGTTCAAACAGATCCGTGAAGCCAGCCGGGTACAGGGTCAGCGCAAGCACGTGTTCGTGGTCAACGGATCGCCCGAATTCCTCGATCTCCTTCGCGAGCTCATGCAGGAGGAGGGGTACAACGTGACGACGACGAACTTCGTCCCCCGCACCTTCGACCAGATCCGGGCGCTGGAACCGGATCTCATCGTGATTGATATCGTGATCGGTCAGATCGTTGGCTGGGATCTGCTCGTTCAGCTTCAACACGAAGCGACCACGTCGGATGTGCCGGTCCTCATCGCGTCGACCGATCCACACCTGCTGGAGCGAGCGGAGTCCGTACGACTCCATTTCCCCAACACCCGGTTCATCGGCAAGCCGCTCGATCTCGACGCGCTGCTCGGGATGATCAACGACCTCATTGGTCCAGCCTGAAGGACGTCTTCGGCAACACCGGACGATGCCGCTGGTTGGCCATCGACATCGATCCAGCAACCCGGAACAGAATGGTCTCGACGGCTTCGGTAGCGCGGCTGAACGATCGCCCCGGGGGATCGGGGTATGGCATTCGTCGGACGGGTATGATCCGTTCTGACGACAACGCTGACACGAGGGGTCATCGGCATGGCGCAGTATCTGATCTCGTTCGATGAAGGCACGATGATCATCCCCGATGAGGACCTCCCCGAGGTAGCCGCCGCCGCCAATAGAGTGTGCCGGGATGCCGAGAACGCTGGCGTATGGGTCGTTGGCGGCGGGCTGGTTCACCAGGGCGCGAGTACCGTGGACGTGGACGGAACGATCACCGCTCTCCCGCATCCGCCGACCAGGGCGGTCCTGGGCGGACTCGTGATCGTCGACGTGCCGTCACGCGAGGAGGCACTGGAGTGGGCGTCCCGGTTCGCCGCCGCCTGCCGGTGCGCGCAGGACGTCCGCGAACTGTTCTAGGTCCGGATGGCCGAGCGACAACGCGCGCCTGTCGGTTCGACCGTGACCGCCAAGGGCTGCACGCCAACGTGCTGGCCAGTGTGAGCAAGGCGTTATCGCCGTTGGGCTACGAGCCGTCGGGGCAGGAAGCTCTGAGCGGCCGGCGCAACGGGCGTTGCATCGGGGCCTCAACAAGGTGCTGACGCCGGTCCCGACACCTGGTCGGATGCGGTCGCTCGCCCGCTTATCCACGCGTACCACGTCGGACGGGAAGGAACACCGTGAACGTGCTCCCTTTGCCCGGGACGGATTCCACGTCGATCCGGCCATGGTGGGCTTCCACGATCCGGCGGGAGATGTAGAGGCCCAAGCCAATCCCCGGCGCCCGCGACGCCGCCTCCGGCACGCGATAGAAGCGGTCGAACAGGTGGGAGAGCGCCTCGCGCTGGATGCCGATCCCCTGGTCGGCCACCGCCACCCACGCCTCATCCGAGGTCTGCCCGAAGCGCACCACGACCTTGCCGCCCTCGGGTGAGTACTTGACGGCGTTGGTGATGAGGTTCGCGAAGACCTGGCTGATCCGCACCCGGTCCGCCGGGACCATCACCGGTCCGCCAGGGGCCTCGACAAGGATGGGGACGCCTTCCACTCCGTGGTGCTCGGCAACGGATCGCGCCTCGAGGACCAGATCCAGTTCCTCCAGACGGAGATCGATGCGATCAGCTTCGATCTGGGAGGCGAGGAGCAGGTCGTCGATGAGCCGCGCGAGCCGGTCGGTCTGGCCCAGGATCGCGTCAACGCCGCGCTCGCTGTACGTCACCCGTCGGCGCATGAGCTGGGCATGGGCCCTGATCCCGGTGAGCGGGCTGCGCAGTTCGTGCGCAGCCATGGCGAGGAATTCCTGCTGCAGTCGCTCGATCTCGCGTCGCTCGCCGATGTCACGAATAATCGCGGAGATAGCGCCGAGGTGGCCGAGCAGGTCCGGGTGCGGCGTCAGGCCCACCGAGACATCGACCGGCCCACCGTCAGCTCGACGGCCGACCATCTCGTGGTAGACGGGGCGCCCAGCGCGAATCTCGGCCAGAAGCCTGTTCCAGGCAGCGTCATCCTCTCCGTTCGACAGAATGTTTCGCAGATCCGTCCCCGTGACAGTGGCCGCCGGGTACCCGAACAGCCGCTCGGCTCCGGCGTTCCACGTCTGCACCACGCCCGCCGGTGACGTGGTCACGATCGCGTCGCTCGACATCCTGACGACGGCCGCCAGTTGCTCGGCGTCCCGGCGGGCGAGCAGGAGTTCCCGCTCGTACGAACGGCGATCAGTCGCGTCGAAGATCGTGCTCGCGATCAGGGACGGACGGCCATCCGGGGCGGACCGCTGGACGGAATTCACGAGCACCGGCAATGGCTCGCGGTCGAGGCGGGTGATGTCGAATGCAACGTCCTTCACGGCCCCATGCAGGCGCAGGACCGGGAAATACTGACTCTCGTAAAAGATCTTTCCAGGGATCGTCAACAGGTCCTGGAATCGCCGTCCGGACGTCAGGTCGGCGCGCTCGTACCCGGTCCAGGCCAGCAGGGTCCGGTTCACCCGAACGATGGTGCCGTCCGGACGTGTGAACAGGAACCCGCACGGGACGTCCTCGTACACGTCCTCCATGCTCTCGTGCAGGAGGCTGTTAGTCATCCCGGCACTGTCCACGTCATACGGCTCCCGCGTCCCGCATGAGGAAGGACTCGATGGCGGCGACCGTCTCGGTGGGCGCGCTCAGGTGCGGGCAGTGGCCCGTCGTATCCACAACGACCAGCTCGCTGTCCCGGAGATGGCGATGGACGTAGTCCCCAACGGACGTCGGCGCCAGCGCGTCCTCGCGGCACTGCAGGACCAGTGAGCGCACCGGTACCCGGGGCAGGTCGGAGCGGTTGTCGGAGAGGAACGTGACGGCGGCGAACTGCTTGGCGATCTCGGGGTCGGTCCGGCAGAAGCTGGCGTGCAGGTCGTCCGCGAGTTCCGGCCGGTCGGAGGCCCCCATGACGACGGGTGCCATCCCGCTTGCCCACCCCAGGTAGTTGCTGTCCTGGAACTCGAGGAGGTCGTCGATGTCCTGTCGCGAGAAGCCGCCGATGTACCCGTCGTCGTTGACGAAGCGGGGGGACGGAGCGACCAGTACGAGCCGCTCGAACCGGTCCGGCTCCTCGATCGCGGCGAGCACCCCGATCATCGCGCTGACCGAGTGTCCGACGAAGACGACGCGTCGCAGGTCAAGCTCGGCGCAGATCTCGAGGACGTCCTGCGCGTAGCCCCGGAGAGAGCTGTACTTCGTGCGATCGTAGGCCGAGAGGTTTGAACTCCCCGCGCCGACGTGGTCGAACAGCACGAGACGGTGGGTGGGTGCGAAGGCCGGGGCGACGAGGCGCCACATCTGCTGGTCGCAGCCGTACCCGTGAGCGAAGAGCATCGGCTGGCTGCCGTCGCCCAGGAGCGTGACATTGTTTCTGCGTACGACGGACATTGCCACCCTGCGACGCGAGATCAGCTGGAAACAGTCCCTGATGGTTTCCCGGGTGCAGCATATCCGATTCACTCTGGCTGGTTATCTGGTTCCCGCGCCACCTGTACCAGAGCAGCGACATGGTGTCGTGAGAAGCCAGCCACGGTGGTCACGGTAGGCCGGGACTTCTCGTCGACCGGTCGATCCGCGCAGCCGTAGTCCAACCCGGGCATCCCGCCGGGTCGAAAACGCGGCGGGGCCGGACCGCTATTTCGTTGAAAGTGGATCACCGCGGTCCAGATGGATAGCCGTGAGTTCGTAGCGATCCCCTGCCGGGTACCCGCTCACCCTTCCTGTCGCGCCCGGATCCCGTGATGCCGCACCCAACCGTTCCGACTACATGCCCCGAATCACCGGAGCGATCTCGGTCGCGAGCCGGGTGATCGACTCGTCGATCAGCTCGCGCGGTAGACCGCCCCAGTCAACCTGACCGTAGAACCGGTCGATACCGAGTACCTCGCGCATCTCGCCGATCTTGTCGACGATCTCCTCGCTGGACCCGATCACCAACGCCTGCCCCGCGCGCGTGCCGTGCTCGAACGACCAGCGATCGATTTGGAATCCACGTCCGCCCGGCGTCTTGGGCCGCAGGTACTCGTGGTAGTAGGGAAAGACCTCGCGTGCCTGCCGGGCGTCGGCACCGGCGTAGAAGTGCGTCGACACCCCGACCCGCAGCCGATCGCCATGCCCGGCCTTGTCACCGGCTTCCCGGTAGATGTCCACGGCGGCCCGGGCGCGCTCGATCGGCCCGCCGATCAGTCCCAGCACCATTGGCAGCCCGAGCGTGCCTGCCCGGTGCGCACTCTGGGGCGTCCCACCGACCCCCACCCAGACGGGCAGCGGCTGCTGGAGGGCACGCGGCGCGATCGGCGCGTCGATCAGGGGAGAGCGGAAGCGCCCCTGCCAGGTGATCGTCTCCTCCTCGCGCAGCCGGAGCAGCAGATTGAGCTTCTCGGAGAACAGCGCGTCGTACTGGTTGAGGTCGTACCCGAACAGGGCGAAGGGCTCGGTGAAGGCACTCCGCCCCGCGACGATCTCGGCGCGGCCGTGGCTTACGAGGTCCAGCGTCGCGAAGTCCTGGTAGAGCCGGACGGGGTCCAGCACCGGGAGCACCGAGACGGCGCTGGCCAAGCGGATGCGACTGGTCCGGGCCGCGATCGCCGCCAGCGCGACGGCCGGTGACGACACGGCGAAGTCCAGCGTGTGGTGCTCACCCAGCCCGAATACGTCGAGCCCGAGCTGATCGGCCAGTTCGGCGTAATGGACGATATCGTCCAGTCGCCCGCCCGCCGTCGGCGTGTCAGTGGTCGTTGTTCCCTGATAGATGTCGCTCAGGGAGATGATGCCCAGTTCCATCGTGTGTCCCGTCAGTGTCATCGGTGTCCATGGAAAGGAGACACCCGGTCGGCCTGTTGAGCCGACCGGGTGTCTATGCCGGTCCGGGTGATGAACGACTCTACCCGGCGCGATAGGTCGCGTGGACCGGCTCGATCTCGATCACATGGACGTCCGGCGCGCCACCAGGCACCTCGTCGAGGCCGAGGTGCCTGGTGGCGCGATCTGGGCGGTGAAGCGACCGCCCTGGTCCGGCTCCATCGAGACCACCCGCCCGCGGATCTCCAGGTAGTTGGACGGGTCCTCCGGGTGCGTCATCGAGACCGCGACGCGCCCGTCGCGCTGGAGGTTGACGAACTTCTGCCGGCCGGCGCCAAGGCCGATGCGCACCCGATCGCCGTCCCAGGTGAACCAGACCGGGCTGGACTGGGGCTCCCCCTTCGGCCCGATCGTCGCCACGTGCGCCAGAGCGCGCGTGGCGAGTAGCTCATCGAAGCGCTCCGGGACGACGCGCTGATTCGTGGTGTTGGTCGTAATGTCGGTCATGGATCTCTCCGTATCTTCCGTTCAGGGGTCGGTGACGGGATCAGTTGCTGATCACCGGGGCAGCCTTGATGTAGGTCCGGCCCTCGACCTGTTCGAGCAGCCAGGCGGCGATGTTGGCCCGGGTGATCGCCATGCCGACCTTGTCCTGGCCAAGGAAACCGCTCCGCACGGTCCCGGTGGCTGGACCGTCCGTCGGCCGGCTGAACCGCCCGATCGTCCAGTCCAGGTCGGAGGCCTGCACGGCGTCCGTCATCCCCCGCAGCTCCCGGAGGGCGTTGGGCAGGAACACGCGCGCCATCACCGGCAGAATCAGCCCGGTCAGCGAGCGACCGTCGTGCGGGTCCCGGATGCTCGGCGTCGCCATCCCGACGTACCGTCGGACCCCCTCCGCCTTCATTGCCGCGACGATCAGGTAGGTGCCTTCCGTCAGGGGCGTGCCCGTCGCTCCGCGAGCCAGCGTCGGGCCGAGCGCGCTGACGACGGCGTCACTGCCCGCGACGGCCAACCGGATCGCGTCGGCGTCCGAAAGCTGCCCCTCAACCACGGTCAGGTTCGGGTGCTGGATGGTCAGCTTTGACGCGGAGCGCGCGTAGGCGGTGACGTGATGGCCCGCCGCCAAGGCCTGCTCGACGGCGAGGCGGCCAACGCCGCCGGTCGCGCCGAAGATGGTGAGTCGCATGGGAGCTCCGATGATCCGGGAACCGGATCAGATGTGATGAGACGCAGCTGCGTTGACAAACGGAGGCGAGTCCGGCGCTCTACGACGCGATCGACACGGCGATCTTGCCGACCTTGTTCTCCGCGAAGGCGGCGAAGGCATCGGCCGCCTGGTCCAGGGAGAAGGTCGCCGCGATCGGCACCGTCAGCGTCCCGGACGCAACGTCGGCAGCCAGCCGGGCAAGGGTGTCCGGCGTGGTGTTGGCCATCAGCCCCGAGATACGCGGGTCCTGCTCCGCGCTCAACCCCATCGTGGACGCCATCCGTCCGTCGGCCTTGAGCACTCCCAGGAGTGCAACACCATCGCCGGCGAAGTGCAGGACGACATCGACGCCGTCCGGGGCGATCGTCCGCACTTGCTCCGCGACATCACCGGTGTAGTCGACGATATGGGTCGCCCCGAGGCCACGCAGCGCCTCGGCGGCCTCGCCCGGCTGCGCGGTGGCGATCACCTCGACGCCAGCGGCGACGGCGTACTGGACCGCGATCGTTCCGACGCCGCCCGTTGCCCCACTGACCAGGACCGTCTGTCCGGAGGTGATCTGCGCGGCGGCGATCGCGTCAAGTGCCGCCGTCCCGGCCAGCCCGATCGCGCCAGCCAGGGTCACCTCGAGGCCGTCAGGGATTGCCGCAATGCCATAAGCCTCCGAGACCACGGTGTACTCACCGAGGCCCCCCTCGCGCAGGAACGGCTGCATGACCACGCCGAACACGGCGTCGCCGACGGCGAACCGGGTGACACCCGCGCCGACCGCTTCGACGGTTCCGGCGAAGTCCTTGCCAATGACGACCGGATACTGGTACTCCATCATGCCCTTGAGGCGGCCGGACGCGACGGACTTGTCGAACCCGTTGATCGACGACGCCTCGACGCGGACGAGCACTTCACGGTTCCCGGGCTGGGGCATGGGGACATCGACGGTGGCCGGAGTGGAATCGGCATCGAGCAGAGCGTAGGCGCGCATGGGTGAAGTCCTCCTTGGACTGGTCAATCGGTTTAGCGTTGTACCAGTTTACCACTAAACAATAACCGTGCAAGGTGACGTGTGCTGGAGTCGCATTGGATCCGGTCCGGATTGTTACTCGTCGCCGGTGGCGTGTTCGATCTTGGCGACGAGTGTCTGGAGCTGGGCCTGCTCCAGGACGTTCAGTCCGGCGAAGTGCGCGCGGATGACCGCTTCCTGGTCCTCGACCGCCGTGATGAGCTGATCGCGGCTCGTGTCGGTGAGGTACAGGGCATAGGCCCGGGCCACCGGCTCGCGCCGGATCAGCCCATTGGCCTCCAGTCGACTCAGGAGCTGCGAGACGTTGGCCTTGGTCAACCCGAGGCGGTCTGCCAGGTCTTGCTGCGTGAGCCCCTCATCGGATCCGATGGTCAGCAGGACATTGAGCTGGCCACGATTCAGGCCGTGCGTCCGCAGGACCGCATCGAGCTGGCGGTCGACCTGGGCGGTCACGCGGCGCAACCCGACGTAGGCCTGAATCGCCGGGTCACTGGGCCGACAGGCGTTGTGCAGCCGTGCTGCGGCAGGATCTGATGGAATCTCAGTCTCTTGTATAGCCATGCAACTAGTAAACTGCTGAACACTGACTACGTCAACAACGAGACGGATCAGGCAGATACTTCATCAATGACACGCCGCTTGGGCCGTCCGGCACCGCGTACTATGTCCCTACACCTCTGGCACTGACTGCTCACCGGGTTTCTGCCGGGGCTATTGCGTCATCGTCCCGCGCCGGCACTCCCTCCGCCACTGGCGACACCAGGCACAACGACCGCCTATACCACGCCTGATGACACCACACCCCGACCAACCCCGCCACGGCCTCACATCCGCCGGGCCGAGAGCGCGACGAGGTTGACGTGTCCCCTCTCCTGTTTCGGGGAGCCGGCCCGGCCCCTCGGGTCGCTTTCTCCCTGGGGTGAGGATCAGATCCGCAACGTTACGCTTCCCCGGCAAGCCAGGCTTGTCAACGTAACGGTCGCGTCCTCAGCATCAGGAGACAGTTGGCCAAACGGCTTCGTCGCCGAGTTCAAGACCGGCCGACCATCTCGAGAGGGACGTGTGGATCATGCCCTCCAATCGTCCTTCCGACTCGGTCCCGACCGTGCATAACGTCCCTGTGAGCGCGGGTATCGCGCATCTCCCGTCTCTGTCGCAGCCCTCGCCCGATGCCGGTGAGACTCAACACGACCAGCAGCGTGCCCACGATCAAGCTCGCCCACATGGCAACGCTGATACCTGCTGGGATGGTTATCTCATAGGCCCGGGGTCGGGCCTGCTCGTCGAGCAACACCTGTACCTTCATCCGGGCCTGGTAGGCGCTGAAGAAGAAGCTCGCTGCTGGTACCAGGAGCAGGGTCGAGACGATCAGCGACGACTGCTCCATGATCAGGCGCACCGCCGCCAGGAGAGCCAGGAGCAGCACGGACACCAGGACCGCGACAGCCCAGAGGCGCATTCCCTCCGTCCATCCCTCCCCTCCGCCATTGGCATACGTCTGCCAACGGTGCGGACGTGACAGCAACGCTGCGCTGAGAGCCACCATGCTGATGATCAAGACAGTCAGCGTCAGGGCAATGGTCAGGACCCGGTTGAGTTTCATGCGGCTTCTCCTGTCCGACGACGCATCGCAATGGTCAGGACCAGCCTGCTCGTGACCGGCTGTCGCCCCGCGGCGTGAGCCCCGCTCCCAGCGCCGGGATACCCATCGAGCCGGTGCGCATCGTTGAGCACCGGGTTGACGCTGGTCCGCGCCCCGGCTAGGCTACGCCCGTTCGATATGATACGTTGTATCAACAACGACCACGCGATACGGCTCCTCGCTCAATGCCGGAGGTGACATGACCGTACCACGTTCCCGTGCCTTTTCCCGCCGCGCCGTGATTGCCTCCTCGCTGGGGCTGGCCGGCGCGCTCGCCCTGGGTGGCGGACGGACCACGACCGCCCAGTCCGGGTCGATCCGGGTCGCGGTCAGTACCGGCGTGCTGGCCGACATCGTCGCCAACGTCGCAGGCGACCGGGCGACGGTCTCCTCCGTCATGCCGGCCAACGCCGACCCGCACACCTGGGAGGCCGGACCGCAGGACATCACCGCCGTCCAGGAAGCCGACTCCTTCATCTGGATGGGCGCCAACCTGGAGCGCTTCATCGAGAGCGGCGCCTGGCGCCGGGCTGTGGCTGACGCCGGGATCCCGGAGCTGATCGTCACCGACCACGTCGAGCTGATCGTCCGTGACATCGTGATCGACCACGGCGATCACACGCATGACCTCCGCGACGGCGACCCGCACGTCTGGCTGGATCCGCTCAAGGTCGTCGAGATGGTCCCGGCGATTCGCGACCACCTGGCCGGGATCGATCCGGACGGAGCGGACACCTACGCCGCCAACGCCGACGACTACGTCACCCGGATCACGGCGATCCACGACGAATACGTCGCCGGGCTGGAGCCGCTGCCCATCGAGCAGCGCAAGCTGGTGGTCTTCCATGACGCCTTCACCTACCTGGCCGCCCGCTACGGGTTCACGATCGTCGGCGTGGTGATCGACAACCCCGGCCAGGACCCGTCTGCCGGCGAGATCGCCGAGCTGATCGACACGATCGAGCGCGAGAGTGTCCCCGCCGTGTTCCGCGAGCCGCAGTTCGATGCCGCGATCCTCGACGCCGTCGCCGCCGAAACCGACGTGGTGATCGGCGAGCTGATCACCGATGCCTTTGCCGGTGTCGTGTCCTCCTATGAGGAACTGCTCCGCTTCAACCTCGACAGCATCGTGACGAATCTCGTGGTCGACTAGCTCCCCACCTTCCTTCTGAACACCCACGTACTGTCCGGGCACGCGCCCGGGCCCGGCTCGCCGTCTGCCCGAAAGGACTCTGCGATGAACCCGAACGCACGTCTGTCCCGGATCACGACCCGCACCGCGACCCGCCGCTCTGTCCTCGCCGGATCGCTGGCCGCCATCGGCGCGGCCGCTACCGGGTCCCGGGCCTTGGCTCAGACTCCGGGGGCCACGCCGGTCGCCTCGCCAGTCGCGGGAGGGACGTCAGCCCCGTTCCTGATGGTCACTGATCGCGAAGAGCCGACCCTGTGGTTTTACTCGATTCCCGACGGACGCCTGACCGGGAGGCTGGACAATCTCTTCATGGCCTCCCACGGCAGCGCGTTCCAGTTGCCGAACGGCCGCCTGATCCTGGGCCGGCTCGGCGACCAGGAGGTTGACCTCGGGGGACAGTCGATCGACGCCCTGGTGCTCGACGATCAGGGGGTGCCTTCGATCGTTGCCAGCGTCCCGGCCACATTCGGAGAGAGCGCGGCCTGGATCGTCGTCGATCCGGGACTGACGACGCTGGTATTCGGCTCCCTGCGCGAGGGTGACGACGTCACGCAGATCCTGAACGTCGTCGACCTGGCTTCGTTTACCAACACCGAGCTCGAGTTCGAGATGAACGAGCCGGAAGAGATCACCGCCTGGCTGCTCGGTGATCCCCTGCACCTGTACGTCTCGGTCGGCGGTCGTATCGACTCCTACGACTTGGCCGCACTGCTGGGCGGAAACACCACACCGTTGGGCTCGGTCGATGTCGATCTGGGCTCTCACGGCGGTGCCACCGACGCGGCCCGCGACCAGCTCTTCTATGTCACTGAGCCGGGAACAGGGATGGAAGTCCTCGACGTCTCAAGCGGCGTCGCGGAATACGTGACACAGATCCCGTGGGACATCGATGGCCGGACCGGCGGGTACAACGCCCGCGCCAACGTCTCCGGCGACGGGTATCACATCTTCGGGGTCCTGACCGGCAATACGGAAGACCCGACGCGATGGGCGGAATTCGTCTGCGATCTTCACGTGATCAACATGGCGGATCTCACGGCCACCCGCACGCCGATCGGCACCGGCGCGTTCACCACCCGCTGGGCGATGGGTGGAAAGGTCGCGCTGGCGGCGGGCTACAACGCCGACGGCGGCACGGCCTACGCCATCGACACGGACGTGGAATCGGAGACGTTCGCCACGGTCGTCCAGGAAATTCCGGTCAACGTCCCGACCAATGGCCAGGTGGCTGGCGAATGGGATGACGAGGCGCAGATCTACTACGTCTGCGCGATCACACCCGACGACATGTACGGATTCGTCACCATTCCCGGCGACGGCCTCGTCCAGGTGCTCGATCTCGCGGCCGGTGAGGTGATCGGAGAGATCGCCACGGAAACCGATCTCTCCGGCTTCGGCTACAGCAAGGTGATCCAGGGCGGCATCACTCCAGTCGACCTCTGGGGCCGGTAGTCCCCCAACGTCCCCCGCGACCGGCAGGTACGAGGTGCTTGCTGGTCGCTCCGTTCCCTCCGGTCCTCCGCCTTTTCTCTCACTTGGTCGCCCCGACCAGAAAGGTTTCCCCGATGTCCCGTCAGAGCCGTCTCGCCCGGATCACCACCCACGCCGCCACCCGCCGCTCCGTCCTCGCCGGCTCGCTGGCGGCGGTCGCTGGCGCCACCATCGGCACCCGGGCGCTGGCCCAGATTCCGGCCGCCACCCCGGGCAGCGGGACGCCGGCCGCTGGAGGTGCCGACGCGCCCGTCCTCGTCGTCTGCGATGGCGAGGCGTCCCGGATCGCCGTCTACTCCATCCCGGATGCCGCGCTGCTGGGCGAGTTCGATGGCGTCGGCTTCGGCACCCACGCCGGCACGTTCCAGTTGCCGGACGGCCGGATGATCTTCGCCGACATCGTCGCTGGCGAGATCGCCGCCCTCCGCATGGGCGCCGACGGCACGCCGGAGATCTCTGATCGCGTACCGGCTGCCGTCGAGGGTGGGATCGCCTGGATGGCCGCCTCCCCCGACCTGTCGATCATCGCCGTTGGCTCGCTGCTGGAGGACTCGCCGACCCAGACGCTGAACCTGCTGGACGTCGCGACCTTCACCAACACCCAGCTGGAATTCGAGATGGCCGAGCCGGAGGAGATCCATGCCTGGCTGCTGGGCGACCCGCTGCACGTCCATGTCTCGGTCGGTGGACGAATCGATTCCTACGCGTACGAGGCACTGCTGGCCGGCGACATGACGCCACTGGCCGAGGTGCCGGTCGAACTTGGATCGCATGGCGGCGCGACCGATGTCACCAACGATCGGATCTTCTACACCACGGCGCCCGGGACGGGCTTCGAGGTGCTGGACGTCTCGTCCGGTGCCGCCGAGTACGTCGCCCAGATTCCGTGGGACGTGGATGGCTACGCGGGCGGGCGCAACGCCCGCCCGCGGGTGCTGGCTGATGGCCGCCACATCGTCGGCCTGCTGATCCCCGGACTCGACGACCCGACGACGTGGGCCGATGCCGAGGCGACGCTCCACCTCACCGACATGCAGGAGCTGACCGCCCAGCGGCTGCCGATCGCGACCGGCACCTTCGCCTACCGCTACGGCACGTCGGACGAGGTCATGCTCTGGGCCGGCTACGACGCGGACGGCGGCCATGCCTACGTGATCGATGTCGACAGTGTGTCGGAGACGTTCGGGACGGTCCTGCGCATGCTCGACATCCCGGTGCCGTCGCGAGCCGCGACGCCGGGCGAGGAGATCGCGGACCCGTCGACCTACGTCACGGCGGTCTCCCCGGACGGCGCCTACGGCTTCATCGCGGTCGCCGGTGACAGCCTGCTCAAGGTCTATGACCTGGCGGACGGGACCGAATTGACCGAGACCGAGCTCCCGATGCCCCTGACTGGCTACTCCGGGTACATGACGGTGCTCTCGACTGGCGTGACGCCCGTTGACCTCTGGGCCCGATAATCATCGATCCCGATTGATTCGGGCGATCACGGAATGGGCCGGGCCTGTTGCAGTCCCGGCCCAATCCATGCGATCAGGACAGCCGGGCCAGGACCGGACGGGCACGTCCACCATCCGTGGCGGCAGGACCGCCTGATTATTCCCAGAGAGGAACGCCATGTATCTCAGGATCGACCGGCTCCAGATCGACATGCCGATGTCCGAGCACCCGGATCCCAAGGCCGCCGCGGCGGTCCAGGAGCTGATGGGCGGACGCTTCGGCGAGATGTCGACGCTCATGAACTACACCTACCAGTCCTTCAACTTCCGGGGCAAGGACAAGCTGAAGCCGTTCTATGACCTGATCGCCAACATCGCGACCGAGGAGCTGGGCCACATCGAGCTGGTCGGCGCCACGGTCAACGGCCTGCTGACCGGCTCCGTCCCGCGCGAGACGGCAGAGAACTCCCCGCTCAGGGACGTGCTTGGCGTCGGCAACCCGCACCACTTCATCAACTCCGGCATGGGCGTGCTGGCCGGTGACTCGGCCGGCGGTGCCTGGCGCGGTGACTACATCTTCAACACCGGCGACCTGGTGCTGGACCTGCTCCACAACTTCTTCCTGGAGTGCGGTGCCCGGATGGGCAAGCTCCGCGTCTACGAGATGACGGACAACCCGATCGCCCGCCGGATGCTCGGCTACCTGCTGGTCCGCGGTGGCGTCCACCAGCTGGCCTACGCTAAGGCGCTCGAGGAGCTGACCGGCGTCGAAGTCCAAAAGATGCTCAACATCCCGAACATCTCCAACACGGTCTTCCCGGAGACCAAGGACTTCATGGACAACCAGGGCCACGCGACCCTGTACCGGTTCAGCCCGAACGACTACATGGACATCGACAAGATCTGGAAGGGCGTCCACCCCGAGGATGGCTCGACCCTTCAGGTCGTCGATGGCCCGCCCGAGGGTGGTCCGGTCAACCCGGGCACGCCGGAGCCGGCCGTGTTCGCGCCGGGCTACGACCCGGGCGAGCTCGAGGAGATCGCCCGGCGGCTGATGAAGGGCTAGTCCCCTCCCCCGCTGACGCGCCCTAGGACGACGCCCGGGCCGAATGCCGGCCCGGGCGTCGTCGCGTCCCGATCGCCAGAACCAGGGGGCTTGACTCTCCGGTAGGGGGAGGCCGGACGCTCTGTCGTAGCCGGACACCGGCCCGGCATCATCGGCCGCCCCGCCCGGGTGGCCGGACGACAGGAGCCCTACCCATGACTGCCACTGACACCCTGCCCGACGTGATCGACCGGTACATGCGCGCTGCCGAGGCCCGGGACACCGACACGCTCCTCGGCTGCTTCACCCCCGATGCGACCGTCACCGACGAGGGAAAGACCTATCGCGGGACGGACGGCATCCGGGACTGGCGGGACGGCGTGGCGTCGGCATGGACCTACACGACGACCGTGACAGGCCATGAGCGGGCCGAGGCGGACCGGCATATCCTGCGCATTCACCTGTCGGGCAATTTCCCCGGCGGTGAGGCCGACGTGCGGTTCCGGTTCACCCTCGCCGGTGACCGCATCACCGACCTGACGATCGGGTGACCGGAGCGGGATGGTCATCCCCGGGAGGTGCCATGACCAGCGAGCCACTCGTCACGATCGGCGCCTTCTCGGTGATGACCCAGCTCAGCCGGAAGTCGCTCCATCACTACCACGAAGTCGACCTGCTGGTCCCGGCACGGGTGGACGAGCGAAGCGGATACCGGCTCTACCGCGTCGACCAGGTCGATGATGCCCGGCTGATCCGGCAGCTGCGCGACCTCGACATGCCGATCCCGGAGGTGCGGGAGGCGGTGCGGGCGCCGGCGGACAGGCGGCAGGCCGTGATCGCCGCCCACCTGGCCCGGATGGAAGCCCACCTCGACGAGACCCGGCGCCAGATCCGGGCGTTGCGCGACCTGCTCGTGCCCGCCGGGACGACGCCCCGGCCCACCATCCGACTGGATCCCGGTTGCAACGCCCCGGGCATCATCGAGCACGTCACGCTGGGACAAATCGACGACTGGTGGGACGGCGCCCTCGCCGAGTTACGCGCCGCGATCGCGGCCAGCGGACAGCGCCCGGCCGGACCGCCGGGCGGGATCTACGAGGTGGCGCTGTTCCGCGACGAGTCCGGGCAGGCGACCCTCTACCTGCCTGCTACTGGTCCTGTAGCCCGGGCCGGCCGGGTACTGGAGATAGAGATCCCGCCGGTCCGGCTCGCGGAACTGACGCATGAAGGACCGGAAGAGGAGATCGGGCAGACCTACGCGGCGCTGGGCATCGCGGTCGGCCAGGCCGGGACCGGGATCGATGGTCCCATCCGCGAGCGCTACCTTGGACTGCCGGGGGCGGACGATCCCTCGCCTCGCCGGACGGTGATCGGCTGGCCCGTCTCCGACGATCCCGATGGCTACGGCGTCGCAGATGATTCCCCCATCCCCGGCGGATGAGCCGTCCCATGTCGCGATACCATGCCCAGATGACGACGTGGGAAGCGGGTACAGGCGTCATCGAGCTACCGGATGGCCGACGAATTCGGGGGCGGGGGCTGCGTGACGGGCTGGTACCCGATGGGATCGCTCCTGCCTTCGGCGTCTACCTGACCTCCAGGGAACCGGCGCCGATGCCCTGGCCGTCGCGCTGGGTGCGCTGGCCGGACTTCCGGCTGCCGACCTCGACGGACGACGCGCTGGCCGCACTGGTCGAGGCGCACGCGCGGGCCGAATCGGAACGCGTCGAGATCGCCTGCGGCGGCGGCACGGGCCGGACCGGGACTGCGCTGGCCGTGATCGCCATCCTGTCCGGTGTCCTGGCCGACGAGGCCGTCGCCTGGGTGCGGGCGCACTACCGGTCCCGGGCGGTGGAGACGCCGTGGCAGCGCCGCTGGGTGCGGGATGCCGCGCGGCAACTCCTGGCACCCCCACGGTAAGAAACGGAAGGGCCGGTTGATAATGACCGGCCCTTCCGTCTGGCAATCGTTGCAGTCGCAGATCGAACGGATTATTCCGGTCTCTGCCGCCTGGACCGCTGGCACCCGTGGTTTCTACCGGTCGGCTTCCACGACCGGCGTTAGGACGAAAACGGGAATCTGGCGATCGGTCCTGGTCTGGTAGTCGGCATAGGCCGGATAGACGGCAAGAGCGCGCTCCCACCAGGTTGCCTTCTCGTCGCCGTGGACCTCACGGGCCAGGTAGTCCCGGGTGACGTCTCGATCCCGAAGGGTGATTCGCGGGTTCGCCTTCACGTTGTAGTACCAGGCAGGATTCCGGGGAGCGCCACCGAGCGATGCGACGACGGCGTACTCGCCGTTGTGTTCGACCCGGACGAGCGGCGTCAGACGTGGCTTGCCGCTCCGCGCACCGATCGACGTCAGCAGCACGATGGGCGCACCGCCCATGGTCGTCGCCTTCGTGCCGCCCGAGTCCTCATACCGCCGGGCATGCCAGCGGGAGAACCGGGAGATGAAGAACGTCATCAGCCGCCGGCGGATCGCCTGCATGGGAATCTCCGCTCATGGTACCGGTCCAGGTTGGGTCTGCGGGCCCGCCGAGGGCCGGGCCCGCCACCCTCACTCCGGCGTCAGGACATCGGCGTCAGGACGAAGACCGGGATCTGGCGATCCGTCTTGGTCTGGTACTCGGCGTAGGCTGGCCAGACGGCGACCGACCGCTCCCACCAGGTGGCGCGCTCGTCGCCCGTCACCTCGCGCGCCATGTAGTCGCGGCGGACCGGTCCGTCCTGCAGTTCGACGTGCGGATTGGCAACCAGGTTGTGGTACCAGACCGGATGCGTCGGTGCCCCGCCCTTTGAGGTCACGACGGCGTACTCGCCCCCATGCTCGACCCGCATCAGCGGGGTCTTGCGGAGCTTGCCGCTCTTCGCGCCGAGCGTCGTCAGCAGGATGATCGGCACCCCGCGCAACTCATTGGCCTCGGCGCCGTTGGACGCCTCGAACTTCTCGGCCTGCTCCCGCGCCCAGTCGGACGGGCTCGGCGCGTACTCTCCCTGTAGTGGCATCTCGCATCTCCGTTGGTGAAACCGAATCGTGCACGGCCGGCGGTGGGCCGGTGCCGCGGACTAGCTGGTGGCGTCCTCGTCGATCGGACTGAGGACGAAGACCGGGATCTCGCGCTCGGTCTTCTTCTGATAGTCGGCGTAGTCCGGGAAGGCCGCGACGCAGCGCTCCCACCAGATGGCCTTCTCGTCGCCGTGGACCTCGCGCGCAAGGTAATCCCGCTTGACGGCCTTGTCCTGCAACTCGACGTGGGGATTGGCAATGAAGTTGTAGTACCAGACCGGGTGCTTCGGCGCGCCGCCCAATGAGGCGACGGCGGCGTACTCCCCCTCGTGCTCGACGCGCATCAGGGGTGTCTTGCGCAGCTTGCCGCTCTTCGCCCCGACATTGGTGATAAGGATGATCGGCATCCCACGGATGTCATTGGCTTCCTCGCCGTTGGTCGCCTCGTAGCGCTCGGCCTGCCGGCGGGCCCAGTCGGACGTACTCGGTTCGTACTCACCCTGCAATGGCATCGTGTTCTCCCATGATCACCCGGCCAGCGCGATCGCTGCCGGGTACGTGATGACATTTCCGGGGGCAGTCGGCACAACCGGTGCCGCCGCGCCACCCGTCAGAGGCGGTACTTGAACCCGGTGTGGGACGCGACGAACCCGAGGCGCTCGTAGAAGCGGGCCGCGTCGGTTCGGGTCCGGTTGGAGGTCAGCTCGACCATCAGGCACCCCTGGCGCCGGGCCTCGTCGATCACCCATCCCATCATTTGCGTGCCGATCCCGCCGGACCGGGCCGCGGCCGCGACACGCACGGCTTCGACGTGCGCCCGGGAGCCGCCCCGGTGGGACAGCGACGGGATGATCGTCAGCTGGAGCGTGCCGACGACCTGCCCGTCCCGCTCGGCGACGTGGACAGTCGAGACCCCGCCGGTCGCGGTCAGCCGGTCGAACGCGGCCTCGTAGGGGGTGAGGTCATCCTGCGTCTCCCGTTCGGCGCCAAGCCGGTCGTCGGCGTACATGGCGACGATCGCCGGGAGATCGTCCCGCGTCGCCGGTCGCATCGTGATGGTCACGGTCCGAACTCCTCTCATCGCTCCGGCACTACCAGGCACCCCACCGGGGCATCTTCTCACCGAGCGACGAGGGTGTGGACCAGTCCTCGCGAGCACAGCGGGGATCCTACCGGGAATCAGTCACGCTTTCCGATCCGATCGCGCTGCTTTCCACGCTTCATTGTTCGCCAACATTTGCTCCATCCGCGGCCACCGTGTACCGTCATCCTGTTGTGTCGCGCGGGCGCAGTCTCGTCCCGCTGCCCGCTCCCTTCCCCCGCGAGCCCAAGGAGTCATCCAGCGTGTTTGGCCTGCCCTTCGATCCAGACGACACCGGTCGCTTCTACCGCGGCAACATCCACTGTCACTCAACCAATTCCGACGGGCGGCTGGAGCCCGAGGAGGTCGTCCGGCGCTACCGGGAGCAGGGCTACGACTTCATCGCCCTGACCGATCACTTCATCGAGCGGTTCGACTTCCCCATCTCCGACACCTCGGCGTATCGGACCGACGGCTTCACGACCATCTTCGGCGCGGAACTCCACGCCCCGGCGCTGGACAACGGCCAGAGCTGGCACATCGTCGCCGCCGGGCTCCCACTCGACTTCCCCCCGACTGGTGACCAGGAGAGCGGACCGGAACTGGCCGCCCGCGCGATTGCCGCCGGGGCGTTCGTCGGGATCGCCCACCCGGCCTGGAACGGCGTCAAGATGGTCGACGTCGCCGCGATCGAGGATGCCCACGCGATCGAGATCTTCAACACCGGGCACCGCGCCGACGCCGACCGTGGCGATGGCTGGTTCCTGGCTGACCTGGTCGCGATCGAGGGTCGCCGGATCCTGGGCTACGCCGCCGACGACGCCCACTTCAACGGCCGGCCCGATCACTTTGGCGGCTGGGTAATGGTCCGCGCCGCGGAGCTGACGCCGGAGGCGCTGGTCGAGGCGCTCAAGGACGGGCAGTTCTACAGCTCCCAGGGGCCGACGATCGAGGACGTCTCGGTCGACGACGAGAACATCACCATCCGCTGCTCGCCGGCCGCGTCGATCCATGCCGCTGGCGAGCCGCCCCTCAACCGCTTCGTCCACGCCGAGCCTGGCGAGACTATCACCGAAGCGACGTTCCCGGTCCAGCACTTCGGGGGGCGCTCCTGCCGCCTGACGGTCGTGGACCGGGAAGGGCGACGCGCGTGGACCAACCCGTTCTGGCTGGACGCCTACGGCCCGGGTCTCTCCGGTATCGGCTAGGCCGCAAGCAATCGGGCCGCGTGCCGCAATCCTGAGCACCGTGCGGAGT
This sequence comes from Thermomicrobiales bacterium, assembly GCA_035944555.1. GTDB lineage: Bacteria > Chloroflexota > Chloroflexia > Thermomicrobiales > UBA6265 > CADCWK01. Next base: position 105,662 of record DASZAY010000024.1, read on the forward strand.
AGCGCAATCCTGACCAAACTCAACATGATGCGGTATGGTTGCCAGCGGTCTGATGGGCGGAATGCCTGGAGGACGCCGCGACCGGAGCCCGACTGGGTGACGGCCGACCGGGGTGTCAGAGGACGCTCTGGAACGATGGATGAAGGAGTAGGCATGTCGGTTCTGCATCGGTTCGTCGCATTCGCGCTGGCGCTCGTGCTCTCGCTGGGCACCGCCACGGCGACGCTCGCTCAGGATGACGCGACGCCCGCCGCCGGCACGCCGGCCGCCGGTAGCAGCCAGGCGCCCGTCGTCGGGGACGCCGTCCCGGTCTACAACACGGACACCCTCGAAGAGGTCGGCACGATCACGGTCGACGAGATCATCGACCCGTTCGAGGACTACAGCGAATTCTCGGCTCCCGAGCGCGGTACCCGCGTGGTCGCCGTGACCTACACCGTCGAGAACACGGTCGAGAACGACTCGTTCGACAACCCGTCCTATGACCTGTCGCTGGGCACCACGCAGGGCCTGCTCTACAGCAGCACCTACGTCGGCCTGCCGGATGACACCGATGTGGTCGAGTTCGGCGACGAGGACATCCTCGGCGGCGAGAGCCTGAGCGGCACCCTCTTCTACGTCCTCGGCGAGGACGAGGAGATCGGCGGCCTGTACTACACGGCCTTCGGTTCCTACACGCTGCTCGCTGACGTCAGCGGCTCCGCGTCCCCGGCCGTCGGCGAGACCGTCACCGCCTACAACGCCGAGGGTGAGGAAATGGCCGCCGTTACGGTGACCGACTACGTCGACCCGTTCGAGGAGTACGGCGAGTTCTCCGCCCCGGCCCGCGGCGAGCGCGTCATCGCCGTGACCGTCGAGGTCGAGAACCTGCTCGCCAACGACGGATTCGACTTCGATTCCTACGACTTCTCCATCCAGACGACCGAGGGCCTGCTGGTCAGCACCTCCTTCGTCACCCCGGCCGAGGACAGCGGCATCGAGGAGTTCGAGGACGTTCGCCTGGGCGGCGGTGAATCCGCCGAGGGCACGATCTTCTTCGTGCTCCCGGAGGACATCGAGGTCGCCGGCATCATCTACCAGCCGGACACCGGCATCGTCGTCAACATCGGCGACCCGCGGGCGTAATCACCGCTCACCGCCAGATTGACACGACAATCGACCGGGCCGGAGGCAATTGCCTCCGGCCCGGTCGGTGTTTTCGGCAGCGACGTCGCGGGAACCTGAACGCCTGTCCCACCGTCATCCAGACACGTACCCATGCGGGTAGGCTTGGTCATGCTTACGGGTCTCTACCCTCGTCGTGATGTTGTCCGGCACATCGGGATTGCGACCCGCGGGCTATTGAGCATTGGCGATTCTGCCCGTACGCTCCTGGCATCAACGACCGCATCGACGCGGCCGAAGGTACTCCCGGTTGACTACCTGGTTGCGACCGGCGACCAGACGGAGGTCCTCCCATGAAGCAGCGAACATTGCCGCGCTCCCTGACGTCACTGGCGCTCGTCCTCGCGCTCACCCTGGCCGTACTCACCGCCGGCGTCGGACCGGCACTGGCCGGGCAGGGCACGCCCGAGGCGGGGACGCCGGTCGCGGGCGGGACGCCAGCCGCCGGCGGCTCGGTCACGATCTTCGACGAGTCCGACCTGGAGACCGAGAGCGCGACGCTCTCGGTCGACGAGATCATTGACCCGTTCGAGGACTACGACGAGTACGGCGCCCCGGAGCGGGGCGAGCGGTATGTCGCCGTCGGAGTGACGGTCGAGAACCTGATCCCGAACGACTCGATCGATCCGCCGGTCTGGTACCTCACCCTGCAGGACACCGACGGGGCGAGCTACACCTCGACCTACGTGTTCCTGCCCGAGGACACCGACTATCCCGAGCTGAGCACCGACCCGATCCTCGGCGGCGAGAGCGCGTCCGGCTACGTCTTCTTCCTGCTGCCGGAGGACGCCGAAGTCGCCGGGATCTACTACATCAGCTCGTACCAATACCTGCTGATCGAGGCCGTCAACGAGGCGGCGGCGGTGCCGGACCTGGGCGAGCCCGTAGCGGCGGCCGACGAGGAGGGCAACGAGTTCGTCTCCGCGGCGGTGGTCGAGTACCTGGATAGCGTCGACGACTATGCCGAGTACTACGCACCGGAGAGCGGCTTCCGCTACGTCGGCGTGACGGTCGAGATCGAGAACCTGGTCGAGAACGACGGGCTCGACGTCAACCCCTTCGACTTCACCGTCGTTACCGAGGATGGCTTCCTCTTCAGCTCGACCTACTTCGAGGCAGAGGACGAAGACGCCTACACCATCCTGGAATCGACCCGGCTGCGCGGTGGCGAAACCATCGAGGGCACCGTCTTCTTCGTCGTGCCGGAGGACGCCGTGATCACCGGCATCCTGTTCCAGCCGGGGTACATCACGACGGTCAACCTGGGCAACCCGTCGGCGTAAGCCCACGGGACCCGCTGCTACGACACGGCGCCATCATGCTTTGCCCCCACTTCGTCGCGACGGGGTGGGGGTTCTGTCGTTCCTCGCGCGGGGGACGCAACCGGATCAGCGCCGGGCGGCGACGGCCGGGGCGATCGTGTCGCGCATGGTCGGGCGTGGGCGGGACTGCTCGGCGGCCAGCTCCAGCGCCGGGACGCGGGCAGTCGCGGCGGCCATGACGAGATCCAGCCCCGGGACGACCATGATGCTGGATTCGCCGTAGCCCAGCGAGAAGAACGCGTCGTGGCCCGAGATCTCATCCAGCCACCAGAAGTAGCCATAGCCCGTCCCGCCGCCGAAGTCATTCTCGGCGATCGGGTCGATCTGCCAGGCGGTGGACGCGGCGATCCAGTCGGCCGGAACGACTTGCGTACCATCCCACTCGCCGCCGTTGAGCATCAGGTAGCCGAAGGCGGCCATCTGGCCCGGCGTCAGGTGGAGCCCCCAGCCGCCGGTTGTCTCGCCCTGCGGGGTCTCGTCCCAGCCCGCGACCTGGACGCCGATCGGAGTGAACAGGCGGTCCTGCGCGTACTGGCGGAGCGTCTGCCCGCTCGTCGCCTGAATGATCACGGACAGGACGTGGGAGTTGCCGGAGTTGTAGGTGAAGGACTCACCGGGCACGGCGATGACGGGCAGCGACAGCGTCCGACCAGCGTAGTCGTCGGCCGTCTCGAGGTTGGCGTAGTCGGCCGTCCCCTCCCACTCCCAGCCGGAGGACATGGTCAGGAGGTCGCGGACGCGGATATCCGCCGTGCCGGGTTCGGCGTCGGCGGGGATGCGATCGGGAATCAGGGCGCCGAGCGTGTCGTCCAGCCCGAACAATCCCTCACCAATCGCGATCCCGGTCGCGGCGGACGTGACGCTCTTGGTCGACGACCAGATGTCGGTGGTGTCGTCCCGGGTGAAGCCGTCGACGTACCACTCGTCGACGACACGCCCGCCGACCGTGGTGACGAGTGCAGACAGCGTGGTGGCCTCGTCGGCAATCCGCGCGGCGGCCTCGATGAAGACAGCCGGGTCGATCCCGAGGTCGGCCGGGGCCACTGATTCCCAGCCGGCCGTCGGCCAGATCCGGTCGAGCGAGCCGACGGCCGCGGCGCGCTCCGGGGCGACGATGGGCGGCAGGACGAATGGAGCGGCGGCGACCGCCGCGCCGGCGCCGATGAGCTGGCGACGGGAGAGCGCACGACGGGAGAGACCACTGAGGGGCATGGCGGCGGGCACGGAGTTCGTCCTCGGTTGGTGGCAGCGGGTCGGGCGGGGATCGGACCTCGTCCGCCCCACTGGCCCACCGTACGATCCACGATGTATGCCAACCGTATGGTCGTCCCACGCCCCCCGGTCCATCGTCTGAGCGGGCATGTCGTCATCGGGGGGTATCGCCTGGATCACAGGTGCCGGCCTCGAGTTCTCCCGCGTTAATTCCCGCGCTGGCGCATCGCCGATGTGCCCCGGGCACCCCACGGCATCTCCCCGCGAGACCGACGAACGGGCAGATGACGCCGACGAGCGAGCCGCCGTGATCACCGCGGGAATCGACGTACCATGGGATGAACCCCAGGCGACCATCACGGGCAGCAACGACCGTACCCATCCCATCCTCATCCGTGGGTCCGGCACCACGGTCGCGCCTGGGGCTGGCACGACATTGTGGTCGCGGGCTGACCGGTAGCCGCCAGACGATTGGGGATGACCGGTCGCCCATGGCGACCGACGTCGGCGGAGAACGGGAGAGCACATGGCTGACGCACTGCGGGTGGCGATCGAGGTCGGGCCGAAGGGCAAGCGGTCCGTGGCGGTGGCGCCGGGCTGGCCTGGGCTGGAACGTGGCGCGAAGACCGAGCAGGCCGCGATCGACCGCCTGCTCGACTACCTGCCGCGCTACGCGCCCGTCGCGCGACTGGCCGGGCTGGCGGACAGCCTGCCGGCCAGTGGCCCGGCCGAGGTCGTCGAGCACTACCCCGGCACGGGATCGACGGATTTCTGGGGCCTCTCGTTCGCCTTCTCCGATCACGACAAGGTGCCCGTGACCTCGATGGAGCTGGACCGGGAACTGGCCCTGATGCGGAGTGCCTGGCAATTCTTCGACGACGTCCGGGCGCGCGTCTCGCCGGTGTTGCGGAAGGGGCCGCGCGGCGGCGGGCGTGACCGCGACCAGATCGTCTCGCACGTGTTCGGCAACGAGCGTGACTGGGCGGGTGGGGTTGGCGTCCAGACTCCGCCGGGCGTGATGCTGACCGACGAGGGTCTGGCCACACACCGGACGGCCTACGTCGACGGCATCCGGGCGTTCCACGCTGACGGGCGAACGGCCGGGAAATGGCCGCTGCGGTACCTGATCCGCCACACCGCCTACCACACCCTCGATCATGCCTGGGAGATGGAGGACAAGGACCTGACGGGCGAGCCTTCCTGAACCGGGGCCCTGCGGCCCTTGCCACGGCGACGGAGCCTGTTCGACCGCTGCCAGCAGCGAGGCGGAGCCGACACCGGCCACCCTCGAAGGTCTCTCCGGCACCGTCCGCCGGTCCACCTGCGATCAGAAGACCGGTCACCTGTTTGCCGACGTCCTGGCCGATGAGCGACCGTTGGCGTCGCGACTGCCCTATCCCGATGGCGCAAGTAGAGCGCCGGCGTCTGACGGTTCCCCGGCGCCATGGGATGCAGGGAGTCGGGCCCGGCCCGGACGCTCCGGACCACCCGGCCGGAACCGGATCAACCCCGACAGACGAGAGGGCCGCCGGAATGATCCGGCGGCCCTCTCGCATGGATGCTGATTGTGCGCCCCGGTCGATCGGGCGACGAGGCACGCAGCCCGGGGCGCCGCGGGGGAGACGGCGCCCCGGGCCGCGCACCCCACCGGGATGAAGGGACGCGACGGGAACTAGCTGACGATGAACGGGCCGGCGATCTCGAGGACCTCTTCCGGGGTCAGCGGGGCGTCGACGGCGTTCGGGAACGGGTTGTTGTCGGCGTCGTTGATCAGCGCGGCCAGGAAGCTGGCGTGGCGGGCCTCAACGCTGTGGATGCCGAGCGCGGTCGGAACCAGCGACGGGGCGAGGGCGGCGACCGACGGGGCGGCACCGGCGTAGGCGGCGACGCCGACGTTCTCGATGGCGGCGGCGGTGGCGAGGAAGGAGGCGGCGTCGGTGTAGCCGAAGTCGTAGGTGGCTTCCTCGACCGGGGTGCCGCCGAGATCGGTGATGGTGGCGGTCAGGGCGTCGACGTGGGCGGCCTCGTGCTCGCCGACCTGGGTGAGCAGGTCGTAGACGGTCGCGGTGAAGTCATCGGCCGTGAAGGTGGAGAGGGCCTCGCGGTACAGCGTGGCCTCGAGGTGCTCAAGGGTCAGGGCGTAGTTCAGGATGGCGATGCCGTCGTCCTCGAAGAACGGGTCGGCCTCGAGCTCATCCTGCGCCGCGGCACGGATGGCGGGCAGGCCGGCGACGGCGAGGGCGGCAGCGCCACCGACGAGGGCGGTCCGACCAACCATGGTCCGGCGGGACGAGATGCGGTCGCGCTCGATGGAGGCCAGGGACAGGAAGCGGTTGGCAAGAGTCTGGGACATGCTGCGGTACTCCTCGGAGTGAGTGGAAGACATGCAGCAGCCAGACCCTGGAGGCCTCACGCTGACCGCGTTGTCTTCACTGAACAGGAACGGGGTTTGAGGGAGTCGGATGGCGGCGCCGTCCATACCGGTTCTCGTCTCGTGATAGTGGAACGGCGCCCGGCATGGTTTGGATCACTGCTTCGTCGGGATCGGAAAATGATCCCCCCGCGGGGATGCAGTCGTGGCAGAGAGAGGCCGGGTGGCGTCCCGGCCTCGTCAGGTGCAGCTCGCCGGCGGCTTCACCTCGGCTTCACGAGTTCCCCCGTCAACCCTGGGGACACGCCGCCGTGCTTCCCCCGCAGCCCCCGGTTTCCCTCGGATCCCATGGGGAAGCCCCTGCTGCTCCGCCCCTGGCATTGTCACCAACGCACCCATCGAAACCCCATACCCCGTCCCACGTGCGATTCCCGCCGGTATCGGCGCCAAAATCGGGCTTCATCCGCCGAAACATTGTTCCCTGGGTCGCCATGGATGTCCCCGGACACCGATGAAACCGATCTCGAATCCTCCCCGAAAAACCACGGATTCCCGTGGCGCGCGGGGGAAGGTGCCGGCCGTACGCTGTGATCACGCCGGAAGCGAAGAGGTTGACTCCGACCGGGTCGGGGAACTGGCCAGGCGGATTTCCCGGTAAGCGCGAAAATGAAGCGGAGTCACAACACGATGGAAGCGACGACGATGCGGCCCAATGGAATGACCCGAACCCAGACGATCGTGATCCCGGCGCCGGGCGCCACGGAGCGCAGCGCCACCGAGCGCGCGGCCGACTGGACCATCCTGACGACCGGTCCGGTCGGCGTGGACACCCCCGCGAGCCGGACGACTCCCGCCGCCGGACAGCACCCGACCACCGGCGAGACGACCGACCGCGCCCTGATCGCGGCCAGCCGGGCCGGCGACCTGGACGCCTTCAACACGATCGTGACGCGCTATGAGCGGGCGGTCTACAACACGGCCCTTCGGATCATGCGGGACCCCGCCGCCGCCGAGGACGCCACGCAGGACGCGCTGATCAAGGCGTGGACGGCGATCGGCACCTTCAACGGCGAGGTCCTCCTGCCGTGGCTGATCCGGATCGTGACCAATCGCTGCTACGACCTGATCCGGAGCCGCAACCGGCGGCCCGCAGATTCGCTGGACCAGGAGGAACTCCACGAGAGCTCCTCGTGGTCGGCCCCGGTCGCGCCGACCGAGTCCCCGGCGGCCTTCGCCGAGCGCTCGGAGGGCTCTGGTCGGATCCGCGCCGCGCTGGACCAGCTCAACGCCGACCAGCGGACGGTCGTGATCCTGTCCGACGTCCATGGCTACGCCTACGAGGAGATCGCCGAGACCCTGGGCGTCGCGGTCGGGACGGTCAAGTCCCGTCTATGCCGCGGGCGCGCCCGCCTGCGCGAGCTGCTCTGCGACGAGGTCCGCCCCGCGACCCGGTAGCCCGACCGGGCCCGCCCATCACGGTGATCCTCCTGCAACCCGACGGCCCTGGCGACAATCGCCAGGGCCGTCGGTGTTCCCGTTATCGCGACCGGATCGCGCATGCGGACGGGTTCCGTCTTCCTTGCAGGAGATTTCGGGCTCTGTTACAAGGAAGCGTCTCCCCCAGATCGCCCGCACGTGGACGATCCGTCATGTCTGACGTGCCCCGAGCGGGCACCAGGAGCCCGCGATGAGCGAGTCCGTGTCCTCTCCCCCCGACCTCTCTCTTCGCGAGCAACGGCAGATGGAACGCAAGCACGTCGTCGTGATCAGCAGCACCGACGAATTCGTCGGGCTGATCCGCGAGCTGCTCATTGACGAGCGGTACAACGTGACGACCACCAACTTCGTCGCCCGGACCTACCAGCAAATCGAGGCGCTGCAACCCGACCTGCTGATGATCGACCTGGTCATCCAGGAGCGCGCCGGCTGGTCACTGCTGGACCGGCTGCAGACGCAGGCGATCACCAGCGACATTCCGGTCGTCGTGACCTCGACCGACCACAAGCTCCTGGAGCAGGCCGAGCAGAACCGCCGCGAGTACACGCATTCCAGCAAGTACGTCATCCAGCCCTTTGACATCGACATCCTGCTGGCGACCGTTGAAGCCCTCATCGGCAGCGCGGACAGGGCCTGACGCCCGTGCCGGGCGATCCGGACATCGACCGCTCCCCGCCAGGGGCCACGGCGCACCGGGAGGGTGACCATGCCCAGCGAACAATTCCCTGACCCGGACGAGGTTCCCGACGAGCGGCGAACCCACCTGATCCGGAGCGAGGTCGCGCTGATCCACGGACACAACCAGCTGTTGCGCCGCCGGGTGCGAGCCGGACGGGCGTATTCGCGGGACGAACTGCTGCGGCACACCGACACCGTCGACCGGGCAATGACCCGCCTGGCCGGGCTGCTGGATGTCGGTCTCGGCAACCCGCCGGACGACAACCAGGCGCCCCGGATCGCGGCCGACGACTGACATCCCGTGCGCGCGACGGCGATGGCAGCATCTACGGGTCCCCACTCCCCCGGGTCTGGCTGGCCCGCTCGACGTTGAGCGCCAGCAGCCGCGCCAGGATCGTCTCTTCCTCGACCTCCGCCGGCACCTCGTCCCCCAGCCACCCGTACGCGTCCCACATCGCCTCCGGGTTCCGGCAGCTCCGCCGCCGCTCGCCCAGCACCCGCGCCGACTCACCGCGTGGCGCGTGACGCGTCGTCGACGCGAACACGCTGGCAGTGGGCCACGTCATGCTCGTCTCCGGGTGCGAAGGCCGTCCTGTAGATCCAGAGCCGCGGCTATCCTGTCCGTATGCTGGACTGGTTCATGATCGGGAGGAGTTCGCCATGCGCGCGGCGTGGTTCGATCATAAGGGCGACGCGCGGCAGGTCCTGACCGTAGGCGATCTCCCCGATCCCGAGCCGACCGATGGCGAGGTCCGGGTCCGCCTCACCACGTCAGGCGTCAACCCCGGCGACGCGAAGAAGCGGCAGGACTGGCTCGGGACGCCGATGGCCTTCCCACGCATCATTCCCCACAGCGATGGCGCCGGCGTTGTCGATCTGCTCGGCCCCGGCGTCCCCTCAGCGTGGCAGGGTCGCCGGGTCTGGGTGTGGGGAGCCCAGAGTTACCGCGCGTTCGGGACCGCGGCCGAGTACGTCGTCGTTCCTGTCATCGGCAACCGCCCGCTGGCCGTCTCCCTCCCGGACGCGGTCAGTGACCACGCCGGGGCGGCGCTCGGGATCGCGGCCCGGACCGCACACCGCAGTGTCTTCGCCGACGGACCGGTAGCCGGGCTCCGGATGCTGGTCACGGGCGGCGCGGGCACCGTTGGCAACGCCGCCATCGCGCTGGCAACCTGGGGCGGCGCCCAGGTCGTCGCGACCACCAGCTCCGCGGCGCAGGCAGACATGGCACTTGAAGCGGGTGCGGTCGCGACGGTCGATCGTCATGGCGACGACCTCGTCGATCGGCTCCTTGCCGCGAATGATGGGCGCCCGTTCGACCGGATCATCGATGTCGCGTTTGGCGGCAACATCACGACCCATGAGCAGGTCATCGCGACCGGCGGGGTGATCGCTGCCTATGCGTCGGATGCCGACCCGATGCCGCGGATCCCGTTCTGGGAGCTCCTGTTCCGGAATGTCGTTATCCGGCTCATCGGCTCGGACGACTTCCCGGATGACGCCGAGCGCCAGGCCCAGCACGACATCACCGCCTGCCTGACCGGGACCGGTTGGCGGCCCACCATCGCCCGGACGTTCCCGCTGGCCCAGATCGCCGACGCGCATGAGCTGGTCGAGCGGGGCGGCGTTTCCGGACATGTGCTGCTCGACATTGCTCCACGTTAGAGCCTTTGTCCGTGCGGTCGACACGCTGGAATGGCCCACGGCCCGCGATTGAGCCTTACCTTGCGGAACACGAGGGGATGCCCGCCGACGTTCCTGCCAGTTCCGGTAGCCCGAACAGCTCACACAGGTTCAGGAAGTTGCGGCCAGTAGGCAGACCGTTCCGTCGGCGTCGTCCCCCGCCAGATCTGCTGGAATGCCAGGACGGACAGCGTCGCCGGTGCGGACATGGGTGCCCCTCGTCGTACGCCCGGACCCGCCATCGCGCTCCGGTCAACGGGCCGATTCTCCAAGCTCACCGTCCATCAAGCGCCGGGCGTCCCGCCGGGATCGCCACCCGGATCACCAACGGGATGAGTTCACGCTGCTGGCGTTGACGGCAGTGTCTCTCCGACGCATTCTGACCGTGAATCCGAGGTCCCATCTTCCCTGCGCCGTTGCGGGGTTCGATTGTCGCGCGTATCCGGGGAGCGTCTGCCGTCTCCGGACGGGTGTAGCAGAGCCGGACGTTCTGACGTTCTGACGTTCTGACGTTCTGACGTTCTTCGAAAGGCCATCGTATGCCGCGAGATACTTCAGCACCTCCGCAACGTCACATCCTGGCGATCGACATCAGCCCCGAGGTCCTCGCCCTCCTTGCCGACTTCCTCACCGACGAGGGCTACCGGGTCACTACCAGGGTCTGGGCCGATCACGTCATGCCCGCCATCGCCGACCTCGGCCCGGACCTCATCATCCTCGACTACCCGTGGGCGACGGAAGACGAGGGCTGGTCGCTGCTGCGGGTGCTCCGCGAGGCGCCCGAGACGTCGGCCATCCCGATCATCCTCTGCACGGGGGCCCTGTCGCACGTCGAGGAGACCCGCGGGCACCTCCATGACATGGGGATCGACGTGATCTACAAGCCGTTCGACCTCGACGAGCTCCTGGCGACCATCCGCCACAGACTCCATGGGGCGCGTGCCGGGGAGGATCGCATCCACGACGCCCGGCCCTCCACGGGATCAGACGCTGCCCGGGCGGCGAATGGCGCCTCCGGTCGACCGGACCGGGAGTCGCGGGACAGCGCGGCACGTTGAGCGCCGGCCCGAACAACCGATCGGGCAGCAGCTGGATCACGTGTCCGGTAATGGAGGTGATCCGGCGGCCGACCGATCGCCTCCGGGAGGACTCCCGGCCCGCTGCCTTCGTCACGGGGTGGGCCTGCGCTGCTACGGCGAGCAGGGGGCGGCACGAAGATGAGGCCTGAGCCGACCCGTGCGACGGTCGGGTCGGCGGCCGCGTCACGACCGGCAACGTTGGCGGTGGCGTGACCGGGGTCGCCGTTCGATTGTCAGGGCCAGTCGCCTAGCGGATGCGCTGGGTGTCGCCCTCGTCGCGTCCTGCTTCCAGGTCAGCAACGCGCGTCCTGAGTTCCTCGATCTCCTGCCGGAGTGGCTCGACGGCACGCTCGATCTGCTCACTGACGTGCCGGCGGACCTGCGTGGCGACCCGAAGCGCCTGGGCTTCCTGCTGCGTCATCCCATCCTGGTCGGTTGTCTCGGTCATCGTCGCGATCTCCCTGCATGACGCCCACGAAGTTTCGGAAGCCAGTGAAGCAGCCCCGTCTCCGGGGTTGCCTCCGGGTGGGCCTGATCCAGGTCAGTTCTCAGGAGCCGATTGGCGCTGAGCACGTCCTTGTCGCCCTGCCATTCCTGGCGGTCAGTATCGATCATCGTACGGGCATAGATTCGCAGCCGCGCACATTGCGCTTCCAGCAACGCGATCTCGGCCAGAAGGGTCGCTCGCGCGTCGTCCTGCCGGTCATCGCCGCCATCCCAGGCATGGACACGGGTCGCGGCGACGGCCGACCGCTCGAGCTGATCGACGAGCTGTCGCATCCGTGGGCTGACGTCCGGGGGGTGAACCAGAGGCATGGATTTCTCCAGTTGAAGACACATGAGCACCGCTCCTCAAGACAGACAGACGTCTCGTCGGGAGGGAGCGCCCCTGGAAACCTCCAGGCGTGCCGATCCGGGCGTTGAACAGGTTGAAGAAAATGGATGGATGCGCAGTATGCACGCTATCACCCACTCTGGGCCCGTGCGCTGGCCTCAGGTAGGCACCGTTCATGCCTGACCCCTGACCTCTCCCAGACCCACAATCACCGCAGGAGACAGCAGGAGGACCGTCCGCCACCTGACGACCGGTCCTCCTGATGAATACCTCGCGACCCTCAACGATCTGGCGGTGATCACGGCCAGTGTTCAGCGTATCGAGCGCCACATCCGACTGGGAGAGCGGCTTGCTGACACCGAGCTGACGCGCTGTACGCAGGCGATCGATGCCGCGGCACGGCGGATCTGTCAGCGGCTCTGACTGGCCGATGGCGTCGCCGGATCATGGATTCTGGCCGTCTCGATCCCGGTGAACACGCCGGTCAGCACCCCACGGCGACGACTTCCCGGTCGTCCGGCGCGTATCGCCAGGAGAACCATGTTCATCCTGGCAGTCAGGGCGCCGATCGCCAGGCCGTCCATCCGTGGCTGGGCAGCTACCGGGGCAGGTCCCGACAGCGGACGTCTTGCCGCTGATGATCGTCGTGCCGTCCTGGTTGACGCAGGTCACCGGAGCCGTCTCGCCCCCGCGGATGGACTCGTGTTTCGACACATGAAATCATGAACCTATTTGACTATTTTCCAGAAGATGTACAATAGTATCCTGGACAACTTTCACTGACGGTCGCCGACCACGTCCGGCGACGACATGGGATCCATCCCCCCTGCGCCCCCGCAGGTTTTCCGTTGCCGCCGCCTTTTGGGGAGCGACTGCAGCCACCGGACCGATGTGGTCCGGATCGGCGTCCTTCACAAGGTGGTACATCCCCATGTCCGAACAGTCCCCGGAACCCTCCGAATCATCGCAGCACATCGTCGCCATCAATAACAGCGCGGAAGTCCTGGCCCTCTTCCAGGACCTGCTGAGCGACGAAGGGTATCGGGTCACCACGCGGGTCTGGGTCGACCGCAACGTCCCCGAGATCGCCGAACTCAAACCGGATCTCATCATCCTCGACTACCAGTGGGCCACCGAGGACGAAGGATGGTCACTGCTCCAGATGCTCCGCATGGCGCCGGCGACGACGCAGATCCCCATCATCCTCTGCACCGGGGCCGTCACCCACGTTGAGGACACCCGTGGCCACCTCCACGAGATGCAGGTCGAGGTGTTGTACAAGCCGTTCAACCTCGACCAGCTCCTCGGCCTCATCCACCGCATGCTCATCACGGACACCGCCGGGGAGGACAACTCCCATGACTACCGATCCACGACCTGAGCCGACCGCCCTCGCGCGTCGCCTGGCCATCGTCAACGACCTGACCATCATCCTCTCGACCGCCCGCCAAGTCGAACGGCGGGTGGAGCTCGACCGGCCCCTCAGCGACGAGGAGCTGGCGCGCTATCTCCAGACGATCCAGGCGGCGGCCATACGGATATCCAACCAGCTCTGAAGCGGGCTCCTGAGTGACAGGTCACCCCGGGCCGGCAACCCAGGAGGCACCTGATGCGTGAATCGGAACATCGTCCAGAACGTCATCTCGACGTCAGGGGGGAGTATGTGCCCTCCGACGCGTCGCCGGTCGATCAGCTGCAGATGACCAGGGACATCGCCCTGATCATGGCGCTGGTCGAGCAGGCCGAGCAGCATCTGGCCGAGGGGGCATCGCCTCCCGACGCCGACCTGGCCAAGACGATGCGGGCGGTCGTCGCGGCGGCCCGCCGGATCCACGACCGGCTCTAGCCCGTGGCGGCCCTGCCTCGGTCATGGACCCTGGCCGCCTCGACGGCCGCCAGCATGCCGGCGAGCACTCCGACGGGGACTGAATCTCACCGACATTGGTTACATCGACCTGCCAGCATGAGATGCGATGCGCTGATCGAGAAGGCATATCGGTTCTCCAGTAGCCGCCGTAACTCCGCCAGGTCCTGATCATCGATCGTTTCCTCCCGCCCGCACCCCTGACAGACCAGGTGATGATGTGGCTGGTGCCCGACGACCTCATAGAGCTTCGGCCCGCCGCCCGGTGACGAGACCGAAACGATCCCGACCTCGGCCAGCACGACGAGCGTCCTGGCGATGGTCGTCCGGTCGATCGACGCGTCCATCTGCGCCACCTGCCAGGTCACATCCTCCAGGGTGGTGTGGCCGCCTCCGGCACAGACCGCGTCCAGGACGACGGTTCGCTGCCGCGTGACGCGGAACCCCCGCTCGGTCAGCCGTCGCTCCCAGTCGGTCCGGTGATGGCTCATCGTTCACCCGTCATGCTCATCGGTTGAGCCCGCGTTTTGCCCATACGGGCAACAAGTCGTCGGGCGCCCCAAGTGGCCACAACACTCCTGAAAGCATACCGATCGTTGACGACCGGACGAGGAGCGATCATGCCGGCCCCACCCGCCACCGGCTTACCAGCATCACATGGCCACGAGCACGAAACGGGCGTCGTTGGATTCCTTGCCCGCGTGCTCCATCTCCATGGGCACAGTCATGAACCCGCCTCCGTCGATGACCCCGGGATCGGCACCCGCGAGGGGATCCGCACCGTCTGGATTGCACTGGGAGCGCTCGGAGTCACGACCCTGCTCCAGGTCGTCATCGTCATCCTGAGCGGGAGCGTGGCCCTGCTGGCCGACACCGTTCACAACCTCGGGGACTTCCTCAACTCGATCCCGCTCCTGGTCGCGTTCTACCTGGCCCGCCGCGTCGCGACATCGCGCTACACCTACGGGTACGGTCGAGCCGAGGACGTTGCCGGGGTTGTCATCGTCGCGTCGATCCTGTTCAGCGCCGGCTACATCCTCTGGGAGTCGGCGACCAGGCTGCTGGAGCCGCAGCCGATCGAGGCCCTGCCCTGGGTTGCTGCCGCGGCGGTCGTCGGCACGATCGGCAACGAGGCCGTCGCCTGGTTCCAGATCCGGACCGGGCGCCGGATCGGCTCCGAAGCGCTAATCGCCGACGGACTCCACGCCCGCGTTGATGGCCTCACATCCCTCGCCGTCCTGATCGCCGTTGCCGGCGTTGCGCTCGGCGTCCCGATCGTCGACCCGATCGTCGGCCTGCTGATCGGCGTCACGATCCTGTTCATCGCCCGAGACGCCACCATGCGGATCTGGTACCGCCTCATGGACGCCGTCGACCCCGACATCACCGAGCGCCTCGATCAGTACGCCAGCGAGGTCGCCGGCGTCGCCCGGGTGCGTCACGCCCGGGCCCGGTGGGTCGGTCACGCCCTGCACGCCGACATCAGTGTCGACGCCGTGCCGGGGGCGGATGCGGGCGCCACGACGACCGCTATCCGGTCCCTTGTGCAGCAGCATCTTCGTCACGTCGCCGACGTGATGGTTGAGGTCCGCCCCGCGGTCGATGCGTCCAGTTCCTCCCAGCCGCGGGCGTCATCCGGCAGCCAGCTCGATGCGGTCCTGCCACCCCGGTACCGGGACACCAGCGCGACGGTCAGTGCAGCGCCGATGGGCGCCGTCGGCCTTCAGTACGACGCAGCAGGGGAGGTCGCCTGGGATGAGATGTGGGGTGGGTTCTGTGAACTTGCGCTGGCCGGTGGCGCTCCTCATCGCGGCACGCTGCTGGAGCCTGTCCATGAGGGGGAGATTCAGCGAGACCCGGAGCGCTACGCCTGGGTGCTCGGTGAGATCGAGAAGGGGATCCGCCGGGTGACCGGGCTCCCGGTCGTGCGGAGCGAGGTTGCCGGATGGATCGGGATGCGGTGTGACAGCGACGAGATGGCGATCTGGCTGCTCCGGGCGATCGTGGTCGAAAACGTCACGGTCCGCCGGGAGGACGCCGTGCTGTGGTTCCCGGCCGGACCAGCATTCCGACTGGAGCGGGAGATCAAGAACGTCATCACCGTCGTGGCGAAGACACACCATTACTGGACGGAACACGTTGCGGCGACGGCCGGTCAGTGACCCGATGCCTCCCCGACGCCTCTCGGTCGTGAACCCGGCCCGCCTCGACACTGGCGAAGACGCCCGCCAGCACCCCGATGGCGATGATGCCCGGCTGCCCCAGCTGACCGGCGGCGACGACGGTGAAGGCCGTGGCGATCGCCACGCCGGTCCCCAGGTTGACCAGTCCCCGGTACCGCCGCGCGATGCCGAGCGCGTCGATCACCCACTGGGCGACCTGCGTCTGGTACGGGCCGAACGCCTTGCCATAGGCCACCGACAACCCGGTGACCACGGCGATCAGGGTAATGAGCTCGGCGACCGGCTGCTCCATTCCCATTCCCATCTCCTATCCCTCTTTGCTCCCGCGGACCCGGCGCGGGGCTCGGCCCGGTTGGGCGACGATGGTCAGCCCGTCCTCGAACCGAAACCACCGGACGTCGCCCGCCCGGATCTCGACGACAGCCAACTGGGGCCAGCGCCCCTCGGTCGCGCCGTACTCCAGCCAGAGCCGGCTGACCGGCCCCGCCGGGTCGAAGGCGAACGTCAGTGCCTTGTCGCCGTTGCTGGTTACCCGGCCGAACCAGTCGCCGAGCTGCCCGATCGTCACGCCCGGCGGCACCACCAGGCCCGTCGGTGGGACCGGAGTCGCGGGTGGCGCTACCGGGGCCGCTGGGACGTGCGGACGGGACACGGCCGGACCGGCCTGCGCCGCCCGCAGGATCGCCCCGGCCCGCCGCTCGACCTCCGGGACGAGCTCGCGGAGCGCGTCGAACGGGCAGGCCTTCTTCGCGAAATCCTCGTGCCGGGCGACGAAGGCGACGCCCGTCTCCGGGTTGATCGGCCAGCGGTCGTGCGGGACGCCGGCCCAGTCGGCCCAGAACGCGACCAGCCGGGCGAGGGCGTCCAGGGCTGCGGACGACACGCCGTCGCGCTCCATCCCGGCGATCTCGATGCTGACCCCGTCGCGGTTGACCGTCGCCAGCCCGAACCGCGCGACCAGCGCCCGGCCCACCGCCGACGGGTCGTCGTACGGCCCGCTGGCCCACGGGGCGTGGCGGCCGAGCGGGTCGGTCCAGCGCCAGACGGCGCCGGACTCGTGGTCGATGCCGTAGTCGGTGCGGGCCCGGTGCCGCGCGTCCGTCCGGAAATACCGGTCGGTGCCGGCGAGCGTGCCGAGCATTCGGTGGATCACGGCGAAGCGCGGCCGTCGCGGCCCGAGGTCATCCCAGGCGGTGTTGAGGTCCGGCGGGATGTCGCGCCGATCCACGGGCGGTGGCACCACGCGCCCGAAGACGGGGCGCGGTGGTGCCGCGATGGTGGTGGTCAATGGTGCCTCCTGGGGTGACCTGGTTGATGGGCGGCGTGATGTCGGTCAACGTGATTGACCCGGTACGGACCTCACCTCCCGGCCCCCTCTCCGTCGGGGTGCCCTCTGGGTACGGGAGGGGTCCCGCTTCGCTGGGGGAGGAGTCTGCTCCGGGGCAAGCACGTCAGCCGTGACAGTCCACTACACCTCGACGAGGGTGAGGTGAATCCGGGAGGCGGCCAGCGCGCCGGTGTCCGACGGCCGGGCGACGTGCTCGTCGATCCCGGTGATGCGGACGCGGTGGGCGAGGCCGGTGCGGTCGTGGTCGATGTCGTGGAAAGGGATGGGCTCGCCACTGGCCCAGGCGGCCCAGAGATCGTCGGACAGCGCCCGGCCGTCCCGGGCAATGCGGCCTCCGTCACGCCGGACCTGGCCATCGCGCGCGGCGACGGTCAGCGCCCAGCGCCGGCGGCGGGTCGGGGTGTCCAGCGGCTCGTACTCGGCCCAGAGCCCGGCAAGGACCGGCGCCCAGCGCGCGACCCCGCCCCACGTCACGCGGAGCTGGACGAAGACGGACGCCGGAGCCGCATCCGGGATTGGGCCGGAGAGGATGACCTCCCGCTGCCCGGACCCCACCGACCGCGACGCCACGGGCAGCCATGTCCCGCCGCCATCCAGCGAGGCGTGGAGGTGGACGGTGACCGCGCCGCTCTGCGCGCCGCCGCCCTCGTCCGGCGCGGCGAAGACGGCCCCGGCGCTGCGCCAGACGCGGGGCTGGTCGCGCTCGTCGCCGTCGAGCAGGCTGGTGACGTACTCCCCGGCGGCGGGCAGGGCCGGGCGGTCCGGCCCACGGGCGATCAGCCGACCGAGGTCATAGGACGCCGCGTTGTCCCGGAAGACCAGCAGGTCGGTGTCGGCGGCACCGGCGGTGGGGACGGGCCAGCACGACGTCGCGCCCGTCCCGGCCACCCGACGGGTGACGCGCCACCACCCGGAGCCGTCGAACGCCCACAGCTCCGACACCCCGCGCCAGGTCCGGAGCGCGACGACGAGCAACCCGCCGGCGACGCAGGTCCCGTAGGCGGCCGACGCCGCCAGGCCCACCGCGCGCCACCCCTGCCGCTGGGCGCCGCCGTTGGGCTCGTACTCCATCACCTCGTGGCCGAGAAAGGTGTAGAGCCGGCCGCCGTAGGAGACGAGGAAGGGGAAGTCGTCGTCGCTGGTCCAGAAGCCGGGCGAGAAGAACGGCTCCGGCTCGCCCCGCCACATCGCCGGCACCCGCGGCGAGACGACGGCGCCGGTCTCCGGGTCGGTCACGGCCGGGCGGGCCGGCTCCCACCGCCCACCGACCAGCCACAGGGCCGACCGGGTCGCGACGGCCAGCCGCCCGCCGTGGTGCCCGATCGCGACGATCGGCGCGTCCAGCGGGCGGGTATCGACGTCTGTCCCGTCGCTGAACCGGAGGACGTGGGGCTCGTGGGCCCGGGCGCTGCCGTAGACCAGTACCCCGCCGTACGACGCGACGGTCCGGGCGCGCTCCCCCGCCCGGAAGGTCGAGACGGCGTTGGCCGGGGTCGCCGCCGTCTCGACCAGTCTGAGGTCCGTCCCGGCGCCCAGCGCGACGGCGATCCGCTCGCCGCCGGTGCCGGGCAGGACGTACGGCGCCAGCGCGTAGCCATCGGTGCCGAAGGTGGCCGCGACGGTCAGCCCGGACCAGGTCGCCGCCGCGGCTGACGGGCAGCGGTAGAGCGTGCCGTCGATCAGGACGTAGGCGCGGGTGCTGGACGCCGTCCCGAGGACGACGTGCGGACAGGCCCGGCCATCGACGTGGCTGGCCCGCGGCGCGATGCCCGCGTCGGCGAAGGTGGCGAGGTGGGGCCACGGCTCCACCCCCTGCCCGCCGAGCGTGCCGCGGACGGCCAGCCCGTCCCAGCCCCGGTCGCGCTCCAGCTGGAACGCCCGGCGCTGGCCGCCGAAGAAGTCCCGCAGCACGACGCGGCGGGCCCGCCCCTCCGGCAGGCCGTCGCTGGCGCGGTGGTAGGCGTCCGCCCCCGGCGCGAGCATGTAGTCGGCCCCGGCGATCCGGACGTCAGTCGGCTGCGGCATCGGCGTCCTCTCCGTCGTGCCGTGTCGTGCCGGGGTGGTCGTCGCGGGCCAGTCGGTCCTCGGCGTCGTCCAGGATCCGGCCCGCCGGGCGGCCGAGCAGCTGGCCCAGGCGGCGCAGGTGCGGGATCGTCGGCGTCCGCTCGGCCGCCTCCCACCGACTCACCGTCGCCCGGTTGATCCCGAGCGCGCGGCCAAGCTTGCCCTGGGACAGGCCGACGTCGCGGCGGGCGTCGGCCAGCGCCCCGGCCAGCGCCCGGAGGAATGGGTCGGGGTCCGGGCGGTCCGGGCCGCGCCGGAGCCGGACCAGCGCGGCCAGCTCCGGGCGGGACGCCGCGGGGTCATCGGTCACGGGCCGGTCATGGGCCGGCAGATGATTCGGGGAATGGGTTGGGGGTCGCATCGTGGTCCTCCTTTCCGGGTGGGATCGATCGGTCGGTGGTGCGGCCTCACGGGCGGACGCGCCAGGAGACGTGGTGCGGGACGCGGCGACAGCGGCAATTGGGGTGGAGCGGCGGCTGCGGCCCCTCGCCCTCGTCCCACCGGGTGCCGTCGTACGGCCCGCACTCCGGGCAGGCGCGGCCGTCCGGGATCGTCTCCCAGACCTCGACGGTGACCGGGACCAGCGTCGCGACGACCGCCGCGACCGCCACGCCGATGTCCCGGGCGGTCTCCCGAACCGGCGACCAGGGGGCCACCGGCGGCACGACGGCCGGCGGCGGCGACGCCCAGCCCGAGGGCAGTGTCTTGCCCTTCGGCCCGGCCGCGCCGGGCCGGGACGACCCGCCGAGGTCGCCGCCGGTGAATCCGATCGGCATCCATCACCTCCCGTCCGGTGCGGTCGTCGCCGGCCACCTATTCGGCCGCCGCCAGCACACCGCCGCGGACCGACCGCTGCCGGGCCCGGATCAGCCGCTCGACGTCGCCCCGGACCCGGGCCGCCAGCCCGAGGTAGCCGCTGGCCAGCCCGCGCTTGGCATCGACCCGGGCCTGCCGGTGCAGCGCCTCGACCATCGCGAAGGCGACCAGGATCGGCTCATCGGCCGGGGCGATATCGACCGGGTCGGTGTCGTTGGATGGCATCTCGCGGTAGGACAGGTACTCCACCCGCCACGTCCCGGCTACCGCCGGGACATCCAGCCGGATCGCGCCCTGCCACCACCGCCAGCGCTGGGTGCCGGGCGGCGGCGTCTCGTCGCTCCAGTTCCGCAGCACGACCTGCCCGTCCGGGTCGATCAGCCGGAGCATCCGTCCCCCGCCCTGCGCCACGGCCGCGACGATGAAGTCGGTCGTCCCACCCTCCGTCACCACGAGGGTCGACCGCTGCGCGGGGAACCGGGAGCCGTAGTCATTCATCCCGAAGACGAGGGCGTCGTTCAGGGCGTCGTCGGGCCAGAGTGCCTCGAGGTTGGTGTCTTCCAGGGCGCGCCGGAGCGTCACCCGCAACTGCTGCCGGGTGGTCATGAGCCTGTTCTCCTGTCATATCTATCGCGTCGTCGACGGGTCGGGGCCCCGCAATGGAGGCAAGGTGGCCGGGTAGGCTCAGGGCAGCCGATCGACGAAGCCGGCCGAGAGCCCGCCGAACCGCTGCAGCTCACCGGCGATCCGGTCCAGCTCGCCGTCCGGGTCGGTGCTGCCCAGGTCGCCGATCGCGGTGCGGCGCGACCGGACGCCCGCCGCCACCAGCCGGACCTGGTCCTGGACGGCGGCGGCGGTGTCCCTGGGCATCAGGTCCGGCCAGATCGTCTCCGTCCGCCGGTGACCACCGATCGCGGCGCCGCCGAACCGCTCGCAGAGGTCGAGCAGCCGCGCGTTGCGGGCCTGGAAGGCCGTCTCCCACGCCCGCCGCTTGCGGTTGACCCGCTGGACCAGCGGCTGGATCTCGACTTCCAATGCCACGCCGGACAGGTCGCGGCCGGCGTCGCCGAAGGCCGTCCGCGGGGTCTCGCTGAGGTCGTGGAGGCTGCGGTAGAGCAGGTCGATGTACTGGATGTGGAGCCCGAGTCCGCCGCCATCGAGCAGGTTCAGTAGGTAGGCCCGCGCGCCCTCCGGCAGTTCCCACTTCGCCCCCGGCCCGACGTTGACGTTTTCCGACCCGTCGACGTTCTCAAGCACGGTGATCGGCGCGCCGGACAGGTCGAGGATCCGGCCGAGCGTGCTCATCCGCTGGTTGATCTCCCGGCAGACGCCGTAGAGATCAACGAGGTCCGACGTCCCCCACGACTGGTGCGGGCGGGGATCGTTGGCGACGAGGACGTACGGGATCCAGCCGTACGGGTTGGTCCCGTCACGCACCGGCTGCCCGGCGACGGTCACCTCCCAGCGCGTGGCCGTCCACGCCTCGGTGACCTGGTACGTCTGCGCCGGGTCCAGCCCGATCTCCGGACCTCGCGCCGCCGTGACATCCCGGACCACCGAGGGACGCGGCGGGTTGGCCGCGTCCCCGGGCGGCCCGGGCGGCGGAGCGGCGTCTTCGGCCGAGAGCCCGAAGACCTCGGCGATGACGGCGCCGTTCATCCCGTAGGTGTGCTCGACGCGGACCAGGCGGCGCGGGTCATCCGGTGCCCAGGCGGCCCGGATCACGGCCGGATCGACCGCCGCGACGACGGGTGCGCCCGCCCCGGCATCGGCCGCCGCGTCCCACGTCACCTTCATCACCGCGTCGCCCAGGACCGCCGACTCGACGGCGAGGTCGAGGTCGAGCTGCCCGAGACCCAGCCGGGCGGCGAGATCGGCGAGGAGCAGCTCGGCCCGGTGGGCGTCGGCGTCGGCCGCTGCCCGTGCCGTCGGGCTGGCATCAGTTCGCGGCGGCACGGCGAACGTGACCGGCGCCGGGAACAGGTACGACGCGACCTTCCGGACGAGAGCCCGGGCGTAGTTGATCGTCAGGCGGTGCTCGGCGCGGGCGGGTCGCCCGCTCCACTGGTCGCCGTCGTAGAAGGCCAGCGCCTCGCGGTAGCGGGCGAACCGGGCGGCATCGTCCTCGTCGAGTGCGGGGTGGCTGAGGATGCGTGGGTGCATGGCGATATGGACTCCTGGACGCTGGCTCTAACTGCTGTTGTGGAACGACGAACCCCGCCCGGCGATCTGCCGGGCGGGGCATCAGTGGATGGTCGAACGGGATATGTCAGCGGGATGCGGGGTTGGCGCCGTGGCCGGATGCCGGGCGCCGTGGTCGTGAGCAGCCCCCTCCCCGGCTCCGGGTTCGCGTCGTGGTCGCCCAGTTGGCCCTGACGTCATCCGGCCCGGAGAGGGGTGCCCTGGCTTCCCGCCGGATGTTGGGGAATGACACAGGAAGCGCTTCAGCGCGACATACATGAGCCCCTCTCCGGGCCGGGGAGACGCAAGGAGGCTTCAGCCGACTGGAGCGACCCGGAGCCGGAGAGGGGTCGGGGGAGAGGTCTGCTCCGGAAGAGACCGCTCGCATCTCACCAGCCTGTCCGGAGCAATCTCCCCGATGGCTCCGGCCTACGGCGTCACCCCGGTCAGCCGCGCCACCCCGAGGTCGCTGTAGACCGCCAGCCCGCAGTACCACCGGATCCGCCAGCGCATCGCGTTCTTGCTCTCCAGCGCCCCGATCGGCTCGACCTGCACGCCGCCATGCTCCAGCCCCGACACCCCGTCCGAGCCGAACCGCACCGCGTAGATCGACGATGCCTCCGGGCCCGATGCGCCGATCGTCTCGTCATCGCGGATGAAGTCGTCCACCAGCAGCGGGATGCCGTCGTAGAACAGCGCCCGCCGCCCGAAGGCGTCCACATCCGTCTCCAGCAGGTTGCCGGACCCACGGCGCAGCGCGCTCAGCGACCGCCGGCTGCGCTTGCTCAGCAGGATCGCGTGCGGCTTGCCGGGCCGGACCCGGTCGACCAACTCGTCCATCAGGTCCAGCGTCAGCGGGCCGCCGCTGGCGCCAGCCGACAACGTCTGGCCGGCCGTCGCCAGGCGAGCCAGCCCATCGAACGACTTGGATCCCGCGTCCGCCGAGCCATGGTAGAAGGCGTCGCTGTACGCGTGGGCGACGGCCTTGGCCCGGTTGGCGATCACCTCCGCCTCCAGGTCGTTGGGGTTGGCGTAGGTCTTCTGGAGGAAGTCGTCCACGTCCGCGTCGCCGCCGAGGATCCGGAGCGAGGCCGTCACCGGCGTCCAGGTCGGGGTCGCCTCCGTCCACGTATCGCCAACATCGAGGAAGGCGACGGGCGGCATCGTCGTCTCGCGGTTGTAGGTGATCGCCGTGCCGGTCACGTCGGTGAACGGCAGGTGGGTCAGCACCTCGCTCTCCCGGACGATCGTCTCGATCACCCCGCGGAGCAGCAGGTCGTTGGTCAGCTTGGCGGCTTCGATCTTGGTCAGGGCCATGGACTGTCGTCTCCTGGTCATGATGCCGACTGGTCAGATCAAGGGGGAGCGAAAGCCCCGCTCGGGTCGAGCGGGGCGTTCACAGGTCGTGACGGATATGGGGACCGAAGCGAACGCGCGCCCGGTGACGAACGTGAGCGATCACCCACATGCCCGGTCATCAATGGACCAGGCTCAGGGACGATGTCGCCAGGGAATGACCAACCGCCCACGTCGAAGCACCGGATCAGAACGGACACGTCAACCAGATTGTTCCTGAGCGCGGTCCCTTCATGGCCGCGTCGGCGAGGCAGCCCCGGTCCGGGATGCCTGATCGAACCAGGACCTACGGGCGTCGCGCCGCCGTCACCCCCCGCCGGATCAGCTCCCCGGCCGGCAGCGTCGCCGGATCGACCGCGAACGCCGCCGCCCCGCCCGCCGGCACCACCGGGACCGGCGCCGCGATCGGAGCCGTCGCGCGACCCGCAGGCGCCTCCACCCGCACCTGATCCGCGATCCGCGCGTACGCGGCCCGCGCCGCGGCGACGCTGGACAGCACCTCCGCGACGGTCCCACCCGTGACCAGTTCCGGCACCAGCGCGGCGTCGTGTCCCAGGACGAATGCCCGCACCAGCTCCACATCGTCCACCGCCGGTTCAGCGGCGGCGGACGATTCCTCCGGCGTGTCCTCCGCGAGTTCCGGCGCTCCGGCCGTCAGCTCGCCCGCCTCGTCGACGTGATCGGTCTGCTCGTCGTCCATGCTCATCCCTCTCAATGGAAAGTCGATTGCTACGCATCGTCCGGGCGACCCGTCGCTACCCGCGACCGCCAGCGGAACCGGTCCAGCTCCGCGACCAGTGCCAGACTCGTCACCAGGTCGTCGTGGCCGCGGCGCGGCGGCACCTGCCAGCGCATCAGCTGTCCCGGACCGGGCAGCACCTCGAACTCCACGGCCGCCGCCTCGGCCCAGAACCGGGCCGTGTCCGGCGCCCCATCGTCCACGTACTCCTTGAGCCGCCCGCCGTCGATCAGCGCCAGCAGCGCCCAGCCGAGATCGCTCTTGGACTTCTGCCCGAAGGTGAACGGCACGACCACCGGCTGTCCCGGCGTCCCCGGCGACGAGCGCGCCGCGACCGGCCGGGCCCGTCCCACCCGCGACCGGAACGTCGCGGCGAGAAACCCGGCCAGTCCGGCGCCGATCCCCGTCGCGTCGATCACGATCGCGCTCGCCCGCCACGTCGTGCGGGCCAGGTCGACTAGCTGCGCATGCAGCTCGGCCGGCCCGACCCCTGTCCAGACCCGCCGATCGACCACCCGGTAGTCCGGCTGCCCTGCTTCCCCCGGCGCGACCGCCACCACGGTCAGCGCGGTGCTGTCGCGGCCGCGATTGCTCGCGGTGCCCATGACCGGACCCGGCGCGTCGAGGACATCGCCGGCGGGCCGGTCCTCGCCACCGACATCGATCAGCAGCGCGTAGTGGGTCGCCGGGTCGTCCCCGGGGGTCCCGGTCGGCGGGCGTCGCCGGAGCCGGGGGTGGTCGCCCCGGAGCTGCGCCCGCCGCGCGGCCGGCAGCAGCTGGCCGTCGTCGGACATCTCCTCCAGGCAGTACTCCGTCCGGATCGCCGGGTGGTCCGGGCCGAATTGGGCGATCCGCGCCCGGACCCGCTCGCCGTAGGCCGGGAGCTCAGCCGCGACCGCCTCCCACGCCACCGACCAGACCCGCTGCCGCCCGTCAGTCGCCTCGACCGCGGCGAGGTGGCGCATCTGCCGCGACAGCAACCCCTGCCGGCTCCAGGTCGTGCCGGCGAAGACCGTCGTCGCGTTGGTGCTGGCCGCCATCGGGTCGAAGACGCTGTCCCAGCGATCCGGCGAGATGTCCTGCGCCTCGTTGGCGATCAGGAGCAGGTCCGCCGTCTGGCCACGGGCGTTGGCCCGGGGGGCGGCGCTGAGAAACCGCGCCGTCGCCCGCCCGACCCGGACGACGTAGTCGTCGCGCGTCGTCACTCACTCGACCAGCCCGGCCGGCACCGTCGCCCGGAGCCGGTCCAGCAGCCGGTCGCGGGCCAATGTCCCCTGCGGCGTGAACGACGGGCAGGCCATCACCGCGTTGCCTCCCCGCCGGTGGTAGCGGACCAGCACCCAGGCCAGCAGCTGGGCGAGGACCTCGTCCTTGCCCGCCTGCCGGCTGAAGACGAGGACATGCTGCTCACCGCGGCCGTCGCGGATGCTCCGCGCGATCGCCCGCGCCGGACCCCGCTGGTACCCCCGCAGCGCCCGCTCCGGCAGCACGACATCCGAGAAGCGGGCCGGGTCGTCCAGCAGCATCCGGATCCCCCGACCCAGGACCACACCGTCCGGCGTCCCGGTCGCCACCACCCCGCACCTCCCTGTCGCTCCGGGACCACCCCTCCCGCTCCGTCACCCCGCCAGCCGCGTCAGGGCGTCGACGATCACCGCACCCGTGACGAGGAAGAGCAGCCCGTTGAGCCGCCCCTTGATCTCGTCCAGCTCGTCGACGACCTGCTCGACCATCTGCCGGGTCAGCGCCTCATACGCCGACGCCGGTCCGAGGTCCACCCCGGTCCGGCGTCCTTCACCCGTGTTGCCGTCCGCGCCGGGTGGGTCGACGGGCATCCCGTTCCCGGTCCCCGGCCATATCGCCCGGATCATCGTGCGCTCCCTCCGTCGTCCCGCTCCTCCGCCTCGTCAGGATCGTCTGCCTCGTCCGGGTCGCCGGGCGGCCCTCCGTCGATCACCTCACTCCCGATAGGCGCGTGGCCGTCCACGGCACCCAGTCCCATCGTCATCAGCTGATCCGCCAGGGCCAGCTGGAAGGCACTGGCCGCATCGGCACCCGGTTGCCTGGCCCGGACGGCCAGCCGGAGCGAGTTGACGACCTTGGTCAGGTTGCCGGCCAGCTGCCGTGGGTCCTCCTCCTCGGCCAGCAACCGGTACATCGCGTAGCGCAGGGCGGCGATCGCGTCGCCCTGCCCGCCGTCTCCGGCGACCGCCGCCGCTGCCAGCACCTTCTGCAGCCCCGGCGCGATCAGCCCGGCGTAGTCGCCCCGGGCGATCGCCTGCCGCGTCCGCTCCCGGGCCATGAGCCGCTCGTCGTCCTCGTCCGTCTCCGGTCGTGCCATCTCGCGCTGTCTCCCGTCCGTTCCGACCTCCCACCGTCATGTCACCATCGCGCCGCCCGCTGCCGGACGACGCCCGATCGATTCGCCCAGGACCGTCCAGCCAGCGCCTGCCAGCCAGACCCTCCAATCGAGAGAACAAGACTAGATCATTTGTTCTAATCTCCAACCCTCTACATAGAGATACAGATTTCAGGGGGCAATGTGTGACATCCCCGGTGTCCGGACACCCCGGCGGGTTGGCACGATCACTGGAGAACTGTCCCGGTGAATGAGACCAAGGCTCCGGCGACGAGTCCTCATGGACCGACCCGGGATCGATCTCCGCGCGTTCACCGTGCCCTCCGACATGCGGTCATGACCGTGCCCCGCGTCCGTCTCACACCGCGACCGGGCAAATGGTATGCTGATATACCAATCGTGGAACCGACCCCGGAGACATGGCCCGTGGCGCTCCTGTACGAAGAGATCCGCCAGTATCTGCTCGACCGCATCCGCGACGGCCAGCTTCGGCCCGGCGACCGGCTGCCGTCGGAGCATGAACTGGCCGAGCAGTTCGGGGTCAGCCGGATCACCTCGAAGCGAGCCCTCCAGCTGCTCGGGCAGCAGGGGTTCGTCGTCCGGGCACGCGGCCGGGGAACGTTCGTCAGCGACACCCTGCCGGGGGTCGATTCGCCTACCTCCCACCCCGACACCACACCCGCGGGTCCGGACGACGCGGCGCCCCGGCCGGCGCCCGGCCCCGTGCCGGCCCGCCCTCGGCCGCCGATCCGGGTCGCTTTCATCGTCCCGGACATCGACGATGTCTACGGCGCCGAGCTGCTCCGGGCGATCGAGCACGCCTGCGGCGCCCGTGGCTACCAGTTCCTGCTCCGCCGCACGGTCGGTGATGCCACAGTCGAGGCGTCGGCCATCACCTCCTACGCCGCGACCGGGGTGGACGGGCTGATCGTCTTCCCGATCCACGGCGAGTACTACAACCACGACCTGCTCCGGCTGGTGCTGGATGGCTTCCCGGTCGTCCTGATCGACCGCCGCCTGCCCGGCATCGCCGTGGCGTCCGTCGCGACCGACAACTTCGCCGCGGCCCACAAGCTGACCGACGCGTTGCTCGACGACGGGCACCGCACGATCGGCTTCGTGACGGCCTCCCCGGAACACACCTCCAGCATCCAGGATCGCTGGCTGGGTTTCCTCGCCGCACTGGAGGCCCGGGGCATCGACAGCCGCCGCGACGAATCGCTCCGAACGATGTCCAGCACGCTTCCCGGTCACCTCTTCGAGCGCGAGAACCCGGAGGACCGTGAGCGCATCCGCGCCTGGCTCCGCGCCAACCCGGACCTGACCGCCGTCCTCGCCTGCGAGTACCCGCTGGCGCGCCTGGTCGAGGTGGAACTCGCTGCCCTCGGTCGGTCCGGCGTGGTCGTCGCCTGCTTCGACTCTCCGCCCGACCGGCTGGGCGGCTACGCCTATCTCCATGTCCGCCAGCGCCAATGGGAGATGGGCGAGACCGCGGTCGCGCTGATCGCCGGGCAGATCGCCGCCCGGCAGGACCGGACGGTGGCCCCGCCCACCCCGCACCATGTCGCCATCCCCTTCGATCTCATCCCGGCCACCGCCGCCCGCTGACGCCTCTCCATCCTCCCCACGACGCCGCGGCATGTAATGACATGTTGACCCATATCAACATGCTTGTTATCCTGACCGCCAGTCAGTCACACCCACCCGGTGACGTCACGGTCGACGTCGCCCCTGCCGGACCCGCCGTGGCGCCAGCGCCGCCCGGGTGAGCCGGTTCCCGCCGATGGGACCCGCAGGAAGGTCACACCGATCATGGCCCAGGTCGCCGCCCCGACTCCCACGCCTGGACAGCCGTCGGCCCTCACCGGCCAGCCGGGCAGTGATCCCACCGCCAGGACCGGGCAGAACGCCCGCTACGGTCGCGTCCAGGCCCGGATGGGGCTGGTCTTCGTCTCCCCGGTCCTGATCCTGTTCTCGATCTTTGTCATCCTGCCGGCCTTCGCCGCCCTGTACCTGTCCTTTACCGACTACGACATCCTCACGCCGCCCGAGTGGGTCGGGCTGGAGAACTACCGCCGTCTCCTGACCGACACGCTGTTCCATCGCTCGTTCCAGAACATCCTGCTCTACAGCGCCATGTACGTCCCCGTCATGCTCATCCTCTCGATCCTGCTGGCGATGGCGCTCAACCGGAAGCGTCCCGGTGTGACGCTGTTCCGCGCCATCTACTACCTGCCCGTCGTCACCTCGCCCGTCGCCGCCGCTACGGTCTGGGTCTGGCTACTGAACCGCGACTTCGGCGTCGTCAACCAGCTGCTCGCCTACGTCGGCATCGACGGCCCCGCCTGGCTGGCGAACACCCAGACCGCCCTGATCTCGGTCGTGATCGTCACGCTCTGGCAGGGCATCGGCGGCAACATGATCATCTACCTCGCCGGCCTGCAGGGTGTCCCCCAGGACCTCGTCGAGGCGGCCCGGCTCGATGGCGCCAGTCGCCTCCAGGTCTTCCGCGACGTCACCTGGCCGATGCTCCGGACGACGACGCTGTTCGTCCTGACCGTGACCCTGATCGGCGCCTTCCAGCTGTTCGACCAGGCCTACGTCATGACCCAGGGTGGCCCCGGCTACGCGACCCTCACGCCCGTCTACCGGATCTACCAGGCCGGCTTCACCCGGCTGGACATGGGCTACGCGTCGTCGCAGGCCCTGATCCTCTTCATCGTCATCCTCGCCGTCACCCTGATCCAGCTCCGCATCAACCGCGAGCAGATCTACATCTAGCCCGGATCGCTCACCCCCCCGATCGATCGCCCCACTCCACCGCATGGAGCGGGGAGTACCGGACAGGAGCCAGCAGCATGGCCGCGACGACGCCTCCGACCACGACGCCCCGGCCCGCCCACGAGATCCCCGGCTACGGCACGCCCTACCGCAAGCGGCGCATCACGACCGGCGCGGTCATCCGCGAGACGCTCTACTACGGGATCCTGATCGTCTTCGGCGCGATCTTCCTGCTGCCCTTCCTGTGGTCGGTCAGCACGTCGCTCAAGCCGGATTCGCAGGTCTTCACCGACCCGATCCAGTGGATCCCGACGTCGATCACCTTCGACCAGTACCGCCAGGCGTTCGAGACGGTCCCCTTCGGCCGCTACTTCCTCAACACCTTCCTGATCGCCGGCATCGGCGTCGCGTCCAACCTGCTGCTCGGCTCACTGGCCGGCTTCGCCTTCGCCCTGCTGAACTTCCCGGCCCGGACGATCCTGTTCCGCGTCCTGCTCTCCAGCATGATGATCCCCGGCGTGGTCACCCTGATCCCGACCTACATCATCCTGCGCTCGTTCCCGCTGTTCGGCGGCAACGACATCGTCGGTCAGGGTGGCCTCGGTCTGCTCAACACCCTCGCCGGCGTCATCCTGCCCGGCGCGGCCGGCGTCTTCGCCGTCTTCCTGATGCGCCAGTTCTTCCTGACGCTCCCGTCGGACCTGGGCGAGGCCGCCCGGCTCGACGGCGCCTCCGAGATGCGGATCTTCTGGCAGATCTACCTGCCGTTGTGCAAGCCCGCCCTCGCCACCCTCGCCATCTTCACCTTCCAGGCTGGCTGGAACGCCTTCCTGTTCCCGCTGGTCGTCCTCAACGACCCCGACCTCGCCACGGTCCAGATGGGTCTCGCCGCCTTTACCTACAACAACAGCACCGACTTCGGCCCGCTCATGGCCGCCTCCGTCATCACGACCCTGCCGATGATCGCCCTCTATGTCTACGCCCAGCGTTACTTCAACCAGGGCATCGCCTTCACCGGCAACAAGTAGCGGCGCCGCCGAGATCCCGTCGCTGTCGCCGCACCCGTACGAGGAGGTACGCCATGCAGCTCCCCGATCGACTATCTGCTCCGTCCGGCCGGGAGCGAACGTGCCCGGGCGCCAGCTCCGAACCGAGCGTTCTCCCTCTCTCCGGGCCGGTGGAGACGCACGCGGCGCGTCAGCGCGGAGTGAGCGGAACCGGAGCCGAAGAGGGGACCGGGGGGCGAGGTCTGCTCGCCCCCACGGCGATCCGGGGAACAACGTCCCGCCGCCACCTCCTCGCCACCACAGCCGCCGCCCTGCCGGCCATCGCCATTACGACTCGCTCTAGCGCCCAGGCCGGCACACCGGCGACCACCCCGATCGGCATCCCCGGCGGCACGCCGGCCGCCGCGCTGGCGGACACCCCATGGTCTGAGATGGTCGAGGAGATGTGGGCCACCATCCGGGAACAGCTCTGGCACGAGCGGATCGGCCAGTACCTGGAGCGCACGCCGCGCCAGGACAACGACATCGCCACCCTCTGGCCGGTCTGCGCGCTGTTCTCCGGGCTCCGCGCCCGCGCCGAGGCCGGCACCTCACCGGACGCCATGACCGACCTCGCCGCCATCACTGACCACCTCGGCGAGTACTTCGACGCCAGCTCCAATCCGCCTGCCTACGACTCCTATCCCCGGTCTCGCGGTGGTGGGGACAAGTTCTACGACGACAACGAGTGGCTCGGGATCGACGCCGTCTACGCCTGGCGCCTGAGCGGCGAGCAGCGCCACCTCGACCTCGCCACCACGACCTGGGCGTTCGCGATCAGCGGCTGGTCGGACGATCTCGGCGGCGGCATCTTCTGGCAGGAGAACGACCGCGTCACCAAGAACACCTGCTCCAACGGCCCGGCCGCCGTCCTCGCGATGCTGCTCCACGACGCCACCGGCGATCAGCAGTACCTGGACTGGGCCGTCCGGATCATGGACTGGGTCCGGCAGCTCCGCGACCCGGCGACCGGCGTTTACCTCGACCACATCCGGCTGGACGGCACCATCGACGACCGGACCTTCACCTACAACACCGGCACCCCCATGCACGCCGCCGCCCTGCTCTACCGGGCCACCGGCGACGAGGCGTACCTGGAGGAGGCCCGCTCGCTGGCCACCGCCGCCTGGGACCACTTCGCTCCGGCCGGCACCGCCACCGCCGACACGCTCGGCGTCCGGGTCTGGCCGCCCGACCCGTGGTTCAACAGCATCCTGTTCCGCGGCTTCGTCGCCCTCGCCGAAGTCTCGCCGGACCCGGAGGACGGCTTCGCGCCCGCCCGCTCGATGCTCGACTACCTCCGCCTCGGCTGGTCCGGGGCGCGGGACGAGGACGGCCTCGTCCTCCCCGACTGGAGCCAGGAGAGTACCGGCCCGGCCCTGATCGCCCGCCTGCTCGATCAGGCACCCATCCTCGAGTTCGCCGCCACCGCCCATCACCTGGACCTGTGACCGCCCCTACCTCACGAGTGACAGGCGGCGCTCGCTCGTCACCATCCGATCGTCGCCAGAGGGAGAACCGCGCATGACCGTCTCCGGCTCGACCAGTTCCCCGGCCACGCCCACCGGCACCGCCCTGCCTGACACCCCCTGGGCGGAGATGGTCGAGCAGATGTGGGCGACCATCCAGCGGCACTACCGCGCCCCGGACTCCGGCCTCTACCTGGAGCACGCTCCGTCCCGGATCCGGGACGGCGGCAAGGAGATCGCCGATCTCTGGCCAATCCTCGGGTTGCTGTCGGGCGCCAACGCCCGCGCCATCGCCGGGATCGGCCCGTCGGCCGACGACGATTTCCGCGCCGTCTTCGATGTGATGGGCGCCTACCTCAACACCGACACCGACCCCGCCGGTTACGACTCGTTCCCCCGGGCCCTCGGCGGTGGCGACATCTACTACGACGACAACCAGTGGCTGGGCATCGATGGCGTCCTCGCCTGGCGCCACCTCCGCGAGCAGCGATTCCTCGACGCCGCCCACCTGACCTGGGAGCTGTCGCTGTCCGGCTGGGACGACACGATGGGCGGCGGCATCTACTGGCGCCAGAACGACAGGACGACCAAGAACGCCTGCTCCAACGGCCCGGCCGCCGTCCTCGGCATGCTGCTCTACGAGGAGACCGGCGACCGCCAGATCCTCGACTGGGTCGTCCGCATCCTCGACTGGAACCGGCAGCTCCGAGACCCGGACACCGGCGTCTACCTCGACGCCCTCAAGGATGACGGGACGATCGACCGGGCGACCTACACCTACAACTCCGGCACCCCGCTCCATGCCTTCGCGCTGCTCTACCGGGCCACCGGCGACGCCGCGTATCTCGACGAGGCCCGGACGCTGGCCCGCGACGCCTTCGCCCATTTCGCCCCGGACGCCACCCGCGACGAGGCAACGGGCGTCCGCCTGTGGCCGACCGACCCCTGGTTCAACAGCATCCTGTTCCGCGGCTACATCGCCCTGCTCGACGTCGACCCCGAGCCCGACCCGACCTACGTGCGGGCGATGCTCGACTTCACGCGCCTCGGCTGGGGTCGCGTCCGGGACGCCAACGGGCTGATGAACCGGGACTGGAGCGGGCATCAGCCGGCCCCCGCCAACGCCTGGCTGCTGGACCAGGCCGCGCTGCTGGAATTCGCCGCCACCGCCCACCGGCTCGGCCTGTGATGGCTGGCCCGATGACGAAGGAGGCCGCCCGCCCGCCACCATGACGGCCGCCGCAAGGACCGGGACGATCCTGCTGTCGATCGCCCGCTCACCCGCCACCGTAGGGGCGCCCCCTGTGGTCGCCCGGCCGCGCGGCGGCCATCGCCACCAGGCGATAGCCCACGCCGGCTACCACCCCGGTGCCATGCCTGGCACCCACGCAACGGAGCACGCACCAGATGACTGATCACACCCTGTCCCGCCGTCGCCTCGCCGGCCTGGCCGCCGGCACCACCGCCGCCGCCGCGCTGGCCACGACCGCTCACCACGCCACCCCGGCCGCCGCCGCACCCGCCCGCCAGTCCCCCACCACCGTCACCTTCTGGGGTGAGTGGTCGGGCGAGGGCGAGCTCCAGGTCAGGACGATGGTCGATGCCTTCAACGCCGCCCAGACCGAGGTCGTCGTCGAGTACGTCGTCCAGCAGGACATGGTCACCAAGTTCCTCACCGCCGCCACCTCCGGGCAGGTGCCGGACCTGATGATCTGGGACCGCTGGCAGACGGCGCAGTACGCCCCGCGCGGCGTTCTCCACGCCATCGACGAGCGGCTCGAGTCGGAAGGGATCGATCGCGCCCAGTTCTACGAGCAGGCGCTGCTGGAGATGACCAACGAGGAGCAGCTCTACGGCCTGCCGCTGACGGTCGACGCCCGCGCCCTCTTCTACAACGCCGCCCACCTTGAGGAGGCTGGCCTCCAGCCGCCGACCACCTGGGAAGAGCTGGCCGCTGCCGCCCAGGCGCTGACCGTCCGTGATGGCGGTGGCGCGCTCCAGCGGGCCGGGTTCGCCCTCGGCGACGTCGGCCTGTTCAGCATGTACCTCCGCCAGGCCGGCGGCCAGATGCTCAACGAGGACAACACCCAGACCGCCTTCAACAGCGACGCCGGCCTGGCGGTCCTCGACTACTGGCGGTCGCTGCTCGACGCCGGCGTCTACGAGGTCGGCTTCGACACCGGGCTGGCCGAGGGGCAGGACGTCTTCGTCACCGGCCGCGTCGCTATGCACTACACCGGCCCGTGGATGATCTCGACCTACCAGAAGTACGGCGCGGACCTCCGCTTCGGCGTCGTCCCGCCGGTTACCGGCCCCGGTGGCGGCCAGGGCGCCGCGGTCGGCGGCTTCGGGCTTGCCATCCCGGAAGGCTCGGAGAACAAGGACGCGGCCTGGGCGTTCATGAAGTGGTGGCTGGCCGACGTGACCAACGCCACGATGTGGGGCACGACCAGCAAGAACATCCCCGGCAACCGCACGGCGGCGCAGGACCCGGTCTTCACCGAGGACCCCTACGTCGGGCCGGTCGTCACCGCCATCGAGACCGGTGTCACCCGGCCGGCCGTCGCGGGCTACGCCCCGATGGAGACCGACGCGCTGATCCCGAACCTCCAGCTGTTCATGGAGGGCAACCAGGACGCCGCGACCACCCTCGAAAACGCCCAGGAGGATGGCGACCGCATCCTGCAGGAAAACGCCTGATCCACACACCGGTCCGGCGCGGGATCGCTCCCGCGCCGGACCGGCGCCTGGGACCGGTCGATCCGGCGTGACCGGCACGCTACCCCATCGCGTTGGCGTCGAACGTGGTGACATGCTCCGGCACGATCACCACCATGGCATGCTCCCCCGGCACGCCGGCGAACGATTCGTTGCCGAGGTAGCGCAGCGAGAGCTCGCGAGGCATCACCTTGGTCGGGTCGGGCTTCCCTCGCTCGACCCGGCCGCGCACCTCGATAATGCGGCCCGGGTCGTCCGGATCGACGAACGACATCGCCACCCGTGGGTCCCGGCGCAGGTTCTTCAGCTTCTGCTGCCCCTCGACCTGGCTGATCCGGACGCGGGAGCCGTCCGAGGTGAACCAGACCGGCGTCGATTGTGGCTCGCCACCCGGTCCAATCGTCGCCACATGGGCCAGCGTCTCCGATCGCAGGATGTCCGCGGATGCCGCCGGGATGATTGTGTGTGGATCGCTCATCATGGTCGGTCCCTCCGGGCAATTCCGGCGACGCCTATGGTGCCGCTCGCCTGCCGACCATCGTCCCACCCGATGCGGGCATGTCCGACCCGCATCGTCCCAATCATCCTGCGCTACCCGGCCATGACGGTCCCGGTCGCGTCCGCCAGCAACGGTGCCGCGGCGGCGAGGACTTCCTCCGCGATGACCCTGGCGCCGTCGGCGTTGGGGTGAGCGCAGTCGCCGACCGACCAATCCACGCCGAGAAACTCCCCGAGGTCCAGCCCGCTGGCCGCCAGCGACCCGAGCGTCTGGAACCACGAGCCGGCCACGACCGCCAGGCAATCGTGGCCGCGGAACCGCTCCGCCAGTCCGGTCGTCACCGCGACCCGGTCGCGGCCGGGCAAGGCCGGATCGGCCTCTGCCGTAATCATGGCGTTGAGCCGGTCGAACACGTAGCTGGCCCGCCGGTAGCAGTCGTCCGCCTCACACTGCGCGGCCGTCCACGGCACCGGGTTCGGGTAGGTCACCAGCACGATCCGCGCGGTCGGCGAGACGAGCAACTCGTCGATCGCCAGCCCTACCCACCCCGCCGTCTCCGGCAGGACCGCGTCCACCCACGCCGTGAACTCGTCATAGGTTCGGTCGGGGTCGGCCAACCGGCCGAGCAGCTCGTCAGCGACCTGGAAGTCGTTGATCCCCACCGAAATCGTGACCAGCGCGATCCGGTCCGGCGCCCGGTCCATCGACTCCCACGCCGCCGCGACCTGCGTCATCAGGTCCTCGCCGGGTATGTCGTTCGGGCGGGCGGTCGTCCCGCCGCAGGCCAGCAGCCGCATCCCCGCCGGGACCGGCAACCCGTCCCGCACGTGATAGGGGTATCCCTCGTCCGACTGGCGGCACGGGCCCCGGTCATCCAGCCCCTGTCCGGAGGCGTACGAGTCGCCCAGCGCGAGGTAGAGCATCGGCTCCGGGGACGGCTGGGCGCCGACGGGTCGCGCCCCGGCCACCGGCCACGTCGCCGAGAGCAGCGTCACGACCAGGACGAGGATGGCAGTGGGGTGGTATCGGCGTTTGTCGTTCCGGCTCAACGGCCACTCCTGATTAACGGTCTGACCATCCACCGGGTGTGCGGTCAGCGTCCGTGGTTGGCCCGATGGATCAGGGCAGCGGACGCAGGCTGTCCATCATCTGTCCTGTCAACTATGGTCCCGGGAATCGCGGATGTCCTGCGTGTCCAGTTGGTTGCCCGGGCGTCATGCCTCACCATGACGCCATGCTGACCCCTGGTGCCAGCACCTCGCTCCGCCCTCCCGGCTCCCCGGCGAGCGCAGGCGATCGCCGTCGACAGGACCACGAATGACCGATCACTTCCCGGCGCTTCTGTCCCGGCACTGGCCGCTGACCTCGGTCCGCATCGGCCCGACCCTGCAGGCGGGCGCCGGGCGGCGGACCATCGCGATCCGGGCCGATCAGGGCGCATTCATCCTGAAGGTATACGAGGACCACGCCGCCCTTGGCCTCGTCTCGCCCGGTGATGGGGAGATCGACCGCCGCCTCAGCATTCTTGACCACCTCGCCGCCCGGGGAACCGTGCCCGCACCACGCCTGCTCCACGCTCGATCCGACGCCCGCTTCATCCGGGCAGCGGGGCAGACGCACGCCGTCATGGAGCACATCCCCGGCGACCGCCCACCGGATACCCCGGAGACCTGGGCGGAACTCGGCCGGATCGTCGCCGCGCTCAACGCCGACACGGCCTTCCCGCATCCCTATGGCATTCCGGTCCGCGACACAATCCAGGAACTGACCGCCCAGGCCGCGGCGTACCCGTTCGCCAGCGACTTCCGCGCCCTCGTCGAGACGCTGGCCGTCGTCGCGGAGGGGCCTACAGGTCTGGTCCATGGCGAGGTCAACCTGGCCAACGTCATCCAGTCGCCCGGCGGCCGGTTCACGCTGATCGACTGGGACCACGCCGGCACCGGCCCGACCGTTCTCGACGCCGGCTACCCGCTGATCACTACCTTCCTGACCGAGGACCTCGTCTTCCGGCAGGACCTGGCGACCGCCTTCTATCAGGCCTGCATCGTCGACCCCGCCACCGTCCGGACCGACGCCATCTTCGCCGCGGCCCTGCTCCACGCCCTGCGCTACGTCCGCTTCGGCGACACCCTCCGCCGCTGGGCGCGCATCCGCCACGCGCTTGCCCACCGTGACGAGCTCCTGTCCGTCATCCCCGGTCATCAACCTTGAGCGTCCCACCTGGCTCGCCGGCTCCGGCAACGCGCGTGGCTTCCTATACTTCGGGAACGACACGGACTGTTGGCGATCGGCGCGGGAACGGAGGGGACGGACATGGCGCGCAACCTGCTTGGTCGCCTCAATGGCCGCTCCGGCGACGATCTGACTCGGATCGCCCGGTTCTGGCGCGTCCCCGGCGGCTCCACCCCCGGCCCCAAGCATCGCCTCGTCGGCGCCCTCTACCGGACCATGACCGACGTGCGCGGCGGCCGCGACGCGTGGGACCGCCTGGACGATCGCGAGCAGTCGCTGGTCACGCTGCTGTCCCAGTCCGGTGACGCCGCGATGGCCGTCGCGGACATCGCCCGCCGCCTCGGCGAGTCCGAGGCGACGACCCACGAGATCGCCGCCCGCCTCTACCGGGTCGGGATCGTCGCCCGCGAAAGCGACGATGATCCCCTGCCGATCGGTGCCGTTCCCCGCCTGTTCCTCCCGATCGAGATCGGCCAGCTGTTCCGCCGGGTCCGCGACGAGCGCGAACTGGGCGACCTGAGCAGCCGGCCCCTCCCGACGCTGCTGACGCTGATGGACGACCCGGAGCTGGAGGAGGCGGCCGGCTACTGGGGATTCCGGTCCATCCCCGGCCTCTACCGCCGCGACGACCTGATCGCCCGGATCACCGCTGGTGTCTCCGATCCCGACCGCCGCGCCACCGTCGTCCGCGGCCTGACCAACCGCCGCGAAGCGACCCGCCTCTGGGACGCGGTCCTGACGCCGCGCTCCCCCGAGGACGTCCCCACGCCCGCCGCTGACGAAGCGACGAACGGGAGCCGCAACCCCACCGTACCGCTCGCCGACGCGATCGCCGCCGCCGGGCTGGACGCCGACCCGGATGATGCCGCCGCCCAGCTGAAGTTGCGCGCCACGCTGTCCGACCTGGAATCCCGCCTGCTGCTCTGGCACACCTACGACGCCGACGGCGGCCGGCACCTCTTCGTCCCGGCCGAGATCCGCGACCCCGGCGCCGCGCCCGTGACCGACCTCGCCCCGCTGGACCCCGTCCCCGACGACGCGACCCCGTCCCCGGACGCCCTGCCCTGGCGCTCGCCGGACGCCCTCGCCTGGGACCTGCTCACCCTCGCCCGCGCCCTCGGCAGCGCCGATGCCCCAGCCGTCTCCACCGTCGACGCGCTCCCTCGTCCCTGGCTGCGGTGGCTGAACAGTCGCCTCTGGTGGCACGGGACCGACACGCCCCCGGCCGGCTACCTCGCGTTCCTGGTTGAACTCGGCCGGGCCGAGGGCGTGCTCGGCACCGTCGATGGTCCCCATGGTCCCGCCCTCGGTCCGACCGCCGCCATCCGGGCCTGGCGCGACCGCTCCTTCCCCGATCAGACCGCCGCCCTCAAGAACCGCTGGCTGACGACCGACGGCTGGCCCGAGGGCGCTGCCCGCTCCGACCTGACCGTCCAAGGTGCTGACTGGCGTGGGTTTCGCCGCCGCCTGACGGGCCATCTTGGCCGGCTCGCCGCGCCCGCCGACTCGACCACGTCACCGACGGCCAGGGCCGATGGGCGAAACGGGAAGGACCAGAACGACCAGGGGCCCTGGTACCCAATCGACGAGTTGGCTGAGTGGATCGCCGCCGCCGACCCCGACATCCTAGGGGACACGTTCGCCGCCGCGCAGGCCGGGTACTCCGGCCCGACCGAGCCCGACCGCCGCCGCGCCGCCATCGCCGCCGCGATCACGACCGCGCTGACCACCGCGCTGACCTGGTTCCATGACGTCGAGACAGCCCCAGGCGCCCGCGACCGCCCGATGGTCCGCGTCCGCGCCGCGGCACCGGCCGACCACCAGCGTCGTCCCGCGGGCGCTGCACCTCCCGGCAAACCCTCCACGGGTCCGCGAGCCGGCAACGAGCCGGCCCTGACGATCGACCCCGACGGCACCGTCCGGCTACGCCACCCGTCCCCGGTCCGGGTCTGGTCGCTGCTGCTGTTCGCCGACCCGGTCGCGCTCGGCGAGATCAGCACCTGGCGGTTGTCGGAAGCGGCCCTTGGCCGGGCGTTGGCGGCCGGGTTCGAGCCGGCCCAGGTGACGGAGTTCCTGACCCGGCAATCCCGCCGCACCCTGCCCGAGCCCGTCACCGCCGACCTCGGCGACTGGGCCAACCGGTTCCGCCGCGTCCGCCTCGGTCCCGCCGTCACTCTCCGCCCGGACGACCCGGCGCAGGCGGAGGAGCTGGTCAGCGTGGCTCGCTCCGCCGGCCTGTCCGCGCACCCGTTGCCGGGCAAGGAGGGCCTCGTCGTCGTCAGCCTGCCCGGACCCGTCAGCGGAACGGGGGACGCGCTCGATCAGCTCCGGGAACGCCTCCGCACCGCCGGGTTCCACCCGTCCTGATCGGCCCGCGACCTGGCGGGGTGCCAGCGCGCCCACGCCGAGATCGGCGATGTGGGACTGGAACTCGATCATCCGGTACCGAGCGTGCGCGACTCAATCAGGGCCGTGGCCCGCCATTCAGTCATGAACCCAGCCAACCTGCCTGGGGGTGACAGAGACAGAGCCGGGACCAGCGGCAGGAGGACCGGATGATCACGCGCTGGCACCAGCACCACCCGGTGCTGTTCAACATCGTCCTGGCCGTCGTGGCGATCGCCATCGTCATCGCGATCTATCCGACGTGGGAGACAGCCCTCTCGACCACCCTGATGGTAGGCGCCGTCACCTGGTTCACGGTCTGGTATCAGCGCAAGGCGGCGAAGCCGCTCCCGCCCGGAGCCGTGGTCACTCGCGAGCAGCAGATATGGAGTTCCCGACTGGCCCTCTGGATCGCCCCGGCGGTCCTCGTCGTCTTCGTCCTCCTGCTGGCGAGCCTGATCTTTCTCTGATCCCTGCCCGGGTACCGGGATGGCGCCTTCCCCAACACATGATCCCTAAGGTCCTGTCGACCGCATCCCGGCCCCTACCCGAGCAGTACCGGGATCAGCGACAGCACCAGCAGCGCCGCCATCGCCCAGTTGAATCGCCGGATGCGCCCCTCCTCCCGCAGCCACCGCCGCAGCGCCACACCGAACGCCGTCCACATGCCGGTGCTCGGCAGACCGACCAGCGCGAACGTCGCGGCGACGATTAGCAGATTCAGCGCGAAGTGATCGGGCGGCGTATAGGCCGTCACCGCCGAGATCGTCATCACCCATGCCTTGGGGTTGGCCAGCTGGAAAGCCGCCGCGCCCGCGAACGACATCGGCTGCGCCCGGGCCGACGCCGCCCCGAGCCCGCCCGACCGGGCCAGCCGCCAGGCCAGCACCAGCAGGTACCCCGCCCCGACGACCTGCAGGACCACGTGCAGCGCCGACCACCGCTCGAACAGGGCGCCGAGACCCAGCCCTACCGCCAGCAGCATCGCCACGACGCCGGCGGTGACGCCGAACAGGTG
The DNA here is from genome assembly GCA_035944555.1 of Thermomicrobiales bacterium. GTDB lineage: Bacteria > Chloroflexota > Chloroflexia > Thermomicrobiales > UBA6265 > CADCWK01. The sequence continues at coordinate 146,561 of DASZAY010000024.1, forward strand.
GGGCAGGCTGCGCCGGAACCCGAAGTTCACGCCCGACGCCATCAGCATCGCGTTGTTCGGGCCCGGCGTGGCACTCATCGCCACCGAGAACAGCACTACCGCCAGGAACGCCTCGCCGTTCATCCCCGCTCCTGCCCGCTTTCCGATCCGGTTGAAGGACACCGCACATGTCCACCTGAGTCGCCAGCGTAGACAGCCATCCACAGAGCGTACAGATCCAATTGCTGATTGGTCGTTGCGCGAACGCCCGAGTTGTCCCATGATGGCCGGGATGGATGCCATAAGCGCGAAATTGGACCGGACCAATACAGGGTCACTCGCCAGCCAGCTTACCGACCGGCTGGTCGGGGCGATCGCGAGTGGCGAGATCGTCCTCGGGACCAGGCTGCCCTCCGAGCGCCAGCTGGCGGTGACGCTCGGCGTCAGCCGGACGACCGTGATGGCCGCCTACCGCGAGCTCGAAGCCCGCGGGCTGGTCCGGGGTCAGGTGGGGCGTGGCACCTTCGTCGTCGGCGGAACGGAGCCCGGACCCGACCAGCCGGCCTTTGCCTGGCAAGGCAAGCTCGCCCACGGCGCCCGCCGCTTTCTCGACCCCGGTCTCCACCGGATCATCAACGTCGCGGACCGTGGCGCCGTCGTCCTCTCGATCAACCGGCCCGCCCTCGACATCTTCCCCGTCGAGACGTTCCGGCAGGTCACTGATCACGTGCTCCGCCAGCACGCCGGCGCCGCGCTCGGACTGAGCCCGATCGAAGGTGATCCCGGTCTCCGGGCCGAGATCGCCGCCCGCCACGGAACCGAGCCCGGCCAGGTGATGATCATCTCCGGGACGCAGCAGGGCCTGGATCTCGTCACCCGCTGCCTGCTCGACCCGGGCGACGTCGTCGTCATGGACCGGCCCGGTTACTTCGGCGCCATCCAGACCTTCCGCTCGGCCGGCGCCACGCTCGTTGGCTGGGACATCGAGCGGGGCGGGGCCGAGGAACTGGAGACGCTGCTCGTCCGCTACGCCCCCAAGTTCATCTACACCAACCCCACCTTCCAGAACCCGACCGGCCGGACGATGTCCCTCCCGACCCGGCGCGAGTTGCTCCGCCTCGCCCGGCTCCATCGCATCCCGATCATCGAGGACGACCCCTACCGCGAGCTGCCGTTCCATGGGACGCCAGCCTCGCCGCCGACCTTGCGGGAACTGGACGATGCCGGCATCGTCATCCACCTCCGCAGCGCCTCCAAGGTACTGGCGCTCGGGCTCCGGCTTGGCTGGCTACTGGCGCCGGAGCCGATCCTCCAGCAATTGGCGCTCGTCCGGTTGCGGACGGATATCTCCAGTCCGGGCCTGACCCAATTGATCGTGCGCGAATTGATGACCGGCGGCCACTACGATCGCCACGTTGCCGCGCTTCGCCGTGAGCACCGTCGTCGCTACGAGGCCATGGCCGCCGCGCTCCAGCGCCACCTGCCGCCCTGCTCGGCGACCTGGGCGCCACCGACCGGCGGGCTCCACCTCTGGGTTCGCCTGACCACGCCAGACGGGATGCCGCTCGACGCCGAGCGAATCCAGCGCGACGCGGCAGCGGCGGGCGTCCTCATCATCGCCGGGGCGCCATTTCACCCCGACGGCGGCGGCGCCCATTCCATCCGGCTCTGCTTCGCCGGGCTCCCGCCGGACCACCTCGAAGTCGCCATTGCCCGGCTGGGCCGCGTCGTCCGCGCGGCGATCGCGGACAACGCCGTTCCGTCGGCCACGGTTGCCCTCGTCTGATCCCGTCCCCTCCGGGACGGACTGATCCATCGCCAGTCGTCGCCACGTACCCCTTTCACACCTCCGCCCACGCCTTCGCGGTCATCCGCGGGTACCTGGCTCTCCTCCGGCTGACGACCGCGCGATCGGATCCGGAGTGATCCGCCCACGACGGCCCAGGTTGACGCGGCCGTCTCCCTCAACCTGGGCCCGGCTCAATCACGCCAGCTATCGCCGCCGTCCGTACCGCGCTGGATGCCCCTGGCGATGCCGCCGCCCGACCGCCGGAGTACCGCCATGCCCCTCTCCCGCCGTCTCGTCACCCTGCTCGCCGGGCTCATTGCCGGACTCGTTGCCACCGCCACCCTGCTGCTGCTCATGGTCGCCGGCCGCTACTACCTCGGCGTCACCCCGCCACCCGAAGCCATCCCCGACCGGACCGCGCCGCTGCTCGAGCTGGACTACTTCCTCGACATCATGCGGAACAACGGCGGCTACAACGGCCTTAAGGAGCTGGGCATCCGCTCCGGCATCCAAGGCGTGACGGCGATGGGCCTGCTCGTCGGGCTGATCTACCCGCTGGTCGCCGAGAGTCGCCGGTCGCGCCGGGCCGGGCTTGCCTTCGATGGCCGATGGGACATCCCCCGGCACGGGGTCGGCTACGCGCTGGGCGTGACCTTCGTCCTCTGGCTGGTGTCGATAGCCTTTCTCTGGCCGGTGCTGGTCACGAGCTACGTCGGCCTGCCGCCCTTCGACGCCCGCCTCGTCACTGCCGCCTGGTACCTGCTCAGCTACCTCGCCTACGGCGCCGCCCTGGTCTTCACCTACCGCGCCGTCACCCTTCGTACCTCACCTATGATCAGCCATGCGGCACATTCAACTTTCGTGATCGCGGACCCGGCATCGCTCCCCTCTCCGGGACGGGAGAGTCGCAGTGAGGCTTCAGCCGAACGGAGCGATCCTGGAGCCGGGGAAGGGCTGGGGGAGAGGTCTATTCCGGAGGAGCCGGTCGTCGGTCCGTCCGTCCTGACCGACGCGGTTCCAATCACCGCCGCTCGAGCCGACGCCACGCCCGCGCCGGGCGACGTCACGCCCGAACCGTCACCCGCAGCATCCCGTCGGCTCCCCGGCCTCGACGAGCCGCGCCTGATCCCCGTTGCCCGGCTCGCCCATCGCCGCGCCGTGCTGGCCGTCCTCGCTTCCGGCATCATCATGCTGCCAGCGTGGTCGCTGTTCCGCCGCCTCTGGGGCATGACGACGTTCGTCTACGACGGCCGCACCTACGGTGGCGCCGGCATCCAGCCGATCACGCCCAACGACCAGTTCTACTCTGTCACCAAGAACATCATCGATCCCCGTGTGAACGCCGACCGCTGGCGGCTGGAGGTCTGGGGGCTGGTCAACCGCCGCCGGACCTACTCGCTGGACGACCTGCAGCAGCTTGCGGGGCTGGAGCAGGAGACGACGCTGATGTGCATCTCCAACAACATCGGCCAAGGTTTGTTCAGCAATGCCGTCTGGACGGGCGTCCGGCTCCGGACCGTCCTCGGCGAGACGGGCATCCGGGAGGGTGCGGTCGAGGTCAAGCTCTACGGCGCCGATGGCTTCACCGATTCCTACAGCATCGACCGGGCGCGCAATGACGGCCCGATGCTGGCCTGGCAGATGAACGGCGAGCCGCTGCCACAGAAGCACGGCGGACCGGTCCGGCTGATTACCACGGGGCAATTCGGCGAGAAGAGCGTCAAGTGGATCACCGGCATCGAGGTCGTCGACCACGACGCCAAGGGGTTCTACGAGCAGCAGGGCTGGGGACCGAACTTCGAGCCCTGGACCCGGAGCGACTTCTTTGCCCCCCAGATCAGCGGGCGGCGCTTCCGGGACAGCGTCGCCCCCGGCACCACCGTCACGTTCCGTGGCCGCGCCTTCGCCGGCGACCGCGGCATCCGCTCGGTCGAGTTCAGCCCGGACGACGGCCAGACCTGGCGGCCGACCCGCTTCACCTATGAGCCGTCCAACGACTACAGCTGGACCTTCTGGGAAGCCGACTGGACCGTCCCCGCCCAGCCCGGCGAGTACCGCGTCACGAGTCGCGCCGTCGACGGCCGCGGCGACCCGCAGCGCGACGAGGAGAGCAACAACATCCCTAACGGCTCCCGCGCGTACCACCGCGTGACGGTGGTCGTGGAGTAACGTGCGCCAGGAACTGGCGCGGATCTGCCAGTCCAATCGGAGGCTGACATCCTCCAGGCCAGCTCACTCGTTGGGCCGCTTTCGATCCAAGTAGTCGGCCATGCGAGCGGGAATGTCTGGAACGCGAAGCGATCTGCGCGTCGAACCTCCGGTGGATTTGCCTGAACCGGGGACATGATCCATCGAGAGCGTCGCGGGGCAACGGCGGCGAACACGTCCGGGGTCTCTGAGTGTCCGTCCATCACCTGCACCGTGAGAGCGGTCGGTTGACTCCGCTACCCTATGCTTGCCCGACCAGTAGCCACTCCGACCAAGGACTCCCGGTGCCCGACAGACCCGCCAGCACCACCACGAGACGACACGGGATCGGGCCGCGGCACCTCATCGCCGTCGCCCTGATCATCGTCGGGATCGCCCTGCTCATCGTCGCGGCGAAGGCGATCGACCTCGGGCTGGCGACCACCGTCGGGCCCTCCTGGCCGCAGGTCATCGCCGGCTGGGCGGGCACCCTGCTCGCCGCCACCGGGCTGGCCTGCCTGGTTCAGCCGTTCCCGACCACCCCACCGCGGGATGAAGACCGCTGACCGACTGGACACCTCGCCCAGTTCCCCCTGCGTGACACCCGCCAACCCGCCCGCGGAAACCCACCGTTCCCGCCCGTCAGTGGGCAGAACTGATAACGATTGCGAGGGTCCCCGTGCTAGACTTCCTCTGTTGACCGGGCCCCGACAGGCCGGGCGATTCGGCTCAGGGACGCCGCAACTGCGACGCTGTTGATCCGCTTCTCCGGTCCCTGCCCACGGGCCCTTCCGAGCACGATCTCGGGTCAGTGCCGACCCCCTCGGGAAAGCTCCGGCCCGGCCGTGCGATCAGGTGCCAGTCCAGCCACCCCAGTGATGTCGTGGCCGGCGCGCCCAGGGAGCCGATGGGGCAGCGATGAGCATGCCAGCCACGGACGCACAGACACTTCGTTCCCTCTTTGTCGGCCCCAACGCCGGCTACATCCTCGACCTCTACGACCAGTATCGGAACGACCCGGCTGCCGCCGACCTCGACCCCGCCCTCAAGGCGCTGTTCGATGCCGCTGACCCGGCCGACCTCGAGATGCTCGGTGCGCCGCCGCCGAAGCGCGCCGCCGCCAATGGCCGGACGACCGGCCCCGTGCCCACCCCGGTTGTCAGCAATGGCACGACGGCCAGCGCAGCGCCCGCCCCGGCCTCGACCGCGCCAACCGCGACCAACGTCGCCCAGATCGTCGGCGTGGCCCAGCTCGCCAGCGCCATCCGTGACCTCGGTCACCTCGATGTTCAGCTGGACCCGCTTGGCACCCCGCCGCCCGGCTCGCCCGAGCTCGACGCTGCCCAATATGGCCTGACCGACGCTGACCTTGCCGCCATCCCGGCGGTCGCCGTCGGTGGCCCCGTCGCCGAAGGTCTCGCGACAGCGGGTGACGCCATCGCCCGCCTCCGCCGCCGCTACAGCAACCGCATCGGCTTCGACCTCGATCACATCCAGGTTCCGGCCGAGCGCGCCTGGCTCCGCGACGCCATCGAAGGCGACGGCTACGCCGCCACGCTGCCCGATGATCGCAAGCGCGCGGTGCTCGAGCGCCTGACCCAGGTCGAGGCCTTCGAGACCTTCCTACACCAGACCTACCCCGGCCAGAAGCGGTTCTCCGTCGAGGGCACCGACATCCTGATCCCTGTCCTCGACGAGATCATCCAGGAGGCCGCCGGCGGCGGAACCCGGGAAGTCGTCGTCGGCATGGCTCACCGTGGCCGGCTGAACGTCCTCACGCATGTCCTCGGCAAGCCCTACGAGGCGATCATCGCGGCGTTCGAGGGTGGCAAGGGCAAGCAGCCCACTGCCGTCGACACGCTCGAAGCCGAGGACGAGGTCACTGGCAACGACCACACCGACGATGTGACCGGCGACGTCAAGTACCACCTCGGCGCCAAGCTGTCCGTCGACAGCGAGACCGGCGCGGTGACCAACATCCCCCTGGTCCTCGCCCCGAACCCCAGTCACCTCGAGGCCGTCAATCCGATCGTCGTCGGCATGACGCGCGCGTCGCAGGACCAGCGCGACCACCCGGGCGAGCCGACCCGCGATGACGCCGGCAGCATGGCGATCCTGCTCCACGGCGACGCGGCCTTCCCCGGCCAGGGCATCGTTGCCGAGACCCTCAACCTGTCCGGTCTGCCCGGCTACACCGTCGGTGGCACGATCCATATCATCGTCAACAACCAGATCGGCTACACCACCGATACCGGTGACTCCCGATCATCGCTCTACGCCAGCGACCTGGCCAAGGGCTTCGAGATCCCGATCTTCCACGTCTCCGCCGACGACCCGGAAGCCTGCCTCGCCGCTGCCCGGATCGCCCTCGCCTTCCGACAGAAGTTCCACAAGGACGTGCTGATCGACCTCGTCGGCTACCGCCGCTGGGGCCACAACGAGGGTGACGACCCCACCTTCACCCAGCCGCTGATGTACCAGCGCGTCCAGAAGCTGCCGACCGTCCGCGCCAGGTGGGCGGCCGAGCTGGCCGAGCGCGGTGTCGTCTCCGCCGCCGACGCCGAAGCGATGCGCAAGGCTCGCCTGGCCGAGCTGGGCGACCTGCGGAAGTCCGTCACGGAGGGCACGGCCAACCAGCCGCCGGAGGAGCACCCGTCCGACAGCCCCCGCCGCGAGGTCGAGACCGCCCTGTCCGAGGAGCGGCTCCGCGCCTACCATGCGGCGCTCCACACCTGGCCGGATGACTTCAAGCCGCTCAGCAAGCTCAACCGCCAGCTCGACAAGCGCCGCGCGCTGATCGACAGCGAGGATGGCAAGCTGGACTGGGCCAACGGTGAGGCGCTCGCCTTCGCTGGCATCATCGCGGACGGCATCCCGGTCCGGCTCTCCGGCCAGGACGCCGAGCGCGGTACCTTCGTCCAGCGCCACCTCGTCCTCCACGAGAGCACCAGCGGCGAGACCTACAACCCGCTCGCCAACCTGCCGGATGCCCGGGCGACGTTCGCCGTCTACAACAGCCCGCTCAGCGAGAACGCCTGCGTCGGCTTCGAGTACGGCTACAGCGTCCACGCCCCGGAGGCCCTCGTCCTCTGGGAAGGGCAGTTCGGCGACTTCGTCAACGGCGCGCAGGTCGTCATCGACCAGTTCCTCGCCTCGGCCCGGGCCAAGTGGCAGCAGGAGCCGGCGCTCGTCCTGCTCCTGCCGCACGGCTACGAGGGCCAGGGACCGGAGCATTCCTCCGGCCGCCTGGAGCGCTTCCTCCAGCTGGTCGCGCGGGACAACCTCCGCGTCGCCAACTGCACCACCTCGGCCCAGTACTTCCACCTGCTCCGTCGCCAGGCCGCACTGCTCCACATCGATCGCCGGCCGCTGGTGATCATGACGCCCAAGAGCCTGCTCCGGCACCCGCTGGCCGCCTCTCCGGTGGCGGACTTCACCAGCGGCACGTTCCGCCCGGTGCTGGACGACGACCAGGCCGCCGACCGCCGCGCCGCCGTCACCCGGCTGGTGCTCTGCTCTGGCCGCGTCTGGGTGGATCTCGAGGCCAGCGACCGCCGCGCCGGTGCCGACCACGTTGCCGTCGTTCGCGTCGAGCAACTGGCGCCGTTCCAGCGCACGGCGATTTCCGATGTCCTCGGCGGCTACCCGAACCTCGAGGAGATCGTCTGGGTTCAGGAGGAGCCGCGCAACATGGGCGCCTGGACCTTCATGGAATCCCGCCTCCGTGAGCTGGTCGGGGAGTCGGTCCCCGTCCGCTACGTCGGTCGGCCCAACCGGGCCAGCCCGGCCGAGGGGTCGGCGGACATGCACGCCATCGAGCAGTCCCGGATCGTCGCCGCGGCCTTCGACCTCCCGTCACGTACCCGGCGCCAGGCGTCGGCGGGTGCGGATGGTGGCGCCACAGCCGACGCTGGGGCTGATGCCGGCGCGACTGGCAACGGCGCCTCCGGTGGTGCCACGGCCAACGGCGCGCACAGGGGCGCGGGTCGCCGCGAGCCAGCCACCGTCGGCGAGGACTGACCGATCGACGATTCGGCATGGTGCCCGGGGAGTGATCTCCGGGCACCATGCTGCGCCGGGCCAATACCTGCCCGGTATCATTGGACCAATCAACCCCGGCCCGGTCCTCAGGCGACCGGGATCAAACGATGAGGAGAACAGATGGCGGTCGAGATCCGCGTCCCACCCCTGGGTGAGTCCCTGGTCGATGCGGTCGTGGGCACCTGGCTCAAGGGTGAGGGCGACGAGGTCAGCCGCGGCGAGACGATCGTCGAGCTGGAGACGGACAAGGTCAACCTCGAAGTGACGGCGACCGAGGACGGCGTCCTCCAGAGCATCGCCCGGCAGGAGGGCGACGTCGTGACCGTCGACGAGGTCCTCGCGCTGCTCGGGGGCGCGTCCGGCGGTGACACTGCCGCCGCCGCCGGTGCCTCGTCCCCCGCCGTCGCCGAGCCGGCTGGCGGCCCCGCCAGCGACCAGCAGACGGCCGCCGCCGATAGCGGCACGAACGACGCGCCGATCGCCGCAGCCGCGCCGCCGGCCAAGGCGTCGGACGATCCGGCCCGCGCCCCGGCACCAGCCGCCGCTCCGGCCGCGTCGTCCGACGGCGACGCCGGCCGCGCCGCGCCGATGGTCCGCCGGCTGGCCGAGGAGCACAACGTCGACCTGAGCACGGTTACCGGCTCCGGCCCCGGCGGACGCATCACCCGGGAGGATGTCCTCGTTGCGGCCCGGGCCGGTTCCCAGCCTGCCCCCGCGCCCGCCGCTGCTCCTCCGGCTGCCGCCCCGGCCCCGGCTACCGCTCAGGCCCCGGCTGCCGCCGCGCCGACCGGCCCGACTCCGGCTGCCAACGGTCGCCCGGAGGAGATCGTCCGCTTCTCCCGCCGCCGCCAGACCATCGCCAACCGGCTGGTCGAGGCGCAGCAGACCGCGGCGATGCTGACGACCTTCAACGAGATTGACATGACGGCCGTCATGGACGTCCGCAAGCGCCGGAAGGATGCCTTCAAGGAGAAGAACGGCGTCAACCTCGGCTTCATGTCCTTCTTCACCAAGGCGGTCATCGGCGCGCTCCGCGCCTTCCCGAACGTCAACGCCGAGCTCCGGGGCGATCAGCTGGTCCTGAAGCGGTACTACGACATCGGCATCGCCGTCGGGGTCGAGGAGGGCTTGGTCGTCCCGGTCATCCGCGACGCCGACCGGATGAGCTTCGCCGGCATCGAGCGCGAGATCGGTGAGCTCGCCGGCAGGGCCCGCGCCGGCAAGCTGACGCTGGACGAGCTGTCCGGCGGCACCTTCACCATCACCAATGGCGGCGTCTTCGGCTCGCTGCTCAGCACGCCGATCCTCAACATGCCGCAGGTCGGCATCCTCGGGATGCACACCATCCAGCAGCGCCCGGTCGCGGTCAACGGCGAAGTCGTCATCCGCCCGATGATGTACATCGCCCTCTCCTACGACCACCGCGTCGTCGACGGCCGCGAGGCCGTCCAGTTCCTGGTCAAGGTCAAGGAGCTGCTCGAGGATCCGGAGAACCTGCTCCTCGAGGGCTGATCGCCGGTCAGTCAGATGCGACACGAGAGGCCCGGCTGGAGTGATCCAGCCGGGCCTCTCGTGTCGTGGGGTCGAAGGTAGACAATCTATCTTTCCGTGGCCCTGCGGACAAGATGCAACCCGACAAGATTCACGCCACAAACCCGATCGCTGCCTCATCCGGGACGATTGACGACGGTGGCCTGCTCACACACTATGTGCCTGTTAGCGACGATGCCGGAAATGTTTGGAACGGCCTTCGGGTTTGTCCAGCCTTCTGTTGTCGCGTGGCAGGCTGGTCATCATGCCTGAGGAGGCTGATCCCATGGTCTCAACGTCCCCGCGTCCCGGTCTCGCTCGTCGCGCCGGGGCCATCACCAGTGTCGTGATGCTCCTCATGGCGCTCATCGCCGGGGTGGTCGCTCCCCGTCCGGTCAAGGCGGGTACCGTCACCCTGGCGCTGCTGATCAACGGCTCCAGCGGTCCCGTCGAACTGGTCCCGGGGGCGACCACTTCGCTCTCGGTCGACTCGAACGGAGACGATACCGAGCTCCCTGACCTGACGGTCACGGCCTACACCGGGGCCGACTGCAACGGGACAGGGACGGTGATCGCCACTCCGGCGGGACCAGTCTCCCTGCCGTACACGTCCAGCTTCACGTACGAAGCGACCTACCTGTCGTTCTCCGCGTTCAGCGACGGGAACGCGAGCCCCTCCAATTGCGTCAACGCGACCGTTGCACCACCCTCTGTGCCCGCCCCCACCCTGGAGGTCCAGTCCGACGGCAGCTTCTTCCTTACGGCCGACGGCCCGATCTCCGAGTTCACGATCACCAGCTTCAGCGACGCAGCGTGCACCACACCCGTCGGCACCCCATACACGCTGACCGGTCCATTTGGCAGGTTCGTCGGCAGCGCATTCCCGCTCCCGGAGGGCGCGACCGCCTTCGTCGCGACGGTTGATTTCGCCGGGGCGAACGGCACCGTCACCGGAACTTCCGCCTGCTCGCAACTGTTCGTCATCCCGCCGCCGGACCCGAACTTCCCGGAAGACGTCACCCTGACGATCAACGGCTCGACGACCCCCGAAGCGCTCGACCCGGGAACCAACGCCTTTCGACTCGCCTGGCAATTCAACTTCGGCTCGTACCGCCTGCTGAGCTTCCCGCAACCGGGCTGCGTCGGGGAGCCGACCACGGTACTCGATGTGTTCCGCCCGGAGTTCACCATGTCGGTCGAGGGCACGTTTACCCACGTCGCCACGGCCCAGTCATACCAGGGTGAAGCAGCCACCAAGGGTTTCGAGGCGTCCAACTGCGTCGATGTCACGACCGCCGTCGCTCCGCCACCCAGCCCGCCCGCCTCTCCCTCGGTCAGCCCGTCGCCCTCGGCCAGCCCGTCGCCCTCGCTCAGCGCGTCTCCATCGGCCAGTCCGTCCCTGTCGGCGGATCCCTCGCCGATCATCAGGCCGTCGCGGTCGTCGGAGTCAGCGTCAGCGTCGGCGTCGGCTGACACATCGGTGGCTCCGTCGACCATGACCAGCCCCAGTCAGTCGTCCACGGCATCCGACGAGCCGGCGCAGCCACGCGCGTCCCAGGCGTCCCAGACGTCGCCCGTCCCTGGGACGACCACCCTCCCCAACACCGGCGCCGGGGCTTCAAACGGGTCCGCAAACGGCTCCGCGATGATCGTGCTGCTGACGATCCTGTCCGCCGTGGTCGCGGGCCGGGCCATTGCCCGTCGTCCCGCGTCCCTTCGCTGACCCGCCAGGCTGAGGTCCGAGGCTAAACCGGCACCGGTCCGTCCCACGCGAAGATGAACGGCAACACCCGGGGTGATGCCACCCCGGGTGTTGCCGTTCATGGTCAGGCCCGGATGTGGAACGTCGCCGATAACGGGTCGGTAGGGTGCGATGGGCCAGCGCGGCCCCGACGGCTCCCTGGTCGCGGCACGATCACTGCTTCCGCAGCCGTGGCGGTTCCGGCTGGGGGATCGCCCCACCGCATCTCGTCGACGGACAAGGCCACGATGACCTCCCGATCGCTGCCCCCTTTGACCGGCCCGGCCCGCGCGCCATCCGCACCCCGCGCGCACAACCGGCCGCACCTGCCGGCGCTCCTCACCGGGCGGCTCACGCTCTCCCTCGCACTCATCTGCGGCGCGCTCGCGCTCGGCTATCTCCTGCTCGCCGCGACCGTCGCCGCCAACGAGCGTCCCGGGCCGGATGTCGTCGCCAGTGAAACGCTCAACGGCTGGTCATCCACGGGGATGGACTGGGTGATGAGCAACATCACTCATCTCGGCGACTCCATCACCGCCAACCTCCTCAGTGTCGCGATGGGCGCCTGGCTCATGATTCGCGCCCGGCGACCATGGGCGGCGATCGCCCTTGTCCTGGCCACGCCCGCCGGGCAGTTGCTTATCCACACGCTGAAATCCGCCTCCGCCCGGGAGCGACCGGATCTGTTCCTGCCACTGGAGGCGGCCGGTGGGTATAGCTTCCCCTCCGGCCATATGTTCACGGCGGTCCTGGCCTGGGGATTACTGGCCGGGCTGGTCTCGATGCGCCTGCCCGGACGGGCCCGCTGGATCCCGTGGGGCGTCTGGGCGGTCATCGTCGGTAGCGTCGGAATCAGCCGGGTCTACCTCGGCGCCCACTACGCCAGCGACGTCATTGCCAGCCTGCTCATCGGGATCGCCTGGATCGTCGGCTGGCTGGCCGTCATCGGGCGGCTCATGGCGCTCAGCGATGGCCGGCGGGAGCATCCATAGCGCGTCGTCCCGTCCCCCGGGCGGAAACCGTCAGTCAGCGTCGGCATTGCGATGCATCGTCGCGGCACGCCGTCTGCCTGACAAACATCAGACGATCGATCAATCCCGAGGGATGAATATGCGGAACATCTGGGCAACGGTCATTGGTATCGCGGCCATCGTAGGGGTTATCTCCCTTATCCTGATTCTCGTCGGCGTCATCGGCTAGGACTGGCCGCGAGCCACACGCGTGAGTCGCGCGACGTTCGGCGCAACCCGCGGCGTCACTACGGGCAATAGCGGCCAGGATCCCGGCCCGCAAGGCCGGGATTCCTGCTGCCTGTCGGGCGATGCCGACGAGCATCGCCGTGGATTGCCCCGTAGCTCCGCAACGTGGGCGCTGCTGGACATATGGCTTGACCGCCGCGTCGCTGGTCGCCTGTGCCTCGTACCCGCCGTTGGCCCCGAGCATCAGGGTCCCGGGACTTGCGATGAATCCGTCCCAGCCAGGCTCCACACGCCCGGCCGTACCACTGGGCTGACGGCGACCAGGACGGGCAATCCGTCGTGGCGTTGCCCGCCGGGGGGGACTGCCGCGGATCTACGGGTCCGGATCTATCCCTCGCCCGGGGATACCGTCGCCGGCAGCCAGAGGGTCATCGTCGTCCCGCTCCCCTCGCCGTCGCTTTCGGCCCACAGCCGACCACCATGAGCGCGCACGATTTCCCGGCAGATGTAGAGCCCGAGTCCCATCCCGGGGATGCTGCTGGCTGCCGCATTGGCTGCCCGGTTGAACGGCTCGAAGATCGTCTCGACGTCCTCAGCCGGCAGCCCGATCCCCGTATCCTGTACCCGCAGCGTCGCACCGCAGTCATCCTGAGTGAGCGTCACCCGGATCTGTCCGCCCTCCGGCGAGTACTTGAGCGCATTGTCGATCAGGTTGACCAGCACCTGCCGGATCCGATCCGGGTCGATCTCCACTGGCCGGGCCGTCGGCTCGAGCGCGATGGACAACCGGTTGCGCGACCGATCCAGGTGTGGCGAGCGCAGCGTGGTTCGCACCAGTTCGGCCAGGTCAGTCGGCTGCATCCGGGCGCCGAGCTGAGCCGTCTCCGACGACTGCAGCCGGGCGACGTCGAACAGATCGTCGACCAGCGTCGCCATCCTGTCGGTACTCTCGAGCAGATTCCCGGCGTAGCGCTCCAGTCGCGCCGGATCGGGATTGCCACGCCGGATCGCCCGGAGCAGCAGCTCGGCCGATCCCTTGATCCCGGTGATCGGGGTCCGCAGCTCGTGCGCGCCGATCGAGAGAAAGCGATCCCGGGCCACCACGGCCCGCTCGGCGACCTGCCGCGCCTGCTCTCGCTCCTCCTCGCTCCGCTTCCGGGCGGTGATGTCCTCGAAAAGCACCGCCACCCGTCGCTGTTCCGGCTGGCCAATCCGGTAGGCGTACAGGCTCAACCAGCGGTCCAGCGCCGCCGCCTCCTGCTCGAACCGGATGGCTTCCCCTGTCAGCGCGACCTCACCGTAGACGTCGAACCAGCGCTGCTCGTGGTTGGGTATGAGCTCCCGCATCCGGCGCCCGACGGCATCGATGAGCCCGGTGTTGCGCTCGAACGCCGGGTTGATCTCCAGGAACCGGTAGTCGATGGGGTGCCCGTCGGCGTCGAAGATCATCTCGATGGTGCAGAATCCCTGATCCATCGACTCGAACAACGCCTGGTAACGCTCCTCGCCACTGCGCAAGGCCTCGTCGATCCGGCGCCGCTCGGTGATGTTCCGGAAGTTACCGACCAGGGCCCTGATCGTCGGCGTTTCGAGGTGGTTCGCGATCGACGTCTCCAGCCAGACCCAGTGGCCGTCGCGGTGGCGGACACGGTACTCGTGGGTACCGAACCCGTCCGGACGACTCGCGATTCCCTCGATCCAGGCTCCTACCCCGGGGGCATCATCCGGGTGAAGATAGGGCCGGATGTCGTGTCCTTCGATCTCGTCCGGCCGGTACCCCAGTACCGTCACGATCGAATCGGACGAATACAGGATCAGGCCGTCAGTCGAGACCAGCTGGATCGCGTCGGCACTGTGCTGGATCAGGGTCCGGAATCGCTCCTCGCTGGCACGCAACATCGCCTGAGTGTGGGCCATCTCGAAGGCGGACCATGTCCGGTCGGCGACCTCGCGCAGGAGCGTGCGGTCCTCTTCCGACCAGGTCCGTGGGACGGGGTCGACGGCGTAGAGGTAGGCGATCAGCCGGTCGCCCCGGAGCAGCGGGATCATCGCCGCGGCTCCGAGGTTGCGATCCCTGGCGGCGTCGGATCCGCCCGGTTTCCAGTTCTCGGCATCCCGGATATCGCCGGTAAAGATGCTCTCGCCCCGGTGGAGCGCCGGCCCCAGGCCAGAACCGAAATCGGACAGCCGGCTGGAGAACCCTTCGAGCGATGGCATCCGCCCGTCGCCGTACTCCCCGCCGGCACGGATCGTGTCCCCGTCCTCTCCGACCACCGCATACCCGATCGCCGAGACGCCCAGGCGGTGAGCCAGCATGCGCGCCGCGACCTGCATCACCTCGGCCGGGTCTGCGAGCGGACGGAGCTGGTCACTCAGTTCGAGCAGGAATCGCTGGCGCTCCTCGCTCTGGCGCAGGCTGACATCCGACTGGCGGCGATCGGTGACGTCGGTCAGCAGCATGGCGACCCGCGACGAGGCATGGGGAACGGTCCGGACCTCGAACCAGCGCCCGACCGCCGCGACGAACCCCTCATAGGTGGACGGCTCGCCCGTCGTGAACGCCTGCTCTGCTTGGTCGATCCACTGGTCCTCGACGGCTGGCAGGATGTCCCGCAGGGTCAACCCGACCGGTGAGTCCCCAGTGAACCCGGTCACGGACCGGAACGCCCGGTTCACGACAACGAATCGCAGGTCCTGCAGCCGACCGTCGGCCTCACGGACCGGCGACATCAGACAGAACCCGCTGTCGATCGCGTCGAACAGCGAGAGGTAGAGGTCGTCCGGCGTCCCATCCTGCTCCGAACCAGGCTCCTTCGCCTGCCTGAGCGATGCGGCAGTGTGCAGGGACAGGGACAATCGCCCCGGACCCCGTTCGCTGTCGGCCTGTAGCTGGACCTCGTGTGACTCCCCGGCGTTCGCCCGGACCGCGAACCGGACCGGGTCAGCCGAGACCAGTGCGCGGTGGGCAGCCGTAATCCAGCCAGGACCGAGCGCCTCGGTAAGGACTGCCGATTCGTCGCTGGTCCGGTCAGCCTCGTTCGGCAACTTCAGCCAGGCGCGGAGAACGGAATTGGCATGGAGGAGCCGAAGGGACGTCGGTGGCCCACCCTCCCCCGGAGTTACTTCAATCAGTGCGATACCGTCGCCGGACGCCTCAGCCACACTGTCCCAGGCCTCGTCCACGTCCGCCAATTCGCCGGTCGTTCTCAAGAAGTCTCACCCAACCGCGCCGACCAGCCTGCCTCGGCCAGCCAGTGTCCCACCCGGATGCGATGTGCCGCTCGGTATCATCCGAATCATACGTGATCTGGACAATACCAGTTCGAATCGGACCAGAAGACGAGCCGAAATGTACCCCCAGGGGGTATAATGGTTTCATGCAGGCTGGCCAGGGCGCATTCGGGCCCGGACCAGAATTCAGAACCTCGCTCAGGGAGCTCATCATGGCCGCTTCACCTGTCACGCCCACCGCAACGACCACCGATCACGACACCGTGCTGATCGATGTCGAGGGAATGACCTGCGCGTCGTGCGTCCGGCGCGTGGAACGGTCGTTGGGCAAGGTCGCCGGCGTCGACACCGTCGCGGTCAACCTGGCCACCGAGCGGGCCACCATCACCTACGATCCGACCGCGACGTCGCCGGAGGACCTTGCCGCCGCGGTTACCAAGGCAGGTTACCGTCCCGGCCGGGTCGAGACGCCGAGCGCCCCGACTCCGGCGGCGAAGCCCCGGCTCGCGACGTTGCCGGTGATCCAGCCGGAGCTGCAGCCCGTGGCGGCCCCCGAGTCCTTGCCCGCATCGGGTGACGATCCGCGCCGCTCTTCCATTGAAGACACCGAATTCAGGGACATCGCGTTCCCCGTCGAAGGGATGACCTGCGCGTCATGCGTTCGCCGGGTCGAGCGGTCGCTGGCGAAGGTCGATGGCGTCGAGACGGTTGCCGTCAACCTCGCGACCGAGCGGGCAACGGTCACCTATCACCCGGATGTCACCGAACCGGACGCCCTCCGGCAGGCAATCGAGCGAGCCGGCTACCGCGTCTCGGCAATACCCTCGCCGGCCTCCTCGCCGTCTTCGGACGCCGTCAGCGCACCAACTGCCCGATCCCTGCCCGTCCTGCGTCCCGCCACGGCGAGCCGCGCGGAGCCGGCCCCCGCCGCGCCCGACGAGCGCAGCCTGCGTCGCGACGCCGAGATCGCCGACCTGCGCCGCAAGTCGTTCGTCTCGCTGGCGATCGGCATCGTGATGATGGCGCTGATGTACATCCCGACCCCACTGAGCATGGCCACGATCGCCCCGGCAATGCTGGTCGCCGCGACCATCGTCCAGGTCTGGGCCGGGTCCATCTTCTACCGTGCGACGTGGGCGGCCGCGCGCCACGGCGCAGCCAACATGAACACCCTCGTCGCCGTTGGCACCAGCGTCGCCTGGGGCTACAGCGCCTTTGTCGTCCTCTGGCCTCACCTCGCCGACCGCTGGGGCCTGCCGATGGACCTCTACTTCGAATCGGCCGTGGTCGTCATCGCCCTGATCCTGATGGGTCGCTGGCTGGAGGCGCGGGCCAAGCGCTCGACCGCCGACGCCATCCGCGCCCTGATGGGATTGCAGGCCCGGACGGCCCGGGTAATCCGCGATGGCGTGGAGCAGGACGTACCGCTCGACCAGGTCGTCCCCGGTGACCTCGTCCGGGTCCGGCCCGGCGAGAAGGTCCCCGTCGACGGGACGATCACCGAGGGGCAGTCCGCGGTGGACGAGAGCATGCTGACCGGCGAGAGCCTGCCCGTCGACAAGGGGCCGGGCGACGGCGTCATCGGAGCGACGATCAACGGCGCCGGCGGCTTCGTCTTCCGGGCCGAGCGGGTCGGGGCCGAAACGACGCTGGCTCAGATCGTCCGGATGGTCGAGGACGCGCAGGGCACCAAGGCGCCGATGCAGCGGCTGGCCGACACCGTGTCTGGCTATTTCGTCCCGATCGTTCTCGGACTTGCGACGGTCACCTTCATCGGCTGGTGGCTGTTCGCCAGCGCGTCCCTGCCCGACCCGGCCCTGACCATCGCCGTCACCACCGCGATCGCCGTGCTGGTCATCGCCTGCCCCTGTGCACTCGGACTGGCCGCACCGACCGCGATCATGGTCGGCACGGGCAAGGCGGCCGAGTCCGGCGTCCTGATCCGCGGAGGCGAGGCACTGGAACAGGCCCGCCGGATCGACACGATCATCCTCGACAAGACCGGCACGCTGACCCGCGGCAAGCCTGTCGTCACCGGGATCGACGCGACCCACGACCGGGATGACGCGACCCTGCTCCGGCTAGCCGCCGCCGTCGAGGTCGGCTCGGAGCACCCGCTGGGCGCGGCGATCATCGCGGCCGCCAGCGAGCGGGGGCTCGTTCTCCCCGCCGCCACCGACTTCGCCTCCGCCACCGGGCAGGGTGTCACGGCGACGGTCGAGGGCCAGCGCGTCGCGATCGGCAATCGCCGTCTGCTCGCGGCTGAGGGCGTTGCCGACGACGCGATCGCGACGGCCGAGGCCACCGGGGCCACGGTCGCGGCAGATGGCGGCACCCCACTCCATGTCGCGATCGACGGCCGCTACGCCGGCACCATCGCCGTCGCTGACACGTTGCGGGACGAGTCGGCCGGCGCGGTCGAACAGCTCCGGGCGCTGGGGCTGGACGTCTGGATGGTGACCGGTGATCACCAGGCCACCGCTGACGCCATCGCCAGCCGGGCCGGGATCGCGCCGGACAACGTCCTCGCCGAGGTCCTGCCTGCCCAGAAGGCGCACGTCGTCGCCAACCTCCAGGCCGAGGGCCGCGTCGTCGCGATGGTCGGCGACGGCATCAACGACGCCCCGGCGCTGGCCGGTGCCGACCTCGGTATCGCGATCGGGACCGGGACCGATGTGGCGATGGCCGCCTCCGACATCACCCTGATCGGTGGCGACCCGCGCGGCATCATCACCGCGATCGCGCTGTCCCGCCGGACGGTCGGCACGATCCGGCAGGGGTTGTTCTGGGCGTTCGCCTACAACGTCGCCCTGATCCCGGTCGCGATGGGCATCCTCTACCCCGCCTTCGGCATCCTGCTGACCCCGATCATCGCCGCCGCCGCGATGGCGATGTCCAGCGTCTCCGTCGTCGCGAACGCGCTCCGGCTGCGCGGGTTCCGTCGCCCGGAGACGGCCACGGAGATCCTTCACCCGCCGCTCCGGCAGCGGCTGGCCGACGGTGGCTTCCTGGTCGCGATCGGGCTGCTGGCGCTGGCCATCGGCGCCGGCGCGATCTGGCTGGCCGATGTCTCCGGCGCCAACGACCGCGGCCACAGCTTCGCCAACGCCGGGACGGTCGTCGAGGACGGCGGCACGATGGACGGCATGGAAGGTATGGATGGGATGAGCGAGTCCAACGGGATCACCGTCCCGCAGGCTGTCCCGTCCTCCGGCCACTGAGGATTCGTCAGCGGACTCGCCATCCCGTCCCGGCGCCCGGCTACACTGCCGGCCGGTGCGCCGGGACGTGCCGATCCTACCTATACCACCAGGAGCAACGATCGATGACGACGCGGCCCGCGATCGGGATGATGTTCATACGCTCGTGGGCCCCGGAGGCCCTGGTCCCCACCTCACGGCAGGCTGAGTCCGGCGGGCTGGATGAGCTCTGGGTGATCGAGGACACCTGCTTCACCGCCGGGTTCTCGCAGGCCGCCACCGCGCTGGCCGTCACGGACCGGCTCACGGTCGGCCTCGGGATCGTCCCCGCCGTCGTCCGGTCCCCCGTGATCACCGCGATGGAGATCGCGACGCTGGCCCGGATCCACCCTGGCCGCTTCCTGCCCGGTATCGGGCACGGCGTGGCGGAATGGATGGATCAGCTCGGGCTGAGGCCGCCGTCCTGGCTGGCCGCGATCGAGGAGACGACAACCGCCGTCCGTGGTCTGCTGGCCGGCGACGAGGTGTCGGTGGACGGGCGAACCGTCCATCTCGACCACGTGCAACTGGACACCCCTCCAGCGCGGGTCCCGCCCGTCTCGCTTGGCGTGCAGGGCGAGAAGTCGCTGGCACTCTCCGGCCGCGTCGCAGACGGCACGATCCTGACCGAGTATTCGTCGCCGGATTACGTCCGGTGGGCCCGAGAGCAGATCCTCGCCGGCGCCGCCGAGGCAGGACGATCCGGCGACGATCACCGCCTGACCGTCTACCTCTGGGCCGACGTCGACCGCGACGACCCAGCCCGCGCCCGGGACGGACTCCGCCGGCAGATCGCCGAGGGGCTGGCCAGTGGCGCCTTCAGGGTTCAGACGTCCGCCGTCGCCCTGCCCTTCCACGCTGACCTCGCCGAACTGACACAGGACGCTGACGCCGCGTCCATCGAGCGCGGGCTACGGGACGACTGGCTGGACCACTTCGCCGCCGCCGGCACACCCGAACAGGTCGCCGCCGCCATCGACCGCATCGCCGCGGCGGGCGCCGATGCGGTCGTCCTCGTCGCGCCGACCCCGTCCGACCCGGCCGCCTGGCTGGGACGCGTCACGGAGCAGCTCCTGCCAATACTCCTCTGACCATGGGCCAACCCATCGCTCCCGCGCCGCGTGATCAGGCGCGCGCGTTGCGGGCGGCGTAGCGAACGAGGAAGGCGTCGCTGCCGAGGTACGGCGTGATGTCGAGCAGCCGCAACCGGTCGGTCAGGCCACCGGTGAACGCGGGGACGCCGCCGCCAAAGACGTACGGCCCGTAGGTCAGGTGGAGCTCGTCGACCAGGCCCGCCGCCAGCAGGTCGTTCCAGAGGTAGTGTGAGGCGAAGATCAGGATGTCGCCCCCGTCGGCCCGCCGCCGCAGCTCATCGACCACGCCGTGCGCGTCGGCCCGCCGGACGACCTTGGTCTCCGGCCAGTTGCCCTCGACGGTCTCCGGCAGCGAATCCGAGACGACCACCTTGTCCAGATCCTGCAACAGCCCGGCAAACAGGCGGTTGACCTGGTCGGTCTTGTCTTCCGGGTCGGCGGGCTCCTTTGGGATCACGCCGAAAGCGGAGCGGAACCCCTCCCAGCTGTCGCGACCCAGCAGCAGGGTGCTTGCGGCACGCGCACGCTCGGCGTTGTAGTCGTCGAACTCCGAGCCGGTCGACCGCAGATCGATGATCTCCCCGTTCGGTCCCGAGAACATCCCGTCCAGTGTCACGACGTTGGTGACGATGACCTTCCGCATGGATCCTCCTGTCAGACGAACCGTGACCGGGCGTGGACTGACTCCCCTCCTGGCAGGATACGGTCCGGTCGTCGGTGGTCACATCTTCCGGATTGCGGTTCCTCGCCCGGATACTCCCGATTGATGTTGCGGGATCGGTCCCGCAACGCTGATCACCACGCCAGGTTCGACACCAGCGCGTTGTTGTCCATCAAGAGGAACAGCGCCTCGAACTCACCCATCGCCGACAGCGCCACCGCACCGCCACTGCGGACGGCCCTTAGTCGCCACATTTCCCCCTTGGCGACCGTCCCTCAATCACCTCCCCCTAGGCGATCTCCTGCCCGTCACGCTCTCCACCTCGCTGCCACACCAGCTCCCTCTGCGACATGGCGCGCCCAATCTTTCTCGAGCCCGCGCCACCGGTCGCTCCGGCGCCCTCAGCACCGAGAAGAACAGCGCGTTGCGCCCCTCCACTGGCAGCCGCGCGAACGCTTCCGTCCCTATCTCCGCCACATCGAGGCGATATCGTACCCAGTCACGGGGCGCTTCCAGGAACGTCAGTCGGCCAGGCGATCAACGGACAGGTCATGCCGGAACAACTGATCTCCAACCGGGGCCGAAGCGACCGGGACAGCACGCAGGCGCAGGGCGCTCGGTCTCAAGGACTGGGCTCCTGAGTCGGCTATCTCCAATCAGCGCCTGACCTCCGTAGCGACCATGGAACTCCTCCTTTCCGTAGATGTTCACGACCACAGCAGGTCCGTGGCACACAATTTGGTAAACACCATCTAATAATCTGATTGTTGTCCAGTCCAAAGCCTGGTGACGCGATTCATTCGCATGCACCTGGTTCCCTCGGGCACGGACTTCGCGTCTAGCCGTTCTCACAAGGAGTACTTTCCGATGACGAGCACCACGTCTCAGCAGGACCAGTCCAGCGCCGATCTTGGAGCAGCTGCCGCAGAGGCCGGACAGCAACTACAGCATCAGGTTACCGGTGTTGCCGACCAGGTGCGTCAGCAGGCCTCGGACCAGTTGATGACTCAGAAGGAGCGGCTGGTCGATACGCTGGATACGGTTGCCTTGTTGCTACGCCAGTCGGGTGAGCATGCCCAGCTTCAGGACAAGGCTCTCCTGGCGCAATATGTTGACAAGGCCTCTGGACAGATCGGTCAGTGGTCCGAGAAGCTGCGTGACCAGGATGCAACACAGCTCCTGGAAGAGACCAGCAATCTGGCCCGTCGGCAGCCGCTGTTGTTCGCCGGTGGCGCACTCGCCCTCGGATTCCTTGGTGCGCGTTTCTTCCGCACGTCGGCACAGCCAGCACAGGAGACGCCGGCGCTGCCTGCGACGACGGAAGCCAGCTCTGGCGAGGCAAGCGGTAATTCAGCAGCGTCCGCGACCCAGACTTCCACGGCGTCCGGAACGAACTTCTCCTCGTATGACGCTCAGGCCCCGGAGGCTGGCAGTTCGCTCGGGGACGTTGGGCTGATGGACTCGGATCTCCTTGACCTCTCGACTGATTCTCTGGACCCGGCTGATGAGCGGACCCTTGACGAGCTGACCCGGCCGGAGCAGGCGTAATGACGGAGGGACGAGACGACCGGTCCCTTGGCGAACTCTTCGGCGATCTTGCTCGTGACCTGACGACACTCGTTCGTCAGGAGCTCCGGCAGGCTGGCACGGAGATGAGCCAGCGGGTTACCGGTGTCGGCAAAGACGTCGGCGTCCTGATTGCGGGCGCGGTTGTAGCTCATGCCGGGTTCCTCGCGATCGTGGCGGCCCTCATCCTTGGTCTTGGTGATCTTGGGCTCCCTTGGTGGCTGGCCGCTCTCATCGTCGGCGTCGTCCTGGCGTTGATTGGCTATGTCCTGGTTGGCCGTGGCCGAACGGCGATCAAACGAGCCGATGTCCTACCGCGGCAAACGATGGCCAATCTCAAGGAGGAGCAGGAATGGGCGAAAGACCAGATCCATCGGTAAGGCCGGGTGTCGTGATTACGACGACAGCGCCCGCGGAAGACGAAGTGCAGCAAACCCGAGAGGACATCAGCGAGACGCTGGATGCCATTCAGGAGAAGCTCGCGCCAAGTCGACTGACCGACGACGCACGAGACGCAGCTGTCGAGACCGTTGACCATGTCGTCGCCGAAGCCAGAGCTACCGCTCAGGAGTGGAGCGAGATGGCCAGCGTGGCGGCCATGGAGGCTGTCGAGCACGCGCTGAAGAAGATCAGGGAGGCCTTCCCCGACCTCAGTCAGCAGGCTCAGCACACCGCCCGCGAGACGGTGGATCATGCGATGGCGGAAGCCAGGTCCAGTGCGACAGAGGCGGTGGATCACGCCCTCGTCAAGGCACGCGAAGCGCTCCCGGATCTCACCGCGCAAGCACAGGAGGCGGCCCGTCAGGCGGTCGACCATGCGATTGCCGAGGCCCGGCTAGCGTTCCCCGACTTGACGCAACAGGCTCAGGAAGCAGCTCGAGAAGCTGTCGATCACGCGATTAGCGAAGCGAAGCAGGCGATTCGTGAACTGGGCGATCAGACACGCGCCGCAGTCCGCAACGCCACCATAGGAAAGGTTGAACGCATGGCGACCACCACGAGCGAAACGTCGAAATCCTTCAGCTCCACGACGGTCCAGACCATCAAGCAGAACCCGGGACCTGCGGCATTGGCCGCTCTGGGGTTGGGCTGGCTGGTGATGAACGGTCGCAGTAGCGCGAAGAATCAGTCCAGCACCTCCGTCGCCTCCGGCACGTCGAACTCGGGCTCGCTCGGTGACGGGGTACAGAACAAGCTTGGTCAGGCTCAGGCCGCGAGCGGCGAAGCGGTCGACAAGGTGACGGATACGGTCGCTGATGCCTCCGGGAAGGTAACCGACGCGCTCGGCACCGCTTCGGACAAGATGACGAACTCCGCGACCGTAGCGGCTGGGCAGGTTCAGGAGACGGCTATCCAGGCTACCAACAAGGCCAAGCAGGTACCGACTCGCCTGCGCGAGTCGATTGCCAAGAACCCGATCCCGATGGGGCTCGTGGCAGCTGCTCTTGGTACTGCCGCGGCGTTCGCGGTACCGGAGACGCGTCGAGAGAACGCTCTGCTTGGCGAGACGCGCGACAACCTGGTCGGGCAGGCTCAGGCGACGGCCCAGACCACCATCGAGAAGGTGCAGCGGGTGGCCGAAGCCGTCGGCGACACGGTCGAGAAGGAAGCCAAGTACGAGGGACTGTCCGACGGGGACAAGTAGCGCACAGTACACGGATTTCATCACGACGAGGCGCGAAGCCCGTCCGTCTGGAATGCGTGTCCTGGGTCGTATCTGATACCGGACCCCGGCCCGCCTTCGTTCTGGCGATAGGTGTACAACCGAAAAACCCGAGCGTGCTGGGCATTTCCAGCACGCTCGTCGGATAACGCGCCCTTACGCCTGGAGATCTCCGGGCGTAAGGGCGTTGTTATATCTCTGCGGGAAGAGGTCCGCGTATCCTCCCGAGGCTCCTGACCAATCCGGCAAGCCAAAACGCCAGGCGTATCCTTATTGGGCATTCTGTCCTTCACCATGGACGCCATTCCCAACGTCCCGGACCGCAATCTCATCTCGCGCATCTGTTACGACAGGCTGAAAGGTGGTCTTCACTGCCAGCACCACTGCCCACTCCCCCGCGTCCATCTCAGCCACTGCCATAGCGGGATCCCCTCCGTCGCCACCATTCCGACGTACCATCTGGCCCGACCTGCTTCACCACCGACCGCAGATCCCGTCATCCAGCGCAGGAGCACCGGTTACAGCCCCGCCCCGGGCGTTCCGTTCACACCATGACCGCCCGTGCCCGGAACCCTGCCGGCAACCTCACTACCAGAACGCGAACCTCTCGTGTGATCGCCGGGGAGCGGACCGCTACGCCACGTCCGTCCACCGCAACACCGGTCACGCCGCAGCCAACGACCTGCCCTGTCCGGACCCGATGATTCGATGATTGCCCTGGTGCTCACGGAGCCGAGAGTGCCCGCCGCGACCCGACCACTGATCGCCGCCAGACGCGCTGGGGCTTGGACCCGGTTGACACAGGACGGCCCCGGCGAACCAATCGCCGGGGCCGTCCTGTCAGGATTGTGATCGCGATCGGGAGTCGGTGACCTCAAGCGGCCAGCCCGGCGACCAGCGCGTGGCAGGCCTGCTCACAGGCGCGGCATGCCTCAGCGCAGACCTCGCAGTGCTTCATGCCGTGGCCGGCGTGCGACTCACACTCCCCGGCGCACCGGGCGCACGCATCGGCGCAGGCCTGGAGCGACGAGACGGCTCCCTGGATATCCAGCGCGGTCTGCCGGGTCACGGTCTGGCCCGTCTGGAGACACTGCGCCGCGCAATCCAGGTCCAGCCGGATGCACGAGGCGAGATCTGGCTGCCCCTCGCCCATGCAGGCATCGGCGCAGGCGGTACAGGCCTGCGCGCAATCGAAGCAGGCATCGATGCAGGCAACCAACAGGGCAGGGTCGGCCGCGACCTGGCCGGGGTAGGTCGACAGCATTCGCTCGGCGTAGGACATCGGCAACCTCTCTTCAGGAACAGGAGCGTCGTGCCGGGTCTACCTCACCGGCACGACGTGGTCAGGACGACCAGGAAGGCACACCCGTCAGGACGGGATCGTCTCGCGGATCCTTGTCATCTGGTCGATCTCGGCCTGCTGCCCATCGATCACTCGCTGGGCGAACGCGCGGATCTCGGGATGGATCGCGTCGGTCAGCGCCGGCCGAGAGGCAGCGATCGCGCTCTCGTGGTGCGGGATGACCAGGTCGATGAAGACCCGGTCTGCGGCCCCGGGCGCCGCCCCGGCCGTCTGCGTGCAGAAGCTGGCAACCAGCGCGGAAGCGTCCATCTGATCCATGTCCATCATCATCAGATCATGTGCCTCCGGCATCAGCGCGGCCATCGCCGGCATGATCGCGTCCATTGGCAGGGGATCCGGAGAGCCGTAGAACTGCTCCCGGTACCCCGTGAGCTCGGTCCGTTCGGCGGTCTGCGTCTCGATGATCGTCGTAGCGATCATCTGTAAATCCGGCACGGTCAGAGCGGGCAAGGCGGCCTGCGCCAGGGCCACGACGCTCTCGTGGTGCGGCAGCATCATGTCGATGTAGACGAGGTCGAAGTCGTAAGCGGTCGCGGCCAGGGTTGCCGGGGCGCCATGGTCGCCGTGTGCCCCGTGCCCATCGACCGCCGGCATCGTGGCATGTTCGGCACCGGGCGTGGCCTCGTGCTCGCCGTGTCCGGCGGTCGGGGTCGCGGCAGCCGAGCAGGACGCGGGTGTCCCGGCGACGGGACTCGCATGCCGGGCGGTAACCGGTCCGTCGGGGCTCCATGCAGCGGTCAGCAGGCTGGCGAGCATCACCAGCATCCCGGCGAGGAATGGCCAGCGTGACCGGATTGCCGTGGGCTGTCGGACTGGCGTGGGTACGTCGATGGTAGTGATCATCCGGGAAATCTCCAGTCAACTCGACCGAATACGACCGCGGCATACCTCCAATGGTGTCCACGATCTCCGGGTCGGGTTCGGGTGGCAGGGACGGGACTGCATCCGGACGACCTACACCCGTAGCACCTGGAGGAGTGCCAGCATCAGTCGCGGCGGTCGCGTCGGCGGCGAGCGGAGGACATTGACCGCGTCGCCGACCCGCGTCGTGATGACATCATCAGGACACATGCACGGCGCAACTACCCCGACATCGGGAGCAGGCACCGGAGCCGGAATGGACAATCGCGCCTCGCGCACTACCCTGCAGTCGACTACTTCACCGGGCACCGTCCCATGCACCGACAGAACCGGCACGGGCTCCGGATCAGGAGATTCATGGGCGTGATGGCCATGTTCAATCGCGGCCTCGCCACCGTGCCAGGCGCCAGCAGGCGTTGCCATGAGCAGGTCGTGGCCGACAAGCAGGACAACGAGCAGCACCGCGACATGGAGTGAGCCAGTGCCCACTCCGCGTCGCGGCGCTTTCTGTACGATCCGTGTCGGTCCGGCCACTCGTGAAATACCCCCCGCCGGTATGCGCCAAGGTTACCGCAGGGGTATAGCGATTGACAGGATGACGATCAGGAACAGGTCGGAGCTACCGGCCGCCCATCATCCGCTTCATCGCCGTCGCGGCAATGCCACCAAGGACCGCCTTGACGATGGGGTTCCCCATCAGGTCGCCGGCACCACTGCCACCCTGCTGGTTGCCGCCGGTCAGTCCGCCAAGCATCCCGCCCGCGCCACCGCCGCTGTTGCCACCAAGCAGCCCACCGAGGCCACCGCCACCAAGCAGACCGCCGAGGCCGCCACCGCCACCACCGGCCAGCCCACTGAGCATCCCGCTCAGCCCGTTGGGCTGGTTCTGCTGGGTCTGCGACGTCAGCCGGGCAAGGTCACCCGGGTCGTCGAACCGCATCCCCTGGCTGACCGGCAGCCCGGCCTGCTCGTTGTGCTGGGCGATCAGCTGGCCGAACTGCTGGCGCTCCTCCGGCGACATCCGCTGGAAGGCCTCCATGGCCGCTTCCTGGTACTGATCGGGGCTCAACTGTCCGGCAATCCGGTCATAGTGCTGGAGCGCCTCGTCGCCGGAGATGTTGTCGTACGGTGATCCCTGGTCATAGCGGCTGACGAAGTCCTGGGCCTTGTTCCGACTGTCGTCATCGTCGCCGCCAAGCAAATTCTTGAGAAGTCCATCAACCATGATCGTTCCCTTTCTCGAGTCGTTGAGTCGTCGCGTCGTCGAGATATCACGTCCGCATACACCAGAGGATGCGGGGAGCGTGCCACGGACCAGCCGACCCACCTCCCAGCCGGGTCGGACACCGGAGCAGGTCGAGGGAATACCGCGGCGGTCGGCGGAACTGGTCGATCCAGCCTTGCCCGCCGGAACGGAACTACGGGACTGGGGTAGCTGACGGGGTCGTGCCTGGCTCCCGCTGGTTGCCCGGGGCATTCGGGGTAGCGACGGTTGGCTCCGCCGGGGAGTTGGACCCGACCTCGATCACATAGGCTGTCACTCGGATCTGGTCGCCGCCGAGACCCAGCACGCCTGAGGTGTCGGGGGACAGCGTCACCACACCGGTCACGGTTGATTCACCGACAGGCTGCAGCGCGATGACCAGCCCACCATCGATGTCCGGGCCGGCGATCTGGCCACAGGCGACAATCGTGCCGAACGCCTCCGGGGAAGCATGAACGGCGACCACGTTGCCACCGTTGGCGACATCGGACAGGGTGGCGTCGATGGTCGAGGAGACCAGCAGGACGGGGTTGCCGGTCGGCGAGCCCAGAAGCCCAGCGTCAGGCTGATCGGCACCGAACGGGGCCGTGTTGTCGAGCTGGTAGGCCGGCGGGGGAGCGGGATCCTTGCAGGTCCCCTGGTGGATCGCCACCGGATAGGTGCCCACCATTGACGGACCAGCCGCCGGGGTCGCGTCCTGTGCGATGCCATTTCCGCCAACCATCAGCGAGGCAGTCAGCAGGATCGCGGAAACCACCGGGCCGGTGCGCATCATGTTCACAGGTTCGGACTCCTTTTGGTCATTGCTGGCGGAATCCCGGATCGCGGAGAAGCCGAACGCGGCATGCGCGCCAGCACCCGGCCCGGCTCCCAACGGCGGCAAGAACCGCATGGCCGGCAGTGGCCCACCGGGAGGTCGCGCCATCCCGGCGATGCATGTTCAGAGCCATCCCGCGACGGTTGATCGGGGGAATCATGGACAACCGGCACCGCCGGGACGCATGATCACCCTGGCACGCCACGGTAAGCCCCTGGAGGCCGGCAAACAACATCAGACCCGACCCCGAGGGCCCCGGATGACGCACGAGATCGACGTTGCGAGTAGCACGGATCAGCGCCGACACATCATCGTCATCAACGATTCGGCCGAGATCCTGGCCCTGTTCACCGACTTGCTCAATGACGAGGGCTACCGGGTCACGACGGGCATCTTCTCGGGCGAGATTGGTCAGCTCAAGCAGCAGATCATGGATCTCAAGCCGGACCTGCTCATCCTCGACATGATCATCGGCCGGGAAGACAACGGCTGGCAGCTGGTCCAGCTCATGAAGATGGACCCCAGATCCAATGGCATCCCGATGATCATCTGCACCGGGATGGCCCGCAGGGTGGAAGAGCTCGGGACCCACCTCAGCAGCATGAACATCGGCGTGATCCTCAAGCCGTTCGACATCCAGCGGCTGCTCGACATGATCAATATCGTCTGGGATGACGGCGTCTTCCCAGCCGTCCCGGCCACGTCATCCTGAGCGACGCCTGATTCACCCCGGGGCTGGCCGGCGCCACGGGGTTCGGGACGTTCAGGACGCATCCGACAGGTCGTCACTGCGGGCGACGTGCGCACGTTCGGCCTCGTTCCCCGTTCGCCCGTCGACCAGCATCACTTTGATGTGCGACGACAGTGACGCGCCGAACAGCACGACGACGGCCGCCCAGTAAACCCAGGTCAGCAGGAAGGCCGCCGTCGTCAGCGGGCCGTAAAGGGTCGAGAACGAATCCCACAGCCAGCCGATCGCGGCAGTGAACAGCGCCCTGATCACCAGGAACAGGACGGTCGACAGCACCGCCGCGATCATCGCCGCGCGCCATGATCGGTGGCCGTGGGGCAGGACATAGAAGGTAAGCAGAAACGCGGCGAGGATCAGGGCTGTCTGCGTCACCTCCAGAACGGCGACCCGGAGCACGTCATGCTCCAGCTCGGCCATCCCGGCCAGCCGCTCGACCGCGCTCAGGGCAGGCCGGCTTGCGACTGCCAGCCCCGCCAGCACCACCAGTCCGATGACCAGTCCGACCTCGACCAGGATCTTCCGGCGGAGCGGGTCGTCCTGCTGGTCGACGTCCGACATGCGGTTCATGGCCGCGACCAGCGTCCCAAGGACCCGGCGCCCCGTGATCAGGACCACGACCAGCGCGATCAGACCCAGCTGACGGCGTTCGGCGTTTGCGCCCTCGACGATCGTCGCGACATCCAGCTGACTGGACGGGACGAATTCCTCGACGCCTTCGACGACGCGCTCCGCCACCCAGGCCGGGTCGGTCACGTACGACGCGGCGATGATGGCGCCGATCACGAGCGGGAACACGGACAACAAGGTGTAGAACGAGAGGGCAGCAGCCCAGGCCATCCCGTCGTTCCGGAACAGATCGAGAGCGGACAGGCGGATCACATCTATCCAGCGCCGCCACCCCGTCCGCCTGATCTTCGCTCCCGGAGAAATGGCTGGAGGCGCATCCTGCCGGTTGACGTCGTCCTCCACCCTTGCCTCCAGCTCCGATCGCTTGCCCGGCAGTCATTTGCCGGATAGACGAAGCGGGGGGCGCAACCAGCTGCCCCCCGCTCCGCTTGGAATGTCATGCCGGGTCGCGTTGGGTACCTCGGTGGGCGACCGCCGCCGGTCCCGCCTTACCGCGTGGTGCGGCGCCCGGTGGTGTCCGTGTCCTCGATGACGTCGACATCCTCGCGGCGGACGGTGTCGCTGACTGCCCGCGTCTCCTGGACGGCCTCCTTGGAGATCTGGACTTCCTCGACCACGCGGGCCCGCTTGTCCACGTCGACTTCCTCGCCGTAGACCGGCACGTCGATCGTGGCGCCGTCGACTGACAGATCCTCGGCCGTCGCGTCCCGGTTGACGCGGACGCGGTCGACCCGGACACGCTCCTCGGTCACCGGCACCTCGAGGGTCTGCTCCGCCTCGGAGACGCGGGTTTCGACGTGGACCTGACCACGCTCGACGCCACGGGTCCGCGCCGCCAGCTCTTCCTCGACGACCGGCACCCGGATGTCGTCGGACTCATCGATGTGGCCCGTGCCGTGGTTACTGTGCTCGAACGGTGCCGACTCGTTCGCCACGCCCGTGGTGCCGGTCGTGGAGGCGGCATAGGCATCAGTGGTCGTAGCCGTGTCCGCCACCCCGGTGTCACCGAAGAGCTGGTCGTCAGCCCGGTCAGCGCCCATGGCGCCGGAGCCGGTCGTGCCCGGAACCGCCGCGTTGTCAAGGTCGTTGGCGGCGTAGGCGGTGGTCGTTCCGCCGGTCGCGCCAGACGTCATGCTGCGGTCGACGTAGCCCTCGGGCTGAGTGTCCCACTGCTGGTTGGTGGCCTCATCAGCGGTGACATTCAGGTAGATGCTGTCCTCGGTGTGGTTGGCGATCGCCGAGAACGGGATGTAGTGATCCTTCGGGAAGAAGAACCCCTTGCGAACGATCAGGTACCCGTCCTGGATGTCGTCGACCTCGCCGATCTTGTTCTGGTCCGAGCCGTAGACGTTGGTTCCGGGCTGGACGACCCAATCCTGGTTGGTGCTCATGGAGGTTCCCTTCTTGGTTTGGCTCGCCGGGGTAGATCCGGCCTCTATATCTGCCCGCCCGCGCCATACGGGCGGGTGCGGTAGTGGGGAGAACACACGGGACGTGCCATCACCTCATCGACGAACGGTCTGATGAGCGAATCATTGACCCGGACGGCCCTGCCCCGCGTTGAAGACCGGGCCATCACTCCGGGACGACCAGGCCTTCCAGCCCTTCCGCCGGGGCAGGCCACTGCGGGTCCATCCGCTCCAAGGTGTCCGCGATGGTCCGGGAGACAACGAGGTCGCGGTACCACTTCCGGTTGGCCGGCACGACATGCCACGGCGCCTCATCCGTGCTCGTCCGCGAGATCGCCTCCTCGAAGGCTGCCTGGTACTGGTCCCAGCGCTCGCGCTCGCGTAGATCGCCGGGATCGAACTTCCAGTGCTTGTCCGGCCGGTCCAGCCGCTTCTGGAGCCGCTTGCGCTGTTCCTCCCGCGAGATGTGCAGGTAAAACTTCAGGATCGTTGTCCCGTTCCGGACCAGCATCCGCTCGAAGTCGTTGATCTCCTCGAAGCGCGGTCGCCACTCGGCCTCCGGAACCAGGTCCCGGACCCGAACGACGAGCACCTCCTCGTAGTGGGATCGGTTGAAGACCGAGATCATCCCGCGCGAGGGCGCCTTGGCGTGGTACCGCCAGAGGTAGTCGTGGGACTGTTCCTCCAGGCTTGGCACCTTGAACGACCAGACCCGGCACCCCTGCGGATTGACCCCCTGGAAAACGCGCCGGATGGCGCCGTCCTTGCCGCCCGTGTCCAGCGCCTGGAAGATCACGAGCAGGCTCTGCCGGTCCTCGGCGTAGAGCCGCTCCTGCCACCCGACGATCCGGCCACGATGGGCCTTGGTCTGCTCCTCGGCGGCGGTGCGGTCGGTCACATCCCCCGTCGAGTCCGCGTCGATCGACGACAGGTCGACCGGAGCGCCCGGCGCGACGCGCCAGTCCGGCGCCGACGGGACGATCAGGGGCGGACGAGGAACGGACGGGTTGCCATCGTTGCCGGGTCCGGGTTCCTGCCCCGGTGCCAGGCCGCCCACCAGCGGTGTCGGGATCGGGTCGCCATCGACCATCGTCATCCTCCTCCTTGTCACGTCGCGTTTCGCTGTTCTGGCCCGGTCCTGCAGGAACGGCACCAGCACGCCGGCTCCACCAGCAGCGGACAAGCCCCCCGCTCGATACCGTGGTCGTACACTCCCGGCAGGACGATGATTTGCGTCAGCATCGAACACGTGATGACGATCTGAACAGTGTTCAGAAAATCTATTGACATTCAGACCCGGGCCGCTAGACTAGGCCCATGGCCAGTGAACAGTGTTCAGGAGATTGACCCAGTGTCGCCAACCTCGAAACCACGCGGTGCCGCCGTCCGTCGGGCCCAGAACCGGGAATCCATGCGGACAGCCATCATCGAGGTCGCCGGCGAGCTCGTCAGCGAGCAGGGTGTCGACGGGCTGAGCATCCGTGAACTGGCCAAGCGCCTCGGCTACTCAGCCGGTGCCATCTACGACTATTTCGCTTCACGGGAGGAGATTCTTGCGCGCCTCTACTTCCAGGGGACCAATGGCCTGGATACGGAGGTCCGGACCGTTCTCGGCGTACTGGCTCCGGACGCGACGGCGATGGAGCAACTCATTGCCACGGGCCATGCGTACCGGAATCACGCGCTGGCCCACCCTGAGCTGTACCGGCTGATCTTCGGCGGAATCAAGCAGTTGCCGATCCGTGAGCATCATGAGGAGAACGTCGCGTTCGACCAGTTGATCCGGATCGCGGTCAAAGGCGTCGCCGAGGGCGAATTCGCCGACCAGCCGGTTCCGCTGATCTGCGCGGCCGCCTGGGCCGCGGTTCATGGTTTCGTCTCGCTGGAGATCACGGGACACGTCACGGGAGGCCCTCAGCCGGGTAGCCCGATCGATCCTGAGGAGGGCCGAGCCAATCGCGACGCCATGTTCGCCGTTACCCTCTCAACCGTCGTTCGCGGGCTCGCCTCCGAAGCGTGGCTGGCTCGTAATCCTCCCGTCACCATGCACGGGAACCCGCTGATCGCCGCAAGCGTCGATCTGACACCGGATACCAGCGCGACGGACTGACCCTGCCTCACCTCGTCCCTTCGTCCAACACCGGAATACGTAGCACAGGCTACGTCATGGCTCGCCCATGACGCTGGGCGAACCACGCCCGAAACGACCTCTCAACCTGTTGAATCGTGATGCCCGGCGCGCACCTGATGCGCCGGCCCTGGGAGCGTGTTGCCATGTTCACCCGCTGGGGTTTCCTGCTCGCCGCCCGTGCGCGTCTCGTTCTCGTCCTGGCGGTCCTGACCCTCGTCGGCGCCGTCGGGGCGCTGGCCACCGTCGCACCGAATCTCTCCTCTGAAGGCTTCGTCTCCGACGACGCCGAGTCTGCCGTCGTCGACCGGAACATCGCCGCGACCTTCGGCGAGGATGGCGACGCGATCGTCTTCCTCTTTTCCGGGCCGGCCCCGGTCGACGACCCCGCAACCAGACAGGCGGTCGAGGCAACACTCGGGACGCTTGCCGACGACCCCCGGGTCTCGACGACGCTGACGACCTGGTCGACGGGCAACCCGGCGATGATCTCCACCGACCGCCTGTCCACCTACGCCGTGGCGCTGCTGGATCCCGCCGCTCTCGTCGACCCGACCGACGCCGAGACTTTCGCCCATGACATCGCCCATGACATCGAGGCGGCCGGCACCACCCGGGGTCTGTCCGTCACGGCCGGCGGCGGCGTGCTGGTCGGCGCCGTGATCCCGGAGGAAGTCGAGCGCGGGCTGATCCGGGCCGAGACGTTCTCCGTGCCCGCATCGCTGCTGATCCAGATCCTCGTCTTCGGGTCGCTGGTCGCCGCCGGTATCCCGCTGCTGATCGCCGCCCTGGCCATCGCGGCGTCGATCGCCCTGATCTTCGTCTTCTCGACCGACATGTTCCAGTCGGTGTTCGCGATCAACGTCATCACCATGCTCGGCCTCGGCCTCGGGATCGACTACTCGCTGTTCATGATCACCCGGTTCCGGGAGGAACTGGCCCGGCGACCGGTCGCCGAAGCCGTCGCCGTAACGATGGCGACCGTCGGCAAGGCGATCCTCGTCTCCGGCCTGACGGTCATCCTCGGGCTGGCCGCGACCCAGTTCTTCCCCCTCCCCTCGCTCCAGTCGATGGGCCAGGCCGGGATCGCGGTCACGGCCATGGCGCTCGTCTACGGCCTGACCCTGCTGCCCGCCATTCTCGCCCTGCTCGGCCACCGCGTGAACGCGGTCCGGATCGGCCGCCGGCGACCGGCCACCGCGGTCGCTTCGCAGACCGGCGGGTTCTGGCACGGCATCGCCACCAGCGTGATGCGCCGTCCCGTCGTGGTGATGGCCTCCGTCCTCGCGCTCCTGCTGGTCATGGCCACCCCGCTCCTCCGGCTGGACCTGACCCCCGGTGGCCCGGAAGTCCTGCCCGACGGCTCCGGCCCGCGCGTCGTCGCGGAGCGGCTGACGACGGACTTCCCGGCCAACGACGCCGAACCGATCCCCGTCCTCGTCACGGTCGCCGATGGCAACGCCACGTCGCCGGCCTCCGTCGCCGCGCTGCGTGACCTCGAGCAGCGCCTCACCGCGATCGCCGGGGTCACCGGCGTGAACAGCTTCGTCGCACCCGGCCTCGCCACCGCCGCCGGCTATGACTGGTCGACGTATGGCGGCGATCCATCCCTGTTGCCGGAGACGATCACCGGGACCATCGGCACGACGGTCCGGGGCGACCAGGTCGTCCTCGAAGTGATGGGCGCCGGGTCCTCCGCCGAACTGGAGCAGGTCGTCCGCGACGTCCGCGCCACCGCGGTCACCGGGCTCTCGATCGGCGTCGGCGGCTTCTACGCTGCCTCGGTCGACACCATCGACGGGATCCGGTCCGGCCTGGTGCCGGCCGCCGTGTTCGTCCTGGTCGCGGCCTACCTGATCCTGCTGCTGACCTTCGGCTCGATCCTGCTGCCGATCAAGGCGATCCTGATGTCGTTGCTGTCGATCTCGGCGGCGCTGGGTACGACGGTCTGGGTGTTCCAGGACGGCCGGCTGGAAGGGCTGCTGGGCTTCACGGCCTCCGGCGAGATCGTCTCGACCACGCCGATCCTGGTCTTCTGCATCCTGTTCGGGCTGAGCATGGATTACGAGGTCCTGTTGCTGTCCAGGATCCAGGAGGAGTACCGGCGCACCGGGGACAACCGCGCGGCCGTCGCCGCCGGGTTGGCCGGTAGCGGCAGGACCATCACCGGCGCCGCCGCGATCATGATCGTCGTCTTCGGCGGGTTCATGCTGGCCGACATCGTCATCCTGAAGTCGATGGGCTTCGCGCTGGCCCTGGCCGTCCTGATCGACGCGACGGTCGTCCGCGGACTGCTGGTCCCGGCGACGATGCGGCTACTGGGCCGGTGGAACTGGTGGGCACCGGCCCCGCTCGGGCGGCTGGTCGACCGCCTTGGCTTGGGCCACGAGTCCGCGCCGGCGGCCCCGCCGCTGTCCATGCCGGCCGACTAGACGAGGGCATGTCGCAACGACAGCGGCCCCGGGATCCGAGGATCCCGGGGCCGCTGTCGTTGCCGCTTCGGAACCGGGCGAACGGTCCCGCGCCCGCCTACCGGATCAGGCGACCGACCCGTCCGAGGTCCGGATGGTCTCGGCCAGCCGGTCGAGGACCGGGGTGAAGCCCTGGTAGCTGTTGACGTACTCCACGTCCCAGGTGCCGACCTGGTCGGCCTGGACCGCCGGGAGCAGCGCAAACGTCTGCTGCTCCAGCATCTGCTCGTAGGTCAGCCAGTCCGGGCGCCGGTCGATCTGGATGACGTCGGTCAGGTAGGCGTTGGTCTCCTCCCACGACCGCGACTCCCAGTAGGCGCTGGTGTCGACGGTCTGCGGGATCACTACCCCCAGCTCGACGAAGTACATCAGGTCGCCGGCGGCCATGGCGTTGCCCACGTAGTAGGTATCGGTAGCACCGGTGACGAACAGGATCGACAGATCCGGGTTGGAGGCCACGGCCTCCCGGACCGCGTCGGACGACGCCTCGAAGGCGGTCCGTGCCGCGGTGACCTGGTCGGATTCGAGGTCCGCGCCGAGAGCGGCCGCAAGATCGGCGAAGCGCTCGATCAGGTCGATGGCCGACACACCCTGGACATTGATACCGGCGACCGGGGCGAGCTCCTCGATCGTGGGGACCGCGTCCTCGTTGAGGCGCCAGACGAGCTGGCCATAGAGCGTCGTGACGATGAGGTCCGGCTCCAGCGAGACCAGCAGCTCGATGTCGAAGTCGTCGAACCCCTCGCCGAGGAAGGTCACGGCGTCGAGGTCGACCTGCCCGGCGGTGACCGCCGGCGAGCCATCCTGGTTGGTGCGCACCCCGAACACGCCGACCGTCTCGACACCGAGGTCCAGAAGCGCGGCGGCGACCGAGAGTTCGGCGACGACCCGCTGGGGGGCGGCGTCCAGGCGAATCTCGGTGCCTCGGTCGTCGACGAACAGCCAGCTGCCGTCCGGCTGGGTCCCACTGGCGGCGGTCGGCGTGGCATCCGGCGTGGCGCCGGGCGTCGCGGCCGGCGTTGCGTCACCCTGAGCGCGGCCTCGGCCAACGGTGAAGGCAGACGCGCCGATGGCAAGGCCGCCGGCGATGGCACCTCGGCGACTGAATGAACTGGACATTCCCATCTGTGCTTCCCTCGATTACGATACCTGACTCATATGGTCGGATAACGCGATGCTAGGCGCAGCGTTGGTGGTTGTCAATCCGGGATCGCGGCTGATGTCCGTCGGGCCAGCCCCTGTGGGTCCGCCCGGACCCGGCGGTATACTGCCGGGCTGCGTCACGCTGGATGCGAACGATCAGGAGGGATGGCATGACCGGGTCGACGCCGGAGTTCCGTACGGCTGTCTCCATGGACGACGTCGAGAGGTGGGTGCTGGCCACGTGCCCCGGCACCCAGACCGGCCCCTATGAGATGGCGGACCGGTTCTTCTTCCCTGGCGACCAGCACATGTTCCCCTACGCCACGATCGTGACCCAGGATTATCCGGGCGACGAGCGCTCGCGGCTGAACCGGCCCGGCGTGTTCCGGCTGAACATCGGTGTCCGGCC
This sequence comes from Thermomicrobiales bacterium, assembly GCA_035944555.1. GTDB lineage: Bacteria > Chloroflexota > Chloroflexia > Thermomicrobiales > UBA6265 > CADCWK01. The sequence continues at coordinate 183,724 of DASZAY010000024.1, forward strand.
GGCGACGTTCCGGCAGCTGTTCCCGGACGGCGACGACCCTGGTGCGGACCGCTCCGTCCCGGACGTCCTGTTCCCGCACCCGGTCTACGGTGCCCAGTTCTGGCTCTCGGTCATCAACCCGTCGCGCGCCACGCTGGACGAACTCACGCCACTCCTGCGTGAAGCCCGCGACCAGCAGGCCACACGAGACGCCCGGGGCTCCGGACGCCAGGACTGAGCAGTCGAAGGTTTGTCGCTCATGCGTACGGATAGTGGCCTGCTCCGGCGTGTTGATCCGGGGTCGCTAGGACAGGGAGCGTAGCGCCGATCACCTTGTTCCGGAGACGAGAACTGGCCGGGGCGATTACGCCCCGGCCAGTTCTCGTCGTTATCGCGGGATCTCAACGGATCCTCGCGGTTCCCGATCGTCCGGGACGAAAGGGATTAGAAGACGAAGAGCACCAGGACGAGAATGACGGCGATCGCCAGGGCGACAATTGCGATAGTACGTGTGTTCACGGAAATACCTCCATGGTATGTGAGCCGACTCGGGATCGAACGATGATCTCGATTCCGGTCGCGATCTGATCACCCGCGCTGATACGCCTAGGTGTGCCTCACTCTACCGTACGCCAGCTTCATGCCAGACGCGTCAGATCCATGTCCGCCACGCGACCACACCGGCCAGCCACCTGGAAGATTGCTTCACCTTCCGGGGCCAAGGTGACGTCTACAGCTGTCGGCGATCTACCGTGCGGAAGTCACCAGGCACTCACGGCTACGCAATCCGCCCAGAGCTACCTGGACACCATCGAGAGCCGCACCTGCCTCACGCCGCGGACCCTGATCGACGCCGCCGCCGCCGCCGAACTCGGCACCCCGGACACCAGGGCCGGCGCGATCGTGGCGTGAATGAAGGCACTCGACGGGTTGGGCCATGGTCACGCGATGATCATGGCGCAGGTCATCAGGTACCGGGAATCGGTCGATATCCGGAACGTCGATACCATCCCGCCATCGTCAGTCAGCATCGTTCACCTGTGGCTGGTGGGCAAGAACTCCACCCTCGTCAGCTGGCAGCTGACAACATCTACCTCCCCGGCACGTAGCGGCCGGAATGGTTACGGGTTAGCGTCCGACTGCACGCGGTACGCGATGAAGGGTGGATCGGTCGCGTCTCCCGGCACCACCTCGACCCCGCCCGGGTACCGCTGCCGCAGGACCACGATCTCGTCCCGGTACCCGCCCAGCAGCAGGAAGGTCACATCCCCGCGCGAGGGATCGATGTCGAGCGAGTACTGGCCGAATCGATGGGAGCGATTCTCCCCTTCCACGTCCGGGGCGAGGAACTGTCGCGTCTCATAGGAGATCGACCACCGGTCTGACAGGAAGTACACGTAGGAGCCCGCGCCCTCCCCATCGAGATACCGCGATGCCGCAACGAGGTCCTCGGCGAAGATCCACTCCGTCGAACCGGCCGCCGGCACCGTCTCGAGGTCCGCCCGGAGGTTGTGCCAGGTCACCCATCCCGCACTGCCCGTGGCAATCACCGTGACCACCACCATGGCTCCGACCCGCCACGCCGCGGCCTGGCCCTGTCGCCATGCGGCGATCGTTGCCCGCAGCGACCGGCCCGGCCAGACGAGCCCGACGGCCATGAGCACCGCCAGCGCGGGAGCGCTGACGAGCGTGCGGCGGGCAGCTCCATCGACGGTCACCACCGACGCGAGCGGGATCACCAGGATGATGACGATACAGATGACGAGCAGCGCCGGAGCCCGGCTTCGTTGCCGGACGACGAACCACAGGCCGAGGCCGGCCAGGCCCACCGCAGCGCCGGGGATCAACGCGACAACCCCTGACCCATCGACGTAATCCACGGCCGGTCGCACGACCATGCGCTCCCAGTACCCCCAGTACCGCTGGCCGAGCACCACGAGGCGCTCGGGCCAGCTCCCGGCCGCCGACCAGTCGTCCTCCTGTCCGACACCGACCGTCCGGGCATGGTTGAAGTAGGAGCTCCCGGGGGTCAGGGCGAAGATGATCATCGGCAACGCGCCGACGACCAGCCCCGCCGCGTAGGCCGCCATCCACCGGGCGACGACACGCCAGGACGGCATCGTCCGCAGCATCGCCACGGCAGCGACGACCCCCAGCACGCCGGTCAGCAGCAAATGGACGTGGTAGGTGTGCACGCCAAGGCCGAGCACCAGGCCTGCGGCGCCCCAGGCGAGGCTCGACCGGCGCCGGATCGCGGTCAGGTGAACCGCGATGGCAAGGGTCGCCAGGAGCGGCCACGCCGAGAGGGGAAACCCGATGTGGGCGAAGTGGACGTGCCAGTGCATCGTCGCGAGGAACGTCGCCGCGACCAGGGCACACGCGACCCCGAGCTCACGCCGGACCAGGAGATAGAGCGCCAGGATCGTCATCGCGCTCAGGATTGCCGGGACGATCCGGATCGCGGTGATTGAGTCCCCCAGGATCGCCACGGATACCGCCGTCAGATACATGGGTCCGGTCGGCTGTCCCAGGGCGAAGGGGCTATACGGCCCGATCCATCCCTCGCGCAGGATGCGCTGGGACTCCAGGCCCACGATCGCCTCGTCGCCATGGAAGCCCGGGAAGGACGCCAGTGCCCCATCCCACCGGAGCAGGAATCCACCCCCCAGGATCACGAGGACGGCCACGGCCTCCAGCAGCAACCGCCCCCTGACCCGACCATGGTTAACCAGGCGATCCTCCCGGGAATCTGCGGTCGCGCCACCGAATCTCCACCACCGATCCCGGAGCACCCGTGGCCGGCTCGCCATTCTCAGCGCACCACCAGCGTCGCCACGGATGTCGATCGGAGGACCGCCGTCGTCGTGCTGCCGACGATGAACTGCCGCAGCTGCGAATGCCCGTACGCCCCCATCACAAGCAGGTCACTGCCGCTGTCCCGGACCTGATCGGCGATCGCGTCGCTGGCCACGCCGGACCGGACGACCGCGGTCGCGTCGATTCCGGCGTGAACCAGCTGGGCGTTGGCGTCGGCGAGCCGATCCTGGGCCTTCAGGACGTCGTCATCCACCGCCAGGACCCGCATCCGGATTCCGGCCAGCAAGCGCGACTGGACCAGGAACCGCACCGCGGCCCCACTGCTCTGGCTGCCATCGTAGGCGAACGTCGCCTGCCCGATCGGCCGCATCTCCGGCGGAGTGATCAGGACCGGACGCCGGGTGGCGCGGATCACCCGCTCCAGGTTGCGTCCGAGGTGCTTCGGTGCCCGGTCGGCGGTCTGCCCCTGCCGACCGACCACGATCAGGCGCGCGGCCCCCTCGTGGTCATGTAGCTCGTCGACCAGCTCCCCCTGCAGGAGATGCTGGGTAATGTGGGAGATACCCGCCGCCCGGGTACGCGCCGCGGCCGCCTCCAGCAGTCGCCGCTCGGCCTCATGGGACAGGCGGTCGCGCGCACGGGCCGCCTCCGCGATCTCACGCAGCAAATCGTCAGGAGTGTCAATTCCCGGGTTGCCGCTGAGATCCTCCCGGGAGGCAGGCTCATGACTCCGGTCGACGACGTGGACCAGATGGACGGTAGCTTCACCGCCGGCGGTGGCTATCCGTCCGGCTGCCCACGCCGCGTGGTCACAGACACTGCTCGCGTAGGCCGAGCGATCAATACATGCCAGAACGGTCATCCGTGACTCCTCTCCGCCGGCGCGATCGATGCCAGTGGGTAGGAAGCGTCTCGCCACCCCGCCCGGCGGGAGCGCAGTTCAGGCCGTGCTGGTCGATGAAGCAGAGGGACACCGCGTGAGCGTTCCAGGCTTCGCCCTGTCGCATGGGGCGCTGGCTCATGGATGCCTGTCAATCAGGACTGTACGCTCCTGGTCCAGGGAGGTCAAACCGGTGTTCCGCGATTCCGTACGGCCAGGCGAGACCGGCCAGCCAGCCTACCGGGGCATCACCGTCACCGTGTCACTGGCGGCACCATCACGGCCGACCGTCAGGCGCGGTCCAATCCGGGTCCGATCCGCGCTTGTCATGCCGGACCGCCAGCCTCACCCGACAACGACGACGGGCCGGCGGGGGTGATTCCCGCCGGCCCGTCGTCGCTGATAGCGCTGGTTGATAGCGCTGCTGGCTCCTGGGTCAGGAGCCGGCGCCGGCGCCGCGGAGAGATTCTCCGGGAGCCCGCTGGTTGGGAGAAGCCGACGCCATGGGGCGGTGGGCCGGGAGGGATGCGCCCTCGATGTCGACGTTCGGGATGATCCGGTCCAGCCAGCCGGGCAGCGCCCAGGCGCGCCGGCCAAGCAGGAACATCACCGCCGGAACGATGGTCATCCGGACCACGAACGCGTCGATCAGGACGCCCAGCGCCAGTGCGAAGGCGATCGACTTGATGATCGGGTCCGGGGTGAAGACGAAGCCACCAAACACGGAGGTCATGATCAGCGCCGCAGCCGCGACGACCCGGCCGTTCTGCCCCATCCCCTGGAGCACGGAGCGTGTCGCGTCGCCGGTGTGGTGGAACTCCTCCCGCATCCGACTGACGATGAAGACCTCGTAATCCATCGCGAGACCGAACAGCACGCCGATCAGGATCACCGGGACGAAGGCGACGATCGGGGCTCCACCGGTCACGCCGAACAGGTCGAGCAGGTTTCCCTGCTGGAACACCCAGACCGTGACGCCGATCGACGAGCCGATCGTCAGCAGGAAGCCGAGGACCGCCTTGACCGGAACGACCAGCGAGCGGAACGCGACGATCAGCAGCAGGAGCGCCAGTCCCACGATCACGATGATGAACGGCGCGAGCGCATCGCTCAGCTTGTCGGACACATCGATCGCCGCCGGAGTCTGCCCCGCGACGTAGGCCGTCGCGCCCGTCGCCTCGACGACCGCCCGGGGTTCGCCACGCAGCCGCTGCACCAGCTCCGTCGTCGCCTCGTCATCCGGGCCGGTCAGCGGCACGACGTTGAGGATGGCGATGCTCCTGGCCGGGTTCAGGACCGGCGGGGTCACCGTCAAGACGCCCGGATCCTGGCCGATCGTCGCGGCCAGCTCATTGGCGGTCGCCGTGACCTGCTCGGCGGGCTGGCCCTCGCCATCGATGACGTAGAGGATCGTCGCGTTGAATCCCGGACCGAACCCTTCGGTCAGGAGGTGGTAGGACTGGTAGAGGGTGCTGTCCTCGGGCTGGGTCTCGTTGCCAGGCAGGCCGAGCCGCAGATCCAGGACGGGCAGGGACAGGACGAGAAGCAGGGCGGTCGCGACGGCCAGCACGACGGCTGGTGCCCGCTGGATCATCCGGGCCCAGCCGAGCCAGACCCCACCACGCGCCTCGGGAAGAGTGGCCTCGGTCGCCGCCGCTGGTGCGGTGGCGGCGCGGCGGGCAGAGCGCGGCCGCAACCGCTCACCGGCGAAGCCGAGCAGGGCCGGGATCAGGGTCAGCGCGACAGCGACGGCGACGGCGACCGTCCCGGCGGCGGCCAGGCCCATGATCGTCAGGAACGGGACTCCGGCGATGGACAGGGCGGACAGCGCGATCACGACCGTCAAGCCGGCGAAGACCACCGCGGATCCGGCCGTGCCGATCGCCCGGCCAATGGATTCCAGGACCGACATCGTCGGGTCGGCGAGTTGCTCCCGGTGACGGGCGACGATGAACAGGGCGTAGTCGATGCCGACAGCCAGGCCGATCATCAGCGCCAGCGTCGAGGAGACGTTGCTCATCTCGATCACGCTCGATAGCGCGTAGACCGACAGCACGCCGACCGCGACCCCGATCAGCGCGGTGATCAGCGGCAGTCCCGCGGCCACGACCGTTCCCAGGGTGACCAGCAGCACCACGGCGGCGACCGCCAGGCCGGCGACCTCGGCAATGCCGCCGATGTGGACCTCACTGAACGAGGCGGAGCCACCGAACTCCACCTGCAACCCGGCACTCCGGGCAGCCTCCATGGCCGCGGACACCTGATCCTTGGCCTCCGGCGGGACCGCCTGCGCCTCCTCGAGGAACTGGACGTCGGCGAACCCGATCACCCCACCCGGGGACGGGGTCAGCGGCGCGACCGACACCACGCCCGGGACGGTCGTGGCCTGCTGGAGGCTGGCCTCGATCGCGGCCGCGACGGCCGGGTCGGCCAGCGTGGACCCGTCTGGGGCGGCGAAGACGGCGCGGAGCGTCCCGCCGTTGGCGACGGGGAACTCACGGGCCAGCAGGTCGGCCGCTTCCTGGGACTCGATGCCGGGGATGGAGAAGGTCGTTGCGAGATCGCCCCGGAAGGTGGCGGCGAGACCGCCGACGACGAGGACGAGGACCAGCCAGGCGGCAAGGACGGCGCGCCGGCGCCGCGCCGCACCCTGAGCCATCGCGTAAAGCCAACGGGCCACGGAATACACTCCTGAGACGTACCGCCGCGAGAGGGCGGCCGACAGATCGCCGGAACAGGACGTCCCGGCATGATTCTGCCATGATAGGTATAATTGCATTCAATTGCAATTATGCATCTCGCCCTACTCTATGGGGAGATCACGAGGTCACGATGGCGGGAGACAGCACGACGACGGGACGCCGGGAGCGCAACAGGATCCAGCGCCAGCGCGCGATTCAGATAGCCGGCCTGCGGCTGTTCGCGGAGCGCGGCTACGATCAGACGTCGCTTGCCGACATCGCGGAAGCGGCCGATGTCGCCCCTCGGACGGTGTCGCTCTACTATCCGGCCAAGCTGGACATCGCCCTCAGCCACGTAGACGAGACCGTGGCTGGATTGGTCCCGACGCTCTCGGAGCGTCCGCCGGGCGAGCCGGTCATGGCGACGCTGGATCGCTGGCTCCATGGTGTTGCGGGACATGCCGATCCGGAGATCGAGCAGCTGACCCAGCTGACGTTTGCCCGGAACCCGGATATCCGGGGGCTGGCGGCGGCGCGCGTCCATGATGTCCTCGTGCAGGCCATCGGTCTGCTGACACGCGACATCACCGGGCCAATGCGACCGTTCGCCACCGAGGTTGTCGCCTCCGCGGGATCGGCCATCGTCGCCCACCTGCTCGCGACCCACCACCACGAGGATGCAGACGCCGCCCTGCTGATCGTCGCCCGTTTCCTTGGCGCCGGGATCACCGAGCTGGAGGCGATGTCGAAGGAACAGGCTGGCGAATGATCTGAAAACGATACGAGAAGCGGCCGGGTGATTACCCGGCCGCTTCTCG
>DASZAY010000025.1:0-5316 GCA_035944555.1 Thermomicrobiales bacterium
CGACCATCCCGGTCGCGCCGCTTCTGCATTGGCCCTGGCTCACCGGCACGTTGCAGCGGATACCTGATTGTCGACCGGGAGCAGAACTAGACCTGCTCGCCTGCGGCGCTCCGGATGTCCATCTCATGCGTGAGCAGGATAGCCTCGGCGACCTCACGCATGGACTTGCGAGCGTCCATGGAGGTCTTGCGGATGCGATGGAAGGCTTCGGACTCCTTGAGACCGTAGACCTCCATCAGGACGCCCTTGGCGCGCTCGATCTGCTTGCGGGCCTCGAGCGCTTCCTTGAGATCGCCGAGCTCGCGCTCCAGGGCGCGGAACTCATCGAATCGGGCCAGCGAGAGCTCGATGACCGGCATCAGCTCCGCCTCGCGGAACGGCTTGACGACGTAGCCAACGACACCCGCCTCCTTGGCCCGGTCGACCAGAGCCTGGTCGCTGTACGCGGTCAGCAAGACGACCGGCGCGATCTGCTCACGGGTCAGTTCCTCGGCGGCGGCAATGCCATCGAGGTCCGGCATCTTGATGTCCATGATCATCAGATCGGGCTGAAGCTTGCGAGCCAGCTCGAGCGCACTCCGGCCATCTCCGGCTTCTGCGATGACGTCATAACCCAGATGGGTCAGCATCTCGCGAAGGTCCAGGCGAATCAGCGATTCGTCATCGGCGATGATGATGCGGTGGGGCTTGCCGCCGGCGGAAGATGCGTTCCTCATAGGACCACCAGTGTGAAAATGCCACCGCACCGGGTAACCAGTGCGGTGGCCGCCTGCCGCGCCACGGCGCGGAAACGAGACGGCTGGGCCGTCTTTCTGGTCGGGGTGAGAGGATTTGAACCTCCGACCACCAGTCCCCCAGACTGGTGCGCTACCGGACTGCGCCACACCCCGCGACGCTCGAGTATACCACGCACCTACATCGCCCTGGCCGGCTTTCCCTGATGGGGACCGGTAGAAATGCCGGGGATAGGCAGGGGTGAGCGCCACGGGGATAGCCGTCCGAAAACGCATCGCGGCCCGGGAGGTACCCCCCGGGCCGCGATGGTTGCGCCAGGCGCGATGTTACTTGACGTCGGCCTTTGCACCAGCCTCTTCGAGCTTGGCCTTGGCAGCCTCGGCCTCCTCCTTGGAGACGGCCTCCTTGATGTTCTTGGGAGCGCCCTCGACGAGATCCTTGGCCTCCTTGAGGCCGAGGCTCGTGAGCTCGCGGACGGCCTTGATGACCTGGATCTTGTTGGCGCCGATCTCGGTGAGCACCACGTCGAACTCGGTCTTCTCTTCCTCGGGCGCAGCGGCGGCTCCGCCGGCAGCGGCACCGCCAGCGGCAACGGCGACCGGAGCGGCGGCGCTGACGCCCCACTCCTCTTCGAGGGCCTTCACGAGCTGGTTGAGCTCAAGGACGGTCATGTTGTTGAACTGCTCGATCAGGGCGGACTGGTCTGCCACGGGATTCTCCTTGTCAGGATGGCCGGCGAGAAGTGCCGGCAGGTCAGGGATGAGACGGATAACTGGACGGAGAGTCGCTTAGTCGGCCGCGGCCGCTTCGCTATCCCCGCCCCCACCGAGCTGCTCGGAACGGGCGTTGAGCACGTAGGCGAGCGAGCGGGCCGGGCCGCTGAGGACGCCGACGGTGCGAGACATCGGGGATGCGAGCATCCCGACGAGCTTGGCGCGCAGCTCTTCGATCGGCGGCATGGACGCGAGCGCCTCGACGTCACTGAGACCGATGGCCTGGGTGCCGAGGGCAGCGCCCTTGACCGTCAGGACTCGCGAGGTCCGGGCGAAATCGGAGACCGCCTTGGCGGCACCGACGATATCGCCGTAAGCGATCACGAGGGCTGTCGGTCCTTCAAGGACCGGGTCGAGCCCGTCGATACCGTTGGCGTTGGCCGCGATACGAACGAGCGTGTTCTTCGCGATCCGGAACTCTGCATCCAGGGGACGCAGGGTCGATCGGAAGCCTTCGAGGTCAGAGACCTTCAGGCCGCGATAGTCCGTCACGATGGTCAGCTGGGCACGACCGATGGAATCGGTCAACTCGTCGATGACGATCGCCTTGGCTGGAGTTGGCATGGCTTTACCTCCTTTCCGCAAGAGATCAGGTGATCCGGGCTGAGCTTTGGAGAATGCCTCGCCGGTAAACCGAACGCGCCCTGGCCGGTGTGGCACAGGGCGCGTGGCTCCGACGAGTAGTCGGTGAGCGACGATCCTGAGCCTCGGTCGGGCTTCTCCCCGATATCGGGGTGCCGACGGTCTGTGGCCGCAGAGCGCTATCCGGTTGGAGGTCAGCGGGAGCAGTTACTCCGTCTCGACCGGGTGGATCGTCGCCAGGAATGAGTGCGGGTCCTAGGACGCAACCGAAGCGTTGTCGAACGCCTGGTTGACGTCCACCGGGACGCCCGGGCTCATCGTCGTGGCGAGGGTCAGTGTACGGCAGTACACGCCCTTGGTGCTAGCTGGCTTGGCGCGGCTGACCGCGTCGACGACGGCCAGCAGGTTCTCGCGGAGCTGCTCAGGGGTGAAGCTCTTCCGGCCGATCGGAGCGTGGACGATACCCGTGCGGTCGTTCCGGAACTCGATGCGTCCACCCTTGAGCTCCCGGATCACGCCAGGGAGGTCCTCCGGAGCACGGACGACCGTACCAGACCGGGGGTTCGGCATCAGGCCGCGTCGACCGAGGATCCGGCCCAGGCCACCGACGCGACCCATCTGGTCGGCCATCGCGATGGTCGCGTCGAACTCCAGCCAGCCGCCCTGGATCTGGGTGACGAGCTCCTCGGAGCCGGCGTAGTCCGCGCCGTTCTCGAGGGCGATGCGCTCGGCCTCGCCGGACGCGAAGACGAGCACCCGGACGACCTTGCCGGTGCCGTGCGGCAGGATGGCCGTGGTGCGGACATTCTGGTCGGCCTGCCGCGGGTCAATGCCGAGCCGGAAGTGGACCTCGATCGTCTCATCGAACGACGCATAGGCGACGTCCTTGACGAGCGAGACCGCCTCGTCGGGGGTATAGAGGCGCCCGGCCTCGACCTTTTTCTCGGCTTCCTGATACTTCTTGCCGTGACGAACCATGGGGAGTACTCCTCAGTGTGGTCGCTGACGGGGCTTCTGCCCCTCCCACCCATGCGGCGCGCAGACCGCGGATGCAGTAATACGGGAGAGCGCCTAGGAGGCGATCTCGATGCCCATGCTGCGGGCGGTGCCCTCGATCTGCCGGACCGCGCCGGCAAGATCGACGGCGTTGAGGTCCTTCATCTTGAGCTCGGCGATCTCGCGGACCTGGTCGGCCGTAACCTTGGCAACCTTGGTCGTGCGCGGGTTGGCCGAACCCTTCTCGATACCAGCCGCGCGGCGCAGGAGGTCGCCAGCCGGCGGAGTCTTGGTCACGAAGGTGAACGAGCGATCCTCATAGACCGTGATCACCACCGGGATGATCTGGCCGGCCTGAGAGGCAGTCCGCTCGTTGTACTCCTTGACGAAGTTCATGATCGCGACGCCCTGCTGACCGAGGGCGGGACCGATCGGCGGGGCTGGTGTCGCCTTGCCGGCCGGGATCTGCAGCTTGATATACGCTCGTACGCGCTTTGCCATGGGATCTCCCCTCCGGCCACCGTCGTCCGGTTGGCAGCCGGCTCAAACACAATGACAGCCCCCGGGCCGCAATCCCGGAGGCCGCTTTCGACCGCAAATCATACCACGTCGGAAGAAATCAACAGACAAGCGGCCAGTCCGGTGTAGGGACCAGCCGCTCGTCGCGACAGGAGCAGGAACGACGGTGCGCCTAGGACTCAGCCTCGACCTGGAAGAAGTCCAGCTCGACCGGCACATCGCGCCCGAAGAACGAGACCAGCACCCGGAGTTTCTCCTTCTCCAGGTTGACCTCGTTGACCTCGCCGCGGAAGTCCGCGAACGGTCCGTCGATGATCTGGACCGAATCGCCGACGGCATAGCTTGCCTTGATCTTCGCCGGCTGGGTGGTCAGGCCCGTAACGATGTTCCGGACTTCGTCACTACCCAATGCGACCGGCTTGTTGTTGATGCTGACGAAGCCAGTCACCCCGGGCGTATTGCGAAGCGTGAACCAGGCGTCCTCGTCCATCATCATCCGGACGAGCACGTACCCCGGGAAGACCTTGCGGTCGACTTCCTTCATCTTGCCTTCGCGATCCTTCTCCTTCTCCTTCTGGGTCGGGACGAGGATCTCGAAGACGCGATCAGAGAGGTCGAGCGCCTCTACGCGCGTCTCAATGGTCTTCTTGACCTTATTCTCGTAGCCGGAATAGGTGTGGAGCGCGAACCAGTGGCCCTCCGACTCCGGAGGCAGGCCGGCCTCGGCTGCTCGCCGCGCAGCCAGGCGCTCTCGTAGCGATGGGCGTCCCATAGGGCACTCCTGATGATTGGTCAACGGGAACAGGCCGAAACAGGGTCCGGACTAGATCGCTTCGAACAGGCGGAGCAGAACGAAGTCGATCCCGCCCAGAAGGATGCCCATCACGGCGGAGACCGCGATAACGACCGCGGTGAGGTTCCGAACCGTGATCTGGTCGGGCCAGGTGACGCGGCGCAGCTCCGCGCGCGTGTCCTGGAGATACCGCCGGACGCCGTCCAGCCGACGCCGCCGGTTGCCCGGCACCTCGGCCCGGTTGGCCATCTTCGGCGTCCCCCGGGAGGCACCCGCTGTCGTGGCACCAGTCGTCACCGGTTCGGTAGCGACGGAGACGGCCCCATCGGTGACCGGCGCCGCAGGCGCGGCAGCAGCGGCCCCACGCCGGGTGGCGGCCCCGCGGGCCCGACGGTTCACGGTGGAAGATCGGCGCTGGGCGCTCATGCCCTGTCCTTCCTGAAACTCGCGAGGTAATCGTCCCGGGATCAGAGCGGTACGGGTCACCGCTGCGCGACCGGGTTGTGATTACTACCATGGATGGCAAACGGGGCGGACCCTGTTGGGCGCCGCCCCGTCTCCACCAGTCTCGGTCGACGATCGTCTTGGGCAGGGCCGGCAGGAATCGAACCCGCAACCTGCGGTTTTGGAGACCGCTGCTCTACCGATTGAGCTACGACCCTATGTTCCGCGGGGAACGGGGCGATTGTACACCATCAAATGATAGCGACGCTCACCCCGGGTTCCCCACCGGGATCCGGCTGATTGCCCTCCAGGGGGTGATCAGCCGGACCAGGCAGCGAGGATTACTCCTCGATCTTGGTGACGACGCCCGCGCCGACGGTCCGGCCGCCCTCGCGGATCGCGAACCGCAGCCCTTCCTCGACCGCCACCGGCGTGATCAGCTCCACGCCCATCTGCACGTTGTCGCCCGGCATC
>DASZAY010000026.1:0-413692 GCA_035944555.1 Thermomicrobiales bacterium
GGACGACCGATCGGTCGTCCCCGCTCCTCTCTCTGTGTGTCTACGGCGTCCGGCCCGCTGGCACCGGGGACATCACGTTCGGTCCTAGGTGGCCGGAGTAGCCATCGGAGTGGCCAGCGGCCCCTCAAGGGCCTCCAGCTGCTGGATGACCGGAGCGGACTCCGCCTCAAGCTGCACCGCGGCAGCGCTGAAGACTTCCTGGACCGGCGCGCCGTTGACCATGATCTGCTGCAGGGCGTCGTCGATCACGGTCTGGCCGGAGGAGACGAAGCGCCGGGCCGGGTCGGACGGGGATGCGCGGGCGTAGAGCTGGTCGACGGCGACCCGGAAGTTCGGGTTGGCCTCGAAGAAGGCCGTCATCTCCGGCCCTTCGATGGCACTGGTGCGGACCGGCATGTAGCCGGTGTTCTGAGACCACCAGGTGGTCGTCTCCGGCGAGGCCCAGTGGCTGTAGAAGGCGAACGCCGCCTGCTGCCGCTCCGGTGAGATGCCGTTCATGATGCCCATGCCCGAGCCGCCGCTGGACGCACCACGGGTAGCGCCCTCAGCCTCGATCGGCATGAAGGCCGTGCCGATCTCGAAGCCGGCCTGCTCTGCCGCCGTCGTCAGGCTGGTCAGGGAGCCGGTCGAGAAGAAGCCGGTGGCGGAGAAGCCATTGCCGAAGTCGGCCCCGGTCTGGCCGGCCTGCGGCATGTATCCCCAGCCCTCGGCCAGCGCATCCTGGTAGTACTGCCCGGCGGCGACGGCGCCCGGCTCATCAAACGTGACGCGGAAGTCATCGGTGCTGAAGTTGCCGCCGAATCCCCAGACGACGCCCTGGAAGAACCAGGCGGCAGGGTCGAAGGCCATCGCGTAAATCTGCTGCGACTCGTCGGTCAGCGCCGGGCCGAACTCGCGCAGCTGGGAATAGGTCTCGGCCGGACCGGGCAGCCCGGCAGCCTCGTAGAGCGAGCGGTTGTAATACATCAGCGACGTGCTGCGGGCGAGTGGCAGCCAGTAGTACGACCCCTGACGCAGTCCCTCGTCGCGCAGGACCGGGATCAGGTCGTCGATCGGAAAATTGGACGACGAGATCAAATCGTCCATCGGGACGAAGTTGTTGTTGAGGTAGAAGCGGAACCAGAGCTGCTCGGGGAGCAGGACGGCGTCCGGGAACGAGCCGTCCTGCAGAGCCAGCGTCAGCTGCTGGGCGGTGTCCTCGTAGCTCGTGTTCTGCAGTCCGTTGACGATCACGCCCGTGTTGAGGGCGTTGAACTCACTGATGACGTCCTGGATCCGGTTGCCGACATCGCCGGTCAGCCCGTACCAGAAGGTGATCTCGACGTTCGATCCCTGGCGGCTGATCACGTTCGGCGCGGTGAAGGCCCGGCTCGCCTTGGGGCCGGCGACGGACGCGAGAGCGGCACCGCCGGCGGCGGCCCCGGCAACGAGCGTGCGGCGGGAAAGGGTCGAAGGCATGAAGGAACTCCTTGTCGTCCGGTCAGGTGCAGCGCGTGCGTGCGGCCGGAAGCATGACGACCAGGGAGTCCCATGTGGTTGAGATTTTGTGAAATAAGCTGTCCAGCCCGGGAGACCGGATGGACGATCAGTGCTTGCGTGAAAGGCCTATGGTGTGGATCCCGCCAGCTATCCGGGCCGGTCCGGTTGATCAGGCGACGGCAGGAGGTCTGCGCGACCGATCCGCCGGAGAAGCCGGATCGACGGATGCAGGAGTTCATCCGGACCAGCCACCCATCCGGTGATGGCCTCGAGCGCCGCATCGCGCCCCGCCCGCTCATCGGCGTAGGTGACCGCGACGGGCAGATCCGGCGCGATCCAGGGCCGGTCGTCGTAGGGCAGGGAAGTTTGCCAGAACAGCGTCGAGACCGTCGCCGCGATCTGGCTGTTCGGCAGGACGAGCGAGCCGTTCTCGCCGTAGTGGTTGGGCGCGGTCCCGGTGGGCTCGCCGACGAACCGGGCATGGGTCCGCTGCTCCAGCGCCGCACAGAGGTTCATCGCAGCCGAAAAGGTCTGTCGCCCGGTGATCACGAACAGGCCGCCGGGGTGGTTGACCCGTTCGCACCGGACGAGGCCGTCGACGAGCGGGGCGTTGAGCGCCATGTTGCCGCCCCCGTTCCGGCGGACATCGACGATCAGTCGCCGGATCCCGTCCCGCTTGATCACCTCAAACAGCCTCCCGAACAGGTCGGCCAGCGACCGGCCGGGATCGTCGCGCACGGCGTCGTAGCGCAGGTGGACGGTCGGGACCGGTCCGGGCACCCGGGCGAAGCCGTTGCCGCGCCACGTCGACTCGCTCTCGAGGCTGACCAGGTGCAACCTGCCCGGGAAACGATCGAGGCGGATGGTCTCCAGCGCGCCGCCGGACCGGACCACCGCCAGGCGCATGGAGCCGGGGTCATGGGCCACCCCCACCGCGTGGAGTACCTCCGGGATGACAAGCAGCCCCGGCAGACGGGCCAGCACGGTAAAGCCGTTATCCCGGCTGACGGCGGGCCGGAGTGATTCCAGGACGGTACCAATCGGCACACCGTCGATCGCGACGAGCCGGCAGCCGATGAGATCGGCATGCTCGGGCGCGGCTCCCGTGATCCAGGTGCCATCCTCGTACAGTCCGATCGTGACCGGCAGCGAGCCGTAGCCCGCGACGTCGTGAAGCCAGACGGCGGTGTGCCCATCCCCGATGGCTGCGAGGAGACGCGCCAACGCGACCGGGACCGCATGCCCGGGGAGCGCCGGGAGTCGCCGCCGGATGGACGCGACGACGTCCCGGAATCCGTCCGGGCTGATGGTGTGATGCGGCCGGACGTGTTCACGGAGGATTGCGGCGGCCAGCCAGTCCAGGTCCTCACGCCAGCTGCCGGGCGTCATGGTGTCGAACACGGACCCTCCTGTCGCGCTCACCCACGGAACCGATCGTCACGCGCGACCGTCTGGTCCAGGAGAAGGGAACGGCCAGCCGCGAGGCCAGATGGGTGACCGACGGGGGGATAGTGCCATGCCGAACCCGCTGCGACGGATACGCCAGGCCGCAACAGCCCCTGTGCGCCGGCGCCGGACGCACCGCGCCGTTGATCCAGGCTGGGCCAGCGGGTCCTGGCTGATGCCACAATCGGATGCGGCGACGCAGCACCGCAGTCAGGCCACCGAGACCGGCTCCGGGGATAACCTTTTGACTGCCGGCGGCGCGATCGCCGGAGTCGCGACACTGGTACCCGAGTCGGCGGGCACGAGTACGACGCAGGAGACAACCCGCGAATGGACCGGCAACGGGGTCGATGCGGCGGCGGCCACCGAGAGCGGGATCGACGGATTCACGCCGTCATCGGGCGACTCCGGCCCGGACCTTGGCGGACTGTCGTCCGCGCTGGACGGGGTGAGCGGTGGCGGATCGGGCTGCTTCGATCCCGGCTGCTCCTGGATGCTGCTCACGGTCATCAGCGGAACGGTCCTGGCCATCCTGCTCTAGAGCGGTCATCGATGCAACTGCCTGCACGCGATGGTCGACGTCGTTATCGCCTGGCGGCGATGGCCGCTGCGCAGCCCGGGTACCCTCTAGGTGTGGGCAAGACCGTACCCCTACGAAATGGACGCGGACAAGGCCGGATTCAAGAACTCCCAGTGCAATCGACTCGAGTCCTGGCTGCATCGCGCACGAAAACGGCGACCGGGCCGGATCCTGATGGATCCGGCCCGGTCGTTTTCGCTACTTGCGCGATGTGCGGGCAGCGAAACTGGACGGATTACGCCGCCAGGGACGGAGCGGCAGAGCTTTCCTCGTCATCGGACGGGACCGGCTCGACCGACTCGCCGCCGTCATCGGACGGGACCGGCTCGACCGACTCATCGGCGCTCGGAACCGGGGCAACGGAACCGTCCTCGGACGGAACCGGCTCGACGGACGGGGCAACCGACTCGACGGCGGACGGCTCGGCGCTCTCCGTGTCGATGACGGCCGGGGTCGCGGCCGGGGTGGCAACGCTTCCACCACCCGTTGCGGCATCGGCGACCTGGACGAAGGTGATCAGGACGGTGACGCTGCCGTCACCGTTCTCGGTCAGGATGGCGGAACCGGCGAACTGCGGGCCATCGGAACCCTCGACCGGGGTGAGGCCGACGAAGAAGACGCCGTCGCGCTCAAAGCCGCCGATCTCACCGCAGGTGATGTAGGTCTCGAGCTCGTCGGTGCTCAGGTGGAAGTTGATAGCATGCGGCTCGGCCAGGATGTCGTCGAGCGTGACGTCCGACAGAACAGTCTCGGAGACGTAGACCGGCGTGGCGTTCTCGCTGCCCTGGAACTCGGCCGTGCCCTCCTCGGCATCCTCCTGGAGGTTGTCGATCGTCGCGTTGTTCAGCGGGAAGACGACATCGCCCAACCCGCCATCGACGCAGCTGCCGGCGTGGATATGGCCGGGGCGCGGCGTGCCTGGCCCGTCGACGGTGACATCGTCGTCCTGGGCCTGGGCGATGCCGAACCCGGCAACGGCAAGAGCCATGACGAACATGACTGAGAGCGTGGCTACCAGCGTTCGAAGATTCAGTCGGTGCATTGGTGACGGTCCTCCTGTGACTGTCCGGGTGGGCACGGTGACCACCCCGATCGAGGGCGGATAGGGATGTCCCCATCCAGCCGGCCGCTCCTGCGCCACGTCTTGACGCGGCGTGGTCCGCGAGTCGCAAGGATTGGTTTCGCAAGCGCCGGGCCGCGGTGAGTCTGTCCAGGCAAATTGACAGTCCATCGGGCCATTGCTAGTCTGCGGAAACTGTTCCATAGCAGTTGGTACGCCTGTACCGTGCGATACCCGGTGAGCCGGATGAACTCCCCGCGATCGCTGTCCCTCGAAGGAGTGGGACAGATCGAACACATCGTCCCTCCTGCGGGATGGGTGTACCAGCGAATGTCCCGGAAACCGCGGTCGGCATGAGTCGATCGCCGCTGGACGTACGCGATGGAGACTGCCCGATGACGGACAGCAACGTTACGCGTGACCTGCTCACCCGGAAGCTCGACCGCCGGGCGCTCGTCGGCACTACGGCGGTCAGCGCGCTCGCCGTCGCCGCCTGGCCGCGCCACCTCGGCGCCGCCCCGGTCCGGCAGGAAGGTTCCACGATCATCATCGGCTCGCTCGGCGAAGCCTTCTCGCTCAACCCGTTCATCGCCAATGATGCCGAGAGCGTCTGGCGTACCCAGATGCTGTTTGACGAGTTCGTCAGACCCGACCCGCAGACCTACCTTCCAACACCCAGTCTCGCCGCCTCGTGGGCGATCGACGGTCTCACCTTCACGTTCGCGATCCAGCCCAATGCGAGATTCTCTGACGGCACCGACGTCACCGCAGAGGACGTGAAGTTCACGATCGAAGGCATCCTTAACCCGGCGACCGCATCCCAGAACGCCAGCAAGTTCACCGCGATCATGGGCGCGCCCGAGTTCACCGGTTCCGACACATCGACCGCCGCCGGAACGCCGGCCGTTGGGACACCGTTCACCGGCTCCCCGACCGGCGTCTCGGGTATCGAAGCCGTCGACGCCAAGACGCTGCGGATCACGCTGTTCCAGCCGGATGCCGCCTTCCTCTACAACCTGCGCTTCGTCTCCGTCGTCCCGAAGGCGCAGCTGGAGGGCCAGCCGCTGGACCAATCGTCGGCGGCGCCGTTCTTTCAGAACCCGGTCGGAGCCGGGGCGTACGTCTTCCAGAGCTGGAATGTCGGCGCCGACTTCATTGCCACCGCCAACCCGCATTACTGGGACACCGGCAAGCCAAGCATCCAGTCCTTCACCCACCGGACCATCGCCGACGCCTCGACGCTCGCCAACGCGCTCCAATCGGGCGAGATCGACGGCTCACTCTATGCCTCGCCGACCCTGACAGAGCAGCTCCAGGCGGCCGGCAACCTGACGATCATGGTGCCGCCGTTCAACTCGCCGGACGGGACGGTCTTCAACTGCCGAATGGCGCCGTTCGACAATGCCGAGGTCCGGCGCGCCTTCGCGATGGCAGCCGACGTGGGGTCCTACGTCAATGACTCGCTGCTCGGTCTTGGTCAGGCGGGGCTTGGTCCGATCGCGCCGGGATCCTGGGCCTACGACACCACGCTCACCCCGATCCCCTATGACCCGGAGGCCGCGCGCGCTGTCTTCGAGGCCAACGGCATGATCGGCCAGACGTACGAGATGATCACGAACTCCGGCAACATTCTCCGGGAGGACTGGTGCGTTCGTCTCCAGGCCAACCTGCGGGATCTGGGAGTCAACCTCTCGTTCACGCCGATCGAGTGGGCGACCATGACCGAGCGGCTGACGGTCACCCGGGACTTCCAGTTGAGCACGGGCGAGTTTGCCGGGGCGATCGGGAACCCGGACGAGCTGTTCGAGCAGTTCCACAGCACCGGGGTCGCCAACCACACCGGGTTCAGCACCCCGGAGCTGGATGCACTGCTCCAGCAAGCCCGCCAGATCCTAGACCAGGAAGAAGCCAAGCCGGTCTGGTCGCAGATCCAGCACATCCTCATGCGCGAGGTGCCGATGCACTGGGCCTGGTACCGGCCCTATATCTCGGTGGTGAGCAACGAGTACACCGGCTTTACCCTGAGCAATCTGGACGGCGGCATCTTCCGGACGCTACCGGATGCGACGATGACGGATGCGGCCGCAGTAATCCAGTGATCTCTCAGGTGTCGTTCGCCAGGGGACGACCAACATCGGCGGTCCGGCGATCTCCTGGTCGGAACCAGTCTCTGGCGTTCGTATCGAAACGCCTTGCCGCCCGGTAGCTCCGGATCAGCAGCGCGGCGGGAACCCCGAGCTGAGGAACCGCTCAATGCGCTCGTCGCGCAAAGAACCATGCTCCAGCCCGGGGCTTATGGAAGGGGACGGATGGTTGAGGTATCGACCGGCCCGCCTTCCCTACCATGATTGAGATTGCGGATGTACATCGGCTTCATCGGAGACCGCCGCGTCGATCCCGTGTCCGGGATCTGCCTGTCCTGAAGACGCCGCGCCAAGCAGCGAGCGAGTCGATCTGACGGCCCCGGACGCACCCAGGTGTTTCCCTTTTACGTCGATCCAGGCCGGGTCCCAGGACGACCCGCTCGCTTCGCGACGGGCAGGACACAGGACACCCTCGCCCGCCCCTCCGATGCTGGTCACCTACCGTTCATGAGCAAGGAGCCAACCGGCGCCAAGAGGCTTTGGAGCAAGCTCCTGGGCAACGGAGTGAGGCCGGGGATGGCTCATCGCATGCCGCCAGTCACCCCTGACTCACCGTCTGGTCCCGCAACAGCCCGCGAATCGTGGGAAGCCGGTTGGCAGGCGGCGGACGGCGGCGGTCCTACCGGCTCGAATTGACAGCCCACGGGCCCATTGCTAGGCTGCGACAACTGTTCCATAGCAGTTGGTACGCCCGTACCGCGCAATACCCGGTGAGCCGGGACGACCACCCCGCGATCGCTGTCCCTCGAAGGAGTGGGACTGATGGCAGGTATCGTTCTCCTTGCAGGACACATGCATCGGCGGGCGTCCTGAAACTCGCGGTCGGCACATGCCGACCGCCGTTGATCCCATACGATGGAGACTGCCCGATGACGGACACTAACATCACGCGTGACCTGCTCACCCGGAAGCTCGACCGCCGGGCACTCGTTGGCACTTCGGCAGCTGGTGCGCTCGCCGTTGCCGCCTGGCCGCGCCACCTCGGCGCCGCCCCAGTCCGGCAGGAAGGTTCCACGATCATCATCGGTACCCTCGGCGAGTCGACCACCCAGAACCCGTTCGCCGCCAATGAGTCCGAGAGCTACTGGCGCGCCGAGATGATCTTCGACCAGTTCGTCCGGCTGGACTACGCCACCGGTGGCGCGGCGCCCGGCCTCGCCGCCTCCTGGGAGATCGAGGGGCTGACGTTCACCTTCGCCATTCAGCCCAACGCCCGCTTCCATGATGGCACCGACGTCACGGCCGACGACGTCAAATTCACCCTCGAGGCGATCCTGACGCCGGAGACCGCTTCCGAGAACGCCAATCGCTTCGCGGCGATCTACGGGGTGCCGGAGTTCCAGGGCACCGGGACCACCGAGATTGCCACGCCGGCCGCCGGCACCCCGGCCGCAGAATTCGTCGGCGCTTCGACCGGCGTCTCGGGTATCGAGGCCGTCGACGCCAAGACTCTGCGGATCACCCTTGCCCGGCCGGACGCCTCGTTCCTCTATAGCCTGCACTACGTCTTCGTCGTCCCCCGCGCCCAGCTCGAGGGCCAGGCGCTGGACCGGACGTCGACCGCGCCGTTCTTCTCTGCCCCGATCGGCGCAGGGCCGTACGTCTTTGAGAGCTGGAGCGTCGGCTCGGACTTCATCGCCCGCGCCAACCCGGACTACTGGGACACCGGCAAGCCGATGATCCAGTCCTTCACGCACCGCGCGATCACGGACTCCTCGGGTATCGCCAACGCGCTCCAGTCGGGCGAGATCAACGGCTCGCTCTACGCCTCGCCGACCCTGACCGAGCAGCTCCAGGCGGCTGGCAATCTGACGATCGAGGTCCCGGCCTTCGCCGCGCCGAACGGGACGGTCTTCAACTGCCGGACCCCACCATTCGACAAGGTCGAGGTGCGCCGGGCGGTCGCGATGGCGGTGAACGTCGACGCCTACGTCCAGGACTCGCTACTGGGACTCGGCGAGG
Source organism: Thermomicrobiales bacterium (assembly GCA_035944555.1). Taxonomy (GTDB): domain Bacteria; phylum Chloroflexota; class Chloroflexia; order Thermomicrobiales; family UBA6265; genus CADCWK01. The sequence goes on from DASZAY010000026.1 coordinate 8,672, forward strand.
CCGGCCTCGGGCCGATCGCCCCGGCCCTCTGGGCCCACGATCCGACCCTGACCCCGATCCCCTACGACCCGGAGGCGGCCCGGGCCGTGTTCGAGGCCAACGGGATGATTGGGCAGACCTACGAGATTCTGACCAACGCCGGCAACATTCTCCGCGAGGACTGGTGCATCCGGGTCCAGGCCGACCTCCAGGAGCTTGGAGTCAATATCCAGTTCACGCCGATCGAGTACACGACGGTCGTCGAGCGGATCAATACCGGCCAGTTCACCCTCGACGCGGGTGACTTCGCCGGCGCCGCGCTGGACCCCAACGATCTCTACGACCAGTTCCACTCCAAGGGCGCGACCAACGTCACCGGCTACAGCGACCCGGAGCTGGACGCGCTGCTGGAGCAGGGTCGGACGATCCTCGACCAGGAAGAAGCCAAGCCGGTCTGGTCGCAGGTCCAGCAGATCCTGATGCGTGACGTGCCGATGCACTGGGCGTGGTACCGGCCGTTCATCTCGGTCGTCGATAACCGGTACACCGGGTACACGGTCGCCCTCGGTGACGGTGGTCTGTTCCGGTCCCTGCCGGATATGACCTTCACCGAAGCCCCGTAGTCTCCCGCTGACGTTACGACCCGGGACCGGCCCGTCGATCGCTGACGGGCCGGTCCTGCCTACCCCATCCACGTCTCACGGGAGAACCTCATGACTGGCGACACCGGCGCCTACCTGATCCGGCGGGTCCTGCTGATCATCCCGTTGCTGCTCGGTCTCAGCATCCTGATGTTCGGCATGACACAAGCCGCCCCCGGCGACCCGGTGCTGGCCCTGGTGGGCCCGCAGGCTGCCGCCCGGCCGGAGGTCGTCGAGCAGGCCCGGGAGAACTTCGGGCTGAATCAGCCGCTTCCGATCCAGTACGTCCGCTGGCTGGGCAATGTCGTCCAGGGCGACCTCGGCCGCTCTTACACCTTCAACAACCTGCCCGTGCTGGACCTGATCACCCAGCGGATGTGGGGCACCATCCAGCTCCAGGGCCTCGCCCTGATCATCGCGCTGTCGATCGCGATCCCGGTCGGCATCATCTCCGCCACCCGCCAGTACTCCCTGCCGGACCACCTGGTGACGGTCGGGTCGTTCATCGGGCTGGCCATTCCCAATTTCTGGCTCGCGTTGCTGTTACAGATCTGGATCGGGGTCCAGCTCGGCTGGTTACCCGTCCTCAGTACCAACCAGGCGCGCGCTGATTTTCCTGAACGCATCCAGTACTTCATCCTGCCGGTGATCGTCCTGGCACTCCCGAGCATCGCCTACTTTGCCCGCTTCATGCGCTCGGCGATGCTGGAAGTGATCAACCAGGACTACGTCACCGTCGCCCGGGCCAAAGGCCTCGGTCCCCGTGCCGTGCTCTACCGCCACGCCCTGCGCAACGCCCTGATCCCGATGGTCACGGTCATCGGACTCCAGCTGCCGCAGATCCTCTCGGGCGCCGTCATCATCGAGCAGATCTTTGCCTGGCCCGGTCTCGGGCTACTGGCCTACGAGGCCATCGGCAGGCGGGATTACCCCGTCATCCTCGGCGTGACGCTGTTCGCCGGCGCCGCCGTGATGATCGTCTCGGTCCTCGTCGATGTCGTCTACGTGCTGATCGACCCGCGGGTCAAGCTCACCGGCTCGGCGGGCGGCTGATCGCCAGCCACGCTCCGCCCGTCCCGTCGCCCGACCCGCTCCCCGGAGGTCACCCGTGTCCACGGACTCGACGCTCAGCCGCTCGCCCAATACCCCGTCCGAGGGAACCGCCGAGCCCGGCGGCTCCCTCGCCCGCGCCGTCCCGCAACAGCGGTTCGGGGTCCTGCGCCGCCTGGCCCGCAATAAGCTGGCGATGGTCGGGCTGGTCGTGATCGTTCTCCTGTACCTGATCGCGATCTTCGCCCCACTGATCGCCCGGGGCGACCCCAACCAGCTCACACCGGGCCTTCGCAATCAGCCGCCCTCGCTCGAGAGCTGGCTGGGCACCGACCGCAACACCCGTGACCTGTGGGCGCGGCTGATCTACGGCACCCGCGTCTCGCTGTCGGTCGGCCTCGCCGCCGTCGTCATCATCATGGCGATCGGGATCACCCTCGGCGCGCTGGCGGGTTTCTTCGGCGGAATCGTCGATCAGCTCGTGATGCGGACCACCGACATCCTGCTGGCCGTCCCCCAGATCCTGCTGCTGATCACCGCGGCGGCGCTGTTCCAGCCGTCCCTCACGACCACGATCGTTGTGATCGGCCTGACCTCGTGGTCCGGCACGGCCCGCCTCGTCCGGGGTCAGTTTCTCCAGCTCAAGGGGCAGGAGTACGTTACCGCCGCCCGGTCGATCGGCGCGCCGTCGTTCCGGATCATGTTCAACCACCTGTTTCCGAACGCTCTGGCGGTGATCATCGTCCAGACGACGCTCTGGCTCTCGGCGGCGATCCTGCTCGAGGCCAGCCTGTCCTACCTCGGACTCGGCGTGCAGCCGCCTCAGCCGAGCTGGGGCAATATCCTCCAGGACGGCCAGCGCGACCTGATCTCCGGCGCCTGGTGGCTGACGCTGTTCCCTGGCCTGGCGATCTTCCTGACCGTGCTGTCGTTCAACCTGGTCGGCGACGGTCTCCGAGATGCCTTCGACCCACGCGCCCGCAAGCGCTGACACCGGAACGACTCTACCCAACCGCATCCAGCGCACCCGGCAGTCGACCTGCCGGGTGCAATCGCTTTTCGGCGGAAATGACTCTGGTCCCCAGCTGACTTCCGCATGTATAGTGATATGTTGTATCACTATACTTTCTACTGGAGGGGACCATCATGGAGCACGTCGATACCTTGATCATCGGGGGCGGTCCGGCCGGACTGTCTGCCGCCCTGTCGCTTGGCCGCTCGCGCCGGAATGTGCTGGTCGTCGATTCCGGCCAGTACCGCAATGACCCTGCTGCCCACGCCCACAACGTCCTGACCCACGACGGCTCCCCGCCGGCCGAGATCCGCCGTCTGGCTCGCGAGGAACTGGCCGCCTACCCCGGAGTCAGCTTCGCCGCCGATCGCGTCGAAGGGATCAGCGGGATCGCCGGCGAGTTCACCGTCACCCTCGGGAGCGGCGGAACTGTCGGAGCGCGAACGGTCGTGTTCGCGTCCGGCGTGTCCGACACTCTGCCGGACATCCCCGGCATGGCCGAGTTGTGGGGTACGAGCGTCTTCCATTGCCCCTATTGCCATGGCTGGGAGGTCCGTGACGGCGCGCTCGCCATCTACGCCCCCGCGCCGGCCCTACCGATGGTTGCCGGTCATATGGCGCCCCTGATCCGCAACCTGTCGGCGGACGTCGTCGTCCTCTCCGACGGACCGTCCCGCCTGGATGACGAAGGCCGGGCAGCGCTCCACCGGATCGGGGTACGCCTCGACGAGCGGCCCGTCGCTCGACTTGCCCATGATGGCAGGCATCTGTCGGCGATTGTGTTCACCGACGGAAGTGAACTGCCCCGGACCGGCATGGTCGTGGGTCCGGCCGCCCGGCCGAACACCGCACTCGCAGAGGGGATCGGCTGTGAGGTGACGACGGAGGGCATGCTGATCGGCCACCTCAAGACCGACATGATCGGCCGCATGAGCGTCGATGGGATCTTCGGGGCAGGCGACTCGACCGCACAGGCACCGTCGGTCTCCAACGCCATCGCGTCGGGTAGCATGGCCGGAGCCGGAGCGAATGCCTGGCTGGCCACCAACGGCTACTTTGCCGCCACGGCGATGGCGCCGGCCCAGTAAGCCCGACCGCGGGCTGACAGAGAGGTCCACCATGCCCGTTACCCTGTCCACGCCCGACGGCCTCGCTCCATCCCCGTTCTACCAGCACGTCGCGGTCGGGACGGGGACCCGCCATGTACACATCGCCGGCCAGGTATCGACGGATGCCGCCGGGGAGGTAGTCGCGGCGGGCGACCTGGCCGGTCAGACCGCGCAGGCGTTCCGCAACGTCCACACCGCCCTCACCTCGGTCGGCGCGACCTTCGCCGATGTCGTTCGCCTGACGATCTACGTCGTCGACTGGACGCCGGACAAGATCGAGCAGTTCGCCGGCGGCGTGGCACAGGTCGCGGAGGAGATCGGCTACCAGCCAGCCCCCGCGTCGCTGATCGGCGTGCAGATCCTGTTCGACCCCTCCATCATGATCGAGGTCGAGGCGACCGCGATCCTGGAGTGACCGCCCAGCGCCGGCACTTCCAGGGCGCCTCGTCCCGTATCGCCTGAATCCGGATCACCCTACCAACGGGAAAGCCCCCGGCACCGAATGGTGCCGGGGGCTTTATGTCAGCTGATTGTGGGTCAGTGGACTACCAGTGGATCTCGACCCGCGTCCCGACCGACGCCCACTCGTAGAGGAAGTCTGCAAGCTCCAGTGGGAGATTGATGCAGCCGTGGGACATGGGCGTCCCGAAGTTGTTGTGCCAGTAGGCGCCGTGGATAGCGTGACCGACACCGGTGAAGTACATGACGTCCGGAACGGACGGGACGTCGTAGTATTCGCCGCCGATGACGCCTTCCATGTCCTGCTCTTCGATCTTCGTGTTGATGTAGTAGGTGCCCGGCGGCGTCTCGAAGCCCGGCTTGCCCGAGGAGATCAGCGTCTCCATGACGACGACGTCGCCCTGGTAGGCCTTGAGATACTCGTCGGTGAGGCTGATGTCGATCCAGCGCTCGGCGTTGGGGTTGGCACCCGACTCAGAGACGACCTCTTCCACCGTCGGCGGGGCCGGCGGGATGAACAGCGACTCGCTGTAGGTCGGGATGTCGCCCTGCGCGGTCGGCTCCTTGGAGAGACGATGCTGATCGGCGACCATGCGGCCGACCGGGGTCATCTCGATGTTGCCGCCCTCTTCCCAGCGCAGCTGGCCCCGCTCGAAGACCTGGTAGTGGACCTCGTCCACCACGTACTCCTCGGAGATCGGATCGCCGAGGTACCAATCCATGCCGGAGTTCTGCCAGTAGGCGAGGAACCCATCGTAGATGCTGTGGCCGGTCTCCTTGACGTAGATCCAGGTATCGCTGTCAGCCTGGATCTGGTCTTCAGCCAGCGGCTCCCACGCCTGCGCGACGCGGGTCATCTCGGCTGCCTTGCCGGTCGACCCGCCGATCGCGAGCCGCGGGACGACAGCCGGACGCAGGTCCTCACCAATCTCACCGAGGGCGATCAGGTTGCCCTCGGCGTTGCCATCCGGCCAGTACTCGAACCGGGCGTACTGGTAGTACTGGATGATCACACCATCGTCGCGGGTGATCTCCGGGGTGATGGGATTGCCGAAGACGGTCGCCGCGCCATTCTCCCGCCACATGTCGAGGAAGTACCCATCGACGCTCTGGCCGGTCTCCGGCACGTAGACGGTGCGGGGGGCGGACCACTCCTCCCCGAAGCCGGGGAAGTTCGCGTCGTCCTGAGCGGCGGCCCGGCCCGGCTGGCCGACGAGCCCGCCGACGGACATCACCGCCGACAGGACAATGACGAGGGCGAGCAGCCCGCGGACGAAGCGGCTCCCGGCCATCCGCCGGGTGGGCGACAGGCGCACAGCCCTGGTATCGATCGTCTGATCCACGTTACTTCCCCTCGTGACGACGCTCCCCCGAGCGCCGGACGAAACCGTTCGTCAGCCCATCGCGTGACGTTCCCAGGGCCGGACCACACCATGGCATGGCGCGGGTCCGTCTGGATCGACCAGCTATTTCCTGAAACGCAGGCGGGTGCGGGATGGTTTCGCTGGCTAATGTACCACTCGCCAAACGGCCCGGAAAGGTCCCGCCGGCGATCCGATCGTCCTTATCGATACCCTGCCCCGTCGCGTACGTACGCCAATCGTCGCATAACATGCTTAGAGCAGGGATTGGCGACGGGTGGTTCAGAGGCGGTACGGAGCAGCGTCCCCATTGGATCAGCAAGGAAGCTGAACAATGGCCGTTGAGGTATCAGAAATCGAACTGGAGACTGATATCGAGCGCCGGAGCCGAATGGGTCAGACGACCCACAGAGATGAGGTCCACCCCCGTCTCGGCGATCTGCCGGACCGTCTCCAGGTTGACTCCGCCGGACGCCTCGGTCAGCGAGCGGCCGCCGACGATGGCGACGGCTTCCCGCATGGCGTCGATGTTCATGTTGTCGAGCATGATCGCGTCGGCGCCGGCCGCGACGGCCTCATGGACCTCATCCAGCGTCGTGACCTCGACCTCGACCCGCAGGGTGTGCGGCGCCGTGGCGCGGGCTGCGGCGATGGCGCGCGTGACCCGGTCCTCCCCACCGATGGCGGCAAGGTGGTTGTCCTTGATCAGCACGCCATCACTCAGGCCGATGCGGTGATTCTTACCACCGCCGTGGCGGACCGCCGCCTTCTCCAGCATACGAAGACCCGGCAGTGTCTTGCGGGTATCGATGATGCACGCGCCGGTCCCTTCCACCGCGTCGACGTAGCGGCAGGTCAGCGTCGCGATCCCGGACAGGTGCTGGATCAAGTTGAGTGCGGTCCGTTCGGCGATCAGGATGCCGTGTGACGGCCCCTCGATAGCGGCGATCACCGTTCCCGACGGAACGTGCCCGCCGTCATCCACCAGTGTCTCGAACGAGATCGTCGAGTCGACCCGAGCGAAGACCTGCCGCGCGACCCCGACGCCGGACAGCACCCCGGCGGCCTTGGTGACCAGCCGGGCCGTCGAGCGCGCGTCGGGGGCAACGGTCGCCATCGTCGTGATGTCGCCGGTCCCGACGTCCTCAGCGAGGGCGATGTCGATGATCGCGTCCCAGCCGTTCCAGTTTGCCTGCCCCGTCATCCGTTCCTCCGGCTCGTGATCATGCGTGGTCGCGCCGCGTACTGCCGCTGAATGGTGGAGTGCTAGAGCTCGGCCGCGAGCGCGCCCAGGCGATCGGCGTCGTTGTACGGCCCGATCAGCGCGATGTTGAGCAGGTCACGCTGGAAGAGCCGCTGGCTGAGATCCTGGACCTGTGCCGCTGTGACGGCCTCGATCCGCTCGGTGACCTCTTCCGGCGTCCGGATCTCGCCGTAGGTGAGCTCCTGTGAGCCGATCCACGACGCGACAGACCGGCTGTCCTCGAGCCCCATCAGGAGACGCCCCTTGCGCAACTCCTTGGTCCGCTCCAGTTCCTCGGCCGGGACGACCTCGTCACGGATGCGGCGCATCTCGCCGATCAGGGCGCGGGTCGCCTCCTCGATCCGTGCGGGATCGGTCCCGGCGTAGAACACGCCCTGCCCGACGTCCTCGTACGGCCGGAAGTAGGCATAGACGGAGTAGACCAGCCCGCGCTTCTCGCGGATCTCCTGGAACAGCCGGGAACTCATCCCGGACGACAGGACGGCCTCGATCGTCGACTGCACGTACCGCTCGTCGGTCGTATAGGGCAGCGCCGGCATCGCCAGAACCAGCTGCGCCTGCTCGGTGTCGCGCTCGACGATCCTGACCCGGGCTGCCGTCCCCTCGTAGGCCGCCCGCTCATTGGTGTCCGGGGAGGTCTGCCCGAGGTCGCCGAAGAACTTTTCGGTGAGTGCGACGACCTCCTCGTGCCGGACATCCCCGGCAGCAGAAACCACGATCCGATCCGGGCTGTAGTTGCGCTTCCAGAAGTCGTACATGCCGTCACGGGTCAGCCCGAGGACGGACTTCTCGGTCCCGGCGATCGGGCGTCCGACACCCTGGTCGCCCCAGACGAGGTCGTCGATCACGTCGTGGACGAGGTCCTCCGGCGAGTCGTTGACCGAGCGGATCTCCTCGACGATCACGCCGCGCTCGCGGGTGAACTCATCGGCATCGATGACCGAGTTGCGCACGATATCGCCAAGCACATCGAAGGCGGCGGCGAAGTGGGTGCTCGGGACCTTGCACCAGTACGACGTCGACTCACGGCCGGTGGAGGCGTTGAGGATGCCGCCGACGCCCTCGATCTCCTGCGAGATTGTGATCGGGTCAGGCCGGCGCTCGGTCCCCTTGAACAGCATGTGCTCGAGGAAGTGGGAGACACCGTTGTCGGCGGCCGATTCCGCGCGGCTCCCGACGCCGATGTAGATGATCAGGGAAGCCGAGCGCACGCCGGTCATCTCGCCGGTCACGACCCGGACCCCGTTGGCGAGGACGGTCTTCTCATACAGCCTGGTTGCCGTCGACACGATGGTTGGCACTCCTGCGTGGCGGGACCGGCTCATTCTCCGGCCCCGGCTGGGCGCCACTGGTTGGGCGTCCTCGTTGATCCTTGGGAAACAATAGTGCGGGGACGCCTTGCCGCACAGGGCAGGGCGTCCCCGCAAACGGGCAGGTCAGAGCTAGGTGCGCCCACCATCGCGCTTCAACCAGCCGTCCACTTCGCTGCCCAGAAGGGTCAGGGCGGCCTCGATCGCGCAGTCCGTGATCGTCCGGCGGTCCCCACTGAAGCGGTGCTCCTCGGAGACGGTGCCGTCCGGACCGGTGACCGCGATGTAGACCAGCCCGACGGGCTTGCGTCCGGTCTCTCCGCCCGGGCCGGCGAGCCCGGTGGTCGCGACCGCGAAGGTCGCGTCGAAGGCCCGGCGGGCGCCCTCGGCCATCGCCCGGGCACACGGGTCGCTGACGGCGCCCGGATTCTTCAGGATGTCCTCCGGGACGCCGAGCAGCTCATGCTTGGCGGGATTGCTGTAGGCGACGATCCCGCCCAGGAAATAGGACGACGTCCCTGGAACCGCTGTCAGCGCCGCCGAGACGCCCCCGCCGGTCAGCGATTCGGCGGTGACGATCGTGACGTCGTTCCGCTCGCCGAGCCACTCGTTCATGGTGCGCGAGAGTTTCCGGATGTCCTCGACGATCTCGCGCTGCTTCTCCGACGGCCCATCCGCCTGGCCCTTTGCCATTCCCCCGGTGACCACATCAGTCGTCATCTGTTCCCCCGCTTCATCCGATCAGGACACTGAACTTCCCGGATGGTCGCACATCGGGGTCCATCCACCCGTGTTTGCCCTTCCCGGCGGAGGAATGGCGATGACCCGGTCACTCGCCGAGGGCCGCGAGCAGGCGAACGAGGCCAATGCCCTCCACGACCAGCAGCGCCACCGTCAGCACCGCGCCGATCACGCACCACTGGCAGACGGCATGGATCACGAAGAATTCCAGCCAGGTCAGGTAGCCGTAGTAGACGACGGCGCCAACCAGTGCGCCGACCATCCCGACCGTCAGGACCGGCGCCAGTCCGGGGCGCAGGAACCGGGCGACGGCCAGCCCGAGCAGGGCGAGATACATGCCGAGCCCGAGCAGCGCGACCGGGATGCCCGCGACGGAGCTGTACTTGCTGGCCTGGACCGTGTGACAGCCGCCGTCCAGGCCGCAGACGAGCGCGGCGGGCTGATAGTGGACCCAGGTGAGATAGAGGCTGTCGGCGATCAGCAGGACCAGCAGCACGAGGGAGGCGAGCTGCCAGGCCGGAACGCCCCTCCCCCATCGCCGGACCGGGACGGCCGGCCCTGTCGCGGCACTCACGCCGGGAACCCGGCGGCGACCGCCCACGACCGCTGAACCCACGTGGGACGGTCAGCGATGGAGATGAGATCGGACGGAACCGACGCGGCGCCGATCACGCCGGTCGCGCCGCCAGTTGCCGGGACGGCGATCCCGTTGGCGGCCAGGATGCCGTCGATCTGCGCGGTGAAGTCGGCGACGGAGGCGGTGCTGATCTGCTGGTCGCCAATCATGAAGGTCGGGGTGCCGCCGATACCGGCATCGCGGGCGGCGGCGCTCTGCGCCTGGACCTGCGCCTCGTAGGTGTTCTCATCCAGGCACTGGTTGAACTGGTTCGTATCCAGCCCGAGCAGACCGGCAAGCTCCTTGACCCGGCTCTCGGAGAAGTCGCCGACTCCCTCGCCAGTGTGGTTCTCATAGAGCGACTTATGGAACGCCCAGTACTGCCCCTGGTCGGCGGCACAGAGGGCTCCTTCGGCCGCGCGGAGCGATTCCGGGTCGTAGTCCGGGATGCGCTGGGACAGGTTGCCGTCGATCACGAGAAAGTCGCGGAACTCGAATGACAGCGCGCCGGTCGCGACGTATCGCTCGACCAGCACCGGGACGACGGTCTGGCTGGCCTGCTGGCAGACGGGGCACTGGTAATCGCCGTACTCCACGATGCGGAGGGGCGCGTCGGGGTTGCCGAGGAGATGGGCGCTCTGTGGCATCCCGGCGTACGGGTCGGACACCGCGACCAGGGGTGGAAGGTCGGATTCCCCCTGTCGCTGGACGATGGTGATCACGCCGACCGTTACGAGGATCGCGACGGCGACGACCGAGCCAAGGGTGATCAGCAGTTGGCGGCGCTTCTGCGCGGCGCGGGAGGCACGGGTCTGTCGCTGCCGGTCCGCCCGCAGGGCGTCTCGACGGGCACGACGGGACGATTCAGTGGTGGTCATGGGAAACGGGGTCCTCTCGGACGGGAGCCACGGGCAGCAGCCCCGGTGGGCTGCGCGGGCTCGGGCAAACGGGCAGGTTCTGCTCGGCGTCCGTCCGCCACGCATGGGTGTGCGGACGACGCTCCCCTACCCGCGCCCCGGTGGGACCCCGGCTGATGGCATCGCCCCGGAGACAGTGCCGAACGGCAGGCTGGCGACTTCCGTCGGAATACTCGCGACGCCCGTGCCGTCCGGGACCGGCGCGATGGCGCAGGCCACCGGATCGTCGATCCCCCTTCCTGCCGACCCTCCCGCGGCCGCGGCCGCGTTGGCGGTCGTCACTGACGGCGTCCGGACCGGTCCGACGAAGCACTCCGCCGCCGCCTCTGGAGAAGCAATGGGGAGAGCCTCCGGAACCATCGCCACGGGCGTCGCCGGGACTGCCGCGTCGCTGGATGCCGACGGGACGGCAATCTGCGGGTCGTCGCCGCTGGCCTGATCCTGGAGCAGGCGGAGGTAATTGATCAGGTCCCAGATGCCGGTCTCGCCGATCCGGTTGCCAAAGGCCGGCATGTTGGTGCCCGGAACGCCGTTGGCGATGCTGTCGAACAGCTCCTGGTCCGTATGGAACCGCTGGTGGGAACTCGTCAGGTCGGGCGGCGGAGCACCGAGTGAGCTGGCGCCGGTGCCATTCCCGCGCGCCTCCGGCCCGTGGCACTGGAGGCAGCTGGTCGCCCAGAGCTCACCGCCCGCCTCGATCGAGCGCGCATCGGCGACGACCGGGTTGGTCGCCGGGATGGCAGCGAGGCGCGGGTCGAGCTGGCCCTGCACGAGCAGGACGATCCCGACCGCCATCCCGACTCCGGCCAGCCCGATCGTCTCGCGACGTGTCTGGAGATGACGCTGCCCCGGGGCGATCACCATCCCGGCGATGCCTGCCAGCAGCAGGATCAACCCCGAGATCCCGGCGGGCCCGAACCGGGGCGGATCGCCCGGCGCCCCGACGTCGGGCGCGACGGCCGGCACATCGATCGTCATCTGGTGGGTGAGATCGGCCACGCCGGGCTGGCGGAGGATGACGTCGACCGACCAGTGGCCGGGGATCGCGATCTCGCTGCCGTGCCACTCGAACGCGTTGCCGGGAATCCGCTCCAGCGTGATGTCCTGCAGCTCGGTCGTGGCCGATGGCAGGACGACTCGGAGGATGGCGCGGGCGTCGGTCGGCAGCGGGTCACCGGAGACCTGAAGCTGGAAATGGTTGAGCCCGCTGGTGCCCGGCGCGATCCCGAGCGTCGCCTCGCGGTCGCCCAGCGGGAAGTCGATGGTCGTCTGGGCCGCCCGCTGGTCGATCACGTCCCGCGCCGGCTGGGTACTGGTCAGCTGGCCGGTCACCCCGAGCACGACCATGCCGAGCAGCACCTCGGCGACGAGCAACCTGCCGAACACCCCGGACCAGCGCGACATCCGCCCGGCGGCGTCGGCCGCCTGGAGTCGGCGGGTCATCACCGTCATGTTGAAGGCGGCCACGGCGAGGATCGCGACCACGGCTGCCAACTTCAGGACCAGGGCCAGGCCGTACCCGGTATGGAACAGGGCGGAGAGGTTGCCGACCAGCAGCCACGCCGAGTAGACCCCGGTGAGCAGGATCCCACCCCACGCAGCCAGCGCGACCGTCGAAAACCGCGGAACGGCCCGGGCGAGGACCGTCTGCCGCCCGGCCCCGGTCAGCTGCCGAAGCGCCGGGAGCAACACGCCGAGGAGCACGACGATCCCGCCCAGCCAGAGCGATGCGGCCGCCGCGTGCACGATGTCGCTGGCGACCGCCGCCGCTCGCCCGAGTGGTTGAGCGGCGGCGTGGGACACCATGCTGAACGGCACGACCGTCGCGGCGGCCACCACGAAAAGGCCGACATCCACGCTCCGTCGGCGCCCGGGGAACCACCACGGCGCGACGACCAGCAATGCGACGGCCAGCAACAACATCAGTCCGACACGGACAAGCCACCAGTGGCCGAACCGCGTATCGGCCAGGGTCGCGGCCAGCCCCTCCCCGGCCATGGCCTGGAGGACGAGGCTCCCGACGCTACCAGCCAGCGCCAGCGCCAGCCCGGCGAGCGCGACTCGCTTCGCGCGCTGAACCGCGTCCCGACCGACCGGCCAGACCGGCGCCAGCGCCGGCCGGACGACCATCCGCCAGATCGGCCAGACGGCGAGCAACAGCGCCAGCCCGGCATAGGTCACCGCCCGGAACGCCGTGACCAGCGCCTGCGGCGGCGTGGTGCCGGAGTCGAGTGGCGGCAGGACGACGGTCGCGACGTTGGCCTCGGTTCCGATGGTGAAGGTCGTGTACCCGGTGGCGGTGTGTCCGTCGTCGGCCGACAGCGAATGCCAGACGACCGAGTACGACCCGTCCGGCAGGTTGTCCGGCAGGTCGACGACGAGGGTATAGGGCTCGGGGATGGTGAATGAGGTACCGCCGACGACCGCGCCGGTCTGGTCGTAGAGCTCGGCACGGGAGACGGACGGCTCCAGGCGCTCGCTGAACGTCATCGTGACCGCAGCGGGCGGCCGCGCGACGAGTGCATTGCCCGCCGGGTCGCTGGTCTGGAGATAGGCGTGAGCGTCGGCCGGATCCGGCCGGTTCACCAGCCCAACGGCGACGGCAATGAGCACCGCGATGAGCAGCATCGACCGCCTGACCCGGATCGGGAGCAGGCGGTCCGGCGATGCTGGTTGTCGAGTCCGTCCGGGCATTGCCGCTACGCGACGCGGCGAGACAGCGTGCGGATGACGAACAGGGTGATGACACAGAGCGCGACGATCGAGGCCAGCGCGGCGCCGATCAGGCCGAGGGTGCGCCCGTCCGACGTCGTCGAAGCCACGTCAGCATTTGCCGATACGGCGATCGGCGTCGCCTCCGGAGTACTGCCTGGTGTCGCACCGGGAGTCGCCGCCGGCGTGGCGCCCGGCGTCGCGTCGGTCATCGCCGGGGTCGCGGAGCCGACCGTGAAGGTGTAGCTTCCGGTCGTGGGCTCGTGGCCATCCGACGGGTACGCCGTGTAGATCACGGTGTAGACCCCATCGGGCTGATCGGGGAGGAGGTTCACGCTGAGCAGGTTCCGGTCGAGACTGTTGAAATCTAGCCCGCCGTCACCGGCATCAGCAGCCACGCCATCGGGCCCGGTCACGGTCAGCGTGCTGGTCTCCAGGACTTCCCCGGTGAACAGGACCTGAACCGTTGCCGGGGCGGTCTCAACGACCGAATCGGCCGGCGGCTCCGCTCCCTGCATCTCGACGTGGGCGGAGGCGGACGGACTGGCGAAGATGAGCGCCACGAGCATCACGGCCAGCATCACCGCGGTGGCGGCAACCCCGGCCGGGACGCGAAGAATCGGGACAACCTGCATGGAGCACTCCCTGAGATTCGACGCGCGGACAGCCCCTGACGGCTGCCCGTGGTCGACGGTGTCTGCTGCCAAGCTTACGGCGACGGACTCCGATTGTCAGTCGGGAGAAACCCGCTCTGCAGGGAGGGAAGTGACCGCCAGCGGCACCGGCGCCCGATCCTGGCGCGAACTAGCGGCTGCGGAGGCGAGGGTCGAGCGCGTCGCGGAGACCGTCGCCGAGCAGGTTGAACCCGAGCACGATCAGCGCGATGGCGACACCGGGGAACAGCGTCGCCCACCACGCCTGGTTGAGCAGGCCGTAGCTCTCGCTGACCATCAGGCCCCACGACGGCGAGGGGGGCCGGTTTCCCAGTCCGAGATAGCTCAACGCCGCCTCCGCCAGCACGGCGGCGGCAAAGTTCAGTGAGGCGTGGACGATGAGCGGAGCGGTGATGTTCGGAAAGATGTGCCGCTGCATGATCGTGCGGGTCGGCGTCCCGACGGAAACGGCGGATTCCACGTACAGACTCTGGCGAACCGATAGCACCGACCCGCGGACTACCCGGAAGAACGTCGGGGCGTTGACCAGGCCGATGGCCAGCATGACGTTCGTCAGCGACGACCCCAGCACCGCGACCAGCGCGAGCGCCAGCAGGATCGTCGGGAAGGCGAAGATCACGTCCATCACCAGCGAGATCATCGCGTCGATCTTGCCGCGGAAGTACCCGGCGATCAGCCCGAAGACCAGGCCGATGATACCGGCCACGCCGACCGCGACGACCCCTACCCGGAACGAGATGTTGGCACCGGCCAGCAGGCGGCTGAGGATGTCACGGCCAAAGCCGTCCGTCCCCATCCAGTGATCCCAGGACGGCGGGGCGAGGCGATTGGGCACGTCCTGCTTGAGCGGCTCGTAGGGCGCGATGAACGGACCGATCAGGGAGATCAGCGCAAAGATCAGGACGATCGTTCCGCCCGCGACAGCCAGCCGCTGCCGGGTCAGGGTGCGAAGCAACCCTTCACGCCGGGGCGGCCGTCCGGCCATGGCGGCGGTGCCGATTCCGCTCGTATTGCCCGCGGACGTTGCCGCTGCCTGCTGCGCTTCCATACGCGACCGGATCTCCACTGGGACGGGGAACGGAAAGAAGGGGACGAGGCAGGGTTCAGGTCGTCGTCCGGAGGCGCGGATCGATCACGGCGTAGAGCACGTCGACCACGACGCTGACGAGGACGTAGATCGCGGCGATGACCAGCGTGACGCTCTGGACCACCGGGTAATCCCGGCCCGCGATCGCCTCGTAGATGTACCGGCCGACACCAGGCAACCCGAAGATCTGCTCGATGATGATCGTCCCGCCGAGCAGTCCGGCCGTCTGAATGCCCAGGACGGTGATGATCGGGATGCTGGCGTTGGGCAGCACATGGCGCATCACGACGGCGGTCTGGCTCATGCCCTTGGCCCGCGCGGTCCGGACGTAGTCCTGGGAGATGGTCTCCAGCACCGACGAGCGGGTGAAGCGCATGAGCGTCGCGGCGACGGGCAACCCGAGACAGAGCGACGGCAGGATCATCCGCCGGATGTGCTCGACCGGGTCGTCACTCCAGGGCTCGTACCCCAGCGGCGGCAGCCAGTCCAGCTGAACGGCGAAGATCAGCACGAACACCACAGCCAGCAGGAAGTTGGGAACCGACGTGCCCAGCAGGGTCGTGATCGTCGCCGTCACGTCGAACCAGGAGTTGCGTCGCAGCGCCGCCAGCGTGCCAAGGATCACCGCCGGAATCGTCCCGATGATCGCCGCCCAGAGGGTCAGCTCCAGCGTCACCGGCAGACGGACCGCCAGTTCGTCCGTCAGCGGCTGGCGGGACCGGAGCGATGTCCCCAGGTCGCCCTGGAGGACTAGCCCTACCCACTTGGCGTACTGCACCACGACGCTGTCGTTGAGGCCGTAGCGCTCCCTCAGGTTGGCCAGCTGCTCCTCATCGAACCGAGTGCCCGGTCCGATGATGGCGGTGATGGGATCGCCGGGCACGAGGCGGATCAGGGTGAACGCGATGATCGACACCCCGAGCAGGATCGGGATCGTGAGCAGCAGGCGACCGGCGACGTAGCGCAGCATGGTGGGCTTTCCTGGGGAACCTGTACGGTTGAGGGCTCCGGGCCAGACGCTGATCGTGGGAACCGCTCCGGCGACCCGGACCTGTAGCCCGGGGCACGGGACGGATGGGCGACCCGGGGTCGCCCATCCGTCGTTCAGCCCGGGGATAGATCCCCGGGCTGACGGGTACGCGTACAGATGACGTCCGGGCCGTGATTACTCGGCCGAGATGAAGGTCTCGCGGAGCGACAGCAGCGACCCGGTCGGGAAGTGCGTGTACCCGTTGACGGTGGTTGCCATCGCCTCGTACTGGTTGGCGATGAACAGGTTGATCCACGGCAGGTCCTGGAGCAGGATCTCCTGGATGCGCTGGTAGATCGTGGCGCGCTCGGCCTGGTCGGTGACCGAGTTGCCCTGCCGGATCAGATCGTCGACCTCCGGGTTGCTGTACCCGCTGGCGTTGCCGGACGAGCCGGTCAGGAAGTTGTCGGCGAACACCTCATGCGGGTCCAGGAAGCCACTGGTGCCCGTCACGGTGATGTCGAAGTCGTACTGCCCGCTGAGGAGGTAGCGATCGATGTACGTCGCGTTTTCCTCGAGGACGACCTCGCTGGAGATACCGATGGCCTCTAGCTGCGACTGGACGACGTAGGACGGCTGGCTCAGGAACGAGTAGGCCGCCCAGGAGAGGATCTCCAGCGACAGCTCAGACTGCCCGGCCTCGGCCAGCAGCGCCTTGGCCCGCTCGATGTCCTGCGTCGTCTCCGGCGCGTCGAAGTGCGCCCAGTTGCCCTCGGGGAAGATCACTTCGGTGGCGGTGCCGTTGCCGAACGTCGCCGGCTCGAGGATCTCGGACCGGTTGAGGGCGAGGTTGATGGCCTGGCGAACCCGGATGTCGTCGAACGGCTGCCGGCGCAGGTTGATGCCGATGAAGCGGATGTTCGTGTTGATGTCGCCGGCGATCTTCAGCGAGCTCTCGCCGCGCAGCTGCTCCAGGTCGGAGAGCGGCGCGTACTCGATGAAGTCGACCGTGTCGGTGATGATCGCGTCGCGGCGCTGGGTGTCGGTCGGGATGGGGATGAACTCGATCCCGTCGAGGTACGGCAGATCGCCGTCCCAGTACTCGGCGTTGCGGGTCACGGTCAGGCTAGTGTTCGGGATGTACTCCTCGAACACGAACGGCCCGGTGCCGCAGCAAACGAGGTTGAGGTCGCCGCCGTTCTGCTCGACGAATTCCTGCGGGACGATGGCCAGATAGCGGTTGGCCAGTGTGGCCAGGAACGAGGCGTTCGGGGAGGCGAGCGTCATGACGACGGTGCGGTCGTCCGGGGCTTCGACGCTGGTTAGCGTCTCGAGCAGGCTGGAGCTGTTGCTGCCCGTCGCCGGGTCCTGCATCCGCTGGAAGCTGTAGACCACGTCCTGAGCGGTCATCGGGCGGCTGACCGGCGGGTGCCAGGTCACGCCCTCGCGCAGGGTGATGGTGTACGTCAGGCCGTCCTCGGAGATGGCCGGCATGTCGGCGGCCAGCCACGGACCGATCGACAGGTCCGGCCCTTCGACGTAGAGCCCCTCGTAGATGTGCTCCGTGACGTGGATGGCGGCCGTCAGCTGAGTGATGTGCGGGTCGAGCTGGGCGGGATCGCCGAGCAGGCCGACCCGGAGCACGCCGCCCGGCGTCGGCTCGGGGGTGGTCTCCTGGGCAGCAGCCGGGGCCGGGACCGCAGCGGCGCCGAGCGTGAAGACGGACGCGGCGGACAGGCCGAGCGCAGCCGCCCGTGCCATGACTTCGCGGCGGTTGAGTTCGCCGGAGATGGCCCTGGTCAGCAGGTCATGGAACTGGCCGCGTTCGCGGGACTCGTGATTGCTCATCGGTTTCTCCTCGTCGTGAAACGGTTCCCCGGATGCAGTCGACGCCAGTGTCGGGATCGGTGGAGGTCGCCGGGCATGGCGCTACCCGACAGGCAGCCGATGGCCCGAATCCTCACTGTCACGTCTGCACATGGCGTGATAGCGCAGGGTAGCAGATCAGGCGGCGGTGGTGAACCAGATGCCCTGCTTTTCGTGGTGCGATCAGCACGAACGCCCCTGTTCCCGGATCCGGCGGGCGGCTACCCGGCAGCCTCTTCGGCGAGATCCTGCATGGCGTCGGGATCAAGCGGGCCGTAATAAACCGCCGCGATGGTGCCGTCCGGAGTGATGACGACCGTCGAAGGCATCACGTAGTCGACCAGGCCATATGCGACCTGAATGGGGCCGCGAGTCTGATCCCCACCTGGTGCCGTATCGCGTCCGGCCGGGTAGGTAACTCCGAGCTCCCTGGCCAATGCAAGGGCAGGCTCATCCCGGTCCGCGGAGGCCCCAAGGCCAATCACGGCGATTGGCGTACCGGACGCCGTCGTCGTCCCGTTTAGCGTGTTGAAGTCCGGCATCTCTTCGACACAGGGATCGCACCAGGACGCCCAGAGATTCAGAAAGACGACCGAGCCCCGCAGCGACGCGAGGTCGACACTGCCACCATCGAAGGTGGCCAGAGTGAAGCCCGGTGCGGGCTGGCCGATCAGCGACGAGGGCGGAGGCGTGACGACCGGCCGGTCGTCATCGTCGGGCCGGGTCTGGTGGATCCCGATCGCGACGAGGACGGCGATGATCGCGAGCGCGAGCAGGAACGGGGTGTACCGGCCCAGCCGCCCGTACCCGATCCGCCCATGCTCACCGAAGCGGTCGAGCTCGCCCAGATCGTTGTGCTCGCCCTCGGGCACGATCGCCGGGGCCGGGTGTCCGAGCCGGTCGACATGCGGTGAGACCGGACCCTCCGCCTGGCGGTCCGGCCCACTCGGGTTCACGTGTGGGGACGTCATGGCAGGTTCTCGACCGCTTCCCGGATGGCGTCCTGCGTTTCCTGCGATGGCTCGTCGTCCATCGAGAGCAGCACGATGACATTGCTGCCGGAGAAGATCTGCGGCGCGGTCGTCGTCAGCTCACGGCCCGATGCCGTCGAAACGGGCGGGATGTCGCCTCCGGCGCCCTCCCAGGCGGCCGTGGCGGCCTCCCGGTCCTCGACCGAGCTGAACAGGTAGATCCAGGCCAGGTGTCCGTCGATCCGGATCGCCTGGCCGGGAACGCCACGGGGGAACAGTTCGTACGAGCTGGCCTGGTTCTCCCGCTCCGTCACCGCGTCGCCGCCCGCGTCGATGATCGCGTTCTCGACCTGGATATAGGTGTTCTGGCCCGGCATCGCGGTCGGCGCGACAGGCGTCTCGTTTCGCGTCTGCTCGAGGTAGAGGTAGACCGCGGCGATGCCCAGCGCGATGGCGAGCAGCCCGAAGAACACGGCAGGCAGGATTGAGCCGCGCCGCTTGCGTAGCACCGGGGCGACCGGCCGGCCGGCCGAGAAGCCTGGGCGCGGTGTGGCGGGCGGGATCTGGCCCGGAGGAGCCTGATGGGAATACGACGGCTGCTGGGACGGATACTGTCCTGACGGCTGGCGCCCGCCGGGCTGCTGCCAGTGCTCCTGGCCGTACTGGTCCGGCTTCCCGCCGCCTGGCCAGCCGGTCGAGGGGTATCGCTGCGTACCACCGGGAGCGTTGGGCGCCCCCCAGCCCTGCTGTCCTTCGGGCTGGCCGTACGGGGACGGTTGCGGGCGGGCGTATGGGGCATGCTCGGGTGGGTACCCGCCGTACTGGTCCGGCTGACCCCCAGGATGCGGCGGGTAGCCGTAGGGACCGGGCTGACCGGGCTGGCTCGGCCACTGCTGTCCCGGCTGGACGCCTGGACCCGGAGGCGCCGCTGGTCCGCGCTCCACCCATTGCGGGCGGTCCGCTGGCCCGCCCCTCCCCCGGTTCTGTCCGTCGTCGTTGCTCAAGTTCGTGCTCGATCCCTGTCCCCACCGGGGACCAGTACCACGCGATGAACCGCGTCCTGTGCGCTGGCATGGTACGCGCCGCAATTCCGGCGGGCCACCATGTCAGCGCACGGACCGCCCATGATCCGGCGCTGTTGCCCGGCGCCCCGCGCCCGACGGGCTGATGCCTACCCTGCCCGCCCGGCGACGAAGGCGGCGATCCGGTCCACGGCCCGGGTGAGATTCTCGTCGCTGTTTGCGGTCGACAGTCGGATGTATCCCTCACCGTGCCGGCCGAACGATGTACCGGCGATCGTCGCGACCGCCTGCTCCTGGAGCAGATTCCCGGCGAAGGCGGCACTCGTCATACCCGTCGCGGAGATGTTCGGGAAGACGTAGAACGCGCCGGCCGGGGTGGCGCAGGAGAGCCCGTCGATGGCGTTCAGCCCACTCACGACGAGGTCACGGCGGCGCTGGAACGCCTCCCGCATCATGACCACGTCGTCCTGGGGCCCGGTCAGCGCGGCCAGTCCGGCGCGCTGCACCGCAACCGAGGCGCACGAGACGCTGTTGACCATGAGCTTGGTGAACGGGTCCACCAGCTCCGCCGGCAACAGTCCGTACCCCAGCCGCCAGCCGGTCATCGCGTACGTCTTGCTGAAGCCGTCCAGGAGGATCGTCCGCTCGGCCATGCCGGGGAAGGTCGCCAGCGAGACGTGCTCACCCTCGAAGATGATCTGGGCGTAGATCTCGTCGCTCAGCACCCAGAGGTCGTGTTTCACGGCCAGCGCCGCGATCCGCTCCAGGTCGGCCGGGGGGATCACGCCACCGGTCGGGTTGCCGGGCGTGTTCACGATCAGCATCCGGGTCCGGGGAGTGATCAGCCGCTCCAACTCGTCGACGTCCAGCGCGAAGCCGCGCTCTTCCCGGAGCGGAATCGGGACCGGCGTGGCGCCGGAGAAGGTGACCATCGAGCCGTAGATTGGGAAGCCCGGGTCGGGGTAGATCACCTCGTCGCCGGCCTGGACCAGCGCCAGCAGGGCAAAGAACATGATCGGCTTGGCACCCGGGCAGACGATCGCCTGGGTGGGCTGGTAGCTCGTGCCCCGGTCGCGGTTTATCGTCTCGGCGATGGCGGCTCGCAGCTCCGGGTCGCCAGGAGCGGGTCCGTAGTGGGTCCAGCCGGCAGCCAGCGCCTCCCGGCCCGCCTCGATGACGTGCGCAGGAGTCTCGACGTCGGGCTCCCCGACCTCGAGGTGGATCACGTCGCGGCCCTCGGCCTCGAGCGCCCGTGCCCGTGCCAGTACCTCGAACGCCGTCTCCGTTCCCAGTCGTCCCATCCGGTCGGCCAGCCGCATCCCCTACCCCCTGTGCATCGTGAACCGGCTGCGTCGCCGGCGCGGATCCGTCGTCAGAGGGGCATGGTAGGCCACGGGACGGGTTCCATGTGCCTATCCGGTACCGCTGAGCCGGCTGATTAACCCGTACAGCCCATGGCGGGACTCCGGAACGCGTGAGATCCTCCGTACGCCATGCGTGCCGCCATTCACCATCACGCCGGAGCCAGCCGTGCCCGCCCTGGACCGCTTCATCCACGACATTGCCGATGGCTACCAGCGCCACATCATCGATGAGGGCAAGCAACTCCAACTCCTGATTTTGGCGACGTTCCTCCTGACCTTCACTGCCGTCCGCATCATTACCCACGCCATCCGCGCCGGGCGGTGGCGCAGGGTGTTCCACAACCTCTCGTCGCCAGGCGGGACCCATTTCCACCACCTTGTCCCGGGCATCCTGCTGCTGCTGATCAGCGGCTATCTCGGCATCGGACTCGAGGACGACACCTTCCGGATCCCGTTCGCGATCCTGTTCGGGATCGGCGCCGCCCTGACCCTGGACGAGTTCGCCCTCTGGCTGCACCTGGAGGATGTCTACTGGGCGAAGGAAGGTCGGCAGAGCATCGACGCGGTCGTGATCGCGGCGTCCCTCATCGCGCTCGCCATCCTCGGCATCGACTTCTGGCTGGCGATCGGGCGTGCGATCGGGCGCCTGTTCGGCCTCGCCTGACCGTCCGGTCGCGTGGGCGGGCAACCGCGCCACCAGGGGCCAGCTACATGAAACAGGGACGCCGGAAACTCGGCGCCCCTGTTCCTGTCTGACCGCATCACGGGAGATGGCTAGGCCTTGAGATGGCTAGGCCAGCGGTCCCGGGCTCGGCAGGTAGCGGGTAATGATGTCGTTGGCGGCCTTGTAGGCCAGGGCGCCCACGGTCCCGGTTGGGTTGTAGCCGGGATTCTGCGGGAAGTTGCTCGCCCCGACGACGAACAGGTTGGAGACGTCCCAGCTCTGAAGCGACGTATTGACGACCGAGGTCGTCGGGTCGGTGCCCATCACCGTGCCGCCCTGGAGGTGGGTGGACTGGTACGGGACGATGCTGTAGTCGGTGATCTCGCTACCCGTCCGGACGATCGAGCCACCCATCGCGTTGGCGATCTGGGTGATCGGGTTCTCGTTGACCCACTTGACGAGCCTGCGCTCGTTGTCGGTCCAGTTGAACGTGATCCGGAGCAGCGGGTTGCCCCACGCATCACGATAGGTCGGGTCGAGGTCGACGTAGTTCTGCCGGTAGGCCGGGCTCTCGCCCTGCATGCTGAATCCGGCCGACCGGTTGTAGTACTTCTTGACAGCTTCCTTCCAGCCACTACCCCATGTCGGGCTGCCCGGCGGGAGCGGACCGCTGTTCTCGATCGGGCGGGCTCCGGTGTTGTTGGCGGAGATGTTGCCGCCGCCGAAGAACCCGAGGCCGGTGTGGTCGAAGTTGTCCGAGTGGAAGTCATCCATCCCGAACCCTGCGGCGCCGGCGCCCATGAACCGGTTCATGATCTTGTCGTCGTACCAGACGGTCGCGTTGGCGCCACCGAGCTGATAGGTGTAGTTCCGCCCGACGACGCCGGTGTTCTGGACCGGGTCATACGGCTGCCCGATGTTGGATAGCAGCATCAGGCGGGTGTTCTCCAGCATGAACGTACCGACGATGATCAGATCGGCCGGCTGCTCCTGCTCCTGTCCGTTCTCGTCGTAATACGAGACGCTGGTCGCCTGGCCGCCGGTGTGGTTGATCCGGAAGACATTGGCAAACTGGCGGATCTCAAGGTTGCCGGATGCCAGTGCCGTCGGCACGGTCGTCACGATCGGGCTGCCCTTGGCGCCGACGTGGCAGCCGTACCGCTCGCAGAAGCCGCAGTAGTTGCAGGCGCCAAGGGTCTGACCATCCGGGTTGGTGTAGGTCCCGGTGCTGTTGCCGCTCGGCATCGGGAAGACGTTGTAGCCCAGCTCCGTGGCGGCGTCGCGGAACAGCGTCGTGTTGTACGGCTTCTTGCCTGGAGGCTGGGGGAACTCCTCGGAGCGTGGCCCCTCGAAGCGGTTACCGCCCTCCTGGATGACGCCCTGCAGATTGCCGGCCTTGCCACCGATTCCGAACGTCTTCTCGTAGGCCGTGTAGTACGGCTCCAGATCCTGGTACGACACGCCCCAGTCCTGGATGGTCGTGTCTTCCGGGAGGAAGTCAGGGCCGTAACGCTGCTCGTGATGGGACCGGTAGTTGAAGTGGTGCTCGAGGAAGCGCCATGAGACGCCGTTCCAGTGGACCATTGCCCCGCCGACGCCGTCTCCGGGGAGGAACGACCCGTACTGACGCATCGGGAGCGCCGTCTGTTCGCGCTGGTTACGGAACGTGATGGTGTTCTTGCTCAGGTCCTGGAACAGGTCACCCTGAATGCTGTACCGCCACTCGTCGAAGTGGTCCTGGAGGAAGTCAGGGAAGGTATCGCGGTAGGGTCCCCGCTCCAGGCCGACCATCTTGAGCGACGTATGCTTGCCAAGCTCGGCGGCGATGATGCTGTTGACCATGCCGAAGCCAACGAAGACGACATCGGTCTTGGGTAGTACGGCCATCCTACAGTCCCCCGCCCATCTGCTCCTGGTACTGGCCCAGGCTGATGTAGTCGCCCTCGAACGGCACGTTGTAGTTCTCGATGTCCTCGAAGTAGGAGATGTGCGCGCCGGGGAAGCCGATCATCTTCCAGCCGACCATGTCATGGTTGCCGCCCTGGACGGGATCCGAGAAGTAGCCCGCCATGGTCCAGTTGCGCAGCATCGTGAAGAAGGCCGTCGCACCGAGACTCCGCGTCAGCGTCGTATCCAGGCTCAGATTCGGCGTCAGCTGATCGCCTTGGGAAATGGGTTGGGCCTGGAGTCCCGCCGCGAAATTCTCGGGCCGACCCTCGGACAGGTCGGTGAGCAGCTGGTCCTGCTGCTCCGCCGTGCAGGCGACAAACCCCTGGCCGAACGTTGTCTGGGCATAGGCGTCCAGCGCGAAGATTCCCACCCGGAACTGGTCGCGAATATTCATGCCGGACTGGTCGCCCTGGGTCGGCTCGCCGGTCAGGAAGGGGCCCATCGAGTAGCGAGGACCGCGATAGTCCATACTCGCGCCCCTGTTGATCTGTCGGTCGATGAACAGAACCACGCCGGCCTCGGTGGCCCCGGGGCCCAATTCATCGGTCGGGATGATCCGGGCCGCGGCGGCCTGGACGATCGCGGCCTGGTACGGCACGAAGTAGGTGAACCCCACGTTGGTGGGCGGACCGACCGGCATGTCCATGTGGTCATGGCCCATCGGAGTCGCTTCGGGCGTCGCAGCCCCACCGCTGTCCTGCGCCTCGACCGCCACCAGCGTAAGCGGGATCACCGCCGCCGCGGCACCGGTCGCCGCCGCCGTGCCGAGCAATCGTCGTCGATCGACCCGGCGCTGATCGAAGACCGCGCCAGCCTCGGTCGTTCCGGGAGCCGTTACCTGCGGCTCAGTCTCGTCGCGTACCGCGTCATTGTGGTCCGACATCGCTCCGTGTCTCCCTGGGTCGAGGTCCGACATGCTGCTGCCTCGCTCCTGGCTGACAACCGGTCCATGATCGACCGCCCGCCGCTGCTATTCCGTTGTCCATCCGACCGACGCGACAGGGACACGACCTTGTGTTCGAGCACCTGTCGGATACGAACCACCCTACCGCCTGCCTTGGCGTTTCACAAGATCAGGTCTTGATCTCGTTAAAGTCCAGCACGTTGCCATCCCGGACCCCGCAACGTCAGCTCACCGGGGTTGCTTCGGGTGTGCCGCAGGCCGTCGACTGGATACCGGTATCCACGTTCTCGGCGACCGACGTCGCGATCGCCTCGGGGCTCCCCGTAGTGTTGATCTCGGGCGTCCCCGGCTGTTCCGGCGTCGCGAGCGGCGTCGCGCAGAGCTCCGAAATATTCCCTTCCGGCGTCGCCGGGGCATCCTGGGCGATGGTGTAACCGACGGAACCGACACACAGTGCCGCTCCGAGCCCGATGACTGACAGCATCCGCTTCATGCCATGGCCCTCCCCGCCAGGTAAGACCCACCGCGATCCCGCAGCAGCGTCTGGCAGGAATCAGTCGCAGCAAACCGCATGCCAATACGTCACGCCGTGAATAATGCAGGGGTACGCCGGTACCCCCGTCCACAGGCGACCCGGATCGTGCCCAACCCCGGAGGACGCTCAGGGGTTGGGCACCTGAAACGGGACGGCCTCCCAACGCCGTCATCCCAACCCCAGGACCTGTTCGCCACCGTCCCGCCGGCCGACGACCCGTCCGATCGCGACGGCTCCGGGAATCTCGTCCCGGACAGCGTCAGCGTCCTCGGGGCGGACGACGACCACGAAGCCGATGCCCATGTTGAAGGCCCGGTAGCGCTCCCGGAACGGGACATCGCCGGCCATCGTCAACCAGGTGAAGACCGGCGGAACGGGCCAGCTGGATGGATCGATCTCGGCCGCGAGCTCGTCCCCGAGGATGCGGGGGACGTTGTCGACCAGCCCTCCACCGGTGACATGGACCATGCCGCGGATCGGGTGGTCCGGGTGCTCGGCGAGCGGCGCGACGGCCGGCCGGAAGGTGGCGTGGCCGGCGATCAGGGCGTCACCGACCGTGACGGACTCGTCGCCGGGCAGCGGCTCGGCAAGCCGGGCGCGATCCGCCGCAGCGTCCTCCGCCGCGCCGGAAAGTCCGGCGATCCGGCGAGCGAGGCTGAAGCCGTTGGTCTGGAGGCCACCGGAGGGCAGCCCGAGCAGCACATCGCCGGGCCGCACGTCCGAGCCGTCGATCACGCGGTCCGGCGCGACCTCGCCGACGATGAATCCGGCGGCGTCGTACTCACCCGGCGCGTACATCCCCGGCATCTCGGCTGTCTCGCCGCCGATCAGTGCCATGCCGTTGGCCGCGCAGCCTTCGACGAGTCCCGCGACGAACCCGTCGAAGGCGACCTGGTCGAAGTGGCCGGTCGAGAAGTAATCGAGAAAGAACAGGGGACGGGCACCGAGGGAGAGTATGTCGTTGACGCAGTGGTTGACGAGATCCTCACCCATCCGGGCGTGGGCCTCGCCCCCCAGCAGGAAGGCCAGCTTGAGCTTGGTGCCGACCCCGTCGGCCGACGCGACCAGCAGCCGGTCCGGTCCGGACGGCAGCCGATACATCCCACCGAAATGCCCGATGTCCGCCGCGCCGGTAGCGCCGAGCATCGTCCGCGCGCGCTCGGCGATCCGCCCGACAGCGGCGCTCGTCGCGTCGATGTCTACCCCGGCATCACGGTACGTCATGCCGCCGGCGCCGTGATCCTGTCCCTGTCCTCCGCTCAACACACGTTCCCCCACTACCCCGTCAGCTGATGGCCCGTCCGTTAATCGGTCGCGTTCGATCCACTCCGGGGCAGCTCCGGGAGCCCCTCCCCGGCCACGACCGCCCTCACCTCCGGATCGATCACGTCGTCCGTGACACCGATCCGGTGACGGAACGCACGCAGGTCGTTGCGGGTGGCGGTCATGTCGCGTTCGAACTCGCCCAGTCGCGTCGTCTCGCTGCGTACGAAGCGCGTGTAGGGCGCGATCGCCTCGGTGATCCGTCCGACTGACCGGTTCAGCTCGTATTCGAACTGGTCGCGCATGACCGTGATCAACCGTTGCTCCAGCTCGGACGCTCGCTGGTGGAACTCCTCGCGCGCCTTGCGGCGACGGCGCGGCAGCACGAACAGGCCGACCCCGGCCACCAGTGAGGCGGCGAGAATGCCCGTAATGTCGACGGCAACCGTGCTGGCGGCGGCCACGACGAGCGCCCCGAGCCCGACGGCCCCAGCCTCGGCGACCGCCGTCGCCGCGACGGCATTCCGCACTGATTGCGACAGCTCCGCCGCTTCCTTGCGGGCATCGAACCGGTCGATCTCTTCCCTGGCCCGCTTGCTCACCGAATCAAGCAGTGAGCGGCGGTCATAGCGGAACTGCGAGCTGATCCCGCCGACGAGTTGCTCCTCGTACTTGTCCAGCCGGCGGCGGTTGACGTAGTCCGAGACGGCTTCCCAAGTTCTCAGGTCCTGCTCGACCATCCAGTCGATCAGTTCATCGATGGTGTCGTCGATCCGGCGGGCGGTGTCGGAGACCACCTGCTGCTCGAACATGGTCCGGACCTTGTCGGTGTTGAGCAGGTCGAAGACGCGGCCGATCCGGATGGTGTCCTCGAAGAAGGCGTCGCCGCGGGTGATCATCCGGGCGATGATCGCCTCGACCCGGCTGAGGTGATATTCGAACTGGCGCCGCATGTCGTCCTGGTAGACGCCGAGCTGCCGGTCGATCGTCTCGATCGTCTGGACGTCGTCGCGCAGGACGTCCAGCCGCCGAGCACTGTCCCGCAGGTATCGCTCGGCCGTGTGCTCGGCGATTCCCAGCGGGTTAGACAGCTTGAGCCGGATGCGGCTCTCCTGGTCCAGTTCGCGGACGACGTAATCCTCGACGGGCTCGAACCGGCTCTCGGCCCAGAGCCGGTCGCGCTCGGGCGGGTTGCGCTGGCCGAGCTGCTTGGCCTGGGACGCCTTCATCGCCGAGACGGAGAAGACGTCCGGCGCGAAGCCGACGAGCCGGGCGACGTTGTCCCGGACGAACTTCTCGACCTCCTCCCGGGCAGCGGCGCTGGGCAGGAGATCGACCTTGTTTACGACGACGACGATCTTCTTGCCCCACTCCCGGATCCCCGCCATGAACTGGCGTTCACTCTCGCTGAAGGGGCGGTCGGCAGACGTCACGAACAGCACCAGATCGGCGCGAGGCACGAACTGCTGGGTGAGCTTCTCGTGCTCACGGATGATCGCGTTGGTACCGGGCGTGTCGACGACGGTGATGTCGTGGAGGAAGTCGGCCGGGAACGTCCGGTCAATCACGCCGTCGGGCAGCATCGTCTCGGACGGCTGCTCGCCGAACCGGAGCCGGTTGATCACGGCCGTCGTCGGCAGCACGCCCTCGGGCATAACCTGGACGCCGACGAGTGCGTTGATGAAGGCCGACTTGCCGGCGTTGAACTCGCCGACGATCACCAGCAGGAACAGCGCGCCGAGCTGCTCGGCAGCGCGGTCCATCTCGGCGAGATCGGCGGCGGTGGCGGGATACCCGGCGAGGATCGTCCGGGCTCGCCCGAGCAGGTCCAGTTCATCCTGGATCAGCTGATGCTGGCGGTCGCTGAGAACGGCAGTCGGCCGCTCGTCCCGCCCACGGCCCTGGAACCGGAATACGCCTCGGGCCATGGGTGCGTCACCCCTCCATCCGTCCCCCGAGCGGGGACCGTCGCAAGGGAGCATGAAGCACCGGGACACGCCCCGCAAGGCGCGACGCCCATCGGCTGGCCCGTTGGCGGGCGCCGCGCGGCGCCGCAGGTCCGTGCAGGTCAGCCTCCGGCAGCGCGCCGGGCCGTGGAAGCCCCGGGATCAGGGGCATCGGACTGCGTATCCGGATCGCCGTCCGATCCATCCTCCGGGCGGGTGGCAGCGTTGGCAAGCGGGGCGACGGTTCCCTGCGCCGGGACAACAGGCCCGGCCGACGGAGTCGCCGCGTCGGCCGATGCATCCATGGACACTGACGGCTCGGCTGGGGCCGCGTCGTCGGCATGGTCCACGTCCGGCCCCGCCGGGGACGAACGGTGATGCTGCAATGCCTGGTAGGAGTCGGTGTTCACGCCGATCGCGTAGGAATCAGAGAAGAGCGGCGCGTTACCCGATACGGTCGGTCCGGTGGATATCGTCCGGGCGTCCTCGCCGGTGGTGCTGTTTTCCGTTGGGCGGGCAGCGCCAGCTCCCGGAGTGGCGGCTGGCCACGCCGAGCGGGGTCGCTCCTCGGGACGATCCGTTGCGGTCCGGGCAGCTGGGGTCTCGCTTGAGACGGCCGGTCGACGCGATCGGCGTGGGCCCGTCTCGGCAGTGAAGGGTGCCTTCTCCCATCCCTGCGTCAGGGCAGCGTCACGGGTGATCCCCAGCGTGACGACCGCGCCTTCGACCCGGCGAACGGCCCGTAGTGGCACGTAGTAGTCGACCGGCATGAAGAAGCCGCGCTCGACGATGAGGTAATCGCGGTACGAGCCGGCGACCTGGCCGAAGCGCGCGTTGTCCTGGCCGTAGACGGTCGCGCCGAGGGGGATGGTCGCGGGCTGGGTGGTGTGGGAATCGGATTGCGGGGCGGGCTGGGTCATGGTGAGGTCCTTCCGGAACACACGTGATCGTGACGGAACCGGGGCCAAAGAGGGGGCCGGTCCGGGGAAGCTGGCCGGGGCCTGGCGGGAAAGCAGTGAGGACGGACACCCGGGACGATACACTCTGCCACAGGAACACCCCCGCGTGGCAGGCATTGTTTGGCCGTTCGAGAGAGAGCAGGAGCATGGCCCGCAACGGTACACCGACCCGTCCCCGTCCCGGCCGCGCGACGATGGCCGCCGAGCACGCCGTGCTGGCGCTGCTGGAGGTGGCCGGCGGTACGGGACATGGCTACGACCTGGCGCGGCAGTTCGGAGCGGGCGGAGCGCTGGGCGATGTGCTCCGGCTCGAGACGAGCATGCTCTACCACCACCTCAAGAAGCTGGAGCGCAACGGGTGGGCGACGACGACCACCGAGCCACAGGGCAACCGTCCGCCCCGCCAGGTCCACACGCTGACCGACGCCGGCCGGGACGAACTGAAGCGCTGGCTCGCCGAGCCTGTCGAGCGGACCCGTGAACTCCGGCTG
Organism: Thermomicrobiales bacterium; assembly: GCA_035944555.1. Classification (GTDB taxonomy): domain Bacteria; phylum Chloroflexota; class Chloroflexia; order Thermomicrobiales; family UBA6265; genus CADCWK01. Next base: position 38,509 of record DASZAY010000026.1, read on the forward strand.
GACTTCCTGCTCAAGCTCTACTTCGCCCGCCGCCTCCACCCGGAGAACGTCGCCAGCCTGATCGATCGCCAGCGCACCATCCTCGCTGACGCCCTCGGCCGGCTGGACGCCCAGGCGGCCGACGTTCCTGAAGGCGAGGATGCCGACTTCGCCCGCGACGTCCTCGCCCTCCGGCAGCGGCAGACGCAGGCAGCCCTGAACTGGCTGGACGGGCTCTCTATCAACCGATAAGGACAGCGGTTCCTGGCAGATCACCCCTGTCCAGGCAGGCTTCGCTAGGCGCACCGTGATTGAAGTTACTACGGGTTCCGCCGTGGTCACGACATAGTCCGTAATCATTGGCATCGTCAGCAACCACTCAGGGATGCTGAACGTCGCTCGGCCACCCTGCTGGGTCCACTGTGGCACGCATCTCCGCCGCAAACCTGCTCGAGGTCTGCATCGTCGCGGTCGGTCTCGCGGACCCGGATGCCGGAGCGAAGGTCGAGCGCCTGCTGGACCATGGCCCCATCACGGTCGAGCCCAAGACTGCTTCGCCTGCGGAGTAGACGCGATCAGCCCATCGCCGGTTCGGTCGCGGCAGCCACCCGGCGAAACTGAACGTCGGCGACTGCTCCGCCTGTGCCCTGGTCAAGGCGACCGGCGGACTACTCCTGTTCATTGGCAATGACTTCAGCCGGACTGACGTCATCGTCGCCGGACATGACGTAGCAGAAACCGAACGCCGGCTGGTCAGCGCTGACCAGCCGGCGTTTGGATCGACGGGTTGTCGAGGCGTCAGACGCTGCGGATGGTGCCGCCGTCGACAGCCAGCGACTGGCCGGTAATGAACGAGGCGGCCGGCGAGGCCATGAACACGACGGCGTTGGCGAACTCGTGCGGCTCACCGACGCGGCCCATCGGGATCGCCTTGCCATCCTCGATGATGATCTCGTCGACGCTCTTCCCGGACTCCTTGGACCGCTTCTCGGCCAGCCCGATGATTCGGTCGGTCCGGGTGCTGCCCGGCAGGACGTTGTTGAACCGGACGCCCTTGCCCGCGTAGTCCAGCGCCAGCGACTTCATCAGCCCCGAGACCGCCGACCGGGCCGTATTCGACAGGATCAGGTGCGGGATCGGCTGCTTGATCGACGTCGAGACGATCGCGGTCACGCTGCCCTGGCTCTGCTCCAGGTGCGGCAGGGCGGCGCGGATCAGCCGCAGCGTGCTCATCAGGATCAGGTTGATCGCCTTCTCCCACGGCTCGTCCTCGGGGAAGTCCGGGAAGCGGCCCGGGGGCGGCCCGCCGCTGTTCGGCACGAGGCAATCCAGCCGGCCCCGCTGCGCGATCGTCTCGTCGACCAGCCGGGCGATGTCGTCCGAACTCGTCATGTCCCCCGCGATCGCCAGCACGTCGCCGCCCGTCTCATCGCGCAGCTCCTGGGCAGTCCGGTCCAGCGACGCCTGGTTGCGGCCGTTGATCGTGACCAGTGCGCCTTCCAGCAGGAACTGTCGCGCCGTCGCCCGGCCCAGCCCCTTGCTCGACGCCGCGACGATGGCCACCTTGCCTGTCAATCCGAGATCCATCCGACCCTACCCTCTCGCGCATCCATATCCGGCACCATCCGCGTCGCATGGCGCTCCATCGGGACAGCCGACATTGTAGCGACCGGCAGGGGTCAGGACGGACGAGCTCTCGGCGGCGCACCGAGCCGCTCCGCAACACCACGTCCGGAGAACGCGTCGGCCAGCAGGGCGACGAACCGCTCACCGGTTGCCTCGTCCGGCCAGTGATCGGGATTGACCTCCGTCACGGTCAGTGCCCGGAACGCCGGCAGCGCACAGGCCGCTGTCAGCAGCCGGGCCAGCCCGTCGGCGTCCAGTCCCGGTCGCCGATAAGTCCCCTCGGCGACCGGAAAATCGGTGTACTGGAGCACATCCACGTCGAGGTGCACCGCGATCCGGTCGAAGCCCGCGGCCCAGGCAACCATCCGGTCGATCACGGCGTCCGCCTCGGCGACCACGTCGCCAAGCGGAATGACGGCCAGCCCGAGGCGATCGACTGCGGCCTGCTCGGGAGCGGAGATATTGGACGGCGCGACGAACAGGATATCCGCCGGCGCGATCAGCGGACGGCGGGGACCGATCTCGGCCAGGGCGTCCTCGGCCCCATCGAGGTCGAGCAGATGAGCGACGCCCATCCAGTCCAGCGGGCCGTCGCCAGTCGCGGGAACGTTCAGGTCAACGTCGCCATCAAAATAGATCAGTCCGACGCGCTCGCCGGACCGCGCAAGGCCCGCAACGGTCCCGACCCCGACCGTGCAGTCGCCCCCCAGAACGAGCACGGTCCCGTGTGCGTCGGCCCCCCGCGCCGTCTCGACGAGGTCTGCGACCCCGGTCGCCACGCGGACGACCACATCGAGGTTGGCGGTCGCCGGTCGGTCCGGATCCGGACGCCAACGGAACCCAGGCAAGTCGCCGTGGTCCGTCAGATCAATCGCTCGCGATCGCATGGCAGAGGACAGCCCGGCGCGCCGAAGGGCGGCCGGCGCCTGTTCCTGCCCGGGCGCGTAGGACCCGGCGCTGGACGGCGCTCCGATCAGGTGAACTGACCGCAGCATCGTCACTTCCTCGAGCGTGGTCGCCAGCCCCTTGGGCTCGTTGGAGCGGCCGGAGCCCTGACCGAGTCGGACGGCAACGGCGGCGGCTCGGCCAGCGGCGTCCGCTGGATCGGGACATCGTGGGCCCGGCTACCGGGCTCGAGGTGGGTGATTGTCACTGACCGGTGCAGGCGGCGGCGCTCCTCGGCCCGGGCGTTCAGCCAGGCACCGATCAGGAGGACGTGGGCCAGCAGGTACGCCCACGTCACCAGGATCGAGACGAAGACGAAGGCCGCCCCGTAGGACGACGACGATGGCAACGCCTGGTAGACCCGGACGTAGATCGGGAAGACCTGCATCAGCAGGACCAGCCCGACCGCCGCGACCAGTGCCCCCGGCACGACGTCGCGGAACCGCTGCCGCACGGCCGGCAGGTACCGGTAGGCGATGACGAAGAGCAGGAACGCGAAGACCAGGGAAATGGCGTAGCTCAGGATCTGATAGGCGACCTGGAACAGGAACAGGTCCTCAACATCTTCGAAGTAATCGTTGACTTCCCGGTTGATGAGCAGGGTCGGGAGCGTCGCAGCCAGGACCACGATCATCAGCAGCAGGCTGAACGCGATGATCACGAAGACGGCGCGAATCCGGCTGCGGACGAACGGCGAGCCGCGGACCTCATAGAGCGAGTTGATCGCCCGGGTAACCGTCGCGACGAATGATGAGCCGATCCAGGCGAATCCCACCAGGCTCAGCAGACTGAACCAGCCCACGTTGTCACGCGTGGCTGAGGCGTCCATCAGCGCATCACGGGCGCCCTGGGAGGGAAAGACCGAGATCACCGCCCGGCGGAACTCCCGGAACAACCCTTCGTCCTGGAGCAGCAGACCGACGATGGCGACGACCAGCAGGAACATCGGGACGACCGCGATCAGCCCATTGAAGGCGACCATCGCAGCGAGGTCATTGTTCCGGATCGAGAAGTAGCGTCGGAAGGCGTGCGCGTGGCGCTTGGTGCTGTGCCAGACATAGGCCCAGCCGGTACGCTCGACGTGCGGCTGGTCAACGGCCGGGATCGCAGGGGTGACGGACAGCGGCGGACGTCCGACTGATGATCCCGCGGGGTGCGCGTCAGTGGCCCCCGCGGCGGACTGTTGCTCCTGCGCGACCCGCAAGGGACGCTGTGTCCAGGGCGTGTTCAGCCGGAGCACCCGACCTCGCGGACGCTCACCGACCTCGTCAGGTTGACCGGTCTCGTTGAGCATCTGCCGAACCATGGACTACCTCCGGCTGCGCCGTCGTCGGACCGCCAGCGAGACAACCATACCCCATGTCAAGGGGGATACTGGCGACGTTCCAGGTCGGGCGGCCGGGCGATGTGCATTCGCAGTCAGACGGCTTGCGACCACAGGGAATCATCCTTGCGGGCCGCCGGGTACGCTGCCCACAGTTCGGGTGCCGGCATTCCACGTCGTGGTCCCTGTTCATCGCCGTGCGATCGCATCGTCCCGAGGAGGTCCCGTGTCCGATTCCGCTGCCGCCCCCACATCGAACCGTCCCGTTCGCACCGTCCTGATCACCGGCGCCGAGGGCCAGATCGGCACCGCCCTGCGCGAGCATCTCGCCGGCGAGTTCGAGTTCCGGTACCTGACCCGCGAGCCGCAGGACTTCGCGTCGCACGTCGGCGACATCGCCGACCTCAACGGCATCCGTCCCGCCTTCGAAGGGATCGATGCCGTCGTCCACCTCGCGGCCTCGGCGCCGGTCGAGTCGACGTGGGACGACGTGCTCCACAACAATCTGATCGGGACGTACAACGTCTTCGAGGCGGCCCGGTCGGCTGGAGTGGATCGCGTGGTCTTCGCGTCGTCCAACCACGCCGTCGGCATGTTCGAGTTCGAGGGATCGCCGCAGCTGTTCGCGCTGGACGACCCGCGCCGGATCGATCACACCCATCCAATCCGACCGGATTCGCTCTACGGCGTCAGCAAGGCTTACGGCGAGGCGCTCGGCCGCATGTACCACGAGCGTCACGGGATGGCCGTCTACTGCCTCCGGATCGGCTCGATGCTCGGCCACGACAACCCATACGATGTCGACCTGCTCGCGAGCGGCGCCGGGATCCTCGAGCTCACCCCGGAGCAGACCCGCCAGCGGATGCGCGCCACCTGGCTGAGCCGCGCCGACGCCGCCCGACTGATCCGCCAGTGTCTGGTCGTTCCGGATGTCCGCTGGGCGCTCGTCTACGGGATCTCCGACAATCCGCGGCAGTACTGGGACATCAATCACGCCCGGGCGCTGCTGGGTTACGACCCGCAAGACAGCGCACCGGTGTAGAGCATGGCCCCTCTCGGGTCTCTCAGCGTCGCGACGGGACCGGGAGCGGATCGTCACCAGGACCTCCGGAAAGCGGAACGGCGGCGAGGGGATTTCCTCGCCGCCGTTCCGCGTTACCGTCGCGATACCCGGATCGCTGCTACCTGTCGGCCGGACCGATCAGCGGCTCGTCGCCGACGGGCGACTTCTTTGCCGCATCGGCCTCCCGGAGGAAGTTCCGGACACCGAAGACCAGCGGCAGGATGTCACGCCGTGACCAGATGATGCCGATCACCGAAAGCACCAGGTAGAGGATACCGACTTCCATGTGGATGCCGGGGATGGCGAGCTGGGCGAAGAACAGCACCAGCAGCAATCCGGCGCCGGGCAGGCCGAGCCGGAGATCGAGGAGCAGCACGACGGCGAACAGTGACTGGGCCGCCGTCAGGAAGATCTCCTCGCTGGCGAAGGCGAAGAAGTGGTCGTCCGGGTTCGGGAAGACCATTGGGTCCAGCCCACCGGCCGAGATCGCGTAGATCAGCGGCAGCATCGCGACCAGCAGCGTCCACTGGTTGATCTTGGACGAGACCAGTGCGCCGAGCGCCGCGGTCGTCGCCCCACGCCAGGCGAACAGCGTCACGATGACCAGCTCCGGCGCCTCGGAGGCGATCGGGGCGATCCACTGAACCAGCAGGAACTCGCTGACGCCGATGTTCTGGCCGGTCTCGACCAGCGACTCGCCGAACGGGTGCGCCACCAGCAGGATGAACGCCGCCGCGACGGCCCCAAGGACGCCCACGGCCGTCCGGCGCTGCTTGGCCGGCCACGAGCCTATGACCTGTGACGGTCCGACGAGGTGCGGCTCACCGGACGGCAGCTTGGACAGCTGCCACAGGTAGACGCCGAAGATCGAGACGAGGATGACGAAGTCCACCCAGGTCAGCGATCCCTTGAAGGGAATGACGAAGGCGTACAGGGTCGCGGCCAGCAGGGCCAGGATCTCCAGGCCGTTCTCGCGGTTCAGGGAGATGTACCGCTTGCGCTGCCGGTACCAGACGATACCGATGATGACCGGCCAGAACAGACCGATCAGGAGCCGGTTGGCGCCGGTCATGTTGGCGATGGCCAGCTCGGCATTGTCCGGGTTGCCCGGCGCCGACCAGGCAAAGGTGGCGCCGACTACATACTCCGGCAGGATCGCGATCAGCGCCAGCACGGCCAGCGCGAGTCCGGCGCTCACGTCGAGCTGCATGACCTCGGCCGCCCAGGACAGCAGGAACGCGCCGCCAATAATGGTGCAGCCGAAGAGGATCGACGCGAGGATGGGATTGGGGTGATATCCCGCGGTGAGGGCAACAATCTCAAGGATGACGCCGGGCAGCGCGAACAGGAACGCGAGGAGAACGGGGAGCAACCCACGCGACAATTCGGGACCTTGCCTTTCTTCGTGAGGTCTTCACGATGAGCCTGTAGCCGCTGGACTCGCGGCGAGATGATCGCTTCTCCCGGCAGTGCTCTCCGTCGCGTGACGGATGGACACCCGAGCGGCGCCGGCCCATTCTACGTTGTACGGTCTACCGGTTCCCGGTTCAGGCCAGCACCTGAGGTGATAGCCGGCGTGCGAGGGCGGTTACCGCTCCATGCCGCGTATGTTCCATGGGGGTGGATGGGGCCCGGTGGCCTCCCCGGTCTTCAAAACCGTGCGGGTGCCGTCCACGACGGCACCGGTGGGTTCGACACCCACGCGCCCTCGCCAGCCAACTGGGCCTCCCTTGGCCACCCGAGGGAGAGCCGCCGTCCGGTCATCGGGTCCCGAGCCAGTCCGCGATCGCCTGGCCAATGGTCGGCCCGTGATCCTCAGGCAGGAAATGGAGCCCGTCGCCAAGCCTCACCACCGTCAGGTTCGTGAGTGAATCGCGAAACCACGCGACCGCTTCCGGTCCGATGATGGCGCCGGGTGTGGCGTGGAACAGCAGCTTCGGGATCCCGGACGCGACCAAGGCGTCGCGATTGGCTCGCATCGTCGCGTCCATTTCCGGCGGCTCGCCCGCGATGGGAATCGACCGGACCCAGCGCCAGATCACGTCCCGGTCCGCTGGCCGGACGAATGGTGCCCGGTAGGCGTCCATTTCTGCTTCGCTGAGTCGCCGACGCATCCCGGACGGCAGGACGGCCTCGATGAACAGGTTCTGATCGATCACCAGCCGCCGGCCTTCGTCCTCGCTCCGGAGCGTCCGGAACAGTTCGCGTCCGCCCTCGTCGAACTCGTCCCATGTGGCGATTGGGTGTACGTGGCCCTCCATGAACGCGATCGCCCGCACCCGGTCCGGGCGTCGTCGGAGCAGATCCAGTCCCAGTGCCACACCCCAGTCATGGAGGACCAGCGCGACACGCTCCAACCCGAGCGCGTCCAGAAAGCCGTCGACCGCGTCAGCGTGCAGGCGGAAGGGGTAGTCTCCGCCGGGCTTCGACGAACGTCCCATCCCGGGCAGGTCCATCGCCAGACACCGGTAACCAGACCGGACGACCGGTGGGACAACCTCACGCCAGAGGAATGACGACGTGGGATTGCCATGGATGAGGACGACGGGATCACCGTCGCCACTCTCCTGGTAGTGGATGATCTGCCTACCTAGGTCGACCGTCCGGGACACGGCAGCACCGGGCGCGTCCGGTCCATGCGTCCAGCCAACCATGGCTTATCCCTTCGTCATCATGCCGGTCCCGCATCTATGGTCAATGAGGCCCGACGCCCACCGTGATGCCTCCCGATCGCATCGCCGGGCTGCTGGTCACGTAGAGGACAACGCCGTCGACCGGCGTGACCACGTCGACGAGGTGGTCACCGAACAGGTCCCGGATCGCTCCGACGGTCTGGCCGGCCGTGATCATGTCGCCCGCGGTAACTGCCGGGTACCAGAGCCCCTCAGCTGGCGAGTGGATGATCTGATACCCGACCTCGACGGTCTCGACGCTCTCCGGCTCACCACCCGGCAGAATCCCGAGGTGGCGCAGTCCCCGCAGGCAGCCCTCATGGAGCATTGCCGTCTCGGGCTCGGTCAGGAGACCACGCCCGCCGCCCTCGGCCAGCACGGCCGGGATACCCGCCAGCGCTGCCGCGATATCCGAGGTCAGACCAGTCGTGGACGACTGCTGGGGAACGACGACGACATGCTTGATGCCGAATGACCGGGCCAGAGCCGCCGCCCGCGCGTCCAGGTCCGCGTCACCGGACACCGCCCAGCAGATGAACGGGATCAGATCCTCGTAGACGTCCCCGCCGTGCAGGTCGATGTAGGCATCGGCGCCCGCGATCACGCTCCGAAAGATCGCGTCGACAATCACTTCCGTCACCGTCCCGTCGGCGTTGCCGGGAAACACCCGGTTGGGGTTCAGCCCGTCCAGCGGCGAGACGAACGGCGTGCGGGTCAGAAACGAGGGAAGGTTGACCAGCGGGAGCACGATGACCGTCCCCCGCAGCGTCGCCGGGTCCAGCCCGCGGGTGAGACGGATGCTCGCCTCGATCGCAGGGTATTCCGTCGGGTGGACGCCTGCCGTGACCACCACCCGCGGCCCGTCGTCGCGGCCGCGGACGATCGTGTACGGCCAGCGCATCCCGGCCAGAGCCGGATGAGAGAACGCCAGAAATCCGCGCCGGATCGTCCCGGCCTCGGGCAGTTCCAGGAGGTCGACGACATCGTGAATGGCCGCTTTCGTAATGGACAAGCTGGTCATGATCGTTCTCCACAGGTGAGTTGGCGCCAGGTCGCATGGCGGATCGCGCCGCATGGAGGCCGGGCAGGCTAGACTTGACGGCGTATAACCCGGTCCGTCCGTCGGCGCGTCCCGCTGGTAGGGCGTCGTACCGGAATCCACCGGCGCCATCCGGCGCCGTCCACCATGGAGACAGTATCCAATGACCGCTCCCCTGTTCACCCCCACTGATGTCCGTGAAGGCTTGAAGACCGTCTACGACCCGGAGATCGGCGTCAACATCGTCGACCTGGGCCTGGTCTACGACACGGAGGTATCCGAGTCGAGCGACGTCTTGGTCACCATGACCCTGACCTCGCTGGGTTGCCCGCTTGGACCCGTCATCGTCCAGGAAGTGACCAACGCACTCAACGACCTGCCGGGCATTGGCTCGGTCGACGTCAAGCTGGTCTGGAGCCCGCCCTGGTCGCCGGACCTGATGAGCGAGGACGCCAAGGACGAGCTGGGGATGTGGTAGGCGTCCGTCGTGGCTTCGTAGCGCCGCGGCAGGGAGCTTGTTTCACATAATGTCTGGTTTTTCCCGACACCCTTTCCCGGCCCACGCGGGTATCATTTATCGGATGCCCCGGAGGCACCTGGACCACAGGATCGACCCGCGTCGGGACGGATCTCACCCGCTGGCGCCGCCCTCTCCTGCCCGGTCGACGACGAACCCATCCCTACGATGACGCACCACGCGGGTGCCGCCGGTCGGACCGGCTGACCCCGCATCGGAGGCTCCGACCGATGACCCGCTCCTCGACCCGTCGCACCTTCGCCGGCCTGGCGATCGGCGTTCCCGGCCTGGCCGCGCTGTACGCCTGCACCCCGGGCGAACCGCCCCCCGCCGACCCGCCCGCCACCAACGCGGCCATCACCCAGCGCCAGACCGGCGGTGGTGCCCAGGAGACCGAAGTCGCCGACGCTGGGGCGGGCGGCGGCGGGACGTCCCAGGTCGTGACGATGCACGACCTCTACTTCGACCCGGCCGAATTCACCATCCCGGCGGACACGGACTTCACGGTCTCGGTGATCAACGAGGGCGCGCTCAACCACTACTGGGAAGTCACCGACTACCCGGCACTCGCCTCGCCGGAGGTCCCGGGCGGCGACACCACGCAGCACGACGTCATCGTCAACCTGCCCGAAGGCACGTACGACTTCATCTGCCCCGTCCCGGGCCATGCTTCGGCCGGCATGGTCGGTGTCCTGACGGTCAGTGCCGCTGCCGGCGGCGCCCAGAGCGATGAGGGTGCCGGTGCTGCCGAGCAGATGGCGTTCAACGTCTCGATGGTCGACCTGGCCTTCGAGCCGGCCGATCTCACTATCCCGGCCAACACCGATGTCACGGTGAACGTTGTCAACAACGGCAACCTCCCCCACTACTGGGCGGTTGTCGACCAGAACATCGCTTCCCCGGAGACGCAGGGTGGTGACACGACGGCTCACCCGGTCACCGTCAACCTGCCGCCCGGCACCTACGAGGTCATCTGCCCGGTCCCGGGTCACGCGGCGGCCGGCATGGTTGGCACGCTGACGGTTTCCGAGGATGCCGGGGGCACCGAGTCGGCGCCGGAGAGTGGCACCCCGGAGGTTGAAGGCGCTCCGGACGGTGGCACCCCGGAGACCCAGGGAACCCCGGAGGGCGGCACGCCCGAGGCCGAGGGCACTCCGGCCGGTGACGGTGCGGCGGCGAGCGGCCAGACGGCGTTCAATGTCTCGATGGTCGACCTGGCCTTCGAGCCAGCCAACTTCACCATCCCGGCCAACACGGACGTCACCGTCACGGTCGTGAATAACGGCAACCTCCCCCACTACTGGGCGCTTGCTGACCGGCCGGAGATCGCTTCCCCAGAGACCCCGGGCGGCGACACCACCCCACACAACGTCACGGTCAACCTCCCGGCCGGCGCCTACGACGTGCTGTGCCCGGTCCCGGGTCACGCCGCAGCTGGTATGGTCGGTGTCCTGACGGTCCAGTAACCGGGGAACAACACCTTCGGAAGTACAAACGAGCCGGCGCCGTGGGATCCCACGGCGCCGGCTCGTTTTTCGTCTCCTACGTGGTATCAGCGGGGGCACCCGTTCTGCGCGAACATGCCCCAGTACGGCGATTTGCCAACCCTCCTGTCCCGGTACGCGCGTGCGCCCCGGGCAGGGTCGGGTTCCGACCAAAGGATGCATTCCCATGACTCCTGCCCCCTTCGCCTCCCTCGACGAGCTCCTTGCCGCCACCGACGGAGTACTCGATATTCACGACGACCACGTCCATGTCCTTGATGAGGCCGGGATCCGGGGTGACTTCATCGAGCGGCTGGTCAGGACCGGGATCTTTCCCGAGGGCGAGCTGCGCGAGGCGGCGCGCTGGCTGATCCGCGCGACGGCCGAGGCGCTCGGCGCCTTCCCCGCCTCGATCAACGACGTCTACCTTGCGGCAGGGCGGGGCGCCTACCAGAACATCACCACCCCGGCGATCAACGTCCGGACGCTGACCTTCGACATCGCCCGGACGATCTTCCAGGTCGCCGAGCGGACCAACACCGGGCACTTCGTCTTCGAGATCGCCCGGTCGGAGATGAGCTACTCGTGGCAGCGACCGGCCGACTACAGCGCCGCGGTGCTCGGCGCCGCCGTCGCGGCGGGCTGGCGTGGCCCGGTCTTCATCCAGGGCGACCACTTCCAGGCCGCCCGGGCGAAGTTCGCCGAGGACCCGGACGCCGAGATCGAGCGCGTCCGGAAGCTCAGCACCGAGGCAATCGCGGCCGGGTTCTTCAACATTGACATCGACGCGTCGACCCTCGTCGACATCGAGCAGGCTGACCTCGTCGAGCAGCAGCGCAACAACTATGAGCGCACCGCCGAACTGCTCGCCCATATCCGCGCCATCCAGCCGGAGGGCATCACTGTCTCGGTCGGTGCCGAGATCGGGGAGGTCGGCAAGCACAACAGCACGGTCGACGACCTCGACGCCTTCATGACGGGATTCCAGCGGGATCTGGCCGACCGTGAGGGCGACCTGGTCGGGATCAGCAAGATCAGTGTCCAGACCGGCACCAGCCACGGCGGCACCGTCCTGCCGGACGGGTCGATCAAGGAGGTCGCGGTCGACTTCCAGGTGCTCGCCGACATCTCGGCCGCCGGGCGTGAGCGCTACGGCATCGGCGGCGCGGTCCAGCACGGCGCCAGCACCCTGCCGGAATCGGCCTTCGGACGCTTCGCCGAGAGCAACGCGATCGAGGTCCACCTGGCGACGGCATTCCAGAACGCGGTCTTCGACTCCGAGCACTTCCCTGCCGGACTGCGCGACCGCATCTATGAGTGGCTCCGGGAGACGCGCGCCCAGGAGCGCAAGGAGGGCCAGACGGACGCGCAATTCTTCTACTCCACCCGCAAGCGCGCCTTCGGCCCGTTCAAGGAGGAGATCTGGGGCCTGCCGCAGGAGACACGCGACGCGATCATGGCCGAGCTCGCCCCGCGCTTCGAGCTGATCATGCGCGAGCTGGGCGTGGCCGGGCAGCGACAGATCGTCGAGGATATCGTCAGACCGGTCATCGTCCCGATCCCGGCGCCGGCAGCGCTGCGAGGCGTCACCACCTCCTGATCGTTCTTCCGTCCCCGGCGTGATGCGATCAGGTCTGTCAGGAATGGGAACTCGCCCGGCTCGAGCCGCCGGTCATCTCAACCTGGATGCCCCGGACGCTTAGGTCCGGGGCATCGCTGACGCCGGATTGTCCGGGACTTCGATTGCCGCGCGGGAAACGCCGGCTACAAGGCAATGATCCGCCGGATGCCCTTTCTCCGTTCAGCCTCCGAGGGGCCGACGTGGTCTCCCGGTGGGACAGTCGCCCTTGATGGCGATCCGGACCGCTGTTGCTCCCGGTCCGGAATGACCCGGATCGGTCCGGAAGGGACACGGACACCAATGCCTCTATTCAAGCCGGCAGCGCTGCTGCTCTCCACTCTCGCCCTCGTGCTCGGCCTGCTCCTGTCCGGGGTCGCCTCGACCGCGGCGCAGAGTGACGACGATCCAGATGGCGACGGCACGCCATTCAACACGGCCTTCATCGGAAGCGCCAACCAGTCCGACGACGATGATGACGAGGCCGATAGCGACGATTTGGGGTTCAATCCTGATTTCATCGGCAGCGCCGACGACGGCAATGGCGATCGACCGCCGCGCGAGCCGGCCGCTGACACGGTCGACACGGACACGGGTGCCAACGACGAGTCCGAGTGGGCGGTCGAGTCCATGCCGAACACCGGGGCGGGAATGGTCGACTCCTCGCCGGCCCTGATGACGGTCCTGATCGGCGCCTTCGCGGCCATGATGCTGGCCGTCGCTGGCGGATCGGCGGTTCGTGGGCTGCGTGGTTCGGTCGTGCGCTCCCGCTAGCCGGGCGCCACTCCTGCGGCGACCAGCCAGCACGGGAAGACGGCCCCACTCCTGTACAGGAGTGGGGCCGTCTTCCTGTCTCAGGTACCTTGCACCGATCCACCGAGCGCGGCGTATGCCTCAGCCCGGACCGACTTGTCAGGATCGTCGCGCCAGGCCGATATCAAGGCGTCAGCGATCCGATCGCGACCGGCACCACCGGTGACGTCCCGCTCGACGAGGCGTCCCAGCGCCCAGGCCGCGTGGCCGCGGACCAGGGGCTCGTCGTGGTATCGCGCCGCCCGGGCGAGAGTGTCGAGGTCCGCGTCCGTCCCGGTGTTGCCGAGCGCGACCGCGGCGTTCCGGGCCATCCCCACGCGCTTGGTCCGGAGCGTAGCCCGGCCGGTGTAGCGGGCGCGGAACTCGTCGTCGGTCATCTCCAGCAACCAGCGCAGCGACGGATAGGCGTGGTCGACGTGCCCGGGGAGGAACTCCGGGTCCGGCTCCGGCCGGGCCGCCTTCGTATACGGGCAGACCTCCTGGCAGATGTCGCAGCCGTAGACCCAGTCGCCCATCTTCGGGCGGATCTCGGCGGGGATGGCACCACGTTGCTCGATGGTCTGGAACGACAGGCAGAGCGGCGCCGAGACGGTGTACGGCGCGACGATCGCGCCGGTCGGGCACTTCGTCAGGCAGATCCGGCAGCGGCCACAGTCCCGGTCCAGCGGCGGGTCCGGCTCGAGGTTGAGGTCCAGCAGCAACTCGCCGAGCATCACCCATGAGCCGTGGCCGGGGACGATGATGCAGGAATGCTTGCCGTACCAGCCCAGCCCGGACCGCGCCGCGACGGCGCGATCGACGATCCGGGCGTGATCGACGAGTTGCCGCGCCTCGACCTCGTGCCCCAGCTCGGCCTCGATCGCCCGGTGCAGCGCCTTCATCCGTCGCTTGAGCAGCTTGTGGTAGTCGATCCCCCAGGCATAGCGGGAAATCCGGCCGCGCGGCTCGTCGTCGGGCCGGCCCGGGTCGATACTCCAGTATGCTACCCCGACGCTGACCAGCGACAACGCCCGGTCCATCAGTCGACGCGGGTTGGCGCTCACGGCGGCCCGGTCCGGGGTGAACCAGTCCATGCCGTCCATGTGCCCGGCAGCGATGTGATCGACGAGGTGCTGCTCCAGCCCGGGGAAGGAATCGGCACCCGTCACGGCGCAGACCGTCAGGCCCTGCTCCCGGGCCAGGCGCCGGACGAGCGCGGACAACCGTTGTCTGCCGGACGCCGCCGGCGGGCCCGGGGTACCGATCTTGATGGTCGAAGGGTGGCTCATACTGCTTTCCGGGACTGCCATGTTCCAGGTCTTTGGGCGTAGACTACGCGCGAAATACCGCGCCACGCCCGACGCGCGGCGACGGACACCCCGCGGAGACGTATGCGAAGCGTAACCGTCTCGAACGCAAGGCGCCCCGTGATCCGTACCTTCCCGAAGACAGCCCACGCCGCTGGTGCCCCTCTGGCCCATCGACTGGGTGTGATTGCCGTGTGTCTCACGCTGGTCCTCGCGTTGCTGGGGCCTGCTCCGATCCGGGCGCGGGAAGGGGCCAGCCTCGGTCAGGTGGAGCCGACATCCTCTGCACTGAGCGCCCAGCCGGATGAGGCGCCGTCGGACGTCCCGACCACGATGCCGACGCAGGAGCCGAGCCTCCCACCAACGGAGGAACCCACCGTCCCGCCGACGGAAGAGCCGACCGTCCCGCCGACGCAGGAGCCCTCCCCGACCCCCATCCCGTCGATCCGCCCGAGCGACCTCCCCATTCCGCCGCCAACCAGGCCCGTTGACCCGCCACCGACGACACGCCCGTCCAGCCCGTCGGTCATCACCCCGCCGCCCGGCCCGGCCCCGACCGAGTTCCCCGTCCCACCGACCAGCGACGGCGTGGGAGCGCCGGTCATGCTTACGGACGGCTTCGAGGACGCCGGGACGGGATTGCTCGGGGAGACCCGGGTGACGGAAACCAGGACGATCGGCGCCTATGAGAACGGCCGGTACCGGATGGAGATCACCGGCCCGGAGGTCGCGCCGGACCTGATCGCGCTGGTCCGGTCGCCGGTCCTGGTCGACGCGACCGTCGAGGCGACGGCCCGGATCGACGGGACGGTCAGTGGACGGTACGTGATGGCCATCTGCCGTGAGGTTCCCGGTTCCGGCGGGTACCGGGCCTACCTCAGCCCGGAGGACGGCTACTTCGCCATCACCCGGTTCCAGCCCGGCAGCGTGCCGGAGATCCTGCAGGACGGGTTCTCCGACGAGCTGCAGGTCGGCAACGAGCCGTTCACGTTCGCCTTCTCGTGCAGCGGCTTCGTGCTCGAGTTGCGTGTCAATGGCGACACGGTCAGCATCGCCGCAGACAACTCGTTCGCCGCCGGCACCGTCAGCATCGGAACCGGTTACTTCGCCGATGCTCCCGACGGACCGGTCACGACGTTCTTCGAGGACCTGACCGTTCACGGCATCGCGGCCCTCGCTGAGGATATCGCCGCGCTAGGGATTGCTGGCGAACCCGGAGCGGTCCGGCTGCCAGGTGAACGTTTGGGCTGGCGCCCGGACCGGGACTGAGCACGCTGCTCGCATCGCCGGCCACTGACCCGGCCTCCCGTATCCGACGCTACACGCCGCCCGTACCGAACAGCTCCGCGACGGACACGCCAGCCAGTGTGGCGAGCGCATCCGGCCCCACCAGACCACCCTGCGCACCGTAGGCCGTGATCGCCGACGCCCCGAGCGCGTTGGCCAGCCGTGCCGTCCGCTCCCACGACCAGCGCCGCGCCATCCCCCAGGCCACTCCGGCCGCGAATGCGTCGCCGGCGCCGGTCGGATCGACGACATCCACGGTCAGGCCGGGGACGTCCACGTACCTACCCCGCTCGCAGACCCGGCATCCGTCGGCCCCGCGCGAGATGACACACGTCCGCATGTTGGAGCCGACCATTCGCCCGCGGATCAGGTCCGTCGCCGCGTCGAGGTCGTCCGTCCCGGTCAGCGCGACGATCTCCGCGACATTGGCGACTAGCGTGTCGAACCGCAGCGCCACCTCCAGCGCGTCGGGGGTGGCAGGGTGGCCGTCCTCCACGAGAAAGGTCGTCGTGCCCAGCAGCCGCGTCCGGGGGGAGCTATGGGCTGGCAGGTCGGTCAACCAGCGACGCAGGGCGTGGTCGGCCATGTCCATGACCACGACGTCATGGGCGAACAGCCCGGTCAGATCGAGGGGGTCGCGATGGGCGATGGCGGCGCCGGGGTGCCAGAAGATCGTCCGGTCGGGCGGGTCCCTGGTCACGACGATCGTGCAGCGGTCGGTAGGCTGTCCCAGCCGGACGGTGACGGCAGTGGCGTCGATGCCTGGCTCATCGGCAAGCGCCGCCCGGAGTCGCTCGCCGTCCGCGTCCTCCCCGACCCGCCCGACCAGGGTGACGGCCGCGCCGATCCGGGCCAGCACGACCGCGGTATTGCCGGACGCCCCACCCGGCGCCTCGACCTCCTCAGTCGCGACCGCGTAGTCCCCGACCGGCGGCATGGATGGGACAACCACCAGTCGATCCCACGACAGCACGCCGAGGATCGCGATCCGTGGCTTCGGCCCCATTCCCACCTGACTCATGCCCGCTTTCCCCTCTGGTCCATGGAGGCGCACTCCGGCCGTCGGGTATCGTACTCGCCGATCCGCACCCGGACGTCCTGTCCGGACCATTCCCGGAGGGTACGTTCCATCGACGCCAACCAGCCACACCCGCAGGGCATCCGCCGGACCCGCAGCGTCCTCTCCGTCCCGGCGATCCGGTCCGACCTGATCCCGAAGGGCCTCGCGTCGGCCGCCGACATGATCCTGATCGACCTTGAGGCGTCTGTCGCGGCGGCCGACAAGGACCGGGCTCGGTCCAACGCGGTCGATGCGCTGGCGCGGCTGGACTTCGGCCGGATGCCCCGGGCCGTCCGGATCAATGCCGTCGCGTCGGGCCTCGCCTACCGGGACCTGATCGCCCTGTTCGAGGGGATGGACAATCCGATCGATTTCGTCGTCGTACCTCAGGTCCGGGACGCCGGCGACATCCACCACGTCGACCGGCTCCTGGAGCAACTGGAGCTGACGACCGGTCGGACGACCCGCACCGGGCTTGAGGTGATCATCGAGGAGGCGACGGCGCTGCGGGATGTCGGCGCGCTGGCCCGGGCGAGCGACCGGCTCGAGGCGCTGGTCTACGGGCCGGGCGACCTTGCCGCCGCGCTGGGGATGCCGATGCGCTCGCTGGGCGTACCGGATGAGTGGGACGACTCCTACCCCGGCCACCGCATCCACCACATCCTGGCCGAACTGCTGGTCGCAGCCCGGGCAGCCGGGCTCCGGGTGATCGACGGCCCCTTTGCCCGGATCGGTGACGACGAGGGGCTCCGGCGGGCGGCACTGGTGTCACGGGGGATGGGCTACGACGGCAAGTGGTGCATCCACCCCTCCCAGATCGCGACCGTCAACGCCGCCTTCTCGCCATCGGACGACGAGATCGCCCATGCACGCAGGATCGTGGCGGCGCTGGACGAGGCAGCTGGCGAGGGTCTTGGCGCCGTCACCGTCGACGGGCACATGATCGATCTCGCCAATGTCCGCCTCGCTCGCCGGACGCTGGCGATGGTCGAGGACCTGCCGACGTAATGCTGCGTCTAACCACGACCTGATCGGGCTGGTGAAGATCACCGTGACACCGAAGCCCCGCTCCATGGCGATGGGGCGGGGCTTCGTTCGTCGTGAGACAGCGATTCAGATTATCCGAAGCCGCGGGAGCCACCGCCGCCGCCGCCGCCGAAGCCACCGCCGCCGCCGAAGCCGCCTCCACCGCCACCCCAGCCGCCGCCTCCGCCACCACCACCGAAGGTGCGGGACGCGGCGTTGAGCATGTCGAACAGCCCGGAGGCCCCGCCGCTCAGCCCACCGAACGCGCCACGGGAGGCGTCATTGAGGTCCGGCATGCCGCCACCTCCACCGCCGAAGTCGCTGCCATCACCGCCCGGGGCACCACCGCCGCCATGGTGCATCCCGCCACCGCCCCAACCCGGCCCGATGATCACTACCGGCGAACCGCCGCGTCCATAGCGCCGACGCCGGCCGCCGTAGCCGCGGTGGGGATCGATCCCGCCGCCACCGAAGGAGCCCATCATCATCTCGATATCCGGCCCGATGCCGACTTGTTCGAACCGGTCGACGAAGTCCCGCTCCAGCCCGAAGGCCACGGCGTACGGCAGGTAGCGCTGGAAGATCGGCTGAGCCGTCTCGACGTCCAGCTTCTCGTAGCGGTCCAGCGAGGCGAGGTAGCGCTTGAACGCCTGCCACTGGGCGGCCGCCTCGGCTCCCGCGACCGTCTTCTGCGGCATCTTCGACCCGAGGGAGCGGGCCACGAACAGCAGGATCAGGGCGACGACCAGCGGCGCGAGCAGCCAGAAGGACAGGGCTCCGGCCATCTGGAATACGAGGAAGGCGCCGAAGAGCCCGACGAACAGCGCGATCTTCGTTGCCCGGTTCCATGCCTGCCGCGTCTCGCCCGGCGACCGGTTAAAGTAGCCGCGCTGGACCAGCTCCGCGTAGATATCGTCCTGCAGCTTGCCGACGTTGACGTCGAAGCGTGGCTTGACCTGGCTAAGCAGGACCTGCGTGCCAACCGCCGATTCGCCACCGAACAGCACCTGGATCAGGCCCCGCTCGATTGGGCTGAGGCCGGCAGGGTCCTGGCGCAGCGTCACCTGGTAATCGACCATCCCGCCGCCATCGTCGGCCGGGTCGACGCCAAGGATGTTGCGATGCTGGAGATCGACGAGGGTGGCGACGAGGTCGCGCTGATGGGCCACCTCGTCGACGAGGGCGCCGGCGGCGCCCGGCGCGAGGTCGCTGGGCGGCTGCGGGATGATGTCGGCGACGAGCCCGACGTGCGGATCGCGGCCCCGGACGTACCAGAACGCGAACAGCGCGATGCCACCCCCGATGGCGAGCAGCAGCGCCGCGCCGAGGGCGAACAGCCCGTAGGTGGCCCGCCGGTCGGCGGCCTCGGCCTCGGCCCGCCGCTGGTCGTCATCGGCCACCTGCCATGACGGGGCGGTGATATCGAGGATCGGCGGGAACTGGAGCCGGACGTAGAGCCCCTCCCCGGCGGTCAGGTCCGTCGCGTTGAAGGTCCAGGTCTGGCCGTCGGTGGTGAACTCGCTGTTCCTGGCCGGGTCAAGTCCCTGTCCCGGGTTGGCTGGCAGGTCGCTGTCGTCGTCGTACTGGTCGACCAGCGCCTGATCGACCGGCACCGCCTGCGGCAGGATGATCGTCGCGGAGGCATTCTCGATCGGCGCGACGTCAGTCACGTCAGTGGCGATCGCGTTCCACCACACCTGCTGATTGTTGTCGGCGGGATAGTCGCGGACTGCCCCGGCGACGGCATACGTCAGGACAAAGGTGCGGGTCGCGTTGTTGGTGCGCGGGAACGACCAGTCGATCTGGACGTCGGACGCCGTCTGGACCGCTGCCCAGGTGTTGGGTGTGTCACGGTCGAAGCTCGAGGACCGCACCATCTCGTAGGGCACGAGCTGGCCATCGATCTCCTCGGCCACGCTGATGTTGCCCAGGCGCTCGACGTTGTCCGTCGGGATCGTCGCGAAGGCGGTACGGAACGGTCCACCGTCAAACTCGACGACCTGCCGCTCGGTAACGTTGATCACGCCATCCTGCTGGACGTTCAGGGTGACGTCGTAGTCCTGCCAGAGGACGGACTGCGACTGCGCCCCGGTCGGCGCGGCCAGCACCGGTAGGACCAGCAGCGCGAGCAGGAACGCGAGCATCACCGCCCGGAGAGCCCCGGCGCGGGACCGGCCGAGCGGGCCACGGTGGGCGGGGTTCGGATGCGCTGCCGCGAGACGGTACATGGCGATTCTCCTCGCGGTCACGGACGCGCGACGGGTTCGGACGAGTAGGGGGGTACCCGGGCGATGTACACGGTGTCCAGCATGAAGCCAGCCAGCGCCGCGATTGTCACCGATTGGTAGCACCGACGTCACGGTCGATCCGGGGTCAACAACCGGACGTGGCCGCCGTACCCCGGGTTCCCGGCCGGGTGGCGGCTGCTGGTCAGGACGACGCGCGCCCGTTGGTTGGTTCCGAGACGAGGTCATGGAGCGAGTTGAAGAAGGCGACGGCCGAGACCCGGCCACCGTCGCCGGTCTGGTTGACGGTGATGGTCACCTCGCTGCCGTCCGGTACTGGCTCAGCCAGCACGGTCGTCGTGAGGGTTCGCTTCGCGACGAACCAGTAGACGACCCCGGGAACGACCAGCACGAGCAGCAGCAGGATCGCGATACCGGTATTGGGACGCGCGCGACGAGTAAACGTCATGGCCGTCTCGCTGGTCGTGGCCACCTGCCAGCCGGCCTCGCGATAGCGCCGGGTCGCCTGGCGGAGAATCGTCTCCGGGCGAAGCGGGGCCCACTCGTCCAGCCGGAACGGTGTCCGCTCGACCTGGGCCAGCGCCACACCTCCCCCGATCACCGCACCGATCACTGCCGCCAGTGAGACAACGTAGAGCCATGAGACGTCGATGGTCGTCATCAGCCGCAGCACCAGGGCGATGACCGCCCCGACCAGCAGACCGACCGCCGCCCCGACGCCCAGCCCCGTCCACACCCGTTCCATCTGTTTTTCGCTGCTCCCATTCGCCCGGTAAGCGCCGGGGCCCGAACGATCGGGCCACCCCAGCGCTCGACGGATCAATCGTGGCAAAGGCGCGGGTGGATGTCCAACGGTCGCCCGAATCAGCGGTCGCCCCCACGATTCCGCCGGGGCTTGCGCTCGTCCCCTCTGTCCCTGGCCCGGCTGGCCGCGGATCGCCGCGCTGCCTCAGGGTTGGCCGGCGGGGGCCAGTCCTCGTGGAACGCCTCCGCGCTCGGGTAGCCCGCCCAAGCCCGTGCGTCACGATACGGGTCGAGTCCTGGGTCCTCTCGCGGCGGGATCCGGAAGTCCGTCGCCTGCCGGACGGCATCCTGGTCGTGACGCGGGTCGAAGCGCCGCTCCAGCGCTTCCTCGTCGGAGAGGATGACCTGCTCCGTGAAGGGTACGTCCCGGGATCCGCTGTCATGGCCCAACGGTTGCGGGTCCCCGCCCGGTCCGATCTCCAGTCCCGGTAGTGCGCTCATGAACCGGTCAGCCGAGCGGTCGCCACGGCTCTGGGTCATCCGGACCCGGGTGCCGTCCATGACCGGGTAGATCTCCAGGGTGACGACTGTCTGTCCGGAACGGTCACCGAACATCAGGTAGAGCAGACCGGGGATGATCCCGACGATGAGCAGGCACCCCAGCGTCCCGACGTCGAGTCGCTGGTTGCGGCGGACGAACACCTTGTAGTCCGCGTCGTCCCGCTGGGCTTCCCAGCCCTTTCCGGCGAAGAAGATCGACGTGGCGCGCTCGAACTCGTGCGCGGGTGTCCTGACGACCCCGTCCCACTCCGACGGACGGGCCTGAAGCCGGGCACTATCGGCGATGACTGCCAGGAGCAGGACGACGAACGTGACGAAGACCGGCCCGACCCAATTGTCCGCCAGCCGCCGGTCCCCATCGCCGAGCATCGCCCCGAGCCAGGCGATACCGAGGGCCAACAGCAGGACCACCCCGCCGACGAGAAAGGGGAACTGCCTCATTGCACTATTGAGCCACGGATTCACACCACCTCCCGACGGGACCCCGTTGTCCCGGGTTGGCTTCACCAAGCCGACAGGCCCGTTTCGATCATCGCGGTCAGGCACCGCCGGCCGGCGGCCCGACCTGGATGGAGCGGAAGAACGCGACCGCTTCGGCGCTCTGGCCGGTGCCGGTCATGTGGACCGCGGAACCGACCTCACCACCGGTCCGGGCCTCGGGATGGATGGTCAGCGTGACGGGTTGCGGATCACGGGTCACCCACAGGTAGATCAGCCCTGGGATGATCCCGGCGAGGAAGAGCATGCCGATCACCATCCGGTTGGGCTCCGGTTCACGGGAGACGATGACCCGGTCTTCTTCGGAGTCCTGCAGGTCCCATCCCCGCCCATCGAACCAGGTATCCGCCTGGTCGAGCACCTCGTGGGCCGGGACCGGCACGTTCGCGGTGAATTCGAACGGACGCCGCCGGATGCGCTCGGCGTCCAGGACCAGCGCGAGGACGAGCACGATCAGCGAGACGACCACCAGCGGTCCGATCAGGCCGGAGAGGCCGTCGACGTTCGTGACCAGTACCCAGGCGGCGATGACACCGATGAGGGTCCACACGGACCAGCGCAGCAAGCCAATCAGACGCAACGGAGACGCTCCATGGTAGGGAGGAATCGGCCGGAACGGCGGCCACGCGGTGGTACCATTGCAGCATGACACGCATCGAGGCACCCGGCAGCGCGACCGTGCCAGCAATCACGACCAACGAGATCGTCACCGTGCTCGGGCAGCATGGCTACCGGACGACCACGCCTCGCCAGGCCGTCGTCGATGCCGTGCTGCGCTACCAGCGCCCGTTCACGGCCGAGCAGATCGTCGCCGACCTCAAGGCCAGCCACCCGTCGCTGGGCCGGGCGACCGTCTATCGGACGCTCGAGATCCTCGCGTCGGTCGATGTCCTCACCCGCGTGCTTGGGCCCGATGGCCACTCTGCCTATGTTGTCGGAGTCCCCGGCCACCGGCACCACCTGATTTGCTCGCGCTGCGGCGTGGCGGTCGCCTTCACGCAATGCCCGATGGACGACCTGGTCCGCTCCCTGACCCGCGACACCGACTACGAAATCGAGGGCCACCTGATCGAAGTGTTCGGCGTCTGCCCCCAGTGCCGCGCCGCCGCCTGATCGCGCCCTCACCTTGTTGACACATCGTCTCATCTCGTAGAATCCCCGGTCGCTGGGGTGCGGCCGGTCGCGCCGTGCCCGTCCCGTCTCCGCCCCGAGGTCGCATGGCCGCTCCCCAACCGTGTCCCCCGCCATCCCGTGACGCATCACCGATCCTCTCGCTGGAGGGCGTGTCGGTTCATTACGGTCGCCGCCTGGCGCTCGGCGACGTGACGCTCCGGTTCTCGGCCGGCGAATCGGTCGCAGTGGTCGGACCCAATGGGGCCGGCAAGAGCACGCTGCTCCGAGTCCTGGCCGGGATGCTCACCCCGTCCCACGGCCGGCTCACGCGCCATCCGGGCCGCGATGGCGGCCGCCCCCGGATCAGCTACGTCCCCCAGCGAACCGGCGTCGACTGGAGCTTTCCGGTCAACGTCCTCGACGTGGTGCTGATGGGACTGCCCTCCGACGGCCCACTCGCCCGGCTCCTGCCGTTCCGCCGCGCGGCCCGGGAGCAGGCCCTGGCGGCACTGGATCGGGTCGGGATGCGCGACTACGCCCATACCCAGATTGGCGAGCTGTCCGGTGGCCAGCAGCAGCGGGTCTTCCTTGCCCGGGCCCTCGTCCAGGAGGGAGATGTCCTGCTGCTGGACGAGCCGTTCACCGGGGTCGATGTCCCGACGCAGGATGTCCTGCTCGCCGTCCTCGCCGGACAATGCCAGACCGGGCGAACTGTGATCTACGCTACCCACGATCTTGGGCAGGCGCGGCAGGCCGCGACCCGGATGCTCCTGGTCAATGGCAGCGTAATCGCTGACGGCGATCCCCGGAGCGTTCTCACCGCCGAGGCGCTGCGGTCCACGTTCGGTGGCCAGGCGCTGATCATCGGTGCCGACGAGCTCGCACCCTCAGTCACCGGAGGGGCGCAATGATTGATCTGGCCGACGTGTCCCGCTGGCTGCTGGATCCGCTTGAACGCACCTTCATGCAGCACGCCTTTCTGGCCATCATCATGGTCGGCGTGATCTGCGGCGCGACCGGCGCGTTCGTCACGCTGCGTGGGCTGGCCTTCATGGGCGACGCGCTGTCCCACGCGATCTTCCCCGGCGTCGCGATCGCGTTCGTGACTGGCGGCAACTTCCTGGTCGGCGCCCTCGTCGCGGCGGTGATCGTCTCGATCGGGATCGGCACGATCAGTCAGGGCGGCCGGATCTCCCACGACACCTCGATCGGCGTGATCTTCGCCGGCGCCTTCGCGCTCGGTATCGCGATCATCTCCGTCCAGCAGAGCTACGCCCGCGACCTGAACTCGTTCCTGTTCGGCACGATCCTCGGGGTCACCCGCGACGACCTGGCGCTGACGGCGACGGTCGGCGGGCTGGTCCTGCTGGCGCTGCTGCTGTTCCGGCGGGAGCTGACGGCCGTCGCCTTCGATCGCACCTTCGCCGCCTCCCGCGGGTTGCGGCTCTGGCGCTGGGACCAGTTGTTCCTGCTCCTGCTGGCGCTCTCGATCGTGATCAGCATCCAGACAGTCGGCAACATCCTGGTGCTGGCGATGCTGGTCACGCCCCCGGCGACGGCCCGGCTGCTGACGGACCGGCTGACGACGATGGTCGTGCTGTCATCCGTGATCGGCGCGCTCTGCGGGGTCGTCGGGTTGTACCTGTCGTACTGGCAGAACATCCCGTCCGGCGCGTGCGTGGTGCTGGTCGCGACGGCCGTCTTCCTCGTCGTCTTCCTGCTCGGGCCCCGGGCCGGTCTCCTGACCGTCTGGCTGCGGCACCGACTGCACCATGGCCACCCGGAGCGCGACGCCGGCATGACCCGCCCGGCGATCGCGACCTCGACCACCGACCCGCTGGCCGGGGACACCGACCAGCCATAAGCATCCGCCTCCCCAGTCGGAGCAGACCTCATCTGGAACAGACGCCTTCCGGGGTGGCCCTAACCGGAGCATCCCTTCCCGGAACAGACCCCTCCCCCAGCCCCTCCCCTGCTCCGGGTTGTCGCGGTGGTTGCCACCATGGCTTTAACGTCACCCGGCCAGGAGAGGGGGACTACCACATTACCGACCTGTCCGGGATGCATCCGGAGCGCACCCGCCCATTCGACATCGCCGTCATTGCCGTAGTGGCGACCACAAGGGATCGCCCCTACGGACGTCCCGCCACGGACATCTCCACCACGGTCGCCCCCGCCACGATCGTCGCATGCCCCTGCTACCCTACCTCCCGTTTACTCGTATCCGAGGACCGCGCCAGATGGCCGGTCGGATTGGCCGTCCGGAGCCCGGGCGGCCGCCCACGCGGAGGACCGGCAGACCGATGGCCGAGACGACCCAGACGACGTTCGATGTCCTGATCCGCGGCGGTCGGATCGTCGACGGGACCGGCAACCCGTGGTTCTACGGCGACCTGGCACTGCGGGGCGAGGAGATCGCCGCCATCGCCCCGCCGGGCACCATCGATCCGGCGTCCGCCGCCGATGTCGTCGACGCCTCCGGGCACGTCGTCAGTCCTGGCTTCGTCGATATCCAGTCCCACTCGCTCGTTCCACTGCTGACCGACGGGCGGGCGCTGAGCAAGATCACCCAGGGCGTCACGACCGAGATCATGGGCGAGAGTTGGACTCCGAGCCCGTTCGGGGGCCGGATCAGCGAGCCGTTCGACCCGGCGCTCAAGCGGCGCATGGGCGAGGACGCATGGGCCGAGTGGGACGCGCTGGGCCGGACCTGGGAGCGATTCGGCGACTGGCTGGCCGAACTGGAGCGACGCGGCACGTCCCCGAACGTCGGCTCGTTCATCGGCGGCGGCACCCTGCGGGAGTACGCCTGCGGCATGGACATGCGCGAGGCGACGGAAGACGAGCTGCAGACGATGCGCGACGTCATGGCCGAGGCCATGAAGGACGGCGCGTTCGGCGTTGCCACGGCGCTGATCTACCCGCCCAGCGCCTACGCTGACTTCGATGAGCTGGTCGAGGTGATGAAAGTTGTCGCCGAGCATCACGGCGTCCACATCACTCACGTCCGGTCTGAGGGCAATCAGCTGCTGGAGGGGATCGACGAGGCCATCGCCATCGCCCGCGAGACCGGCGCCGCAACCGAGATCTACCATCTCAAGGCGGCCGGCAAGGGCAACTGGCACAAGATGCCGCAGGTCATCGCCATGATCGATCGTGCCCGGGCGGACGGCATCGACGTCACCGTCGACATGTACCCCTACGAGGCGGCCGGAACAGGACTCGCGTCCTGCCTCCCCTACTGGGCCAGCGAGGGCAACCGCCTGTTCGAGTTCCTCGCCGACCCGGCAGCCCGTGCTCGGATGCGGGAAGAGATGATCGACGAGAACGCCGGCTGGGAGAACCTCGGGCTGGCCGCCGGACCGGAAGGGCTCATGGTCGCGGGCATCTCCAACCCGGAGATCACGAAGTACCGCGGCCGGTTCATCGCCGACATCGCCGCCGAGCGCGGGCAGGACTGGCGCGACACCGTGATGGACCTGCTCTCGATCGAAGGCGCCAACATCGCGACGATCTACTTCCTGATGAACGAGGACAACGTCCGGCTCCAGCTCCGGCAGCCCTGGATCAAGGTGTCCACTGACGCCGGAGGGATCGACCCGGCGCAGGCCGCCGTGTATGGCCCCATCCACCCGCGCGCCTACGGGACCTACACCCGCGTGCTGGCGAAGTACGTCCGGGAGGAAGGAATCATCACGCTGGAGGACGCGGTCCGGAAGATGAGCTCGTCAGTCTGCGACCGGCTGGGCCTGCGCGACCGTGGCCTGCTCCGGGAGGGACTGAAGGCTGACGTCATCGTCTTTGACCCCGCCACGGTCCAGGACCACTCCACGTGGACCGACCCGCACCAGCTCTCGACCGGTATCCGTGACGTCTGGGTGAACGGCGGCCGGGTCCTGCGCGACGGCGAGCACACCGGCGCCACGCCGGGACAATGGGTCAAGGGGCCGGGCTACGCCGGAGCGTAGTGCCGGGGAGGGAGCCGCACCTCCCTCCTCACTCAGAATGCCGCCCGCAGGATCGCCGCGAAGATCGCCGCCGCGATGACGACCACGACGATCCCCAGCACGAAGGCGCCGAACGCGTAGCCGAGATGGGCATAGGCCGCGTGCTCGGCCCGGCGCATCTCGCGCTCCTCGGACTCCGTCAGCGGGCGGCGGTACGGCTGCGTCGCTTCACGCTTCGCCTGTGAGACCACATCAGGAGAGAAGCCGGCGTTGACGTAGCGCCCCATCACCCCGTCGTCAGTGGCCCGCTGGCGGCGCGTCTGGTCGTAGCGGCGGCGCTGCTCCGGCCGGGACAGGGTGGCGTAGGCGGCGTTGATCCGGCGCGCGTCGGCTTCGGCGGTGGCTCGGTCGTTCTCCGCGTGGCGGTCCGGGTGGCTGCGCTTCATCGCCCGGCGATAGGCACGGGTGATCTCGATCGGCGTGGCGTCCGGCCGCACGTCGAGGGTCTCGTAATGATCCGGCAGCTCCCCCACGGTCATGAGCCGTCGTCCGAGACGGCAGACGACGGAGTCCGCGATGCCTGCCGTTCACGCCAGGCGTCGCGGGCCGCCAGCCACTCCTCGCGTAGCACGTCAAAGATCAGATGGTCGACGTAGCGTCCGTCCTTCGTCCCCGTCCAGTACTTCCGCCCGGCTGGCCGGAACCCCTGCTTCATCAGGGCAGCGACCGAGCGGGTGTTGGTCGTCCGGACCCACGAGTTCAGGACGTGGAGCCGCAGGTGGTCGAAGGCGTACTCCATGAGCAGCATCTTGGCCTCAGTGCCGTACCCCAGGCTGCGGTCGTCCTCGAACAGGATGTACGACGCCGTCTCCGCCGACCGGTTGATCCAGTCCAGCTCCAGCAGCGCGACCGATCCCAGGACCCGATCATCCTTGACCAGCGCGACCGTGAGTTCGATCCTGTCCGGCGGCCCGGCGGGCGGTTGTCCGGACAGCGCGTGTTCCCAGACCAGAGGGCTGACCGGGATTCGCCCGGTCTTCATCAGCTGGGTACGCTCCTCGACCGTCGCCCGCGCGAAGACCCCGGCATCAGCCAGATCCATCGGCCGGAGATAGACCCGATTCCCTACCATGACCGGGTTATGCATCGTCGCCGTCCCCCGGCATGGCGCCGGCGCCAGGTGGCAACGTCGATCGATCGACGGCGGGCGCGTCCGGGTTGAGCGCCTGATACCAGAGCAGGTCCACCCGTCCCGCCGGCCGGGCGACATGCTGGCGCAAGCGCGTCGTCGGGATCATCCCGCACCGCTCGGCCGCCGCCATCGACTGTGGTCGGTCCGCGGCGACCGGGACCGTCACCGCCATCAGCTCCAGTTCTCCTGTTGCCCAGGGGACGACCAGTCCGAGCGCCGCCGCGGCAACCCTGTCCTGCTCCTCATCACCGAGAGCCTGGAAGACATGGATCGTAACGTCCGACGCCCGGCCCCGCAGCCGCGAGAGCCGGACGCTCCCGACGACCTGTTCTCTACCCACCGCACCATGATCAACGATCGCGAGGATCGTCCCGGGCGGGTCGTCCCAGGGCGACCACCGGTGCTGCTCCTCCAGCCAGCGCGCGGCTGCCGCCGGCCCGACCGGATAGGGGCCGGGGAACCAGCGCGAGGAGTCGGCCGCGTCGGACGCCAGCAGCGGTCGGAGGTGATAGCGGTCGGATGTCAGCCAGGCGGGACGCACGGTGATACTCCGGACGACGGGTTGGTGCGATGGCGGTTCTGGGCCATCACGATGCCACAGGTCGACACAAACGACGAGGGGGCGGGCCCAACCGGGTCCGCCCCCTCGCCTGATCGGTTGGTGACGGTCCTTACTCGACGGTCAGGACACCGACCATACCGGCCTGGGCGTGGCCCGGGACCGGGCAGATGAAGTCGTAGGTGCCGGCCGGCAGGTTGACGGCCACGTGGTGCGGCGTGGTGTCGCCACCAGGGGCCTCAGGGGAGGCGAGATTCTGGTCCGGGATGGCCCAGTAGTGCGGCAGCTGGCCGTTGTTGACGACGGTCACCGTGACGTTGGTGTCAGCCGGGATGGTGAACTCGGCCGGCTCAAAGGCCAGGTCGACCATGGAGACGTTGTAGTCCTGGGCAGCGGCGGCGGGGTCCGGAGTGGCACCCGGGGTCGCGCCCGGCGTGGCGCCCGGCGTACCACCTGGGGTGGCCTCCGGCGAGGCAGCCGGGGTGGAGTCCTGGCGACCCGGGGCGGCGTAGGCCGCGGCGACGACGGCCGGGGTGGCGACCAGGGCCGCACCGGCGCCGATGATCTGGCGGCGGCTCAGGCTGGCGAAGCGGTTCTGCTCGGCGGGAGCGCTCATCGTGGTGTTCCTCCAAGAGGCCCTCTCGGGCCCTGCTGCTCTGACGTAGCGACTCGGTTCTGTCGCGGAGCTACCGAACGGTGGCCCTGATCGGGGTCGTTCCTGTATCACCGGCAACAGTCGCGACAACGCGCAAGGTCGTTGCCATGAGACTTTCCCCATCCTACCGCAATCTTGCCTTGAACGATAGTCCATACAACAAATTGATCATCATCGTGGGTGATTAGCCACCCTACCTGCGGTTTGGCGCGCAGATACCGGTGCTCACCCCGGGTTCCTGCGCCGCCTCATCGGGCGGAGGATGACGTCGTACCGGTCGCGACCACGGGTGGGAGGTTCGGTCCTGCGAGGTGACCGGCCTGCCCGGCCTGGTCCATCGTCCGGATGAGCGGATCGACCGCCGTCCAGAGGGTCGCAACGGCCATGACCAGCCCGGCGGCGAGGAACGCAGGCCGGGGCCCGACCCCCTCGGCCAGCACGCCGGCCACGAGCACGCCCGCAGGTGCCGCCAGGAGCGCGGCGGCGTAGACCGCGCCCATCACCCGGCCGAGCATCGCTTCCGGGACCCGCTCCTGGACCACCGTCATCACGATCGGGTTGATTGGCGCCGCGACCAGGCCAGCCAGGGCGGTGACCACGGCCACCACCTGCCAGGGCACACCTGACACGAAGGCTCCGCAGACCGCGATGAATGCGCCGACCCCGCCGACGAGAGCCCACGTCCGTCGTAACCCCTCTCCGCGCCAGCTGAACAAGGCGACGCCGATCAGACTGCCCACGCCGAACGCGGCCATCATGACGCCCAGGACCCGGGCGTCGCCCACCTCTTCGTTCACGAAGACCGGCAGCAGGACCGCGAACATCGCCGACGTGACGAAGTTGACCAGGACGGCAATCGACATGATCCGCCGGATCAGCGGCACGCCCAGGACGAACTGCCACCCGGCCCTGACGTCTTCGAGGTAGGTGGTTGGTGCAATCGAGCCCGGCGCGTTCGACTCCTCCGCCCGGAGCGTCGGGACGACCAACGCCACGAGCAGCACGCTCACGAGGAATGCCCCGGCGTTGATCCAGAGGACATTGGTGGCGCCGATCAGTCCAACCAGCGCTCCGCCGGCGAGCGGGCCGAGCAGGGTCGCCAGGCCGATGCCGCCCTGATCGATGCCGTTGGCCCGCGACAGGGTGATCCCGGCCATCCGGGCGAGCGCCGGTCGCATGGCGGCCCGTGCCGTGGCGCCGGGAGCGTCGAACAGGGCACCGAGGAAGACCAGGGCCAGCAGCGCCGGCAGGTTCAATCCCATGGTCAGGTACAGCAGCGGGATCGCGGCGACCGTGACCATGCTGAGCAGGTCGCTGACGATGCTCATCCGGCGGAAACCGAAGCGATCGACGGCCGCCGATCCAAGGGCCATCGCGATCAGGGTCGGGATCAGTCCGGCTGCCGCGACGATCCCGGTCTGGCCGGCCGAACCGGTCGTCTCGAGGACGAACCAGGGAATGGCGATCGCCGTGAGGCTGTTGCCGAAGGCCGAGATGAGCTGGGCCACCTGTATGCCGACGAACGGTGCCGTCCGGTGGCCACCATTTCGGTCGGGTCGGGCAACGGGAATGGTCATCTTGCTCTCCATGACCTGGCGGCAGGTGTCGCTCGTCATGACGCCTATCGCCCGGCAGGGGTTAGCCGACCAGCGCCAGGCCAAGGGAGACGATCCGGCGCCCGAGAGCACGGCGAACGCGCCCCGGTCGGGGGACCCGATTCCGGACGATGGTCCCCGGGCGCCACGCGGCGTGGAGGCTCTGGCGGCGGTCGGTGATCATCTCCGTCAGTTCGAGATCGGTGCGGTACATGGTCTCCCCCTCCCCATGGTGGCCATCGCCACCGGGCTAGTTAGTCGCTCGTTTGGCAGCTCAATCAGTGCTCAGGTGGTGTCGAAACAGGTCCCGTGGGCGATGGTTTGTGGGTCAGTCGCCGGGCGAGCCGAGGCGGTCCAGCCGGGTCATCGCCTCCTCGACATCGATCCGGCCTTCCTCCAAACCGCGGAGGATTTCCAGTCGCTCGTACTCGCCGTCCACCACCTCGCGCTTCTGCTCCGATCGCTCCCGATCAGCCTCCAGCGCGTCCGCCGACGGACTGACGGGCGGCGTGGGCGGGACCGGAGAAACCGGCGGGACAGGAACGACAGGCGAGGCAGGCGGAACCGGCGGAACCGGCGGGACAGGTGGCGTCCGGTGCCGGCCCAGGTCGGCTAGCACATCGCCCAGCTCGGCCTCCACCTCTCCGACGATCCGCTGCCAGTCCGACTTGCCGCCGGAGTGCCCATCCGTCTTCGCGGAGGACTTGCGCTTGCCGTCGCTGGCCGTTTCGGCCGGAAGATCAGGGAGGTCATCCGGCAGCTCGCCGTCTCCGACCTCAATGCTGACGTCGCCGCTGACCGTCCGAACCTGGAACGGCCGCTCGTTGCCGGGGCCGTCTCCCAGTCGCCAGGACCGGCGGCCGCGGCGCTCTGCCGCCCCCTCGACATCGACCGACCCGGAAAGCGTCTGCACATCCAGCGCGAACCGGCCCGACTCGGGCGCGAGGGCCAGTTCGACGTTGACCCCGCCGCTGACGGTCGCCACCTCGATCGCTCCGTGTCCGACCGGGATCGCGTCGACATTGGCGTCGCCGCTGACCGAGTTCAGCGTGAGGCGCTCAACGACACTCTCCGAGAGACTGACGTCTCCGGACGTCGCCGTCAGGCGGGCCCGGCCGTGGAACTCCTCGACCTGGATGTCGCCCGAGGCCGCCCGGCACTCCAGCTGGCCGACAACCCGCGAGACGGAGAGATCGCCCGACGCCGCGTCCACCCGGACATCGCCGGTGAGGCCGGCGACGCGGACCTCCCCGGATGCCGTGCTCAGCCGGGCCGAGACGCCGGCTCCCCCGGAGGTCGTCATCTGGCGGCGGGGGATCAGAATCATGACGTCGTAGCTGCCACTGCCTCGCAGTACCCGGGTGAGGCCCGCCGCCTTGACCGGGTGGATCTCCAAACGCTGGCCGTCCCAGCTCACCCGGGCCACGGGGTCGGACCCGCGGCCACGATCCGGGGTGACCGTGACGGTCATCGTCTCGTCGTCGTCGGTGACCTCGACGTCCAGCTCGCCGGACGTGATCTGAACGGCCATTCCCAGCAGCTGCGTCGTATCGCGGATGGTCAGGTCAAAGCGCTGCTCTTCGTCGTCGCCGAAGATCTCGCTATCCAGTCGCTCGGTCATCGTCGTCCTCCGCCGGTCGATCCGGCCCCTCGTGAGGGTGTGCTCGCCCAGAGGCACCCTCGTGGGGCCTCGTCTCCATGCTGCTGACGGTGTCTGGCTGACGTTGATCCCGCCCTGCGGCTATTCCACCGCGATCCGGACCAGTTGGCCGTCAGCCTCGGTGACCTCGATGATCGTCCCGGTCTGGCCGCTGCCGACTGCCCGCCGGATCGAGTCGCCTACCGCTCCCTGGAGCAGCCCCGGCGCGTAGCGCTCGGCGACCCGGAGCCCGGCGTCGATGAACCCGATCGGGAGGCCGAGGTTGACGTGCGACCCGTCGGCTTCGTTGACCTGGATCCTGAGGACCCGTCGGCCCGCGTCAACCTGGCCCGGTCCCCGTTCCGCGCCGATGCGGACGGCGCGGGCCGAACGAGCGGGACGAGGCGGACGATCCGGGCGCCGGCGGCTCCCGGCCTTGTCCTCCCGGAGGGGCTCGTCAGCGGCGTCGACGGCCAGGGCCAACGTCCGGGTCGCCGCGGCCTGCTCGATCCCATCCAGCAGGTCCAGCGCCTCCTCCGTCGAGATCACTCCCTGCTGGAGCATCTCCAGCACGTCCTCCCGACCGGTCGGGGCCGGAGCATCGCGGTCACCGGTTGCAGACATGTCGTCCAGCTTGCCGATCACGGCCGGGAGTGCAGGCAGCAGGCCGAGCAGCAGCGCGGCGTGAGACTGGATCAGCGTCATCAGGACCTCCTTCCGGATGGGGTGGACGGGTGTGGGGGCGATCGCCCTACTCGGACGTGATCTCCTGCAACTGGCGCTGGGCCTCCTCGGCCGTGATCCGCCGGGCCTTGAGATCCTCGAGCACCTTGCGCCGGTCTTCCCTGACCCGCTCCTGGTCACGACCGCCGCGGCCCCCGACCTCGCCGGCCGGGAACCCCATGGCCCGGATCGCCTCGTCCAGCCGCGCCCGGACCGTCGGATACGAGATCTTCAGCTCCGCCTCGACATCCTTGATGATGCCGCGGTTGCGAAGGAAGACCTCGACGAAGCCGAGCTGCTCATTGCTCAGCCGCTGAAACCGGGACAGAGCGAAGCGCCCGTCGATACCGGTGTCGCAGTGCGGGCAGTGAAGCCGCGTCACCTGGAGCTCACCAGTGCAGACAGGGCAGCGACCCAGGACAGTCGGGATGGTGGTCGGGTTCGGTCGGGTCATGACTGGACGTCCTAGCTGAGTGAAATTCCGTTCGCCAGCCGTTGTGCCCTGAACCGGCGATGACACGAAGTTACACCCGACATTGATATTCGTCAACATCTCCTTGAATAAATTGATACCGGCCTTAATCATGGCTGCGGGCGCCACAGCTTTGGGTCATGACCATGTTTACGAGTGCCTGGACGAGTCGGACGATCCCTTCCAATGCTCACCGGGTCGGAGGTACGCAACCGGGTCAGGGCACCGTCCGCTTCACACATCGAGCGGAATGGCGCATCAACGGGGTCCCGGACCGAACCGGCTTCTGCCGCGGTTTTCGATGGCGCTGCCGCTCCCGGCACCGCTGGATTTCGATGGATTGCCTGGTGCCCATCAGCGGACTGGTCGGAATGCCCGTCACTTTGTACGGCCCGGGCGCTTGACGCCCCGTCGAGGCGGTCGATACTGTCCCGTGATCACGACCTGCCACCCGCACCGAGAGGACTTCACCCGATGAGTTCCACGTCCGGCGACCTGACCCCGTCCGCCGCCCCGATCGCCAACCTGCCGAAGCACCCGGACGGCTCGTCGCCGAAGAAGATCGCGCTGGCCTACTCAGGCGGTCTCGACACCTCCTGCATCATCCCGTGGCTCAAGGAGCAGTACGGCCCGGACACCGAGGTCATCGCCGTTGCCGCCGATATCGGCCAGCCGGACGACCTCTCCGGCGTCGAGGCCAAGGCGATCGCGTCCGGCGCCAGCAAGTGCTACGTGCTGGACCTCAAGGACGAGTTCCTCCGCGAGTACGCCTTCCCGACCCTGCGCGCCGGTGCCGTCTACGAGCGCAAGTACCTGCTCGGCACGTCGATGGCCCGCCCGCTGATCGCCGCCAAGCAGGTCGAGATCGCCCTCAAGGAAGGGTGCGACGCGCTCGCCCACGGCTGCACCGGCAAGGGCAATGACCAGGTCCGCTTCGAGCTGACCTACCAGGCGCTCGCCCCCGGCCTGACCGTGATCGCCCCGTGGCGGCACTGGCACATCCGGTCCCGCGAGGACGCGATCGCGTACGCCGAGGCCCACGGCGTCCCGGTCGCCGCGACAACGAAGAAGATCTACTCCATCGACGGCAACCTCTGGCACCTGTCCCACGAGGGCGGCGACCTGGAGGATCCGTGGATCGAGGCCCCGGCCGACGCCTTCAGCTGGACGGTCGCCCCGGAGCAGGCACCCAACGAGCCGGCCTACGTCACGATCGGCTTCGAGCAGGGCTGGCCGGTCTCGGTCGACGGCGAGACGCTCGCCCCCATCGACCTGCTGGAACGGCTGAACACGCTGGGCGGGGAGCACGGCGTTGGCCGGATCGACATGCTCGAGAACCGCCTGGTCGGGATGAAGAGCCGCGGCGTGTACGAGACGCCGGGCGGCACGATCCTCTCCGCCGCCCACAAGGATCTCGAGCACCTGACGCTCGACAAGATGTCGATGCGGCTCAAGGACGACCTCGCCACCCAGTACGCCGACATCGTCTACAACGGGCTCTGGTTCGCCCCGGTCAAGGCGGCGATCGACGCCTTCCTGGCCGAGAACCAGCGCGCCGTCACCGGTGAAGTCCGGCTCCGGCTGTACAAGGGCACGGTCACGGCGGTCGGGCGCAAGTCGCCGTTCGGCCTCTACGACGAGGACCTGGCGACCTTCGGGCAGGACGATGTCTACCGGCAGATCGACGCCGAGGGCTTCATCCGCCTGTTCGGCCTCGGCACCAAGGTGGCCGCCCGCCGCGACGAGCAGTTGCCGGCCGGCGCCAGTGTCACCGGCTCCTCGATCCTGCCAGGTGGCGGGACGAAGGCGATCGACGGGTAGCTTTCCCGGGAGTCCCTGGGCGAAAGCCAACGCACCCGATGGGGTGTCGCCGGGGGGTATGCCCCCCGGCGACACCCCATTTCCATGTCTGTCGTCCGTGGCGGGCCCATCCCGGACACTCCCTGCCCCCATGCGCCGCTACGCTGATCCGGTAGCCCCGATCAGCCGCGACGTACCACGCAGGAGTTGCCAGCCCATGTCCGAGTCCATGTCCTCGCCGGTCACCGGCACCGCCGCTGGCGTCCCCTACGTGGCCGTCCCGCCGCTCCGCGCCGACCGGGAGAACGCACCGCTCGTCGTGGCCTGGCACCTGATGGATCCACCCCGGACCCCGGCGGCGTTCCAGGCGGCGATCCCGCTGGACGGACTCGATGCCTGGCGGGTCTACCTGACGCTCCCGATGTTCGGCGAGCGGATGCGGGCCGGCGGGATGGATGAAATCTTCGGCCTGATGGGCGAGGACGCCGTGCTGAAGTTCTACGGGCCGGTCGAGCTGGACGCCGCCGCCGAGTTCCCGGCGGCGCTGGCCGACCTTCAAAGCCAGCTGGCGATCATGTCCACCTCGCTCGGTCTGATGGGCGGCTCGGCCGGCGGCGCGGTGGTGCAGACCCTCCTGGCGGAAGCCGACCTCGACGTGCGGGCAGCGGTCCTGATCAGTCCCGTTGTCCGGCTGCGCGACCTGATCGACTCGTTCGAGCAGATCACCTACCAGTGGAGCCCGGAGTCCGACGCCGTCGCGGCGCGGCTGGACTTCGTCGCCCGGGCCGGCGAGATCGCCCGGCGGCGCCCCGGCCTGCCGATCCGCACGATCGCTGGCGCCGATGATGAGGCGTGCATGCTTGACCCGATCCGGGAGCAGGAAGCAGCGTTTGCCGGGCTGGCCGCCTCAGGAACGCCGATCCGGGCCGACCTGCAGATCCTCGACGGGATGGGTCATGGCGTCGCCGATGAGCCGGGCATCGAGCCCGCCCCGCAGAACACTGATGCCGTCCGGGTCGACGCCCTGGCCACGGAATGGTTCCGGGAGCACCTGCAGTAGGGCCCGCTGCTCCTTCATCGACCCCTAGCCCGGTCCTGACTGGCCAAGGCAATGGGCTGGCTGACGCCCATCGGCTCCTGGCGCGGACGCTTCCACCTCGTCCCATTTGCAGAAAACCTGTGCGAGCCTATCGACATCCGCCGAACCCTCTGCTAGCATGGCGTCTTCCGGGCCAGTCCCGAATCTCGACGACGTGATGCGGTGAGAGGTGAGGCAATGACCGACACCAGCTCCAGACCAGCGAACAGCCGGGGGTTGACCCCCCGCTCCCCACGTGGGCTGTCGTTCGCGCGTCGCGACCGTACGACGCGCTGACGGCAGCCCCTCGCCGACAGCGCCCCTCACGACGTCTGATCAATCCAACGACAGCAGCAACGACTACCGTCCTATCCGCCTGACCACCGTGTCCGGCGTCGGACGGCGACCCGCGACGACGGGGACCAGTACGGACCAGCAGCGCACGAGCGACCCGGGGGCGGTGGAAGCCCGGGACACGCGCCAGCACCCGGAACGCACCCCTGAGCGGTCGGCCGAAGAAAGTTCCCGTGTTGCCCGCGTTACGGCGCGGACCACGGAGCAAGTAGGATCGACGGGGTGGCTCCCCGGTCAGCAACAGCCGAGAGATGCGCGACACACCACCGACCCCCGGGCTCCTGCTCTTCGGGTCGCGTCGCGCAAGGAGGGTGGTACCGCGGGAGCCAACGCCTCTCGCCCCTTCGGTCAGGTCCCGGTAGCCCCTGCGGGCTCCGCGCCAGACCCCGAGCGCCGTCTTTTCGCTCGTGACCGGAGGAGAAGCCCCGTGGATCTCGCCGCCTACACCCAGCAGTCCCAGGATCAGCAGACCGATAGTGTCGTCTCGGAGACGCCAGCCCAGTCCACGGGCCACGCGCCGGCCGCGCCGCTGCACGCCGTCGCGCCGACGCAGCCGAGCTACGACAGCATGCTCGCGCCTGCCTCCGACCGGATCATCTCGCTCGGCGGACCCGGCACGCAGTGGCTGCCGACCTTCACCGTCTCGGCCCGGCTGCGGCAGCGGGATCTCCTCAGCGAGGTCGACCTGACCCCGGACGAGATCACGGAGGTCCTGGACACGGCCTTCCGGCTCAAGGACATGCTCCACAGCGGGCAGCCGCACAGCTACCTGGCTGGCAAGACGCTGGCGATGCTGTTCGAGCACCCCAGCACCCGGACCCGCCTGTCGCTGCAGGCCGGCATGGCCCAGCTCGGCGGCCAGGCGATCGTCCTCAACCAGAACGACCTGCAGATCTCCCGGGGCGAGACCATCGGCGATACGGCCGAAATCTTCAGCCGCTACGTCGACGGCATCGCCGCCCGGGTCGCCTCCCACGACACGCTGCTGGCGCTGGCTGAAAGCGCCTCCGTACCCGTCTATAACGCCCTGTCAGACCGCTACCACCCGATGCAATCCCTCTGCGACATGATGTCGCTGCGGGAGCAGTTCGGGGCGCTGGCCGGGCTGAAGCTGGCCTACGTCGGCGATGGCGCCAACAACATGGCCGCCTCGCTGATGCTGGCCGGCTCGGCACTGGGCGTCTCGGTGACGGTCGCGACCCCGGCCGCCTACCAGCCGGACCCGGACGTCGTGACGCGGGCCAAGTGGCTGGCGAACAGCACCGGCGCCACCGCCACGGTGACCGACGACCCGTGGGCCGCGGCGAAGGACGCCGACGCGATCTACACCGACGTCCACGTCTCGCTCAACCAGAAGGACGGCGCGACCCGCGCGGTCACGCTGGCACCCTTCAAGGTGACCGAGGAGATGATGAACGCGGCCCGGCCGGCGGCGGTCTTCATGCACTGCCTGCCGATGCACCGCGGGGTCGAGGTCGATGGCGACGTGGCCGATGGCCCACGCTCGATCATCTTCGACCAGGCCGAGAACCGGCTCCATCTCCAGAAGGCGGTGCTGCTGCAGACCATGTGCTAGTAGCGAAGCCGCCGGGTCACCCGACCGCGATCCTGATGGGTCGCTGATGCCGCGGCCGACGATTCCGATGCCGCCCTGATGGGTCGGCGACGACCATTCCACCAGTCGACCGGCGCCGAGGCGCGCCGGCACAGGAGTACAGACCAGCCATGAGCGCGACGTCCATCACCATCGATTGCCCCGAGTGCGGCGCTTCCTTCGACGCCACCGGCCTGGAGGCCGGCGAGATCATCGTCTGCCCAGAGTGCGGCGTGGAGCTCGAGGTCCTCTCGGTCGATCCGGTCCAGGTTGGCCTGGCCCCGGAAGAGGGCGAGGACTGGGGCGAGTAATCGCCGCTGACCGGCCCGGGGTTGTCCCGGGCCACGACTGACCGGGCGGGCCACGGGGCTCGCCCAGACATGATCGGCCGTGTGTCGATCCGGCGTGAGACCCACGCCATCGCGGGGAGAACGATAGTGTCTACGGGAGTGGGGCTGCTCTGCAGCCGGGTCCGGGTCGAAGAGAAGGGCATCCTGGCCGCGCTGAACGGCGCTGGCGTTCCAGGCTGCGCCGTCCCACCGGATCAGCCGCTCCCGGCGCCACTCGCCGACGCCACCGCGCCCGGCGTGATCGTCGACCGCTGCGCCGACCGGACCGCCGCCGGCGTGCTGCTCGGCCTGTACGCGGCCGACGGCGTCGAGACGATCGACGCCGGACTGGCCGCTCGCCGGGACCGGGTCGAGATCATGCTGGCGCTCCGCGCCGCCGGGCTGCCCGTGCCGCAGATGCGGGTCGGGATCGGGGAAGACGCGGCTCTGGCCGTCGTCACCTCCAATGGCCCGCAGACGCTGATGCCGATGACGCCGGGGCAGACCGGTGTCACGCTCTGGGACAGTGACACCGCCGAGGCCGTCCTCGAGCACCGCAGCGTGCTCGGCGGCCGGAGCGAGAACGTCTTCGTCCTGTTTGGCGGGGCGCCGACCGCCGGTGAGCGAGTCCTCCTGACCGTCGTCGGTGGGAACGTCGCCGGGATCGAGACCCCGATGGCCGAACTGCCGGCGGCAACCGAGGCCAACCACCTCGCCTGCCGGGCGGCCTTCGCCCTGCGCGCGCCGCTGGTCGGCGTCGAGCTGGCGTGGACCGCAGCTGGTTGGGTGATCTGGAACATCGTCCCGGTGCCAGATTTCCGCGCTGCCGTGCCGACCGGCGAGGTCTCCGTGGCCGGCGCAATCGCCGCACTGGCCGGGACCCGGGCTGCCACCCACGACGGGACCGCCACCGGTCTCGACATCGTCGCCCTCCAGCGGGTCAGTGCCGGAGGGGTGATCGATGAGTTCGCCGCAACCATCTGACGGAGCGGGGGATCCCCTCGCGACGCTCGACCATGACCTGCGCGACCAGGCGGACATCGAGCTGCTCCACGGTCTCGTCGCCATCCCGAGCCTGTCGGGCGGAGAAGCGGACGCGGTCCGCTACCTGACCAACGAGATGGCGGCGCGCGGCTTCGCGACCGAGATCGATACAGCGGGCAACGCCATCGGCCGGATCGGCTCCGGCGACCGCCACGTCGTCCTGCTCGGCCACATCGACACCGTTTCCGGCTGGATCACGCCGCACATCCTCGGCGGCATCCTCCATGGCCGGGGCGCGGTCGACGCCAAGGGACCGCTGGCGACCTTCGTCGCAGCCGCTACCCGGGCGGCCGATCAGCTGTCCTGCCGGGTGACGGTCGTCGGCGCGACCGGCGAGGAATCGCTGGGTTCACCTGGCGCGACTGAAGTCGCGACCTGGGCCGCGCCGGACCTCTGCATCATCGGCGAGCCGTCCGGCTGGGACGCCGTCTGCCTCGGCTACCGGGGCAGCATGACCGTCCACTACCGGCTGACGCAGGACGGCCGACACACCGCCGGACCCGGCCTGGGCGCCGCGGAGCAGGCCATCGCCTTCTGGAACGACCTGACCGGTCGGGTCGACGCGATCAACGCGACGGCCACCGGCGAGGGCGTGTTCACCCGGGTCACCCCGTCGATCCGCTCCTTCCGGACGGAAGCCGACGGCCTGTCGGAATCAGCCCACCTCGTGATGGGCTTCCGCCTGCCGCCGGGGACCGACGTCGAGGGGCTGATCGAGGCGATCCGGACCGCGGCCGGTGGGGCGGAGATCACGGTCGAGGGCTACCAGCTCGGTTACCGCAGTGACCGCCGCTCGCCACTGTCCGCCCCGTTCCTGCGGAGCATCCGGGCCGAAGGCGGCACGCCGCGGTTCAACGTCAAGCTCGGCACCAGCGACATGAACGTCGTCGGACCGGCCTGGGGGTGCCCGATCGTCGCCTACGGCCCCGGTGATGCCGCGCTCGATCACACGCCGGACGAGCACATCGTCCTGGACGATTACCTTCGCGGCGTCCGCGTCCTGACCGCCGTCCTGACGTCGCTGTAACCCACCGTCCCCGCCTGGTCCCCGCGACCGGCCCGACAAGGACCCAGACCATGTCCGCCACCACCGCTCCCGACACCACGACAGCCCCCCTCAACGGGGCCGGCCAGGACATCCCGCTCGGCCCACATGGCGGGCCGCTCCGGCTCGGCGTCCTCATCTCGCACCTGCGGCCCGAGGAGAAGGCGATCCTCGCCGCCGGCCGGGCGCGCGGGCTGGAAGTCACGACGCTGATCGACCGCGACCTCGTCCTGGACCTCAACGCGCCGGACGCCGCTGCGAGTGGCCTGAACGTCGATGTCGTCCTGGACCGGAGCGTCGCCCATACCAAGGCGCTCTACTCGCTCCGCGCGATCGGCTCCTACGGCATCCCGACGCTGAACACGCCACGCTCGGTCGAGATCTGCGACGACAAGGTCGCCTCATCGCTCGCGCTGGCCCGGGCTGGCGTGATGACGCCACGGACAATCATCTGCTATTCGGTCGACTCGGCGCTCCGGGCGGCGGAAACGCTGAACTACCCGGTCGTGCTGAAACCCGTAACCGGGTCGTGGGGCCGGCTGCTCGCCCGGATCAACGGGCCGGACCAGCTCCGCTCGATCATCGGGCAGAAGCTGGAGCACGGCGGCCACCAGCACGAGGTGCTGTACCTGCAGGAGTTCGTCGAGAAACCGGGGCGCGACATCCGCGCCTACGTCGTCGGCGGAAAGGTCCTGGCCGCGTCGTACCGGACGTCGGAGCACTGGGTGACCAATGCCGCCCGCGGCGCCGTCTCCCGTCCCTGCCCGGTCACCCCGGAGATCGAGGAGCTGTCCGTCCGGGCCTGCGAGGCGGTCCACGCCCGGCTCGGCGGGGTCGACCTGTTCGAGACGGCCGACGGGCTGAGCTGTGTCGA
The DNA here is from genome assembly GCA_035944555.1 of Thermomicrobiales bacterium. Classification (GTDB taxonomy): domain Bacteria; phylum Chloroflexota; class Chloroflexia; order Thermomicrobiales; family UBA6265; genus CADCWK01. The sequence goes on from DASZAY010000026.1 coordinate 80,310, forward strand.
GGTCAACAGCGGCGGCGAGTTCAAGGGGCTCCAGACGACGACCGAGGTCGACATCGCGGCCGAGATCGTCGAGGAGGCCATCCGGGTGGCCGCGGTAAAACCGGCATAAGCCCTATTCACCCGTGGTCCCGGTCACAGGGGCACTCACGAGGGATCGCCCCGGCGGTCGTTCACCGCGGCTCCCCTGTCGCCGCATCGCGACGGGTCGGCATTCGCCTTTACTCCGGGAGACCGGCGCACGACAGACGGCCCCAGCGAGCGTGGAACAGGTGCGAGCCACGCGGCCCGGTCATGCGACGCAAGACTCCCGGCCTTACCGGAAGAACGGTCCGCCACCCCGTGGACTCAGTAGACCCGGTCGATCTGGCCCCCGTTAGCAGGCCCGCGGTCGACGCCCATCGCGTCGACCCATCGAGGCGTGCTGGCCGTGAGGTGGCGCGCGAGCAGGGGTGGTACCACGGAGCGCGGACCCGCCGTCCCCTGGCGCCGGGTCCACACGCCGCCTCATGCCAGGAGACCATCACCGTGACCACGACCATCGCCCCACCCCGAACCGATCTGCCGGCCACGGACACCCCACTCCGCGTCGGCATGCTCCATTCCCGGATCCGGATCGAGGAGAAGCTCCTCGCCGGGGAGCTGGAGCAGCGCGGGGTGGAGCTCGTCCGCTTCGACGACCGCCACCTCCACGTCGGGCTGGCCACCCCGGACGCGGCCCTGACCGGCTGCGACGTGATCGTCGAGCGGTGTATCAATCACTCGCGCGCGCTCTACCTGCTCAAGGTCCTGAATGACTGGGGCGTGGCGACGGTCAACACCTACGAGGTTGCCAACATCTGCGGCGACAAGCTGCTGACGTCGGCGGCCCTCGTGGCGGCGGGCGTCCCGACGCCGGAAACGGTCCTGGCCTTCACCCCGGAGCAGGCGATCGCCGCCATCGAGGAGATGGGCTACCCGGTCGTGCTCAAGCCGGTCGTCGGGTCGTGGGGCCGGCTGCTCGCCCGCGTCAACGACCGCGACGCCGCCGAGGCGATCCTGGAGCACAAGGTCACGCTCGGCTCCTACCAGCACGGGGTGTTCTACATCCAGCGCTTCGTCGAGAAGCCCGGCCGGGACATCCGCGCCTTCGTGGTCGGGGACCGGACCATTTGCGCGATCTACCGCGACAGCCCGCACTGGATCACCAACACGGCCCGCGGCGGGCAGGCGACCAACTGCCCGGTCACCCCGGAGCTGGACGCGATCTGCCGGTCGGCTGCGGCGGCGGTCGGGGGTGGCGTGGTCGCCGTCGACGTGCTGGAAGGGCCGGACGGGCTGTCGGTGATCGAGGTCAATTACACGATGGAGTTCCGGAACAGCATCGACACCACCGGCGTGAACATCCCCGGCCACATCGCGGACTACGTGATCGAGGTCGGGACGGCCGCCCGGGCTGCCAGCGCGGCCCATGCGGGCGTGGCGGGATGATCGGTGAAACGACGACGGGGCTGGGAGCGCTGGACCCGGAGCATCGCGACGGTGGTCGCGCTGTCCTGGTGCGCCCTCCTCGTCGTCTACGCCCTGTTCGCCCGGACGATGGCTGCGGCGTTCGAGCAGGACGACACATCCGCGCGGTTGGGCCTGCTGCTGATCATCCCCGCCGCGACCGGGGCGATCCTGATCCATCGGCGACCGGCTGCTGGCGTCGCAGCGCTGTTCGTCGCGGCGTGCGGCGCCGGGCTCATCGCCCTGCTGCGGGACCCATCGTTCGCATGGGCGGGGTTGCCCGTCCTCGTAGCGGCCCTGCTGGCAATGGTCGAGCCCCGGCCGGACCCGGCTGACGACGAGCCGGGCAGCATGAGATGACGACAACCGGTCCGGGAGGTCTCCCGGGCCGACCACACGACGACACACAGTCACGGGCGTCATTCGGCGACCCGTGACAGGAGAACAGGCAGGCACATGGACGTCTCGATAATCGGTGGTTCCGGGTACGCAGGCGGTGAGCTCGTACGGCTCCTGCTCGGCCACCGGGAAGTCAATCTCAAGCAGGTAACCTCGGAGCGCTATGCCGGCAAGTTCGTCCGGCTCGTCCATCCGAACCTGCGCAAGCGGACCGACATGAAGTTCGTCGCCTCCGCCGACCTGGAGCCGTGCGACGTGTTGTTCCTCGCGTTGCCCCATGGCGTCGCAATGAAGAAGATGCCGGAGCTCGAGGGCAAGGCCAAGGTCATCATCGACCTCTCCGCCGACTACCGCCTCCGCAACCCGGCCGACTACGACACCTGGTACGGTCACCCGCACGAGAAGCCGGAGGACATCGCCCGCTTCACCGTCGGCATCCCCGAGCTGCACCGCGACGAGATCGCTCAGGCCGACCGGATCGCCTGCGCTGGCTGCATGGCGACGACGTCGATCCTCGGGCTGTACCCGCTCTACCGGGCCGGCGTGGTGGACACGTCGATCCCGGTCTTCATCGAGGCCAAGACCGGCTCGTCCGGGTCCGGCGGCGAGCCCAATCTCGGCTCCCACCACCCGGAGCGGTCCGGCGCGATGCGCTCGTTCAAGCCAACCGGCCACCGCCACTCGGCCGAGATCATCCAGGAGTTGACCTTCGGCGAGGTCGCCCCGCCGGTGAGCTTCTCGGCGACCAGCGTCGAGGCCGTCCGGGGCATCCTCACGACCTCTCACGTCACCCTCAAGGACGCGCTGACGGACAAGGACATCTGGCAGATCTACCGCCCGGCCTACAGGGACGAGCCGTTCATGCGGCTGGTCAAGGAAGCCAGCGGTGTCTACCGCTACCCGGAGCCCAAGCTGCTGTCCGGCTCCAACTACTGCGACGTCGGGTTCGAGCGCGACCCGCACAGCAACCGGCTGGTCGTGATGGCGGCGACCGACAACTTGATGAAGGGCGCGGCCGGGCAGGGCGTCCAGTGCATGAATGTCCGCTGCGGCTTCCCCGAGGACACCGCGCTGGAGTTCACCGGCCTCCACCCGATCTGACCTGACCAGGTGGCCATGCTCCGCCAGGTGAAGAGGGCCGACCCGGAGATCCGGGCCGGCCCTCTTCATCGTCAGCGGCCGGCGCGCCGTTCAGCCCCGGCGACGACGCCGACAATCGGGATGGTCCAAAGGAACAGCGCCGGGACATTGAACAGCAGCGTCGCAGCCGTATCCCTGAGCGCGACCGCGTCGTCCTGATCGACGACCAGCCGGAACAGGAGCAGGCTGTAGAGCCCGACCGCGAACACGCCCACCAGCAGCAGCCCGAAGGCGGCGATGATCGTGGTGTCCCGCCCGCTCCCCCGAGCGAACCACCCCACCCCGAACCCGGCGGTACCCAGCGCCGTGGCGGCGGCCAGGACCGCGATGAAGAGGATGGGATCCGGCGCTCCGACCTCCCCACCGACGGGGGCAGGATCGACCAGCGATGGCGTGATGGCTGCTCCGGCGATCAGCCCGGCCAGCAGGACGAGCCAGCCCCGGGATGGCAGAGCCGTCAGGGCCCCGGCACGCCGGGGACCGCGCAGAACGGGCAGCGTGGCCAGCACCAGCAGCATGATCGCCAGCGCGGGCGGCAACCACGGAGATGCCCGCATCGTCCCGATCGGGGGGACGTCGACCTGCCCCCCACCGGACGGGTCCGTATCCAGCGTGGACCAGGCGACGACGCCGAAGACCAGCGACGGGATCACCAGCAGCAGCACCGTCAGTCCCGTGACGAACCGGTCGGTCGCCGGCGACGATTCGGACTGTTCGACCCGACTCTGGATGCGGGCCGGCGGTGACTGTGGAGACGGCGTGGGCAAGGGGAACTCCATCGGGATGGCAGGATCAGGGAAACCGGTTCGCCAAGGGGCCCGGTCAGGACAGGGATGATCCGGTGCGTATCCTCAGTGTCCGCTATCCGGCCTCGTCTGGGGGTCACCCATGCCCTATCGGAGAGGCTCGCCGGATGCCTTTGCACGGTCGTGTCCGTACCAGGCAACTACAGGCCGCTGCCGGGCACCTTCCCCTGGACGGTCCGACGCTCAGGAACGGTGGGGGGTCGCCGGGGCCGCCAACACGGGGCCAGCCACCACCGCGATCCCTGGCCCCGCCATTCTCCGGTCGCGGTCCGTGCTGGCTCAGTCGGCGCCATCAACCACCGTCCGCTCCGCCCCGGCCAGCACCGCGATCGACGGCACCGCCAACCAGAACATGTACGGCAGCCCTCGCAGCGTCGCCGAGTGTCCGGATTCCCGTGCGTGTGCTGCGAGCGTGCTCCCGAAGTCGTAGATCGCGTAGCCGAAGAACAGCAGAAGGCCCAGGAAGGTCATGATGGCAGCCGCGATGACCGCACCCCGTGCCGAACCACCTCGCGCCACATAGCCAACGACGAAGCCTATTCCCGCGATGACCAGCCCACCGAGCACTGCCGCGACGGTCGGCCAGAGCAGGAATCCGTCCGCCACGACCCAGGTGCTGATCGTCGCAGGCAAGTCAGGATCACCTGTGGTGTTGGGCAACTCTTCGAGCCGGACATGCCCGAGCGCCGCGGCGGGGACGGCGAACAGCGCGACGGCGGCAGCCAGCCAGATCCATTCGTTGATCACGGTGAGGCGGCCAGGCAACCGGCCCACGAGCAGGGACGGGATGACGATCAGCGCGGCCGGCACCAGCGGCAGGCCGAAGACGAAGAGGAACGACAGCCAGGAGGGCAAGGCACCCGAGGGCGATCCCACGAATGTGCTCAGGGCCGCCATCGGCGCGGAGTTCAGTGTCACGACCGCCGCCATGCCCAACACGCTACCGAGCCCATCCCGCCGCGACCGGAGATCAGGGCCTGATTGATCCGGGTTGGGCGGCCCCATCGAATGAGGTGCCTGCCGTGCGCGGGTGGCGTCATGGGCCGTCATGGTTGACTCCGTTCCCGCGGCTCGAGCGGGCCACCCGTCGTGCGTCATCCCACGCCACTGCACGGCGACGAGGATCCACCGTACGAATCCGGACGCACCAGCGGAGCCAGTTGTTACGACACGGCAACTTTCCGGACCAGCGCCCGCCCCGCCAGTCCCGCCGCGAGCGGGACGGGGACGAACCAGACGACGCCCATCGTCTGGAGCGTATCCGCCAGCGGGTGATCCGCCGGTGTGCTCGCCACCTCGTAGCTCAGGACGAGCCCGAACAGCGTCGCTGGCACCGTCGCCAGCCCGAGCAGCATCGCCAGCACCGCCGCCGTCACCTCAGCCCAGGTCCCGATCCGCGCGGCGAGGGCTCCGATGGAGAAGCCAGCCAGGGCCAGGACGAACCCGGCCAGCAAGCCGGTCAGGACGTCGTCGGTTCCCGGCCGGTGGACATCGCGGATCAGCTGACCATCGGCGGCCCGACGGGCGCCGAGCGAGACGCGGGCGATGAGCGGGCCGGCGATCAGCAGCGTAGCGACGAGAAACCAGGCCACCGCCGGCCAGCCCGGCTCGCGCCGGCGATACCGCCACTCCCGCCGCTCCTCCAGCAGTCGCAGCAGGAACAGCCCCACGGGGACGACCGTGACGACCCCGGTCGCGATCAGTGCCCGGGGAGCCAAGCCGTCCAACACCTCGACCTGCAGCGCGTACAGGACGGTCATCGTCGTGACCGGGACCACGAGCAGCAGGGTCAGCAGCGTCGACTGCCACGGGCGAACCGGTCCCCTTCCCCCCGTGGTCACGTCAGCCCCTGTCCCGCCGTCCGGCCTCATCGTCCTGTCGCCTCTCGATGTCGATACCAGCGGCGAATGGTGCCACGTCAGCCGTCGTGATGAGCCGATCGAACCGGGTGGCGGGCTGCCCTGGGACACCGGTGACCCTGCTCCCATCCTCCGCCGCGCCTCCCGGTACGGTAGGCGGGCTATCCTACCTGCTGAATACCCGATGCCCGCGGAGCGTCCTGTCCCGACCCACCACGGCACCTACCCCGACGGAGTACCCGTGATCATCATCAAGATCGGCGGTGGCGCCGCCATCGACGCAACCGCGTTCCGGAACTTCGCCGAAGACCTGCACGGCCTGCTCGGCGAAGGTCGCTCGGCCGTCGTCATCCACGGCGCCAACGCCGCCTTCAGCGACCTCAGCCGCCGCCTGGACTTGCCGCCGGTCATGGTCACGTCGTCGACCGGCCGGGTGTCCCGGTACACCGACGCCGCGACGATGGACGCCATGCTGATGACCTACTGCGGTAAGGTCAACAAGACGCTCGTGGGCGCGATGCAGGCGGCTGGCGTCAATGCCGTCGGGCTGAGCGGACTCGATGGCGGGATCGCCCGTGGGCGGCGCAAGCCGATGCTCCGGGGGAGCGTCGACGGCAAGCCGAAGGTCTTCCGGGACGACCACGCCGGCACGATCGAGACGATCGACGCCGGGCTGGTCCGGCTGCTGCTGGCCAACGGGTACCTGCCCGTCCTGACGCCGCCCGCGCTGTCCGACGACGGCGTGCCGATCAACGTCGATGGCGACAAGCTGGCCCTCGGGCTTGCCACCGAACTTGGAGCGGAGGCGCTGCTGTTCTTCTCGGACACGCCGGGGCTGCTCCGTGACGTCCGGGACGAGACCAGCCTCGTCCGCGAGATCGATGCGGCGGATCCCTCGGCAGCGCTGGCCTCCGCCTCGGGCCGGATGGTCGTCAAGGTCGAGGCCGCGCTTGGCGCGATCGAGCGAGGTGTCGGCGAGGTGATCTTCTCCGACGCCCGCGTCGAGCGGCCGGTGTCCCGGGCGCTGGCCGGCGAAGGGACAGTCGTCCGACCGGCGACCAGGAGCAGTTCCCCGGCCCAGGTCTGATCACGACCAGGACTGCTCGTCCAGACAACGACGCCCCGGTCTGCCTCGCGGGCGGACCGGGGCGTTTCGCCTTCTCCGGAAATGCGTACCAGGCGACTTACGCGGTCTGAGTCTCCAGGCGGTGGGAGGTCTCGAAGCGGTGCGATGGCTCGTATCCCGCGGCGGACCGGGCGGACGGACGAGCGAAGGCGCTCAACGCCGCGCCGACACGGGCAACTAGCCCCGGTCGGTTAGCGCGGTGGATGGCGCCACCGGTTCGGGTGACCCGGACCGGCTCCGGATCCGGCAGCCACCCGATCTGCGTCGCCCACTGGGACGCGGCCATGGCGTCCAGCGCCTGGCGGTGAGTGGAGGTGCCACGCCCAACCGGCAGCGGCGTGCTGACCCGGGGAACGGGGACGGCGAGATACCCGACGTTCGACTCCGAGCCGGTCGGGAAGCTGGCGCGGCGCTGGCGAAGCGCCGGGAGGACGTCTGCCCCGGTGTGCTGGATCCGGGTCGCGTAGAGCGAGACGATGTCACGCGATGTCGGGACGTGTGGTGCGATGACCCTCGGCGTGACGGGCTGGTCGCCATTCGCGGTCCGGGCTGCTGGTCGCTGTGCGCTCACATCCTGCATCGAGAGCTCTCCATCGAACGGCTCGGCGAACCAGCCACGGCGACATCAGCGCACACACCGCTGCCACCCGGCCCAAGGTCGCGGGGATCAACAGACGGGTCCATGCGGGTAGTGTACGTACGACGACGCAATCCTACATTGCCCTCTGACACCCTGACAAGGGCTGGACGAGCGCAGCGTACGGACACTGCCTGAATGCTTCATTCGGCCAAGTCTCACGGGCGAAATCTGTACAATTCGCCACGTTGACGCCGTGACTGAAGCACACCTACCATCGAGCCATCCCGTCGTGGCTTCCCCGGCCCCTGATACCTCCTCGCCTGCCTATAACGTGCCCGACACCCCTGGTGTTCGTCTCTCTGCCGGAGTACCCCATGGCCACCCACAAGGCGACCGCCCACATCGCGGACCGCCCGACGTACACCACCCCAGCCCGACGACTCGCCCGGCGGGCCTCGGCCTTCCACGAGTCGCCCTGGTCGGTCCCGACGACACTCGACGGCCGGCATCCCGCTCCCATCTCGCTGAGTAGCGGCGCGCCCTCGGAATCGCTCATCCCGGTCGACCGGCTCGCTGAGGCGGCCCGACAGGCCTGGGCCGAACCCAACCAGTGGGGGTACGCCGGTGTAGGCGGGTATTACCCGCTCCGTGAGTGGCTCGCGCACTGGCTGGCGGACCGCGGCGTCGCGACCGACCCGGAGCAGATCGTCCTCACCACCGGATCCCAGCAGGGCATCGATCTCGCCGCCCGGGTCTTCCTCGACCCCGGGGACACGGTCATCGTCGAAGGGCCCACCTACATCGGCGCTCTCCAGGTCTTCGACGCCTGCGACGCGACCTACCTCGTCGCCCCGATGGACGACGACGGGCTGGACGTCGCGGCACTGGAGCGGGAGCTGGCCGACCGCGCCGCCCAGGGTCACCGTCCGCCGAAGCTGCTCTACAGCGTCCCAACCTTCCAGAACCCGACCGGACGGCTGATGAGCCAGGAGCGCCGCGAGGCCCTGCTCGCCCTGGCCCGCCGGTACGGGATCGTCGTCGTGGAGGACGATCCCTACGGCGAGCTGTACTTCGACCAGGCGCCGCCTGCCTCCCTTCGGGCGCGGGACGCCGATGTCATCGCCCTCGGCACCTTCTCCAAGACGCTCGCGCCGGCCCTGCGGCTGGGCTGGATGGTCCTGCCACCGGACCTCGTCCCGCTGATGGCCAATGGCCGGGAGGTGTTCGATGTCCATGGCGACCGGATGTCGCAGCGCGTGGTCGCCTACACCGTCCCCGACTTTCTCGACGGCCATGTCGCCTGGCTGCGCGAGCAGTACGCCGAGCGCTGTCGCCGGCTCGCGAACGCCCTGGAGGCGTCGTTGCCGGAAGGGGTCCGGCTCAGCCGGCCCGGTGGCGGGTTCTTCCTCTGGCTGGACCTGCCCGAGGGCCTGGACGCGGCCTTGATGATGCCCGAGGCGGCCGACCACGGCGTCCAGTTCCTCCCCGGCGGCTGGTTCTACCCCGATCGCCGCCCGGATCCGGGACTACGGCTCTCGTTCTCCAACGTCCCGGAGGAGTGGCTGGACGAGGGCGCCGCCCGTCTCGGCACGGCAATACGTGCGGCACTGGCCGTTGGAGCGCTGGACCGCTAGCATCTGCGGGATGCGACGGCGGGGCCGGCGGCGGGTGCCGTCCGGGACGACGCCTGAACCCGACAGGTCTGGACCCGCTCGATGGACTGGCTCACCAACATCTACGACGCCCTCGACCCCCGGCTCTGGGGGCTCCTGGCCGTGGCACTCGGCACGATCCTGACGCTGCAGGCGGTCGAGACGGCGGTCGAGGGCGCGTGGCCCCACCAGCGCCGGCCGGGACAGACGGCGATCACGGCCCGTTCGGGCCAGCGCGGCTGGGCGGTCGTGGCGCTCCTGCTGTTGGTCGCCCTGCTGCTCGTACTCGTAACGCTGGCCATCGTCGCCTGGCGTGACCTGGATCTGGACCGCACCCAGTGGCTGGGTGGGATCCTCGTCGCGCTGGCCTGGATCCTGTTCCTCGCCGCGACCACCACACGCCTCGCGGTCGGCCGGTATCTGCGCGGTCTCGGCATGATCGCCCCGGCGACGATCGCCGTGGTCCTGGTCGTTGGCGGCATCCTGATCCTCGTCCGGCTACTCGATATCCTGCCAACCGTGGACGAGGTTCGCGACGCCCTGCCGTTCTAGCAGCCCGGTCATGCCGTCGCACGGCGCGGCACGGTGGCGCTGGTCATCGTCCTGCGCGATGCTGTCAGGGACGAATGCGCACCGCCCGGAACAGGAGGCGACTGGTGACCGACGACCGCACGCCCCACCGGGATCAACCAGTTCCATCCCTCACTGAGCCGTCTCCGGACGGGGACACGCCCGCCACCACTCCGCCAGAGGGACCCGGTCGCGCCCTCGTCCCCACCGGTTCCCGGGAAATCGAGCGTCACCCCCACCAGGTCCGGCAAGCGGCGGGTGGAGCTGCCCTCGCGGCCGGACGCGCGGCCCGCCAGCTCGCGGTTGCCGCTGGCACCGCTCTGACGAGTGAGCAGAGCAAGGCCGCCGCCCGCCGGACGGGGCATGTCACCGGTGAACTCCTCGTCGGCACGGCTAGGGTCACCGGGACCGCGCTCGTCGGCGCCGCCCGCGGGATCAACTGGACCGCCCGCCGCTTTCTCCCGATCGACCAGCCGCTGCTGCGCGACCCGATCTTCCGGACCTTCTGGCTGTCGCGCCTGCTGGTCCAGATGGCGCAGGGAGCGATGCTCTACGCGCTCCTGATCGTCGTGGTCGACCTGACGTCGTCCTCGTTCTATACCGCGCTGTTCGTGAACTGCTCGATCCTGCCGGCGATCATCTTCGGCATCCCGGGCGGCATCGTCTCCGACTCCCTGCCCCGTCGCCCGACGATGGTCGCCTTGAATCTGGCCCGGTTCGTCCTGATCACCGCCGCCTTGCTCGTCGACCTCTCGTTGGCGGGCGTCTTCGCGCTCACGATCGGGCTCTGGGTAATCCACCAGTTCTACTCGCCGATCGAGAGTACGGTCGTCGCGTCGCTGGTCCCACCCTCGCGCTTCTCCAACGCCCAGGCGCTCCACAACCTCGCGCTGACCATCGCCCAGGCGCTGGGCCTCGTCCTCGCCGCTCCCCTGATCCTGCGCTTCTTCGACATCAGCGTCCTGTTCGCCCTCTGCGCCGCGCTGTTCCTCGCGGCCGCCGGGTTCGCGTCCCAGCTCCCGCGCCTCGATGACCAGATCCAAGCCGAGCCGGACCCTGCGCCCGCGGCGACCAACGTCGTGGATGGCGACGCCGGCGTGACGCACCGGCCTGCCCGGCGGTCAACCGACCGCCAGCCCGGGTCGCTCCAGACGACCGCCGCGTGGTTTCTCAATGGCTGGAAGATGGTCACTCGGGACCGGATCGCCCTTGGCGCGGTGATGGACGACATGCTGGTTGGGTTCGGTCTGACGTCACTGATCGTGATCATGCCGCTCTACCTCGAGGCCGTCCTGAACACGGCCCAGGAGAACACCACGTTCGTATTCGCCCCGGCGGCGCTCGGTCTGATCATCGGGTTGCGGGCCGCCCCGGCCCTCAACGCGGTGGTCGAGAACCGCTACATCGCGACGGCGGGACTGGTCTTGTTCGCAACGTCGGTGCTCGCGTTCGGGTTCGTGCGGGAGGTCGCCAACATCATCAACGGCCCGCTGCGTCTGCCACTCGATCAGCTCAGCGACGCCGTCGGGATCGGCCAGTACGTGCTGGTGGTCATGGCCTTCAGCATCCCGGCCGGGTTCGCCTCCGCCATCGTCGGCGTCGCCGCCCGCTCGGTCCTGCTCAGCCGGATCCGGCCCAACGCCCGCGGGCAGGTGATCGCCTCCCAGAACCTCTTCCAGAGCCTGGTCACCCTGCTCCCGACGTTCGCCGTCGGCATCTTCGCCGACCTCTTCGGCATCCGGATCATGGCGGTCATGATCGGCATGACCCTGTTGCTCGGCGCCGCCGTCGCCCACATCAGCTTCACCACACGGCCGCGGGAAGTGGTCGAGCCCGGCGACTGACCTGAGTGGTGTGACCACGGGACTCGTAGGCGATCCACGATCCACGATCTACCGCCAGAAGCCATGGGCCAGGCTTCGGGGAGGTCTGCCGCAGGTCATTCCCTTCCCTCACCCCACTCCCGGGCACCCTGTCACGATGACGACACCCCGCCACCTCGCGCCCGCCGTCTACACTGCCCCGGCACGCCCGACCGGGGCGGGCAGGCTGGCGACGGGGAACGCATGACCGGACCGACGACCAACGAGACGCCCACCTCGACGACCGGCTGGTCGGGCTGGGCTAGGATGTGGCCCCGGCTCGTCGCCGGACTGTTCTTCGCGCTGCTGGTCCTGACCGCACTGACCCTGTTCGCCGACGTCCGTCAGCTGGGCGACGCGCTGTCCGGGTTCCGCTGGCCGCTGCTCGTCCCGATCATCCTGCTCACTCTTGCCAACTACGGGCTCCGGTTCGTGAAGTGGCAGATCTACCTCGACCGGATCGGTGTCCACGGGCTGTCGACCGGCCACAGCCTGCTGACATTCCTCTCGGCATTCAGCATGTCGATCACCCCGGGCAAGGTCGGCGAGGTGATCAAGGCCGTTTACGTCCGCCGCCTGACCGGGACCCCGCTCACCCGCGTGGCCGCCGTCATCACCGCCGAGCGCCTGACCGACGGACTGGCGATGCTCGGGCTGGCCGGACTCGGCATCGCCCAGTTCTCCTATGGCCGCTGGGTGCTGGCCGCCGCCGCGCTGGCCGGGATCGCCGCGATCGTCATCCTCCGCCGCCCGGCGCTGCTGGCTGGCGTCCTGGCGTTCGCCGGCCGGCTACCGGTCATCGGGCCGATCGCGACCCGGATGACCGGCCACGCCGACAACTTCCTCGACGCCTCCAACACCCTCTACGCGCCCCGTCTGGTCGTCGGGTCCGTCCTGCTCGGCATCGTCTCCTGGTTCGCGGAGTGCGTCGCACTGTTCCTCGTGCTGATCGGGCTGGGGCTGGAGCCGTCGTGGCACCTGCTGCTCGTCGCGACCTTCGTCCTCTCGGTGTCGTCGGTGCTCGGCGCGCTGTCGCTGCTCCCGGGTGGCCTGGGCGTCGCGGAAGCGAGCATCGCCGGCCTGCTGATCCTGCTGATCACCACGCCGGGGTTCGACCGTGGCGACGCGGCCGCCGCGACCCTGATCATCCGGTTCGCCACGCTCTGGTTCGCCGTCGTCCTCGGAGCGGGGGCGGTCGTCGCGCTCCAGCGCATCCTCCGCCGCTCCCCGTCGCCATCGTCCGTCCCTGACACCGCCTCTCCCCATGAAAGGACCGCCCGCCCGTGACCGATTCCCCTGTCTCCACCACCGGCTCGCAGCCGAAACGCGTGCTGATCACCGGCGGCGCCGGCTTCCTCGGGATCAACCTGGCCCGGTTCCTCGTCGAGCGTGGCGTCGAGGTCGTCACGCTGGACATGGCCCCATTCGATTACCCGGACATGCGGGACCGGGTCACCGATGTCCAGGGGGACATCCGGGACCCGGCCGCGGTGCTGCTGGCGATGCAGGGCTGTGATGCCGTCGTCCACACCGCCGCCGCCCTGCCGCTCTACTCGCCGGAGGACATCTACTCGACCGACGTCGAGGGCACCCGGCTGATCCTCCGTACCGCGCGGGAGCAGGGCATCCGGCGAATCGTCCATGTTTCGTCCACGGCCGTCTACGGCATCCCCGATCACCACCCCCTGCTGGAGGACGACCGGCTGGAGGGCGTCGGGCCGTACGGGCAGGCCAAGATCCAGGCCGAGATCGTCTGCCTGGAGGAGCGCGCCCACGGGCAGACGGTCGCGATCCTGCGCCCCAAGAGCTTCGTCGGCCCGGAGCGCCTCGGTGTGTTCGCGCTGCTCTACGACTGGGCCGCCGACGGCCACAACTTCCCGATGATCGGCATGGGCCACAACCGGTACCAGTTGCTGGACGTCGCCGATCTCTGCTCCGCGATCTGGCTGGCGCTGACCGTCCCGGACGCGATCGCCAACGACACGTTCAACATCGGCGCGGCCGACTTCACGACGATGCGCCAGGACTACCAGGCCGTGCTGGACGAGGCGGGCCACGGCAAGCGCATCATCGGCTTCCCCGCCCTGCCGATGATCCTTGCCCTCCGCGTACTGGACCGGTTCGGCGTCTCGCCGCTGTACAAATGGGTCTACGAGACGGCCAGCAAGGACTCGTTCGTCTCGATCGACCGGGCCCGTGAGCGACTGGGGTGGCAGCCCCGCTACAGCAACCAGGACGCGCTGATCCGCAACTACCGCTGGTACCTGGAGCACCGCGCCGACTTCGCCAACGCCACGGGCGTGTCGCACCGGGTGCCGTGGAAGCAGGGCGCGCTCGGCCTGTTCAAGCGCTTCTTCTAGGGAATCGGGAGCATGCCAGGACGGCGACCACCGCGTAGGGGCGTCCCCTGGGGCGCCCCTACGACCGCACGATCGCCAGAGACGGCATGGCCCACGTCGACCACATCCTGACCTTCTCGCGGCATGACAAAACGTCCCGGGACTTGAGCTCCCGGGTTGATCAAGGTGCAGCCGCGATCCTGATTCCAAACCCGATATGGTCCAAAGACCACCACAAGGTTTGCTTAGCCTCGTTGAGCCCGGGGGCTTCAGCCCCGGGAATTCGCATCCTGCCGGAGCGTGCCAATGAACCATGTCGATCACATCCTGATCGCCGTCGACGACCTTGAAGCGGGGGCTGCCCGGCTGCTCGATCGCTACGGTCTCGCCGCGCTGCCCGGCGGCTCACCATGGCCGGGGATCACCAACAGGGTCGTCCCGCTCGGCCCGCCGGCCTACCTGGAGCTCGTCGCCGCGACCGAGCCGGACGCCTGCGACGAGGCGTCGATGATCCGGGACTTCGCCGCGGAAGGCGACCGCTTGTTGACATGGGTGATCGAACCGGACGACTTCGATGCCGTCGTCGCCCGGACCGGTGCGATCCCGTCCGGCGATGCGGACAGCTCATGGCGCACGCTCGGTGGCGTCCGTCCGGACCGACCGTTCTTCATCCGCTACTCGAAGGACCGCGCTGCCCGCCGCGAGGGCTGGCAGAAGCGCTTGAATACCACCGGACACCGTGTCATGCCTGGTGAGATCAAGGCCATCACCGTCGGCGGCGAGGTGGAGTGGGTGCGGGCATGGGTCGGGGAACTGGATGTCCCGCTGACCGTCGAACCCGGACAGACAGGATTGCTGTCCGTGGAGATCTCGACGGTTGATGGAGGCTCGATCAGACTGGGAGACGCGTAGGGTCAAGGCAGTCGCCATCGCTCCTGCGAGAGATGGTTGATCGGCCGATGGCGGCTTCCGCGCCGTCAGGTCACGCGCGAGCAGCCTCCCCTCAGCCCATTGATCCGTGCCCTTGCTGGCACCGTGGCAACGGCCCCTCTCCGGTCCGGGGATACGCCATGAGGCTTCAGTCGAACGGAGCGATCCAAGAGTTGGAGAGGGGTCGGTCTCTCGGGTCAGTCATGTGACATGAGCCAGCCGCTGAGAGATGGCCGATCCAGCCGCGCCGATTTCCTAACGAAGACGGGGCAAACCCTATCGCTACGGTGCGCTGTTAGCCAACCGGTGTGTCGGCAGGCACCACGATCGGTAGGCAGACGAAGCCCCTCTCCGCTGAGCGGAAAGGGGCTTCATTCGTGAGGGTCATTCAGTGGACGGGGAATCCGGCGCTTACCGCCGCGCCCGCGGGTCCAGGGCGTCGCGCAGGCCATCGCCGAGGAAGTTGATCGCCAGCACCGAGATCACGATCATGAAGCCGGGCGGCAGCCACAGCCACGGCATCTCTTCGAGGAGCGTGAAGGACTGGGCGGCGTTGAGGATATTGCCCCAGCTCGCCGTCGGCGGCTGGACGCCCAGCCCGAGGAAGCTCAGCCCGGCCTCCAGCAGGATCGCCTGCGCCACGCCGAAGGTGGCGTTGACGATGATCGGCGTCGTGGCGTTGGGCAGGATGTGACGGAAGATGATCCGGGGCGACGAAGCTCCGATCGATTCCGACGCCGTGACGAAGTCCCGGCCCCGCAGCGTCAGGAACTCGCCCCGGACCAGCCGGGCGATCGGTGGCCAGCCCAGCAGCCCAATCACCAGCATCACGTTGAAGATGCTCGGCCCAATGATCGACACGACCGTGATGATCACGATGATCGCCGGGAACGACAGGATCACGTCGGCCAGGCGCATGATGATGCTGTCGACCCAGCCGCCAAAGAAGCCGGCGACGCCGCCGAGGACGGTCCCGATCACCACGTAGATGGCGACGGCGACCAGACCGACGGACAGCGAGATCCGGGTGGCGTACATGATCCGGCTCAGCACGTCACGGCCCTGCGCGTCGGTGCCGAGCAGGTGCTCGCTCGTCGGCGGCTCCCGGAAGTTGGCTAGCGAGACCGCATTGGGATCGTGCGGCGCGATCAGGGGCGCGAAGATCCCGATGAAGATCAGGATGCCCATCACCACCATGCCGGCGACGGCCAGGCGGTGGCGGCGGAACAGCGACCAGACGGTCCGCTGGCCACGGCGGCGCTCCGGGATGGCGTCAGTCGCGCCGAGGGTCCTTACATCGGCGGTACTCATGCGTACTTGATCCTTGGGTCAGCGAAGGCGTAGATCACGTCCGCGAGCAGGTTGCTCAGCAGGATCATGATCGCGACGATCAGGTTGATGCCCATCAGGACGTTGTAGTCCCGGCCGGTCACCGACGAGATCGCCAGCGTGCCCATCCCCGGCCACGCGAAGACCTGCTCGATCACAACCGTCCCGCCGAGCAGGCTCGGCACGTTGAGCGCGACGATGGTGATGATCGGGATCAGCGCGTTCCGCAGGGAGTGCCCGACGACGATCCGCGACTCCTTGAGTCCCTTGGCCCGCGCGACGGTGACGTAATCCTGCCCGATCGTATCCAGCAGGCTGGCGCGGGTGTAGCGCATGATCGGCGCGGCCTGGGCCAGCCCAAGTACCGTCGCCGGCATGATGATGTGGGCTAGGTCGTCGGTGAACGACCGTGGCTGACCGAGTGTGTACATGCCCGTTGCCGGCAACCAGTCGAGGCGCAGCGCGAACACGTAGATCAGGATCAACCCGAGAAAGAACCCCGGGATGGACACGGTGAGAAAGCCCAGGAACGTCATCAGGTAATCGAAGAAGGTGTGCTGCTTGAGGGCCGACAGCACTCCCAGCGTGATGCCGGCGACGACCGAGATTACGATTACCGTGAGCATCAGCTTGAGCGTCGGCCAGATCCGGTCACCGATCGTCTCGGCCACGGGCTGGCGATCGACGGTGGAGTAGCCGAGGTTGCCCTGGACGGTCTCGCCCAGCCACTTCAGGTAGCGCAACGGGAGCGGATCGTTGAGGCCAAGCGCCTGCCGCTGCTCCTCTACCCACTCCGGCCCGAGGTTGGACATCTGCTCGGGGTTGAGCAGGGCCGTGACCGGGTCGCCCGGGGCGAGATTGACGATGGCGTACATGGCGATCGTGATCCCGATCAGGACCGGGATGCTGATCAGCAGACGCCGCAGGAGATAGCGGCCCACGCATGTCCTTTCCGTTGAGGGGGCAAGTAGAGGTCCGGGGAACGATCAGATCTGAACACCGTTGCCGCACGAGCGAATGGCTCACGCCCGAAGACGCGGCAATCGCCGTCTGGCGAATACGGGCGCCGACGACGGGACCGACGTGGGGACGACACGTCGATCCCGTCGCCTCTGCCTGAGTCTGGTGATGACCCTGCCAGCCGGACAACCGCAAGGGTCACCGGCTGGTCAGATCGTGTCCGGCGGTGCCTGGACCGTAGCAGCTACCCGATCGCCCAGGACTCGGCCTGCCAGAGCCGATTGTCCACGTAGGAGGGCGGGACGAAGTTCGTCAGCCGGTTGCGGAAGGCGAAGTTGGTGTTCGGCGACCATAGGAAGACGGACGGGCACTCGTCGTTGAGCAACTGGGCCAGCTGGACGTAGATCTCGCGCCGTGCCGCCTGGTCACCCGCCTGCCGCCCCTGCGCGTACAGGTCGTCGACCGTCGGGTTGCTGTACCAGAGGCTGTTGGCCCCGGTCGGGGTGTGCGCGGTGGAGAGGTAGTACCGGGACGAGATGTTCGGGTCAGCGCCGTAGACGCCACCGCCGCCGATGTAGATCTCGTAGTCGTGGTCGGTGATGATCCGCTGGTTGATCCCGGCGTTGTCGTACTGCTGGAGCACGATCTTCATGCCAATCTCACCGAGCTGCGCCTGAATGATCGGAATCATCTGGTTGAACGTCGCCGTGCCAGCCGGGTTGTAGATCATCTGGACTTCGCGCTCGGTGTCCCAGCCCGCATCGGTCAGGAGCTGGCGAGCCATGTCCGGGTCGTAGGCGTACTCGTTGAGGCCCTCGGGTATCCCCATCCATTCCGGCCCGAAGATCGGGCTGTTCCGAACGATCGCGTTGCCCTGGTAGATCGCCTCGACAATCCCGGCCCGGTCGATGCCGTACATCATCGCCTGGCGGATCCGCTTGTCCTGGAACAGGGGGTTGTCCAGGTTGCAGGAAATCGAGTCCATCGACGGGCTCGGGATGGAGACGACGGTGATGCCCTCGACCGCGCTCAGGCGCTCGATGTCCTGGATCGACACCGCGATCAGGTCCAGCCCACCCTGCTCCAGCTCACCGACCGCCGACTCGGCGTTGATGATCCGGCAGTAGACGTCGCTGACGGCCGGCTGACCGCCCCAGAAGTTCGGGTTGGCGCGCATGTGGAGGTACTGGTCGGTCGCGTACTCGACGAACTGGAACGGACCCGCCCCGACGTTCGGCGCCAGGTTGAACGGGTGATTGACCAGCTCCTCCGGCGCGACCTCGCCGAGGATGTGGCTCGGCAGGATGCCCAGCCCGCAGAAGTCGGACAGGATCGTCAGGAAGGCGGCGTCCGGCCCGGACAGGGTGAAGACGACCGTGTGGTCGTCCGGCGCGGTGATGCCGGAAACGGTCTCGGCGGTGCCGGCGCCGAATTCGGCAGCCCCGGCGATCCCGGACAGGCGCGCCGTCCAGATCGAGCCGACACGGGGGTCCAGCGCCCGGGTGAAAGTGAAGACGACGTCGGCCGAGGTCAGCGGGGTCCCGTCGCTGAAGACGGCGTTCTGGCGCAGGCGGAAGGTGTAGACGGTGGCGTCCGGCGACGCCTCGATGGTCTCGGCCAGGTCGCCGGTCGGCTGCAGCGCGTCGCTCATCCGGACCAGGGAGCCGAGGATCGCCCGCTCGACCTGCTGCTCGTAGCCGGCCGTGCTGAACAGCGGTCCGAGCGTCTGCGGCTTGCGCCACTCGATCGAGACCTGCGTACTCGCCTCCTGCGGGGCGGGCGCCGCTCCGGCCACCGGCGTGGTTAGGAGGGTCGTGATCGCGGCCGCCCCGGCACCGGCGCCGAGCAGGCGGAACAGTTCGCGCCGATCCAGCCCTCGCTCGGTCCATGCGGCGGTGAGGTTTTCCAGCGTCCAGTGCTCAGCCATGCGCGTCTCCTTCAGGGAATGGCCACGCCGCCGGATTCCCGGCGCCATGGAGAAACGGACTCCTGGTCCCATCGGACGATGTGACCAGACTAGCAGACGGGACCGGGGTGCTGATTTCTTCCGTCCCTGCCGCATCCGGCTCCGTCCCGAACGCTCCGGCGACCCGTCGCTTCGGTACACTGTGCCAGTAAGACGAATCATTCGCGGCAACCAACGGGCAGGGTCCGGATCGCGGCCCATCGCCAGCCCGGCCGCCCCGACGGAGAGGACCCCGTCCCCATGTCCAGCGCTGCCCAGACGTCCCAGGATCCCTTTCACGCCCGCGCCACGCTCACCGATGGCCGGGGCGAGACCGTCACGTACTACCGCCTCCCCGTGCTGGAGGAACAGGGGCTGACCACCCTGTCCCGGCTCCCCTACACCGTGCGCATCCTGCTGGAGAACGTCCTCCGCAACGCCGGTGGCGAGTTCGTCTCGACCGGAGACGTCGAGAGCCTGGCGAAGTGGCGTCCGGGCATGGCCGCCGAGATGGCCAGCTCCGATGACGCCATCGAGCTGCCCTTCATGCCTGCTCGCGTCGTCCTCCAGGACTTTACCGGTGTCCCGTGCGTAGTCGACCTCGCCGCGATGCGCTCCGCCGTCGATCGCCTCGGCGGCGACGTGACGCGGATCAACCCGCTCGTCCCCGTCGACCTCGTCATCGACCACTCCGTCCAGGTCGACCGGTTCGGCACGACGCTTGCCCTCGCCCGGAACAAGGACATCGAGTACGAGCGCAACGGCGAGCGCTACCAGTTGCTCCGTTGGGCCCAGCAGTCGTTCCAGAATTTCCGCGTGGTGCCGCCGGGCACGGGCATCGTCCACCAGGTCAACCTGGAGTACCTCGCCAGCGTCGTCGCGACGCGGACCGACGGGTCCGAGACGGTCGCCTTCCCGGACACCCTCGTCGGGACCGACTCGCACACGACGATGATCAACGGGCTCGGCGTGCTGGGCTGGGGCGTCGGCGGCATCGAGGCCGAGGCCGTCATGCTCGGCCAGCCGCTCTACCAGCTGGCCCCGGAGGTCATCGGCGTCCGCCTCACCGGCTCTCTGCTGGAAGGTGCGACCGCGACCGACCTCGTCCTGACCGTGACCGAGATGCTCCGCAAGTACGGCGTGGTCGGGCGGTTCGTCGAGTTCTGTGGCGTCGGCCTCTCATCGCTGTCGCTGGCCGACCGCGCGACGATCGCCAACATGGCGCCGGAGTACGGCGCGACGGCGGCGCTGTTCCCGGTCGACGACGAGACGATCCGCTACCTGCAGCTCACCGGTCGCGGCCAGCGAGCCGACCTGGTCGAGCGCTACAACCGGGCCCAGGGACTGTTCCGGACCGACGACACGCCGGAGCCCGAATACGACGACCTGCTGGAGCTGGACCTCGGCGATGTCCGACCGAGCCTGGCCGGTCCGCGTCGCCCGCAGGACCGCGTGCTGCTCGGCGACGTCCCGAACACGTTCCGGAACAGCTACCCAGCGGCGTTCGAGGGTGACGCAACGGCTCCGTCCACCGGCAACGGTGGTGGTACGGCGGTCGCCACCCGGCCGGCCGGCACCGTCCAGGTGACCGTCGGAGGCGTCGACACCAGCATCCACCACGGCTCGGTCGCCATCGCGTCGATCACCTCCTGCACCAACACCAGCAACCCGTCGGTGATGGTCGGGGCCGGCATCCTGGCGAAGAAGGCGGTCGAGCGCGGCCTCAAGGTGCCGCCGTTCGTCAAGACGTCGCTCGCACCGGGGTCGCAGGTCGTGACCCGCTACCTCGACACCGCCGACCTGACGCCATACCTGGAGGCGCTCGGCTTCCACACCGTCGGCTACGGCTGCGCGACCTGCATCGGCAACAGCGGTCCGCTGCCCGAGCCAGTCGCCGAGGCAATCGACGCCAACCAGACGATCGTCGCCTCGGTCCTCTCGGGCAACCGGAACTTCGAGGGCCGCGTTCACCCGCAGGTCCGGGCCTCGTTCCTCGCCTCGCCGCCGCTGGTCGTTGCCTACGCCTTGGCCGGCTCCGTCAACGTCGACCTGGCTAACGACCCGATCGGGACCGATCCGAACGGCGCTCCGGTCTACCTGGCCGATATCTGGCCGACGCAGGAAGAGATCCGGGACACGATCGCGTCGTCCGTCAGCCCCGAGATCTTCGCCGAGGAATACGACTCCGTCTTCACCGGGGACGAGTACTGGCAGGGGTTGCCGATCCCGACCGGGCAGCTCTACGAGTGGGACTCTGGCAGCACCTACGTGCAGGAGCCGCCGTTCTTCGAGAACCTGTCCGAGGCGACCAGCGACCCTGTCGACATCGAGAATGCCCGCGTTCTCGCGCTCCTGCCGGATTCGGTCACGACCGACCACATCTCCCCGGCCGGGGCCATCGCGAAGACCTCGCCGGCCGCCGAATACCTGGTCAACTCCGACGTCAAGGTCTCCCAGTTCAACTCCTACGGGTCCCGCCGCGGCAACCACGAGGTGATGATCCGGGGCACGTTCGCCAACATCCGGCTGCGGAACCTGCTCGTTCCGGGCAAGGAGGGCAACGTTACTCGCTACTTCCCGGAGGATCGCGAGACGACCATCTGGGAGGCGGGCATGCGCTATCAGGAGGCTGACATCCCGACGATCGTAATCGCGGGCAAGGAGTACGGCACCGGCTCCTCCCGGGACTGGGCGGCCAAGGGGACCCTGCTGCTCGGCGTCAAGGCCGTTCTGGCCGAGAGCTTTGAGCGCATCCACCGCAGTAACCTGGTCGGCATGGGTGTCCTCCCGCTCCAGTTCCTCCCCGGTGAGAGTGCCCAGAGTCACGGGCTGACGGGTGAGGAGACGTTCTCGATCCACGGCATTGCCGAAGGGCTGGCCCCGCGCAAGCGGCTCCAGGTCACGGCGGTCGCCACGGACGGGAGCGAGAAGACCTTTGAGGTCACGGCGCGAATCGACAGCCCGGTCGAAATCCGCTACTACCGCAACGGCGGCATCCTGCCGACCGTGCTGCTCCGGCTGCTCGATAGTGACCCGGTTGCCTGATAACGGACTGACGCGTGGGGCAGAGGCGGACGTGCCCCTGCCGCGTCCGGGTCAGACAGGGCACCTCGCTGAGGCGCCCGGCTGGCTCGTATCCGGGATCACCGAATCACCGTCAACGCCCTTCACCCGGGAACTCCTCGACTGGGTGAGGGACGAATTCGTCTCCAGCGACACTCCCACCGCGGTCGTCATGGTGCGGATCGCGGGCCCGAACGATAGTGGCCGGGCGACGTCCAACCGTCTCTCCTTCGTCCTCGAGTCCGGCCAGACCGACCTGGACGACGGCACCCACTCCGCGACCCTGCCAACAGCGGCAGAGAGCGACACCCCGGCCCCGTTCTATTACGCGCTCGCCGGACGGACCCAGCTCTGGTCGTTACGCGACCCGTTCGGCCCGGCCCCGGCGGGGAGCAGCGTGATCGCGGCCCATTGCCCGGTTCCCTGGGCTGACGCCTGCATGGTCGCGCTGATCCGCCCGCCCGGATCCGAGCCGTTCACACTGGACGATCTGGTCTATCTCGGTGAGCGCCTCGAAGCCGGGGCATCAATCGGCCTGGCTGACTCGCCCGTCCCGCCTGCTCGCGATCACCCGACGACTGCTGGCGATGGTCAGGCGCTCGATCCTGGTCCGGTCTTCGAGGCCGGACTGACGCCGATCGACCGCCTGCTCAGCGGGAGCCTTCTCACTGATTCCCCACATGAGGTTGCTCGTCGCCTCGTCCGGCTCGGCCAGACGTCATTCTCGGCCGAAGGCTGCGTCCTCTATGTCCCGGTCGGTGCATCGGACGCAGAGATCCGCGGACCGATCCGGGCCGGACTCCGGCTCGACCTCGTCGCGGCGGTCGGTTCGGGGATCCTCCTGACTCCTCCGTGGTTGCCGCCGCCCGGACCGGACGTGCCATCGCCGTTCGCCGCCGGGCCGGATGGCCCGGTCCTCGCCTGTGACATAGACCACGCCGCCCTGATCGAGCGGGAGCAGGCCGAGGGGACCCGACTGAGCGCCATGCCGATGCGCTGGGAAGGGCGCCTGGTCGCCATCCTCGGGATCCGCCACCGGGCCTCACTCTCGCTGTTCCCGGTCGACCTGATCACGCAGAACACCTCGATCGGGGCGATGGCGATGGAAGTCGCCCGGCAGCGGCAGGACGCGCAGGTCAGCTACCTCGCCGTTCGCTCCGAACTCGCGCGGGCGCGACTGGCGCACGACGCGGCAACCACGCTCCTCGGTGCGCCGGATATCCATGCGGCGCTTGCCGCCCACGCCCGCCTGCTCGTCCCGGCTATCGCGGACGGCTACCTGATCTACCTGGACCGGAACCGTCTGCCAGCAGGGACGTCGGCGGAGGACGCGGCGCCGGGCAGTGCGATGGTACGCGTCGCGGCACACTGGCACGGCCCCGGCCCGCACCTCGAGATCCGCAGCTTCGGGAGCTGGTTCGCGTCGCGCCGCAGCCAGCTGATTCCCGACCATCTCGACGATGGTCATGGCACGACCGCGAGGCTCACCGTCCCCGACCCGGGGTCGAACCTCCGGTTCCGGAGCGTCGTAAGCGTTCCGCTCCTCGACAAGGGGACGCTGATTGGCTGGCTGCTCCTGGTCACGACGGAGCGCGGGCGCCGCGACGGGCGCCACGATCTCGCCTTCATCGACTCGCTGACGGCTCCGCTGGTTCGCGCCCTCTCGGCCCAGCGCCTGCTCGCCACGCCGGACGCCGAACCGGACGGGACCGGGGAAGTCGACGGCCGAACGGGGGCTGGCCCGGGCGACCGGCTCCTCGCCGCCGTCGCGGTCGGGCTGCTGGCCCTGGACGACCCGGACGAGATCGTCCGGACGGCCTCCCACCTGATCGCCACGCACCTGGCCAGCTGGTCGGCCATCGAGTTGCCAATAACCAGCCGGGATGGTGCGCAGCTGGCGGTCATCGCCGGCGTCGAGAAGGATCGTCCCGCCTTCGCCGCCGCCTGGCGGACCACCGCCCGCGATGCGGCTCAGCAACGTGGCCCCGCCCGTGTTCTCAGCTCCGGCCAGCCTGAGCTGATTCCCAATCTGCAGGTGGCGACCAACGGCAATGAGTGGGTCCGGGCGGCAGGGTCACTCTACGCGGACCTCAGACCGGTCTCGGTCGTCTCGGTGCCGATCCCGGGGCCGGAAGCGCCGCTTGGTGTCATCACCTGCCTCCGCAGCAGCCCGGACCGGACCTTCGACCTGGCGACCCTCAGCCTGGTCGAGGAGGTGGCGGCACTCGTTGCCCGGGCGCTGGAGCACGCCGAGCAACTCCGGGCTGAACGTGCGCGCTCCGACCAACTAGCCATGGACGTCAGCCGGTATGCCCGCCTGCTGGCCAGCATGGCTGACGGCCTCCTCATCCTCGACCCGTCGGGAACGATCGAGTACGCCAATGAGGCGGCGCGTGCGATGCACGGCGGCGATAACCTCGCGGGACCCATCACTGAGTACGTTCGCCAGTACGTCAACGGGGATATCAACGGTGCCCCGATCTACGACGGTGCGTTCCCCGTCATGGCACCGCTCACCACCGGACGCCCGGTACGGATGGGCTGGCAGATTATCCGGAAGGATGGGTCGACCGTCAGCGTGCTCGGCATCTCGACGCCTATCCACGACGACGAGGACACGCCGCTGGGCTGCGCGCTCAGCCTGCATGACATCACGACCGAGACCCAGCTGGACCTCCGGCGCCAGCAGTTCATGCTCGCCCTGTCCCACGACCTCAAGTCGCCGCTGACCAGCATCAAGGGGTGGGCCCAGTATCTGGGCCAGCGCGGCAACGACCAGCTCGAGCTCGACCGGGCGGTCGAGTTGCGGGCGTTCGATGCCATCGTCAAGCAGACCCGCGCCCTCCAGCGGCTGATCGATCGGTTCGTGGCCGCCTCGCGCCGCGAGATGGACCATGCCATCGCGCTCAACCTGCAGCAGGTCGACCTGATCGACCTGACCCGACGGATCGTCCGCATCTACCAGGGGCTGACCCGTCGCCACCGGATCGTGGTCGACCACGGCTCGCTGGAGCGGATCGACGGCTTCTGGGACCCGGACGCCCTGGATCGGATCATCGGCAACCTCCTGAGCAACGCGATCAAATACAGTCCGGCCGGTGGAGACATCCGGATCGTGCTGGCATCCGACGGCGAATCGGCCCGGCTGTCCGTCATCGATAACGGCATAGGCATCCCGGCCACCCAGCTGTCCGAGATCTTCGACCAGTACTACCGTGGCCAGGAGTTGCAGGATGACGAGATCATCGAGGGCGTCGAGCCTTCCCAGGGTCTCGGTCTCTTCAGCGCCCGGCAGCAGGCCCAGCGGATGCGGGGCGACGTCGACGTGACGAGCACGGTCGGGCAGGGCAGCACGTTCACGCTCCGACTTCCCATTGATCCCTTTGCGCCAGTGGTGGCGGAATAGCGCCCCGTCCGCTTCCGCAGCCAGCGGGCGGCACGACACCCCGCCGGCTGCCATACTCGCGCCATGACAGACGAAACCAACCGATCCAGCCAGCCTCCCGTCGCCAGCGACCTCACCCACTTCGACGAGCGGGGCCATGCCCGCATGGTCGATGTCGGGGACAAGGACATCACCCACCGGGTCGCGATCGCCACCGGTGAGATCCGAATGGCACAGGGCACCATGGACCTGATCCGGTCTGGCCGGGCCAGCAAGGGTGATGTCCTCGGCGTCGCGCGAGTCGCCGCGATCATGGGCGCCAAGCGCACACCGGACCTCGTTCCCATGTGCCACCCCCTGCTCCTGACCAAGGTCGCGGTGGACTTCGAACTCCACGACGCCGGCCCCGACGGCCTAGCCCGTGTCGGGATCAGCGTCCGGGTCGAGACGCGCGGCCAGACCGGCGTCGAGATGGAAGCCCTGACCGCCGTCAGCGTCTCCGGGCTGACTGTCTACGACATGGTCAAGGCCGTCGACCGGGGCATGGAGATCGGCGCGATCCGGGTCGAGGAGAAGCACGGCGGCCGCTCCGGTGACTGGCATCGCCCCGGCACGGACCCCGTCCTACCCGTCGAGTGACACCGCCCGGCGCCAACCAGCCCTCCGGTCCGGGTCCAGCGCCGGACTCGCCGCCCAACGATGCCGCCCGCCGCGCCGCCCCGGTCCGCCGCATGTCGGCCCTCCGGAACGCCGGGGCGATGGTGCCCGGGTTGCCGGCGAGCTGGGCCGAACTCGCCCCCGGTGCGCTCAGCCGACGCCAGTTCAGCGTCCAGGGCGCGACGCTCCTGCTGATGGCGACCTTTCTCGCCTCGGCCATCCTCGGTGCCGTCCGGCAGGTGCTGCTCGGTGCCCACTTCGGCGCGACCGAAACGACGGGCGCCTTCGAGGCGACGAGCCGTCTGCCCGACATCCTGTTCACGCTGATCGCCGGCGGGGCCCTCTCGTCGGCGCTCCTCCCGGTCCTCTCCTCCGAGCGGCTCCGGGGCGGGAATGCGGCGGCGTGGCGCCTGATCAGCATGGTGCTGAATGCGCTGCTGCTCGGACTCGTCTCCCTGTCACTGCTCGGGATGCTGTTCGCCCCGCTGTTCGTCCGGTTCCTGCTGCTCCCGGGGTACTCGGCCGAGGCCCAGGACATCGGGGTGACGATGACGCGGGTCATGCTGCTCCAGCCCGCGGTGCTGGGCGCCGGGACGGTCATCACGGCCTGGCTGAACAGCCAGCATCGCTTCTTCCTCCCGGCGATCGGGGTGGCCTGCCACAACGCCGGGATTCTGAGCGGGATCGGGCTGGCGATGCTCGTGCCGGAGATCGGGATCTGGGGGCCGGTCTGGGGCGTCGTCGGTGGCGCCATCCTCCAGGTGACGATCACGGCGCTCGGGCTGGTCGGTGAACGTCCCCGCGAGCAGTGGGTACCGCGAATCGATCCGCACGATCCGGGTCTGCGTGCTGTCGCCGTGCTCCTGATTCCCAACGGTCTCTCGACGGGCGTGAATTACGCCGGCTGGATGGTCGAGGCGGCCTTCGGCACGACCGTCGCCGACGAGCGGACCGTGCTCGCCCTGACCAACGGCTGGCTGATGGCGGGCCTGTCGGTCACCCTCCTTGGCGCCGCCATCGGGCAGGCGGCCTTCCCTCGCCTCGCCGCCTACTTCGCCGCCGGGAGCCACGATGCCTTTCGCCGCCTGGCGCTCGGGACTCTGGCGGTCGCCGTCGGCGGTTCTCTCCCGGCGGCGGCGTTGCTCCTTGGCGGCGGCGACCTCGTCGCAGAGCTGTTGTTCGGCCATGGGGAATACGACGACCAGGCCGTCCGCCTGACCGCCGATGTCATGGCGGTCTACGCGCTTGGCCTGCCCGCCTACATCGGGACCGAGATCGCCTCCCGGACGATCCTCGCGATGCGCGACGCCCGGACACCGTTGCTGACCAATACCCTCCAGCTGCTCGTCCGGACCGCGATCATCGCGACCCTCCTGCCTGTCTGGGGTGTGCTCGCCATCCCGCTGGCCTATGTCGTCTCGTCGGCCATCGAGGCGGCCATCCTCGTCACGCTGGCGTGGCGCCGGAGCGGACGGCGCGCCGGGTTCCCCGCACCGGCCTGACGCCCTTCCGGGCTTCGCGGGACTGATTCCCGATTGCCGGACACCGGACCCGCGCCCCGGCGTACAATGGCGACGACGACCCGACCAGCACACGTGCCACCGGAGACACCCGCTCGTCGAAGAGCGAGCGGTGCCACGGGACCGGGCAACAGGAGGAACGCGCAACGATGGCGTCTATCGGTCTCGATCGGATTCGTGGAGCCGGTGCCGGAGCTCTGATCCCCGGTGCGGATCGCCTTTCGTGGTACTTCCTCCGCGTTTCGGGCATTCTCCTGATCGGCTTCGCGCTCGGTCACCTCTTCATTACCCACTATCTGAACGTCCCATCGGAAACCACCTTCGCCTGGGTCGCGAACCGGTGGGAGAACCCGCTCTGGCGGGCATTCGACTGGGTGCTGCTGCTGTCGTCGCTCTGGCATGGCCTCGTCGGGATGCGCTACTCGATCACCGACTGGGTCCCGAAGGCCAACTGGCGGGTGGCGGCGTTCTCGCTCGTCTTCGTCGTCGGTATCCTCTGGACGGCCCTCGGCACCACGACGATCTTCGCCTTCGACGCCGCCACCGTGGCCGACAACAATGGCCCGCTGGGTGACGAGATCTGGGTGAGCGACCTGATCGGCTGGTCGCTGTTCGCCGTCGCGACGGCCATCTACCTTGGTACGGCTGCCCTCATCTGGTTCATCCTCAGCAACCTGCGGCGCGGCAATGTCCCCATCTACAACGGCGACGTCGGCCAGTACGCCTGGGCGCTGCACCGGGCGACCGGCATCGGCACGGTCTTCTTCCTGCTGGTCCACGTCCTGAGCATCATGCTGATCGGCTTCGGGCAAGAGGTCTACGACCACTCGGTCGCCTTCTACTCCATCCCGTACCTGATCCCGATGGAAGTCGCGCTGGTCGGTGCGGTGGTCTATCACTCGCTCAACGGGCTGCGGATCATGGCGATCGACTTCTGGGGACCGGGCGTCCGGCGCCAGCGCCAGATGTGGTACGCGGCGATGATCGGTACCATCCTCCTGACGGCTCCGGCCGGGATCATCATCGTGGCGCACGAGCTCTTCTAGCGATCAGCGACGGAACGCGGACCCACGAACGAGAAGGCGGGCACCCATCGATGGGTGCCCGCCTTCTTCGTTCAGACATCGGGTGAGCCGTTACCCAGGAAGGCCGTCCGCCGTGACAGGGATCCGGTTGCACCCCGAATGCTGCCCCATCGTGACACGGCCTGGATGGAGGCCAGGCACCTTGGAATCGCTAGGTTCGCGAGGCGACGTCATCGCTCGGATGGAAGCGGCGGATCGGGGTGGCGGCAGCGAGATCCGGGCCGGCCCCGGACCGGTTCGTCCCGGCCCGGTCGGCGGCGGCACGCCAGGCGGCGTCCGCTTCCATCGCCATCGACTGCGGGCGGCGGGCGGGGCGGGACGAGGCCAGCTCCATCAGCACCGCCGCCAGCTTCTGCGGGTCGTGACGGAGGGGATTGGTCTCGCTGGCCACGTCCCGGGCGATCACCTGGACGCCGAGGTTTTCGCTGGCCAGCGACCCGGGCAGGACTGGCCGGATCAGGTCCTCGCCGGCCGCCGCTTCGATCGAGGCCGGGTTGGCGTTGACCAGCACCGCGTCCAGGCGTCCCGGCCCGAGCAGCTCGGTGATCACCCGGACGTGATCCGCGGCGTCGAAATCGTCCGTCTCGCCTGGCTGCGTCGCCACGTTGCAGCAGTAGACAACCGTCGCCTCCGACCAGCGGATCGCCTCCGGGATCCCGGCGACGAGCAGGTTCGGGACGACGCTGGTGAACAGGCTGCCCGGTCCGAGCACGATCAGATCGGCATTCAGGATCGCGCCAAGTGCCGGGGCATGGGCCTCCGGGTATCGGGGGGTGAGGAACATCCCCTTGATCCGCTTGCCCCGCGGGCCGTGCTCCCCGACCGAGGACTCGCCGTGCAGGATCGTACCGTCGGTCATCTCGGCCGAGAGTCGGACGTTCTCCAGCGTTGCGGGCAGCACCCGGCCGCGGATGTTCAAGACCTGCGACGCCTCTTCGACAGCCCGCTCGAACGAGCCGGTCGTGCGCGTCAGGGCGGTGATGAACAGGTTGCCGAAGCTGTGGCCAGAAAGGGTCGACCCATCGCCCTGGAAACGATGTTGGAACAGCTTGGTGACCAGGGCCTCGTCGTCAGCGAGGGCTGCGATGCAGTTGCGGATGTCGCCGGGCGCGGGGATATCGAACTCGGCCCGGAGCCGGCCGGTCGATCCGCCGTCATCGGCCACGGTGACGATCGCGGTGATCCCGGCGTCGTGGATCTTGAGACCACGGAGCAGCGACGACAGTCCCGTCCCGCCCCCGATCGCCACCACGCCGAAGGATGGCCGGGTGGGACCGAAGCGGTGCTCGGCGACGATCTGGGCCAGCGCCCGGCCGCTCGCCTCCCGCGCCAGCAGCGGCGTGAACAGCGCCTGGTTGAGCCGGATGGCCGCGAAGATGGTGATCGTCAGACCGACCAGCAGCAGGACGACCTCCCGCCACGGGTGAGGAATGAACTGGAGGGTCAGCGGGCGCAGGATCGGGTAGTCGGCCTGGAGCTCAAAGTAGTAGGAGCGATAGGCCCAGACCAGCCCGACCGCGACGGACAGGACCATGCCGGTCAGCCCGAGCAGTGCCAGGGTGCCCCAGCGCTTGACGCGCATGCCCGGCTGGAGCCAGGTTCGCCAGGCACTCATGCCGGCCTCCGGAATCATGATCGACAGGGAGCCAACGCTCCCGGTGAGACAGGGACGGAGCGCCGCCAGCCCCGCTGGCAGCACCATGGATCGAAGTGTACAACCGGCATCCGTCCGGCTCGCATCAGCGTTGATGACGCGCCAGCGTTGCCTTGGGTGAAAGCGACCCGAGACTGCGCTACCGCCCCCCGAAGGACGCCCGGACAGCCTGGTCGATCAGACCCGGCGTCTCCGCCGCGTCGTTGTCTCCGGATTCGTCCCAGGCGTCGACGGCATGGCGGAGACGCAGCGTCGCCTGCCCGATCGCCTGCCGGGTCGGCACGTCCCCGACCCGGCCCCCGGCTTCGATCCGCTCGTCCCAGGGGCCAGCCAGCGTGTCGCCGGTGACGTCGATAAGGTCGCCTCCGCCGGCCTCCACCGCTGCCCGGATGGTCGCCACCGTGGTAGCGAGCGCGTCAGTGTCGCCAGCAACCCCAAGGACGACGACCGGCAACGCCTCGAGGATGCTCTCGTCCTCCGGCAGCGCCGCCCAGGCCAGCGCCCGCTTGACCACCGCGGTCCCGGCCGGGTCGTCATCGACCAGCACGAGGATCCCCTCGGCCGTCATCAGGGCGTCGTGGAAGACCTGGACCGCCTCACCGAACATGGCCTGCGCCGAGGGTTCCGGCAGATCGACAGCTGGTAGAAACCCGAACACCGCGTCATCCGGCCCGACCTCGGCGATCGTCCGGAGCAACGGTAGCAGCCAGTCCGGGTTGGTCCCCGCTCTGTCGCCCAGCCCCGCCCCTGGCGCCAGGACGGCGAACGGCAGCGGCGCTTCCTCGGACTCCCCTACCAGGAGCTCTCCGGTCGCCTGGAGCAGGTTGGTCGTCGAGCGGCGGGCGGGCATGAAGTAGTGCACGTGGTGGTCTCCTGGGAGGTGGTGACGCGGTCGGCTAACGAGAGGTGGCCATGATGGGGATCGGGACCGCAGGCAGGTGAGCGGCCCGCGGGAGGGTGATCGTGAAGACGGTGCCCTCCCCCAGGATGCTCTCGACGGTGATCCGTCCGCCCATGCCCTCGATGGACTGGCGGGCGATCGCCAGTCCCAGTCCCGCACCGCCCCCCTTCCGGCTATGGCGCTGGTCGCTGCGGAAGAACCGGTCGAACACGCGCTCGAGGTCTTCCGGCGCGATGCCGACGCCCGTATCCTGGACGCGAATCACGACCGACTCACCCTCCGGTGCGACGACGACACGAATCAGGCCGCCTTCCGGTGTGTAGCGAACGGCGTTCCGGAGCAGGTTCTGGATGACCTGCACCAGCCGGGCCCGGTCACCCACCACGATCAGCCGTTGCGTGTCGCCCTGGATCACGCTGGTCATGGTGATCCCGGCGTCGCGGCGCACGGGGCCCGCGAGCGACTCGGTCGCCTCGCGCGCGGCCGCCCCGGCATCGAATGGCACCATCTCCATCTGGAGGCCCTGCGCATCGATCCGCGCCAGCTGGAACAGATCGTTGACGAGGTCTTCCAGCCGGTCACTCTCTCGCAGGGCGATGGCGGCGTAGTCGTCCAGCCGGTCCGGCTCGTCCGCCAGGGCTTCGATGTGTCCCCGGATCAGCGCGACCGGCGTACGGAGTTCATGCGACACATTGGCGACGAGGTCGCGGTTGGTCGCCAGCAGCCGCTCGGCCCGGGCGCGGGCGTCCGCCTCCTGCTCGAGGCTGAGCTGCAGCCGGTCGCCCATCCGGTTGAACGCCCGCGCCAGCCGCGCCACCTCGTCGTCCGTTGGTACCCAGACGCGGACGCTGAGGTCGCCGGCCGCCAGGCGCTCAGCGGCCCGGGCGAGGTCGTTGACCGGCCGGACGATCGAGCGGGCCCGGTTGATCCCGACGACCAGCGCCATCAGGATCGCCGGGATGCCGATCAGGACCGCCATGAACACGCTGACCGCCAGGGCATAGCGGGCCGCCAGCGACATCACGCCGGAGAAGGTCCCGGGGAAGGTCCGGCGCTCCTTGACGACGACGACCGCCCCGATCACCGTCGCCGCGCCGTCGACCGACTGGCGGACGGGATAGGCACCGGCGATCACCGATTCGTCATCGGCCGCGGTGGAAAGCGACCGCTCCCCCTCATGCCCGGCCAGCGCCCAGTCGACGACACCCCGGGTCGACAACCCCAGGACATCGACCGACTGGCCGATCAGTGCCGTATCACTCGACGAGAGGATCCGGCCAGACGGGTCGATGACGGAGATGGAGTCGACATTGGCGAACCACCGGCCGATCGACGCCGTCAGGTCGATGTCGGTACCATCGGGGTTAGGCGAAATCGTCCCGTCGGCGAAGGCGACCAGCAACGTATCGACATCCTGGCTGCCATACCGATCCGGCCAGCCCATACCCTCCAGCGTTTCTGCGACCCCGTGGGCTTCCAGCGCCGGTTCGGCGACGAACGGATTCAGACGCCAGTTCAGGAGCAGGACACCTACCGAAAGAAGCAGCGCCACGCCGAACAGGCTGAGCAGCACGGTCGCGAGGTGGGATCCGACCAGCCGCCACCGCAGACTGCGATCCGAGCGGCGCTGGAAGGCGAGGAAGATCGGGACGATCAGCAGGAACCGGAGCGGTCGTAGCCCCCGTCGCCACCACGAGTTCCGGTGAGGTCGCGGCCCGCCGAGGATAGGGTGACCCGAGGCCAGGCCGCCGCCAGGCGTCCGATCCGGTTCTCCCGCTGGTCGCGTTCCGGTCGTGTTCACTCGCGCGGGGGCTGGAACTTGTAGCCGATCCCCCAAACGGTCCGGATCAGCTCGGCTTCGTCACCGAGCTTCTTCCGCAGGCGCTGGACATGGGTATCGACGGTCCGATCCGTCACGAACGTATCGTCGCCCCAGATCCGCTCCAGCAAGTACTCCCGGCTGAACGCGCGACCCGGATTGCGGGCGAACAGGACGATCAGTTCGAACTCCTTTGGAGTCAGGTCCAACTCGACGGACCGGAGCGTCACGGTCCGCATCGCCTCACTGATCGAGAGCAACCCGTCATTGATGGTAATGGTCTCGGCGGGCGTCTCCGTCCCGCCGTCCCCGGCCACCGCCTCGCCGCCGAGCGCCACCCGGCGGAGCAGCGCCCGGACCCGGGCCGTCAGCTCACGCATCCGGAACGGCTTGGTCAGATAGTCGTCGGCGCCGACCTCGAGGCCGAGGACGATGTCCGTTTCCTCGCCGCGGGCCGTCAGCATGAGGATCGGGACGACGGACTGCTCGCGGATCCGGCGGGCAACCGTCAGGCCGTCCAGCCGGGGCAGCATCCAGTCGAGGATGACGAGGTCAAACGTCCCGCCGAGCGCCGTCGTCAGACCCGATTGGCCGTCGCCCGCCTGCCGAACTTCATGACCCTCCTGGCGGAGCTGCCGGGCGATCAGGTCATTGAGGTCGCGCTCGTCTTCCACGATCAGAATACTGGCCATGCCCGTCCGTTCCCTATCCCGCCCTGCCCTGGCGCCGATCACTACCCGGATACGGACAGCCTAACGCAGAACGCCCTGATCCCGGCGGATCAGGGCGTTCTGCGGTGGCTCTCCATGTTCCCTGAGCGACCTATGCGGACCGCCACCGACGACTCAGATCGTCAGGAACAGGATCAACACGACCAGGGAGTTGTAGAGGAAGTGGAGGAAGATCGGCGGCCAGAGGCTGTTCCACTTGTGCATGACCAGCGCGAGGATGATCCCGAGTGGCAAGATCGGCAGGATTGAGCCGCCCAGGTGCAGCAGCGCGAAGCCGAGCGCCGAGAGCACGACCGCCTCGAAGATCCCGCGCGCGACCATCAGGTACCGGCTGCGGAGGTACTGGAACAGCACTCCGCGGAACAGCAACTCCTCGAAGAACGGGGCCAGGATGACGGCGATGATGACGATGGCGACCATCGTCCCGCCGGAAACGTCGTCCGTATCAATCGGGAGCCCGCCTCCCTCCGGCGGCTCGATGTCGAACAGGATGTTCTGGAGGGCCCCCACGATTCCGACGATGATCATCAGCACGAACGTCAGCGGAAGCATCCACAGGTAGGCGGAGAGGGGCGCCCGGCGAAAGCCGAGATCCTTCCAGGTCAGGTTGCGTCGAACGACCAGGACCAGCCAGACACCCAGCCCGATCCCGATACTCTGCGGTACGGAGAGGGCCAGCAGGACGAGTGGATCCGAGAGGTCGTCCAGGTCGCGACCGGCCCCCTCAAGGGCGAAGATCGCGGCCAGGCTCAGGACGATGATCGTCACGACCGTTACGCCCACGATCGCGACGATGTCCCAGAGACCCCACGGCGCCTTGCCGGACCCACCGCGTCGAACGGGAGCGGGCGGCGGCGCGGCGGCCCAGGGTGGTGGTCCACCCGGCCCCCACTGTCCCGCCCACGGCGGTCCGCCCGGTCCCGATTGCCCGGTCCATGGCGGTGCACCAGGACCGGCCTGCATGCCCCACGGCTGCTGACCCGGCGGCGGCCCCCACTGCGGCTGATTCGGAGGCGCGCCCCACGGCGCCTGCTGGCCCGGTGGCGTACCCCACGGCGGCGGACCGGCCTGCTGGCCGGGCTGGCTCCAGGGCGGGCTCGCCGGTTGCCCATCGCTCGCCCGCTGCTCGTGTCCCGGCTGCGTGGGCGGCGGTGAGCCGAACCCGGGTTGGGTCGGCCCGGACGCGGCGGATGGACCTGGGCTGTTCGGCGGGTAGGCACCGAGTGGTGGCCGCGCATCCGGCTCACCCGGCCCCTCGTTCCCGGAACGCTGCGGCTCTGGATGAGCCGGCCGGGCCGGCTGAGGGGCCGAGTAGGGCGGCGGGGCGTACGGCGGCGGGGCCATGCGCGGGCGGCCCGTCACCGGGGGACGCTGCTCCCCGACGTCCTGTCCCGTGTCCCGCTGGATGCGCTCGACCCGGGCACGGATGTCCTCCACCGGGGCGGACGACCGATCGGAACCCTCGTGCTCCCGGGTAGCGGCGTTGAAATCGGGATCAGCACTGGCACCACCCGCAGGCCGGGCTGCCGGGCGCAGGTCGTTGGCGCCGGGGGATGCGAAGATCTCGCCACGGGACGCCGGACGCAGGTCGTCGGCGCGAGGCTGATCCCGGACATTCGCGGATGTCCGAGCTTCCCGCCGAAGGGGAGCCTCCTCATGGCGCGGCGGGCGGAGATCCGCCGTCCCGGAAGCCGGCAGGATCTCCGCGTCCCCGCGGTGCCGGTTGGTCGACGACCCGACGTCTCCTTCGCCACTGGCGCGGTGCCGTGGCCGGAGATCGGACGCTCCCCGCAATCCGTCCCGGGCCTGCTGATCGTCACTCACCGTGGTTTCTTCTCCCGTGCGGACTCCGCGAGCCCCGTGACCGGACCGTGCCCCGACGCGAACTCCGCCGGGCACGGGCGGATGTCGCTACGGATGATGCCCGACCGGGACGCCGCTTGGCGAATCCGACCGGGCACCACCCCCGAAGATCTTCGTCGGAAACGCGATGCGCCCGGCGGCCGTCCCCTCGACGTGGGACTGGCCGCCGGGCGCCGGGTTCAGACCCACGCCGGATCATGGTCTGGCTGGACGAGGTGCCTATCCCGCGGTCAGCGCCGCAGCCTGGTCCCGCAGCTCCTGGAACAGTGCCGTGCTCAGGTAGCGCTCACCCGTGTCCGGCAGGACGACGACGACCGTCTTCCCGGCGTTCTCTGGCCGGGACGCGACCTGCCGCGCTGCCGCGGCAGCCGCCCCGCAGGAGATCCCCTTGAGCAGCCCCTCGGACCGCATCAGTTCGCGCGAGGTCGCCATCGCCGTGTTGCTGTCGATGTGGATGATCTCGTCGATGACGTCGCGGTCCAGCACCTCCGGGACAAAGTTGGCCCCGATCCCCTGGATCTTGTGCGAGGCGGGCTGCCCACCGGCAAGGATCGGCGACTCGGCCGGCTCGACGGCGACGACCTGAACAGACGGCTTGAGCGACTTCAGAACCGACCCGACACCAGTCAGGGTGCCCCCGGTGCCGACACCGGCAACGAGGATATCGACCTCGCCGTCGGTGTCCTGCCAGATCTCGACGGCGGTCGTCCGGCGGTGGATAGCGGGGTTGGACGGATTGGCAAACTGGGACGGCATCCAGGCGTCCTCCGTCTCCGCGAGGATCTTCTCGGCCCGGGCGACGGCGCCGGACATCCCCTCGGCGGCCGGGGTCAGGACTAGGTCGGCGCCATACCCGAGCAACAGAACCCGCCGCTCAAGGCTCATGCTCTCCGGCATGGTCAGGATCAGGCGATAGCCGCGGGTCGCCGCTACCCACGCGAGCGCGATCCCGGTATTGCCCGACGTCGGCTCGACCAGGGTCGTCCGGCCCGGAGCGATCTCGCCCCGGCGCTCGGCGTCGTCGATCATCGCGACACCGATGCGGTCCTTGACGCTGAAGCCGGGGCTGAACGACTCCAGCTTGCCCAGCAACCGGGCCGGCGCGTCCGGCGCAAAGCGGGCAAGGTGGACGAGCGGCGTATTACCGATGAGCTGGGTGGCATCGGCGGCGATCTTCGGACGCTGGAAACGGATGAGCTCATCAGCGGAGGTCGGGAGGTCGGTCCCGGCGGTGGTCGTGGTCATGGGCTGGTTCCTCCGGGGTCCGGTTGCTTCGCCATGGAAGCATTGTCCGGGTACTCGATACAGAATCCAAGAATACCATGGCGGCCTTTATGACAATCCGGGTTGGCGGCGCCCTGACCAATGGGCGAGTGTCACGACGGCGATGATCACCAGCACCATCCCGGCAACCTCCGTGACTCCGAGTGACTCACCGAGCAGTGCAACCGCGAACAGCGTCGTGAACACCGGGATCATTGCGGTCGTCGCACTACTGACCGCCAGCGACACCCGGCGGACGCCGTCCGACCAGAGGAGCAGACCAACCAGCGTCGGCACGACCGCGTGGAATCCGACCGCCCACCAGGCTGGCTCACGCAGCGGCGGCAGCCCGTCACGGACGGTCTCGACCACGGCGAAGGGCAGGAAGAGCAGGACTCCGATCGCCATGGTCAGCGTCGAGACGGTCAGCGTGGCGACGGACGCCGGCATGCGGCGGCCAAGGACGTTGAAGCAGGCTTCGCCCGACGCGGCCATGACGATCAGCGCGAGACCCGCCAGCCTCAGCAGTGTCGAAACCCCGGACTCGGCCGAGGCGCCGGGCTGGACGATGATCAGGCCGATACCGGCTGTCGCGATCGCGATCGCCCCCCAGGACCGGCCCGACAGCCGCTCCCGGAACACCAGGAACCCGAAGATGCCGACCAGCAGCGGTGTCGTGCTGGTGACGATCCCGGCTTCGACGACCGAGGTGTAGCGCAGCCCGTAGAGCAGCCCCGTGTTGAAGATCAGCGTGCCGCAGAGCGAAACACTGATCACCAGCCCCCACGCCGCCCGATCCAGCCTCGGCAGGCCATCCTTCCGGAGCATGAACGGCAGCAACAGGAGCGCCCCGAGGGCATAGCGGACGACCGACGCCGTCATCGGCGGCAATGCCTCGGTCACGACCTTGGTCGCGAGGATGCCGGAAGCGATCGTCGCCATCGCCAGCGTCAGCTCGATCACCCCGAACCAGAGCGGCGACATCCAGGCGAATAGCTGCGGCATCGGGATCGGCCGGGCGGCTGAGGCGCGCATCAGGTCCCCGGCCGGAGCCGTGTCACCGTCGACAGCCCACGGTCCGGGGGCGTTGGCCGTCACGGCCGGCGGTCCGGCAGGTCCTGGTAAGCGGCCTCGGAGCCGATCCAGACGGCGCCGTCGGCGTAGTGTTCTTCCTTCCAGATCGGGACGATCTGCTTGATGCGCTCGATCATGTGGCGGCTGGCCTCGTACCCTTCGTCGCGGTGTGCGGAGGCGACGCAGATGACGACCGATGCCACGCCCGGTCCGAGGCGCCCGATCCGGTGGTGGACGGCGACCTGCTCGACGGGGATCGCCCAGCGCTCGGCGATCTCGTCGGCGATCACCGCCAGCTGCCGCTCGGCCGCCGGCTCGTAGGCCTCGTAGACCAGTTCACTCACCCCGGCGCCACGAGCGTTGTCCCGGACGGTTCCGGTGAAGGTGATGATCGCGCCAGCCGCCGGCGTCGCGACCAGTGCCTCGACGACGCGGGGATCCAGCTCGTCGGCAGTGACGAGAAAGCGCTTCGCCTCCCCACCATTGCCCCCACTGACCGGCGGCACGAACACGACCTCGTCGCCGTCGCGCAGCTCATGGCCGGGATCGGCATAGTCCTGGTTGACCATCAGCATCGTCGCGGCGCGCAACGCCGGCACCGCCAGGGCCGGCTGCTCCCCGGTGATGTCGTCGAACAGCTGGCCGACGGTCGTCCCGGCCGGGATGGCGCGATCTTCCTGACCACGACCAAGCCGCTGGCGGAAGATGGCGAAGTAGCGGAGGTGGACGGTGATTGTGGCGTCCGGCGACTGTGGCAACGGTCTCTCCTCGGGTGGAATGGTCTCCGGACAGACGAAGACGGGAGCCGGCGGGTAGCGTACCCCAGCCGGCTCCCGTCTTCTGGCCGTTCGATGATGCCGAACTACTTCGCGAGGCGGGCCAGCTCGTCGCGGAGCTTGACGGCGCCTTCGCGGTAGCTGTCATGGATCGCGCCGAAGGTCTGGGCGAGCTGCTCGTCGCCGTTCTTCGTGGCGTCCTGCTGGTACTTCGCCAGCGATTCCATTCCCTGGAGCAGGTTGCTCAGGGTGGTGATGACGTTGTACTGCAGGTCACTGACGGGGAAGTTTCCACCGGTGGTCATCGCTGTTCCTCCGTGTGCGTCGGGTGTCCCCTCGTCACATGACGGGGACGACCCAACGTGCATACGGGGTGCCAGCGAGCAGACGTGACCGTGCGGAGGTCAGCGCCGTCCGCGTGGGTCGAACGCGTCACGCAGTCCCTCGCCGAGCAGGTTGAAGGCAAGGACCGTCACCGTGATGAAGATCCCCGGCGCGATCATGATGTGCGGGTACTCGCGGATATAGTCGCGCCCGTCGGCCAGCATCCGGCCCCAGGAGGGATTGGGTGGCTGGACACCGAGACCGAGGAAGCTCAGCGCCGACTCGTAGATGATCACGCCGCCGACGGCCAGCGACCAGAGGACGATCACCACACCGACCACGTTCGGGATGATGTGGCGGACGATGATCCGCCACGACGTCGCGCCCGACGCCTCCGCCGCCAGCACGAAGTCGCGCTGTTTCAGGCTCAGGACCTCGGCCCGGACGACCCGGGCGTAGCTGGCCCAGACGCTGAAGCCGATGATCAGGACCACCAGGGGAATGCTCGGCGAGAGCACCGCCGCCAGCACCAGGAGCAGCGCGATCGTCGGAAAGGCCATCAGGGAGTCGACGAGCCGCGAGAGCACGAGGTCCACCCAGCCGCCGAAGTAGCCGGACGACGCCCCGACCAGTACCCCGATCGTAACCGCGATCGTGGTCGCGCCGATCCCGACCAGCAGGGCGATCCGGGTGCCGTAGAGCAACCGGCTGAGCATGTCGCGCCCGTTGGCGTCATTGCCCAACCAGTAGCCACTGGACGGCCCGTCGCCACGTAACCGGAGGTTGTTGTCCAGTGGCTCGTGCGGGGCGATGACCGGCGCGAGGATCGCCGTGATGACCAGGAGGATGATGAACGCCAGTGCCGGGACGGCCGGCGGGTAGGCCCGGAACCGTCGCCAGCGGCGCTTCCATTCCGACTGGTGGCCGTCGACGCCCCGGGCAAGGCGCCCGGCGTCGCCAGCCGACGGCGCGGCGTCGGCCAGCATCGGGTCGGACGCGACGGCCCCGGACGCTGCGGGCCGCTGGTCGGATGAGGTCGGGAACGTCATGGTCTGCTTCCTGGTCGGCTCGACAGGCGGCGGGAAACGGCAGGCGTGGGGAACCGGGTCACGAGATCCGGATCCGCGGGTCGATCAACGCATAGGTCAGATCCGTCAGCAGGTTGCCGATGACGACGATCGTGGCCAACAGCAGGACCAGCGCCTGGACGACCTGATAATCCAGGCTGAACAGCGAGTTCGAGAACAGCCGCCCAATACCTGGGAAGCTGAACACCGTTTCGATCACGATCGTCCCGGACAGGATGAAGGCGATCCGGTAGCCCAGCACGGTCACGATTGGCAGCATCGCATTCCGGACGACATGGCGCGTCATGACGACCTTCTCGCGCAGGCCCTTGGCCCGGGCGGTCTGGACGTGATCGCTGGACAGCGCCTCCAGCGTCGCGCCGCGGGTGACGCGGATAAGGGCGGCCATCTCCTCGAACGCCAGCACCGCGACCGGCAGCACGTACGACCGCCATCCATTGGAGGCGCCATACGTCGGGAGCCAGCCGAGGATCGAGGCGAACAGGATGATGCCGAGAATGCCGATCCAGTAGTTCGGCACCGCGACGCCCAGCGTCGACGTCGCGGTCGTCACATAATCGAGGACGGAGTTGCGCCGGTACGCCGCGAGGATGCCGAGCGGGATCGCGATCGCGATCGCGAGCGTGATCGCCATCACGTTCAGGGCCAGCGTGTACGGGATCGCCTCCGCGATTACCTGCGTTACGGGAGTGCCGCTCCGGCTGATGGATTCGCCGAAGTCACCCTGGAGGACATTGCCGATCCAGGTGAGGTACTGCTCGTGGACCGGGCGATCCAGCCCCCACTTCGCGGTGAGATTGTCCCGGGCTTCCTGGGTCACTCGGGCCGTACCGACGAGCAGATCGACGGGAGAGCCCGGCGCCGCCTTGAGGAGCCCGAAGGTCAGGATGCTGATGAGGAACAGGACCAGGATGCCCTGCAGCAGTCGGATGACGAGATAGCGCAGCATGGCTCACCAGCGGGGAATGAGGGTTGAACGACGCGGGATGGAAGAGCGACTGAAGGCAGCCTCGCCATCATGCACGCGGGAGGAACGCGACGGCCCCGCCCGGTCGTCTGGTGGCGACCCGACGAGGCCGTCATGTACAGCCCGACCGGACCGGCAGTGTGAGCCGGCCCGGTCGGGCTGCGATGGGCCAGGCGACTAGGCGGGTGCGCTGACGCCCCAGGTGTACGCCTTCTTGTACAGCTCGTCGACGCTGTTCACGGTGCCAGCCTCGGGCAGGTTGGTGACCCGGTTGGAGAAGATCGACCGGCTCTCGAGGTAGGCGATGTACAGGAAGGGCACCTCGTCCGCGACGATCTGCTGGATCTCGTGGTAGATGGGGATCCGCTCCTCCTGCGTCAGGGCGGCGATGCCGGCCTGGAGCAGTTCGTCGACGCGCGGGTTGCTGTAGCGGGAGAAGTTGGTCGAGCCGTTCGTTCCCAGGACCTCGGTCGCGTCGGGATCGCCGCCATCGCCGTAGGTCCAGCCGAACAGCCCGGCATCGACTTCGCCGGCCGGCAGCTGCTCGAGGATCTGGGCGACCGGGATCTCCCGGAGCTCGGCCTGGATTCCCACGTCACTGAGCAGCTGCTGCGCGAACTCGGCCACCGAGCGCCGGGTGGAGTCACCGGCCGGGATGGCGACGGTGAAGGTCAGCGGCTGACCATCCTTCTCACGCACATCGCCGTTCAGCACCCAACCAGACTCGTCGAGGAGGGCGGCGGCCTGCTCGGGATCGTAGGGATACTGCGTGACCTGGTCGGTGTAGTAGGTCTCGACGGCCGGCGAGAGGTTGCTCGTCGCGATCTGAGCGGTGCCCAGGTAGATCTCGTCGATGATCAGCTGCCGGTCGATGGCGTACATCATCGCCTTGCGGACGTTGACGTCGCTGAGGATCGGATGCTGGTTGTTGAGCGGGAAGTGGGTGACAGCGAAGTTCAGCGTCGTGTACGTGGTGAAGTTCGGATCCTGCTCCAGCCGGTTGGCATCCTCCGGCGTCAGCGTCCAGACGCTGTGATCGGACTCGCCGTTCTCCAGCGCCTCGGCCCGGATGGCCGCCTCGGGGACGACGTCGAGCTGGAACTGATCGACCAGCGCACGACCGCGGAAGTGGTCGGGGTAGGCATCGAGCAGCACCCGGGCGGCCGGGTCGAAGCTGTTGACCATGAACGGGCCGGTGCCCATCGGCTTCTGGGCGTAGGCCGCCTGGCCGACCTCGGCGTGGTAGGCGCTCGGGAGGATCAGCGTGGATCCGATCAGGGCGTTGAAGGCCGCGTTCGGTGCCGAGAGGGTGATGACCACCGTCGTCGGATCCGGCGCCTCGACGCTGGTCACGTTCTCGAACGACCCGGCGGAGATGGAGGCATTGGCCGGATCCTTGATCCAGTCCATCGTGTACTTGACGTCCGCGGAGCTGAAGGCGTCGCCGTTCTGGAACGTGATGCCCTCACGCAGCTTGACGGTGTAGGTCAGGCCGTCATCGGAGACGCTCGGCAGCTCGGCGGCGAGAACGGGCTGGAAGGTCAGCGTCTCGTCCAGCTCGACCATACCGTTGTGGATCTGGACGATCGCGACGAATGGCACCGTCGCGCCGGCATCCTCGGGGCTGAGGCCGGGGATGTCCTGGTGGCCGGTGAGCCGCAGGATGCCGCCAGTGGCCGGGGTGCCATCCTGGAACCGGGCGCCGACCTGGGCACCGGAGACGATCTCGGCCGAGGCGATGCCGCCGCCCAGCGACGCGGCAGCGACACCGGCGCCGGCGACGCCCGCTCCGCGGAGAAGATCACGACGGCTGACGGCCGTGTGCAGGAGTCGCTGGCCTTCCTGGTTCAGATCACGCATCGTCTGGCTCCCTCATGGTCTGTTGCCGGAAACCCGGCGACATCAGGCGGTGACGGGCCGTGGTGAAAAACGTCGGGACGGACACCGGTTCGCGGTAAAACCGCCCCGATCGTTGAAACCCGTCGCGCGTCGATGCGGGCGATTGTGGCACAGGCTCCGGTCAATCGCTACGACCTGGCGATGCAATCTGCCTGATTCTGGCGTCGGGGGGTCGATTCCCCGACCGTATCCCAGTGCAGAACTCGCCACCGGAACCTTCGATTAGCGCTGGACGTTCCCCTATCAGACCGGTGGACGGAAAGCGCCCGGTGTCGCCGGTCCCGTCCAGCCCCGTGCTAGACTCGGGGACCGTCACACAACCGTCCCTCCCCGAGCCGCACCTCGTTCGGGCCGCACCGTGGCCGCCTCACGCCGTTCCCGGGGAGCCTCCCGTGACCACGCTCGTCCAGATCTCGCACATCCACCTCGCCCATGGCGGCAATCGCCTGTTCGAGGGTGTCACCCTGTCCATCCGGCAGGGCGACCGGATCGCCATCGTCGGAGAGAACGGCGCCGGCAAATCGACCCTGCTGCGGATCGCCGCCCGCCAGCTGGAACCCGACCGCGGGACGGTCATCTATCACCCTGGGACGACGACCGGCGTGCTGGACCAGCACGCCTCGCTGGACTCCGACCTGACGGTCCGCGAGGTGGTCGCCGAGGCGCTGGGCAACAGCGACGCCCTCGAAGCCCGGCTGGATGCAATCGCCCTCGCGATGGCCGACGCCGACGACGAGACGCTGACGGCGCTGCTGGACGAGCAGGGCGCAATCCTCGCCCGGCTGGATTCCTCCGCCGTCGACCAGGAGAGCACCCGCGCCGACGAGATCCTCGCCGGCCTGCGCCTGTCCGAATCCCGTTGGGACACCCGACTGGGCACGCTGTCGGGCGGGGAGCGGCGGCTGGTCGCGCTGGCCCGGCTGCTGGCCGCCTCGCCGACGATGCTGTTCCTGGACGAGCCGGACAACCACCTCGACGACGAGGCCCGCTCGTGGCTGGAGCGCGAGATCATCCGCCACGACGGCGCCGTCGCCCTCGTCACCCACGACCGCTACCTCGTCGACCGGGTCGCGACCGGCATCCTGGAGGTCGAGGACGGCAAGCTGTCGTCGTGGCCGGGCAACTACACCGCCTACCGGACCGAGAAGCGCGCCCGGATCCTGCGTCAGCACCAGCTCCGGGTCAACGAGCTCCGCGAGTTCCAGAAGCTCAAGGAAAGCTCCGAGGCCCTGACCCAGTGGGCCCGGCAGAACCCGAAGTTCGCCACCCGGGCCGAGAACCAGCGCCGGAAGGTCCAGGAGGAGGCAGCCCGTCTGGAGGCGACGGCCCCACCACCGGTCGACCGGAAGCGGATCGACGTCGCCTTCGACGCGACCCGGGGGTCGGACAAGGTGCTGGAGATCGCCGGGCTCCGGAAGGCGTTCGGCGACCGGACGATCTATCGCCCCTTCGACTTCACGATTCGTCACG
Source organism: Thermomicrobiales bacterium (assembly GCA_035944555.1). GTDB lineage: Bacteria > Chloroflexota > Chloroflexia > Thermomicrobiales > UBA6265 > CADCWK01. The sequence goes on from DASZAY010000026.1 coordinate 124,831, forward strand.
GCGAGCGGGTGGGGCTGGTCGGACCGAATGGCGCCGGCAAGACGACGCTGCTCAGGATCCTGATGGGACGCGAGACGCCGGACGCCGGCACGGTCCGGTTCGGCCCGAGTATCACCACGGGCTACTTCTCGCAGGAACAGGAGACGCTGGACCTCGGCCAGACCCCTCTCGACTTGGTCCGGCGCTCAGCGGCCCTCGACGAAGGGCGGGCACGGGGATTCCTCGGGTCGATCGGCTTCGACGCTCACACGGCCGAGAGCCGGGTTGGCGACCTGAGCGGCGGCGAGCGGAGCCGGCTGCTGTTCGGCACGCTGGTGCTGCAGGGCGCCAACCTGCTGATCCTGGACGAGCCGACCAACAACCTCGACATCGCGTCGATCGAGGTGCTCGAGGAGGCGCTGGCCGACTATGCCGGCACCCTCCTGACGGTGTCGCACGATCGCTACTTCCTCGACCGGACCTGTACCCGGATCATCGAGGTCCGTGGTGGGCTGGTCCACGACTACCCCGGCTCCTACGCCGACTACGATCGTGACCGGGGGACGGGCAGAGGCACCCGCCTGACGCACACCGAGCCGGCCCCACCGCCATCCCCGGTTCGGAAGAAGGAGCGGAAACGGGCCGGCGTGGCGTAGCCGTTCCCTGACCGGAACCAGAACCGGCAGCAGCCGGTCGCCCTGACCTGCACATCCCCTGGACGCTTTCCCGGAATCCGATGAGTCACCGACGGCCATGCCCGGCGCCGATTCCTATCGAGGAAGCTCTGTGAGCCGCAGACGCCAGATCCCCAGGATCGCGGCCCTCGTCGCGATCGGCTGGGGTATCGGAACGGGCCTGCTGTCGGTCGCCTGGGCGATGGGCAGCGACCTGGGAGTCAACACCCTCGGCACCCGGATCCAGGAACAGGCCCGGGAACGCGAGCCTGCGTTCATCGCGACGGTCGGGGCATCGGCCGTTGCCCGGCTGCTGGTCGCCGTCCTGGGCGCCGCACTGCTCGCGGGTCTGACCGGACGGCACCTGGTCCCGCGCCGTGTCCTGTTGGCCCTCGGGTACGCTGGTGGAGCCGGCCTGACACTGTATGGCGCGGCCGGAATCACCCAGGCTGCCCTCGCACTGGCCGGGGTGATCGACATCCCACCGTCGATGGGCGAGCACGCCGTACGCTGGTACCTCCTGCTCTGGGAGCCACTCTGGCTGGTCGCCGGATTCGCACTCCTGGCCGCCGCCGATGGGTACCGGCGTGTCACCCGTGACCGACAGGACGACGCGCGCGCGACGCGATGACAGGAACCCCATGCCCACCGACGACGTGATACTCCAGACGGTCCGCGGCCCGGTTTCCGGGCGGGATATCCACCGGGCGCTTGCTCACGAGCACCTGTTCGTCGACTTCCAGCCCGCCAACGCACCTGGCTATATGGACGTCGACTGGGGCGTGGTCCGGGGGGCGGCGGTCAACCGGGCGCGGGAGCTCCGGGCGCAGGGCGTCGATCTGCTGATCGAGTGGACGACGCTGGGCGTCGGACGGAACGTCGCGCTGCTGCGGGACGTCTCGGGCGCAACCGGGCTGCATATCGTCTGCCCGACCGGCATCTACCTCGCCAAGCGCCCGCCCGGCTGGCAGACGCTGTCCGTCGCCCAGCTGGCCCAGCGGTTCTCCCTGGAGCTGACCGGCGGGATCGACGGCAGCGGCGTGCGGGCTGGCTTCGTCAAGATCGCGACCAGCGACGACGGCCCGACCCCGGACGAGACGACGATCCATCGCGCCGCTGCGATCGCCGCCGGCGAGACCGGCGCGACGATCGGCCTGCACAGCCCGCTGGCGGGGCCGCTGGGGCGGGTGCTCGAAACGTTGCAGGCGGAGGGCTTCCCCCCGGAGCGCCTGGTCTGGGCCCACGCCCAGCGGTCGACCCAGGAGGACCACGCCCGGTTCGCGGCGATGGGTATCGCAGTCCAGTTCGACTCGTTCAGCAGCCGCTCCGGTGCCGACGCCGGGCCGCCGTCACTGGCCGATCGATCACTGGATGCGATCGCCGCGCTGATCGACGCCGATCACCTCAGCCAGATCCTGGTCTCGGACGACGCGACGGTCGTCTGCAACCCGCCCACGACGCAGTACGGCTACGACGCGACCAGCGTGATGCGCACCCTCAAGCCAGGACTCCGTGAGCGATTCGGCGATGGGGCCACCCGGGCCATCCTGCGGGACAACGTCCTGCGGGCGTTCCGGGCGCCGGACAGCACCGGGGCGGCACGGTGATGCGCCACGACAAGCTGGTCCGTGACCGGATCCCGGAGATCATCCGCGCGGCTGGCGAGACGCCCATCACCCGCACGCTGTCCATCGATGAGCACGTCCCGGCGCTGCGAACCAAGCTGACCGAAGAGGTCGCCGAGTACCTGGCGGACGCCGATGTCCGGGAACTGGCCGACGTGCTGGAGGTCATGCGGGCGCTGGTCGCCGCACACGGTCTGACCTGGGACGAACTCGAATCGATCCGGGCGGCGAAGCGGGCCGAGCGGGGCGGGTTCGACGACGGCGTATTCCTCACCGGGACGCGCTGACGCGGCCCGGGGGCGGCTCACCCTGAAACGCCCCCGGGTTACTGACTCTCCGGTGCGGGAACGGACACCAACTAGGCGCCGGGCGTGGACCGCACGGCGGCGGCGACTCCCATCGACACCGGATCGCCGGTCGCCATCAGCGAGGCGGTGATCTCGCCACCCAGCTCATCGTCGGCGACCCGGATGGCGGCCAGCACGTGGTCAGGGACGACGGCCCGCCAGGCGGCCTCGACCTCGTCTGGTGACGCGCCGTCCTCCGGCTCGTCCTCGATCGCGACGAACACCTGTCGCGGACCGGGCCAGCCGCTGAGGTACAGCGTCCAGGTCTCCCCAGCGACGGCGATATCGTCCTCGGTATCACCCTGGTCGGGCAGGATCTCGACGTCATTCTCGTCGGCATCAAGGTAGTCAGCGAAGGCCGACTGGAGCGCGACCAGCGCCGTGCCGTGATCGATCACCGGCGCCTCGCCGGGGACGCCGTCGTCCGTGATGGGATCGCTCATCGGGCGGCCACCGCGGCAGGACCCGGGACCACTCCGGTCACACTGGTCTGGATGGCGTAGATACCGGTCTCGGCGGTGACGAACAGGGTCCGCAGGTCGGCGCCGCCAAAGGTCAGGTTGGCGGGCTGGTGCGGGATCGGTAGGACACCCAGGACCTCACCATTCTGCTCGACCACCCAGATCCCGCCCGGGCCGGTGGCCCAGAGCCGGCCGTCGGTATCGATCGTCATCCCGTCCGGGCTGCCGGGCATTCCCGTCTTCCGCATGTCGACGAAGACAGCGCCACCGGTCAGTGACCCGTCATCGTGGACATCGAAGCGGCGGACGACCTGCTGCTGGGTGTCGCTGACGATCAACTGGCGCTGGTCCGGCGTGAAGACCAGGCCGTTGGGCTGGTGGAAGCGGTCGTCGACGAGCGCGATCCCGCCATCGGGGTCGACGCGATAGACCCCGCTGTGCGGCTGTTCCTTGCCCTCGCCCCCCGGACCGAGCCCGTAGATCGGGTCAGTGAAATAGATCCGGCCGGACTCATGGACCACGACGTCGTTGGGACTGTTCAGCCGCTTGCCGTTCCACTCGGACGCGATCACCTCGATGGTGTCCGGGTCGTCCAGCGAGAAGCGGACGAGCTGGCGGCTGTTCTGCTCACAGCAGAGGATGCGGCCCTGGGCGTCCATGGTCATACCGTTGCCGTTCCGGGTATTCGTCCGGAAGACCGGCGACGGCCTGTCGACCGGGTCGCCCGGTCGCCAGCGGTGCGCTGTGCTGGTCGGGATGTCACTGAAGATCAGGCTGCCATCCTCGCCGTCTCCCGCGACCCAGACCGGGCCCTCGGTGAAGGTGTAGGCATCGGACAGCACCTCCGGGGAGGCACCGTCCAGCAGACGGGATACCCCTCGGTCGTTCTCGATCTCCACGGCGACGTTTCCTTTCCTATGCGATGAGCGGGACGTGCAGGTATCTGGCGGGACAAATGGGAAGGTCCGGTCGAGCTGCGGTCCGGGTACTGGATCAGCGGTACAGTGTAATGGTCCACCATGCCGGTCCGCACGGCAGCCCGACCGTAACCGTTGCAGCGCCGCCAGCCACGGCGCAGTCGCCAGCCACGATGTCACCGGATGATCATGTTCCCGCCACGGCCGGACAACATGGAGGCCCGACCATGACCAGTGTCCGGGTTCCTGAGCAGCCCGGACCGGCCGTGGTGTCGGGTGCCCGGGCCGCGTCGTTCCGCCTGTCCCGCATCACCCGGCTCGAGGTCGCTCCATGCCCATCGCCGTACGCCTGCTCGCCAGCCTGATCGCGCTCCTGATCGTCCTGGGCGGAATCGCCGTCGCCATGACATGGGGGCTGACCCGGGTCGGCACCAGCGGGTCCGCCCACCAGTCCTGGGAACAATCGCTGGACGGGGCGACGAGGCTCTCCGCGCAGGTCCGGGTGGACACGGGCCGGGTGGAACTCGGTCCGACGCTGCCGGCGGGCCCGCCCTTGCCGCCCGGCACGGCCATGATGGCTGAGTCTCTGACCCCGCAGACGGCCCCCGCGATGGTCGACGGGTACGCGATGAGCGATGAGGCCCTCCACATCGACTTCGGCGCGACGGCTACCAATTTCCCGGAGACGGTCCTGCGCTGGGCCCGGGAACCCGATGCGACCGAATGGGACATCGCGCTGACGCCCGACGTTCCGGTCAACCTGCTGGTCGAGGTCGGCCGCGGTTCAGCCCGGGTCGACCTGAGCGGGATGACGCTGACCGACCTGCTCATCCAGGTCGGGGTGGGTTCGGTCGACGTCATGCTCGACCAGTCCAGCGGGTCCGGACAGATCCGGGTCGGGGTGGGCAACGCGACCCTCCGGGTGCCCGACGACGTGCCGGTCCGGGTCGACATTGGAGGGTCATCCTCGTTCGACCTCGGCGACGGGTTCGCCTGGGACGGCGCCAGTATCGTCAACGCGGCCTGGCAGGCGCGCGACGACCCGTCGACCGGCCTGTCCCTGATCGTCGAAGCGGGAGCCGGGCGGGTCAACCTCGTCACCCTTCACCACACGGGGACTTCCGGGACAACAGAGCCGGCAGGTCGCTCCACCCCCGGAGACACCTCGGTCCCGGCCAGTCCCGCGCCACCCGGCGCTCAATCCAGCGGGCCTCCCCGGCTGGCGTTGACAGCCACTCGGCCCATCGGCGACGGTACCGCCCGCACCGCCGTCCGCCGCTCCACCGGCCGCCTCGGAACTGGATACGGCGCGGCTGGACGGTTCCGCCTCCTCCCGGACAGAAAGGTTCTCCCTTGACGACCTCGCGTGCCAATCCGATCTCCTGCCACCTGATCACCTGGCGCGACGACCTGGAGACCGGCATGCGCGAGGCGTCTGGCCTGGGTTTCCAGGCGTGTGAGACCTTCACCCATCTCGCCCTGGCCCATGCCGATGACCCGGACGCGTTCCGCGCACTGCTCGCCGGCGAGGGACTGCGCCTGAGCGCCCTCTATGCCGGCGCCCGGTTCTCGGATGCCGTGACGGCGGGGGAAACGATCGCCGAGATCGAACGGATCGCCCGGTTCCTCGCCGCCCTCGGCGTCGATCGCATCGTGCTCGGTCCGGGCGGCCCAAGGACCGGTCCCTCCACGCCGGAGATGCTCAAGCAGGCCTGCCAGACGATCGAGGAAGCCGCCCGGCGGACCGCCGCACTCGGCGTCCACGCCTGCGTTCATCCCCATCTCGGCACCGAGATTCAGGACCGGGCCGAGATCGACGCGATCATGGCCGGGACCGACCCGGAGCTTGTCGGGTTCTGCCCCGACACTGCCCACCTGACCGGCGCCGGGATGGATCCCGTCGACCTGATCCGCGTCTATGGCAGGCGGATCGGGTATGTCCACCTCAAGGACATCGGCGACGACGCCCCGGTCGGGCCGGACCTCAACTCGTCGGGGACCGACGCGATGACATTCTTCTGCGAGCTGGGCCGGGGCAGCGTCGACTTCCCGGCCGTTCTCGCCGCACTGCGCGACGTCGGCTACACAGGCTGGATGACCGTCGAGATCGACTCGACGACGACGACCCCGCTCGAGAGCCTGACCATCTGCCGCGACTACCTCGTCGAGCAGCTGGGCACCACGCTCCAGGCATGACGCCGCGACAGGACCGGGCGGCGCTGCGGGCGCCCCGCTCTGACACTCCCGGAAAGGAGGCGCCGGTATGAGCGATTCCGTCGAGCCCGTCCCGGTCAGCCGCTGGTCCCTTCGCCGGGTCATCATCATGGCGGGGCTGGTTATCGCCGGGGCGGCGCTGGTCGTCATGCTCCTGGTCGTGATCTCAGACCAAGGTGGCAGCGGCGCGACCGGCACGCAGACCCCGGCCCCGATCGTCTTTCCCACCACGACGATCAACCGTTAGTCCCGGCTTCCACTGGCGATGGCCGGGGTCGACAGGGCTGCTGCTATACTCGGATGACGCAACGCCCCATCCCATCCATCACGCTGCCCTACCGTTGCGGACTGCTGCCCGCCGGCGCCGGTCGTTCCGGCATCCCGTTCGGGTGCACGTCGCCCTGTCCAACTGCGGAGGTATCACCCCGGTGTTTCGCCCCCTCTCGGCCTTCTTCGGCCTGTTCAGCCGTGACCTCGGAATCGATCTCGGGACGGCGAACACCCTGGTCTACGTCCGCGGCAAGGGGATCGTGATCTCCGAGCCGTCGGTGGTCGCCATCGACACCAAGACCCGGCGGGCGATCACGGTCGGCATCGAGGCCAAGGAGATGATCGGCAAAACGCCGAACTCCGTCATCGCCGTCCGGCCGCTCAAGGACGGGGTGATCGCCGACTTCGACACCGTCGAGATGATGCTCCACTACTTCATCAAGAAGGTGCACATGCAGCGCCTGATGGCGCCGCATCCTCGCGTCGTGATCGGGATCCCTTCCGGCGTCACGGAAGTCGAGAAGCGGGCCGCCAAGGATGCGGCGCTGTCGGCCGGCGCCCGTGAGGCCTACACGATCGAGGAGCCGATGGCCGCCGCGATCGGCGCCGGGCTGCCCATCAACGAGCCGATCGGGTCGATGATCGTCGACATCGGCGGTGGCACCACCGAGGTCGCCGTGATTTCGCTGGGCGGCATCGTCGTCAATCACTCGCTCCGGGTGGCCGGCGACGAGATCGACGAAGCGATCGTCCAGTACGCCCGCCGCGACCACAACCTCGTCATCGGCGAGCGGACAGCCGAGAACGCCAAGATGGCGGCCGGCTCCGCCTACCCGCTGGAGGAAGAGGTTCGCGTTACCCTGCGCGGCCGTGACCTGCTGACGGGTCTGCCCAAGTCGGTCGAAATCTCGTCCGTCGAGCTGCGTGAGGCGATCAGCCAGCCGATCAACACCATCATCGAGGTGGTCAAGACGGCGATCGAGGAGACCCCGCCCGAATTGGTCGCCGACATCATGGAGCACGGCGTGACGCTGGCCGGCGGCGGGGCCCTGCTGCTCGGTTTGGACCGTCGCCTCCAGGCCGAACTCCGGATGCCCGTCTTCCGCGCCGAGGACCCGCTGACCTGCGTCGCCCGCGGGACGGGCCGCGTCGCCGAATCGCTCCAGCTCTACGAGCGCGCCCTCGCGGGTGGCCAGGAGATCCGGCGCGCATCCTGATCGAAGCCGTCGCCCTCGCCCGCTCCTTTACGAAGCCCGCCGGAACATCTCCGGTGGGCTTCGTCGTATCCGGTCCGTTGGCTCCGGACGCCACTGGTATCAGGTGCACCGACGTTGAGGCTGACGGGCCGCCAGGTGATGCCGGATTTGTCCGGACCGCGTGAAGGCCCGTGCTACCCTTGCCGGACTGTTCTCCGCTGACCCGACGCCCCCGGCCCTCCCGTGTGGGCCGGACGGCGATCGTGCGTCCCGGCCTGACCATCCCTGCCCCTATCCGTCCGCGAGGCGTGCGTGCTCAGACCCCACACCGGCAAGGTCCTCGTCCTGCTCGCCATCTTCGTCGTGCTCAGCGGCGCCACGATCCTGCTGGATCGCCAGGGGCTGCTCGATCCGATCAAGCGCCCGGCCGAGCGGCTGATCGCGCCGGTGACCAGCACGTTCGGGTCGATGGCTCGGGGGCGGGAGTCGGACAGCGAAGCCGAGATGGCCGCGATCATCGCCGAGCGGGACTATTACCGGTCCGAGGCGATGCGCCTCCAGAATGCCGAGAGCGAGAACACGCAGCTCCGCCAGCAGCTCGGCATCGAGCAGAAGTACACCGACTTCGAGGTCATCCCGGCCGGTGTGCTGGCCCGCGACCCGAGCAACAGCCAGAAGTTCATCACGATCGACAAGGGATCGGACGACGGCGTCATGGTCGGACAGGCGGTCGTCGACCCGAACAACTACGTCGGACAGATCACCGAGGTCGGCCCGACCCAGTCCCGGGTCACCCTGCTGATCGATACCCAGGCCAGTCCGCTCAGCGTCGAGATCGTCGACGGGGGCGACGGGATGCTCTACGGGATGTGGCAGGCCGGCGGCCGGGCGGAGATGCGATACGTCGACCTCGACGCCAACCCGCAACCCGGCGACGCCGTTCTGACCAGTAGCGACGGCGTGACACAATCCCGCGGCGTCCCGGGCGGCCTGCTGATCGGGACCGTCGGGCCTGGCATCCAGAGCGATCCGCTCAGCGACGAGATCACCGTTCCGGTCATCCCGAACGCGGACTTCGAGAACCTCGAGGTCGTGACGGTGATCCTGGGTCCCCGGGAAGGCACCGGCGCTACCTCCGTCACGCCGAACGAGCCCGTCCCGTCCGGTGATGAAGCAGGCGACGCCACCGGAACCGATGCCGATGCGACAGAGCCGGCATCGAGTACCGAACCCGCCACCGGCGACGGGACGGGCGGCGCCCCGGCCAGTGATCCGAACCGGGACGAGACGCCATCCGGCGACGCCGATCCGTCAGACGAGGGCAGCGGCGGGACCGACCCGCCACTCGCCGGCTGATCGCCCCGTCATCCCTTGCCACCCACCCTTTCAGCACCTGACCCGAGTGTCCCAGCCATCACCTGAGGAAGGACCACCCGACGTGAGCAAGCTCCCCGTCCCCGACCTCCGGCTGGCTACGGCCGTGACCGCCGCCCGCCTGACCTTGCTCGGTCTCCGCCGCGCCCGCCGGGGCGGGACGGCCGCGCCTGGCCTCGTCGCCGACCGGATCGACCCGGGCATGCTTGGCAAGCTTAGCCGCCAGTTGCCCCGCGGCGTCGCGCTGGTCGCCGGCACCAACGGCAAGACCACCGTCAGCCGGATGCTCGCCGACATCCTGATCGCCGACGGCGCAGACGTCGTCCACAACCGCTCCGGCTCCAACCTCGTTCGCGGGGTAACAGCATCCTTCGCGGAACGGACGGGCCCGACGGGCCGCCTCCGGGGCGACGTCGGCGTGATCGAGGCCGACGAGGCCGCCTTCCCGGAACTGCTCCGCCGCATCCGGCCGAAGGTGGTGCTGCTCAACAACCTGTTCCGCGACCAGCTGGACCGCTACGGTGAGCTGGCCTCGATCGCCCGGAACTGGGAAGCGGCCCTGGCCGAGCTCCCGTCCGACGCCATCGTCGTCGCCAATGTGGACGATCCGCAGATCGCCCAGATCGTCTCCGGCGTGCGGGCAAGGGTCCTGCCGTTCGGCATCAAGGACAGCAACCCGGCCATCCAGCTCAAGGAGCTGCCGCACGCCGCCGACACGATCCGTAGCCAGCGGACCGGCCAGCCGCTCGTCTACGACGCGCTCTATGTCGGTCACCTCGGCGCGTGGCGGACGGCGGATGGGACGCATCGCCGCCCGATACTCGCCTTCGCCGGCGACCATATCCGCCTGGACGGCGTCGACTCGCTGTCGATGTACGTCGATGTCGCCGGTCCGCCGGCCATGACGATCCCGGTCCAGGTCGGCGTGCCGGGGCTGTACAACGCCTACAACGCGCTGGCCGCCACGGCCGCTGCCCGGGCGCTCGGGGTGGGCAGCACCACCATCCAGGACGCGCTCCGGGCCTTCCGGTCGGCGTTCGGCCGGATCGAGCGGGTCCAGGTCGACGGGCGGACGCTGACGCTGGCGCTGGTCAAGAACCCGACGGGCTTCAACGAGGTTCTCCGGATGCTGACGATGGCCGACGGCCAGCTCGAACAGCCGACGATGATCGCGATCAACGACCTCGACGCCGATGGCCGCGATGTCTCGTGGCTGTGGGACGTCGACTTCGAGTTGCTCGCCGCCGGCGATACCCCGCTGACGACGGCCGGACTCCGGGCGCCGGCCATGGCTAACCGGCTGAAGTACGCCGGCGTCGGGACTGACCGGATCACCTCAATTTCCGGCGATCTTCCCGCCGCCCTGACCGCGTTCATCCGGTCGCTGCCCGAAGGCGGCAGTGGCTACATCCTCCCAACCTACACGGCGATGCTTAACATCCGGGCGGCATTGGCCGAGCGCGGCGTCGTCGAGGCGTTCTGGCGCCAGTAGCGTCCCCGGCTTGCACACAAACCGTCCCACTCACCAACCCATCACCCGGCACCCCGACGGAGGACACGTCACATGGATCATGATCTGACCATTGCCTGGCTCTACGGTCGCGAGATGAACATCTATGGCGACCGCGGCAACGTCGCCGCCCTGGAACAGCGATCCCGGTGGCGCGGGATCACGGTCACGACTGTCCTGTCCGGGCTGGGCGACCCCATGCCGGACGCCGACCTCTATTTCTGGGGCGGAGGGCAGGACCAGGAGCAGGTCAACGTCGCCCACGACCTGCAGGGCACCAAGGGCGACGCCCTCAGGGCCGCGGTTGAGGACGGCGCGGCACTGCTGGCCGTTTGCGGCGGCTATCAGCTCCTCGGCCACGGCTACCATCCACACGATGGCGAGGTCCTGCCGGGGATCAGCCTGTTCGACGCGACGACGGTCGCCGGGCCGGAGCGGTTCATCGGCAACATCGTGATCGACTCGCCGATCGGCGAACTGGTCGGGTTCGAGAACCACAGCGGCCTGACGACCCTTGGGCCCGGCTGCCAGCCGCTCGGGCGGGTGCGGGCCGGACGTGGCAACAACGGGCGGGACGGGACCGAGGGGGCGATGTACCGCAACGCCATCGGCTGTTACATGCATGGCTCGCTGCTTCCCAAGAACCCGGTACTTGCCGACTGGCTGATCGAGCGGGCGCTGAACCGCCGCCACGGCAGCGTCACCCTGCCCCCGCTGGACGACACCTTCGAGATCGCGGCCCACCAGAATGCCGTGGGGCGCGCCCTCCACGGGTAGCCCGGTGCCGGTCCGACACCGCAGCGCCGAGGCAAACCTTCGCTACGGGTCAGAGCTGTACGGACAGTCTGGCCCAGCCTGCATGGTAGACTCCGGGACATAACCCGCAGGCCGCAGCACCCCTTTTACGCACCGCCGAAGGTGGCCCGCGGGATCGTTCCGATCTGTCGATTCGCGGTCCGTCGCGGCCGTCATTCTCCTGTCCGAGGTCGCCGTGTCGCGCCGAACCTGTCCAGCCGGCGCACCTCGAACCGGTGTCGCGATCTCTCTCCCGACCATGTCCGACCGGCCCCGATGATCGGCCGGGTGCTGTTCGCGGCGCTTCTGATCGCCGCGACCTTTATCCAGGCCACCGTCCTGCCGGTCTGGTGGCCGCTGGAAGTTCAGCCCAACGTCGCTCTGGTCCTGCTCGTCGTCTGGACGGGCCTGAACGGGATTCCGGCCGGGATCGTGCTGGCGGCAATCCTCGGCGTCACCCTGGATCTGCTGACGCTGGCGCCGCTGGGGATGAACGGCCTGGCGCTGCTCTCGGCCGTGCTCATCGCCGGGCTGGCCCGGCAGCGGGTCCTGCGTTCGACGCTGATGATCCCGCTGATCCTGACCGTGATCGCCGCGATCGTGCAGCCTTTCGTCCTGGCGGTTCTCGCGGGGCTGCTGGGAACCGGTGAAGTACCCGGACGCGCCACGTTGCCAGTCCTCGTCACGCAGGCGTTCCTCTGCGCGGTCTTCGTTCCCCCGCTCTTCCTCATCGCGAGCTGGTTCGCTCGCCGCTTCCCGGAGGTCAGTCGCTGATGGCTCGTCGCAGACGCATGCAGTTCCAGGAGACGGGACGCGGTCGCCGGTCGATGCCGGAATCGTTCGAGCGCGTCTTCATCACCCGGCGGATGCTTATCGCGAAGACGGCGATCGTCGGCGGCTTCGCGGCGCTGGCCGGGCGGCTGGGCTACCTCCAGATCGTCGACCACGAGCAGGCCGTGTCTGCGGCCCGGGGGAACACCCAGTACCGGAAGACGCTGCCCGCAGCCCGCGGCCTGATCTACGACCGCAAGGGCCGGTTGCTGGCCAAGAACGAGACAGCATTCCAGGTCGAGGTGATCCCCGAACTGCTTCCCAGCCAGGACGACCAGCCCGCGGAGCGCCGCCGGGTGCTCGACCAGCTGATCTCCGAACTCCAGTTGCCGGACGTGCTGGTCGTCAACCCGCGGGCGATCCCCGCCGACCAGAAGGACGCCGTCTACACGCTGATCCAGCAGAAGCGGAACCGGACCGGCCAGGCGCTGACGGAGGCCGTCGATGCCATCTACAAGGCCGAGGAGCTGAACTACGTCATCCAGCTTGGCGGGCCGCTGTCCATCGACGAAGCCGCTCGCTGGCGATCCGAGAGCCGCCACATCCCGGGGCTGAGCGTGATGAACCAGCTGGACTACCAGCTGGAGAACACGTTCTCCGACTCCAGCAACCCGATCATCGTCAAGACCGGCGTCGAGCGCGAGACGGCGATGCTGATCGAGGCCAACAAGTTGTTCCTCCCCGGCGTGCGGGTGGACGGCACGGTCCTCGTCCGGCGCTACCCCGGAGGCGCGTCGATGTCGCACATCCTCGGCTTCGTCGGTCCGGTCAGCGAAGAGGACATCAACGAGAACCTTACTGACGGCGGCGCGAAGATCTACGCCGACAACGACCGGATCGGCAAGGACGGCCTGGAGAAGGCGCTGGAGAAAACCCTGAGGGGCCAGAAGGGCGTCCAGATGGTCCTCCGCGACGCGCTCGGCAACGAGATCGGCATCGCGCCCGGCTCCGAGAACTTCAACCAGGAGGCGTCGTCCGGCGAGAGCGTCTCGCTGACGATCGACCTGGAGCTCCAGTCCGCCGCGACGCGGGCACTGAAGAGCTACATCGAGTACAGCAACGAGGACCGCAGGTCCAAGGACAACATGGAGGGCAAGCAGCGGGCGAACTCCGGGGCCGTGGTCGCGATCGACCCACGGAACGGAGACGTGTTGGCGATGGTCAGCTACCCGCAGTTCGACAACGAGTTGCTGTCGCAGGGCATCTCCTCCGCGCTGTTCGATGAGCTGACGGACCCCGCCAGTGGCGCTCCATACTTCAACCGGGCCATCGCGTCCGCACAGCCACCGGGATCGACCTTCAAGAGTTTCCTCGCCGCCGCCGCGCTCAAGGAAGGCACACTTACCCCGGAGACGACCTACGTCTGTACGGGTGGACTTGGTCTGCCCAAGAGCAACAACAACCTAGTAGACCCTAATCCGCACCCATGCTGGAACTTCTGGGATGGGCATGGTGCGATGAATCTCGATGAAGCTCTGCGCACCTCCTGTGATGTCTTCTTCTACAATACCGGAACAAAAGATGTTGAGGGACTTTTCTACATGGATCTCGACTTCGATCCTGACGGGAACCTCATCAACGTTGGCATCGAAGATCCTAAGGAATTCAACGGACTGGGAATTGACCTGTTCCACAAGAATATGGTCGACCAGTTCTGGTTCAGCCGGCGAACCGAAATCATTCTGGGTGGCGAACCGACAGGACTCATGCCCAGTCAGGAATATCTGAAAGATACGTTCGGCGGGGCTGGTTGGACAGCAGGTGACACGATCCTGTCCTCGATCGGCCAAGGCATGGTCCAGGTCACCCCGCTTCAGATGGCGGTCAACACGGCTGCCCTCGCCAACCACGGCACGATCTACCGACCGAACCTGATCCACGAGACGATCCGCGGAGCGTCGGAATCCGTCGCGACTGACGGCACGCCGGAACCGCTGTCCGGCGAGGCCGAGCGGATTCCGTACGAGCGGCCGGAGCCACTGCGCAAGACGGATTTCAAGCCGGAGCATCTCGAGCCGGTGCGGAAAGCGATGTACAACGTCGTCAACTACTATGAGAATCCTAATTCCCAACTCAACGGCTCAGTGAGTTCGGTGCAACTCGCCGATATGACGCGATCGACCGAACTTGCCTGGCCGCGGACCAACCCACCCGGCACTGAGGAGAAGGACATCATCCGGATCGCCGGCAAGACCGGGACAGCGGAGGTTGCCCCCTCGGAAGAGGGCTTGGAAGAGCTGGACGAGAATAACAAGTACCTGAACCAGCACGCCTGGTTCACGTGCTGGGCTCCGTACGAGGAGCCGGAGATCGTCGTCTCGGTCCTGCTCGAGTATGGCGGCGAAGGCGGAACCTACGCCGCTCCCTGCGCCGACACCGTCCTCCGGGCGTACTTCGAGACGACCGGCAAGCGATCACGCGGGCAGAAGATCACGGTCAATGGCGAGGACCGGTTGGTCTCGGTCCTTGATGAGAACGGCGAGCCGGTTACCGACATCGCTAACGCCCCGAGCCTCGCCTTCTGGAAGCTGGGCGAGACGGCGAATGCGGCCGGCAACAGCGACTAGCGTTTCGGGTAGTGATCTGATCGCGCGGCGCCCGCCCCTCCGGGGCGGGCGTTTCCGTGTCCCATCTCTAGGAGATCGATGATGGCCAACGATTCCTTCCCCCACGACGCCTCGCCGATCACCGGCCCGGGTATGACGCTGCACCATGTCGGCATCGTCGTGGGGGACCTGGCGGCGGCGGTTGTCCGGTACGAGGCGCTGGGGTTCGCCCCGGCCGGGCGAGAGGTCGTGACAGACCAGGGAGTCGAGGTGGCGGCATTCCACGCCCCGCCGGGCTACGTCGAGCTGATCAGCCCGCTCGACCCCAATGGCGCCATCGCCCGGTTCCACGCGAAGCGCGGTGACGGCATGCACCACGCCGCCTACCGCGTCGATGACCTCGCCGCCGAGCTAAACCGCCTCGTCGCGGCCGGCGTCCGCCTCATCGACCGCACCCCACGGATTGGGCTGCACGGCTGGCGGGTCGCCTTCATTCACCCCGAGGCCTGCGCCGGCGTCCTGACCGAACTCGTCGAGGTCTGATCGGCCGGTTTCGGGCTAGGCCCCGGGATACCATCGCGACCCCGTGCCCGGCCCCCTTGATCGTCAGGATGGCAGGCGCCAGGTGATGGTGACGCGGGCACCCTGCGCGTCGTGCTCGAACAGGCAGTCGCCCTGCAGCCCGGCCAGGTCTCCGGTGGCGCTGCCGGGGACGACGGCGCCGAACTGTCGCGGGCCCGGACCGTCGCCGACGATCCCGGCATGCTGCATGACGAACGTGCCCGTCCGTCCGGCCAGCGTTCCGGTGAAGGCCTCGGTCGCGACGTAGCCAGCACCCTCCCGTCCCTCCGCCGAGCAGGTCACCAGGTGCGCGAGGCTGGTCCCGGCCAGGTCCCCGGAGAACGCCTTGCCGACCATCACGCTCGCGACATCAGCCGGGATGCCCGGATCGATGGCGGCGACCGGGTCCCACCGCGTGATCTCGAACGTCGCGTGCGCGGTGCCAGAGAGCTGCATGGTGTTCGTCGTGTCGGTCATCGTCTGTCCGTTTCTCCGTTGACGTTCGAGCCGGAAGTCCCGGCCCTCCAGCGCAGGAGCATACGGCCCCAACCTGACAACCGATGACAGGTACGTCCGGGATCACCGCACAACCGCTACTCCGGTGGCTCGGACGGAGCCGGGATGATCGCCGGGCCAGCTCCATTCAGCCAGCGGATATAGATCAGTTCCGGGTCGCCGTCGTCGAGGTTCTCGATGTACCCACTGGCGACGAAGCCGAGTCGACCGGCCAGCATCCGCATCGGGACGTTGGACTCATTGGTCGACGTGAATAGCCGGTCGCCCCTGGTTTCCGCGATGACCTGTTGCAACAGTGCCGACCCGACACCCTGCCGGCGGGCGTCCGCCGCGACGATGAGCAACGACAGGAACGGCCGCTCAAACAGGGAATGGTCGGTAATGGCGAAGCCGCTCAGCGGAGCTCCAGCTACCCCTGCCTCCCGCGCGACCAGGCAACGCCCGTCCGCGATCGCGGCCGCGATCCGGCCCGCCCGATCTGTGGCTCCTGCTACGACCGTCCTATCGATCTCGAGGATGCCTGCGGTGTCCTCGACCGTTGCTGTCGAGACCGCCCACCGGGCCACTGCCTGCTGATACCGTTCTGTCGCCGTCGCCATCGTCCCCGCGCTCCCGGTCCCATCCCAATCAGGTCACGTCCGGATTGGCCGCTGAGACTATTGAGGTTCCCAACTGTCAGCGGTACGATAGGCCAACGATCCACCTTCCGCATACCCGTATACCCGTAGTTCCTGTTCCGTAGGGACTTCGGTTGGATGGTGCCAGGTGGCAACCACCTACTCCAGATCGGGCGCGTCGGCTCCGGAACCCGTCCATGGTGACCCGTCACGTGGTGATGCCCACGATGGTGAATCCTCGTGCGATCTGATCGGACGGGATGCCGAGCTCAGCACGCTGTCCGGCTGGTTGAAGGAGCCCGACGTCCGCCTCGTCACGATCACCGGACCCGGTGGCGTAGGCAAGACGACCCTGGCCAACGCGGTCGCCGACGCAATGCAGGACGCTGCCCGGGTCGTTCCCATCCCACTGGCCGGGATCCCTACCCCTTCCCTGCTCGCCCCGACGATCGGCCGGGCACTCGACGGCAGCGCTCCGACCAGCGAGGCACTGGTCGATCTCGTCAACCAGCAGATCACCTCGGGGCCGCTGTTGCTCGTGCTGGACAACCTCGAACATCTGCTTCCCGGCACCGAGGTGATCGAGGCCCTGGTAGCCGAATGTCCCGGCACTCGGCTGCTCATCACATCTCGCGAGCCGCTCCACCTTGCCGGTGAGCGTGAGTTCCCACTCATGCCCCTCGCGGCACCTCCCGATGACGGTACGCCCTCTGGCGTCCGCGTCATCGCCCGTTCTCCCGCGGTCCGCCTGTTCGTACGGCGGATGCGGGCCGTGCGGCCCGGCTTCACGCTGGACGATGACAGCGCCGACGATGTCGCCCGGCTCTGCCGGCGGCTTGACGGATTGCCCCTGGCGATTGAACTCGCCGCTGCCCGGACCCGGTCCATTCCCCTGCCGTTCCTCGTCGCCCGGCTGGAGCACGACCCGTCACTGCTGGATCGCCCGGACCGGTCATTCGCGGAAATGGACGCCCGGACCGATCGCCACCGGGGGCTCCGAGCCGTCGCCGCATGGTCCTATGATCTGCTCTCGCCTACCGAGCAGCGCATGTTCCGCCATCTCGCGCTCCTTCCCGGCCCGTTCCCCCTGTCCGCGGCCGAGGCCTGCGACCAGGACGCCGAAGGCGTTATCGCCTCACTGGTCGACAAGAGCCTGGTGGAGCAGATCCCCTCGCCGGTGGCCGGGGAGACCAAGTCATGGTTTCGCATGCTGGAAACGCTCCGGCAGTACGGGTTGGAGCGTCTCCGGAGCGCTGGCGAGGAGCCGTTCGCCCGGGTCCGGTTGGCGCGCTGGGCTCTGGACGAGGTCGAAGCCCACACCGTCCCGTTTCCATCCGACCGGTACCACCCGGCAAGCTTCGCCTGGTGCGCGGCGCTCCTGCCCGCTATCCGGTCGGCCCTGACCTGGCTGGAGGAATCCAACGACGCGCCCCGCCTGATCCGCTTCGCCATCCGCCTCGGGCCGTTCTGGACGCTCCAGTCGTTCCGGACCGAAGGGCTGACGTGGTGCAATCACATCCTGACTCAGGTGGACTTCGATGCGGTCTCACCGGATGACATGGCGCGCTTCTGGTTGACGATCGCCGCTATCGCCCGGACCCAGGCCCGTATCCAGCCGGCCATCGCCGCAGCCGAGCGTGCTCGCGACTACTACGATCAGACGGGCGACGTCCTGCTCGCCGCCGTGTCGGAGAAACTGCTGGGATCGATCTACCGGACCGCTGGCGATATCGAGGCCGCCCTGGGGCCGTGCCAGCGCGCCGTCGACCTGTTCTCCCGGCTCGGCGAGCGCCAATGGATGGCCCTGGCTCGCTGTGATCTCGGCGATGTCCTGCTCCTGCGGGGTGAGACGGCCGCCGCTGCCGCCCACCTCCGCGTCGCCGAGCGCGAACACCGGGTCAACGGCGATGCGTGGGGCACGACCTTCGCGCTTGTCGGCCTGGCGACGGTCGCCGTGACGGAACGCAACTGGGCCGCCGCGCTTCCCCCGCTCCGGGAAGCGCTCCAGATCGCGACGAACCTCTCGGCCCGTGAGAGTGTGTTGGACGCTACCAACCTGATCGCCGCGATCGCCGCCGCAACCGGACACCCTCATGCCGCCCTACGCCTTGCGGCTGCCAACCGAGCGCTGAGAACCAGCATCGCCTACTGCCTGGAAGCATCCGACGATGCGCTCGCCTACGAGACGCTCGCCCGGACTACCGCTGCCCTCGAACGCCACGCCGCTGATCAGTGCCAGCAGGAGGGGTCCGGCATGTCGTTCCCGACCATGACCCGTGCCGCCTTCGACCTCCTGGATACCCTCTCCGCGGGTGGCCCACTGGCCGACACCGATCCCGGGACGTTGTCCGCCCATTCCCACTCCGGAACGACGAACGGGAAACCGCGAGATGGCCGGGAGCCACTCACCAGCAGGGAACGTGAGGTCCTCGCACTCCTCGCCGAGGGTATCACCGACCGCGAGATCGGCGACCGGCTGTTCATCAGCCCGCGAACGGCCATGCGCCACGTCGCCAATATCCTGCTCAAGCTCCAGGTCCACAGCCGGACAGCGGCTGCCGTGATCTATCATCGCGAGCGTGCTGGCGAAGGACCTGGCAGCGCGACCGCGGCCAGAACCCGGAGTCGCCCTCCAGCCCTCTGAGCCGCGCCCCCGGGGTGGTCCGACTCCTTCCCCGCTTTCGTACCCTTCGCATCACGCGATCTGGTCACTTCACTCATTCAGGGTCGAATGAGTAGATCTACCCATTCGCGCATAATCCGCCCTCCCCATACTCGGTCCTTAGAGGCGTCCTGCGAGCGCGACCACTCCATGCCCATCGATTCCGCTCGGGGAATCGTCCGGGGCATGGACCGACTCCGCGTTCTCTGGACCCTGCCGGTATCGGTGACCGGCGCAAATGGACGACGACGTCGCCCCGGCTGATCGCGGGTCGCGTCGCCCGGGTTACTGGTTAATTGGAGGTCGCGCGCATGTCTTCGAAGTCACCTATGTGGATCCGGACCATCCCACGCCTGGTCCAGTTGGCCATGGCCCTCAGCCTGTTGTTGGCCCTGGCCGTTCCCCTCATCGATGCAGGCGGTCGAGGCGCGCTGGCCGCGTCGAACGGCACAGCCGGAACCGTCAATGGGACCACCGACCCGTCGGCGTCCGACCCGGCCGAGCTCCCACCGGTCAACCAGGAAGGGGAACCACCGGTCGAGCCGGAGCCCTCGCTGGACGAGGAGCCGTCCCTGGAGGAAGTGCCGTCCCTGGACGCTGGCGAGCCGTCATTCGAGCCATCAGAAGACCCGTCGCCATCCGCCGAGCCGAGCGGGAATGGCGCCATCGAGCTGGCGGTCTGGGGTTGTCCCGCGTCGGTCCTGGACGCGACCAGCTCCGACGACCTGTCACAGCTCTGCACGGACCCGGTCAACGGGGTCAGCGTCACGCTCGATCCGCCTGGCACCACCGGCCAGACCGGTCCGCCTGAGCCGGACGGGATTGTCCGGTTCACCGGCCTCATGGCTGGCGACTACGAATTGCAGTCCACGCTCCCGACGGGATACCAGTCCGCATTCTCGGTGACCTGCGAGGGGGCGGGTCTGCCTGCCACCGACGTGGCTCGTCTGGTGGAAGTGGTCGTCAACCCGGTCACGGTCGGGATGGACGAGACCGTCTCCTGCGATTGGTACCTGGTCGAGGAAGGAACCGATCCGGCCATCACCATCTCCAAGTGGGAGTGCCCGGCCGGCTACGACTTCCGGGATCCGGACTCCGACCCCGAGATGGACTGCACCACGCCGCTGGAGGAGATCGACTTCCTGCTGCAGCGGACTGAACCGACCGCTGACAGCCAGACGATCACTACGGATCCCGGTGGCCTCGTGGTCGTCGATCAGCTCGAGCCAGGCTCATGGGAACTGAGCGAGGTCGCCTCTGAGGAGTACCCGGCCGGCGCCACCGGCTTCCGGTACTGCACCGACTTCGGCTTCGGCCAGCCCGGCTACGAGGAGACGGCGGTCGAGGACGTCTTCAGCTTCGAGGTCGAGGAAGGCGAAACGTTCGAGGGCGTCTGCCGCTGGTACAACGTCCCCGGCCAGGACGCGTCAGGATCCCCGTCAGGCAGCGGATCGCCGTCCGGCGACCCGTCGGCCAGCACGACTGATCCGGCCATCAGCATCACCAAGTGGGAGTGCCCGGCCGGGTATGACTACACGGACCCGGACAGCGACCCGGAGATGGATTGCACCACGCCGCTTGAAGGGGTGGATTTCCTCGTCGAGCGTTCCGCCCCGACGGCCGAGAGCATCACCATCACGACGGACGCGAACGGCGCCGCGACCCTGGACTCGATCGAGTCAGGCACCTGGAATCTTTCGGAGGTCCCGTCCACGGATTACCCGGCCGGTGTCGACGGGTTCCGCTACTGCACGGACTTCGGCTTCGGCCAGCCGGGATATGAAGCCGCCCCGGTCGGCGAGCCATTCACCTTCGAGGTCGAGGAAGGCGAGACGTTCGAAGGGGTTTGCCGCTGGTACAACATCCCCGATCAGGTCGGGTCGGCCGACACCGACAACAGCGTCACCATCCGGAAGTGGACGTGCCCGCCGCTGCCCTCGGACGCGCCGAACACGACGAACCTCGAGCTGACCTGCACCGAGGAACTCGGTGGCATCACGTTCGACCTGAACCAGACCGACCCGATGCCAACCGGGCAGGTCGCGACGACGGCGGATGACGGGATTGCGACCTTCACCGGGGTCGGCCCCGGATCCTGGACCCTGACGGAACGCCCGACCGCGAGATTCGCTGTCAGCGAGCAGGCCTGGTTCAGCTGTTCCGGCGCGGACGGCTTGCCTGCCGGCTACGTCTCCACCCCAGTGGGGTCCCCGTACGCGTTCGAGATCCCGGACGACACCACGTATGCCATCACGTGTGACGTGTACAACGTTTCCGTCGGCACGGCGATCAACGTCTTCAAATGGGTCTGCCCGGTGGGTTACGACTACACCGCTGCAGGAGCCAACCCGGTCCTAGATTGCTCCGGCGCGGTCGACGGGATCGCGTTCCGTCTCGCCCAGACTGCGCCGACCACCAGCGAGACGACCCTCGTGACCGGCACCTTCCAGCCAGGAGCGGCACGGTTCGAAGAGCTCCAGTCCGGGAGTTACGACCTCACCGAGCTCGCCTCGCCGTACCAGCCCGAGGGGTTCTACCGCTGCTACGACTACCTCGAGGAGCCGGGCGACTTCGCGCCGATCACCGTGGGCCAGCCCTACCAGTTCTCCATCGACGAAGCCGTGTTCCAGGGTGTCTGCCACTTCTACAACATCCCGTGGGACAACGGGATCACCGTCCACAAGTGGTCCTGCCCGGTCGGCTACGAGGTGACGCAGGAGACCGATCCCTATGCCGACTGCACCGAGGTGGCCAACGGGGTCCAGTTCACCGTCTCCCAGGCGGAGGTCAGCCTGACCGGCGCGTCGGGCAATGACGGTCCGGGCCGCGTGGACTTCGACGGTCTGGGGCCGGGCGAATGGACTATCACGGAGACACCGCCCGCGGGCTACATGGGCGTCCTGATCGGTACCTGCTACCCGGAGGGCGGCACGCCTGACGGCACATTCGTCACCTATGGGATGGACGAGACGTGGTCCGTTCCGGTCCAGATCGCCGAAGGTGAGTCTTCCCGCTGGGTCTGCCACTTCTTCAACATCTACAGCGACGACCCCGGCACGGTCTACATCTACAAGTGGACCTGCCCGGCGGGATACGACTACGCCGCCTGGGGCGCTGACCCGGAGATGGACTGCACCGAGGTGGCCAACGGCGTCCAGTTCAACGCCGAAGGGCCGGATGGCTACGCCTCCCAGACCGACACCGGCGACTCCATCGACGGTGCGGTGATGTTCGGCGGGATCCAGCCCGGTGAGTACGTCTTCACCGAGACCCTCCCGCCGGATACGGCCTACGTCTTCATCACGAGGTGCACCGGGACCAGCGTCGACGCGGTCCAGCCCTACCCGCTCCAGGTCGGCAACCCGCTGACCGTCCAGGTCAACCCGGGCGACGAGATCACTTGCCACTGGTACAACGTGCCCTACGACCCCTACGGCACGATCATCGTCACCAAGTACCTCTGCTCCACCTACACGTACACGGCGGCCGTAAACTGCGAGATCTACGAGGGCGGGGTCGTGTTCGACCTGCTCGTGGTCGAGGACGGCGACCTGGAGCCGCTCACCGACGGCTCCACCGGCCCGAACGGTCGGCTGACCTTTGCAGACATCGACCCCGGGACCTACCTCGTCCATGAGCAGGACGGCAAGCCGTGCTACATCAGCTCGACGATCGTCGAGGACGGGTACATCGGCGTGGTCGAGGGGCAGACCACCTACGTCAACGTCTACAACTGCAAGCAGCCGCCGGCGTCCGGCAGCCCCTCCGGCAGCCCCTCCGGCAAGCCGAAGCCGAGCAACCAGCCGCCGGGCAAGTACCCCAACACCGGCGTCGATCCCGGGACCATCGCCCAGGGACCGGGCATGGTGGCAGGCTCGGAGGAGAGCCCGGAGCCGGACAACAGCGACGGCCCCGGACCGGGTGACGGTTCCGGCGCCGGGGACGGCTCCGGTCCTGGCGACGGGAATGGTCGGTCCAGCGCCGCGGCGGAGGCCGGCTGCCCCGTCGCAACTTCCCCCAACGACCAGATCGACCCTTCGCCGAGCCCGGACAGCGACGAGCCGTCATTCGAGAGCCCATCGCCGAGCGCCCAGGAGGTGACCGCGGCCTCCTTGGCGCCGACGCCCGACCCGGCGGATGCCCCTGAATGTGAGCGTGGCGAACTCCCGGTCCATATCGCCATCGAGGACGCGGACGTCGACCATGACCTCGAGTACCTGGAGACGGTCAACGGCGAGATGCAGGAGCCGACGGGCCCGGACGACGCCTCCTGGTACCTGGAAACCAGCCGGCTCGGCGAAGACGGTCCGATGGTGATCTCCGGCCACCTGAACTGGTGGAACGTCCCTGAGGGTCCGTTCTACGCGATCGCCGAACTGGAGCCGGGCGCGATCATCGAGGTGACCGGCGAGGACGGCGGCCTGTACCGCTACGAGGTCCGGTCTGTCTCTCAGGCGGCATCCGACTCGTCACCGTCCGACGTCTTCAATAGTGTCCAGGACCAGCTCGGCGGAGAGACCCTGGTCCTGATCACCTGCGGTGGAGAGTGGGATACGTCGACCGCCGAGTACAACCAGCGGACCGTCGTTGTCGCGGTCCGTATCCCGGCCGACGCGGACGCGGGTTGACCGCCCCCGTCCTCTAACCAACCTCGCATCAGACGTAACGACGGCCGACCCAATCGGGTCGGCCGTCATCATGTCGTGTGTCTGCCAAGTAGTCGGGTCAGGAGACCTCGCCGCGCCAGGCGCCGGTCTCGGTCCCGCGCTTCTCGATGAATTCCTTGAACCGCTTGAGGTCGCCCTCGACCCGTCGGGACATCACTCCCAGATGGCTGCCGACGTTCTCGACCAGGCCCTCCGGCTCGTATTCGATCTCCAGCGTCAGGCGCGTTGCACCGTCGTGGATCTTGTCGAACCGGATCATGCCGGTGTTCGGGGCGCCGTCCGTGCTCCGCCAGGCGATCCGGTCATCGGGGGACTGCTGGGTGATCTCGGCGTTCCACTCCTTGGTCTGGCCAGCGACGAACGTCGCTTTCCAGTGCATGTGGGTGTCGTCGATCTGGCGGACCTCGTCGACGCCCTCCATGAAGACCGGGAACATCTCGAACTGAGTCCACTGGTCGTAAGCGGTCCGAACGGGGACGTCGACGTCGATCGTCTTCTCGACACTGGCCATGGGTGTTGTTCCTTTCGGAAGACCTTCCCTTGAGGGGATGGTCGCGGGTTCCATCTACCAGATGCGAGGCAGGAGGGGTGCCATCGCTCCCCTTCCACCCGTCATCCCGCCCGGAGTGCCGGCAGGACCCGGTCGCCCAGCAACGCGATCCCACCCTCGTCAGTGAGGCCATGGGGGGTTCCGAACTCCACGCGGGTTGCCCCGGCATCGAACAGGCGCCGGGCCTGAGCGGCAACCTGCTCCGGGGTCCCGCTGAAGGCGAAACGGTCCTGAAGGTCGTCCGGGACGAGCAGTGCTGCGTCATCCAGGCGCCCGGCGTCGACCAGGTCGGCCATGCGGCGCAACTCTCCCGCGCCGATCTCGACCGTCGGGTCAAGCGGCGCGACGACGGGCAGGTAACGCGCGACCTCCCGTTGGACCCAGGCCCGGGCCCGGTCCCCGTCCTCGTCGACGACCGTCACGGCACCGAAGCAGACCCCAACCGTCCCTTCCGACCGACCGGCCCGGCGCTCCCCGACCGCCACGCGGCGACGGATCTCCGGGACGAGGTCCGGGTTGGTCGAGCCGCCGATCTTGACCTCGCCGGCCAGCTCTCCTGCGATGGCCAGCATCTTCGGCCCCCACGATCCGACGAGCAGCGGGACCTCCGCCCGCCGGACCGGATACTGGAACAGGCGACCGACCGGCAACTGGTAGATCTCGCCGCGGTACCCGTCCTCCCGGCCGGACAGCAGGTGCCGGACGACGGCGATGGTCTCACGCAGCCGTGCCAACGGCCGGTCGTCTCCGATTCCCACCCCATCCAGCCACGCCCCACGGACCAGCCCCAGGTAGGCCCGCCCCTGCGAGGCATCATCCAGCGCCGCGATCTGCCCGGCGATCTCGATCGGATGGAGCAGGTACGGGTTCAAGCCGGCCGGCCCGACCCGAAGCCGCTCCGTCGCCCGCGCGACTTCCAGCAGCGGGGCGATCGTCGGCTGGAACCCGAGGTCGGCGTAGACGCTGATCCCGTCGAACCCGTACCCCTCGACCAGCCGGGCCAGTTCCCCGTAACGACTGATCGACTTGT
The DNA here is from genome assembly GCA_035944555.1 of Thermomicrobiales bacterium. Taxonomy (GTDB): domain Bacteria; phylum Chloroflexota; class Chloroflexia; order Thermomicrobiales; family UBA6265; genus CADCWK01. The sequence goes on from DASZAY010000026.1 coordinate 150,173, forward strand.
CGCCCTGCAGCGCGATCGTGACCTGGCGGGCGACGGGTGACGGTGTGGACGCGGTCATGGTCATCGAGAGCTCCCGGTCTGAGGTCGAGCGGTTGGCGGCGTGCTCCCGGCAGCGTACGATCCCGGGCGACCGGAGAGGAGCGCGCATGGCGGAGACAGTCGAACCGGACGGGACGGGACGCTTCGAGCTGGCGAACCTGCGGGTCGAGGTGGTCGCGATCGAGGGACGGTCGGTCTGCGGGCTGGCGGTGGGCGACTGGTTCGAGGTGACCGACAGCTCGCAGGTCCGGATCCCGCCGGGGCGGCACTTCTGCCTGTACGCGCTGGCGGCGGTGATCCCGCTGCTCCCGGCCAAGATGCGCGCCCTGGACCCGGACGACTGGATGGCCCGGGACAGCCTCGTCGTCTGTCCGGACCCGGATGAGCGGCTGACAATGCGGATCAGCCGGACGGGAACGGCAACGCTGCGGACCGAGGACCTGACCTAGTACCCCGAGCACTCGTTCCGGTATCGCTCGTACTGGCCACCCCGGGTGGGCGCCAGGAAGGAGATGGCTCCCCACTCCGGCCAGGTGGCGCTGAAGCCATGCTCGCAACCGAAGCGACAACCCGGAGCCGGGGATGCGCTGGGGGAGGGGGCTGTTCGCGACCGCAGCGTTCCGGAGACCAGGCGGGACGACGCAAGGCAGCGTTACCCGGCAACTGGCGGCGCGAGCAGATACCCTCTGACCACCGTGCCCGCGGGCAGCGTCACCTCGCCGGGCGGGATGACGAGCAGCCCATTGGCCCCCACCCACGACGCCAGCCGCGACGACGCCTGCACGCCGGTGTTCGCCGCGACCAGCGCCCCGTCCTCCCCTACCCGGACCACCGCACGCTGGTACTCCGGCCGGTCGCCGGGCGTGACATCGGCCGCCAGGCGGACCGGGACGACCGGACGGTCGATCTGGCGGCGACCGAGCATCGTCAGCAGCGCCGGGCGGACGAACAACTCGAAGCAGGCCAGCGCCGACACCGGGTTGCCGGGTAGCCCGAAGAACAGCGTCCGGTCGTCGTCGCCAGCGGTGGCGACGTTGAGCGGCTTGCCCGGCTTCATGAACACGCGGCGGGAATGGACCGTGGCCAGCTCCGGCAGCAGCGCCTTGACCAGGTCCAGCTCACCCATCGACACGCCGCCGGACGTGATCACGACATCGCTGTCGGCCAGGCGCTCCCCGAGCAGGGCGCGCAGCGGTGCTCGCTCATCCGGCGCCTTGCTGCTCCAGACGACTTCGCCCCCGGCCAGCTCGATCGCCGAGACGAGGCTGAACCGGTTGGCGTCGCGGATCTGACCGGGCCCCGGCGTCTGCTCCGGCTCGACCAGTTCATCGCCCGTGGACAGAACGCTGACCCGTGGTCGCCGCGTGACGGTGACCGGCAACTGGCCCTCGGCGGCGAGGATGCCCACCTCCGGCGCCCCGAGCGGCGTCCCCGCCCCGAGCAGCACATCCCCGGCCCGGACGTCGAAGCCGATCGGCCGGACGTTCTGCCCGACACCGATTTCGTCCTCGTGGATGATGACGTGCCCGTCGTCGCTGAGTTCGGTCGATTCCACCTGGACCACGGCGTCCGCGCCCGGCGGCATCGGGGCGCCAGTCGTGATCCGGACGGCCGTGCCTTCGGTAACCTCCGGCGCGGAGACCTGCCCGGCCATCTGCTCACCGATGATCTCCCGCCACGGCGACCCATCGTCAGCGACGACGGCGAACCCATCCATGGTCGCGGCGGCGAAGGGTGGCTGGTCGGTGACGGCGACCAGGTCAGCGGCAAGCGTCCGGCCCAGCGCTTCCCCAAGCCCGACCGTTTCCGTCGCGAGCGGCCGGGCGTAGCGGAGGACGATCTCCCGGACCTCCTCGACGGGTCGCATGCGGTCGAGGTCGCGATCGTCGGACAGGGGCTGAGACATGGGGACGGGTCCTCCGGGGGCTGACTCCGCGGAGCCAGCGGGCGGCGTGGGATCGATGGGTCAAGGATCAGCGAAGGCGCTCCGACCGGCAGTCTACACGCCGCTCGCAGCCCGGCCGTGCCGCCCGCTCCACCCTCACCAGGACGCCTTCTCCAGGGAAGGCGTGGAAGATTCGGTGATAAAATAGAGGAAGAAAGTGAGCACATCCTCCCATCATGAGAATACGTATCGGCAAGCCGGTTCAAGGAAGCGGTCAACCGGCCTGCACATCCGGGACCGCGTCGTCGCCGACCGTGCGAATCGGCTGCGACGGGCATGCCCATGGCAACAGCCCCACCGCTTCCCCCCATCACCACGATCATGACCACCAGCACGCGGACGGCGACGCCGACTGCGGGCACACCCACGGGATGCCGGCCGCGGCGACCCGGGACGCGGTCCGTCCGCTGTCGATCGCGCTCGTCATCGCCATCGTCATCCTGATCGTCCAGGGCGTCGGTGGGGTGCTGACCAATTCCCTCGCGCTGCTGGCCGACGCCGGACACATCGCGACCGATGCTGCCGCGCTCGTCCTGGCGCTGATCGCGGGCTGGCTGGGCCGCAAACCGGTCACGGGGCGACGGACGTTCGGGTTGCGGCGCGCCGGGGTGCTGGCCGCGTTCGTCAATGCGACCGCGCTGTTCGTCATCGCCGGATTCATCACCTGGGAGGCGATCGGCCGGATCGGCGAGCCGCCGGAGATCGCCTCCGGGTTGATGCTGACCATCGCCGTCATCGGGCTGCTCGCCAACGCGCTGATGCTCAAGGTCCTCTCCGGCGGACCCGGTGGCCACAGCCACGACCTCAACACCCGCGCTGCCCGCCTGCATGTGCTGGGTGACTTCCTCGGCTCGATCGGCGCCATCGCTGCCGGGTTGATCATGCTGCTGACGGGCTGGTACCTGGCCGACCCGATCCTCTCGATCGTCGTATCCCTCCTGATCCTGCGCAGCGCGTGGGCGATTTTCCGCGACGCCGCCGACATCCTCCTGGAGGCGGCGCCGGCCGAGATGGACGCCGACCAGATCGGTGGGGAGCTGGTCGCCGTACCGGGCGTGGCCGGGATCCACGACTTGCATGTCTGGACCGTCGCGCCGGGACAGGTTTCACTGACGGGGCATGTCGAGCTGGATGGCACCCGCCGCTGGGCGACCGTGCTGGGCGACGTCACCCGCCTGCTCCAGTCCCGCTTCGGGATCGAGCACCTGACGCTCCAACCGGAAGGCGCCGACCTTGGTGAGCCGACGCCGATCGACGGCGTCCGACTGGTCGGCTGCTGCCTGGACGACTACCGCACCGCCACCCCTCCGGGCGCCGCTCCGGCCCATGCGCACTGAGTGCCTGTTCCACGTCGATAGGCCAACTCCAGGCATGAGGCAGGTCCCGCCATCGACGCGCTGACGATCATCCTGCTGGGTCTGCTCGCGATCAGCGCCGCCTCCATGATCGGCTCGCGGGTAGGTGTCGCCGCGCCGCTTTTACTGGTCACAGGCGGGATGATCGTCGGTCTGCTGCCGTGGGTCCCGCCGATCGAGATCGAGCCGGAATGGATCCTGGCCGGCGTCCTGCCGCCCTTGTTGTACTCGACGGCGGTCTCGATGCCGGCTATGTCGTTCCGCCGTGACTTCGGTGCGATCGGCGCCCTCTCGGTCGTTCTCGTCGTCCTCAGCGCGGTCCTTCTTGGCCTGTTCTTCAACTGGGTGATCCCCGAACTCGGACTGGCCTGGGGGATCGCCCTCGGTGCCATCGTGTCTCCCACCGACGCGGTCGCCACGTCGATCGTGCGGCGACTGGGTGTGTCCCCCCGGGTCGTCACGATCCTCGAGGGCGAGGGGCTGCTCAATGACGCGACGGCACTGACGCTGCTGCGGACAGCGATCGCCGGCGCCGCCGCGTCGGTTTCCCTGTGGGGTGTCGCCAGCGAATTCGTCCTGGTCGTCCTGATCGCCGTCGTCGTCGGGTTCGTCGTCGGTCACGTCGCGATCCGGGTCCGGGCGCGGATCACGGAGACGACCGTCAACACGGCGCTGTCCTTCACGGTCCCGTTCCTGGCCGCCATCCCGGCCGAGCACCTCGGTGGCTCCGGGCTGGTCGCGGCAGTCGTCGCCGGTGTGGTCACGGGGCACCACGCCCCACGCGACCTTTCCCCACGCCACCGCCTGTCCGACCGCCAGAACTGGCGAACGGTGGAGTTCCTGCTGGAAGGCGCGATCTTCCTCGTCATGGGCCTCCAGCTCTACGGCATCGTGGAGGATGTCCGTGACGAGCACGCCGCCCTCGGCCAGGCGATCCTCGTGGCCGCCCTCGCGCTGCTCCTGACGGTGCTGATCCGGGCGGCGTACCTGGCGCCGCTGCTGGTGGCCCTCCGGCTCCGGGCGCGACGCGGGGCGCGGGTCCGTGACTGGATCCATCGCGAGCGCGAATCCATCGAGGCGCGGCTGGCGGCGGGACAGTCGTCGCGCGACCACCGATTCGACCCGACACACTGGCTGCCTGACCGGTCGCAGGCGATCCGCACCCGGATCCGGCGCGGTCTGGCCGATATCGAGTATCTGCTCGCCACGCCGCTGGGCTGGCGCGAGGGGACGGTCCTGGTCTGGGCGGGGATGCGCGGCGCCGTGACGCTGGCCGCCGCCCAGACGCTGCCCACCGACACGCCCCAGCGTCCGGTGCTGATCCTGATCGCGTTTCTCGTCGCGACCGCCTCGTTGCTGCTACAGGGTGGGTCGCTGGCCTGGGTGATCGGATGGGTTCGGCCAGCACGACCGGACCCGTCGGCCGACGCGGAGGAGCGAGAGCGACTCCTGACCCTTCTGCGGGCGACGGCAGAGCGGGTCCAGGTATCCCAGTCGACTCCTCCGGTGGATGGCGATCAACCTACGGATGACGCACCGGACGCGGTGCCGAACCCATCGCTGGACGCCGGACGCCTGCGCGGACAGACATGGCTGGCGATCATCGCCGCCCAGCGCCGGGTCGTCCTCGACGCGCGTGACGAAGGGACCTTCTCGGCTGACCTGCTGGAAGGCGCGCTCCGGAGTCTCGACGCGGACGAGATCGCGATCCGACTACGGGGCAATCGTGACACCTGATCGACCGTCCATGTTGCCGGTTCATTATGTATACTTCTGATACCAGATCAATCCGCTAACCCTGAGGTAGACACCCCTGTGGTGACGGCAATTGTTGACGACTCGTTGACTGGTGCCTACACTCGCCGTCCACAGCATAAGGAACTGGCTTAACCGCCAGCAATTATCGGCAGAAACGCGCCATGGGGCGCACGACGTGGGCAGCGCCGCCCGTGGGTCGTGTCGGGCACCGGATCCTACCGGTCGAGGACACGCAGGGAGATGGCAGGCACGATGGTCCACGCGCAGGTACAAGGTGCAGTCCAACCCGTCGTCCCGATCCCGCTGCGGGAGGCTGACGACCGTCCGGGCGGCGAGGCCGAGCAGATCCACGTCCCACCCGTATCGTGGGACGAGGTCGAGGCCGCCCTCGCCGACCAGCCGTCGTTCCAGCATCCAGCGGTCCAGGACGCCCTGCGCGAGTTCAAAACTGCTCTCAACGCCCAGCCCCACTTCGGCCTCGACACCAGCGGACTGATCCGGCGGGCAACGGAGCTCGCCGTCCGCGCGCACGAAGGCCAGAACCGCAAGTCCGGTGAGCCCTACGTCATCCACCCGATCCTCGTCGGCTCCATCCTCGCCACGATGCAACTCGACCCGGAGACCGTCGCCGCCGGCGTCCTGCACGACGTCGTCGAGGATACCGACGTCGAGCTGGATCAGATCCACGACCATTTTGGCGAGCGGGTCGCGATGCTGGTCGACGGGGTCACCAAGCTGGGCCAGATTCCCTGGCAGCCGGGTCCGGAGGGTTCGCCGCGACGCGAGCACTGGGAGCAGGCCCAGCTCGCCGAGAACCTCCGCAAGATGTTCCTCGCGATGGTGGACGACATCGGCGTCGTCCTGATCAAGCTGGCCGACCGGCTCCACAACATGCGGACACTCGACGCGGTCCCGCCCCACAAGCAGGTTTCCAAGGCCCAGCAGACCATGGAGATCTACGCGCCGCTGGCCAACCGTCTCGGTATCTGGCATCTGAAGTCGGAGCTCGAGGATCTCGCGTTCAAGTATCTCCAGCCGGACGCCTACCAGGAGATCTCGGCCAAGCTGGCCGCGACGGGGCGGGACCGTGAGGCCTTCATCGACCGCTTCATCCGCGAGCTGCACCTCGCGCTGGACCAGGCCGGGATCACCGCCGAGATCAACGGTCGCGGCAAGCACCTCTACAGCATCCACGGCAAGATGCAGCGCAAGGGGCGCTCGTTCGACCAGATCTACGATGTGGTCGGTGTCCGGGTGATCGTCGAGAACCACCGCGACTGCTACGGCGCGCTCGGCGTGATCCACCAGCTGTACCACCCGATCCCCGGCGAGTTCGACGACTACATCGCCACCCCCAAGGAGAGCCTGTACCAGAGCCTCCACACCGCCGTGATCGGGCCGGACGGGCAGCCGCTCGAGATCCAGATCCGGACGCTCGACATGCACCGGATCGCCGAATACGGCGTCGCGGCGCACTGGCGGTACAAGGAAGGTGGCCGGGGCGACAGCCGGCTGGAGCAGAAGATCGCCTGGCTGCGGCAGCTGATGGACTGGCGCGACGAGATCGCCGACGCCGAGGAGTTCGTCGAGTCGCTGAAGTCCGACGTGTTCCAGGACATGATCTACGTCTTCACGCCGGCCGGGGACATCGTCGAACTTCCCAAGGGCGCGACGCCCGTCGACTTCGCCTACCGGATCCACACGGAGGTCGGCCACCGCTGCGTCGGCGCGCGGGTCAACGAGCAGATCGTCTCGCTGGATACGCAGCTCCGCAACGGTCAGGTTGTCCGGATCCAGACGAGCAAGACGCGCGAGCCGAGCCGCGACTGGCTGCTGGCCGGCAACGGCTATGTCACGACCGCCTCAGCCCGGGAGAAGATCCGGCAGTGGTTCCGCCGCCGCCAGCGGGACGAGAACGTCGTCCAGGGCCGGGAGATGCTCGAGCGCGAGTTGCGCCGGCTGAACATCGACCTGCGCCCGGACGACATCCTGAAGCACTTCCCGCGCTACCAGAAGTTCGATGACCTGGTGGCGGCGATCGGGTACGGCGGCATGTCGGCCCAGAGCGTGACGGTCAAGCTGGCCGAGAACCGGCAGGAGGAGTTCTCCCTCGAGCCGATCGTGCCGCGGCCGCGCTCCCCGGCGCAGGTCGAGGTGATGGGCGCCGGCGGGCTGCTGACGTCGCTGGCCAACTGCTGCAAGCCGGTCGCTGGGGACGCGATCCTGGGCTACGTCACCCGGGGCCGAGGCATCTCGATTCACCGCACCGACTGCAGCAACATGCAGAACCTGCCCGACCCGGAGCGCCTGATCGAGGTGAGCTGGGGGGCGAATACCTGCGCCACGTTCGCCGTCAGTATCCGACTGGAGGCGCTGGACCGCGTCGGGCTGCTCAAGGACGTCAGCATCATGCTGGCCGACGCCAAGGTGAACATCATCGGCGTCCACACAACGACCCATGATGACCGGGCCGTGACCATGATGCTGACCCTGGAAGTCGAGGACATCAACCAGCTCAGCAAGATCCTCCGCAAGCTGGAGGACCTGCGCGACGTGATCAGCGCCCGGCGGGAGTCGGCCAGCGGGGCGGCGGCGCCACGGGCGGTCTAGCCGACGGCCCAGACCCGCTTCAGGCGCTCCACGGCGGGCGTCTTCCTGGACACGTACCACACGGTCGCCTTTAGTCTAGCTGAGCCCGTTGGCTCGTATTCCCCACGCCAACGACCGACGAGGCCCGGGTGCCGGTGGGGACAATCAGCACCGTCACGGCCCAGTCGGTCAGTGTCGCCCGGAATAACCCGATAGGGATACGCCGGGCAACCGATGCCATCGGGACGGTTCAGATCCCGGTTTCAATCATGGTCGAGAGACGATACGGGGCCAACTCAACCGCCAAGTCCTTCTGATGGAAGGCCGGATCCGTCGGGCAACCCTGGTCGGTGAGCGACACCACGATCACCGCTCCCTTGGATAGGCTCGAACCGGGCTCAGTCCGTCCTCTCCCTACTCACCACTCCCGCTTTCCCGCACAATGCATGGCGACGATGCCGTTGACCCTGCCGGTCCCACCGGGCGGAGATCCCCGTGACGAGTGAAGCCGAGACGACCCCGAACCCGACCCGGACCAAGCGTGTCCTCGCGATCGGCGAGATGCTGATCGACCTGATCGTCGACGATGGAGCAGCGGACCTGCGGACGACCAACCGCCTGGCGGTACGGCCCGGCGGTGCGCTGGCCAACGGCGCGGTCGCGCTGGCCCGGCTCGGGGTGCCGTCCGGGTTCTGCGGCGTCGTCGGAGCCGACCCGTTCGGCGACCGCCTGCGGCAGGTACTGCGGGACAACGGCGTCGACGACGCGGCTCTCCGCTCCACACCGGACGCCGGGACGACCCTCGCGTTCGCCTGGAAGGACACCCGCGGCGACGGCAGTTTCACCTTTCTCCGGCTGGCCGACGGGCTGCTCTCGGTCGACGATGTGGAGCGGGCCGGCATCCCGGACTGCGCCGCGATCCTCGTCGGCTCGGTCGTGCTGCCAGCAGAAGGGGCACGGGCAGCGATCTACCGCGCCGTCGAGATCGCCGCCTCGGCGAACGTCCCGGTCGTCTTCGATGTGAACTTCCGCCCGGCGCTCTGGGACGATCCGGCCGAGGCCCTCACCATCTGCCAGCCCATCCTCGACCGGGCGACGGCCCTGAAGCTCAGCCTGGACGATGCCCAGGCCCTGTTCGGCACTGGCGGCGATCCGGTCGACGCGCTGCGTGAGGCGGCCGCGTTGCCGCCGACCATCACCGTGCTGACCGACGGCGCCCGCGGATGCTGGTCGTTCGCGACCGAGGGCGACTCCGGCGAGCGGGGTGAGAACGGCGACATCATCCACCTGCCGGTGTTCCCGGTCGAAGCGGTCGAGCCGACCGGCGCCGGGGACGCCTTCACCGCCGGGCTGATCACCCGCCTGATCGCCAACGGCTGGAGCCAGCCGACCGAGGCGGATCTGCGCTTCGCCGCCGCCGCCGGCGCGCTCGCCACGACCCGACCCGGCGCGATGGACGGACTCCCCACCCGCCAGGAACTGGACACCTTCCTCGCCGCCCACCCGGCGCAGGCGCACATCGACTGACATCGGCTTGACGGTTGAACCGCGACCGAGCGGATGACGCCTGATCAGGAGGCAACGTTGTGAAGGAACCGGGCGATGTGCGCTACGCGGAGTTCCGGCCACCTGACGATGTCCGGATCTTCCCCAATCCAGCGGCCGGTGTCCTGCTCGACTCCCCCGATGTTCTCGTTCTCCAGGTCCATGACGGGCAGCGGCTGGTCCGCCACCACGCATTCGCCCGGCAATGGCTGAGCGCGACGGTCCTCCTGGATGAAGACGGTACTCCGGTCCCGCAGCCCGCCGCGGCCGGAGGCGCCTTCCTGGTGAAGTGCCACGTCGCCACGCCTCTGCGCCGCGAAGACGACCTGTGCTGGCAGGTCGACCTGTGGCTGGATGTCCTGCTGGCCGAGGATGGTCGTACGCCGATCCTCGAGGACGAGGACGAGTTCGCGGCTGCCCGGACAGCAGGGCTGCTTTCCAAGCATGAAGCCGCGAAGGCGATCGAGAGCCGGGACGCCATCGCCCGTCTCATCCGCTCAGGGGGTCTCCTGCCCTACCTGGGTGCGATCCTGCCGTTCGACGCGACGGTTCGTCCGGCCGCAGGCCCCATGATCTGGGCCTCGATCGGTGACTATCCGATGATCAACACCGGACGATCCTGACCATAGCGACTCGATCCGCTTGGTTGGTCGCATCTACGTCGTCGCGGCCCGCACGACCGTCGTGACCTGCCCGTCGTCACCGATCTCGTGGAAGGCGACCATCGGGGCTGAGATGTGGTCGAACCGCTCGGCCTGCTCCTCCCAGTCCATCCGGGCGGCGAACCCGACCGCCGGCGCCACCCTCACCGGGATCCTGCCGGCCATCGTCGTCATCGCGACGTGGTAGTGCCCGGCGAGCAAGGCCCGGACATTGCCGGCCGCGCCGAGGACGCCGAGCAGGTCGGCCCGGTCGCGCAGTTCCGGCCCGTCGCCTGGCTGACCCCAGACGAGGACCGGCGGGTGATGCGTGACCACGACGACCGGGCGGTCACCCGCCGCCATCAGCTCGTCCCGGAGCCAATCGAGCGTCTCCTGGCCAAGGTGCCCGCCCGGCTCGCCGGGAATGGTCGAGTCACAGAGCAGGTAGGACGTCGTCGCGGTCCGGTGGACGATGCTGATCGGCGCGGTGCTCCCGGAGGTGTCTTTGAGCAGACCGGCCCGGAACGCCGCCCGGTCGTCGCGGTTGCCGGGGCAGCAGAGGACGGGGACGGCACGAAGCGGCGCAAGGATCTCCCGGGCCTGTGCGTATTGTTCTGGAGTGCCGTCGTGGGCAAGGTCCCCGGAGACCACGACGGCATCGAGATGCGGCAGCGTGGGCGCGACCAGGGCGACGGCGGCACGGAATCGGTCGGCGCGACCGGCGGAGCCGTCGAGGTGCGGGTCACTAAGGTGGGCGATCAGCGGCATTGGTGAGTTCTCCCGGGTGGTGAACCGACGGCCCGGCACGATCAGCAAGGACCGGGCCGGACGGCACAGGTTTGTCGCTACCGCCGATGATCGCACCGGTAGTCCGGGTTGGCAGGATCCCCAGCTGATCCAATCTATCCCCGCCGTGCACCTGCCGACCGTCCCTCTGGGGAGTCGTGTGCCGCTCCCCTGCTCAGGTGAAGGGGACGGCGGCTGATCCACGTCCAGGGACTGAAGACACCGCACACCGAATCCCGTCAACGGTCCAGTGATCACCGCGGAGGTCGAGCCGAGGCGCCCTCACGGCACCCACGCGACACGGATGAGCGTCTCCCGGCGCTATCAGGGGCACGGGACCATTGACGGGGTCGAGTTGACCCGAAAATCCCGGCAGGTCAGGTATATCGACCGGGTGGACCATGAACCACCCGGGAGATAACCGACCCGCGCCGTCGGCATTTAGGACAGTCAATGGCACCAATTGTGTATCACTTCATCCAGCGCCATGGTCGTGGAAACCTCAGCATCGGGGTCCCGCCATGCGAGATGAATCGATGAGAATCAAGGAGATGCACCAGGGGAAGCAGCAGGACAAGCAGGTAGCCCGGGACGCCAGTATCGCCACTCCACCGGCCCTGACCAGGGTCTGGGCTGGTGGAGTGGCGATGCGATCAGGGGCGACATCATGGCCAGTCCACTGGCCTGACATGCGCCCGGGCGTCGTTCCGCAACGGCCAGGTCCCGATCAATCGACCTTCATCTTCCTTCATTCATTCGAGGAGTTTCATCCAATGACGACCGGTATTCTCGTAACCCTGCGCGCCGCCGCGATCGCACTCGTCCTGGCATTTGGGATGGTCACCGTTGGCCACGTCTCGGCGCAGGACGCCTCCCCCGCCACCAACGCGGTTTCCGAGGCCACCAACGAGGACGAGGGCTTCGACGACTGGGGCCTCCTTGGCCTCCTGGGTCTGGCCGGTCTGGCCGGGCTGCTTCGCCGCCCGCAGCCGGTGGTCCACACGACTGACCGCACCACCGAGCCGCGCCGCTAATCCAGCACGCTGTCTGGCTTCTGAGAGGAGCTGATACGTTCGTGACGGACGTAGCTCCGCCCGTTCTCCAGTGACACGGTGTGGCGAGTTTCACAACCGACCCGACACACCGTACGCTGCTGGAGCTGTTGCAGGACACCTTGGATCCGCGGCTCGGCCGTGATCTCGACCGGTCTCAGCGCAGGACCCAGAATGGCCCCGGCGATTTGTTCGCCGGGGCCATTCTGGGTCCTGTTGCAGGTAACTATCGTCTCGATCCGGCAGCCGCACGTAGCGCATCGGTCGTCCGCTCGTCAGCCGGGTAGAACGCCTCGATTGACAACTCCGCGGCCGTGATGTCGATCGCGGTCCCGAACGTGGTGATGGTGCTGATCAGCGCCAGCTCGCCGTCGCCGTGGCGAAGCCGAAGCGGGACGGCAATCCCGACCTCGTGCCCGACGGCTTCCCCGTCCGGCTCGGGGTAGGCGGTGAGTTCGGCGTAGAGCGCGACCAGGCGCTCGTCGGCCGTCAGATCGACCTGCTGCCGGAGCCGGCCGAGCAGGTGTGCCCGCCACTCCGCCAGGTTGACGATGCGTGGTGCGAGACCGTCCGGGTGGAGCGAGGCACGGAGGACGTTGGCCGGCGTCGCGAGTAGTTCACGCGGCAGTCCTACCGTCAGCACCCCCAGCGCGGCGTTGGCCTCGACGATCTCCCAGTGGCGGTTGACGACGACCGCAGGGTACGGCTCGTGGCCGCGCAGGATCTGCCGGATCGCTGCCCGGACCGGCCCGAGCGGCGGCGCGTCGAGCTCCGTCTCGGTGTAGGCGGGGGCAAACCCGCCGGCCAGGCAGAGTCTGTTGCGCTCACGCAGGGGCACGTCCATCTCCTCGGCCAGGCGGATGATCATCTCCCGCGATGGCTGCGACCGCCCTGTCTCGATGAACGACAGGTGGCGGGTCGAGACGTCTCCCCGGCCAGCAAGCTCCAGTTGGCTGAGGCGGCGCGCCTCCCGCCACTGACGAAGCAACTGCCCTACAGGCTGTCCAGCCAGTGCGGCGGCCATGCCCGTCCCTTCCACTGGGCGGCCCGAAACCGGACCGGCCCAGCTAGCCCGATCCGATCCCTTACCGCGCGCTGATTACCTGGCCACCGGCTGGCGTCCAACCCGGCGTAGCTGCAGGAGTTGCCACTCGGTCAGCCCGAGCAGGACGACGGCCTGCAGGACGATGAACGCGCTACCCAGCCCATTCGGCCCGGGCCATGGTGTGAACAGGAGGATGACGCTCTCCGCGATCCAGAACATGTTCAGCGCGATGATCGCCCGGATGGCTGGTCTCGCGATGACCGGCCGGCTGGCGACCAGAGCGACGGCCGCGACGAAGAGCAGCAGAAACGCCCCCGCCCCGGCCAGCAGTCCGGCTGGCAACCCGAGCAGATCGTCCAGCAGCGTCGCTCCGGCCAGCATCAGACCACCTGTCGCGCCGGTCAGGATACCGTCGGCCATCAGCGCCCGGCGAAGCCCGGTGGTCATTGGTAGCCGTGTTTCACCAGGCTGCTTCATCATCAGAGTGGTCATGGCTATCCCTCCCCGCCCGGCATCCGGTCGATGAAGCCGACGACCGCACGCAGCCGCCCGTCCTCGGCGAGTTCGCAGACGTCGGTGCCGGCGATGACCGTCTGGTCCGTGCCGACGGGGCCGAGCTCCCACGAAAATCGGACCCGGTCGGCGAAGCCGTCGACACCCGGCGCGAGCCGGAACGCGAAGCCGGGGAACTGCCCCTGCGCCGCGCCGATCATCGCCTCGATCCCGTCGTGGCCCGTCCCCGTCATCATGGGATCGACATAGGTCGCGCCGTCCGCGAATGCCGCGGCGACTGCGGTCCGTCGTGCCGCCGGGTCACCCGCGTTCCAGGCGGCGATGTACCGCTCGGCGACGGCTGCGTAATTGATGGAGGTCATGGGTCGTACTCCCGTCTCGTCCTCGTGCCAGCCGGGTCCGGTGACCTCGGCTCTGCGACGAGGATGCGACGGGATCGACGGCCGGACGATTACCCGGCAGGTAATGACCGGGGGTTCACCGGAAGTTCACCGCGGGGCGTCCAGCGCCGTCAGCCCTGTCTGGCGGGACCACCTGACGAAGCGGCGGGCGGTCCGGGCGCGGCCGAGCCGGGCGAGCGGTCCGAGCGGCTCCGTGTGGCCACGCTGGATCGCGGCGACCGATTCCAGGAGCGGATGCCACTGGTCCGGGGCGTTTGTCCGGAGCCGATCGACGGCGGCGCGTTTGGTGACGATCTCGCCGTCCCGGACCGTTACGAGGATGCGGCAGAGTGTGGCCACAGTCCAGACCAGTTCCTCCTGCCGCAGCAGGCGAGGCAGGGCAAGGACCGACTGCCACGGTGCCCAGTAGTCGGCCAGGTTGTAGCGCATCGCCCCCAGCACGTCGTCCCACGTCACCGGCAGTCCCAGTGCGGCTGGCGGGGGACCGAGCAGCCTGATGCCGCGCTCCCGGACCACCCAGCGGGTGACGGCGTTGAGGTCGGCGCCTCCGTCCGGCCGGTACAGGGCATCGCGGAACGTCGGGCGCGGGATCGCCTCATCGCCATCGCCCCGCAGAGCGCGGAGCGTCACGTAGCCCACGTCCAGCCGCCGCGCAAGCTGGTGTCGCCGAGCCAGCCCCTTGTGCAGGTCCCTGATGGCGTTCACCTGCGCGGCGTCGGGCGCGGTTGGTAGCGCGACGACGACATCGATATCACTCGTGGGTGGGTCGAACCCGTCCAGGAGGACGAGGGACCCGAACACGTACGCCCCGACCGGTTCCATCGGCAGCCCGCCCAGCCCGGTGGCCAGGTCATCGAGCAGCGCGGCGACGTCCGGCGGCACCGCCGCGGTCATGCGGTGCCCATGCCAGCCGTGACCTGGATGGCGGCGAGCGCGTGGAGCTGGTCCCGGGTGTTCTCGTAGAGGTCGCGGTAGATCGGATAGAGCGTGTCGTAGATCTCCCGGCTGGCGGGGTCCGGACGCAACTCCTCGGCGATCGTCACCCACTGTCCCCGGAGCGCCTTTAGGTCCGGAATCAGCCCGGTCGCGAGCCCGGCGAGGAAGGCATCACCGAAGGCCGCGCCGGTCGTCCGCTCCGGCACATCCTGCGGTACGCCCGTGACATCTGAGACGACCTGCAGCCAGGTCCGGTTGCGGGCACCACCGCCGACCGCGACCAGTCGCTTCGGCGCCGAGCCCATCGCCGCCATCGTCTCGAGATTGTGCCTGACCCCGTAGGCCGTCCCCTCCAGCGCGGCGCGGTAGAGATGGGCGCGGGAGTGGTTTAGCGACAGTCCGGCGTACATGCCGCGAGCGTCGGGGTCGTTGATCGGCGTGCGCTCGCCGGCGAAGAACGGCAGGCAGACCAGCCCGCCGGACCCGGCTGGCACCGACGCGGCGAGGTCGCCAAGCGCGGCGTAGGCATTCGGCCCACCCGCCCGCTCGGCCGCCAGCTCCGGCCCACCGAGCGTGTCGCGGCCCCAGCGCGTCAGCGCGCCGGCGGCCGAGAGCCCGCCAGAAATCCCGAATGTCCCGGGCAGCACGTAATGGGCACTCCACATCCGGCGGTCGGCGTAGGGAGCGGCCGTCTGCTGGATAAAGAACAGCGTCGTGCCGTACATCACCACCATGTCGCCCGGCTCGGTGACCCCGACGCTGATCGCCTCGGCGGCCGCGTCGATCGTCCCGATGGTCACGGGCGTCCCGACCGGCAGTCCGGTCTCCTCCGAGGCGGCGGCGGTGACCGTGCCGGCGAGTTCGGAGGCCGGCGCGATCCGGGGCAGCCGGTCGAGGTCGGTGATCGGGCCGGCGAAGCGCTCGTCCCACCGCCCAGCCCGCAGGTCGATCAGCGGGTTGTAGTAGGACGCCGTGTGGGTGTCCATCACCCGCTCGCCGGTCAGCCGGAGCACGACGTACGACGACGCCGTCAGGAAGGTCGCCGTCCGCTCGTAGATCTCCGGCTCGTGGTTGCGGATCCAGAGGATCTTGGGACCCATCGCCTGCGACGTCAGCGTCATCGAGGCGAGGTCGTACATCGCGTCCTCCCCGAAGTGGTCGTTGAGCCAGTCGATCTCGGCGCCGGCACGGGCGTCGATCCCGTAGAGGATGCCCTTGCGCAGCGGCCGCCCGTCGGCGTCGACCGGCAGCAGGCACGGCCCGATCGCGCTGATCGCGACGCCCTTCACTTCTCCGTCGGCGCCGGACAGAAGCTGCTGGCAGGCCCGGACGACATCCCCCCACCAGACGGCATCGGCGTCCTGCTCCCACCAGCCGGGTCGCGGGTTGTCGACGCCGTGCTCGATCACGGTTTCCCCCACGACCTGTCCGTCCGGCGTGCAGAGCACGCCTTTGGTGCTGGACGTACCGATATCAATTCCGAGCAACAGTTCCGTCACGGTCGCCTATCCTCTCGCCTCATCGCGTAACTGAAATCGATTCCACCCCGTCATTATGCCCTGACGGCCCGTCGTGTCACGCATCCGCCCCCAGCGGGTTGCCCATAGGACGGCGGGGAGCGCCTGCTATCCTTCGCGGGCTTCGTCGCCCCCGATCCGATTCCGTCCCCAAACCCCGACGCCCCACCCCGGAGAGCCGGCCAGCATGACCCCATCCACCGCTGCCAAGGCCGAACCCCGCCGCGCGACCGGCTCTGATCGCTTCACCTTCCCGCTGCTGGTTGGCGCCGTCCACTTCATCGTCGTCCAGCTCGCGGCCGCACTGGCGTCGCTCTACGGGACGGTCCGGGATGATCCGCGGAATGACGTCCCCGGCGCACTGGAATCTGCCCCGCAGTTCTACAAGGGTGACCCGTACGGCCCGGCCGACCTCGGCGGCCTGATCCAGCGCCTGGTGGAACCGCTCCGGTCATGGGACGGGCTCTGGTACACCTACATCGCCGACCGGGGCTACGCCGATTTTTCCAATGCCAATCCAGCCTACTGGCCGCTCTATCCATGGATGATGGAGCTCGGTAACCGGATCACCGGCTGGCCGATCGAGGTCGTCGGCTGGCTGATCGCCAACGTCGCCTTCATCGTGGCGCTGCTGTTCGTCTACTGGATCGTCCAGCTGGATTTCGACCGTCAGATCGCCCGGATCGCCCTCTGGGTGCTGGCGCTGTTCCCGATGGCCGTGTTCTTCTCGGCGGTCTATACCGAGTCGTTGTTCCTCGCCCTGGCTGCGGGCGCGCTCTACTTCGCCCGGACCAACTCATGGGCGCTGGCTGGCATTCTCGGGTTGCTGGCCGCCCTGAGCCGCTCGAACGGCGTGATGCTACTCCTGCCGTTCGCCGTGCTGTTCATCCAGCAGTACGGCTGGTCGCCCCGCCGCTGGGTGACGACCGGTCTGGCGTCGGCTGCCTTCGCCATCCTCCCGATCCTCGGCCCGTTGCTGTTCTACCTCTACCTCGACGGCGAGGGGATCGAGCAGACGCCGACCACCCCGGCCTTCGTCGAGGTCCAGGGACAGTGGTACCGGTACACCGCACCCCCATGGGAGACGTTCCGCTGCGCCGTCGCTGGCTGTACCGGCCCCGCCGATCACGAGTACATCCCGGAGAATTTCCAAGTCAATGGCGCTGACTGGCAATGGGCCAGCGACCTGATCGATGACCCGTCCTGGGACAACGTCACCTCCTACGCGTGGCGTGACACCTTCGCCAACAGCGATACGGTCGAACTGGTCGCCCTGTTGCTGTTCATCGGGCTGGCGATACTCGGGCTCCGGACGACGCCGCTCTACTACTCGGCCTACCTGCTGCCGCCCTTGCTGTTCCCGCTGTTCCAGCCGGGCGCTATTCACCCGCTGATGAGCATCCCGCGGTTCGGCATCGTGCTGTTCCCGCTGTTCGTCGTGCTGGCGCTGCTGCTTCAGCGCCGCGGCCCCCGAATCGCCTGGCTAGCCGTCTCGACCGCGCTGCTCGTCCTGTTCACCGTCCAGTTCGCCCACTGGTACTGGGTGTCCTAGCCGACCCCGGTGGCTCCCGGCACCGACTGCCGGTCCCCGGTGACCAGCAAGACCGGTCCGGTCGTCAGACCGGGCAGGAGGGTGACTGGCCAGCATCCAGCGCCATCCAGTCACCCTCCTGCGTTACTCAGGCGGTGATCGTCTCCCGGCCGATGTCGAGGATTCAGTTCGCCCCAACGTCCGCTCGGAACTGCTACTCGACGCTGGCGATGACGGCAGCGACGTCGACGGTAAACCCGGGCAACACCGTGCTGGCGTGGTGCCCCTGCTCATCCGGCTGGCGCTCCACGTACCGGTCACCCACCAGTGCCCAGACCGTCGCCGACCGCGCCTCAAGGTCGACCGTCCAGTACTCGCGGACGCCCACGCTCCGGTAGAGATTCCGCTTGGTAGTCAGGTCATGCGTCCGGGTCGATGGCGACAGAATCTCAATGATGAGGTCCGGCGCGCCGATGATGCGATTCGCCATCACGATATCGTCGTGCGCAGCGGCCACGTAGAACAGGTCGGGCTGGACGAGCATCCCGCCCAGGTAGACGTCCATCGGTGATACGAAGACGCGCCCCAGCCTGCCCTGCATGACGACGGCGAAGAGCAGGGATGCCAGCGCCACCTGAACCGTCTGATGCAATGCGCTCGGAGACGGCATCTCGATCAACGCGCCATCGATCAGCTCATATCGCCGGCCGTCATCGGGCAGTGCATCGTAGTCCGCGATGGTATGGGGGCCAGTGGTCTGTGCGGTCTGCCTGGCAACCATAGGGTTGTCCTCCCATGACTCTCCACACGGGGGAGTTCCTGTTCGCTCGAGTGTGCCATACGATCCGGCGGCGCCAATCGCCGGATCAGCCACGTACAATGCCCCGCACGACAGCCTGCTCTCGACACCTGCCGAGGACGGCCAGGGTCCGCGACGGCGGCCGCGATGGTGCGACCGGCCGATTCACAACAGAGGAGACACGGGTGACCGACGTGACTGACCGACCGATGACGGCCGCTGCCGCGACGCGCGAACTGACCGGTGGCCAGGCGGTGGTCGAACAGCTGAAGATCGAGGGGATCGACACGCTGTTCGCGCTGCCGGGTATCCAGCTCGATGGGCTGTTCGACGCCATCTACGACGCCGTCAACGACGGGTCGCTCCGCGTCTTCCACTCCCGACACGAGCAGACCACCGCTTACATGGCCGATGGCTGGGCCCGCTCGACCGGGAAGATCGGCACCTGCGTCGTCGTCCCCGGCCCGGGGTTGATGAACGCGCTCGCCGCCCTCTCCACCGCCTACGCCGCCAACTCTCCCGTGCTCTGCATCTCCGGCCAGATTCAATCGGACATGATCGAGTTCGGACGTGGTCTGCTCCACGAGATCCCGAACCAGCTCGGGATGGTCCGGTCCGCGACCAAGCACGCCGAGCGTGCCGTGCTGCCGGAGGAAGTCCCCGGCGTCCTGAACCGCGCCATCCGCACGATGTGGGAGGGCCGGGTCCGCCCGGTCGAGATCGAGGTCCCGCAGGACACGCTCTTCCAGAAGGCGGACGTCCAGCTGATGCCGGCGGCCGGCCCACGCCCACGCCGTGAACCCAACCCGGACGAGGTCGAGGCTGCCGCGAAGCTGCTCGGCGGGGCGAAGAACCCGGTGATCTTTGCCGGCGGCGGCGTGATCGGTGGCGACGCGAGCGAGGAGCTCCGGCAGCTGGCCGAGCTGCTCCAGGCGCCGGTCGTGATGACCAACAACGGCAAGGGCGCCCTGTCTTCCCGCCATCCGCTGGCCCAGCACGGGCTGGCGGCGATCGACCTCGTACCCAGGGCCGATGTCCTGTTCGCCGTCGGCACCCGATTCGCCGACGCGGTCACCCTGGCCTGGAAGCTGGAGCCGGGCAGAACCGTTGTCCAGCTCGACGTCGACCCGGAGGAAATCGGCCGGAACTATCCGGTCACCGCGCCCGTCCTCGGCGATGTCCGCGCCGGCCTCGCCGCACTGATCGACCGGATTCCCGCCCACAGTGGTGCCCGCCCGGACCGTACCGCCGAGTACGAGGAGCTGGACCGCAAGGTTCAGGAGAAGGTCGACTCCATCCAGCCGCAGGCCGGCTTCGCCCACGCCATCCGGAACGAGCTGCCCGACGAGGGGATCTGGGTGTCGGAGCAGACGCAGATCGGTTACTGGGCCAACCTCGGCCTGCCGGTCTACAACCCGCGGACGTTCATCGGTCCGACCTACCAGGGCACGCTCGGTTACGGCTTCCCGACGGCCCTGGGCGTCCAGGTCGCTCACTGGGATACGCCGGTCGTCTCGGTCAACGGCGATGGTGGCTTCGGCTTCGCGCTGGCCGAGCTGGCCACGCAGGCGCAGTTCGGCATCCCGCTGGTCTCTGTCGTCTTTGACGACGGCGCGTACGGCAACGTGCGCCGCATCCAGCAGGAGCAGATGAACGGCCGGACGATCGCATCCGACCTGAAGAACCCGGATTTCCGCAAGCTGGCCGACGCTTTCGGAGTAACCGGCCGCCGGGCCGAGACGCCAGAGGAGCTCGCGACCCACCTCCGGGAGGGCTTCGCGTCCCGCGAGCCAACGTTGATCCATGTCCCGGTCAAGCCGATGCCGAACCCGTGGACGGCGATCGGGCTCCGGTAGTCTGACCAGCATCCTTCCGCGTGAAGCGGCCCGGTCGGTTCGCCGACCGGGCCGCTCTGTGTCCGCCGGGTACGGGATCGAGAGCGCAGGGCGGTTGACGGGGATTTTGGGTTTCCGTAGGATCCGGAATACCGACTTGTATAGTCGGCATTCAATGCCGACCCGCCACGAACGAAGGATCTTCGATGGCTACGCAGTACGTTGCTTCGTCTCGTTCGCGCGCATACGACCGCCGCCGCCTCGTTGGCACCGCACTCAGTACGGCACTCGGATTCACCGTGGCCGGCCGTTCCATCGCGCAGACATCGGGCGGCGTGACGCCTGCGGCATCCCGGGGCGGCTGGTCGTTCACCGACGACCGTGGCATGACCGTCGCCCTCCCGGCCGCTCCCCGGTCGGTCATCGCGCAGACCTCCTCAGCCGCCGCGCTCTGGGACTACGGCTACCAGGTCGCCGGGATCTACGGCCCATCCCGGATCGTGTCCGGCGAGATCGACGTGCAGACGGGAAACATCGACCTCGATGCGGTGACCGTCCTCGGCGACTTCGGGGAGATCGACCTGGAAGCGGTCATTGCCCTCGAGGCCGAACTCTACGTCGACCTCGACCGCGGGACAGGGACCCTCTGGTATGATCCGGGCTCTGGCGCCCCTGAGTTCGACACCCTGGTCCAGAGTGTCGGATTTACGGCCTACGAGGTATCGGTCCTGCAGCCGATCGACCGCTTCGGCGAACTGGCCGCGGCCCTCGGCGCCGATCCTATGGCACCTGACATCGTCGCGGCGCGGGAGGAAATGGACGCCGCCCTCACGGACCTCGCTACGGTCACCGCCCGAAAGCCCGAGCTGCGCGTGATGGCGATGGCTGGCGATCCCGCGACGGGAACCTATGTCTGCAATCCCGCCGTCATCCCCGACCTGTTCACCTATACCGAGCACGGCGTCGGAATCGTCGTACCCGAAGAGCCGGACCCTGCAGGTGGCGGCAACTTCGAGAACCGGAGCTGGGAGGAGATCGGCCGGTATCCGGCCGACGTCATCCTGGTTGACTCCCGCAGCGACCTGTCGGTTCTGGAAGCGGATGGCCTCTGGCAGAACCTGCCGGCAGTTCAGGCTGGGCAGGTCGGGCGCTGGGAAGGAACGTTCCCGCTATCCCCCACCGGTTTCGGCCCCGTCGTTCGCCGCCTGATCGAACTGCTCGAGCGGGCCCAGCCGCTGGGGTAGACCCTCCTCCTGCCAGGAATAGCGACGGCCCGGCCCATTGAGGACCGGGCCGTCTCCGTCTACCTCATTCCGGGCGGACGCATGATCATCCGTCTGCTTGTGGAGTTGCCTCGTCATCCGGCAGCCCCAGCGTCTCCGCGACACCGGGAATCAGGACCTCACGGATGATCGGACGCGGGCGGGCCTGGAGGCCGGGAGCGTCCAGCGGCGGGACGGTCTCGATCGCGCAGGCGATGACCATCTCGAGGTCGGGGATCACCCAGATGTCGCTCTCGCCGTAGCCCAGCGCGAAGTAGGCCGGGATGCCGAGCGTGTCGTCCAGCCACCAGTGGTAACCGTAGCCGGACCCACGGCCGAAGTTGTTGGTGTCGATGGGCTGGACCTGGAATGTCGTCGACTCCCGGACCCATTCCTCGGACACGATCTGCTTCTCGTCCCAGCGCCCGTTGTTCAGGAACAGGAACCCGAACTTCAGCATCTCGCGCGGGGTGATGTTGAGCCCGACCCCGCCGGCCGACTCGCCCTGCGGGGACTCCAGCCAGTCGGTGATCTCCGTCCCGATCGGCGTGAAGATCCGCTCCTGAGCGAAGTCGCGCAGCGTCTTGCCGGTCGCCGACTGGAGCATGACCGAGAGCAGATGCGACAGCCCGGAGTTGTAGGTGTGAGCCGTGCCGGGCTTCGCGACGAGCGGGAGCGACAGGGTCCGCTCGACCCAGTCCGGCGAGTTGGTGACATTGGCGAAGTCGACGGCGCCATCCCAGGCCAGGCCGGAACACATCCGGAGCAGATCCTCGACGGTGATCGTGCCGACGGCCGGGTCCTGCCAGACCGGGATCCGCTCCGGGATCAGATCCGCGATGGTCGAATCGAGGCTCATCACGCCGTCGTCGATCGCAATCCCGATGGCCGCACTCGTGATGGATTTGGTCGACGACCAGATATCCGTCACGTCCCGGGCGGTGAAACCGTTGGCGTAGTGCTCGAAGACGAGGTCGCCGCGGTAGGCCACGACGAAGGCGGAAAGCGACGGGACCTCGGTCTCGATCCGCTCGCGGGCCAGGTCGAACATGTCCGGGTCGAGGCCGGCGTCTTCCGGTTGCGCTTGGCGCCATCCGCTGGTCGGCCAGTATCGGGGCTCGTCCCGGGCGGCGGCCCCGTGTGGCCGTACCAGGGACGGAGCGGCGGGGAGGGCGAGCACACCGGCGAAGGCCGCGAGCAGACGACGACGGTCGAAGGTCGTGGGGGGACGAACCACAGAGACAAACCTCGGGATGATGTGCGGGCAGGGTGCCGGTGAGACTGACGAGCGGTGGGCCGGACGTGGCCCACGGGATCGTCCGGGACAGTGTGCGCCGGTGCCGGCGGTCTCTGCCATGACATCCTGGCGGATGTGGCATGTCCCTCCCAGACCGGGCACGTGGTCACGGTTGGGCAGCAGGCAAGCGGCCTGCCGCCAGACTGGTGATCGACGCCCCGGAGCGAGCGTCAAAGGCTCCGTGGCGTCAGACCATCTCCATCGTCGGCTGACCAGTGGGAAGGCCGCCGGCCGCATCGACGTCATAGCCCCAGCCCAGCAGCCCGTCGCGCATTGCCCGGAGAATGATCAGCCGATGGATCTCGCTGGTCCCCTCGACCAGCATCAGCTGGCGGGCATCGCGGTAGTAGCGCTCCGTCGGGTAATCCTTGAGGTAGCCGATGCCACCCAGCGTCTGGAGCGCCCGGTCGGCAGCGCGGACGGCGACCTCGCTGGCCATCGCCTTGGCCATCGAGAGGTAGTGGGCGATATCGCGGTCGCTTCCGCCCTCGTCGACCAGCCAGGCGGCGCGATAGGTCAGCAGCCGGGCCGCCTCGATCTCGATCGCCAGCTCGGCCAGCGGGAACCCGATCGCCTGGTGCTCGACGATCGGCTGGCCGAACGTCCGGCGCTGCTCCGCGTAGGCCAGGGCGTACTCGACCGCCCCGGCGGCCAGCCCGACGCCTCGCGCCGCGACCAGCGGGCGCACGACGTTGAGGTGGCGCATGACCAGCTTGAATCCGCGGTTCTCCTCGCCCAGCATCGCGCTGGCCGGAACGCGCAGGTTATCCAGGCTGATCTCGACGACCGGCACGCCCAGCACGCCCATCTTCGGCAGGTGGCGGACGATCCCGAAGCCGGGGTTGGGGAGATCGACGAGGAAGATGCTGACGCCGCGCGAACCGGCATCGGGGTCGGTCTTGGCCACGACGATCGCGAAGTCGGCCGCGGTCGCCTGTCCCGCCCAGAGCTTGGTCCCGTTGATGATGTACTCGTCGCCATCGCGGACCGCCGTCGTGGTGATCGCGGCGGAGTCGGAGCCGGTGTTGGGCTCGGTCAGCGCGAAGCAGCCTCGCAGCCGCCCCTCGGCCACGCCACGGACGTACCGCTCCTGCTGCTCAGGGGTGCCGCCGATCATGATCCCGGAGGTGGCCAGGCGCGTCGTCAGCAGGAGCAACCCGGAGGACGAGCAGTACTTCGCCACTTCCTCGACGGCAAGGCAGAGCCCGAACATCCCGTCGCCGGTCCCGCCCATCTCCACCGGGAAGGCCAGCTTCAGCAACCCGGCGTCGCGGAACGCCTTGAAGACGTCCTCGGGGTAAACGCCTTCCTGGTCGACGGCCGCGGCGCGCGGCCCGACGACGGTCTCGGCGATGTGCCGCGCCGTTGCCCGGATCTCCTCCTGGCGCTCACTCAGCCGAAAGTCCATCGTCGATCCTCCTGGCCGCCCGTTCGGCGGTGCGTTCGGTGATCAGGTGTCGGGGCCGGCGCTGGCCCCGGTGAGGTCCGGCGCGTTCCGGACCATGCTTGGGCGCCCTACTCCGGCAACTCGTAGCGGCCGGAGCGGGCAGTGATTACCAGCCGGTAGACGACCGTCTGCTCACCCAGCTCGGGGATCGTCTTCGGCTCCGGGTAGATCACCCGCAAGCCCGCGGCACGGGCGTCCGGGTCGCTCAGCTCCTCGTACGTGACCTCGCAGATCACGCTGCTCCAGCGGTCTTCGGCCTCGGCCGTGTCCACCTCGAACGAGGCCAGCGGGTTCTGCCGCATGGTCAGGAGCTTCCGGCCGGGCCCACTGTGGGCGTAGACGGCATCCCCGTCGTAGCCATAGGCCAGCGGGACGAGGAATGGCCGTCCGTTGTCGACCTCCGGCGACGCACAGGCGATCCGCCCGACCAGCGCCGTCCGCAGCAAGTGTTCGATCCGGTCGTCCGGCAGGACGCGAATGACGCCCATGGCTATCGGTAACCCTTCCCCAGGTGGTGATCCCGTGACAGATGCGGTGCCGTTCGCTCCCGGGCAAGCCCGCAGACACCGGGCATGGTACCGCGTGACCGGCCCGGTTTCCTGAACGCCTGCCCTGTGACGGGTATGTCCCATTGATCGAGTCCGTCTCGCGTATCGCCGCGGACGGAGCAGCGAGGGACCAGGGGTTGACTCCCGAAATTCATGTGATAGTTTTTTTTTGCAGGTGCAAGGAGAATTGATGGATGACAACGGCGACCGGCTCCTCCGGGCACTTGATGCGCTGTCGAATCCGCACCGGCTGCGGGTCGTAGCGGCACTGGCCCGTGAGCGCTCCTATGTCAGTGGACTGGCTCGCCAGCTCGGGATGAGCCGACCACTGCTCCAGATCCACCTGAGGAAACTCGAAGGTGCGGGCCTGGTGACATCGAGCCTGGAGGTATCCGCTGACGGGAAGGCCCACAAGTTCTACGAGGTCGTGTCGTTCGCCCTCCACCTGACACCGGAGACCATCGCGGCCGCCGCCCCCTCACTGACCGTTCCGGACTCGGCAAGCCGAGCAGCCAGGGAAGAACCCGCACCATGAATACTCGCGACTGGCAGGAGATCATCGGCGTCATCGGCGTCTTCCTTCTCCTCACGACCGTGATCACGGTCACCATCTGGCAACTGGCAGCGACGTGGCGGGCCAGGGCAGCCCTCGCCCGGGAGCAGGAATACCAGCGGCTCGCGGCGACCGCTATCAGTGCCCAGACGAGCATGACCCTGCAGATCACCCAGCTCAACGATCACCTGGCCGAGGTCCGGGCGCGCCTGGATTCGGTTGAGCGCCTGCTCGCCGAGACGGAGTGACACCGGGAGCCGATTCCCGGGAGCGATCCCGCGACGGCCGGTGACCTCTGCCATCGCTGCGATCGCCCGGGTAGTCCTGGTCTCGGCGTCATGATCCCGTCACAGGTCCGGCAAGGACTCGTCGTACCAGGGTGTTGGCTCGTAGCCATACTGCCCCGGTGAGTGCCCACCAGTCGTCGCCGGATGACGACCACCCGCCCACACGAGGGGACCCGCAGATGAACGCCCGCTACGCCGGATCTCCGGCCATCGCAACGCCTCGCCCCGCTCGGGCGCAGGCTCCCGCCGGAGCGTCCTGTTTGGCAGTCGCCTCCCACCCCTCGCAGCGGACCGGGCCGGTTTTCCAGCGCACGGACCGGCACGCATCCTCCCCGCGCCTGGCCCGGCTGATGACCCGCCGGGCCCAGCTAGTGATCCTGGGGACCGCACTCGCGGTGATGCTGCTGGCCTGGCTGACGATCCCGGCGCTGCGAACCGAGGTAGCTCACGGGTTCTCGGTCGTAACCACCGGTGACCAGGACCAGATCGGGGCCTACCTGCGCTCGTTCGGTGTCTGGGGGCCGGTTATCTCCCTGGTCCTGATGATCGCGCAGGCGATCATTGCCCCCATCCCCGGCGCCCTGATCGTCTTCGCCAACGGCATCGCCTTCGGGACTTTCCAGGGCACCGTCCTCTCGGTCGCCGGGCAGACGCTCGCCGCGGCGCTCTGCTTCGGGATCGCCCGGACGGTCGGGCGTGGCCCGGTCGAGCGCATGGTGGGCCGGTTCGGACTGGAGACACTGGACCGCGGCGTCGGTCGCTGGGGCCCGCTGGCGATCGTCGCGTTGCGACTTGTCCCGGGCGTCGCCTTCGACGCGATTTCCTACGGCGCCGGGCTGCTCCGGATGCGCTTCCGCGTGTTCCTGCTCGCGACGGTCGCCGGGATCATCCCCCAGACGCTGTTCTACACGTGGATGGTCCGTCATTACCCGCAGCTGACCTGGATGTTCGTCCTGGTCGCGATCATCGTCTTCCTGGTCGTCGCACTTGGTGGGGCGGCGCTCAGCCTGCGCCGCCGCCGCGCGTCCCGGATCTCAGCTCCCTGACGCCGCTTCCCGTTCTTGAAGCCATGATTTGGCCAGCCGGGTCGGGGCGATATCGACCCACGCGTCCGTCAGGAGTTCGCGCAGGGCCTCGTCGTCGATCTCCCGGAGCCGGACAAGGACGTACCGACTCCCCTCCCTGTCGTAGTGTGGTTCGGAGAAGACGGTCGGGTTCACCTCGGCCAGCAGCGCGGCCCGGGCCTGCCGCCCGACGCTGACGACCAGCGTCTCCTCGTCCTCTCGCAGCCGGGCCAGCAGACGGGTCCGGACCCGGAACGCCGGCGTTCCCCAAGACGTTCCTTCCTCTACCCCTGGCAACGAGGACACGATCTGCTGGATGGTCGTCCATGTGGCCATCGAACCTCCTTCCCGTTTCCCGTCGAGTCCATGCCGCAACCGCACCTCACGTCACCCGTCGACACCACAGCGCCCGGACGAATCCGTCCGGGCGCTGTCTGCTTCGGGTCCGTTGTCAGGGGCGACACGAACGGTCGGTCAGTGCGGGCCCATCGCCTGGACTTCGTCACCGCATGGCCCGCCGCCGGGGTTGTTGTCGATGAAGACCTCGTCGCCGTTGAAGGCCAGCGACGGGCGGTAGAAGCTCGACATCATCTCCGTGCTGGCGGGCACGTAGTGGCAGATGAACGACCGGCGGAAGCGGTCCTTGCTCCGGTTCGGACCGGAGCCATGGATCAGCGTGCCGTTGAAGAACAGCATGTCGCCCGGGTTCATGTCGACCGGGATCGCCTTGAGCCCCGGGG
This sequence comes from Thermomicrobiales bacterium, assembly GCA_035944555.1. Lineage (GTDB taxonomy): Bacteria > Chloroflexota > Chloroflexia > Thermomicrobiales > UBA6265 > CADCWK01. The sequence continues at coordinate 177,658 of DASZAY010000026.1, forward strand.
GCGGCGGGACGTACTGCTGGGTGAACGACAGCGCCGTGTCGGATTCCTCCGGGCAGAACAGGTCCATCTTGTGCGAGCCGGGAACGACCTCGAGCCCACCGTTCTCCTGGTCGACGACGTCCAGCGGGCACCACGCGGCGATACAGGTTCCGGGGTCGACGTTCAGGAAGAAGTTGTCCTGGTGGAGCGCCTGGCCACGCCCGCCGGCCGGCTTGAAGTACAGCATGCTCTGCGCTGCCAGGGCCGGCTCGCCGAACAGGTCGTGGAGGACGGGCTCCAGCCGGGAGTCGAGCAGGTACTGGCGCGACAGGTCGTCGAACCGGTGCGGATGGAGGATGCGCGGGTACATCTTGAGCGGGTCGCCGCCGGCCTCCTCGGCCGTCTTCGCCTCGAAGAACCCGGGCACGCCGCCTTCCGCGTGCATTCGCATGAAGTTGTCGCGCAGGCGCTCGACCTCTTCCGTCCGGTAGAACCCCTCGATGACGAGATAGCCCTCGGTATGGAACTGGTCGAGCTGTTCGCGGGTGAGTCCCTTGAGCTGCGGCTCTGCCGTCGCTGTCACGGGGAACGCTCCTTGTCGCCAACCGCGGCGCCACGCTCCTCGTGGTCGTTCTACCGGGTCGGTCTGGATTGGGAGCAAGCGTATGTCAGGGTGGGGGAACCTTGTCAGCCCCCTTTCTCCCAATTTCTGGGCGAATCTATCATCTGGCGGAAATCGACCTCACCTCAGGGTCAGGCGCGCCCCATCAGCCGCAGAACCCTGCCAAACCGATGAACGACGTCGACCGTCGTCTCCGGGCGGAAGTCGATGATGAGGTGATCGACGCCGGGAGCCTCAAAGGCCAGCAACTGATCGGCGATCTCCCTGTCGGCCCCGGTGATGACGTCGTCGTCCGGATCGTCGTCGCCCGGTAGCCGGACATGCGTGCCGACCGTGAGGCCGAGCGTTCCGGGGTCGCGTCCGACCTCATTGCAGATCTCGACCATGCGGCCCCAGCGCTCCCGGACCTCGTCGGCGTCATGCGGCCAGATTATGTTCCAGGCGTCGGCGTGTCGCGCGGCGTTGCGCATCATCCGCTCGCCCCGGGCGCCGACCCAGAGTGGCGGCCCGCCCGTCGAGGGGCCACCCGGCCGGACCCGGCACCGCTCGACGTCGACGTACTGACCGGCGAAGGTGACCTCCTCGCCCCGGAGCAGCGGCCCGATCACCTGGAGCGATTCCTCGAAGCGGCTCACCCGATGATCGAACGGGATGCCATTGACCCGATGCTCCGCGGGCCAGTTGCCAGCCCCTGCGGCGAGGATGAAGCGCCCACCGGAGATCTCGTCCAGCGTGACGGCGGCGCGGGCCAGCACCGCCGGTGGCCGGAAGCCGGTCGCGGCGACCAGCGGCCCGACGGTGATGCGCTCGGTCGCGGCGGCCAGCCCGCCCAGCAGCGTCATCGTCTCCCAGCAGCCAAGCTCGTCCGGATCGCCGGCGCGGAACCCGAGGTGGTCCGGCACCCAGTAGGAATCGAGCCCGACGGCTTCGGCGGCGCGGGCGATCGCGACCAGGTCGGCGAAGCGCGGTGTCTCCCCAGCCAGGCACTCCTCGGCCGTTCGGGAGAACGCGCCGATCCGCATGCGATCACCGGTGCGCCGGGGCATCGGGACCGACATTACCGCCCTGCCACGGCCAGATCGCGGGCGGGCTCGATGATCCGCCGGGCGACTCGCTCCAGCGCGCCGTCGTCATGGGCGTTCCCGAAGCTGATGATGGCGTGATCGACGCCGAGGTCCGCCTGCTCGACCAGGCGCCGGAGGAGGTCGTCCAGGGCGGCGTCGCCATCCGCCCCCTCGGCGAGCGGCGGGAGGATGTTCTGCGTCGTCTTCTCGATCAGGGCGTAGTCCCGTCCGACGTCCTCGGAATGGCGCCGGAGGACATCCAGCTTGTGCGGCAGCTCCGCCGATGCCGAGATGTTGCAGGCGTCGGCGTACTGCGCGACCAGCCGGAGCGTCTTGCGCTCACCCGAACCACCGACCATGATCGGCGGGTGCGGCTTCGAGACGGGCCGCGGGCGACACAGCGTCTCGGCCAGCTGGTAATGCGTGCCGGAGAAGGCGCCATCGTCGTCACTCCACATCTGGTGAATGATGCGGAGAGTCTCCTCAAGCCGTTCGAAGCGCTCGCGGGTGCCGGGGAACGGCACCCCGATCCCCTCATGCTCCCGCTCGAACCACGCCGCCCCGATTCCGCACCACGCCCGCCCGCCGGACAGGACGTCCAGCGTCGTCACGGTCTTGGCCAGCACGCCCGGGTGCCGGTAGGTGATCCCGGTGACCAGCGTGCCGAGCGGGATGCGTTCCGTCGCACCGGCGATGAAGCCCAGCGCGGTGTACGCCTCCAGCATCGGGTCGTCGATCGGGCCGCGGTGGGGCAGCTGGAAGAAGTGATCCATCAGCCAGAACGAATCGAAGCCGGTGGCCTCAGCCGACCGGGCCAGCTTCGCCAGTCCCGGCCCGATGCCCGCGTCACCGCCGCCGTACGTGAAGTGTCCGACCTGCAAACCGACCTTCATGGGCGTGTCCTCTCGATCGATACGTCTCGGTCAAGTCCTGGTGTCGTCGGACAGCGGCCTGTATGGGGGGGCAACCAGGCTCTCATGGACCACCCCGCCAGCCACCACCCCTATCGCCTGACGGCGACGGCCGCTTCGGCGGCCGCGCGACCACAAGGGATTGCCCCTACGGTTGTCGCTGACCGTGGAATCCGACTCCGCTGTCTGCCGTAAAGGTGAGCGGCAATGACGCCCCTACGCCACGCCGGCCAGCACCCCATTGCCGGGAATTGGCCGCAGCCCGGCCTCGGCCAGGATGTCGCGGACGCGGTCCGGGTAGTCCGTGATCACGCCACCAAGGCCCGCCCGGACCCGGTCGACGACCGTGTCCAGGTCGTGGATCAGCGCGACGGTTCCGACTCCGCGGGCGGTGGCCTCCGCCAGCACCTCGTCGGTCGCCGCCCACCACGGCAGGCTGACCGCCGCGGCCCGGGCGCCCGCCGCGTCGGCGATATGGGAGGCGAACTGGCGCCGGGTCCGCTGGAACCGGTTCTCGACCATCACGACCGTCGCCTCCGGCACCATCGACCGGGCCAGCAGGGCGGCCTCGGTGCCGTGCAGCCACAGCGCCGTCCGTGCGCCCAGCTCGCGGTGACGGATCTGGGACAGCGCTACCCGCACTGCCCGCTGGTCCTTGATGTGGAGGGCAGGACCGGGGAGGGCGGGGTCCGACGCGATCAGGTCCAGCGCGTCGGAGAGCTCCGGGAGGCGCTCCTCGTCGTCGCTGTCGTTCAGCACCATCCGGCGCAGCAGCTGACCGGGCGTCACCCGCACCGGCACCCGGTAGCGCGCCCCGGCCGGCCCGGCCGACCGCCCCAGATACCAGTCGTGATAGATGAACGGCGTTCCGCCAAGGCTGCGGCGAACGTCCAGCTCGACGAGGTCCGTGCCGAGCGCGCCGTTGGCCCGGATCCCGGCCAGGCTGTTCTCGACGACCCCCGGCGCGTTGGCACGGTGCGCGACGATGAACGGAACCGGCCAGGCCGCCCGGTCGAACGGGCTCCCGGTAACCGGTCGATCAGTCACAGTCGTCATCTGTCGCTCGTTCCCTTCCAGTGAGCAGCCGGCCGATCACGTGGTACGCCAGGCATCTGCCGGTCCACGCGCAAGCATCGCACCCCGCCCTCGGGCACAAGGCCCGATCACCCCGACACGGTATCGGGCGCCCATCATGAAGCGAACATAATCTCGCGGGGCACCATGCTATAATCTGTTGGTTCCGTCGATCGGTCTTGCGTCCGTGCCTCTGTCACGGATCGCCCTTACGAGTGCCGGCGACCCCGGACCGGGATCGTCCCGGCCGTGCGGATTCTCCCGGATCCGCCACCCCTCCCCTGTCCCTTCCCCTGTCGGCCGCCGTTCACCCGGCCGGTCGATGCTCGTGTGGAGCACAACCGCCCGTGGTTCAGACTGCCCAGCCCGCCGAAGCGGCTACCGTGCCCGGCCAGCCCGCCACTGCCCAGGACATCCGGAACATCGCCATCATCGCCCACGTCGACCACGGCAAGACGACGCTGGTCGACGGGCTGCTCAAGCAGAGCCACGTGTTCCGCGATCCGGACAGCGCTGGCTCGCTGATCATGGATTCCAACGACCTGGAGCGCGAGCGCGGCATCACCGTCTTCTCCAAGACGGCCGCGATCACCTACCACGGCATCAAGATCAACGTGATCGACACGCCGGGCCACGCCGACTTCGGCGGCGAGGTCGAGCGCGTCCTGAACATGGCTGATGGCTGCGTCCTCGTCGTCGACTCCGTCGAGGGTCCGATGCCGCAGACCCGGACGGTCCTCCAGCGGGCGCTGGCGATCGGGTTGCGGCCGATCGTCGTCGTCAACAAGGTCGACCGACCGATGGCCCGCTCCGAGGAAGTTGTCTCGCTGACCCAGGACCTGTTCCTCGATCTCGCGACCGACGAGAGCCAGCTGGAGTTCCCGGTCCTCTACGCCATCGCCCGCGACGGCAAGGCCGGCTACGCGCCGGATGCCCTGCAGGACGACCTCGAGCCGCTGTTCCAGACCATCGTCGACTACGTGCCGGCTCCGACGGTCGAGCCCGACGGCCCGGCCCGGATGCTGATCGCGTCGCTGGACTACGACACCCACAAGGGCCGGATCGCGATCGGCAAGCTGGAGCGGGGCCACCTCGCCGCCGGCGAAACGCTGGTCATGGTCGGTCCGGTTGGGCAGGATCACCCGGTCGTCCGGCAGCGCGTCACGGCGCTGGCCGCCTTCTCTGGTCTTGGCCGGCGGGAGATCCCGGCCGCCATCGCCGGTGACATCATCGCCCTCGCCGGCTTCAGCGATGCCCGGATCGGCGCGACGCTCGCTGACCCGGCCGCTCCCGATCCGTTGCCGGCTCCCGAGATCGAAGAGCCGACGCTGAAGCTGACATTCGGCGTGAACACGTCGCCGCTGTCCGGCCGCGAGGGGCAGTTCCACACCAGCCGCCAGCTGGGCGACCGCCTCCGCCGTGAGCTGGAGACCAACCTGTCGCTGCGCGTCGAGGACACCGCGCAGGCGGACGTCTTCGCCGTCTCCGGCCGTGGCGAGCTGCACCTCTCGATCCTGATCGAGACGATGCGCCGCGAGGGCTATGAGTTCCAGGTCAGCCGGCCGGAAGTCATCACCCGCGAGATTGGGGGCAAGCTTCACGAGCCGGTCGAGGAGCTGACGATCGACACGACGGAGGAGTTCGTCGGGACGGTCACCGAGCTGGTCGGCGCGCGGCGGGCGCAGATGAACGACATGGTCAACGACGGCCGCGGCAACGTCCGCGTCGTCTACACCATCCCGACCCGTGGCCTGATCGGTCTGCGCAACGCCTTCCTGACGGCGACCAAGGGCAACGGCGTGATGTCGTCCCGCCTGATCGGCTTCGAGCCGTGGCAGGGCACCATCCAGCAGAACCGCTCCGGCGCGCTCGTCGCATCCGAGGGAGGAACGGCCCTCAGCTTCGGCCTGGCCAACGCCCAGGAGCGCGGCATCACCTTCGTCGAGCCGCAGACCGAGGTCTACGAGGGCATGATCGTCGGGCAGAACGCGCGCCCGGACGATCTCGCCGTCAATGTCTGCCGGGCCAAGAAGCTGACCAACATGCGGTCGTCCAACGCCGACATCTCGGTCCGCCTCACCCCGCCGACGATCCTCAGCCTGGAGCAGTCGCTGGACTTCCTCGCCGACGACGAGCTGCTGGAGGTCACGCCGAAGGGCTGGCGGCTCCGCAAGCGGCTGCTGTCCGCTGACGAGCGCGGCAAGGCGAAGAAGCGCGGACAGCAGTAGGTCACTCGTCCTCCACCAGTCTGCTCGCACACTGCAACAAAGCGGGGCGGCGCCGGATCTCCGGTGCCGCCCCGCTTTCGGTATGTCCGGGCACGCAACTGGGCAGGCGTCAGAAAGGACGCGCCGCTATCCTCAACACGTTCAATCCCTGCGGCCCGGTGATGCCTTGCGGGCCCTGAGGACCGGTAGCGCCCTGTGGTCCTTGGGGGCCTTGAGGTCCTTGAGGACCAGTAACACCCTGCGGTCCTTGGGGACCTTGGGGACCTTGGGGACCAGTGACGCCTTGAGGGCCCTGGGGGCCCTGGGGGCCCTGGGGGCCTTGAGGGCCTTGAGGGCCTTGAGGGCCTTGAGGGCCACCTTCGCCCGGGACTCACGCGGCAGGTGAAGGAGACGGATCAGGGTCGGCAGGTCCCTGTGGCCCCTGCGGACCACCGATTCCGGAAGGAGAGGGACTCGCCGGCGCCGGGGACGGCGAGGCGGACGCCGGGGACGGCGAGGCGCTGGTCCGCGGCGGACGCGAGGCATTTGGACGGCCCCCGACCGGAGCCAACGACGATGCCGGCCGTGGCGACCGGGTCGGCCGCGTGGTTGGTACGGGAGTGGGAGTCGCCGGTCGAGGCGGTCGAGGCGGTCGAGTGGTCCCGGCAGCCGCAATCGCGCTTCCAACCCCGATTGCCCCAAGCAGCCCTGATGCGACGCTCGTCAACAGCATCCGCCGATGCATTGGCGACGGCGAACCGCCCGATGGAGCAACGGTATCCGGCACGGTCGATTCGCCCGCATCAGCCGGGAATCGGGTTGAGTCCTGGTTTGTCATGGTCGTATCACTCCGGCGCCGGAACGATGATCCTGATCGCCGCCACCCATTCATGCACGTCGTTCGGCGCTGACCTGATACTTCGAGCGTACTATCCATCGCCGGGAATGGATAGGTCTGCCGACCTTGGTCAGGGGAAACACCGCATGAACCGGGACGATCGTCTCACGCCCCGCGTCAGCGTCTTCACGCCAACCCACGAAATCGGTGCCGGGATTGATCGCGCCTGGAACTCCCTGCTGGCCCAGACGCTGACTGACTGGGAATGGGTCGTAGTCGACGATTCCCGCTCCCCGGCAACGGCAAACCATGTCGCGACGCTCGCCGACTCAGTAGAAGCGCGCGGGCGTGTTCGCCTAGTTCGACAGTACCCGCCGCTGGGGTCCGTTGGCGCGAGCAAGGCTGCCGCAACAGCGCTCTGCCGAGCCGCCATCCTCGTCGAACTGGACCACGACGACGAGCTGATCCCCGACGCGCTGGAGCTCGTCGTCCGCGCCTTCGCTGCGCAACCCGACATCGTGATGGTCAGCAGCGACTGGGTCGACCGGATCCAGGACCCGACTGGTCTGACGACCAGTCCAGCAATGTTCGGGCCTGGCTGGGGGATGGGGCTGGGACTGTATGCATCGGAGATGCTCGGCGGCCAGCGGGTACCGGTCGCACTGACTCCGCCCGTCACTTGGGAGACGATCCGGCATATCGTGTCCGTTCCCAACCATCTCCGGGCCTGGCGCGCCGACGCCTACCGTGCACTGGGGGGACACGACTGGCGTCTGCCGGTCGCGGACGATTACGACCTGATCGTGCGGACCTTTCTCGCCGGAGCAGTTGCTCATATTCCCCGACCGCTCTATGTCCAGCACCACACCGGCGCGACGGGTAATACCTCGCGCCGCCGCAACGCCGAGATCCAGGGGCTGGTCGCGGAGATTGCCGGGGCGGCGTCCCACCAACTCAATGAGCGGTGCCTCGACCTGGGTCTGACGCCCGCCGCGGCTCTCCCCTGGGCGGCCACGCCCATCGCGACCGCCACCGTCCGAATCGACCCGATCGCTGACGGGCTGGCTGCTGGCGGCACTCCCCTTGTCAGCGTCGTGATCCCGACGTACGACCGCCCGGGTCCGCTGCGCCGAGCCATCGCCAGTGCCCTGGCCCAGACCTGGCCGGCAATCGATATCGTGGTCGTCGGGGATGCCTGCCCGGCGCTGGATCAGGTCATGGCCACGATCGACGACCCCCGGGTCCGTCACACCAACCTGGCCACCCGGTCCAACGATATGGGCGCCACGCCACGCAATGTCGCGCTCGGTGGGATCGCCCGCGGCTCACTGATCGCCTATCTCGACGACGATAACGAGTGGACACCCGACCACATAGCGTCGCTGGCCGAGCCGCTGGCGGCCGACCCGGGACTGGCCTGGAGGTTCGCCTCATTCACAATGGGCGACCAGCCCATCATCGCCCGCCGACCACGCCAGTATCAGATCGACACCAGCGCGATTGTCCACCGCCGCTGGTTGACCGATCGCTACGGGGGCTGGCGCGCCCCGGCCGATGTGGCCGCTTCCGCGCACGACTGGAATCTCGTCTCACGCTGGCAGGATGAGCCGTGGCTGGCGACCGGGCAGTTGACCGTCCGCTATCACATGATGACGTCCAGCCAGAGTGAGGCGGTCGTCGCGTGGGCAGCAGCCGTCGCGAACGAAGAACGGCTGCGCGCCGCAGGTGAACCGGTCGACACCGCATGGAGGGACGCCTCGGACGCTACCCGGGTGCCGGATGTACCCGAGACCCGGCCGGACGCACTGCGGATCGCCGTCTACGCCATCTCCCGGAACGAGGAGGCCGTCGTCAGCCGCTGGGCGGAATCGACGCGTGACGCCGACCTGACCCTGCTGGTGGATACGGGTTCCCGCGACGAGACGGTCGACCGAGCCCGTTCCGCCGGAGTCACGGTCCGCGAAATCCAGCTCGACCCGTTCCGGTTCGACGTGGCCCGGAACCACGCGATGGACAGCTTGCCAGAGGACATCGACGTCTGTATCTGCCTGGACATCGACGAGGTCCTGGAGCCGGGCTGGCGGGTAGCGGTGGAAGAGGGCTGGCGACAGGGCGCCACCCGGCTCCGCTGTCCGCTGGAGTGGCAATGGCATCCCACGTACCCGTCCCTGCGGTACACCACCAACGAACGGATTCACGCCCGCCATGGCTATCGCTGGCACCATCCCGTCCACGAGGATCTTCTCCCGGACGACCCGGACGCAGACTGCGAGATCACGATACCGGTCGGGATCCGGCATCTGCGGGACTCCGTCGGGTCGCGGCCATCCTACCTGCCGCTGCTCCGAATCCGTGCCGCCGAACACCCGGACGACGGGCGGGCAGCCCACCTGCTCGCCTCGGAGCTGCGCAACAGCGGGCTGATCGACGAGGCGAAGGCAGAGATCCGACAGGCGCTCGGGCTGACACTGACGCCGAACGAGCGACTCAGCGCGTTGCTGATGCTGGCTGCACTGGAACCCGCCCACCGGCACACCATCCTCCTGGCGGCGGCGGCCGAGTTCCCGGATCGCCGGGAGGCGTGGTGCGAACTAGCTCAGCTCCACGCTGATGCCGGTGAATGGCGGGCCTGCCGCGGGTGTTGCGACACGGCGCTGCGGATTACCGAGCGACCGGACGACTACCTCGGGAACCTGTTTGCCTGGAGTCACTGGCCGGAGCATCTGGCCGCGTCCGCGTCGCTTCACCTCGGTGACCCCTCGCGAGCCATCCATCACGCCCGCCGAGCCCTTGCCTGTTCTCCGTGGCACGCCGAATCAGCCACATTACTTGCTCGCGCACGCGAGCTTGCGAGGACGAACCAGTCAGCGTCCAGGCTCGGTCTGGCCTGCTGAACGGGATTCCTCACGCGATCGGAGCAGCCGGGTCGAGTTGGCGAGGATGCCAATGTCCGGCAGCGACTGCGCGGCGGCGGCCAGGACCGGCGGCAGGATGCCGAAGGCGGCCAGCGACAACCCGGCGACGTTGTAGACGGCGGTGAAGCCGAGGTTCATCCGGACCACGCCCATCGTCCGCCGGGACGTGTGGATGGCGTCCGGGACCAGCGCCCAGTCCTCCCGCATCAGCACGATCCGGGACGCCTCGGACGCGATCGCCGAACCACCAATCCCCATCGCGATCCCGACATCGGCCTGCGCGAGCGCCGGCGCGTCGTTCACCCCGTCGCCGACCATCACGACCCGGTGTCCGGCCGCCTGGGCCTCGCGGACGACCGCGATCTTGTCCTCCGGTAGCAGTCCGGCCTGGTAATCGACGCCGAGCTGGGTGGCCAGCGCCGCGGCAACCCGCGGATCGTCACCGGTCAGGATCTCGATCCGGTCAATGCCCGCCGCCCGGACGGCCCTGAGCGCGTCGGCGACGCCGGGTCGCAGCGTGTCCGCCGCCGCGATCACGCCCACCAGCTCATCGTTCCGGGCGATGAACAGCGTGGTCTTGCCCGCTTCCTCCAGCCGCACGGCCGCCGCGCAGCCCTCGGCTGCGGGGATCAGCCGGCGGTTGCCAACCGTGACGCGCACTTCGTCGACGGTTGCCCGGATACCCAGTCCGGGGATGGCCACAAAGTCGCGGACCGGACCGGAGGACAGCCCCCTGATGGCAGCGGCGTCCCGGACGGCGCCAGCCAGCGGATGCTCGGAGTCACGTTCCGCCGAGGCGGCCAGCGCCAGGACATCCTGTTCATCCATGTCACCAAGCGGGATGACATCCGTCACGGCGGGGCGGCCGACCGTCAGCGTGCCGGTCTTGTCGACGAAGAGCACATCGGTCCGGGCCAGCAACTCGACGGCCCGGCCACCCTTGATGATCAGGCCCCGCTTCGCCCCGGCGCCAACCGTCGCCAGCATCGCGACCGGCGTGGCCAGCGCCAGCGAGCACGAGCAGGCCACGACCAGCACGGCCGCCGTCGCCAACGCGTCCCGGCTGATCAGCCAGGTCAGGGCCGCGATCGTACCGACGACGGGGAGAAACCACGTCGCGAACCGGTCGGCCATCCGCTGCACATCGGCCCGACTGGCCTCGGCGTTCTCGACCAGCGTGATCACGCGGCCAAAGGTCGAGTCCGCCCCGACGGCCGTCGCCCTGATCCGCAGGCTCCCGCGCTCGGCATGGCTGGCCGCGAAGACGCGGACGCCCGCGTGGGCATCGACCGGGATCGATTCGCCGGTGATGCTCGCCTGGTTGACACTGGCCTGCCCGTCGATCACCTCACCGTCGACCGGGATCGCCTCGCCGGGGCGGACGACGACCGTCTCGCCCACGACGACCGTGGCGACCGGCACCACCTGTTCCGTTTCGTCCCGCTCCACTCGCGCTGTGCGAGGCGCCAGCGCGAGCAGGTCGCGGACGGCATCGCGGCTCCGTTCCGTCGTGAACGACTCGGCCAGGTCGCCGATCCGCATGAAGAAGACGACGATCGCGGCGGTGGCCCACTGCCCGACGACCAGCGCGGCGATCACGCCGACGGTCATCAGTGTGTGGGAGATCACCTGCCGCCGGAGCGCCGCCCGGATGACGTTGCAGAAGACCGGAAACCCGAACGCGAGCACGATCAGCACGCCGACCGGGAATGGCACCCGGTCCGTCACCCGGTCCAGCAGCCCAAGCCCCTCGCCCACCACGACGACGAGCAGGACGACCGCGACGACCAGCCCGAAGATCAGCATGATCCGGCGGGCAACCCCGGCCGGGTCTGTCGTCATGGCCGTCGCGCCGGGATCCGTTTCCCCAGCTGCCGCCGTCAGGGCGGGCACGGTGTATCCGGCCTGCTCGATCGCCTGCCGGACACGGTCCCGGTCGACCACCGCCGGATCCAGGACGACGATAGCCTTCTCCGCCGCGAGCAGGACCCTCACTGAGCCGACGCCGGGGATCGCGTCGATGGCGTCCTCGACCGACCGGGCGCAGCCGGCACAGTCCATCCCGTGGATCGGGACCTCGACCGTCGCCCGGGTCGCCGCCGAGCGGTTGCTCACTTCGGTCGTGGCGCTCACGGGCAACAATCCTCGCGGGGCTCGTAGTGGGTACAGGCATACAGCCCGGCCGCCACGTCGGCGATGACCGCGTCGGCGACGGCCAGCAGGGTTGCCACCCGCTCATCTGCGAGGGAGTAAACGGCATGGCGCCCACGCTGTTCCCGGACGACCAGGTCGCAGTCCAGCAGACAGGCGAGATGGTTGGAGGTGTTGGATTGGCTGCGTCCCGTGACCGCGACCAGTTCGCCGACGGTCAGGGGACCATCCCGGAGAGCCTCGAGGATCACGAGGCGACAGGGGTCCGACAACCCACGGAACAGCTTGGCGCGCAGGGTCATCGTCACGGGCTGGGCAGTCGCAGTCATGGGCACCCCTCGCATCAACGCATCAGGATGTGATGATACGTTGGCTTGGACGAGGCCACAACGTAGCGGGGCGCGCCCATTGCTGGACGCGCCCCGGGGAACGGGTATTTGACTGGCCGTTTCGCCTAGGACGAGGCGATCAGGTCGGTGTATTTGGGGTGCCGCTCGATGTAGTCGGCGATGAACGGGCAGCTCGGGACGACCTTGAGACCCCGCGATCGGACATCGTCCAACGCACCGCTCGCCAGCCGGCTGCCGATCCCTCGGCCCTGCTGGCTGGGATCGACCTCGGTGTGATGCATGTCGATCACCTGCCCGTCGGCGCGGTAATCGATATGCCCCCGCGAGACGGATCCCTCGTGAATGTCATAGCGGCTGGTCTGGTCGTCGTGGGTGACGATGAATGTCGCGTCGCTCATCTGATCCTGTTCCTCCCGGCCGGGCGCGGCGCCCGGCCTGCCTGTCTCACAGTCAGGCAGAACCGGGGCCAGGGGTTGCCTTAAGGATCTACGGGAGCGCGAAGGCCTGGACCGTATTGCCGGGCCGGATGAACGGCGCGAACAGCGGGGTCGCCGCCCCGACCACGACGACGCCGTTGGCGATCGCCACGCCGCCGCTGGCCGACCCGCCCAGGTCGTAGGACCAGAGCTCGTCCCCCGTCGTCAGGTCGTACGCATGGAGGATCCCGTCCAGTCCGGCGTGGAAGACGATACCGTCCGCGATGCCGACCGGCGACGCGGCCGGAGCGTCCTGCAGCGCCGTCCAGATTGGCTCGCCGGTGGTCGCGTCCAGGGCCGTCACCATCCCGGTGGCGGGGCCGTCGAACTCCGGCCAGTCCGTGGCGGGAACGGCGACGATGCCGTCGGCGTAGGCGCTGGTCCCTTCCATACCGCCGAGGAAGCCGGCCGGCGAGATCTGGCTCTCCCAGACGACCTCGCCACTGTCCCGGTCAAGCGCCCAGTAGACGCCGCTCTTCTGCCCCTCGCCGACGAGGTCCCGCATCTCCCCGTCGATCTCGACGGAGAACAGGTGCGGCGACGCACTCAGCCCGACATCCTCGACCGGAGCGGTCTCCCCGTCGTTGGGAGGTGCGGCGTAGGTCCAGACAATCTCGCCCGACGACGCCTGGAGTGCGACGATGCTGATCGTGTCGCCGTACGGAGCGGGATTCTCCGTGTAGGCATTCTGCGTCCCGACGAACACCATGCCGCGATCCGGGTCGATGGCCGGGACGGAGAACACCCCGGCTCCGTCCCGCCCCTCGGGCACCATGAACGTGTGCCAGAGGACCTCGCCACTCACCGCGTCCACCGCGACGACCCCGCCCCGGAACCCGACTTCCTTGGCGATCGAGGCGACGCCGACGTAGACCGTTCCCTCCCAGACGACCGGCGACGACCAGATGCAGGCGTTGGGCTGCTCGTCCACCAGGACAGTCCAGATCTCCTCGCCCGTCGCGGCATCCACGGCATGCAGGTTCGCCGCCGCATCACCGACGTAGACGACACCGTCCACGGCCGCGGCGGACCCGACGATCCCCAGGTCGATCTGGAGGTTCCGCTCAAGGACGGCGACGCCGGTCTCGTAGGTCCAGACCTCCTCCCCCGTCAGGAGATCGACCGCGTAGAGGTTACCGTCATACGACCCGAAGATCGCGACCCCATTGGCGATGACCGGCGTGGCACTCACCGCCCCACCGACCTCGACCGACCAGGCGAGCTCCAGCCCGGCAACCGTGTCGACGGAGAGTCCGGAACCCGTCGCGGCCTTGTTGCCCGACAGATCGTGGCCGTAGAGCGGCCAGCCACCGGGTGCTCCTGCGGCTGGGGTACCAGCCGTCGGGGTCCCGGCCATTGGCGTCCCGGCTGCCGGCGTCCCGACGACCGGCGTCCCAGTTCCGGCCCGCACGCCAGCCGCACCGGCAACGGGGGCCAGCGCCAGCGCGGCGAGCAGCGGACGACGGGAGATAGCTGTCCTGGTGGGTCCCGGGCGGGATGCTGCCTGGTCGTGGTTCCCGGTCGGCGACGTCGTGGTCCGGTCGGGTCCGGTCGGGTTGGTGTCCGCTGCGCTCATCAGTGTCTCCTCGAAGGGATCTGTGGGACGGCCCGCCATCCAGCCGGCGTACTTCACTCCACGTTCCTGATCGTAGCATCGGTCACCCCGGACCGCCCGGCAGCCACCTGGCTTGCGCCCGGGGCGATCGCGCCGGACCATACGGCGGTCCGTCCGCACGCAGCCAAGCCGGAGTCCCATGTCCGACACCCCCCTGTCGCCCGTCCGTGTCGCGATCCTGTCCGACGTCCACGGGAACGACCATGCGCTGCGGGCCGTGCTGGCCGCCCTGGCGACCGTGCCACACGACGCGATCGTCGTCGCGGGCGATCATGTCTGGGGCGGTCCGTCCCCACGGCAATGCCTCGATCTGCTCCGGGAGCTCGGAGCGCCGATGCTGCGGGGCAACACCGACGAGTACCTCTGGCTGCCGCCCCGCTTCCCGGAGATGGCGCGGACGATTGCCTGGGCAACGGCACAACTCGGCGACGACGGCGTCGCGTTCCTCCGTGCCCTGCCGATCGGATGGCGAACGACCCCACCCGGTGGCCGGACGCCCGAGGATGACCTGCTCGTCGTCCACGCCACTCCGACCGACAACGACGCGGAGCTGATCCTCGAGCCGGACCCGTTCGGCAACCTCCCGGTCACCCCGCCAGATGTCGCGCAGGCGCTGATCGGCGATGCCCGGGCGGGCCTGATCGTCGCCGGCCATCTCCACTACATCTCGTCCGGCGAGATCGAGGGGCAGCGCCTGGCGTCGGTCGGTTCAGTGGGTTCGCCGCTGGATGGGGACCCGCGGGCGGCGTGGGGGGTGGCGACGTGGGACGGTTCGGCGTGGACGCTGGAGCACCACCGGACGCCCTACGACGTCGAGGCCGCCGCCCGTGCCACCGAGGCCGCCGCCCCGCAGCCGATGATCGGCCGCGTGCTCGGAGAGCGCCTCCGCCAGGCTCGCTGGCTCCCGTTCGAGCCGACCGGCGACTAGTCGCCGGTCTCGAGAACGTACGATCCGCCGTCCCAGTACCCGAGCGACCAGAGCGAATCGGTCTCCAGCATCGCCGTGACGGTCTCTTCCGGGAGCGGCCCGGAGAAGTAGAAGCCCTGCCCACGGTGGCACCCGACGGCGCGGAGTTGCCGGACCTGCTCGGCCGACTCGATTCCCTCCGCGCAGACGTCCAGCCCGAGCGTCGTCGCGTAGGCCATCACGGCATGGATCATCGCCGTGTCGCTGGAATCCGATCCCAGCCCGTCGATGAACGTCCCATCGACCTTGATCGTGTCGATCGGCGTGTCGCTCAGGTAGTTCAGGCCCGAGTAGCCCGTTCCGAAGTCGTCGATGGCAAGGCTGACGCCCAGCTCGCGCAGCGCCCGCATCGTCTCGATCGTCGTCGCCAGGTCGTTGAGCGCGACCGACTCGGTGATTTCCAACCGGAGCATCCGTGGCTCCAGCCCCGACTCCGCCAGCGCCGCAGTGACATCCTCGATCAGCGTCGGATGGAGGAACTGGCGGGAGGACAGGTTCACTCCGATGATCAGGGGTTCCAGTCCGGACGCCTGCCGCCGGAGGTTCCATCCCCGCGCTGCCCGGCATGCCTCGGCGATCACGAACTGCCCGAGCGGGACAATCATCCCGGTCTCCTCGGCCACCGGGATGATCTCGGCCGGCGAGATCATCCCCCGGGTCGGGTGCTCCCACCGGACCAGAGCTTCGAACTCGATGATCCGGCCGGTGACCAGCTCGATCTGGGGCTGGTAATGCACCTGGAGCTGGCGCCCCGCGATTGCCTCCCGCAGGTCGTCCTGCGTCTGCATCCGCGCCATTGCCTGGGAGTTGACCGTATCGTCGTAGACGACCCGCTGCCCCTTGCCCCGCGCCTTGGCCTCGTACATGGCGATGTCTGCCTCGCGCAGCAGGTCCTGGTTGGCCGGATCATCCGGTCGCCCGATAGCGATCCCGAGGCACGGGGAGACCAGGACGTCGTGGCCACCGATCGAGATGGGTTCGCGCAGCCTGGTGATCACCCGATCGGCGAAGGAGGTGGCGCTGGCAATGTCGGCCAACTCCTCGATCACGATCGTGAACTCGTCACCACCCATCCGTGCGACCATGTCGTCGTCCCGGGCGATTGAGCGGAGCCGGTCACCGACGGTCCGGAGCAACTGGTCGCCGGCGGCGTGGCCAAGCGTGTCGTTGATGATCTTGAAGTCGTCCAGGTCAAGGAAGATCACCGCGAACGACGTCCCGTTCGCGACGGACCGCTCACGGGCCGCGCCCAGACGCTTGTGGAACAGGGCACGGTTGGGCAGCCCGGTCAGCGGATCGTGGCTGGCCTGGTGGATCAGGCGCTGCTCCAGCGTCCGGCGCTCGGTGACGTCGTGGGCATTGATCACGATCCCGCGGACGCTGCGATCACCGAGGAGCGACGTCGCGATGATCTGGAGGGCGCGCATCGACCCGTCCGCATGGCGGAACGAGATCACGATCGGTCCGACGGGGTCGACGTGGCGCTGGCTCTCGAGAAGCAGGGCGTCGAACCGGGCTCGGTCGCTCCGGCCGATCCACTCGAAGTCCACCTTGCCGATCATGTCACCCGGCTCGTAGCCGAGGATGCGCAGGCTGGACGGCGTGACGAACGTGATGACGCCGCGCTCAGAGACGAGGATCGTCAGGTCGGAGCCATGCTGGACCAGGGACCGGAAGCGCTCCTCGCTCTCCCGGAGCATCGCCTCGGCGTCCTTGCGCCATGTGACGTCGCGCGCGTTCAGGACCAGCCCGCCGACGCTCGGGTGCGTCAGCAGGTTGGTCAGCGTGATCTCCCACCACAACCAGGCGCCGCTCTGATGGCGGACGCGCGCCTCGAACGACACGCCCTCACTGGGATGCTCCAGTGCCCGGTCGAACTGCTCGATGGCCATCCCGTTGTCATCAGGATGGAAGTTGAGCTGAGCGTCCCGGTCCATGAATCGGTTGATCGAGTCGCCCAGAGCGATCTCGACGCTTGGGCTGGCGAACCGCACGAAGCCGTCCGGATCCAGGATCATCACGATGTCGGGGGCGTACCGGAACAGCGCGCGGAAGCGCTCTTCGCTGTCTCGCAGGCGCTGCTGGGCCTCGCGGGACTCCGTAGTGTCGTGCGCATTGACGACGAACCCCTGGATCCCCGGTGTCTGGAGATGATTGGTAACGGACGCGGACACCCAGCGCGATGTCCCGTCGCTGTGCTGCAGGCGCTCCTCGAGGCGGACCGTTTCCCTCT
The DNA here is from genome assembly GCA_035944555.1 of Thermomicrobiales bacterium. Taxonomy (GTDB): domain Bacteria; phylum Chloroflexota; class Chloroflexia; order Thermomicrobiales; family UBA6265; genus CADCWK01. The sequence goes on from DASZAY010000026.1 coordinate 195,060, forward strand.
GGCGCCCGGCCAGCTCCTCGAATACCCGCTCCAGGCGCGCCTTGATGGTGGAGGCGCCGGGCCGATCGGGCCACGGCAACGGCCACGTGTCGACCACCTCACCGCGCGCCAGGAGATCCTGGGCCGACGGGCTGGCGTACGAGATTCGCATGTCAGGTTGAATGACCAGGATGTAGTCGGCCGAGTGTTCGACCAGCGTCCCAAACAGCAGTTCGCGGAACCGGAGCGACTCCTCGGCCAGGACCTGGTCGGTGACATCGCGAGCCGTGATGACGATTCCGCCGATCGCCGGGACGTCGAGCTTGTTGACCGCTGACGCTTCCAGCCAGCGCCAGGATCCGCTGACGTGGCGGACCCGGGTCCGCATCGGGGAGGTCCGGCTGCCGGGGACCTGGCGCAGACGTCGGAGCGCCATCCGGATGTCGCCGATATTGTCGGGATGGACAATCTGGTTCAGGGTCAGGTGGGGGATCTGATCCAGCCCGTACCCGAGAATCGTTTCGACCGCGGGGCTGGCGAACGAGGCGCGGCCCTGGTGGTCGACGATCAGGACGATTTCCGACCCCTGCTCGACGACCGCGCGGAGGCGAACATCCTCCGCGCGAGCCGCCTCCTCGGCCACCCGCTGGTCGGTGATGTCGATCACGATCCCGCGCCAGGTCACCCGGTCGGTCCCGGGGTCGTCGTGTTCCCGGTCGACCATGCACCGCATCCAGCGAGTTCGGCCGCTGCGGTGGATGATCCGGAAATCCACGCTGAGCCGGTCCGAGGTGGTGCCCACGGCTGGCATGTTGGCGATGACCAGGTCGCGGTCGTCCGGGTGGACGAGCTGGAGGAACGGCGGGTTCGGTCGCTGGGGATCATCAGGGCCGAACCCGGTCAGGGCAGCGACCTGCGGGCTGAGGTACGTCGTCAGGAGCTGTCCGGTCGCCCGGTCGACCTGCTGCGTAAACAGCGTCGCCGACGGGAGCTGCTCGACCAGGAGCCGGTACTCGGCCTCCCGCTCGGCGAGGGCGAGTTCCGCTTCGCGCTGGCTGGTGATGTCGATCATCACCCCGTGCCAGCGCTCACCGTTGCGATCGTCGCCGGGCAGCCGGGGAATATGACGCACCCGGTTACGGATCCACCGGATCTGCCCATCGGGGCGGACGATCCGGTACTCGTGCGCGTAGTCGGTCAGATTCCCGATGACGGCCTGGCGGGCGTTCTCGATGCGCTCGCGGTCGTCCGGGTGAACCAGGTTGATGATCGCGACGTTCTCGCGAATCCAGACGTCCGAGGTGATCCCGGTCAGAGTCTCGATCTCGGCGCTGATGTATGACGTCCGGAGGGTCTTGAAGCGCGGATCGTACTCCCGGATGTACGCGACAACCCCGGGAAGGTCGTCGACGAGGTACCGGTAGCGGGTCTCGCTCTCGCGCAGCAACTCAGCGGTCGCGTGGTCCTCGGTCACGTCCGAGATCAGCAGCGCGTTGACCAGGTTGCCGATTGAATCCTGGAAGACGACTGCCTCTTCCCGGAACAGGCGCCAGAGCCCATCCGCCCGGCGGAACCGGAACGCGGCCTGGCTCCGCTGCCCGACCTCCGGCGCCAGAGACTGGCCCATCATCGCCTGCGACCGATCGTCGGCATGGACCGCGGACAACCAGAGGCCCGGATCGGCGAGCAGCTCATCCGGGGTGTAACCCGAGAGCCGCTCGATCCAGTCGCTCATCCCGCTCAGGGGCCATCGACCGGAGTCGGCATCCCAGTGGCGGGTCACGAGTGCCTCGACCTGATCCGGACCTCTCCACTCCGAAGCGGCATCGAGTACGGGCACGCCGGTCTCCGAGACGGCATCGGCCCATGCGGCCACCGACGGCGCCCCGGCTGTCGGCGTGCCGGCTCCTTCCAGGACAGCAGTGTCCGCGCCAGTGGAGACGCCCTCCCGCTCGTCATCGCCCCGCGACTCCGCGTCCGCCGCGCCGTCGCCAGGCTCGCCGGACGCGGAGTCGTGCGCGGATTCCGCCGGTTCGTCGAGGGCGTGCTCAAGCGCGCTGGACAGCTGCGCCGCGACGGCAATCAGCGCCCGCTCATCCTCGTCTCCGACCGGTACACCCGCCGGCCACTCGACCGTGATCACCCCAGCCACGGGGCCCTCGAGCCCGGACCGGAACGGGACATGGATTGCGACGGCGGAATCCTCGGCCAGCATTCCGGCGCCGGCGGCGACCCGAACGGCACGTTCTTCGACGATCGCGATGCCTGGTCCCGGGTCGGTCACCGGGCGGACCACGTCGATCAGGACATAGCCGGAATACTGCGCGACGAGCAGCCGGTCGGCGATCAGGACGCTCAGGGCGACCCGCTGATAGCCCCCGGCCGAGACGAGGTGCTGGACCACCAGGTGATGCAGATCGGCACGGGTTATCGTCTGGTCGGAAGTCAGTAGCGGCTTGCGGGCCCATTCCGGCAGCGAGATGTCCGGGGCAGACTCGCTGGCCCCGGGGTCGGACTCGCCGGCCGGGCTCCCAGGCGCCTCGTTGACCCGCTCCGCGGATCCCTGGTTGGCACTGGCCAGACAGATCTGAATGGTCGCGCCACTCGCCGTCGGGCGGAACTGACCAGACAGCCGTTCCCCCGCCACCGTCTCCCCGAGGTCCACGTCAACCGGGGCGCCACCAGTCATGGCTGATCGGAGAACCTGCTCGGCGTCCCCGAGTGCCCCACCGATCAGATCCCAGAACGATTCACCGGCAACAGCCCACTCGCTCTGTGACGAAGCAGTGCTCACGACCCAACGCTCGATCAGCCACCGCCCGTTCACCTGGACGGTAGTGACCTCTTCCGCCGTGCGGGCTGGGTTACCTGACCTGGTCAGGGTGGACTGCTCTCGCATCGGGACAGACCTCGAATACGATGATGACCATTAGGGAACGAGGCGTTCATTGAAGCCGGGCGCGATCATAGGACAGGGCTGATGAGGTGCTTCCGCCTTGCAAAGGAAGGGAGCTCGCCATCGTGATTCCGATTCCTGCTGCCGGTCAGACCTCGTCGGTGGTTCGTCGGAGCGAACCACGACACCGGAGAGCAGCGATCCTGGTCCTGCCATGACGGCAGGTTTCGAGGGGCTGGAACCATGATGCGCGGATAGGGGCGGCTTCGTACAGGAGGGTCATCCCGGACAATCGAATAACATGACCCATGGGCTAGTACGTACAGGACCAAAGTACTTGGAGGCGATTTCCGGTACCGGAATGTCGGTAGCAGGCGGGACGACCCCGGCAGGCGGGACGAAACCAGTCAGTCACGCATCCGGGCCACCATCCCGAAAGGCGCTATGCTACACCCTGAACAACAAGTCCGCGTCGTGGCGTCCATCGCCCCGCGGCATCGCTTCGGCAGCTGGTCAGGGATGACAGCGCCGCCATCAAGGTAACGATACGCTTGGACCAGGGCACTCTCGATAGTACAACTGCCAACCCATCGTCACTTCAGACCACGAGCGGCTCCTTCACCGATTATCCCCTGAGTGAGACGATCCTCACCGCACTCTCCGAGCGGGGTATGACTGCCCCGACACCGATCCAGGCCGCCGCGATCCCGGCGCTGCTCGCCGGGCGGGATGTCGTGGGCCAAGCCCGGACCGGGTCCGGCAAGACCCTGGCGTTCAGCCTGCCGCTGCTGGAATCGATCGACAGCAGTCGGGCGGCGGTCCAGGCGCTCGTCCTCGCGCCGACGCGGGAGTTGGCCTCACAGGTCGCCGCGGTGGTCTCGGAGTTCGGCGCACCTCGCGGCGTCAGTGTGGCACTGGTCTATGGCGGGACGGCTCCGGGCCCGCAGCGGACGGCCCTGCGGCGCGGGGCCCAGGTCGTCGTCGGCACACCCGGCCGAATCCTCGACCTGATCGGCCAGGGCGCCCTGTGGCTGGACCAGGCGCGGTTCGTCGTCCTCGACGAGGCCGACGAGATGTTCGACCAGGGGTTCGCCCAGGATGTCGAACGGATCATGGATCGGACGTCGAACAGCCGCCAGACGGCACTGTTCTCGGCGACGATGCCGGACTGGGTCCGCCAGACTGCGGACCGGTATCTCTATGACCCGGAGACCATCGCGGTCGACGTTGGCGACGGGGTCACGACCGCCGTGCCACATGTCGCCTTCGTCATCCCGGGGGGACGACCGGCGCCGGCTGGTCGGCCGGGGGCCTTCCGTCCGCGGGACGACGCCGACATGCGGGCCAAGTACCGGGCCCTTCGCGACCTGCTCGATCATCGCGGCTCCGGGATGACGATCATCTTCGGCCGAACCAAGCAGGGCGTCGCCGCGCTGGCGAAGCAGCTGGACCGCGATGGCTACCCGGTCGGCGCGCTGCAGGGCAACATGACCCAGCAGGAGCGCGACTTCGTCATGGGATCGTTCCGGGAAGGCCGGGTCAACATCCTCGTGGCGACCAACGTCGCCGCCCGCGGGCTCGACCTCGTCGGGGTGGATCTGGTCATCAACATCGAGCTGCCCGAATCGGCCGAGATGCTCACGCATCGCGTTGGCCGGACCGGGCGCATGGGCCGGGGCGGGCAGGCCATCACCCTGATCGCCGAGGGGGACCGCTTCCGTTGGGATCTGCTGACCCGCGACCTGGCTCAGCCAATCGAGTTGCGCCCCTGGCCAGGCGCCGTCGCTGCGCTGGCCGACAACTTGCCGGACCACGGGCAGCAGGCAGAATCAGATGTGCATCCAGAAGTACATCCGGGCGACGACCATGGCACGCCCCTACCGGAGGCAGTCGTAGCGGCGGCTGATCCGGCACTCCCCGAGACCCCGCCCCACACGAGGACCGACGAGATGGATGATCGCCAGCAACGGGTTTCCGGTCGAGCCGAGCGCGCCGGTGGCAGGGGGAGTCGTGGTGATGATCGCCCGGAAAGCCGACTGGACGACCGGGACGCGGCCGGTCGCCAATCGCCGTACGACGCGGGTGACCTGATCGCTCGCGCACTCGCGCGGGTCTCGACTCCGGCACCAGGCGCGTCGACCGACCGGACCGCCCGGCCTGATTCCCAGGTCGTGAGCGAGGCTTCCGTCGCCCGACCTGAGCCAGCCCGCGACCGCGGTCCCCAGCCAGCCGCCATCCCGGCCGTCCCCGTTGCCCGGCACGGCGGCACCCCACGGCCGCCGTGGTTGCAGAGTGCCGCCGTGCGCGTTGCCCGCTGGGGGACCAGCCAGCCCGCCATCGAGCAGGGTCCCACTCACCGCGCCATCGAGCCGGACGTCGCGCCCCGCTTTGCGGAGGCACCCGACGTAGTGCCGCCTTCCCGTCCCGCTGAGCGCCCCGCAACTCCCCCGGTGCGTTCGGAGCGGCGAGTGGAAGCCCGCCCGGAGCCCCGGCCCCAGCCGACACGCCCGCCCGCCGTCCGGCAGGCTCAGGAACCCGTTCGCCGACCGGAGTCTGAGCTCGTCTCTCGTCGAGAGCCGGAGGTTGCTCACCTCCCCGAGCCTGAGCCCGTCTACCACCGTGAACCCGAGCCTGTCCGCCGGCCCGAGCCTGAACCGGTCTATCGCCGTGAGCCTGAGCCTGAGCCTGAGCCTGAGCCCGAGCCCGTGTTGCGGTTCGAGCCTGCCGTCAATGACACGCAGGTGGCGGAGCCTGCCACCACGAGCACACCGGCGCCCGAGCCCATGCGGCGACCGGCCCTCCGGGTCCGGTCCAGTCGGAGGACCACCGATCTGCCGACGCCGACGACCGCGCCGTCCGTCGCGGCCAGCGAGCCAGTGTCCCGGCAGCCTGCCGCCACTGGCACGCCGGCTCCTGTTCCGACGGCGCCGTCTACGGATGCCGTCGCTGCTGCCCCGGCGGCACCAGCGGTTCCGACTCCTGCGCCACTGCCGGCCCGACCGCTGCGACCGAAGGTCCGTGGCCGGAGAACACCGCCGGCTACCGACGCGGCGGCAGCGGCTGATGCCTCGCCGCGCGACGATCTCAACGTCCCGGCTATCGACGAACCGATCAGCGAGGCGCCCCCCAAGGCTCCACCCGCCGACTCCACGCCCGCAATCGCCGAAGCGACGCCGGCGGCCGCCGCTTCGGCCGAGTCAGATCCGGACACGCAGCCAGAACCGGAAACATCGATCCAGACGCCTGCATCAGGGGGTTCAACGGATACCGGGACGGATTCGGACGCTGATCCGGCCCCGGCCGCCTCTGACGCGCCCGAGACCTCACCGGAGGACACCACGCCCCCGGCACCGGAAGCGGCGGTACCAGGGACAGACCCGATTGTCGAAGAAGCGCCGAAGCCGCGTCGGTCCCGGTCTTCGGGCAGCCGCTCGCGCGCCAGCCAGGCAGCAGCCGACACCGCTGCGACTGATGGGGTTCCGTCGGATGACACCACGGATTCCACCCCCCCCCGCCGAAGCCGCCGAACCAAAACGGCCGACGCCGCAGATCCGGCGCCCGAGGCATCTGTAGCATCAGCGGCACCGGATGCGCCAGCAGCCGAGCCCACCGCTGATGCGCCGAAGCCACGGCGCTCCCGATCGCGGAAGGCCGCGACGGACACCGCAGCCGAGTCAGACGCGACCCCGGCTTCATCCCCGGCAGGACAGGACGCGACACCGGACGACGCCCCCGCACCCCGAAAGCGCACCCGGAGCCGCAAGGCCGCCGCCGATGCGGAACCTCCAGCAACTCCCTTGGACAACCAGGCGCCAGTGCAGGACGCTCCGGAGCCTCCCGTTTCGGCGACGGCAGCGCCGGAGTCTGCGGATGACGACACGCCCGCCCCGGATACCAAGCGACGCACTCGCGGCGGTGGCGGCTCATCCGGCTCATCCGGGTCCTCCTCCGGGGGTTCCCGTTCCGGCGGGGCAGGGCAATCCGATGGACGAGGAAACCGGGAGTCCGGCGACAACCGCCGGGAGACACCCGAGCCGGGGAACGACGCTCGGACAGCCAGTTCGTCGGCCGGGCGGCAGCGCCCCCACAACAGCGCGCCACGAGGCGGACCACGGCCCCGGACGACGGCTACGGGGGGGCGCTGCGCCGCCTGCGGCACGCCGATGGCAGCTGGCCACTCCGGCCGCTACTGCCCAGCTTGCGCACGGGAACTCGCGGCCCGCAGTCGCGAGTTGTGACCGGAATCCCTACCTCGCGTACCGCCTGAACCCCTCGAACCGTCTACCAGGGAGACCCCCGCATGACCGGCCATACCCGTACGCCCGGAGATCACCGCTCGTGAAGACGGCCTGGCGCCCGATCCTCGGCCTGATCATCAGTGTCGTGTTCCTGTACGTCGCCTTCCGGGGCCAGGATTTCGGCGAGATCCGGGCGGCGCTCCGATCGGTCGACTACTGGTACCTGATCCCGGCCCTCGGGCTGTACTTCGCCGGCGTGCTCGTGCGCGCGGTGCGCTGGAGCATCCTGCTTCGCCCCGCGGCGACCATCACAGCCCGGCAGGTTTTCCCGATCGTGGTGATCGGCTACACGGCGAACAACGTCCTACCGCTGCGGACGGGCGAACTGGTCCGCTCGTTCGTCCTGGGGCAACGGTTCGGCGTCCGGAAGACGACGGCCCTCGCGACCATCGCCATCGAGCGGTTGTTCGACGGCCTGACGATGCTGGCGTTCCTCCTGCTGGCGACGGCGTTCGTCTCGTTCACCTCGGAGCTGCAGCATGTCGCGCTGCTGGCCGTCGCCGTCTTCGCCGTGATCCTGATCGGGCTGTTCGTCCTGACGCTGGGCGGGTCGTTCCGCGACCGGCTCCTGCAACTCGTCCTCGGCCCGCTGCCCACGTCGATCGCTGACCGGGTCGAGCGGATGGCCGAGTCGTTCCTGTCCGGCCTCGGCGTGCTCCGGCGACGGCGCGACCTGGCGCTGGTTGCCGCGACATCGCTGCTGGCCTGGACGCTGGAAGCCGGGATGTACTGGGTGATCGCGATCGGCTTCGGAGGCGACCTGCGGGATGTCATGTCGTTCGCGGCCGCCCTGATGACGACCGGTGTCGCCAATCTCGCCACGCTGATCCCGTCGTCACCCGGCTACGTCGGGCCGTTCGAGACGGCAACGATCCTGGTCGTCAACGGCGCGCTGGGGATTCCCCGGGCAATCGCGCTGTCGTACGCGATCGTCGTTCACGCCGCACTCTGGGCGCCGATCACCATCCTCGGAGCGCTGATCTGGGCGCGGATGCAGCTGTCGCTGGCGCGGGTTCGCCAGGATACGACCAGCACCCGTGAGGACCCCATCGACCCGGACAGCGCCGCTCGGCCTGTCGCTGACTGACTGCCGACCCGCGGTCAGCCGGGGCTGGCCGCGGCCGCCTCTCCGTCTTGTCCACGGACGATAGCCAGGCCCCGCGGCGTCGCGCGGGGGTACGCACGGGCACACGCCCACGCAACGACGGCTCCCGTCGCCAGCAACCCGACCGACCAGAGCGCCACTGGCTCCTCGACGGCGAGACCAAGGACCAGCCCGGCCGCACCTACGCCCGCGAGGACGCGCCCGAGCAACCGGAGGGGCGCGGCGCGGCGCGGCGCCGTCGCATCCCACCACCCATGGCGCTCCAGTTCGGTGGCAATCGCCGGCGAGAGACGCCGTGGTGCCCGGCTCACCCCCATCACGCCAGCCGGTGTGACCCGCCCACGTGGGTCGGCGACGGCAGCGAGATCGGCCCAGGTCGCATGGGCGATCGGACCGGACACGCGGCGATGGTCGAGCAGGCGCAGGCTCCCACGCGGGGCGCCATCCCAGTCGTCATCGTCGAGATCGTCGTAGGCAACGGCACCGGACCGGACGAGATCCCGGATCGCGACCGCGACGACCTCACCATCCACCCGGTTGGCAGCCAGCGCCGCCCGCAGTGGGGCGGGAATCGGCCCGGACAGATCCATCCCCGTCGGCTCATCCGAAACCGCCCTGGGGCGATGCCACCAGAGCATCCCGGCGCTGACCAGCGCGGCAAGCCCAAGCAGCACGCTTAGCGAGGCCAGCGGCACCCGGACGAAGGCCGTCACCTGCCGCTCGAGCAGTGACGGGGCCGGTGCCGCCGGCGCACCCAGGAGCAGGCGCCGCTCGGTGGTCGCCAGCCCGGCCCCGATCCCGGTGACCAGCTTCTCGGTCAGCCCGGTTACCGGCAAGGGATGGGTCAGCGTTTCGACCGCGATCCGCTCGGTCTCGCGAGCTGGGAGCCGCGACGCCCCCAGCCGGTCGCCCGCGACGACGGCGACCGCACCGGCGGAATCCTCGCCGCGCTCGACATCGAGGAGCAGCACGAGCCCGTCGGCGGCACCGGGAGCGGACTCGACGTTCCAGAGCTGCATCAACTGGCGGGCAGCCCGCTGGGCATCGGGCGCGTCGGCCGCCGGGTCGCGGATGTAGACCACGACCGGCACACCGGACCGCTCGATCGATTCCGCCCGGCGGTCGATCGCCGCGAGCTGCCCTTCGCTGAGCAGTCCGGTCTGGTCGTAGATCCGCTGGCCGGGGACCCGGTCGCCGAACGCGACCGCTCTCTCGCCCGAGTCGTCCTGGAGCCGCAGGCCGATCACCAGGCCAGCGAGCAAGACGAGACACACGATCAGCGCGATAGCTACCCGGGATACCTGGACCGGGCCCGGCCGTGGCTCGGCCAACGGGTTCCGTGGCAGACGAGGGCGGAGTGGCGGGTCGATCCGGCGCATCGTTCCCCTCCTTGTCCGGTCTCCCGAGCCCATCGGCGACCGGGACCGGTCAGATGATGGCCCGGACGTCACCCAGCCAGTCATCGAGCGCGTCGGCAAGCAGTTCCTGGGTCTGGGAATCGCTAGTGATCGCCGTCGCGAGCAGGACTCCGGCGGCTTCCCGTGACGACTCGTAGGCGACGCGGCGTCGCTCCTCATAGTGGCCGAAGCGGTCGTGGAACACGAGTTCGGCGACTACCCAGCCGTACTCGTTACGGTCCATCAGCAGCAGCCGGTTGCCCACCTGCCAGGCAAACGGGATGTAGCGGGGTGGCAGCGTGTCCCGGGCCGTGGCGCAGCCGGAACAGGGAAGCTGCCCGTCCTGTGGGGAGGCGATCACCGGAACTCCTGCGGAGCGGCGCCGACGGTGGCGCCGGGCTACACGACGAACGGAAAGGAGGACGTGCCTGGCGACCGGCCAGGACGCGTGTCGGTCGTCGACGGATCGTGATGGGAAAAGCCTAACAGGGCAGAGGGATCGGCTGCAAAGGATTTCACAGATCGATAATCCGCGGGGTTCCACCATCTGCACGACTGATCGAAGGCATGATCGGGCAGACTCGATGGCCGGCGATGGCAGCCATTCCCCGGACCGGGCCGGGAGCCGCTCCGGATCAGCTGGTGATCGGATCACCGACGACGATCACAGCCTGCTGGACGACTTCGCCATCAGCACTGATGACCACGCCATACTCCCCGTCCGGCCAGCCCGTCTCGCTGCGCGGGACCGGGGTTCCCGTGTCGACCTGATCCAGCCGGAACGCCACCCACGTCTCCGCGATATCGGCCGGCGCGATCACCTCGGTCGTGAGCCGGTCGATCGCGATACCTTCGAATGACCATCGGACGGTGATGACCGTACCAGCGGTCAGCCCGCTGACGGGGACCGTGGCATAGATGGCGCTGGCGTCGGACGGAATCTCGTCCAGCGCGTCGGACGGGGCCTGGGTGGCCTCGTCAACCTCCGTCGCCCAGGCCACCTCGCCGAACGTCATTGGGCCCAGCGACACCGGGCCGGCGCCGGGTGTCCCGGCGACGACGGCGGCCATCGTCGGCGCCAGGGTCGGCTCGGCACCGGCCTCGGCGGTCTGTCCGCTGGCGACCGTCGCGGTCGGGCCGGCATTGTCGTCACCGTCCCGGATATTGCAGCCAACGAGGATCAGTACGACGACGAGCCCGACGACACCGGCCGCCCACCACAAGGGGCGCGGCTGTTGGCGGGATCTGGTCCGGATGGTCGGCCGGGGGGCCGTCTGGCGTCGTCGGGCTGGTCTGGTCACGATCGGAGATTGTACCCCGCGGCCCCCCGGTGCCGGACCTGCTCCCCGTGGCGCAATGCCCGATTGGCAATTCCTCGTCGCCTGGTCATCCGCGACCCGGCCCACACGGCTGCAGATCGGCGGGCTCCGTCATCGGTCTCATGACCAGCATGGCGACGAGTCCACCCCCGCCGTGGACCGCGACCTGGGAAACGTCGAATGACACGTTGCTCCCCCCGGGCAGGGTGACGGCCACTGGCGCGTGAGCCGAAGGCAAGGCGCTGCCCCCGGGATCGCCGTGTGCCTGTGTCTCCTCGACCGCGAACCAGAGGTCCCTGAAGCCCAGGTGGTGCCCATAGCGGTCCGGCAGGGCGCGATACCAGTCCTCATGGCGCCGGAGCGCGTTGAACGCCTGGAAGCGGATTGCCTGGAAGCGTCGCATGGCGTCCGGTTCGATCAGGCGCCCGGCCAGCCCGAGGGCCGGATTCCAGACAAGGTCGATCAGGGTGACGTCGGGAACCCCGGACGCCATGTCCGGGAGCAAGCCGGCCAGCGTGTGGCTCACGGCAAGGATGCGTCCCCGGTAATCGAAGACGAGGGCGGGGCTGGCAGCGCGGTCGAACGTCGGCTTGAGAGCGGCGACCAGCCGTTGCTCCTCATCCCGCGACAACGGGACCGTGTCCGGCAGATGGCCGGCCAGGCCGAGCAGGGTCATCCGGTCGGGGTAGCTCAGACCGAGGAGGTGGGCCAGCTGGTTGATGGTGTCGGGATCGGGCCTGGGTGCGTCCGGTCCACCCCGCTCGTAGCGGTAGACCGGCGCCGTGCCTGCCCAGCCCATCTCGACGGCGAGGTCGATGACGCGCAGGCCCCGGCGCTCGCGGGCGAGCCGGAGAAAGGCTCCAAACGCATCCAGGTCCAACGTCACGATGAGCGGTCCTCGGTCGCAACTCCGGAGTTGCACGGCGATACAGGACGACAACATACGACATGACGGCCAGACTCACGACTGATCGATCCGACCATCGAGACGATCGGGAGCCCTGATGAGCAGCACCGTCACACGTCCCGTCCCCACCAGCCCATCGATCGACACAGCACGCGTCCCGGCCCGGCATGACCAGATCGCCCGTGGCGTCCTCGCAGTCGCGGCGGTCGGCGCCCTGGTATCTGCGCTTGGTGCGCTCGGGACCGCGACCGCGGCCGACGATGCGATGGCCGTCGTCGCCTGGCATGACCTGCTCGGCTTCCCGGTCTTCGCGGCGCTGTTCGCCCTGCTGGCTTGGCGACCACGGGGGTATCCCGGCATCTGGGAACTCCTGGTCGCCCAGAAGGCGGTCATCGCCATCGTCGTCGCCAGCCTCGCCCGTGGAGGAGCCGATGACGCGGCACTGGTCGCCACGGTCGACGCCGTCCTCGCCATGGCCCTCGCGGTCGCCTACCTCCTCGCCCGGGCGCACACCGCCTGGACGCGCCCCCTGAATGGAGTCGACCGATGATCCTGACCCGTCCGGACCACCTGCTGCGGCTGGAGGCCGGTGCCATCGCGATCGGCGCGCTGGCGGTCTTCCTCGCCCTGGATGGCACTTGGTGGTGGGTGCCTGTCCTGTTCCTCGTCCCGGATCTGTCGGCCGCCGGGTATCTCGCCGGGCCACGGGTGGGAGCGGCGAGCTACAACGCGGCTCATACCCTGGTCGGCCCGGTCCTCCTCGTCCTGGCCGGGCTCTGGATGGGTAGCGACCTCGTCATGCACCTGGCGCTGATCTGGGTGTTCCACATCGGGGTCGACCGCGTCGCTGGCTACGGCTTGAAGCTGCCGGACGCCTTCACCTCGACGCACATGGGACGGGTCGGGCCCCGGCGCGCCGCACCGCGCCAGGGCTGATGACCAGGCCAGCTAGAGGTAACGATCCATCCAGCCGACCAGCCGGGTCATATGCTCGATGCGGTGCTTCGGCTTGCCGCCCCGGGTCAGGCCGTGGCTCTCGTCCGGGAACCGGACCAGCTCGACCGTCCGTCCCAGCTGCTTGAGCGCCACGTAGAGCTGCTCGGCCTGCTCCATCGGGCAGCGATGGTCCTCCTCGGCGTGGAGGATCAGCAGCGGCGTGGTGATGTCGCGGACGTAGGTGATCGGCGACAGCTCCATGTACCGCCGGGTCATTTCGGGACTGTCCCACGGTGCCCCGCCGATCTCGTGGAACATCGAGATCACGGCGATGTCGTCCGTCCCGTACATGGAGTACATGTTCGAGATCGTCCGCTGGGTGACGGCGGCGCGGAACCGGTCGGTGTGACCGATCATCCAGTTCGTCATGAAGCCGCCGTACGACCCGCCGGCGACGCCGAGGCGCTGCGGGTCCAGGTTGGCGTGGGCGATGGCCGCGTCGACGACGGCCATCTGCTGCGGATGGTCGACCTCACCCCACTTGCCGCGGAGCGCCTCGGTGAACGCCTGCTCGTAGCCGGTACTGCCCTGCGGGTTGGCGAAGATCACCGCGTACCCGCGACCAGCCAGGACCTGGAACTCGTGGAAGTAGCCCAGCCCGTACATCGTGTGTGGGCCACCGTGAATCTCCAGCACCGCTGGGACCTTGACGCCAGGCGCCGCGGCCGGACCGCTCGGCCGCATCACCCAGCCCTGGATCCGGACACCCTCATGGACGACATCCAGTTCCTCCGGCAGGCTCAGCGCCAGCTCGCGGAGCAGGTCGGCGTTGAAATGGGTCAGGACGCGCTCGTCCTCGCCCGCCGCGACGAGGTGGATCTCCGGCGGGGTGACCGGGTCGTGGACGGCGATGGCCATCCGGGAGCCATCGGCGATGGTTGGGTCGAGGGCGAAGGCGCCCACCTGGCGCGACCCGGCCGTCACCGGCGTGACCGGCCCCGGCCCGGTCTCCGGCACCGACACGCGCTGGACATGGGCGACGCCGTCCCGCCCGACGATGACGAAGATCGACTGGCCGTCCGGCGCCCAGGCCGGCGGGGCGGAGGGGAAGGCGGCCGTGTCGCCGATGGCACCGTTGGCGATCGACCGGTCGTAGCCGGTGGTCAGCGCGCGGGGAGTGCCGCCGCCGGACGAGACTACCCAGAGGTGGTCGTCCGGGGCCTCCTGCTCCATGTCGTCCGTGCCGGTGAAGGCCAGCCAGCGCCCATCCGGGGAGTACGACGGACGCCCGTACTGGCCCTGCCCGTCCGTGATCCGCTTCGGCGGGGACCCCGGCACGACGGTCCAGATGTCGTTGGTCCGCTGCAATTCCCAGTTGGCGTCGCGGTTGGCGGCGAAAGCGATCTCCCGGCCGGACGGCGACCACACCGGGCTGGCGTGGTCGGACTGGCCGTGGGTGATCTGCTCGGGCTCATTGCCGGAATCGACATCGACGATGAACAGGTGGTCGCGCTTGCCGCCGAGGAATCCCTTGCCGTCGAACTTGTAGCGGACGTCGCGGATCACCTTGACGTCGCTCCCCGGGTTGTTGTCCTCCGGGGTGACGGTCGAGACGAAGGCGACGCGACGGCCGTCCGGCGCCCAGACCGGGGAGCTGACGCCGTTCTCCAGATCCGTCACCCGGCGGGCCTCGCCAGCCGTCGCCGGGATCACCCAGAGGTTGCTGCCCCGGGTGTCGCGGTTGGACGTGAACAGCAGCCGGGAGCCGTCCGGCGACCACTGTGGCGACGTGTCCCGCTTCGTCCCGGCGGTCAACTGGCGCGGTTCGCCGCCGTCCGGTCCGGTCGGCACCAGCCAGATCGCGGCGCGGTAGCCGTCGTCCTCCAGGTCCGTGGTCTGGACGGAGACGGCGACCATCCGGCCGTCCGGGCTGATCGCCGGAGCGCCGACGACGGCGATCCGGGCGATGTCGTCCGGTGTCGGCGGGCGACCACCCTTGGCCGCGGCGGTGACGGGCGGTTGCGACGCGGGGACAGCTGGCTCCTCCGGAGCCTCCCCGGAACGGTTGACCAGGTCGAGGTCGACCGGGACCGGATCGCCGACGGCCGAGACCGCCTCGTCGCCGCCGGGCAACGGCGCGTCGTCGGAAACGGGGGGGGTGTTAGCGGCCGGGCCGGCGGGCGTATCGGTCCCCGGCTCGCCAGCCGCCCCCTGCGAGGCGGCCTCGTCCTCGATCAGCGTCTCGGGCGCGGGCGTGTCGTTCCTGCCCTTACCCTTCTTCCCCTTGCCACCCTTGCCGCCGACGTCCTTCGACTTGTCCTTGTCCTTCTTGCCCATCTGGATGTGTGCTCCCGTCTGCGTGCGCTCGGTGATTCGTTGCTGTGTTACTTGCCGCACGAACGGTACCGGTTCCGGTCACTTGCCGCGCGGCACCCCTGGCGCCGCCAAGCGGCCAGCTGGCAGCAGGTGGCAAGGCTTGGAGCCACCCCATGGACGGTCGGGACCGCTCCGGGGCCCTCTGGGACGACCCTGCCCTCGGCCTTGCGACGGGGCCGGCCGGAGCTTCCGTAGTCAGTTCGCCCACGTCCGACCGCGCCGCTCTCGGACCGGCAACGGGAGAGGATCAGCCGTCGAGGTTGGCCCGGGCGCGGGCCTTGATCTGCGCGACGACCTCACCCTTGGCGTCGGCGTAGTGCTGGACGTAGCGCCAGGTCCTGGCGCCCAGCTCCCGCTTGGTCGCGGCGTAGAGCTCACGATCGGCATCGTTGGCCCGCAGCCAGTCCCGGAACCGGATCATGTCGTCCAGCTCGGAGCAGCCTTCGGTGAAGATGTGGACGTTGGTATCCTCGTCGGCGCGGGTTACGACGCGGTGCTCGAACCAGTCCGGCTCCCGGATCGTCAGCCTGAACCCCGCCGCGACGAGATCGGGAAGGTAGGCGTCCTCGTCGGACGAGTCCGGGACGGCGAGGATGATGTCGATCCGCGGCTTGGCGATCAGGCCAGGGACCGACGTGGAGCCGACATGCTCCAGCAGCCGGACGCGGTCGCCGAGCGCCGCCCGGATCATGCCCGCCAGCCGGTCGTAGCGCCGCGGCCAATCCGGGTCGTATTCCGCGAGGTGGATCGTCCTGTTGTGCTCTGCCATCCCGTCCACCCGGGCCGCGATGATCTCGTCGTCCCGCCGGTCCCGGTCGCGATATCCGGCGACATCGCCGGATGCCTTCACCGCGTGCCGCTGCTCGCTGGTCATGGTGCCGCTCCCCGTTTCGAGGGTGACTGCGGCGGACCTGGACGGTCGTGCCGCACTCTGCGCCGCCGTGGGCAGCGGAACATCGTAGCACCGCCCGAGTCCAGGAGTTGACCGACGGGGACCGTCCCGGCAGACTGGCGCGGCGGCGAGCCCCTGGTGACGCCGCCGGATCGAGGGCCTCTTGCCCCGGCCATACGACGACCCGTGTGCGCCACGAGAGGTTGCTGCCATCCATCCGCCACTGCCCGATCCTGGATCGCCTCCCGGCGTGAGCGCCGGCGACATCACCCACCCGCGCCAGTTCCACCGCCTCTGGGGGAGCGCCGCCGCATCCAACGGTGCCGATGGGCTGGCCATGTTCGCCGGACCGCTGCTGGCCGCGGCGCTCACCCGTGACCCGGTGCTGATCGCCACTCTCGCCGTAACCCAGCAATTGCCGTGGCTGCTGTTCCCACTGATCAGCGGTGCCATCGTCGACCGGCTGGATCGCCGCCGGGTCATGGCCGCCGTCCAGCTCACCCGCGTCGGGCTGATCGGCGGGCTGGGCGTCGTCGTCGCGCTCGACGCCGCGTCGCTCCCGCTGCTGTATGCGGTGTTCTTCCTCGTCGGGGTCGCCGAGACCGTCTTCGACCCGGCGTCGGTGACCGTGCTGCCCACGATCGTCCGGCGGGCGGATCTGCCCCGGGCCAACGCCCGGCTGGCTGGCACGATGACCGTGATGAACCAGTTCACCGGGCCGCCGCTGGGCGGTCTGCTGTTCGGTCTGGCCGCGGCGACGCCGTTCCTGGTCGCCGGGTCGCTCTATGCCGCCGCGGCTGCCGGGGTACTGGCGCTGCGCGGCTCGTTCCGGCAGACGGGGGACGGCTCCCGGCCGACGCCCCGCCGGCTGGCCACGGAGATCGGGGAGGGCGTCCGCTGGCTGGTGGCTCATCGCTTTCTCCGGACCCTGGCGATCACGATCGGCGTGATGAACGTTACGATGGGCGGAATCCTCGCCATCATGGTCCTCGTCGCCTACGACCGGCTCGGGCTGACCGCGTTCCAGTTCGGCCTGTTCAACATCGCCTACGCCAGCGGCGGGGTGATCGCCGCGCTGCTCGCCCACCGGGTCATCCAGCGGTTCGGCTCCGCGGCGATCCTGCGCTGGGGCCTGGTGCTCGAGATCCTGACGTGGGTCGTGTTCGGCGTGTCGGCCAACGTCTGGGTGGTCGGCGCGGTCTGGGCGGCGTTCGGCTTCCACGCCATCGCCTGGGGCACCGTTTCCGTCACGGTTCGGCAGACGCTCGTCCCCTCGGCCCTGCTCGGCCGGGTGACGAGCGCCTACATGACGATCGCGGTCGGAGGCAGCGCGATCGGCGCGTTGATCGGCGGGCTGCTCGTCAGCGGCATCGGCCTGACCGCGCCCTTCTGGTTTGCTGTCGTGCTGGATACGGCCGTGCTGGGCTGGGCGTGGCGGACGCTTGGTCGTGTCCCGGTGGAACTCGACGAATCACCCGCAGAGGTGAGCAATTCCGCGCGAGAGCAATCGTGAACTCTTCCAGGGGGCACGGCAATCGCGGGGTCCCGCAGCAGTTGATCGATGTCGCACAGAGCGACGTGAACCAATCGAGGGAGAACCGATGCCCCAGGTCTATTCCGGCAGCCTGAGTGATCTCTGGTATCAGAACACGATCTGGTACGGGATCGACGTCGAGGCCTTCCAGGACTCCGACGGCGATGGCGTCGGCGACTTCATCGGGTTGACCCAGCGCCTGAACTACCTGGCCGGCATCGGCGTCAACTGTGTCTGGCTGCTGCCCTTCTATCCCTCGCCCAACCGGGACAACGGCTATGACGTCTCGGACTACTACGGCGTCGACCCACGGCTGGGCACGCTCGGCGACTTCGTCGAGTTTGTCCGGCAGGCCGACGAGCTGGGTATCCGCGTCATCATCGACCTGGTCGTCAACCACACCTCCGACGAGCATCCCTGGTTCCGGGCGGCACGCGACGACCCGGACTCCCGGTACCGTGACTACTACGTCTGGGTGGACGAGCGTCCCGAAGATCACGACAAGACGATCGTGTTCCCGGGTGAGCAGACGACCAACTGGACACTCGACGAGCGGTCCGGGCAGTACTACCGGCACGTCTTCTACGACTTCATGCCCGACCTCAACGTCGCCAACCCACAGGTCGTCGAGGAGATCTTCAAGGTCATCGGGTTCTGGCTGGAGCTGGGCGTCTCCGGCTTCCGCGTTGACGCCGCACCGTTCCTGATCGAGGACACGGAATTCGAGCAGTACGACGTCGATGACCCGCAGGCCTTCCTGCGGGACCTGCGGCACTTCCTCTCGACCCGCCGCGGTGACGCCGTGCTCTTCGCCGAGGCGAACGTCCCGCCCGATCAGCTGTCGAGGTACTTCGCCGACGGCAATGCGATGAACCTGCTGTTCAACTTCGTCGTCAACAACGGCGTCTGGCTGGCGATGGCGCGCGAGCAGGCCGCGCCCATCGCGGACGGGTTCAACGCGCTGCCGTCGATCCCGCCGATGTGCCAGTGGGCCAACTTCCTCCATACCTACGACGAACTGGACCTGTCACGACTGCCCGAGCCGGAGCGGAACGAAATCTTCGCCGCCTTCGCCCCGGACGACGACATGCGCATCTACGGCCGGGGGATCCGCCGTCGCGTGTCATCCATGCTGGGCGGTGACATCCGGCGCGTCATGCTCGCCTACAGCCTGCTGTTCACGTTGCCGGGTACCCCGGTGCTGATCTACGGGGACGAGGTCGGCATGGGCGAGGATCTGTCGCAGCCCGGCCGCTTCCCGACCCGGACGCCGATGCAGTGGTCTGATGACCCGAATGGTGGCTTCTCCACGGCACCGGCGGACAAACTCGTCCGGCCCGTCATCGACGAGGGCGACTACGGCTACCAGCAGGTCAACGTCGTGGAGGCGCAGCGCGACCGGAGTTCGCTGCTCAACCGGATCGAGTACATGATCCGGAGCCGCCGGGAAGCGCCCGAGTTCGGGTGCGGTGAGCCTCGTCTCCTGCAGACCGGCGACGACGCTGTCCTCGCTCATCGCTGCGACTGGCGCGGCCGGACCGCCGTCGCCGTCCACAACCTCTCCGGCGAGGAGCGCATGGTCCGGCTTGATCTGGGGGATGTCAGAGATGTCGGTTCCGGGCCGATCCGGGAAACGCTGGGCAACCGCGAATACGACGCGCCCACTGGTGAGCCGCTCGAGATCATGCTCGACCCCTACGGCTTCCGCTGGTTCCGGATCGACGGCCTCCGTGCAGAAGTGGTCTAGACCTCGCCACCTCGCCAATCACACGGAGGTCGCCGCATGCCGGCCATCCCGTCGCCGCCTCCACTCGTCCTCATCACCGGCGCCCCGGCATCCGGCAAGACGACGCTGGCCCGGGTGCTCGGCGAGGTGACGGGCTGGCCGGTGCTGCACCGGGACGCGATCAAGGAGACCCTGCTCGACGAATGGGGAGCGGCGGACCGCGCGGCGTCGCGCCGGATCGGCGGGATCTCCTGGTCGCTGTTCCATCTTCTGCTGGATGAACTGGCCGGCCGGGCGCCCGTGATCGCCGACGCGAACCTCACCGGGCCGGGGATCGATCGCGTTCTGTCGCTGCTGGCGCGCTCCGGAGCCGCCGTGCTGGACTGCCAAGCCGACCGGTCAACGCTGCACCGCCGCGTCCTGGCCCGGACCGACGATCCTACCCGCCACGCCGGCCACTTCGACGTCGACGCCTGGCCCGAGCTCATCGGGGCCCTGGACCGGGGCGACTATCAGCCCCGGGCCTGGCCCTGCCCATCGCTACTCGTGGACACGACCGCGGACGACGCGGTTGACCCTGTGGCCGTCATCCGGTGGCTGCGGGACGACGCCGGTCTCCACATCCCGTGAGCACGCCCCGGGTCGGTGCATGTCCAAGATGACCGCCGAGCATGACCCCGGACGTCATGGTCCGGGGTCAGCGCCTGCCTGATGCTGTCCCCGTTCATCCGTCAGATCGGACAGGAGGGCCCATCCATGGCAGTCACCTACGAGATCCGGTTCACCATTGCCTCCGGTCAGCACGACCGGTTTCTCGGCCTGCTCGCGGGCGTCCTGGACGCGATGCGGCGCGAGCCGATGTTCCACCGCGCCTCGCTCCACGAGGACCCGGAAGACGACCATCGATTCATGCTGGTCGAGACCTGGGAGGATCATGACGACGTCATCACGGTCCAGCTGGCACGGCCGTACCGGCGGGCCTTCCACGAGGCGCTGCCGGAGGTGCTCGCCACGGAGCGGGAGATCAGCGTCTGGCGACCGTTGAGGTCTGACGACCGGGCGACGCCCGGATCCATGCCCCACTGACAGACCAGCTGGGCCGCCCTCCCTGGGCAGGGGGAACGGTCCGGGTTTTGCAAGTAGTCGGTTGCTTTATCCGGTGGGCGGGGAGTACGCTCCGCAGGCTCCGGGCACCGCGGCATCGTCCGCGGCGTCTCTCCCGTGGACGGGAGCGGCAGAGCCCTCACGAGATCAGACGAGAAGGACCTTTCCACGATGGCGCAGCCCGGTCTGCGGGTCATGTTCAGTGCCCAGTACGCCACCCGGTCGTTCGCCATCGCTGGCGCCACGATGCTCGCCGCGGTCAATGTCCTGATCGCCTCGACGGTCCTCCCGTCCGCCGTCAAGGATATCGGCGGCCAGAACCTCTACGCCTGGAGCACGACGCTGTACGTCGTCGCCAGCATCATCGGCGCGTCGATCGCCCCGCGCATGCTCGCCCGTTCCGGCGCGTTGTTCGCCTACCGCATCGCCATCCTGGTCTTCTTCCTGGGGGCGCTGGTCTGCACCATCGCGCCGACGATGGAGATCCTGCTCGGTGGCCGGACCGTCCAGGGGTTCGGCGGCGGCTTCATGGCCGCGCTGACCTACGCCGTGATCCGGCAAGCCTTCCCCCAGCCGCTCTGGCCGCGCGCCTTCGCCATCACCAACGCCATGTGGGGCATCGCCACCGTCGCCGGACCGACCATCGGCGGGGTGTTCAGCACGCTCGGCGTCTGGCGGTTGGCGTTCGGCGCGGTCCTGCCGATCGCGGTGATCCTGCTGGTCCTGTTCGAGCGGTCGCTGCGCGGGATCGAGCGGCAGGACATGACGGTCACTCGGTTCCCCGCCCTCCAGCTCGGGCTCCTGGCCGGAGCCGTGCTGGCCGTCTCGGCCGGCAGCATCTCGTCGGCGGTCCTGTCGAACATCGCCGGGATCATCGCCGCCGCGCTCCTGCTGGCCGGGCTGGTCGCCGTAGAGCGACGCTCCGAGCACAAGCTGATGCCGACCGGCTCGTTCAGTCTCGCCTCCCCGATCGGCGCGGCGATGGCGACGATGGTGCTGCTGATCATCGGTGTCAGCGCGGAGATCTTCGCGCCGTACTTCCTCCAGGAACTGCACGGCCTGTCGCCGCTCGGTGCCGCCTACATGGTCGCGCTGCTGTCGGCCGGCTGGACCCTGTCGGCCCTCTACACGGCCGGGCTGAATGGTCGCCAGCGCCGGATCGCGATCCAGGGGAGCCCGGTGGTGATGCTGGCTGGCCTGATCGTCCTCACGATCACGATGCCGATCGAGAATGCCTCCCTCGGCGCGACGATCGCGACCGGCGTCGGCCTGACCCTGCTCGGGATCGGGATCGGGATCGCCTTCTCCCACCTGCTCACCCAGATCCTGGCCAACGCCGTGGAGCGTGAGCAGGCCGGCGCGGCCTCCGCGATGACGACTGTCCAGCTGGTCGCGACGGCCTTCGGCGCGGCGTTCGGCGGCGTGATCACCAATCTCACCGACTACTCCAACCTGGCGTCCGGCGGCACGGCGCTGGCCGCGACCTGGTACTACGGGCTCTTCTGCCTCGCGCCGCTCGGAGCCCTGTTCGTCGCCCGCCGCGTCGTCCGGCACCTGACGACCGCGGATACGCACGAACCGGTGCCTGCCCACGGCGCCTGAGCTGAGCCCGACGCCGAACGACTGAAGCCTGCGGAGACAAGTGAGCCGTCACCGACAGCGCCCCATCCCCGGAACCGGGAATGAGGCGCGCTGCCGTCTTCGATAGCCTGGAAGTTGAGCGGTTCCGACCGGCAGGAACGTCCCTAGTCCGCTGCCACCTGCTGCTCGGACCGGTCCCGGGCTGATCGGCGGTTGGCCGGCTCCTGTCCGGGCACCGGGTCGAGGGTCCCAAGGTAGGAGTGGATGGCTTGGACGACGACCGACCCCTCGCCGACCGCCGACGCCACCCGCTTGACCGATCCGCTCCGGACGTCGCCGACGGCGAACACGCCGGGCAGGCTCGTCGCGAACGGAGACGGGATCGCGCCGTCCGGGGCTCCCGCACCGGTCACGATGAACCCCTTCTCGTCGAGATCCAGCGTGCCGCGGAGCCACGAGGTACAGGGGTCGGCGCCGATCATGACGAACATCGCGCCGGTCGGGAGCTCCTCCTCCCGGCCGTCCGGCCCGGTGATGACCGTCGACGAGAGGTGTCCATTGCCGCGGAGCTCGCGCACCTGCGTCCCGGTCCGGATCTCGACGTTCGGGTTGTACTCCAGCCGGTTGACCAGGTACTCGGACATGCTTGAGCGGAGATCGGCTCCACGGTAGAGCAGGTGGACGCACTCGGCGGTGCGGGCGAGGAACATTGCCGCCTGCCCGGCCGAGTTGCCGCCGCCGACAACCACGACCGGCTGCCCCTCGCAGAGGCGCGATTCCAGGTTCGTGGCCGCGTAGTAGATCCCGGCGCCCTCGAACTCCTCCTGCCGCGCCAGCCCGAGGCGCCGGTAGCGGGCACCGGTCGCGATCACCACACTGCGCCCCCGGAGCTGCTTGCCGTCGGTCAGCGTGACGGCGTACCCGTCGCCGTCACGCTCCAGCTTCTCGGCGCAGCGCGGCACGGTGATCCGGGCACCGAACTTCACCGCCTGGACCTGACCCCGGAAGGCGAGGTCGCCGCCCGAGATGCCATTGGGGAAGCCAAGGTAGTTCTCGATCCGGGACGACGTCCCCGCCTGCCCGCCGATCGCCACGTCGTCGAGGGCGAGCGTGTCCAGTCCCTCGGAGGCGCCGTAGACCGCGGCCGCCATCCCGGCGGGACCGGTACCGATCACGAGCACATCGGCCGGGCGGTCCTGCCGCCAGCTCAGCTCCAGCCCGAGCGCGCCGGCCAGTTCCTGGGTCGTCGGCTCGGACAGGATCAGGCCGCCGCGGACGATCGCCACGACCCGCGCTCCGGACTGGAGGGCGGGAGCGAGCGGCTCGTAGTGCGGCAGCCACTGCGCCACGTCCGGGTCGTCGCGATCCACCCAGATGTGCGGGATCCGGTTGCGATCGAGGAACTCGCGCAGCGACAGTGCCGGCCCGCAGTCACGCGAGCCGATCAGCTTGAGCGTCGCGGCGGCCGTCTCCATCAGATACTCGCGCCGCGCCGCGAACGCGGTGACGATCCGGTCGGCCAGCTCGGGGATTGTCCGGATCAGCTTGCGCAGCTTCGGGGCGGGAATCTCCAGGACCGATCCGCCCTCGACGACCTCGCAGTTGAGGAAGACGGTCTGGCCGGTAAGCAGTCCCAGCTCGCCCATGAACTCACCGGGACCACTCTCGCGCAGCACCCGATCGAGACCGAATGACCGGTCGATGATCCGGAGCCGTCCCGCCTGGACGACGAACAGCGGGTAATCGCGGTCGCCGGACTGGAACAGCACCTGTCCAGGGGCGGTCGGACGCTCGGTCCCGCATGACCGGAGGATTTCGAGTTCCCGGTCGGCAAGCGGCTCGAAGGCCTGCTGGAGAAACTCATTCGGGGTCTTGGTCATCGGTCTTGCTCCGGGTACGGGGGTCGATTCGCCAGGACTACCGGGCGACAGGCAGGAGCGTGAGGCGGGAGTGTGGGAGCCGCCTGGAAGGGGCCTGAAGAAGGAACTTCACCAGCATACCGACGGAAGGGAACAAATGGCATTGGCAGTATGAACAGCTTGACGGCCGTCCGGCCCGTACCAGAACTCCTCGTACCCGGACCGAAATCTTGTCTGCCTAAGCTTCCGGACAGTGAACCGGGCACAGGATATGCCTGCCGATAAATCGCCGGTTACTGGCCGGACGATCCTCCCTCTCACCTTCCACCTCAGGTCCCGCAGGGGATCGCGGTGGCAGCCACCTGGAGTCACACATGACATCACGTAGGCACGTGTTCTCTGTCTTCGTCGCGCTTCTACTTATGGCGGCGGCCCTGCCCGCGTTCGCCGCGTCTCCAGCGGCAGCCCGGCAGGACAGCCCGGCCACCCCGACCGTTGAGCCTCTGGTCAGCCTGGTCCAGCAGGTCGGTCCGGCCGTCGTGACCGTCACCAACCTGCAGACCGCTCAGGGGCTCGGGACCAACCCGTCCGGCGGGTTCAACCCGGAAGGCCGGCTCCAGCCGGCGGGTACCGGCACCGGCTTCATCATCAGCGAGGACGGCTACATCGTTACCAATTGGCACGTGGTCACCGGCGGTGAGGAGTTCCAGGTCACGTTCGCCGACGGCGAGACGCGGCCGGCGACGCTGATCGGTTCCGATCAGGTCAGTGACCTGGCGGTCGTCCAGGTCGAGGGCGACATCCCGGGCACGGTCGCGCTCGGTGATTCGGAGGCGCTGCAGCCGGGCCAGACCGTCGTGGCGATCGGCTCCCCGCTCGGCGCCTTCGAAAACACGGTGACCGAGGGGATCGTCAGTGCCGTCGACCGCGACTTCCCGGCCGAGATCAGCGGCGGAACGGCGTCCTCGTACAACAACCTGATCCAGCACGACGCCGTGATTAACCCGGGTAACTCGGGGGGGCCGCTGTTCAACCTGTCCGGCGAGGTGATTGGCGTCAACACGCTGGGTATCCCGGCGATCGGTGGGCAACCGGTCCAGGGCCTGT
Source organism: Thermomicrobiales bacterium (assembly GCA_035944555.1). Lineage (GTDB taxonomy): Bacteria > Chloroflexota > Chloroflexia > Thermomicrobiales > UBA6265 > CADCWK01. The sequence goes on from DASZAY010000026.1 coordinate 220,076, forward strand.
TCTTCGCCATCCCCTCCAACGTGGTCAGGTCCATCACGGACGAGATCATCGCCACGGGCGAGGTGACCTACCCATTCCTCGGGGTCGTCCCCGTCTCGAACTCGCCCCAGATCGCGGCGCAGTATGGATTCCCGGTCGAGACCGGCGCGATCATCGCGGATGTCACTGCAGGAAGCCCCGCCGACGAGGCTGGCATCCAGGTCGAGGACATCATCACGGCGATCGACGGGCAGACGATCGACCAGGAGAATACGTTCTCCGAGGTGCTGTATGCCTTCTCCCCCGGCGACACGGTCGAGATGACCATCCAGCGGGGTGAGGAAGAACTCACGGTTGAGGTCACACTGGACGAGCGTCCGAACGAGTAGTGTTCGTGGTGGCATAGCTATACGAACATCCCATCTCCGGCGGCTGGTCCTTAGGGATCAGCCGCCGGTCCGTGTCCAGGGGTCGTCGTCCTGATTGCGGTGCCCGAATAGCTCCGGGTGGGCTGCGACATACTCGCGGATGGTTGCCGGGTAGAGTGCGCATTCGGCGGCGAACACGCGGGCGGCGAGGGTCTGCGGGGTGTCGTCCGGCATGACAGGGACCTCGATTTCGGCGACGACCGGGCCGGTGTCGTACCCGTTATCGACGACGTGAATGGTCGCGCCGGAACGCGTGTCGCCGTTGGCCAGCACGGCGGCGTGGACCCGGTCGCCGTAGAACCCGCGCCCGGAGGCATATGGGAAGGCGGTGGCGAGCGCCGGGTGGATGTTCAGGATCCGCCCCTCCCATTCCGGCGGGACGGTCAGCTTGCGGAGGAACCCGGCCAGGACGATCAAGTCCGGCGCGTAGGGCGCCAGCCAGTCGTAGACGGCGCCGGCGTAGGCATCGTCGCTCGCGTACCCCTTGCGGGTGATCGTGGTCGCCGGGACACCGTCGTCGGCAGCGATCTCCAGCCCACGCACCCTGGCCACCGACGACACGACCGCGACGACCTCCGCGCCCAGTTCTCCCCGACTCGTCGCGTCGAGCAGGTTGGCCAGCGACCGGCCTGACCCCGAGATCAGGACGGCGATCCGGAGCGGGGCGCGAGCGGCGGGCAGGTCGGGATTGCGGCTGGCGGACACGAGGGGTGCGACTCCTGTTACACATGGCGACGCGGCCGAACTGGCCGGCACAGCGGCCTAGCGTACCGCGACCGGCGGGCTTCGGGCGGGCCAACAGGAATGGGCAAACGTGGCGGGACGAATTCCTGTACATCAACCGGCTCCGGGACGCCCCCTCCCCCACCCCCTCTCCTGGACGGAAAGCACCGTCTATCCTGATGGCCTGAGTGTGGCGTGATTGATATCGTAATTCAGCCGCCGGGAGACCAGCCCCTCGTGCCCGACCGACCGACCCGGCCCCAGCCGCCGGCCGACCCCGTCACGCTCCGGTTGACGCTGCCGCTGCCGCCGGGCGTCAACAACCAGTACGTTACGGTCGGGCGGCGGCGGGTGCTGAGCAAGACGGCGCGGGCGTTCCACCACGACGCGAAGGCGGCGATCGAGCTGGCCCGCCGCGATGGCACCGTTACGCCGACGATCGAGCGGGCGCTGGCAGCCTCCACGCTGGGCGTGATGCTGGAGTTCTACTTCGAGACACCCAACCGGCGGGACCTCGACGGCGGGCTGAAGATCACGCTCGACGTGCTTGGCGAGGCGCTTGGCTTCGACGACCGCACCGTGGTCGACCTTCACCTGAGCAAGCGGATCGACCCGCTCCGCCCCCGCGTCGAGATCGAGATCGAGACGATCGCTGACTGGGAATACGACCAGACCTTCGTCTACCTTGGCCCCGGTGACACCACCGACCCTGCCACTGACGACGACTCGCCTGACTGACCCCGGCTTCATTGCGCAGTCGTGTGGCCCGATTGACGGACCCGGCCGCGGTGGTCACGTACAATCACGCCCGACAGCCACCCGACCCGACGCCGCAGCCGCAGCCGCCCGGTGCATGCGCCTTCCACCCGGATGCCCACCCGGCTCCATCGCCGCCGCGTCTCTCCCCACGAGGTCCGACCGTGAGTACCGCCGTTCCCGACGCCCCCACGCCACCGGCCATCGACCCGACCGAGGGGACCCTCCACCCCGGCGAACCACCCGTAGAAGAATCGGCCCACCTGCTGGGCCAGGCCGGCACGGACGTCGACGCCGTCATCGTGCTGGACTTCGGCTCGCAGTACAGCCAGCTGATCACCCGCCGCGTCCGCGAGGCCGGGGTCTACTCAGAGCTGGTCCACCACGACGCGACGTGGGAGCAGGTGGCGCGGCTGGACCCCAAGGGCGTGATCCTCTCCGGCGGCCCGGCCAGCGTCTACGACGATGGCGCGCCGCGGCTGCCATCCTGGGTGCTGGAGCGGGAACTGCCGGTGCTGGGCATCTGCTACGGCATGCAGTTGCTGGCCCAGGCCTTTGGCGGCGCCGTCGACCCGGCCGACCACCGCGAGTACGGGCCAGCGACCATTGACGTCGTCCCCCACCCGACCGACGACCCGGCCGGAAAGCTGTTCGCCGGGCTGCCCGAGCGCCTGCCGGTCTGGATGAGCCACGGCGACCACCTGCCCGCGCCTCCGGAGGGCTTCACTGTCCTCGCCCGCTCGTCGAACTCCCCCGTCGCGGCGATGGGCCGGGGCCAGGTCGTCTGCCTCCAGTTCCACCCCGAGGTGAGCCACACGCCGCAGGGCGCGGCGATCATCCGCAACTTCCTCGTCGACGTCTGCGGCTGCCGGACCAACTGGCGGGCGGAGTCGTTCATCGAGGCGACGGTCCGCGACATCCGCGAGCGCGTCGGGAACGACCGCGTGCTGCTCGGGCTGAGCGGCGGCGTCGACTCCTCCGTCGCGGCGGCGCTGATCCACCGCGCCATCGGCGACCAGCTCACGCCGGTCTTCGTCGACAACGGGCTGCTCCGGCAGGGCGAGAGCCAGCTGGTCCGCGACGTGTTCGCCGGCGCCTTCCAGATGCCACTGGTCCACGTCGACGCCAGCGCCCAGTTCCTGGAGTATCTGCAGGGCGTGGCCGATCCGGAAGCCAAGCGCAAGGTGATCGGCGAGGTGTTCGTCCGGTCGTTCGAGGCGGAGGCCAACCGGCTGGAGGCCGAGGGCGGGCCGTTCCGCTTCCTGGCGCAGGGCACGCTCTACCCCGACGTCATCGAGAGCACGACGGCCGACACCAAGGCCGCCGTCAAGATCAAGACTCACCACAACGTCGGCGGGCTGCCGGAGGACATGCAGTTCGAGCTGCTTGAGCCGCTGAAGTTCCTGTTCAAGGACGAGGTCCGGGCCGTCGGCCGCGCCCTCGGGCTGCCGGACGCCGTGGTCGAGCGCCAGCCGTTCCCCGGGCCAGGGCTGGCCGTCCGGCTGCTGGGTGAACTCAATAAGACCGACCTCGACCTGCTTCGCGCCGCCGACGCGATCGTCCGCGAGGAGATCGAGGGCGCCAGCGAGCGAGGCGAACTGGAGACGCCGATCTGGCAGTTCTTCGCCGTGTTGCTCCCGGTCAACTCCACCGGTGTGATGGGCGATTACCGGACGTACGCCCGGGTGGCGGCGATCCGCGCCATCACGAGTGAGGACGCGATGACGGCCGACTGGGCCCGGCTGCCCTACGACCTGCTGGGCCGGATGAGCAACCGGATCGTCAACGAGGTCAACGGGATCAACCGGGTGGTCTACGACATCACATCCAAGCCGCCCGCAACCATCGAGTGGGAGTAGCGGCTCCGCAGAAACCCTAGGGGCGATCACTTGTAGCCCGGACGCGCAACGACCATCGCCTAAGGCGATGGTCGTTGTTTGCTGACAGGTAGGGTTCCTGTCAGCTTGGTGGCATTGGGAGCAGACCTCTCCCCAAACCCCTCTCCCGCTCCGGCGTCACTCCGTTCGGCCGAAGCCTCACTTTGTCTTCCCCGGCCCGGAGAGGGACTTTTTCTTGTCGGGCTGTCGCGCTTCCCGAGTTGGGGCTGAGCACACTGGTGGAGTTGGAGGCACCCCTCTCCGGGCCGGGTGGCGCTGAAGCCATCTCGCCAACCAGGGTGACAACTCGGAGCCGGGGAGGGGCCGGGGGAGGGGTCTGCTCCCGGGTCAACCCAACTCACCGAAACCGACCTTGGCCAACACTCGCTATCGCCTGACGGCGATTGCCGCTGCGCGGCCGGGCGCTCCAAGGGACGCCCGGCTACCGATCCCTCCAACCCCGTCGCCCTACTTCAGCCCGGACGTCTTGATCGACTCGACGAACTGGCGCTGGAAGATGAAGAACAGGATCATCGTCGGCAACGCGACGATCGTCGACGCGGCCAGGATGTACTGCTGCGAGCCGCTGTACTGCTGCTGGAACGAGGCGATCCCGATCTGGACCATCCGCAGGTTGGGGTCGGACGTGATCGTCAGCGGCCAGAGGAACGAGTTCCAGTTGGCGAGAAAGAAGAACACGGCCAGGGCCGACAGGATCGGTCGGCTGAGCGGCAGGACGATGTTCCAGTACACCCGCCAGTAGCCTGCCCCGTCGATGATCGCCGCCTCCTCCAAGTCCCGCGGCAGCCCCAGGTAGAACTGGCGGAGCAGGAAGATCCCGAAGGCGTTGAAGATTGCCGGCACGATCAGCCCGGCGTAGGAATCCAGCATGTTCAGCTCGCGGACGAGGATGAACAGCGGGACGAGGATCACCGGCAGCGACACGAGGAACGTCGAGAAGATCAGCAGGAACAGCGTGTCGCGGCCCGGGAACCGGAGCCGGGACAGGGCGTACGCCGCCATCGAGTGGAACCACAGCGCCAGCACCGTGATCACCGTCGCGACGAAGAAGCTGTTGAACATGTAGCGGAGGAACGGCACCTCCGTGAACACGTAGCGATAGTTGTCCAGCGTCGGCTCCTGCGGCAGCAGGTCCAGTGAGTAGACCTCGCTGCGCGTCTTGAGCGACCCGAACACCATCCAGAGCAGCGGGACCACCGTCAGGACCGCGACCGTGACGAGGACCAGCAGCATGATGGTCCTGCCGGTGAGCTTCCGGAGCGAGGGGCGATTGCCACCGCGCCGGGCCGGTCGCGTGGTTCCCGGTTCCGCCGGGGCGCTAGTCGAAGTCAAACCGGCCCCCCTTGGTGGCGACAAACAGGATCGCGGTCATGATCAGCAGGATCAGGACGAGGAACGAGGCGATCGCGGCGGCGTACCCGAAGGCGCCGAACTGGAATGCCTGCTGGTAGATGTAGAAGACGACCAGCGTCGTGGAGTTGTCCGGACCACCACGGGTCAGGACGTAGACGAGATCGAACCCCTGCCCGCCGGCGACGGCCGTCACGGTCAGCGTGAGGATGACGAAGAAGCTCGTCGGGCGGAGCAACGGGAAGGTAATGTCCCGGAACTGGCGGAGCGGACCGGCGCCGTCCAGCCGGGCGGCCTCGTAGTACTCGGGCGGGATCTCCTGCAGACCGGCCAGGAAGATGAGCATGTAGTAGCCCATCAGAAACCAGATCGTGATCCCGACGACGGCCCAGAGTGCGAAGGCCGGATCGCCCAGCCACGACTGCCCGTCCAGCCCGAGCCGGACGACGAAGCGATTGAGGATGCCGATCCGGTCGACCAGGAGGAAGTTCCAGACCAGGCCGATCACCACCAGGCTGATCACGTTGGGCAGGAACAGCATGCCGCGCCAGATGGGCATCCACGGCAGCTTCTGCTTGACCAGCAACGCCAGCAGCAGCCCGGCGACGTAGAGCCCCGGCACCAGCGTGATGACGTAGAGGAACGTCACCCAGAGCGCCCGGAGAAACCGGTCGTCGTTGAACATGGCCCGGTAGTTGTCGAGACCGATGTAGCGATAGTCGCCGAAGCCGTTGACCTCGAAGAAGCCCATCGCCAGGGCGAGCACCATCGGGATGCCGACGAAGATGAACAGCCCGGCAACATCCGGCAGCAGGAACAGCGCGGCCGCCAGCCACTCGCGGTGACGGCGGCTCATGCCCCGCTGCCGGGGCACGACGAACTCCTGTCCGTCGTGCCCCGTCGCCAGGCCGACCCGTTGGGCTTCGGCCGGGCGGGACGTCACAGGATCGGCGCTCCGGTGTAGGTGGCGAGGAAGGCGTTGATCTGCTCGGACGCCGCCGCGGCCGCCTGGGCCGGGTCAGCATCGTTGAGCTGGGTCGCCTGGATCGCGTCCGAGACAGCCTGGTAGATCTCGGGCGGAACCCGCGGCTCGGCCCGGCCGCTCGGCAGGATCTGCTCGGCGAAGACCTGCATCGCGCCCGAGGAATAGGCGCCGTTCTGCGTCGCCCGATCAAGCACGGACTGCCGCGGCGGCATGTCGCTCTTGGCGACGGTGCACCAGTCGACCACGCGGTTGATGGACTCCTCCGTCATCGCGCCGATCGACGACGCGATGAACTGGGCGGCAATCTCCGGGTTCTGGCCGGCGGCGTTGGCGGCGAACGCCCAGCCACCGAGGACCGTCCGGTCCGTCCCACCGGGCGGCAGCGGTAGCTTGAACACCCCGTACTCGAAGTCCGGCGCGTTCTGCTCCAGCGCCGAGATGCCCCAGATGCCGACGTTCTGCATCGCGGTGTAGCCGTCGACCAGGTTGGGGACGATGTCCGCGCCACCGGAACCAAGGATGTCGCGCGGGGCGACCCCGTTGCGGATGGACGTCTGCCAGAACGTCAGCGCCTGGATGGTCGCCTCGGAGTTGAACGCGCTGGCGCCGCTGGCGTCCTGTAGCTCACCACCGCCCTGCCACATGAACGGGTACCAGGTGAAGTTCTGGTAATAGCCGGGGGTGGTCTCGAACATCACGCCGAAGCGCTCGTCGTTGGCCAACTCACCGGCCACGCCGAGCAACTGCTCCCAGGTCGTCGGGATGTCGGCGTCGGTCAGGCCGGCGTCGTCCCAGGCCGAGCGGCTGTAGTACATCGCCATCGGCTCGACTTCCATCGGGACGGCGAAGATCCGGTCGTTGACCATCCGGTTGGCAATCACGTCGGGCAGGAAGTCGGCCTGGGCGTCTGCCTGGATGTAGTCGGTCAGGTCGAACAGCGCGCCGCCGTTGGAGTAGCGGAGAAAGTCACCGGGCGAGACAAGGAAGATGTCCGGGCCCTGCCCTGAGGCGAACGCCGTGGCGAGCTGGGTGCCACTGACGTACTCGGCCGTCGGCACGTACTCCAGTTCAACCTGGACCTCGTTGGCGTCGTTCCAGGCCTGGACGCAGTTCTCGAACCAGTCAGCCTGAGATGCGACATCCCCCTCCGAGTAGAACTGCATGAACCGGAGCGGGCCATTCTGCCGCGCGGAGCTCCGGCGACTGAAGAAGTACGGCATCGCCATGGACGAGGCGGCGACGGCCGCTCCACCCTTGATGACGCCCCGGCGCGAGATCGGGCGACCGGTAGGTGGCACGGGGGTCCAGAGATCGACAGCCATTGGCGCTCCCTCATGAAACGAATGCCTCAACAACGAGGCAAAGGTGGTCCGGAACACGACCATTTGGTGAAAACGATTCCAAATTACACCTGCACTTGCTACAGTGTCAACGCCCCGTCCCATCTTGCGCTCCGGATCGGGCGTGCTAGCATGGAAATCGTTTACCGGGGACGGGAGGTGCGATGACGAAGCTGAAACAGGTCGCTGAACTGGCCGGCGTCTCGCCCGCCACCGTCTCCCGGGCGCTCAGCGGCGCGCCGGGCGTCAATCCCGCCTCGCGGGAACGGGTGCTCCGCGCCGCGGCCGAGCTGGACTACCGGCCCAACCGCCAGGCCAGCAACCTCCGTCGCCAGAAGACGTCGACCATCGGGGTCGTCGTCTCGGACATCGAGAACCCTCACTTCACGCAGATGGTCCGCGTCGTCGAGGCCGTCGCCCACGCCCGTGGCTTCCGCGTGATCCTCTGCACGACCGACGAGACGGCCGACCGCCAGCGCGCCTGCCTGGACATGGTCGCGGAGGAGCGCGTCGAAGGGGTGATCCTCGTCCCCTACGACACCGGGGCCGACGAGATCGGCCGTCTGCTCGGGATGCGGATCCCGGTCGTCGCCTTCGACCGGATGGTCGCCGACCCGCGCGCCGACGCCGTGATCGCCGACAACGCCGGCGGAGCCCGTCGTGCCACCGAGCACCTGCTTGACGCCGGCCACACCCGGATCGGCTTCGTCGGTGGCCGCGGGACGATCCAGACCGGCGTCGAGCGGCTGGCCGGCTACGAGGCCGCCATGCGATCCCGCGGTCTGGAGCCGATCGCCGCCAACGGTGCCTTCCGGATCGATGGCGGCCGGACCGCCACCGACGAGCTGCTCGATCGTCCGGGCGGCGTCTCGGCGATCGTCGTCGCCAACAACCTGATGGCAATCGGCACGATGCGGGCGCTCCGCTCCCGGCACATCCGCGTGCCGGAGGACCTGGCGCTGGTCGCGATCGATGACCCGTACTGGGCCGACCTCGTCGATCCGCCACTGACGACGCTGGCCCAGCCCACCCAGCACATGGCCGAGAGCGCCGCCGAGCTGCTGTTCCAGCGGATCACCGCCGGTCCGGCCGCCGCGGAAACGACCCGGGCGCGGACGCTCGTCTCGTCGTTCGAACTCCGGGTCCGCGGGTCCTGCGGGACGCTCCGCCGATCCGCCGTCCCCGCGGACGGAGGTGCCCTGGCACCGATGGGAGCCAGCGGCTGAGTCCGGGAGATCCGGGACATCGGACGAATCGACAGGGAATCCGGTCGTCCGGGCCGGCGCTGGCTCCGGACGCATCAGTCAACGTTGGAGGAATGGATGGAAACGACGGTCGGTCTCTCGCCCCTGCGCGGGCTCGCCAAGCTGCGCCGGGTCCGGACGCGGCGGTTCTCCAGCTACGACCGCAGCGGCGGCAACGACGACCGCCTGCACATCGACCCGGGACAGACTGCGATCATCGCCGAATTGCCCGCCGGGCAGGCCGGCATCGTCACGCACATCTGGGTGACGATCGCCTGCAAGAGCCCGAACCACCTCCGCAAGATCGTCTTCCGGGCGTGGTGGGACGGCGAGGACGAGCCCAGCATCGTCGCCCCGATCGGCGACTTCTTCGGGATGGGCCACGGACAGACGGCCAACTTCACGAGCCTGCCGCTCCAAGCCTCCCCACAGGACGGCAAGGCCTTCAACTGCTACTTCCCGATGCCGTTCGCCGACGGCATGCGGATGACGATCGAGAGCGAGTGCGAGGACGAGGTCCTGTTCTACTACTACGTCGACCTGGAGCTGCACGACCGGCTCGAGGACGACATGGGTCGGTTCCACGCCCAGTGGCGCCGCGAGATTCCGGAGCCGGCCGAGTTGCCGAAGGGCGAGCTGTCCGACGAGGCGTTCCTGTTCGGCGGCACGGAGACGACCGGCAAGGGGAACTACACGATCCTCGAGGCGGAAGGACACGGCCACTACGTCGGCTGTCTGATGTCGGTCTATTCGCTGCGCCGCTCCCGGAACTGGGACTGGTACGGTGAAGGCGACGACATGATCTTCGTCGACGGCGAGCCTGGCATCGTCGCCCCCGAGGCGGGCCGCATCCCCCAGATCCTCGAGGAGGGCGTGCAGCCCGAGATCGAGGGGCACGGCGAGACGAAGCCGGGCGCCAACAACGCCTGGCCGCCGACGCTGCACGGTACGGGGACCGAGGACTACTTCAACACGGCCTGGTGCCCCACCCAGAAGTACGACGGGCCGTACCACGGCATCATCGCCGGCGGCGGGCCGAACTGGACCGACCCGATCACCGTCTACCGGTTCCACATCGAGGATCCGGTCGTGTTCCGGGAGCGGATCCGCGTCTCGATCGAACACGGCCACGCCAACCGCCGCGCCGACGAGATGGCCTCGACCGCGTTCTGGTACCAGGCGGAGCCGCACGTCCCGTTCGCACCGATCCCGGAGGCGAAGGACCGGCTGCCCGCCTACCGCCAGATCTGGGACATCCGCTGATCGCTCACTGACCACGACGACCGGCCGGGCGATGGCGCCCGGCCGCCCTCACGCATGGAGTTCATCCGCATGACGACGTCCGCACCGAGCCGTACCGAACCCGCTCCCCCCGTCCCCGGGGAAGTGATCGTCGTCGTGAGCGGCGACCTGCGTCCAGCCGCCAACGAGACCTGCTGGCCGACCCAGGCCGCCATGGAGGAGCAGCTCACCGCCGCCTTCGCGGCCGAGGGCATCACCGTCCGGCGCGGACATTCGGTCGATCCGGAGAAGGGCCACGGCTTCATCGACTCCCAGAAGTACGGGATGGAGGTCTTCCGGGGCATCCACCTGGACAGCCCGGTCGTGGTCGCGGAGGCGGTCTGGCAATACTCCCACCATGTGCTGCCCGGACTGACAACCCATCGTGGCCCAATCCTGACCGTCGGCAACTGGAACGGGGAGTGGCCGGGGCTCGTCGGGCTGCTCAACCTCAACGGCTCGCTGGTCAAGGCCGGCGTCCAGTTCAGCACCCTCTGGTCGGTGGACTTCACCGATGACTACTTCCGGACGAAGCTGCGCGCCTGGCTCAAGGACGGCACGGTCAGCCATGATGCCAGCCATGTCCACCCGCTGGACGGCATGTCGTTGCCCGACGACGCCGCCCAACTCGGCCAATCGCTCGCCGACACGCTGCGCCGGGACAAGGCGATCATGGGCGTGTTCGACGAGGGCTGCATGGGGATGTACAACGCCATCGTCCCCGACCAGGTTCTCCACCGGACCGGCGTCTTCAAGGAGCGCCTGTCGCAGTCGGCCCTCTACGCCGCGATGCGCGAGGTGTCCGACGAGGACGCCACCGCGGTCCGCCGCTGGATGGACGACCGCGGGATGACCTTCCACACCGGCTCCGACCCGAAGCAGGAGTTGACCGACGACCAGATCCTCGGGCAGTGCCGGATGTACATCGCCGCCGTCCGGATGGCCGATGCCTTCGGCTGCGACACGATCGGCATCCAGTACCAGCAGGGACTCAAGGATCTCGTCCCGGCGTCGGACCTGGTCGAAGGGTTGCTCAACAACGTCGACCGGCCGCCGGTCCACCACGCCCGGACGGGCCAGGTGCTCTACGAGGGAGCGGCGCTGCCCCACTTCAACGAGGTCGACGAGTGCGCCGGACTGGACGGACTGGTTACCGACCGCGTCTGGACGTCGCTGGGACTCCCGCCGGAGAACACGCTCCACGACCTGCGCTGGGGTGAGCACTATGCTGGTCCGGACGGGCAGGGTGGACAGCTCGACGATTTCGTCTGGACCCTGATGATCTCGGGCGGCGCCCCGCCGGCCCACTTCGTCGGCGGCTATGAGGGTGCGTCCAGCATGCGCCAGACGCCGATGTTCTTCCCCTACGGCGGCGGGACGCTGCGAGGCGTCGGCAAGCCAGGCGAGATCGTCTGGAGCCGGGTGTTCGTCGAGGACGACGCGCTGCACATGGACATCGGCCGCGGCGCGGCCGTGTCGCTGCCGGAAGAGGAAACGGAGCGACGCTGGCGGTCGACCTCCTATGAGTGGCCGATCGTCCACCTGACGACCTACGGCGTCACGCAGGACCAGATGATGGGCCGCCACCGCGCCAATCACATCCAGATCGCCTACGCCCCGACGGCCGAGGACGCCGACCGGGCACTGGGGGCCAAGGCGGCGATGATGCGCGGTCTCGGCGTGAATGTGAACGTCTGCGGCGACCGCAACGGCCTCATCTGAGCGGCTCCCGCCCGGCACCGCACCAGCGACCTACCCGTCCGGGCAGCACCGATTGCGCTCCGGGCGGGTAGCGGCGCGTCCGGCTCTCGGCGATACTGCCGCCCCCACCAACCGGACGCGCCAGCCCGACCACCTCTGGGTGGCGTGAAGCACCGGTGGGACAGGGTCCATGGTCCCGAGCCCGGAGTCCGCGCATGTCCGTCTCGCCCCGTCCGTCTTCCCGGTCCGCTGCCCGCGGGTATCCCGTAGCGGCGTACTCCACGGGTGTCGGCGATCCGTTCGCGACCAATCCCATCCGGCGGTCGCTGGCCGTCGTGCTGGCCACGTCAGCGATCCTCGGCAGCGGGTTCGTGCTGGGCGAGACGGCGACGATGCTCGTCATGATCTCGGTTGGCTGGGTAGCGATCGCCATGCTGGTCCTGACCTTCCCGATCCTGATCTGGAGCCTGGTCGAAGAGGGTATCCGCAGGCTGCGACGCCGCTTCTCACCACACATCAGTCAGCTGGGCCTGTCGCCCCGAATCGAGCACATCCTGACGCGGCATGGTCTCGACACCATCCGCCAGGTCCATGAGACGTCGGACGAGGGGCTGCTGCTGCTCTCGAACATGGACGTGCGGGGGCTGAACGAGGTGCGGCGCGCCATCAGCCTCTGGCACTACCGCCGGTGGCAGGAGGCCGGCTTCCCGGCCCGCGGGATGCCATAGGCAGGATCCCGGCAGTCCTCCGGGAGGTGCGACGATCGCGCCAGGAGCGGTCAGTCCGGTAGGGTCCCGAAGCTGTTGGCGTACACCTTCCCCGGGATCTGCCAGGTGAACCTCAGCGCCGACCATGTCGCGTCGATGCCGATGCTCTTGCTCTCGACCAGCCCGTGGGAGTACCCGATCCGGATCACTTCCGGCAGTCGCAGGTCCGTCCCCTGTTGACCACCCTTGGGCCACGAGACCCAGAGCATCCCACCAGGGGCGAGCTGGTCGCGCAGGCCGGGAAAGCGCGCGTCGAGATCCGCCCCCGTCGTCGTGAACAGATGGATGTAGTCGAACCGGCCGTCCGCGTCCGGCTCGTACCGCAGGGGTGGCGGTTCAATGGTGTCGACCACACCAGCCGGGGCGTTCACGTACAGCGCCCGGACGTCCTCTCGGATTCCCAGCTTGCGGGAGACGGTTGCAGTCACGCGCGTGTCTTCCCGGACAGGTCGGCGGTGACGAAGCGGTCGTGGCCGGCGAGATCCCGGTGCGTCTCGATGATCGCGCCCGGGAAGGCGGCGGCGAGCAGGCTGGCGACCGTGACGGCCTGCGACGGGTCCAGCTCCAGCGCGATCACTCCGCCGGCCCTCAGCAATGTCACGCTCTGTCCGATGAGGACCCGGATCAGGTTGAGTCCATCCGGCCCGCCGTCGAGCGCCAGCCGGGGCTCGGCCCCGAGATCCGGGTTGCCATCGACCTGCTCCGGAGTGAGGTACGGCAGGTTGGCGAGGATCAGGTCCAGCGGCCCGGCCTGCCCCGCGAGCAGGTCGCCGGCGCGGAACTCGACCCGGCCGACGATACCGATGGACGGCACCCTGGCGCCGAGCCGGTCGCGGTTGCCAATGGCGACGGAAAGCGCCTCCGGGGAGATGTCGATCCCGAGGATCGTCCCGGGCCAATGCGGCGACAGCAGCGACGCCAGCCCGAGGGCGATCGCGCCGCTCCCCGTCCCGACATCAACGACCGCCGGTGCGCGTCCGTCGTTTCGCGCCAGCCAGTCCCGCGCCCACTCGACCAGCAACTCCGTTTCCGGACGTGGGACGAGGACGGCATCCGTCACCCGGAGCTCGAAGTCGAGGAAGGCGCGGTGGCCCGTCAGATAGGCGACGGGCACCCCCTCCAGCCTCCGCTGGAGCAACTCGTTGAAGTCGGCGACAGCAACGGCGGCGATCGGGTCGGGAGCGTGGAGGAACAGGGCGGTCCGGTCCCAGCCGAGGACATGGCGGAGCAACACCTCGGCGTCGAGGCGCGGCGTCTCCAGCCCTGCCTCCGCGAGCCGGACGGCCCCGGCCCGCAGGACACCGCCAACGGTCGCCGGTGGAGTCATCGGCGGCACGCGGAGGTCCCCCGCAACAGGGTGATCACCCGGCGCGCCGGGCCGGCTCATGGTCCATGTCCGATTCGTCTCCGTCCGTCTCGTCCAGGTCCGACTCGACCATCAACCGGTCCGGGCCGATCGGCTCGACACGGCGGAGGAGCATCGCGAGCGGGATCGGCGGTCCGTACGGGGCCGTCTCCGCTGCTCCAGGTTCGTCCACCGGGACCTCGATGACTACGTCGTCGGTCGGCTGATGGTCGGCCGACGCCCATTCCCGCATCGCGTCCAGGAGATGGGCGTTGATCGCGGAGGCGCCAGCGACCAGGCCGGACGTCGGGAGCCCCTGGCCGTCGATCGAGATGGCGGCAGGAGTCCCGGTCGCACCGAGTGCCCGGCCAACGCGGAAGGCCGGGTCGAGCAGGACCATCCCTGGCAGACCTGCCCGGAAGGCGGTCGGGGCGTCGCAGGCGGCGACCACGATCAGTCGCGGTCCCTGCAACGATGCCCAGGCGACCAGCTCGGGCGTCAGGCGGACGGACGGGCCGCAGTCCGGCCGCCAGAAGACGACGACGGCCGGCCGGCCATGCGGATCACCCAGCGCGTCGGCCCGGACCGTATCGCCACTGAGGGCCTGGACCTCGATGTCCGGCATCGCGTCCGGGACCGGAGCTTCGACCATCGATCGGGGCGGGATCTCGTGGCCTGGAGTGGCCGGACGCGGCGACTCGTCCTCGTCCGTCGCCGTGCCAGTTGCGGTCTGGTCCTCACCTGTTTCGTCGTCGCTTGCAGCGATCACGATCGAGTCGTCGGAAGTCGTAGCGCGATCGTCGGACTCGCCGGCCGCTTCAGTCGACGGCACGGTCAGAGGGGACGGTGTGGCAGGATCCGTCGCTTCGTCGTCGACGTGACCCGGTGAAACGGCCAGCGTGGGGTGGGTCGAGGTGGCGGCGTCCGTCTGGCCAGCGGGTGCAGCAGACGCGGCTGGCTGGTCTCCGGCTGACGAAACGGCGACCGGCGGCAAGCCGACATCGGCCTTCGCCGGGTCGACAGGCGGAACGGCGCTCGCCAGGGGCGTGACCGTAACGTCGAACTCCGCCAGCGACGCGCGCATCGCGGCCAGTTCCCGCTCGACGCGGCGCAACCGGACCCGGAGAACGACGGCCACGGCGATCGCGATCACAGCGATCCCGGCGACGAACCCGGTCAGACCGCCCAGCCAGGCAGCGACGAGGAACAGCGCCGCCGCGGCGGGACCGGCGATCGGGATGGCGATTCGGGCAATCGGGTTGCGATCAGGGCTCATGGGTACGGCGCGTCTCCACGAGGCAAAGCGTGCTTCGTACGTACGCGGGGTCTTGCGGGTGCCCGGAGTATACCCGACCCGTGATCGCTAGTCGCGGGAACGGTCCGTGGCCGGGTCATCGTCCCCGTCGGCGTCGTCTTCTTCCGCCGGGATGGCCGGGAACTCGACGTCCTCTGCCTCGTCGTCGAAGTCACCGACGTCAGCGAAGGTGGGGTCTTCCTCGGGCTCGGGTTCGGCCGCGGCAAAGGGCAGCACATCCAGAAGACCCGGCGTGGGATACGGCGAACCGGCCGTTCCCTCCCGCAGCATCCGGCGGAGCGAGTCGACGTCGTCCCGCTCCAGGGCGAAGAACAGTCGCTCATAGAAGGCGTTGATCCGCTCGACGGTGACCCCGGCTCGCTCAGCCACCGGACGCCGCATGTCGCGGCGGCGATTCCTGCTGACACCCTGCGTCGCGGCGAGGACAGCCAGGACCGGGCCGAGCGCTTCCCGCTCCGTCCCCGCCGGCGCGACGAGGACGTGAAGGACGACGGCCTGCCCGGTCATGATGAACCAGGCCCGGCAGAGGTCCTCCGCGAATCCACCCTCCGGCTCGAGCAGCGTCGCTTCGCCCTCGATGACGACGGCCTGCGCGTCCGCCACGTCGTCCCGCGACCATCCCGTCGCCTCGATCCCGAAGAACGGGCGCAGCGTCGCCCGGGCCAGGAGCTCGCCGGTGATGCTGACGTCGATCAGCCGGACCGCCGTCCGCTCGACCTCATCCGGACGAACGGGTACTCGCAGCCCGACCGGTCCCTCGCTGTCGGCGATGACACCGAAGTCGGGAACCACGCGGACCCGGCCATGGAGGAAGCACAGCTCCCCGGCCGGGATCAGCGCGACGTCGTCCGGTCCGACCAGGGCGGCGTCCAGCGCCGCGTCGAAGACGACCTCGAGATCGCCGGTATCCACCCAGCCCTGCCGGATCGGCTCGACGACGGGAACGGTAGCGAGGGTGTCATGAATCAGCAGGCGCAAGGAACATCTCCAGCCGGGGCAATCCGGGAACGGGACAGGACGACGGGGACCGAGGTGATCAGCGCTTCGGGTCGACGACCTCACGCAGGGCATCGACCGGGAAGCGCGGGTACGAGCCGAAGATCATCACGTTCGCGGCGATCCCGCTGAGGGCGTCGAGCGCCCGGCGGACGGGCTCGTCCTCGCGGTGGCCTTCGAGGTCAACGAGAAAGACATACTCGCCCAGCCATGCCTTGGCCGGGCGGCTCTCGATCTTCGTCAGCTGCAATCCCTCGGCCGCGAACGCGCCCAGAGCCCGGTGGAGAATACCGGGCACATCGGACCGGGTCGTGAAGCCGAGGCTGGTCTTGTCGTTGCCGGTCGGGGCCGCGTCGGTATGACTCAGCGCGACGAACCGGGTGACGTTGGCCCGGACATCTTGGATGTCGTGGGCCAGGACCACGCCGCCATAGAGCTCGGCGGCCCGGGCCGTCCCGATCGCGGCCCGGGAGGGGTCGCCTGCCCGGGTGATCTCCTGGACCGCACCGGATGTGCTGAGCGCGGCGACCTGCTCGACGCCCGGCAGGCAGCGGTCGAGGAAGCGGCGGGTCTGGCCCAAGCCTTGGGGGTGGCTGGACACGACCTTGATATCGGCCAGCGTCGCGCCGGGGACGGTGATCAGGTCGTGGCGAACCGGCAGGACGATCTCACCGGTGATCTTGAGCGTCGTCTCGTGGATCAGCAGGTCCAGCGTGGCCGAGACGGCGCCCTCCAGCGAGTTCTCGATCGGGAGCAGCGCGTCCTCAGCGAGGCCGGTCTCGACGGCCGCCGTCAGCGCCGGGATGCTGGCAAAGGGCAGGAGATCGGTCGGCTCCTCGTGCCCGACGAGTGCCTCGGCCACCGTCACGCCGGTGCTGCCACGCCTCCGCAGGACGAGCAGCCGGGTGGCGTCCTCGCTGAAGCTGCCTTTCGGACCAAGAAATGCCGTCGCCATGCTTCACCACGCTCCTGTCTGAGAGGGACTACCGGGGCCGGGTCGTGACCGAGACAAACCGTGCCTGCAGGCCGGTAAAACGATGCCGGGGCGTATACTCTGCCCGCAGCGCTCCACGCGATCGACCCGCGACCGGCGGGCCAGCCGGGCGCCTCACTCCGCCACCCGCGCCCTGGCGACGGGCGGTCAGCACGACCGGCGGGAGAAAGCCAGCATGCAGTCCCCCAGTCACCTGCCGACCGACCAGCGGAATGAGCGCCTCGCGACCGATACCCCGGCGCCAGCCGCCGCCGAGACCGTGGCCACCTCGGAGCATACCAAGACGGCCCGGCAAAAATCGGGGGTCCGGGTCTTCCGCGAGATCGCCGAGACGATCCTGCTCGCCGTCCTCCTCTACTTCGCCGTCCGCGCCGTCGTCATGCCGTACGAAGTCGATGGCGCGTCGATGGAGCCCAACCTGACCAACCACGAGCGGGTCCTGGTCAACCGGGTCGCCTACTGGGACTTCGACCTCAATGGCGTCCTGAACTGGATCCCCGGCGTCGACCGGTCGGGCGAGTGGGTCTGGACTCCGTTCGGCGACTTGAGCCGGGGCGATGTGATTGTCCTGGAGCCGCCCGTCGCCCATGATCAGCCGTACATCAAGCGGGTGATCGGCCTGCCCGGCGACGAGATCACCTTCGATGAGGGGTACGTGTACGTCAACGGCGTCCAGCTCGACGAGCAGTACATCGACGGTCCGATCACCGAGTGCAGCACGCGGGACATCAACGGCGCCAATCCCTGTGACCTGACCGTCCCGGCCGACAGCGTCTACGTGCTCGGCGACAACCGCGACAACAGCGCCGACTCCCGGGTCTTCGGCACCGTCCGGATCGATGACATCAATGGCAAGGCATTCTTCAGCAACTGGCCGATGGACCGGATCGGCCCGATCGGGCACGGCGATTACGGCGACGCCGAATAGGCGAAGCTCCTGCGACCTTCCAGTCACGCCGGAACCCGGAGCCACCAGAACGGACGAGGGCCACGCCGTAACCGGCGTGGCCCTCGTCCGTTTGATCAGACAGGCCGGCTCTACGAAGTGAGGATGCCCGACTCGGGGGCGTGGGTGGCCGTCGCCATCTGGCGGTGGACGCCCTCCTCGATCTCCTCCAGCATCTTGGCGACGAAGGCCGGGATGTCGTCCGGGTTGCGGGAGGTCACGAGGCCCTTGTCGGTATGGACCTCCTCGTCGACCCAGGTGCCGCCGGCGTTCACGATATCCGTCCGCAGGCTCGGCCACGACGTCAGGGTGCGGCCGCGAACGACATCCGCCTCGACCAGCGTCCATGGGCCGTGGCAGATCGCCATGATCGGCTTGCCGGCCTCGGCGAAGTCGCGGACGAACGAGACGGCGTCCCGGTCGGTCCGGAGCTCGTCCGGGTTCGCCACGCCGCCGGGCAGGACCAGGGCGTCATAGTCGCCGGCCTGGACCTCGGACACGACCTTGTCGACCGGGAAGGTATCGGCCCTGTCGAGGTGATTGAACCCCTGGACGGTGCCGGGCCGGAGCGCGACGAGGTGGACTGTGGCGCCGGCGTTCTTCGCCGCGTTCCACGGCTCGGTGAACTCGACCTGCTCGAAGCCGTCAGTCATGAGGAAGGCGACGGTGCGCCCGGAAAGCTGTGCGGTGGTCATGGGAAAGGTTCCTCTCTGGATCCAGCGGGAGCCAACGTGATGCCGACTCGACCGCTTCACCCTAGAGGGCGCAACCATGATGCCAGCGGCACCTCCTCAACCCAGTTCCCGGTCCGGAAAGGGGATCAGGCCGGGAGATGGGGCAGCACGCGCGCGACCGCCCGCTCGCCGGACCGGACGCAATCCGGGATCCCGACGCCGTGGTAGCCGCAGCCGGCGACGGCCAGCCCCGGGATCTCCCCGACGCGGCGCTCGATCTCCGCCACGCGATCCAGGTGCCCGACGGTGTACTGCGGCGAGCCGCCCGGCCAGCGGAACACCCACCGGCGGATGGGCGTGGCGGTGATGCCGAGGACGTCGCGCATCTCGGCCAGCGCCAGCGCCTCCAGCTCGTCGTCCGGGAGATCCAGCGACGGGCGTTGCCCGGCCCGTCCGACATAGAAGCGGAACAGGACCGTGTCGTCCGGAGCGCGGTTGGCCCACTTCGACGTCGTCCACGTCGAGGCGAGGATCGGCCGGCGCTGGACACGCGGAACGACGTAGCCGTAGGCACACAGCGACCGGGTGATGTCCCGCCGGCGGAACGCGAGCGTCATCGTGACGCTATCGACCGCCGGGATCCTTAGCAAGTGGGCGCCGGCCTGTGGCGCAACCCCCTGGCCATCGTCCGTCAGCAGCTTGCCGGTGACCGCCGGAGGGGTGGCCAGGACGACGGCATCGGCGGCGAGGGTCTCGCCGGAATCCAGCCCCAGCGTGAAGCGGCTGTCGCCTGTGCCGTGGCGCAGCTCCAGGACGCGCACCCCGATCCGGATCGTGACGCCACGCTCGTCGAGGTCGGCCGCCAGCCGCTCCACGATCGTCGCCATCCCATCGACCGGGGAAATGAACCCGGTGCGCGCCGCGGCCGGCGCGATCCCTGCCTGTCCACCAGCCGGGCTGGCGGAGCCACCGCTCTTCGCGGCGGCCGGGGTCGCGCGATTCCGGTTGGCGATCACCCCGCGGATCACGCTGCCGTGCTCGCGCTCGGCGGCCCGGAGCTGCGGGAACGTCGCCAGCGTGCTGAGCTGGCCACCATCACCAGCGTAGATCCCCGCCATCAATGGCTCGATCAGCCGCTCGTAGGCCTGACGACCGAAGCGCCGCGTGACGAAGCTGGATAGCGACTCGTCGTCACTCGTCGTCCTGCCCCGGAGCACCCAGTCCGCCCCGAGGCGGAGCTTGCCTGCCGGCGACAGCAGGGACGACGTCAGGATCGGCCTCAGCCGGGTAGGGATCAGGCCGGTCAGCCCCTCGGGGATCGGGTGGAGCCGCCCACCCCAGAGCACACGGCTTCCGCGGTTCTCCGGCCGGGTTCCCTGGATGGCATCGCCAAGGCCGATCTCGCCACAGAGATCCGTCAGCCAGGACTTGGCAGCCAGCCAGGATTCAGGACCACCCTCGATGACGAAGCCGTCTTCCCGGACCGTCTGGATCTTGCCACCGACCCGGTTGGACGACTCGATGACGGTGATCCGGATGTCTGGACGCTTACGGGCGGCGTTGCGTGCGGCGGCCAGTCCGGTGATTCCCGCTCCGACGATGACCAGGTGCTGTTGTCGTCCGCTCTCGACTGCCACGTCTCGCTCTCCGCTCCTTCTCGCCGTCGCCAGAGCACCACGGCGCAAAGAGACGATCCGTGTCGTGATGGTCTTCGGTAGCCAGGATCATAGCAAGTAATACCTATGCGCCGGAATCGTAATGCATGCTACATCGCCCACATATGTTCACCCGGGACCCCTCTCACAGTTCGCCGATCCAAACGTCGCGGCTACCTCGCATGAGCCTCATTCCCCGTCGTCGGTGCAACGGCGGGTACGATGATCCGGTCGTCCCGCTCCTGGAGGAACCACCTTGGACATACCCACCCGTCGCCCGCTCACCTTCGGCATCTGCCGCAACCCGACCCTCCCCTACCCGGAGCTCGTCCGGCAATTCCGGCTCTACGAGCGCCTGGGCTTCGAGACAGCCTGGCTGACCGACCATTTCCAGCGCCCGAGTGGTCCCGGGGAGCCGTACCTGGAGGGATGGACGACGCTGGCCGCGATCATCCCGCAGACGTCTCGCATCCGGGTGGGTGTGCTGGTCACCAGCAACACGTTCCGGTCCCCGGCGCTGCTGGCCAAGATGACGATCACGCTCGACCAGATCAGCGGCGGCCGGCTGGAGGTCGGGCTGGGCGCCGGGTGGTATGAGCGCGAACACGAGCAGTTCGGCATCGCCTTCCCGCCCCCGGCGGAGCGTGTCGCCCGGTTCGCCGAGGCCGCGGCAGTTGTCGATCTGCTGCTCCGCGATGCTGGCGGCTCCTTCGACGGCCGGTACTACCAGCTGGTCGACGCGGCGCTCGTCCCTGGCAGCGTCCAGCGCCCCCGCCCGCCGCTGACGATGGGCGCGCACGGACCGAAGATGCTGGCGACCGTCGCCCGCTACGCCGATCGCTGGAATTCGTTCGGGACCGTCGAGGAGATCCGCGAGCGTAACGCGATGCTGGACGACGCCTGTGCCCGGATCGGCCGCGACCCCGGCGAAATCGTGCGCTCGTTCTTCGGGCAGGTGCCACGCGACACGATGGCCAATCGGCTGGAATTCGACCCATGGGACTCGCCGGACGCCTTCGCCCACATGGTCGGAATCTACGGCGCGGCGGGGACCACGGACTTCATCGTCGACGGGCCGGAACCGCACCAGGAGCGCACGATGGAGCAGATCGCGACCGACCTGCTTCCGGGTCTGCGGACGCATCGGTAGCCACGCTCGCCAGTCAAGGCAGATTGGTCGCCTCGTAAGCGCCCCTACGTCTGCCAGCTCCGGGCAAGTTCCCCGCGATGAGTCAGCAGCCATGCCGCCGTGTCAAGCTCACCAGCCAGATCCGCGACGGCACTGACGGGGTCGGCAATCAGCCAGCCCATCGCCGCCCATGCGACGGGCAATCGCGTCATCAGGACCGGCAGGGCGGTGACCTCTTCCCGGGATAGTGGCTGGCCGATTGCCGCATCGTAGTGCCGGATCAGATCCCTGACGCGGGACCAGTCCCGGCGACCCGGCGGGAAGCCGAGCTGCCCGAACGACGGCATCCAGTGCGGGCTGAAGGCCAGGTCGGCCAGATCAGCGACGCGGGGGCGGACACCGGCGAAGTCGAGGTCGAGGAGCGCGACGGGCGTCCCGCACCGGAAGCGCAGGTTGTCGTGCCCGTAGTCGCCGTGGGTGAGCTGGTGGGGAACGGGGACCGGTTCGACCGCAGAGATGGCGTCCAACACCCGCCCCGCCATGGTGAGGGTCGCCATCGCCTCGTCACGGCGAGCGTGCCGGATCCCGGCCCTGGTGACTTCACCCGTCCGGAGCAGCCAGCGCCGCAGCGTCGCCTCTGGCAGTGCCGTGTGAACACGCGGGGGGACGACCGGGACCGGGGGGCGCCAATCAGCCAGTGCGCCATGCAGCTGACCCAGCAACCCGGCTGCGACATTGGCCCGCGCCCAGGAGTCGGTTCCGCCGTCACTGGCGACGAACGGCTCCAGCTCGGCCAGCCGTGCTCCTAACGGGCCGGCCAACTGCCCATGATCGAGCGGGAGCGGCTGAGGGATTGGGAGCCCGTGATCGGCCAGGCGCTGGCGGATCGCCCGCAGTGTCGCCAGCCGCCCCGCCGTCACCCACGGGCGGTAGACGCGGAGGACGACGTCCCCCCCACCGCACCCGGTCAGGCGAAGGTTACGGTTGAAGGTCCCGCCCAGGTCGATCATGTCCCCGTCGCCAGCCGGGCACCATGGGCAATGGCTGCGTATACGTCGTCCGTGTCGAGGAGCATCCTGGCGAATCCCGGGTAGCGCACGAGTCAGGACCGGTGAGACAGGGTCCGGCGCTACGGTAGCCGATTCCAGGCAAGGGCTTGCGGGTGTCTACGGTGCCCACATCTGGGCCAGGTCATGCCGGTGGTTAATCAGCCAGGCAACCGTCTCCATCTGTCGGGCGACGAGGCCGATCGCCTCGAGCACATCGCCCATCAGCCACGTCTCCGCCACCCACGTTGTCGGGATCGTCGCCATTGCCAGGGGTAGCCAGACCAGCTCTTCAGCGGTGAGGGGGATGCCGCTGGCCTCGGCGTAGCCCCGGACAAGGTCACCTGCCCGCCACCAGTCCCGTTCGGCCGCCGGGATATCCCACTGCAGGTGCTCGAACATCCAGTAGGTGGTGTAGGCGAGATCGGTGATCCGGTCCCGCGTGTCGATGAAATCGAAGTCCAGGATCGCGACCGGACTCGTCCCGAAGAACCGGACGTTGTCATGGGCGAAGTCGCCGTGAGTCAGTTGAACGATGTGACCGGGCCGGGGCTCGGCCGTGATGATGGTTCGCAGCCGCTCGGCCTCGTCGCAGGTGGCCAGCGCGTCGACGGCACCGGGAGCCAGCGGCGCCGCGGCGATGGCCCGCCGGGCCCGGGCGATCCAGTCGGCGAAGACCGACGGCGCGATGACACTGCTGACAGGCGCCGGGGGGAACGGGTCGGCCACACGAATACGGCGTAGTGCCGCGTGGAGACGGCCCAGCTCGGCACCGGCGGTGACGTAGCGCTGCCATGAGTCAGCGCCGCTCTCGCTCGACACCCAGGGCTCGACCTCGACCAGGCGACCAGCCCATTCCAGCGCGGTGGCCCCGTTCGACCGGGACAACGGGACGATGGTCGGGATCGCCTCGCGGCGCAGCGCGTGGCGAAGCCCCTGGACGGCCGCGAGCCGGTCCGGGGTCACCCAGGGCCGGTAGACCCGGACGACAACCTCCCCGCGATCCGTCTGGAGCCGCAGGTTCAGGTTGTAGGACCCGCCGATGTCTTCAGTCGGTGCCGCCACATTGATCTCGCCAAGATCCCACGCCGTGGCGACGGCCGTCAGCAGATCGGGGGAGAGGCGCGCGCGAACTTCTCCGCGGGTGCGGTCTGTCAGTTCCGGCTCGGCCATCGTCCCCCCTTCCCGACCACTGTCTGTGCACACGAAATGACCCCGGCCAGAGACGACCGGGGCATAGCTCCTTGATGTTCGCATCATAATCGCCGACCCCTTGTCGCACCACACCTATCATGGGATAATAGGACTTATTACCGTTATCGGTGATCGGCACCGTCGATGGAATGGAATTCGCTGTTACGCAAGCGAGTTTGCGCCCGCGACGGACGCTTACACCGACATCCTCAGGTACACAGGAGTTCGTTACCCATGGCTACGCCCACCAAGTCCAACGTCCGGATGTTCCGCACCCACAACAGCCTGTCCGAGTCCACCCGCGAGACGATGGTCGCCATGCTCAACCAGCAGCTGGCCGACTCGCTGGACCTGTACTCCCAGACCAAGCAGGCTCACTGGAACGTCAAGGGCAAGGACTTCTACCAGCTGCACCTGCTCTTCGATGAGCACGCCGCGCACGTCCTCGAATGGATCGACACCATCGCCGAGCGCGCGACGGCGCTGGGTGGCTCTGCGATGGGCACCGCCCGGATGTCGGCCGCCAACTCCCGCCTGCCGGAATACCCGACGGACGCGGTCGACGGCATGGCGCACGTCCAGGCGCTAGTCGAGCGCTGGGGTAATTACGCCACCACCGCCCGTGCGAACATCGATGTCGCCGATGAGCACAACGACCAGGACACGGCCGACCTGTTCACGGATATCTCCCGCCAGGCCGACATGGACCTCTGGTTCCTCGAGGCGCACCTCCAGGACTAGACCGCCACCGAGACGCAACGACGAAGAAGGGCCGGCCGCGGTGCGGCTGGCCCTTCTTCATGTCCCGGTGCTCGCCCAACCTGGTCGTCAGCGAACCTTGCCGCGAGCCGCGACCGTCCAGCGGTCGACCATCTGGCCATCCTGGACGATGAACAGTTCGTCCTGCAGGTTGACGGTCGGACAGACGTGATTCGGAATCACCTCGACCCGGTCACCGATCCGCAGACCGTCCATCCCTTCGGGAACGTGGACGGTGCCGTGCTCCTCGCTGAGCTTGGTGATCGTCGCCTCCCCGTGTCCGACGATGTAGCCGTGTCCCGGGTGGCTCTTGCTCGGGTCCATCCCCAGGGTCTTGGAGCCGGCATCAAGCAGCGCCCGGTCCGGGGCCGGACGGCTGACCACGGTGGAGAGGACCCGGAGCGCGCAGTCGGCCGGACTGACACGCCCGTGCCGGAACACGGAGTTGTCGTTGAAGACATAGGTACCGGGTCGCATCTCGGTCACGCCGGGAACGGTCGGCGTGAAGAAGGCGGCGGGAGTGGAGCCGACGGAGACGGTCCGGATATCCAGCCCGTGCGCGCGGAGGCGCTCGGCCATCGCGACCATCGCCTGCCCTGCCTCGATCGCCGTCCGCTCGATCA
Source organism: Thermomicrobiales bacterium (assembly GCA_035944555.1). Classification (GTDB taxonomy): domain Bacteria; phylum Chloroflexota; class Chloroflexia; order Thermomicrobiales; family UBA6265; genus CADCWK01. The sequence continues at coordinate 245,204 of DASZAY010000026.1, forward strand.
CCTCTGGCTCGGCGCTATTGGCATGGCCCTCGTGGGTCATGATCCCGACCACGTTCAGCCCGGCGATGCGTGACAGGTCCAGCGCCAGCGCGACGGCCTCGTCGCCCACCAGCGCCCCGGCCCGGTTCTGGCCCGTGTTGACCTCGACATAGACGTCCAGCCGGCGGTCCTGGGCCGCGACGGCCCGCCCGATCATCTCACCAACCTCGCGGTTATCGAGCGCCACGATCATCCGGGCCCGCTCCATCAACCGGAGCAGCCGAGCCGTCTTGGCCGGCCCGATGACCGGGTAGGCGATCAGGACATCACCAACCTCGGCCTGCTCGATCATCACCTCGGCCTCGCCGAGCTTGGCGCAGGTGATCCCGACCGCGCCGGCCGCCAGTTGCAGCCGGGTGATCTGCGGCGTCTTGTGCGTCTTGATGTGGGGGCGAACCTTTACCCCGACCGACGCGCCGAAGGCGGCCATCTGCGCGATGTTCCGCCGCATCGTCGGCTCATCGACGATCAGCGCCGGCGTGTCGATCTCGGCCGTCGGCGCAACGAACAGTGGCTCGGTCGGGGACTCGGTTCGGGGCTTCGTCGCGACGGTCATCGGTGGCTCCTGGATCGGTTCCCGGTCACGCCTGTCCCGGGGATGAGGTCCAGCGCCTCGGTCGCCCGGTCTGCGCAGACCGGACGCCGGGACGCTGCGAGCAGGGTCGGCGAATGGGGACATGATAGCGGACGCGGCATTCAACCCCGCACACCAGCGACGACGATGGGGAGGTCAGGTGTCGCAGAAGCGATCGGTCGAGGAGCAGGCGATGAACGTCGTGACGGCAGATCGCCCCTGTGCCATGGTAGCGAGCGACACCACGGCACAGTTGGGCTCACAGGCGTACCCGCTCTGCATGGACCCGACCTGATCGCCCTCGCTGCCTACCATGGAGGAGGTCCGTGATGCTGCAGACCCCGCAAGACCTGGCACCCATCCTCGCGGACTGGAAGACCATCCTTGGGGACGCCCCTACGCGAGGCGAGCCGTCGGCCGGACGAGAACTGTGGCCGGTCACGGCGGAGGACGGTGCCCGCTACTTCCTCAAACGCCTGGGTCCGTGGCGCAACCTGCCCTTGGCCGACGAGGCACGCATCCTCCGTCACCTGGCTAGCCATGGCGTTCCCGTCGCTGAGTTCATCCCGAACGATCACGCCATGCTGTATGCCGGAGCGATCGAGGATTGCTTCGTCCTCGTCCCCCGGTTGGTCAGTGACCGTTTCGATGCGCTGCAGGTGGTTCCGGTTGGTGAGCAGATCGGCGAAGCGATTGGGCAACTGCATGTAGCCCTTGCCCGTTACCCCTGGTCAGCGAACTCCTACCAGGAGCAGACGATCGCATCACTGCAGGGCGCCCTGATGCTGCCCCCGGACGTTGCGGTCGCGTTCGAGCAACGGCGTGACCAGATGATCGCGGCCCTTGCCGATCTGCCCACCCAGCTGATTCACGGCGACCTGACCCCGGACAACGTCCTGCTGCGCCAGCCAGGCGCCGTCTCGGGATTCATCGACTTTGATCATCTGCCGCTCGCGCCCCGGACCTGGGACATCGCCAGGTACCTGTCACGTCGCGTCCGGCGGAGATGGCGGCAGGGGAACGCCCTGTCAGACAGCGACCGCCTGGTTCACGTCGCTGGCGTCCTAAGGGGGTACCACCGCGTCAACCCGCTCACCGCAATCGAGATCGACGGGCTGGTCGCAGGGATGACCGCGGGCAATGTGCTCGACGCCAGCTATCTGCACGAGATCTCGGCCGGGACGCTTGACCGCCGCAGGATGCCCGACCATGACGCCGAGCTTGCCGATACCGTCGAGGCGGCGCTCTGGCTCCTCAACGGGTACGAACAGGTCGTGGACTCCGTCCGGCGCTGGGTCGGATAATCCAGCCGTTCGGAGACTCAGACGCTGACGTGCCGGGGGATGGCGGTCTGAAAGCGTCGCCCGGCCGTGTCGATCCAGCGGGCCTGCTGGCCGGAGCGCCGGATGCCATCGACGATCTCCTGAGCCTTGGCCCCGTCATGGAACGACGGCGACGGGGTCGGCTCACCCTCGCGGATGGCTTCCACCCAGCGCCGGAGCAGCCGGTAGGTGCCATGCATCGTCGGGTGGGTCTCCGGCGGCAGGGCGTCGTCCTCCGGTGTCGCGACCTCGATGTGCGACATCTCGGCCTCGCCGCGCTTGGCCCCCAGCAGCACGCCACCGTTCTGGGCGATCAGCATCCCCTCCGAGCCGGAGATCATGATCTCCTCGCCCGACTCCACGCCGGCGGTCGTCGTGACGTGGACCGTTCCGATCATCCCCGAGGCGAAGCGGAGCACGCAGGCGAAGTTGTCGTCCGCGTCTGCCCGCATCATCCCGCTGCCGGCCGGGTGGACATGGCGCTCGACCATCGTCGCCGCCGTCCCCGCGACGCTGTCGATCTCACCCAGCCACCAGCGCAGCACGTCGATCTCCTGCGTCCCGATGGCGCCGAGCGCTCCACCGCCACGCTCCAGCTGGCTGCGCCACCCATACGGGCGGGCATAAGCGTCCGGGAAGGTGCTCCGAACGATGTTGACCGTGATCGCCTGCGGTACCCCGATGTACCCGCCCATAATCAGCTCGCGGATTCGGGACCGGAGCGGGTCGTAGCGGAGGTGGTGGTTGACCATCGCCGTGACACTGGCGCTGTCGGCCATCTTTGCCATGTCCCGCGATTCGGCAAGGGACCGGCCCATCGGGCTCTCGCAGAGGACGTGCTTGCCCGCCTCCAGCGCCGCGATCACCATCTGGTGGTGCAGATACGGCGGGGCGGCGATTACCACGGCGTCGATCGACGTCTCGTTGATGACCTGGCGGAAGTCCGTCGTGACCAGCGGGATCTGCCGCGACGCGGCGACGGCAATCGCGCGGGCGGTGGTCCGGGCGCAGACGGCCAGGACCTCGGCTTCGGGTAGATGCATCAGCGCCGGGATATGGACGGACCCGCCATACCCGACCCCGATCACGCCGACGCGAAGTGGCCGATCGAGCGTGCCGGGACGCTGGACATCCGGGATGCGCTCCACCGGATCGGACTCGACGATCCGCAGACGACTCTCGGAGGGGGAGTCGATTTCCCGGTCGTCAGCCTCGTCCGGTCGTATCCCGGCCAGCCCCTGCCGGACGAGCTCGTCCTGCGTCGGGACGAGACGCGGGCCCGGGGTCGCGGCGACCCGTCCGGCCTCGGGAATCCCGCCCCACTGGTCTTCGAATGACGGCAGGTCGGGAAGCTTGCGGCGGGCATCACTGGCCGCCGACGAGACAGCGGGTCGTTCCGATGACGTGGACTCGGGACGGGGGCGGGAGCGGCGAGGAAAGAAGCTCGACATGACGCAATCCCTCCCCATGGGCCCGGTCCAGGGGCCACCGTCCGGACACCCCGCTTCGGGGAGCCCACCGTCGTTCGTAGTCGGATCATGCTACCACGTCGAGGGCAGGGGTACGTACACCATGACGATCCGTGATTCAGGCGTACGGACGGTAGTACGGACAACCTGTACTCAGGTAAAAACTGGCCCTGACACTGCGTACGGACGCAGTGTTGGATAGATCGACCGTGGGTTCCTTGCCTGTCCAGCAAAGCTCACTGTGTGGGTCGTCATGTGGATCTGGATGCGGCGGGCTGGCCAGGTGACTCGGCGGGGCTTGTCAGCCACTTCTGCATGACGTGGACATTCGACCGCTCGTAGGCAGCCGGTCGTAGAACGCCAGCACGCCCCCATTGGTCGCCCGGACGAGCAACTGGACCTTGGGGATGTTCCGGCTACGCAGCCAGTCCTCCCCGGCCGCGACCATCCGCCGTCCTAGCCCATCCGACTGCACTCTGGGATCCACCGCAACGTAATACAGCCAGCCGCGATGACCATCGTGTCCCACCATCACCGACGCGACGACGGCGCCGGCCCGTTCGCCGACGAGGACGTCCGACGCCGGGCCGCAACGGGCCCGGTCGAAATCGGCGTCGGGATCGTTGTAGGGCCGCGTCAGCCCGGTCCGGTGCCAGAGCGCAGTGACCGCCGCACGGTCCTCCACGGTCGCCGGCCGGATCTCGAGGCCATCCCTACCGGCAGCCTGCCGGCCTCCGTCGTCCATCACCCGCCCTCCCCCGTCGCCGCCATCCCGTATCCGGCCCTCCCGGGATGGCACACTAGTCGGCATGGTATCGCCATGGGGCGACGGCCACGCGGGCCGGAACCATGCGGCACGGACGGGAACGACGGGACGGGTCAGGATGCGGCTCTACACTGGCAAGGGCGATACCGGCACGACCGATCTGCTCGGCGCGCGCGTCGGCAAGGACGACGCCCGGATCGAGATCCTCGGGCAACTGGACGAGACGAGCGCCGCCTGCGGGCTCGCGCGGGCCCAGGCAACGCAGTCCCGGACCCGCGATCTGCTGATCGACGTGCAGCGCGACCTGTACGCGATCATGGTCGAACTGGCATTCACCCCCGAGATCCGACCCGACGACCGGACCTTTCCGGCGGAGCGAACGATCTGGCTGGAGGAGCAGACCGATCGTCTCGGCGATGACGTCCCGCTGCCACCCCAGTTCGTCATCCCCGGCGAGAGTGTCGCCGGCGCGACACTGGACGTGGCCCGGACGGTCGTCCGGCGGGCGGAGCGGGTCGCCGTCACGTTGGGCGAGGCCGGGGTGATCGACAACGGCGAGATCCTCCGCTACCTCAACCGGCTGTCATCGTTGCTCTTCATCCTGGCCCGGTTCGAGGATCGCGAGGCGGGCGCGGCGGTCCGGCTGGCCAAGGGTGACGGCGCGGGCCGGTAGCGCGCACGGCGGATTGGCGCCCGGTCGCGGCACACCCTATCGTCCCGGCCCCATTGCGGCCCCGGACGACGCCCCTCTATCCTGCCCGATGCACCCTTTCCCCGGCGCGGCCGGGAAGATTCGGCCCCCGGCGGATGCGCTCATCCCTGACACCCCGGCCAGGCCACGTTGCCAGAGAGCGAGGTCTCCCCGCGATGCGGATCAGTCATCTCTTCGGCCGGACATTGCGTGACGCCCCGGGCGACGTCGAGCTCCCTTCCCACCGGATGCTGCTGCGTGGCGGCTTCATCCGTCCGCTCGGGTCGGGCCTGTTCAGCCTGCTGCCGCTGGGGTGGCGCGTCACCCAGAAGATCGAGCGGATCATCCGCGAGGAGATGAACGCGATCGGCGGGCAGGAGATGCTCATGCCGGTCGTCCATCCGGCCGAGATCTGGCGGGAGACGGGGCGCTACGATCAGATCGACGAGTCACTGACCCGGTTCAAGGACCGCGCCAACCGTGACATGGTCCTGGCGATGACCCACGAGGAGGTCGTCACCGACCTGGCCCGCAGCGAGATCAACTCCTACCGCCAGCTGCCCCAGATCATCTATCACCTTCAGACCAAGTGGCGCGACGAGCCGCGCGCCCGCGGCGGCCTGATCCGCGTCCGCGAATTCACGATGAAGGACTCGTACAGCCTGGACCGAGACGAGGCCGGCATGCTCGCCGCCTACGAGGCCCACCGCGTCGCCTACGACCGGATCTACCGGCGGACGGGGCTGGAGTTCTACGTCGTCGGCGCTGACACCGGGATGATGGGCGGCAAGCTGAGCGAGGAGTTCATGGCGCCGTCGCCCTACGGCGAGGACGTCATCCTGATCTCCGAGACCGGGGATTACGCCGCCAACCGCGAGGTCGCCACGTTCCGCCGCGACGAGCCAGTCATCGAGGACGCCCAGCCGATGGAGGAGGTCGCCACGCCGGAAGCGCCGACCATCGCCGCCGTCGCGGAATTCCTCGGCGTCGGGAAGGACCGGACGGCCAAGGCCGTGTTCTTCACCGGCCACAGCGGACGTCTGATCTTCGCCGTGATCCGGGGCGACCTGGAGGTCAACGAGACCAAGCTCCGGAAGCTGACCGGCGAGCGCGACCTCACGCCCGCGACCGCTGAGCAGATCGCGGCGCCCGGCGCCGTGCCGGGCTACGCGTCCCCGGTCGGGCTGGCCGACAGCGAGAACGTCGTCATCGTCGCGGATACCAGCATCCGGGACACGCCGAACCTCGTCGCCGGTGCCAACCGGGCGGGTTACCACCTGAAGAACGTCAATCTCGGGCGGGACTGGCAGGCCGCCATCGTCGACGACATCGCGACGGCTGAGCAGGGCTTCCCCTCCCCGATCGACGGCGCGCCGCTGCGGGCCGAGCGGGCGATCGAGGTCGGCAACATCTTCGCGCTCGGCGACCGCTACACCACCATGCTCGGCGCGACCTACCTCGACGAGGACGGCAGCGCCCGGCCGATCCTGATGGGGTCGTACGGCATCGGTTCCGGTCGCCTGGTCGCCTCGATCGTCGAGCAGAACTACGATGACCGTGGGATCGTCTGGCCGATCGCGGTGGCCCCGTTCCAGGTCTACCTGACGTGGATCGGCAAGGACACCGACACGGCGACGTTCGACCGGGCCGTCGCTCTCTACGACGAGCTGACCGCAGCCGGGGTCGAGGTGCTGTTCGACGACCGATCCGAGCGCCCCGGCGTGAAGTTCGCCGATGCCGAGCTGATCGGTTGCCCGATCCGCCTGTCCGTCAGCACCCGGACCATCGCCGAGGAGCAGGCCGAGCTCCGGCTCCGGACCGCAGCCGAATCCGAGATGATCCCGCTGGCTGGCGTGGTGGCCGATGTCACCCGCCGCATCGACGAGATGATGACGCCGTTCCGGGTGGACTAGATCCTGAGCCCGGGCCGGTTGCGCTTCCCGACAGGAGTCCCATGCCCCGCCGACGCAAGCCGGCCCCTGCCACTCGTCAGGGGCCGCGCATCCGGCCCGAACTGCGCCCCAGCGCCCCCAGGTACGCCGCGACCGGCGCACACGACGAGCCGGTTCTCGTCGAGGAGCCGGATGACCTCGACGAGCTCGAGGAACTCGACGATGCCGAGTTCGACCGGCGACTGACCGGCGAGCCGGATCGCCCCGCATCGGCGCAAGGCGGGACGGCTGTCGGAATCCTCCTCGGGCTTGGTGTGCTGCTGGGCGCCATCGCGGCCTACGTCGCCGGTCTGCCGATCCTGCCCGCGCTCGTCATCGGCGGCGTGCTTGGTGCGATCGCCGGCATCGTGATCGACCGCCGCCGCGCGGCCGACGCCCAGGAGCCCCCCCGATGAGCACCCCACCCCGCGATCCTCGTCCCTCCAGCCCGTCGGACGGCGGCCTGTTCCGCAAGCGCCCCGACGCGATCGGCCCCGCCCCGCTGTTCTTTGCCGTCGCACTTGGCCTCACCTTCGGCATCAGCATCGGCCTGCTGATCGGGCAACCGATCATCGGGGCAATCTTCGGCGCCATGCTTGGTGGGCTCTTTGCAGCCATCCGCCAGCAGGGGACCAGGCGCTAGCCATCTGGCCCCATCACGCCCGCGGAGGACGCCGATGAGCGAGCGACCGGATCAGAACACCCCACCGACGGACGCGGACGAGCAGGCCCGCTGGGCCGGAGTCGGCCTGGCATCCGGCACCGGGCTTGGCGTAGCGATCGGGGTCGTGCTTGGCCTGCTGGTCTTCGACAACCTTGCCCTTGGACTCGGGATTGGCATCGCGATCGGGGCAGGGCTGGGCGTGGCACTGGGGATGGCCGGGGCAGATCGCACCCGGTCCGATCGCTGACGATCCGATGACCGGAGACCAGCCTCCCGGGCGCGACGCGCCGCCACACCATACCGGTCAATGGCGCCGGTTCCGTCCGGAGCCCGCCACTATTGCGGGCATCCTCGCCGGCGTGGCGCTCTACCTCGTGTTCTTCCTTGGCTTGGGCGAGATCGGACTGGGCTTCGGCATCGCTGCCGTCCTCATCCTCATCGCCCTGCTGATCCGGTCATTCACGGCCGCCCGTGACGCCCGCCGCCGTGCCATCGAGCGCGAGCGGGAATGGTACCGGCGCTGACGCCGAGGACTCCCGGTCCCCACGATAACGTTCCGTCCCGCTGAGTCGCACAGTTGATTGCCGCATGACGGGCAGGAGGCGTTTCCACATGACAGCAGCGCAGGGCCCGGTGGCGACGCCACTCGCAGGAAGCAGATGACCTAGGTAACAGCCGGAATCATCCCCGGGATGTCCGTGGGATTGCTCTTCTTCGACAATATCGGGCTGGGGATCGGCCTCGGTATCGCGATCGGGGCGGGGCTCGGGGCCGCCGGGTTGCTGCCCGCCTGGACGAAGGAGTTCGGGGAATAAGCACAGGAGCCGCCCCGTTGGGGCGGCTCCTGCCTTGATCACGATCGGTTATGGCCCGGGTGGGTCGAACGGCTGAAACGTTGGTGAGCGGACGCCGGCTGGGCAGACCATGCGCCGGTCAAACTGCCTACCCGGCGCTCTCGAACCGGTTACCGTAAAGCGCCCAGCCGTCGTCCTCGGGCTCCCAGCCGAGCAACCGCTTGGTGGACTCGATGTCCATGAACGGTAGCGCGTTGTTGGACAGGCCATGGACGATGTGAAACCCCTGGAGGTCCGTCTCGATGCAGCGGACGAACAGCTGGCAGAGGTCGCGCGGGGAGACGAGCATCGAGATGTGCCGGGCCGTTGACGGTTCCTTGCCCAGCTCGTCGAACTCGGTCTTGAACGCGCCGATCCGGACGGCGAACCCGCCCAGCCCCTCGATCGCGTTGAAGTACGCGCCCAGCGCCTCGCCCCAGACCTTGGATGCGCCGTAGATGTTCAGCGGGGTCGGCACCTCGTCCGTCTGCGCCTGGTGAGCTGTGGGGGAACCAGCGACCGCGTTGACGCTGGACGCGAAGATCACCCGCTGGACACCCTGGTCCCTGCCGGCGCGGTAGATGTTGTAGACGCCCTTGATGTTGTTCTCGATCAGCGAGTCGTAGAACGGGGCGTCCATCCGGCGGTCGGCCGCGAGATGGATGATCGTGTCGATGCCCTCGCAGGCCGCCTGGCAGGCGTCGAGGTCGGCGATGTCCAGCGAGATCACCTCGGCCTGCTCACCGTCCTCGAGGGGGATGTCGCTCCGGCCCGCAAGCCGCAGCGCGTAGCGATCGCCGGCGTACTTCCGGAACGCCACCCCGATCTCGCCGCCGCCGCCCGTCAGCAGCACCCGCCGCTTGCCGTCACCCTGTCCCGTCGTCACCGGTCCCTGCTCCCTTGCTGGTTCGTCACCTGCATCGTCGTCGGCCGGACGCCACCGCCCGTTGCCTGATTGTAGGGCAGCCGCCGACTACGGCATGCCGCCGATCCGGTCGAACGGCCAGTTGATCAGGAACGCCTCGCCGTGGAGGTTCTCCTGCGGGACCAGCCCGAACATCCGGGAATCCTCGCTCCCGCGTGGCGTCCGGTTATCCCCGAGGACGTACACATAGCCGTCCGGTACGGTGATGTCACACGTCGGCTGGTCCACGAGCGCGTTGTCGGGGTCGCACGTGGTGATCGCTTCGGGGATGTACGACTCGTCCAGCCGCTCGCCATTGAGGATGACGTAGCCGTCCGAGAAGGAGACCGTGTCGCCCGGCAGGCCGACGATCCGCTTGATGAACGGCTCGTCCGCATCGACCGGCGGCTCCAGGACGACGATGTCGCCCCGCTCGAGGTCGCCGAACGGGGACCAGAGCCACGCTCCCTCGCGGTCGACACCGGGAATCCAGTTCAGGACGCCGTTGAGGTCGAAGGTCGTGTACGACTGGCGGTTGACCAGCACCCGGTCCCGGTCGTGCAGCCCCGGCTGCATGCTGGAACCATCGACCTCGTAGGGCAGGACGAACGCCCGGACGGCGACGAAGATCAGCACCGCGATCAGGATGGTCTGGACGAACTCCCGCAGGGCGCCTCCGCGCCGGCCCTTTGGCTGTTCCGCCGGGCGCTGCTCCACGTCGTACCCGGCCGGAGCCGGGACGTTGCCGTCGTATCGTTCCTGCATCGAGTCTCCCGCGTAGTGCCTGGTGAGTGGGTCGGACCAGTGTCCGACCGATGCCACCGCTCATGATAGCCGTCCCGGACCACGCGGCTGCGCGGTTCGCCCATTGCCCCGGGCCGTCCGGCCCCCCACCGATACTGCTCCTGCCCGACCATGAACCCGGTAGACGAATTCGCACTCTGATAACACGCTGGCCCGGGCGCTCTGCCATAACGGTCGGTACCTCGACCCAGCGTGGGCCGAGGGCAGACGACCACGCGACCGACCAGGAGCTCTCTCCATGCTCAACCGTCGCCATCTCGCGATCCCCGTTACCGCCGCGATGCTGTCCGCCGTCGTGGCCCTGCCCGCGATCGTCCCCGCCCAGGACACGCCGGTTGAGCGCTCCGTGGGCACGCTCAGCCTGATCGGCGAGCAGCAGCTCGCCAACGACCTGCTCGTCGACGACACCCTCGTCGGTGGGCTGTCCGGGCTGGACTACGACCCGGAGACGGACAGCTGGATCGTCCTGAGCGACGATCGCTCCGACGAGGCCCCGGCCCGGTTCTACGACGCCACCCTGACCTACGACGGCACGTCCTTCGAGAGCGTCGAGCTGACCTCTGCTGTGACGCTGCTGCAGGAGGACGGCTCCCCGTTCCCGAACAGCGAGGCAGGCGGCAACGTGCCGGACCCGGAGTCGATCCGGTTCGACCCGGAGTCGGGCAACTACTTCTGGACCAGCGAGGGTTCGCAGGAACTCGGGATCGATCCGGGCGTCTACATCACCGCTCCGGATGGCACCTTCGTCGCCCAGCAGCCGATCGACGACATCTTCGCGGCCAACACGGCCGGTGAGACGGGCATCCGCGACAACGGCTCCTTCGAGGGGATGACCTTCTCGGCGGACGGCCAGTCCTACTTCGTCTCGACCGAGGCGCCGCTGTTCCAGGACGGGCCCGCCCCGGACGGCACGGCCGGTGGGGTCCACCGGATCACCGAGTACGACCGGGACGGCAACGTCCTCGCCCAGTACGCCTACGAGAGCGACGCGGTCCCCAACGTCCCGGCGGACGCGCTGTTCAGCACCAACGGGATCACGGAGATCCTGGCGGTGAGTGATACGACGATGCTGCTGCTGGAGCGCGGCACGGTCCAGCAGGCCGACGAGACGTACGTGAACAACGTCCGCCTCTACCTCGTCGACCTGTCCGGCGCGACCGATATCAGCGGGATCGACGCGCTGGTCAATGCCGACTACACCCCGGCAGCCAAGACGCTGGTCGAGGAGTTCGATGGCAGCAACTTCACCGTCGACAACCTCGAGACCCTGGCGTGGGGCCCGGAGCTGGAGAGCGGCAACCCGTCGCTGGTGATCGGCTCGGACAACAACTTCAACGACAGCCAGGTCACCCAGTTCCTCGTCTTCGAGGTCCTGCCGGAGGGCACCGGCGCCACGCCGGGGACGACCCCGGCCGGCACGCCGGTCAGCGCCACGCCGGAGGTTGAGATCGGTACGGGTCAGGATCAGGACATCGACCAGGTGACCCCGGAGGCGACGCCGGAGCTGGACGCCACGCCGACCACCGGAACCCCCGAAGTCGAGGTTGGCACCGGCCAGGACCAGGACATCGACCAGGTCACTCCGGAGGCTTCCCCGTCGGTCTAGTGACGACCCGGGACACCCCCCGGTAGACGAGGAAGGCGGCCGGCCCTGCTTGAGGGCCGGCCGCCTTCCTCGTCTACCGGGTTCTGACGCCTGCATATCGCGCGGACACAGATCCTGTCCGCCGCGCCGGACAGGCGTCTCTACTGGAAGGATGCGATCGAGTGGCGGGATGCGAGCGGGACGACGGCACCTCGCGCCCGGCCAACCCTACGCCAGCACGTCGTTCATCGCGCTCAGGAACAGGTCGGCTTCCTCGCGACCCCAGATCAGCGGTGGCAGGACGCGAAACGTCAGCGGACCGGCCGGCAGGACGAGCACGCCGCGCTCCTGCAACCCCTTCAGCGTCGGGGTGACGCGGGCCTTGAGCTCCACACCGATCATGAACCCACGCCCACGGACATCGCGGATCTTCGGCGAGCCGAGCCCTCGCAGGCCCTCGATCAGGTACGTGCCCGTCTCGGTCGCATTGGCGTGGAGGCTCAACTCCTCGAACCGCGCCAGCGTCGCCAGTGCGGCGCGCGCGGCCAGCGGGTTGCCACCGAAGGTCGAACCATGGGCACCGCCCGGGATCTTCTCGCTGATCGCCTCGGTGACCAGCGTCAGCCCGATCGGGAAGCCGTTGGCCAGCGCCTTGGCGGTGACGATGATGTCCGGCACCACACCGGCATGACTACTGGCCCACCAGGTTCCCGTCCGGAAGCCGCTCTGGATCTCGTCCAGGATCAGCAGCACCCCGCGCTCGTCGCAGAGGCGGCGGACGGCGCGCAGGTAGTCGTCGTCGGCCGGGTAGATGCCTGCCTCCCCCTGGACTGGCTCGAGGATCACCGCCGCGGTGTCGTCGGTGATGGCCGCGGCCAGCGCCTCGACGTCATCGAAGGTGACGTGGGTGGCCGGGATCGGCAGCGGCTCGAACGGGGCGCGGTACTTCGGGTCGGCCGTGGCGGACAGTGCGCCGAGCGTCCGTCCGTGATACCCCTTCTTCGCGGCGACGACGCTGTGCCGGCCGGTCGCGGCGATGGCGAACTTCAGCGCCGCCTCGACCGCTTCCGCGCCGGAGTTGCTCAGGAAGGTCCGGGTCAGCCCGGGGGGGGCGATCCGCTGGATGGCGACCAGCAACTCGGCCCGGACATCATTGCCGAAGCTCTGATGGCAGGTCGTCAGCGTCGTGAGCTGGTCGGTCAGCGCGGCGGCGAACGCCCGATCGGCATGGCCGAGGATCGCGACGCCGTAGTTGCTCATCGCATCCAGGTACCGCTTGCCCGTGTCGTCGTAGAGGTAGGCACCCTCCCCACGGACAATCGTCAGCCCGCGCTGGGCGTAGAGCGGGATCTGATGGTCCCGCTCGGCGGTGCTGTTCCCGCCGGGATTGGCGGCGGGCGTGAGATCGGTATCGGCGGTCGTGGTCATCGGGCTGGGCTCCGGGTGTCGGCCAGTGGCGAGCCGGTATGCCCGTCTCATGGGAGGAATCCCGCGACGGGGCACCGGAAACGGATGTCAGGTCCCAAATGTAGACCACTCTCCCGGCATCCGGGCTGAACAACGGTCGATGGACCGACGTCGAACCGGTGTCCACGTGGTCGAGCCTTCCGCTCAGCCCGATTACGCCGTCCCTACGATCTCTCGCGCAGAATTTAGGTTTGACTGCCGACGGCACGGCCCTTGTGTACATGGACCGTGAACGCATCGGACCTGATGGTTCCCCCGATACCCGGGCAGACACGAGCCATAGACCTCCGGACGATGCTCTCAACCGGCGACCTGCCGGGCAGGTCGCCGTCACACCAGAGACAGGAGTCATCCCATGACAGATACCACTCGCATCACCCGACGCAACGCCATCCAGTTCGGCGCGGCCGGTGCCGGCGCGGCGGCCCTCGCGCTCGGTGCCAACCGGTTCGGGGCCAGTGCCCAGGACGGCACGCCGGCCGCTGACGGCACGCCGGTGACCGAAGGCGGTACCGACGCCAGCCTCCAGACCTACCCGTTCGAGCTTCCCGAGCTTCCGTATGCGCTCGACGCGCTGGAGCCAGTGACCTCAGCGACGACGCAGGAGCTTCACCACGACGGGCTCCACGCCAACTACGTCACCGGGTTGAATGCCCAGCTCGAGGATGTCCCCGACGCCCAGGGCCTGACGCTCGAGGACCTGATCCTGAACCTGGATGTCGTCCCGGAGGACGAGTTCGAGGCCAGCAATGGGGTCGTCAAGCCGCGCCGGGCGCTCGTCCGGACCAACGCCGGCGGGCACTACAACCACAGCCTCTGGTGGGACTGGCTTTCCCCGGACGGTGGCGGCGAGCCAGGCGGCGCGCTCTCCGAGGCGATCACTACCGCGTTCGGCGATTTCGCGACGTTCCAGCAGGCCATGAAGCTCGGCGCATTGGGCAACACCGGCTCGGGCTGGACCTGGCTGGTCTCGGACACCGCCGGCGCCCTGTCGCTGGTCGTGACGCCCGACCAGGACAACCCACTGATCACCGGCGAGGGGTACCCCGTCTTCGGGATCGACAACTGGGAGCACTCGTACCTGCTCGACTACACGACGGCTTCTGGCCGCGGCGAGTGGATCGACGCGCTCTGGGACGTCGTGAACTGGGAATCCGTCTCCGGCCGCTACGACGCCTACCTCGGGATCAGCAGAACGGCTCGCCCGCCGCGCTAACACCCGGCACAACGGTCAGACAGGGGGCGGTGCCGGGATCGGCACCGCCCCCTCGTGCGCCTACTCCCCCGCACCGGTCAGCATGGCCAGCAGCCGCTCACCGGCCGAGCCGAGGTAGCCGTCCCGGCGCCGAATGGTGACGATCGGGGCGCTGATCGCCAACGCCGGGACGTCGAGGGCCTCGAGGCTGCCGATGCGGCGCTCCTCGATGATCGCGCTCAAGGGAAGAAGCGCCAGCCCGAAGCCTGCCTCAACCAGTCGCTTCTGAGCCGTCAGGCTGTCGATGACGATCGTCTCACCCGGTTCGACTCCGATCCGGGCCAGCTCCCGTTGCCACTGCACGGCGAACGCCTCACCGGATGCGCCCGACCCCACCGGGTACGTCACCCACGCCCGACCCTCGAGCAGAGACTGGTCGATCGGCCCACACCTCCCGCCAGATCCGTCCCCGGCGCCGTGACGACGACGAGGGGCTCGTCTCCGATCACTCGGGATACCAGGCCCGCCGACGGGTCCGGGAAGTAGCGCAAGCCGATATCGGCCGCTCCCTGACGAACCAACTCACTGACCTCGTCACTCCGGGCGGTCCGGAGCCGAAGGGTCGCCTCCGGATACCGCTCACGGAAGTCCCGGAGCCGGGCCGGAAGCGTCGTGCTGGCCAGCGTCCCGACCAGCGTGATCACCACCTGTCCCGACACTCTTCCATCGAGATCCGCGACCGCCCGGCGGCCATCAGCGATCGTGGCGATCAGCCGCTCGGCGTGGGGCAGCAGGGCCATACCCGCCGCGGTCAGCCGCGCCCCGTGCGGCCCTGACGGCGCCCGGCCTCCGGACCCGCCCGGTGGATGAGCCCGTTCCCGCAGCATTGGTGGGAAGTCAAACGGGTGACGTGTTCAGCCGGCTAGTCCGGATGACGGACGACCCGGCCAGCCGGGCGATCCACCACGCGATCCAGGCGTCGCTGGCATCGATCCCCGCCGGAAGGCTCCAGACGGTCCTCAACGGGCCATCCCGGCCATGGTCGACGACGAGCGCCGCCGGGGCGGGACGGACTGGCCCGTCCGTGCCCTGTTCCGGATCCCGGTAGCCGTCACCGTGGCCCTGCTCGGACTGCCCCGGTCAGCCGTTGACGAGATCACGCCCGCCGTCCGGGCGTTCGCTCGCGCCATCGCGCCCTCCCCATTCGACGGCCCGGTCGCGGACGGGGATGCGGCGGTCCGGTCGCTCACCGATCAGCTAACCGCCGGCCTGGAGAGCGCTCAGGCTGTGGAGCGGCCGGGAGTTCTCCATGACATGGCGACGCACCCGGCGCTCGCCGATCCCGGTTCCCGCGATCACCTCATCGCCAACGCGATCGGTCTGCTGTTCCAGTCGATGGACGCA
Source organism: Thermomicrobiales bacterium (assembly GCA_035944555.1). Classification (GTDB taxonomy): domain Bacteria; phylum Chloroflexota; class Chloroflexia; order Thermomicrobiales; family UBA6265; genus CADCWK01. The sequence continues at coordinate 260,852 of DASZAY010000026.1, forward strand.
ACCGCCGGGCTGATCGGAAACACGCTCGGCCAGCTCAGCCGTGACCCGGTGCTCCGCGTGTTGGCAACGCAGGATCCGGGCACGCTGGCGGGCGTCCTCCGCGAGACCCTCCGGTACGACCCCCCGGTCCACACGACCCGGCGCTACGTTGCCAGCCCGACGCGCCTCGGCGACGCGAGACTTGCGGTCGGCGATCGGGTCGTGGTCGTGCTGGCGGCCGGCAACCGCGACCCGGCGGTCTGGGACGAGCCGGAGCGCTTCGACTCCGCGCGGAACGCCGCGCCGGACCCTCTCACGTTCGGGATCGGTCCCCACCGCTGTCCGGGTGAGCGTCTGGCCTGGGAGATCACACGTGCGGGCGTCAGGGCCGGACTGCGAGCCGGCCTGGCCGATGAGCGGTTCTGGTCACCCTGCCCACGGATCATCCCGTCCGCCAACGCCAGGATCCCGGAGATCCTCAACCGTTACGCGTCGTCCATCAGGGTCGACCCGGCCCCTGTCAGCGAGGAGCCCACACCATGATCGCCGTCATCTTCGAACTGGAACCACATCCAGACCATCGCCAGTGGTACCTGGATATCGCGGCCGACCTCCGCCCGCTGCTGGACGACATCGACGGCTTCATCTCGATCGAGCGGTTCGAGAGCCTGTCACGACCTGACCGGTTGCTGTCGCTGTCGTTCTGGCGTGATGAGGAATCGGTCGTTGCGTGGCGCCAACTGGAAGCGCACCGGTCCGCGCAGGCAACCGGTCGCGCAGACATCTTCGCCGACTACCGGCTCCGGGTAGCCGGTGTGATCCGGGATTACGGCATCCTGGAGTGCGATGAGGCGCCCCCGGACAGTCGCGCCATCCATGGGTAATCCGACCGTATCATTCCGGGCCTGACTGACTGGAGTTCGCAGAACGGAGCAGGCCCATGTCTTCCAGCGCGACTATCCGCCGACTGGATCACCCGACCGACGCCGAGCGCGACACCCTGGCCGATCTCCTCGTTGCCACGGTCGCCGATGGGGCATCGGTCGGGTTCCTGCCACCGCTTTCCATCGCGGAGGCACGCGCGTACTGGTCGGACATCCCGGATGCGCAGACCATCCTGCTGGTGCTGGAACAGGACGGACGGATCGTCGGGACGGTGCAGGCACAGCTGGCGTCACGGGCCAACGGGCACCACCGGGCCGAGATCGCCCGACTCCTGGTCCATCCCGAAGCCCGCCGGCAGGGGCATGCCCGGCGGCTGATGGACGCGATCGAAGCGGAACTGCTCGCCGCCGGTCGCTGGCTGGTGGTGCTGGACACGCGGGAAGGCGACCCGTCAAACGGGCTTTACCAGTCGCTTGGCTACGAGCAGGCAGGTCGCATCCCGGATTTCGCGCGATCCGCGGACGGCGGCTACGACGCGACCTGCATCTACTTCAGGCGACTGTCCGGACCCGGGGATCAGCAATGAGCGACCTGCAGGGCGAGCACGCACATCCTGGACGCAATGATTTCCGCCCTGGTCCGGTCCGTATGCACGACGCGATTGTAGTTTCTGTCGTCTGAGGGTATAAAATGAATCATCAACGACGCGAAGACATGTTTCGCCCGCCTCTCCTGACGACTGGTCAGGAAAGGCGGGCTGAAATCATTCGCTGCTGTGGAGGCAATGGTGGAGGCGGAACGATCAGTTCCAACCGATATTCGGAGCGACGAAGAAGCGGGTCCCTATGGCGCCGATGACCGAGCCAAGCTGGCGCACGAGCTGCTGCTCACCCAGATGCAGCTCGATAACTGGTTGCGGCCGTGGGTCCGGCGGGAGCGCTTCGGTCTCAGCCCGTCACTGACGATGGTGCTGTACACCATCCGGGACGAGCCAACGCCAACGCTCCGGCACCTGGCTGAGCGGCTGGATGTCACGCCGACGGCGATCACCTCGATCACCGATCGGCTGGAATCATTGGGGTTCGTCCGACGCGTCCGCACTCCGGGTGATCGCCGCCGGACTCAGCTGGAGATCACTCCGGCGGGCCGGGAGATCAGCATCGAGATCGAGGCGTCATTTGTCCGGGACATTCAGGCCGCTCTTGCTGTCTGGGACAGTGGCCGGCTGGATCTCGTACATCAGGCGACCAAGACGTTGAACGGGTTCGTGTCCGACCTCAACCGCGTGACGCCAAAATCCCCGGCGACGGACGACTAGCGCCCCTCTGAGCCATCGGCCCCACCGAACCGTGCCTACTGGTTGCCGTGCAGCCGCTCATAGGTCTTGCCATCCCGGGAGAGGGTCAGCGCACTGCGATTGACCGTCAGGTAGAGTGTGCCCTGCTCCACCCGGCCCAGCGCCGCCGAGGGAACCTCGAGGTCGTCCTCGGAATCCGTGATGGCGACGAGCAGATAATTGCGGTACGCCGTGCGGACCGTGCCCAGCACTTCGCCGTCGAGCGCCAGAACGCGGGTGCCGACCGGGACTCGCCCTTCGACCATCGGGTCTCCTCTCTGCTGGTCCGTCTTCCCGGCGCGTCGGGCGCCTCGTCTTCCGGCCTCTTCCTGGGTATAGCAAGAATCCTGCCGGGCCCGGGTGTCGGTCGCGATCCCCGGCCCAGGGAGTGTGTGGTCGGGCCCCGCTCCAGTGCCCCACTTCCACGCAGCCGGATCGGCGATACTCGCCGCGTCAAACCGCAGGGCCCGGATGGCGACTGGCGGATATGGGTGCGCACACAGGGGGCGAAGGGTGACGGCAGGCAGGGCAGGCGGCAGCGAAGGGGCCTGGGGCTGGGGATCACGGTTCGCGGCCGGGCCGGACGAGCGTCTCCAAGCGTTCAACGCCTCGATCGGGTTCGACCAGCGGTTCGTCCGCGAGGACATCCGCGCGTCGGTCGCCCACGCCCGCGGACTGGCCCGGCAGGGCATCATCTCTCCCGACGATCTCTCCGCTCTCGAAGGCGCCCTCTGGGCCGTCTGGGATGACGCCGCGGCTGGTCCACTGCCCTTTACCCTCGCCGACGAGGATATCCACACCGGCGTCGAGCGGCTGATGCGCGAGCTCATCGGTGACGTGACCGGCAAGCTCCACACCGCTCGCAGCCGCAACGACCAAGTCGCGACCGACTTCCGTCTCTGGGCACGCGGGGCCGGCTACGACGTGCTGGCCGGCGTGTTGGACCTCGCCGACACACTGCTGTCGATCGCGGCGGACCATGCCGGGACGGTCATGCCTGGCTACACGCATCTCCAGCGTGCCCAGCCGATCGTCCTTGGCCACCACCTCCACGCCTACGTCGAGATGTTCCAGCGCGATGCCGAGCGGCTTGAGCAGGCGATCGCCCGGCTCAACCGCTCCCCGCTTGGCGCCGCCGCGCTGGCCGGCTCCACCTTCCGGCTCGACCGGGAAGGCGTCGCGGCGGAGCTTGGCTTCGATGGTCCAACGACCAACAGCATGGACGGCGTCTCTGACCGCGACTTCGTCATGGACCTGCTGATGGCCTGCGCGATGATCCAGGTCCACGTCTCGCGGCTGAGCGAGGAAGTGGTGCTCTGGACGTCGGCCGAGTTCCGGTTCGCGACGCTGGACGACCGGTTCGCGACCGGCTCGTCGATCATGCCGCAGAAGAAGAACGCTGACATCGCCGAACTGGCCCGGGGCAAGACCGGTCGCGTGATCGGCAATCTCGTCGGGATGCTGGTCACGACCAAGGGTCTGCCGCTGACCTACAACAAGGACCTCCAGGAGGACAAGGAGGGGCTGTTCGACACGATCGACACCCTCCGCATCGTCCTGGACGTCGTCCCGCCGATGCTGCGGACGATGCGCTGGGACACCGAGCGCATGGCGGCGGCGGCCGTGGCGGACTTCGCGCTCGCAACCGACGCAGCCGACCTGCTTGCCCGTCACGGCATCCCGTTCCGGGAGGCGCACAGCGTGGTCGGGCGGCTCGTCGCCGAGTGCGCGGCGACGGGCCGGACCTTCGCCGACCTGACCGAGGCGGAATGGGCAGCGGTCCACCCGGTGTTCGGCCAGGAGCGGCCACCGCTTGACGCCCTGACCAGCGTGTCGGCCCGCGACATCACCGGGGGGACGGCACCGGCCCAGGTCCGGAAGGCGCAGGATCTCCACACCGGGCGGCTGGCGGCGATGCGGAAGCGGCTCGAGGAGCGCCGGGTCATCCACGACCGGGTGATGTCGCGCCCGGCAACCTCGTCCGACACGACGGGCGGGAATCATGCCTAGCCTGGCGGAGTTCTGGCGCCACCTGACCGGCGACGAGGACCGGGACATGCCCGATGAGGACGATGCCCGCGATGTCGACGATGACGCGGTAGTCGCCCGACCAGTGGAATCCGACGCGGACTGGGCAGCGGTCCAGGTGGTCCGCCGGATGGTCTTCCACGACGAGCAGGGGTTCATCGGCGCCGAGACGACCGACAGCGACGACGGCCGCTCGTTCCAAGCGCTGGCAACGGTGCCCATTACGGATGCGGCGATGGGTGATCGCTGGGCCGAGTTGCGGGTCGGAGACCGGCTCGTGGTCAGCGTCGGGCGGATGACGCCGGGACCGGCCAGCGGATCGGAGGCGACGATCACCTGGGTGGCGACGGTACCGGACTTCCGGGGCCGCGGTGCGGCGGCGGCAGTGATGGGGCTGATGCTCCAGCAAGCCGACCGGATCGGCGCGCCGACGGTCCGGCTGTCGTCGCAGGGCCACGCGGTGCCGTTCTACCGCCGCCTGGGTTTCCAGCCCGTCGGCGCGCCGTACGAGATCCGCGGCATGCCGCACCAACTGATGGCCCGCTGGCAGACAAGCTGAGCGGTCGGTCGAGGGCGCTACCCTCTCCGACCCTGATCGTCAGGAATTGGTCCTCGCACACAAGGCGACGGCCCCGGCCCCTTGCGCCGCGACCGGATCCCGGATCCTTAACCCTCAGGGACCGATACCAGTGCATGTTCAGCGGTTGAGCAGGCCCCGGTCGATGACTATACTCATCCGGCCCGCGAGTTCGTCACCGACGAGCGCCGCATCGCGTCCCAGCGGGTCCAGCCAGCGCGCGAACCCTCTTCTGGTGTCGACCCCCCGTTCTCCTGGAACGGTCACGGTGGTCTGGCGCGATAAGGAGTGAGCCGACATGGCCTACGTCATCACCCAGCCCTGCATCGGGACCAAGGACGCCTCGTGCGTCGAAGTCTGCCCGGTGGACTGCATCCACTCGTCCGACGACGCGGATCAGTACTTCATCAACCCGGACGAGTGCATCGACTGCGGCGTCTGCGCCGAGGTCTGCCCGGTCGAGGCAATCTTCTTCGAGGACGACGTCCCCGAGAACTGGACGAGCTTCAAGGATCTCAACGCGGGGTTCTACAAGCACTAGGCTGCCCGGGGCAGGCAAGCGACAATCGAGCGCTCCCTGCTCGCATCAGACGTATTGAGAGCCCGGGGAGACTGCACAAGAGCAGTCTCCCCGGGCTTTCCCATGTCACAGCCCGCCATGCCGTCGTGCGCTGATCAGCCCGCACCGACCGTCCTCCCGTTGCGGCGACTCCAATGCGGGCGACTGGTACGGGAATTGTTCCGGGACGATGACCGCCGGGGGTGATCCCCACGGAACGGCCCTCCCGGATGGTCACGGGACATACGTGTCTGCCAAGGGATCAACCTCCCGACGCCGCGATGTGCAGCTTCGGATCAGGACCACCTGGCCTATGGAGAGGGCGAACGATGAGGGACACCGCCGAGCCGACCCCGACGCTTCGCGTGCTGACGATGGCCCTGCTGTCACCTGATTATGCCGACTGGTCTCAGCGCCGCCGTGTGCTTCGCCGCGTTCTGTCGGAGGTGCGGCCCGATGTGGTCGCGCTCCAGGAAGTCGACTGCCGGGATGGGTACGAGGAGGTCAGGTACCTGCTGGGGACGGGCTATTCCCTTTCACCGCATTCGGCTCGCTCCGAGAACGGCGTCGGCGCCGTGCTGGCGAGCCGGGTCCCGCCCACCTCCCGCAACGAACTCGACCTGCGTGTGACGGCGCGGGTGGACCTGCCATGGTCTGCCGCTGTCGCGGCCGAGATCAGGCTACCGGCGCCGTTCGGGCCAACGCTGTTCGTCCACTACAAGCCCACCTGGCATATCGGCTATGCGCACGAGCGTGAGCTCCAGGCCGTCGCCTGTGCCCGGTTCATCGACGATCTCGTTGCCGGTCGCGATATGCACGTGGTCGTGCTCGGCGACCTGGATGACACGCCCGACTCCTCGAGCATCCGTTTCTGGACCGGCCGTCAGGCACTCGGGGATTGCAGCGTTGCCTACCGGGATGCCTGGGAATCAGCCCATCCTGGCGAACCCGGACACACGTTCACCCCAGCGAATCCATTCGTCCGTGCCGGAGAGATGGCACTCGAATCCGGTCGGCGAATCGACTACATCATGGTGCGCTGTGGGCCCCATGGCCCGACGCTCGATGTCGTTGACAGCCGCCGCGTGCTGGATCAGCCGGTCGATGGCGTCTGGGCAAGCGACCACTTCGGGCTCCTCGCGGTGCTGCAGGTGCCGGCGCACAAGCCCGGCACCTGGATCTGACCCATTCCCGGGATCGCTCAGGACGCTCGGACGCCTGTTGTCCACGGATTTTGACCGACCGGTTGCCTACTGTGCTCGTTTCAAATACAGTATATCCATGCGTAATGCCCACTTCGCCATGGCCATCCACGCGCTCGCGCTGCTCGCTCAGTCCGACGAGGGGTATTCAAGCGCGTACATCGCCGGAAGCGTCAACACGGGCGCGCCGTTCCTCCGGCGCGTGCTCTCGACGCTGGTCAAGGCGGGACTGATCGAGGCCCGCGAGGGACGCGACGGCGGCTACCGCCTGGCCCGTCCCGCCGATCGCATCACGCTGGCCGAGGTCTACCGGGCAACGACAGGTGACCCGGTCCTCGGCCCGAGCCCGGCGGAGCCCAACGTGTTCTGCCCTGTCGGCTCCGGGATGCGCCAGGCGTTCGGAGGCCTGTCCGCGGAGATCGAGGCGACAGTCCTCGCGGCGCTCGCCGACCGGACCGTCGCTCAGGTCAGCGCCGACGCGGTCAGGCACGGCATCACCGGAGGGCGGCACGCCAAGGAGGGCGCCGAACAGGGACGCTGACCCGACGTCATTTGCCCGAAACTGTACCCGTACCCACACAGTATTCACCCGATGTTGAGGAGAGATCATGGACCGCATCGAGCAGAACAAGCAGACCGTGACGGCCTTCTATGACCTGATGTTCAACCGGGCCCGGCCCCGCGAGGCGATCGAGCGCTACGCCGGCGCGACCTACCGCCAGCATAATCCGCACGTTGGCGACGGCAAGGATGCGTTCATCGCGTACTTCGAGCGGATGGCGGGGGAGTACCCCGGCAAGTCGGTCGAGTTCCGGCGGGTGCTGGCCGATGGCGACTTCGTCGTCCTGCACTGCCATCAGCGCTGGCCGGGCGACCAGGACTACGCCGGGATCGACATCTTCCGGCTGGACGCCGACGGCCGGATCGTCGAGCACTGGGATGTGCTGCAGGTCATCCCGCTGACGTCCGCCAACGACAACGGGATGTTCTAGTCACGATCAGATCTCTGTCCGATCGCTACTCCGCGGGTCCTCGACCAGCCACGGACGATGGAAGTCGCCACTGTTCACCTCCGCCCGCCAGGGTCGCGACTTCGTCAGCGCGATCTCCAGGCCCGGATCTGACCGATCGAGGCGGGCGACGATCAGCTCATCGCTCTCCGCCGCGACCGCCAGTGGCTCGCCGTGCGGACCGACCAGTTCGGCGGGCAGGAGGTGCGCCGTCTGGCTCGGTCCGGACAGGGCGACCCAGTAGTTGTGAATCCCGGCATAGGCCCGTGCCTTGACCTCGAGAACGGCGTCCACCGGGTAGGCCGGGAACAGCAGGCAGTCGACCCCGAGCCGCTCGTACTCGGCGAACAGATCGGGGAAGTTGACCTCGACGCAGATCACGCAGCCGAACCGGAACCCGTCGACGTCGAACACGGTTGGCTGGGTACCGGGCGTGTAGAAGTGGTTGGTCTCCGTCCAGGAGCAGAGGCGCTTGTCGTACCGGTCGACGATCCGGCCCTGGTCGTCGATGACATAGAGACTGTTGTGGGGGCGGTGCGGCGGGGTCAATGGATGCGTCGAGCCGAGCACCACCCAGAGCCGCAACTCGGCCGCGAGCGCCATGACTCGCCGGAGCTCGTCGCGGAGCCCGTCCCAGTCCATGCCGGACCAGTCAGCGTGCTGCTCCTTCGCGTAGCCCGACAGCATCCCCTCCGGAAACAGGATCAGCCGGGCGCCCCCTACTGCGGCCTCTCGCATCAGCCGGCGGACGGTCGGGGCGTTGATCGCCGGGTCATCGGTGATCGTCGCCTGCGCGATCGCGATCGGGAATGGCTCCGTCACGTGGTCCTCCTGCTCCGCCGCCCAACCGGCTCCGGTCACCCGAGACCCCGCCGGCAAAAATCCCAGAGGCCATGATCGAGCTCCACCTGAGCCAGCGACGGCACACCGGACCGGGCAAGGATATGGATGATCTCGATCCGGTGCCCCTCATGGTGAAGGATCACCATCAGAATGGCGCCACCGTACGTGAAGGGATACCCGGAGTCGATGAGGAAGGACTCTTCCAGCCGGCCCTCGGCCTGGACCTGCCTCGCGACCGCGGCAAACTGGTCATAGGCCCGCTCATGGAGGGCCAGCCAGGAGTCGACCGCGCCGGGCGGGCCGGCGGCGTGGGCGCGCTCACTGGCGCCGATCAGGTCACCCAGTGACCCGACGACCGGCTCGCCCGTGTCCAGCGCCTGCCGCATCAGCCCCGCCCAGAACGCGATGTTGGGCAGGTAATGGTCGAACGTCGCCCGGATGGTCCGGTGCCCGATATCGAAGGCTTGGTCCAGCTGGCCGTCCCCGAGCTCACGGCAGCGGCGCAGCACCTCCGCGTTTGCCCAGCGATCGTGCTCAAGTAACCGTTCGAGGACATCCATGTTCGGTCCCTTCATCAGGCTGGCGGGTCTGGCATCATCGCCGACACGGAGTGCGCCCGCCACCAAGGATCCGACGCAGTCCGCATGATCGTCACATGGAGGCCGGGAATGTCGGAACGGGCGGTCCGGGGGACGGCGGGATACGGCGGAAATGGGGTGACCGCCTTCCATGCGGCGTCGGAGGCCCTGACGTTCGAGGAGGTCCACGCGGACCTGCTCGACCTGATCCCGGTCAGGCCAGGCCGGGCACTCGACGCCGGCGCCGGGACCGGGCGGGACGCGGCGGCGCTGGTCGCCCGCGAGTGGAACGTTGTCGCTGCCGAGCCGGTCGCGGCGTTTCGCGAGCAGGGTCAGCGAGCGCATCCCTCCACCCGCATCACCTGGCATGACGACGCCCTCCCTCACCTCGACACGGTCCGCTCCCTCGGCTTCCGCTACGACCTCGTCGTCGCCTGCGCCGTCTGGATGCACCTCAACGCCGGGGAGCGGTCCATTGGCTGGCGGGTGCTCGGTGACCTGACCACGCCCGGCGGTCTCGTGATCATGTCCCTACGCCACGGCCCGGTACCCGCTGGCCGGTGGATGGACGACGTCAGCGGTGACGAGACGGTCACGGCAGCGAGCGCCACCGGGTTCGAACTCCTGCGCCGCCGCGACAACCGCCCCAGCCTGCTGCCCGGCAAGACCGATGTGACCTGGACCCGGTTGGCGTTTCGGCAGACAGGGAGCCTCGCTACCCCAATGTGCTGATGGCACTACCCACAGGCTTGTCTCACTCGGCGGGTTCAAGCAGCGGCTCAAGCCGGACTGAGACCTCGTCAACGCAGCACTGCGCGACCTCCAGAAGTGACCAGACCCTATCGAGGTCATGGGGCTGGCGTGCTTCATCGGGCAAGGCATCAAGTGAATCAAGCAAGGCAGAGGCGCGCTCGTGGTAGTCGCGCGACATCTCACCCAGCGACTGCGCCAGGAGCAACATCGGCGACGGACCGGTCGGACGAACTGGCTGAGATGGCTGGTTCGGCGCGCGATGCGCCGTGGTCCGTGGAGTACTGGAAGGGGGCCGGTTTATCCAGCCGTCAACCGTCCCTCTCGGGTCCACATCCAACTCAGACAGCGTCGCCCCACGGATTGAGACGTTCGCAATATGCAATCGGGTGTGAGGGCCGACCCGGATCCCTTTCGATCGCTGCCCAGTGAGGGTCAGATCGGTGTTGAGCAGATGACTGGACCGATCACTTGACGCGATGTCGAGACCGAGAGCTCCAGCCTCGATAGAACACTGCTCCAGCCGGACTCCGCCACTCAGGACAACCACCGCCCCCAGGCTTGATGTCGAGACGAACCGGATTCCTCGGAAAGTCACCACCGCGTCGCCCGCGTCGACCACCAGGGCCGGCGAGTTACCGCCGTCAATGGTGAACTGCTTGTCACGATCCGGACAGCGGAAGGTGAACCCTTGGCGCGCGACAACCGAATCGCGGAAGGTTCCCGGATTAAGGTCAACGATCTCCGTCCCAATCCCATCGACGAAGCTCTGAACCGGCCCTGAAATACCCTGGCGGCTGATGAGCAGCTGCCGCTGCGCCGGGGAAAGGTCAAGCCGCCGATCATTCCGACTTGCGGGCGTAGCGACCGACCGGCTTTCCGAGCAGTCGTGTCGTTTATCCGAGTCGTATTCGAAGGGCTGCCAGGTCTCATTCGACCACGCCATGAAGCGCATGGAGATACGTCGACCGCAGTAGTAACAGTCCTTCGGGTATGCCCGATTCTGAGCCATACTCTGTCCTTTCCACCGCCAACATCATCGTCGTCGATAGCCAATATTCTGCTGCTCCTTTCCGACTAGGACAACAGGTTTCGACAATCCTTTCGCTCCCGCGACCGGCAAGCTGAACCTCGATCTGCCACTGCAACGGATCAGCTAGCTGGTCGAGCGAGTTTTTATGTCGAAGAACAACAACGAGAGGGACCGGATTGCTCCGGTCCCTCTTTCATCGACAGTTGTTCGGATCCAGTTCGTCAGAGGACGGGTACCAGGCGCTCGCCATGGGACCGCTGACTCGACCGAATCGAGTTCATCCAGCCATCGACGACGTCCCAGGTGGCGACGGCCGCGATACCGACCGCGATGGCCATCCCGAGCGGGGAGCCGGACTCCGCGCCCTCGGGCCAGTCCAGTCCCAGCAGGAACCTAGGGTTGACCAGGTCGCCCTGCCAGGCAAGCACCGCGAACGGGACCGCGAAGGCGACATTGAGGACGGTGTTTACCATCGCCAGCGGGGCCGTCCATCGGCCGACGCGGTACTTCGCAACCTCGAACACGGCTTCGGCGAGCAGCAGCACGAGCAGCACCGGCAACCAGAACGACCAAAGGTCCGGGTTCAGGACGGGAACCCGCTCGTCGCCGGTTCCAGGGACGAATGGCGCCACCTCCTGCCAGACGATCGCGATAGCGAACAGGGCGAGCATCACCAGCGACGGGATGGTCTGGCCGACGGCCATCTGGCGCTGGTCGACGTTCGGCAGCGTATCCAGCGACCACGGCATCAGCGGCCGGCCCTGGGTAGCGTTGGATCGCTCGAGGATAACGAAGACGAGTGTCGTCCAGAACACGACCTGGATACCGCCGAAGATCCCGGCCGTGATCCCGTCCCCGAAGACCCCACCGAACCCGTCGTTTTCCCCGATCGACAGGACGACGGCGATGGCGACAAGAATCGGGACGATTACGGCGAGCAGCGTCACCAGCAAGCGCTGGTATTCGAGGAAGTACTCGGGACCGATCAGGTACTGCGGGCGTTCGGAATAGGTGGCGGCCAACCGGGCCGGGTCACCCATCGCCGTCAGGACGGCGCGCTCGGCGGCCACCGGGCTCTCACCGGATTCGATTCGGGCATCGATCTCGTCAGCGATGGACGCGCGCAGTTCCAGTTCGACGTCCAGGCGCTGGCGCTCAGGGACACCACAGGCGGCAGCGGCGACATAGCGATCGGTCAACGTACTCATGGCTTCTTCTCCTCTGCCATCCCGGAGGTCATCCCCGCAATGGCTCTGTCCAATCGTTCCCAGTCCGCCGTCAGCGTTCGCGCGAGCTCTCGCCCTGCCTCGCTGACCCGGTAGAACTTGCGCGGCCTCGTCTCTTCGGTATTCCACTCACTAGCCAGGTATCCCTGGCGCTCCAGCCGGCGAAGCAGCGGATACAGCGTGTTGGCGTCGACCTCGAACCCTGCTCGACTCAGGGTGTCGAGCAAGCCATAGCCATAGCCCGGTTGCTCGAGGACGAGCAGACAGGCAAGGACAACCGTCCCCCGTCGAAGTTCCTGCAGGTGTGCGGCGGTTACGTCATCCATGCTCGACACGATACTGTGCCTCACACACTAATGTCAACAGGCTCGGCTTGTCGGTGCATCTTGCCCTGAATTACGGTTCGGTCTGGTTTCAAGCCAGAGACCCCGTCCGCATTTCGGCGGACGGGGTCTCTGGGGACGCGGCCTGGATTGGGACCGATGTGAGGATCAGACCTGGTCGGGTCGCTCCGGGCTTCCCTCGCTCAAAGCGACCGGTCCATCGTCATCGATCGTTGGCACGTCGGCATCGTCGACCGTCACGTCCTCCCGGCGGACCGTGCCGCGGACCGTCCGGATCGTTTCGATGGCCTCACGAGTGATGATGATCTCCTCGATCACCCGGACCGTCCGCTCGAGGTCAACGTCCTCGCCGTAGAACGGCACCTCGAACGTTCCGCCGTCGATCGTGATGTCGGCACCCGAGGCGTCCTGACCGAACGTCCGACGCTGGACACGCACCCGCTCCTCGGTGACCGGGACCTGCAGCGTCCGGGTTTCCTCGGAGAGCGTGGTCTCGATGCGGACCTTGCCACGGACAACCGGCCGACGGCTGGCGACGAGGTCCTCCTGCAGGACCGGGATCCGGACGTTGCCGTCGCGGTCCGTCAGGTGTGCCATCCGGGTTTCAGCGTCCAGCTCGGCGAACCCTTCGTCGCCGGCGGCCTGCCCTTCTCCGCGCTCACTCGGACGCTGGTGCCAGATCTTCGCCGCCTGCTCGTCGGCCACCACCGCGAGGTAGATCGTCGTGTCGTCGTAGGAACCGACCGCCGAAACGGGGATGTAGTAATCGGCGACGAAGAACCGCCCCTTGCGGACGACGAGGTGCCCCTCGCTGACATCGTCCACGCGACCGACGAACGTCCCGTTGGCGTCGACCACCTCGGTACCCGGCTGAATCACCCACTCAGTAGGCATCCGTGGCGCGGGATCCTGGGTTTCCGCGGCGACCCCGCGTTCGCCTTCGAGCGGGACGAGACCACGCTCCTCGCCTTCATCGACCGGGACGTCCTGTCCGATACCGGACTCCGACTCGAAGGGCCGGGGCTGGCCGGATAGATCCTGTGTGGGGTCCTGGGGGTCCCGTGTCGTCATGGGCTGGTCCTTTCTGGGCGGCGCGATATCGCGCCGGCGGCTCTCGCTGAGTACTGGCGATGCAGGACCGGTGCCCGGGCGATCAACCGTGATGATCATGGGTCCGGGTAACGGCGTCACCGACGACTGAAAGCCCGGTCGGAGCCGCTCCGGTTTCGCCCAGCCTGAGCAGCCCGATGCCGTGATGGACGGCGACCTCGACCCCGTCGAGTGTGAGGGGCGCGACCGACCCAGTCATCACACCGCAACCACCCTGGGAACAGACGATCCGGCTCGCCTCCAAGGTGACGGAGCCAGCGCCGCGACCGATCATCACCCCGACCTCACCGGCGAGAACGCAGTCCACCAGCCGGAGCGACCCGGCTTGGACCATGACCGCCGCGCGACCATGGACTGTCCCGATGGTCATCCCGCGAATTGTGACGTCTCCACCGTCGATCAGCAGGGCCGGGCCGTCGGTTGCGACCAGCCAGCTCGCATCCCGTCCGGCACCTTCAATGACGACAGACGTGGACGCCAGCAGCGGTCCCGGCAACTGCCCGTCAGAGAGCCGGATCGTCGCCCCCGGTGAGGCGACTTCCAGCGCGGACTGCACTACCCCACCGGACAGGACATCCTCGCCACCGGAATGGTCGTCATCAGCCCGCAGCAACCGGGCAATGATCACTGCGAGGTCATCATGATTGTCACTCCGGGAGACGTGCTTGACCTGCTCCGGCGGGGTCGGTGGCGGCGCGACCACGGACCCGGTGTGCGCGTCGTACCACGACCCCGTCTCCGCGACGGCCCGCTCTCCCAGCGCGGCGGAGGCGGTCATCCGTTCCTGAGCCGCTCCCTGTTTCCAGAGCGGCACCGGAGCCGCCACGTCCCGCGCCGGCTAGGCCGGAGCCAGAGCCAGCCGGGGTTGGATCCACGGTGACGCGGGAGCCGGATCAAGTTGCGGCACTGTGGCTGGCGCCGCTCGCGCTGCCAGGCTTGTCCGCAGCTTCGTCGACCACTCCGTCCCGGTGAACCGGTGAATGGGCAGGCCAGCGAGGGCGGCGTCACGCCGGCTGCGGTAGTAAGCCTTACCGGAAACCTTCGTTGCCGACGGCGTGGAAGTGGGGACCGGAGAAGGATCGTCCGGCATACGATCAGCCAGCCTTGATGCAGTGTAATCACGCTGGGGAGTCGAAGGCGGTGAGCGCGTTACGGCATCGGCGCGTGGCGTCGACTCCGTGATTGCAGCCCACGGGGTGGGCTTGATTGGCGTGCGGCGGACGATGCTCCCTTTGGTCGCCACGGTCGTCGATTTCTCGGGACAGATGTGCGGCTCGTCGTTGGCCAGATCCCAGGCGACGAACTTGCCGTGCGGCATCTGCCGGAACTGGATCCGCCGCCCACACCACTTGCAGTCATTGATCCGTGACGCGCTCACTTCGCTTCAGTCCCGGCCTCAGCGTCCGCTAGCAACCCGGACTCGTAGAGAAATCGGCTTGGGGCCACGACAGTGTTGACCGACCGCTCCAGGTAGCTGACCACGAGGTTGCTGCTCGCCCGCGTCATCCCGACATAGAACAGCCGCCGCTCCTGCTCGACCTCGCCGTCGCGGATGGCGTGGCGGATCGGGATGATCATCTCGTTGCAGGAGGCCATGATGACCGTGTGCCACTGGCGCCCCTTGGCCCCGAAGTACGTCAGCAGGTCGACGGCGTCGCGCTCGTCCCCACCGCTGTTCAGCGCCGCGGCACGTGTCCGCGCCTTCACCATGAGATCGACGAAATCATCGATC
Organism: Thermomicrobiales bacterium; assembly: GCA_035944555.1. Classification (GTDB taxonomy): domain Bacteria; phylum Chloroflexota; class Chloroflexia; order Thermomicrobiales; family UBA6265; genus CADCWK01. Next base: position 276,044 of record DASZAY010000026.1, read on the forward strand.
GTCCCGGGATGGTTGGCGGCGACTTCAAAGATCTCGGCCAGCGGGTTGAGGTCGCCGCTCTCGGCCAGATCCTCGAGCGACGAGACCATGCCCTTCAAGCCGTCGAAGCGGGTGGAGATGTACTGGAACGTCTTGCCCAGGTCGTCGTTGTACGGCAGCCCCTGGATCGTCGCGCGGAAATTGCCCTGCGCCGCCTTTGGCAGGATGTCCGCGAACCGGGGCGACCGGATCGCGCCCAGGAAGTCGTCCCGGTTCTCGCCGAAGTAGGCAAACAGCCGGTCCTCGACCTTGCGGTCCACGTAGCGGAAGTAGCCCTTGATCACGCTGGTGCCGTCCTCTGGCCGGAACGGCGTGTGGCGCTCCAGCGCCAGCTTGATCCGGAGGATCCCGAGTAGCCACTCCAGCTCGTCCCCGACCAGGATGTCGTGCTCCGGCCTGATCCGATAGGGCATGTGGGCGAGGATCAGCTCGATCTGGATCGGAAGGCTCTGGGCGTTCATCCGGTAGAGGATGGCGAAGTCCCGGAAGGCGAGTGATGGATTCCCCGACCGGACCTTCCTGATGTATTCGACCATCCAGCGCGCCTCGATCCCGGCGCCCGGGGAGGCGTCGACCCGGATCGGCGCCGGGTCTGTGCGGTGGGCGATGGGACTCTTGGGGATACGCTCCACATTGTGCCGGATCAGACGATCGGCGTGCTGGACGATGTTGGGTGGGCAGCGGTAGTTGGTCCGAAGCTCGACTGGTTCGAGCGGGCGCTCGATGTACTTGTCGAGCCACATGATGTACTCGGGCGAGCAGCCGCGGAACCCGTAGATCGCCTGGTCGTCATCGCCGGTCACGACCAGCCGAGCATCGGCGGCGATGAGCTTGATCAGCTCGAAGTCCAGTTTGTTGATGTCCTGGAACTCATCGACGATCACCTCGACGAACCGGCGCTGGATCAGCCGCAGCGTACCGGCATGCTCCCGAAGGCATTGGAAGGCGCGGAGCTTCTGGTCATCGAAGTCCATCAGATTGGCGTCGGCCAGCAGCAACTCGTGCGCCTGGAACAGCCAGACAATGGCCGTCAACGTCTCGTTGACCGCGTCCTCATCGTCGGGGTCGGAGAACAGGACCAGCGCCTTCTTCCAGCCCAGCAGGAAGTCAGCGACCGCATCACCGCAATCCGGGTCGCGCGGGTCGATCGCCTGGTTCTTGAGCAGGCCGTAGAGTTCGGCGAAGAACTGCTCCTTGATGTACCCCGGAAAGCGCTCGGCCAGCTCCGGTGCGATTTCGCGCAGCTTGTCGCGGGCGTTGCGGATCATCCACCAGCGACGGCGACCGTCGACCAGCGCTTTGAACTCGGTCCCGAAGTGTTCCTTGAGGACGTTGTAACCGAATGAGTTCAGGGTGCGGATCAGCGGTGATCCAGGCAACGAGGCTGCACCGGCTTGTCCCATGAGCTCGGCCAGCTTCTCGTTGAGCGAAGACCGGGCCGACCGGTCGAACGTGAGGATGAGAAACCGCCCCGGGTCCTCACGGCGTTCCGCGGCCTGCGCCAGCACGCGGTGGAGCATCGTGTGCGTCTTGCCGGAGCCTGCCGGCGCGACGACCCGGATCGTTTCCGCCCCGGCCCATGCGACCTGCTTCTGATCCGCGTCGAGGGTCTTTGAGACGAGCGGAATCGCCGGTCCGAGATTCACCTTCGCCGCAACGGCGTTCTCCCTGAGCCGATCAAGCTGGTCTTTCCGCACCTTGATCTCCGCTGGTCGGAACTGGTTCAGTGCATCGAGCTTTTCCAGCGTCTCGGCACCCGAACCGCGCCGGGTCATCTTCAACCCGGAACTTAGCCCGGCGAGCGGGTCATTGATACCCATATGCAGCATCCTCAAGGGACCACGAATCACGACGTCGTTCTTCGCGCGGTGTTTCCCGAGTTCTACCAAATGCCGCGCTGCGATGCTGTTCCGGCCACATCAGCGTGGTCGGACAACGACGCAGCTAGAACAGGGTGGCGGTGAAGAAGTCGGCGTGGTGGGCGACGTAGTCGGTGGCGGGTCCCCAGTGATCGGCGTGACCCTCGGCGTGGAGCCGGGCCCACGGCTGGCGACCGGTCCGCGCGCCCTCGACCAGCAGGTCGTACATCCCGCGGGAATGCCCGACGATCTTCCCGACCAGGTCGCGGCGGGAGGCGTCGTCCAACCCGTAGCCATCGACGATCGCCCGGAGCCGGGGAGCGTCGGCCGCCGGGTCACCGTCCGGGTTGAGCGGGACGAATCCCTTGCAGCTGTAGGCGAAGTCCCACAGCCGCGACCCGGGACCGGAGCCGTCCCAGTCGATGAACACCCAGCGGTCACGGTCCCAGTCGACGACCAGGTTCCACGGCGCCAGGTCGTGGTGGCAGATCAATTCTTCGCGGTCAGGTGGGATCGCGACGTCCCAGGCGGCGTCCTGGGGAGGGATGAACGACGCCGCGGCGTCGTGCAACCGCCGAAGGATCCCGCCAACGCGGGCCAGCTCCTCCAGCGTCAGCGGCGGCCCACCCATCACCATCTCACCGGGGACGAACTCGACGACATGCCGGCCCCTGTCGTCCACGCCAAATGAGCGCGGCGCACCGTCGAACCCGGTCACCTGCAGATGCCGCAGGAACGCGTCGATGGCTGGGGTCGCCGCCGTCGCCGGCTTTCGGACCGTGTTCCCGACGCGGACCACGGCGTCCGAGACGTTGCCACCTGTCAGCCGCTCCTCGGCCTGATCCACGCCCGCACCTCCGTACCAGTCATATTCGCGACGCCTCGGTGCCTGGATCCCGGCAGTCCAACCGGCCGGCGCGGGCGATCAGCCATTCCCAGCGAGCAGGTCGCGGGCGATTCGCTCGGCCGCCTCGCGGTCATCCGGCGCCAGTTCGCCATCGATGACCAGCTCACGCAGATGGTCCTTGATCTCGGCGATCCAACGGCCCGGCGGACGGTCGAACAGCGCCATCAGGTCGTTGCCGTCCAGCGGACTCTGCAGCTTCGCCAGTTCCTGCTCGGCCTCCAGCCGGGCAATGTGGTCGCGGAGGGCACGGATCCGGTCGGCAGCCAGGCGGCGGCGGTGCTCGCGGCCACTGGTCACGTCCGCCTCGGCCAGGTCCAGCAGATCGGCGAGGACGTCGCCCGCCTCCAGCGCGAGCCGGCGAACAGCGCTGTCGGTCCAGTCCGGCTCGTACCCCTCGGGGCGAGCGTGGAGTTCGACCAGTTGCCGGACGTGAGCGATGGTGTGGCGGTCGGCACCGAGGCGCCGGAGCAGCGCCTCCGCCAGCAACCCGCCCTCGCGCTCGTGCCCGTAGAAATGGACTTCTCCGGTGGTATCGACGGAGCGGCAGATCGGCTTGGCGGCGTCGTGGAGCAGCGCGGCCCAGCGGACGACCGGCCGGGTCGGTGCCTGGACGACGACCTGGCGGGTGTGGTGCCAGAGGTCCTTCTCCCGCGCCACGCCGCCACGCCCCCGGCCGAAACCGAACTCGTCGACGGTCGCCTCGGCCAGCGGGATCAGCTCCGGCAGCGCCGCGTGGATGAGCCCGGTCGTCCGCAGCGTTTCCAGCCCGTGATCCGCGTACTCGCCGATCAGCAAGCGCTGCGTCTCGGCCAGGACGCGCTCCCGGCTGATCCGGGCCAGCTCCGGCGCACCGGCGATCATCGCGTCCTCGGTCGACGGGTCGATGCGGAAGCCCAGCTGGGCGACGAATCGGGCTGCCCGAAGCAACCGGAGCGGATCCTCGGCGAACCGCTCCTCCGGATCGCCGACGGCACGAATGACCGCCAGTTCCAGATCGGCCAATCCGTCGAACGGGTCGATCAACTGGCCGGTCGCGGCGTGGGCGGCGATGGCGTTCACGGTGAAATCACGCCGGGCGAGATCATCTGTGAGCGTCCCACCCAGCTCGACGACCGGGTGACGCGTCCCGTCGACGTAGGCCTCACGCCGGTAGGTCGTGATCTCAACGCCCAGGGTCCGGGGAGCGGCGGCTTCCGTGAGGCCGTCGCTCGCGGTCTCGGTGAAGATCAGCCCGACGGTGCCGAACCGCTCGCCAACAAGGTAGACCGACGAGGCGCCGGCCTCCCGCCCCAGCGCCTGGGTCTGCTCAGGCAGCGTCGAGGTCGCGAAGTCCAGGTCGAAGGCGTGCCCCGCGGCGACCCGGCCCAGCAGCGCATCCCGGACGACCCCGCCGACGAGGAACAACTCCTCGCCCGCGTCCGCCCACGCCGCGGCCAGCCCGCGGACGCAACGCGCCGCGAACGGGTCGAGAACCTGGAGTGGATTCGGGATGACGTGGCGATCCATTGCTGGGGCGTGAACTCCGGGCGCACGGCATGGCCGGCGGGGCAGGTGTCTCCCGCTCCGGCCGGCCATGTCGCGAACTGTCCGGGAGAGTTTACCCGCTGCGCCGCCGTGGGCGTCTTCCGCAACGGGGCGTTCGGGCGGAGATGACGGTCCGTGGGGCGTCCGGGCTGGACCCGCCTCGTGTCGCGGCCTACTCCGCCGCCGTGATGACCAGCGGCTTGCCCGTCTCGAGCAGGCACTTGAGCGACGACAGCTGCTGCGCTCAGGCGCTCCCGATCCCGCCGCGCATCGCCTCGGGCGGGCCATTGTGGGTGACTGACAGCAGGGTGGTCTCGCCACGCGGCCGGAGCTCGAACCGGACCGTCGAGCCGGTGAAGTCAGGCGTCACGAACAGTAACGTGTCCCATGTGTTGCCAAGGGTCCGCGGGGGTCGTACTCCAGCACCCTGCGTGTGATCGCCAGCGTGCCGTCCGGCACGTGAAGGACGTCCTTCTTCCCGGAGTTGGTTCGTTACCAACCAGCCATACGGCAAGTCACGGAACATCTGATGTCGTCTGTCAGGACCAAATCCCGGGAAGAGACTGGTCCTCCCCGACAGACACCGCCCCTGACGAGACCTATGCTGGCAGCGCATAGTTGTGTGTGGCGTAGGCGACGCCCAGAGACACGAGAACGGACAGGGATGATGCGACGAGCGATGGATTCCGAGACGAGGCTCCCAGCGATCCGGCGCGGGATCGGCGTGGTGGCGCTGCTGCTGCTGGTGCTCCCCGTGCTGGCGCCAGGTGCGGTCGCGGCCCACGCCCGTTGGTTCACGCCGTACGGTCCGTACTGGTCGCCGGAGTGGTCGCGCCTCTGGTCGTGGCCCGTCCTGATCGCGATCGTCGCGGCTGCCGGCGCCGTCGTGACGCTGGCGATCGGGCAACGCATCGTGAAGGATCCGCTCTGGCCCCGCCCGCCCGTATTCCAGCGCCTTGAGCCGTCGGCGCCGGCCATCCTTGGCGTGCAGGCGGCGATCACGCTCATCTACGCCGCGTCGCAGATGACGCTGTTCGTCCCGAACATCACGCTTCCCCATGACATCGTGGGTTACGCGATCGCCGCCGTCGCGGTCGTAGCCGGGTTCTCGTTCATCACCGGCGTGCTGGCCCGGGTCGGCGCGCTGATCGTCCTCGGGCTGTTCGGCCTCGCCTTCGCCTACGGCTCCTGGTACGAGGCGCTGGAGCAGGTCCTGTTCGTCGGGATTGCCCTCTACCTGCTGGCGGTCGGGCGCGGCGTGGTCCGCTACAGCGACGGCTGGGAGGAGGATCGGACCGCCCTGTCCGACCGCCTTCGGCCGCACGCGCTGACGATCCTGCGGGTAGGGGTCGGCGCATCGATCGTGATCCTCGGTTTCACCGAGAAGCTGATCGCGCCGGACCTCTCGGTCGCGTTCCTGGGCGAGTACCCGGAGTTCAACGTCCTGCGCTCGATCGGGCTGGACTGGTTCACCGATGAGCGGTTCGTCTACGCCGCCGGGATCGTCGAGATCACGGCCGGGGCGGCGCTGATCTCGGGCAAGCTGGTCCGGGTCGTGATCGTCGGCCTCTGGATCCCGTTCAACCTCGGGATCGCCTTTCTGCCACCGCAGGAGCTGATCGGCCACCTGCCGATCCTGTCCGCCATCTACGTCCTGCTGGTCCGTGGCACCGAGGGCATCCCCCCACGCCAGGCCCCTGCCGAGGCTGCACCAACCGACCCCACGCCGACCCAGCGTCCGGTCGTTCCGGCGACGACCGCGACGACCGCCGTCCCACGATCGGCGCTGTTCACGTCCCAGCCGACCATCGCCCACCCGACGGTTTCGGCACGCGCCAATCGGCTACCCTTGTCGCCGACGGGAACCGCCCCGATGGCGCCCCGTACCCGACCGGACGGACGCCGCGCGACGTAGCCGGGTGGTGCTGTCGCCTACCACGCCGGAGACTCCGTGACGGTCCCCACCGAGGCACCATCCCGTCCCACCACCCAGCCATCCGGAGCCCGCTCCGGCGTGATCCATTCCCTCCCGGGCATCCTGTGGCCTGTGGTCCTGATCGGCGTGGTCCTTGCCGCATGGGAGCTCGTCGTCCGCGTCCGGGACATCGAGGCGTGGCTGCTGCCATCGCCGTCGCTCATCGCCCGGACACTGGTCGACGAGCGCCAGCTCCTGCTCGACAACGCATGGGTGACCCTGAGCGAGGTGCTGCTGGGGTTCGGGCTGGCCGTCGTCGTCGGCGTCTTTCTCGGGATCCTGATCGCCAACGTTCCGGTCGTGTCCCGGGCGCTGTACCCGCTGGTGATCACGTCGCAGACGATCCCCCTGCCGGCGATCGCGCCGCTGCTGCTGATCTGGTTCGGCTACGGGCTGTTGCCGAAAGTGCTGGTCACCGCGCTGATCGGCTTCTTCCCGATCGTCGTGACGACCGTCGACGGGCTGCGCTCGACCGACCGCGACACAATGGACCTGTTCCGGACGCTGCGGGCGGGACCATGGGCGCGGCTGCGGCACGCCCAGCTGCCGTCGGCCCTGCCGGCGATCTTCTCCGGCGCCCGGGTGGCAATGACCGCCTGCGTGATCGGCGCCGTGTTCGCCGAACTCACCGGCTCGTCCGCCGGGCTCGGCTACCTGCTCAACCGGGCCGGTGGACAGTTCCTCACTGCCCGCGTGTTCGCGATCATCGTCGTGCTGTCGGTCATGGGCATGTCGCTGTTCGCGCTGCTGACCCTGCTGGAGCGCTGGCTGGTCCCGTGGCGCCACGACCGCTGATCCCTTCCCGCCCAATCGCTCACACGGGGGCTGCCATGCTTCGCGTTGTCGCCACGACCATCGACTACCACACCGGCGGCGAGCCATTCCGCCTGGTCCCGGAGCCGCCGGTCGCGATCCCCGGTGCGACGGTCGCGGAACGGCGGGATCAGGCAGTGACCGATCCGGCCGTGGACGGGCTGCGCCGGCTGCTCTGCTCCGAACCGCGGGGGCACGCCGACATGTACGGCGGCTTCATCGTTCCGCCGGACAACGATGGCGCGCACTTCGGCGTCCTGTTCTGGCACAAGGACGGGTTCTCAACGGCCTGTGGCCACGGCACGATCGCGCTCGGCGCCTGGGCGGCCGAGAGCGGCCGCGTCGCCGCACCGGCAACGGGAACGGTTGAAGTCCGGATAGATGTGCCGTCCGGCCGGGTCACGGCCCGCGCTCACACAGAGAGCGGCCGCGTAACAGCGGTCGATTTCGTCAACGTCGCGTCGTGGCTGGTCGTGACGGACATCCCGGTCGCGACCTCGCGGGGCATGTTGCCGGTCACGATCAGCTACGGCGGCGCGTTCTACGCCCAGATCGACGCCGCGGCGGCGGGACTCCGCGTGGAGCCGGACCAGCTGCCGGAACTCATCGCGCTCGGCCGCGAGATCCGAACCAGCCTGTCTGGCAGTGATCTCGTCCACCACCCGGACGATCCGCGGCTGTCCGGTATCTACGGCACGATCATCTTCGAGGACCACGGGACTACGCCGGACGGCGACCTGCTCCAGCGCAACGTGACGATCTTCGCCGACGGTGAGGTCGACCGATCGCCGTGCGGAAGCGGGACCTGCGCCCGCCTCGCCACACTGGCCGCGACGACACTGCTCCCCGGACAGGCACTGATCCATGAGTCGATCGTCGGATCCCGCTTCCGGGGCGTCGTCCTCGGGTCTACCCACGCTGGCGGGCACGACGCGATTCTGCCCCAGGTCACCGGCATGGCGTACCGGACAGGCGCCCACAGCTTCGAGGTTGACCCGCACGACCCCCTCGTCCCGGGGTTCGTCCTGAGGTAATCGTCCGGAAACAGGGAACCCCTCCCCGCCGTGCGGCGGGGAGGGGTTCTGCGCGTTCGCGGATCGATTGTCGTCCGGGCTGGTTCAGCCCTAGATCAGTGTCCCGACGGCGAACAGGCCGACACCGAAGATGAGCCCCATGATCCCGAGGACGATGAATTCCAGGATCACCGCCACGATCGCGATGCCGATCGCCCGTCCCAGGGACGCTTCCAGCGCCGCCTGGATCGCGACCACTCGCGTGATGATGTACCAGATCCCGACGGCGAAGGCGATGAGCCCGCCCAGCAGAGGAATCGCGGCGACCACCAGCAACAGGGTCGGAGCGGCCGCGAAGCCCTGGGTCCGGAGCACCTGCCCGAGGTCGGCCTCGACCCGTGCGCTCGGCACGACGCGCGTGCCGGCAAAGTAGATGAACGCGGACGACACCACCCAGCCGAGGAAACCGCCCAGCAGGCCGGCGACCAGCCCGTTGGTTCCGTCTCCGGCCTGGCCGATCGCGGCCGCGACGGCGGCGACCAGGATCACCATCGCGGCCTGGCCGGTCGCGCTCCGGTCGTGCTCAACCTCCTCATAGACCGTGCGGTCCAGCCGCGCGGCGGCGAGAAGCCGGTCGCCGAATGAGCGGGGGCTGCCCGTGCCATACATCATGTCGTGACGATACATGGGTGATCTCCAGTGGAATCCGGCGGGAACGAGCGACGGCCACGGGGCCGTCGTGCCGGGCGAATCCGTTGCACCAACGATAGCCTTCGCCCGTGACGGGACGATGGCGGATCGGTGGCGGGTTTGGCATCGTCCGCTCATGTCGTCGTGACACACCGACGCCCGCCCGGCGAATGGCCAGGCGGGCGGGTGATCGGTATCCGCGACGGTATCCGGGCCGAGTCGAGCGCCGGATCAGAACGCCGAAAGGGTGACCCCGAAGATCAGGGCGATCAGGAAGGCGACGACGGCCGCCAGGATCGCGGCGATGATGGCGATGGCGACGGCACGACCGACTGACGCCTCAAGGGCTGACTGGATCGCGACGACCATCGTGATGATGCCCCAGACGAAGGCCACGAGCCCGGCCAGCAAGCCGATGACGGGGATGGCGCCGACCAGCGCCAGGATCCCCGGGACCTGGGCGAACCCGGTCGTCCGGAGTACCTGGCCGATATCGGCCTCGACGTTCTGGCTCGGGATCAACCGCGTGCCCACGAGGAAGATGAAGCCCGCCGAGACGACCCAGCCCAGCATCGCGCCGAGTGCGCCACCGATCAGCCCGTTGGCTCCCTCACCGGCGCCACCGATCGCCGCAGCGATCGCCACCACCACGACCACGATCGCGGCCTGGACCGTCGCGCTCGGGTCGCGCTCGACTTCCTCGTAGGTCGGCCGGTCGACGCGGGCCGCGCCGATCACCCGATTGAGAAAGGACTGGTTACGCCCTGCTCCGCCTGCCTGCGCTCCACCGTACATCTCGTGATTCCTCCCGTTCACACCTGAAGTCCCGGACGACGCCCGGGCCGCAGCCCGCGCGACGCATGATACGGCGCTCTTACATGATCCGTTCCTGCCTCTTGTCCGGCAGCATGGTGAGAGGGGTGCCCACGGCAGGTCAGGCCGTCCTGGCTAGCGACGGACCGTCAGGTGGAGGAAGTCGTGGACATCGCCCCGGGCAAGGATCGCGCGGACCAGCGCCGGGAGACGGACGGGACCGGTATCGTCCCGCCGGACCACGGGCGTCCCTACCCGGTAGGACCCGGTCCGGTCCCGGATCGTCGCCCCCTCGGACGCGAGGACGTTCCGGACCCAGTCGGCCTTCGAGCTATAGGTCAGCGCGACGACGACCTGGTCCCCATCGCGGAACAGCAGGACCGGAGTGCGATACGGCGTTCCGGACTGGCGGCCACGATGCTCGATCACGGCGAGGCCGGGCACGAACCGGGCAAGCAGCCGGACGACCGGGTTCAGGACACGCTTGTTGGCATGCGCGACGGCGCGGGGCATGGGCATTGGAAATCTCTCCCGGGATCAGGCCGACGAGCGGCGCCGGAGCACGGCGTTCGGCAGGAAACGAGCGTCCCGCCGATCAGGACTGATCACGCTTACCGGTCCCGGTATCGGCTTCGACGCCGGGATCCGGCGTCGCGACGTTGAGGGTTGCCGCGACGGCCTCGCCCATGGTGTCCGGAACGGGAACCGCGGCGCCGGATTGCAGTGCCGCGATCTCCTCGTCGGACAGCGGCATGGGCTGGAGCGGGAACGGGTCCGGGGTAATCGACCGCGCCGGGCGCGTCTCGTCCTCCGTCGCCAGATCCGGAAGGAACCGGCGTAGCAGGCCGCGCGTCCCCTCGACCAGCCGGTGGACGGGCCGGTTCCGGTCCACGATCTCCTCCGCATAATCCTCGGCGGCGGCCAGCGGACCGACATCCTGCCCGACCCGGTGCTCGAGTTCGGTCCGGTGACGCATCACCCACAGGTACACGTCGGCATCGGTCCGGCTCGGGAACCGGTCCAGGACCCCACGATCCGCGGCGACCCGGACGATCGGCATATAGATGTGGTCGTACCAGTCGGCGACCGCCTCCGCGACCGTGGCGGGACGGTGCCAGATGGCTGACAGCCAGTCCTGGTGGCCCCGGATCTGGTTCCAGATCTCGTCGTAGCGACCAAGCGCCGTCGGCCGGATGTCGTGGTCCGGGCGAATCTTGTCGATGTCGGTGCGTCGGAGAAACTCGGCGTATTCAACCTGGAGCAGCAGTTCCTGGGGCGACATCGACGCATTGAGCGGCACGCGGATGTGCCCCTCGATCACCTCGGCGTCGATGAAGTCCACGCCACGCTGGCGAGCGACCGAGACACGGTGGTTGCCGTCCTTGACGAAGTAGATGTCGCCGACCTGGTAGAGCTGGATCGGTGGGAGGGTGACGTCCTCGTAGAAGGCGCGATCGACGCTCTTCCAGCGCCCGGCCATATGGCGCTGGCGAGGAAGGAATGCCCTGTCGAAATCCCGGAAGCGATCCATGCTTCCGACGATGTGGTTGATGGGGACGATCTGGAGACCGCGATAACTCTCACCCTCCGGCGAGACCCGGCGGCGGACATCATGGAAGGAGACGAGATCGTTGGGCTGGCGCCGGACGGTCGCGACGACGTCGTGCAGGAAGGCTCGCTGCCGGGCGCGATCAAAGTCGTGATCTACCCGCTCATCAGCCACGCCCGCCCCTCTCTGGCCCTGATCGGGACGCTCCGACAGAGGCCTATCGGCCTGAAACGATAGCGCGGTACCGGGGGTCGGACAACTCCCGGCAACCGGCCTGTCACGGCCGGCTCATTCGAGACCGGCACATGGTACGGATCACGGCTACCGGCGAGCCGACACCTGCTGGAGTCCCTCTCTCGATGTGCCCCTGCCGCGGTCAGTCATGCGATCGGGAACGATCTCGAACGCCGATGCCGTGCCGAATTGTCCTCTCCCCTCGACCCGGAGCGGATCGAAGACCCCGGAGGAGGACGCCGCCGACTGCTGGCGGATCGACCGAGCCGTGCCACTCGTTGGTGGCGTCGTGATGGGGTGCGCTTCCGGGACCGAGATCTCCAGCGCCTGGTATGGGTAGACGTTGATGATCGTCGTCTCGTCATAGCACAGCACAGGCGACTGCGAGCGGTCATAGAGATGGACATGCCCGTGGAGATGATAGGCCGGCTTGAACCGCTCCAGGAAGGTGCGGATCGCCTGGAAACCGCGATGCGCCTCGTCATCACGGTCACCGAGATCAAGCGGTGGCGAGTGGGTAACGAGAACGTCCAGCGCGCGCCCGTAGCGACGCTTGTTCCAGAGCAGGCGGGGGGTCATCTTGGCGATCTTGAGCGACATCTCCCACTCGGTGTACTGCTCGGGCTCGCTGCTGTTGTACTTCGGCGAGCCGGGAAGCCCGGCCAGGATCAGCCCGGTCCGCTCGTCCATCACGACCCGGCCGCCGATATCGATGCACCCCAGGGGTCCACGCGGGCGGCCGTGCTCATCACGTTGCAGCTCCTCGGCATGATTGCCGAGGACGTAATAGAGCGGCCTGTTCAGCGCGTCGATAATGAATTCCAGATACCGGCCGGGCAGATCGCCGCAGGAGAGCGCCAGGTCGATGTCAGGCATCCGCTCGGCCAGCGACGCACTGTGGATGCGCTGGTCGATGGTGTCTGACACAGCCAGAATCTGGACGGGCATGGCAGCGGTGCTCCCTGTGACGATGAGCCGTCATGGCTCCAGCGCGACCGGGCGGCTCGATCATCGGAATCCGCCACGAATACGCATCATGCTTGGGGAAAGGCTACCGGCATCCTGCCATGGAGACAAGGATGCCGGATATGGACGGTCGCGGAGGCGAGTGGCGCTCTGCACCCGGGTCGCGCGTTACCGGTCCCGACGGAATCCCGATTCCTCGAATCGCTTCAGCGCATCGACCACAGCGCTGGCAGCGGTCGTCGCCACCTCGGCCGCCTTTTGCGCGGCCTCGGCGGCAGCGCGGGCGGCGTCGCTGGCGGCACGCGCGGCGTCGGCCGCCGCGTCGGTCGCGGTCCGCGGCTGGGCCGCCATCGGGTCCTGCCCCTCGGCCCAGGCGGGCGCGCCGGAACCTGCCGGCAGGACGGTCAGCCCAGAACGCCGGAGCAGGTCGACGCACCAGGCCGCCTGCCATGGCCGCGGGTCAACGGGCTGGCGCGGCGCGTGGCTATCCGACCCGCACGAGATCAGCAGGCTGCGATTGCGGGCGACCCGGCGATAGAACGCCGTCTGCTGATCGGAGTAGGACCGGTAGTGCGCCTCGATCCCGTCGACGGGAACGGTCCGCAGCAGGCGATCGAGGTCTGGCTCGGTCAGAATGCCGACCGCATCGGGGCGGCCCGGGTGGGCGATCACGCAGAGGCCGCCGGCCTGGTGCGCCGCATCGACGACCCGCTCGATCGGCAACTCGGCGCTGAACTGGCCTCCGAGCTTCTCCAGGTGGCGGGCCGAATGGTAGAGGCTCTTGACATGGCCGGCCTTGATCGCCGCCGTGAGAACATGGAAGGGCCACATCGGGCGATCGCCGTGCAACTCGTGGACAAGCGGGATCGGCATGCCGTCAGCCTCGAAGCGCTGGCGGGCATCCTCGGCCATGTCCTGCAGCATCCGATCGATGTCGCGGGTGCATTCAAGGAAGGGCTGTGCGGCGAGATCGGTTCGCTCGGGGTCGATGCCGTAGACGAGCAGATGGAGCTGGCGCCGATTCCAGCCTACCGTCATCTCCACGCCGGGAATCACCCGAATACCGCGCTCCGCCGCCAGCCGGGTGACCTCGGGAACCGAGCGCTGGGTGTCGTGGTCGCAGATCGCGACGACCTTGAAGCCCTCGCGATCAAGGTGATCGACGAGCTGCTTCGGCTCCCAGGCCCCGTCACTGGCCCATGTGTGCAGGTGCAGGTCGACGGGGTCAGCCGGGAACAGCGGGTTGGTGACGCTACCGGGAAGATCGGTCGCGAGGGCAGTGGCGGTGATGTCGAGCACGGTCATCGGGGAATACGCTCCTGGGGACATGGTCTCGGACGACCCTGTCCGGCGGAGGCGGTTCGGTGCCCCACGCTGGACACGGTGCGGGGCCAGGCTGGCACGCCCGGCCCCGCGACATGATCTGTCAATGGTACGACGGGCCCGGCATTATGACGAGCTCGATAGCCGCCGGCCTAGTGCCCGGCATCGTCGGCGATACCATGCTCCTGGTCCGGGTAGCTCTTCTCTCCGGCCGCCAGCCGGACCCGGATCATGTTCTCGAACGGCGGCACGGGGCAGGTCCAGCCGTCGCTGTAGGCACAGTACGGGTTGTAGGCGTAGTTGAAATCAACCTGCAGCGTGCCATCCGGGCGGGCCTGCGGGTCGAGATAACGCCCGACCGGGTAGGCCTCGTGGCCAGCGGTCAGGTCACGGAACGGCAGGAAGTACCGCCCCCGCGCGACATCGCGGAAGACGGACAGGGTCACGGACTCGCCGTCCACCTCGAAGTGAATGCGGCCGGCCCGGATGTACTCCTTGGGCTTCCCGTCCATCCCGGAGATCGTCAGCGCCTCGCCGACGCCCGGCCCAGTCGTGTCGAGATGTGCCTCGAATGCGAGATCCGGGTTCTCGTCGAAGTAGACCAGCCCCTGGAATCGCTCCTTCTGCCCGGCCGTCAGCGGCGAGTTGGCGTGCGACGCGAAGTACTTGTCCCGTCGCTCACGGTACCCGCCGTAACGGGAGGTACTGGTGGTGGTCGTGCTGGTGGTGTCCGTCATCCGACTGCCTCCGCCGCTGCCGGGCGAGGCATCCTGGCCCGCCCGGTAACTGATACTATCCAATGGGAAGTATAGCACAGCGTGGTGTACGGACACCTCCCGACCGGATGATGCCATGTGGCCCGACCGGCGTCATCCTTGCCTCCTGTCTTGGTTGTCGGAACAGGACATCCGTGGCGGAACGATTCGGCAACGCCCCGTCGCTCACCGTCCCCGACCAGGAGGTCCGTCCATGCTTCGTCGCATGATCGTCGTCGCGTTCGCCACGCTGCTGTCCTTCGCTCCGCTTGGCTCCGTCGCCGCACAGGATGACGTCCCGTCCCTGCGCGAGCAGCGCCAGACTCTCGAGGACGGCGGGTTGCCGTCTGCCTCCGAACTCGGGTCCGGTTGGGCACTTGGGGTCGCCCAGTCCTACTCCTCCGCAACGACTCCGACCTTCGAGATACACGAAGCCGTCTACGCCGATGGCTTCGGCACACGCGTTCATATCCTGGCTGGCATCCATGACCGACGATCGGAGTCCGCCGCGCTCGACCTGTTTACATTCATCCTGGAAAGCCACGCTACGCTTCTGGTCGCAAGCGACTATGCCCCGACTGCCCGGGAACTGCGGGCGCTCGACGATCCTTCCGGTTGTGACGACGTCCAGCGGGCGACCGGAGAAGAGCCGCTCACATACTTCTTTGTTGGCAGCCTGCTTTGCCACGACTCCGACAACGACCGGATGTTGCTGGTCCTCATTTCCGGCAATTACAACGGGTTCACTTTCCAGGAAGCAGCCGAAGAAGTCCTGGAGATCGTGCTCGACGTCGAGCCAGCCAGTGGTGTGATGGGAACGAAGGACTGACGGGTTCCCGATGACCCGCATAACCGAATGCATTGAATCACGAACGCCCACCCCTGATTCGATAGGGGTGAGCGTTCGTCTGATGTGTATTTCTGCTTGGAACTGGACGTGGCCACCTCGGCAGACCGCTAGTCGGCGGCGACGTCGGCCGTCTCACCCAGCCGCTCGGCCTCGTCGACAGCCCGCAGCTCGCCGACCAGCGCGTCGAGGTTGCCGGACAGCACCCCCGGGATGTTGCTGACGTTCATCTTGATCCGGTGGTCGGTGATCCGGTCCTGCGGGAAGTTGTAGGTCCGGATCTTCTCGCTGCGCTCACCCGAACCGATCTGGCTGCGGCGGGCGTCGCCCCGCTCCTGGTTGGCCTTCTGCTGCTCGATGTCATACAGCCGCGACCGGAGGACAGTCATCGCCTTGAGCTTGTTCTTGAGCTGGCTCTTCTCGTCCTGGCAGGTCACGACCAGCCCGGTCGGGATGTGCGTGATCCGGACGGCGGAGTCGGTGGTGTTGACGCTTTGCCCGCCGTTGCCGCTGGACCGGTAGACATCAATCCGCAGGTCGTTGTCCTGGATCTGGATATCGACGTCCTCGGCCTCCGGCAGTACGGCGACCGACGCCGTACTGGTGTGGATCCGGCCCTGGCTCTCGGTGGCGGGGACGCGCTGGACGCGATGGACGCCGCTCTCGTAGCGCAGGTAGCTGTAGGCGCCGCGGCCATTGACCTGGAAGATGATCTCCCGGTAGCCACCGCCGTCGGTCTCCGTCTCGGAGACGACCTCGACCTTCCACTTCATCTTCTCGGCGAAGCGGACGTACATTCGGAACAGGTCGGCAGCGAACAGCGCGGCCTCGTCGCCACCCGTGCCCGCCCGGATCTCGATGATGACGTTCCGGTCGTCGTTGGGATCCTTCGGCACCAGCAACCGGCGGATGGCGGCGGACTGCTCGTCGCGGGCGCGGCGCAGCGTCTCGAGCTCGTCCTCCGCCAGCTCGGCCATCTCGCGGTCGGATCCGGCCTCGGCGACCATCAGCTCGGCGTCCGCGATGCCCTGGATCGTTGCCTGGTACTCGCGGTAGGCGATGACGATCGGCTCGATCTCGGCCCGCTCCCGCCCGATCTCGGACAGGCGGGACGGGTCGGTGGCGACGGCGGGATCGGCCATCATGTGGTCGAGTTCGCCGGCCCGCCGGTCGAGTTCGGCGAGCTGACGGATCAGGTTGTCGGCGGCGGGCGCGGCGGTACTCATCCGGGGACTGGTCCTTGGTGTGGGCGGGTGTGTGGGTGGGCGAACCGGGGAACATCGGCGGCGAATGATCGCGGCGGCCCGTCCTCGTGCTTCCTCAAGTATAGCGGACGGGGTCGAGCCCTCCGCCGGGATCGACTCCTGGCAGGCTCAGCGACGATCGCCCGAAGTCGCATCCACGGTGTCGTCCGGTGGCGTCGCGGCCGGCTCCACCCGGGCCGGGCGCATCACCCCGAAGATCGCCTCGGCCATCGCCGCCGTGTCCGGCCGTCGCTCACCAGCCATCGGCTCAGGCGACGTCATCATCTCCGGATCACCGATCCCGAACATCGCGGCCATCATCCCGAGGCGCGCCTCATCGGTCGCTGGTCCCGGCTGCGTCCCTAGCGTGTCGCCCGCCTCCCCCGTCACCGTCACCCGCAGGTCGCGAATTCCCCCAGGTACCGCGCGAAGCGATGGCACCCTGACTTCCATCGGGTCGATCGGCTCGCCGTGCCGGGAGGTCGTACGGATGATGGCCCGATCCGGCCCCAGCAGGTCCAGTGGGACGACCTCGACGGTGTACCCGGCGGAGACGAGCGCGAGCAGATCCTCGAGGGCAGAGACGGCGGACTCGGGCACGGGGCGATTCGGGGTCATGGGTCAGGAACTCCAGTTGGGGGCCTACGACACGGGCCAGCACGGAATGATGCCACCAAGCGGGGCCTTGAGCCGTCCGCTCCACTCGCCTCAGAACAGGAATGGCACGCGCTCACGGGAGATGTGACCAGAGATGCCCATACCTTCTCGCTCGAACGCTCTGGCTGGAGGGTAACGGGTGCGGTTCGTTGCAGCACAATAACCTGAGCCGCTTCCCGTCCCGACCGGAGACCGTCCCATGGCACATCCTGACGACCATCGGCCCCAGGATCTCGTCACCATCCGCCCCGGAACGTCCACCGATATCGACGAGGCCATCGCGGTCTGGATCGCATCCAATGATGCCCGGTTTGGCGGACCCACGACGCCGCCCGAGACGGAAGCGATGGTCCGGGGCTGGATGGCGGGCCCGGACGCGATCCTGCTGGTCGCGATCGACGGGCCGAACGGCCCGATCGTCGGCCTGACGCTGGCCGTCGACGCACGCGAGGAGTCGGGGAAGGGAGCCGCGATCCCGGGATCAGCGCACATCGCGCTGGTCTTTGTCGCGCCTGGCCGCTGGGGACAGCGCATCGGCGCCCGGCTCCTCGACGCGCAACTGGCCGGCCTCGTTGATCGCGGCTACCGCCATGCTCAGCTCTGGACCCACCAGACCAACGACCGTGCCCGGCGGCTCTACTCCAGCCGGGGATTCGTGCCTACCGGCGACTCACAGGTGAACGCACAGGGTGAGACGATCATCCGGCTGGAGCGCTCACTCCTCGGTGACGGCAGCTGAGCGGTCCTGCTCCGGAGCGCCATGCCACTGGCCCGGTCCACATGCTCCGCGGCGGGACGGCTCCCGGGAACGGGACGAAGCACCGCGACGACCCGAAGTGGCTTACTCCCCGGCTCGTCCTCCGACAGCCACGACCCCGCGCCGGTCAGCGGGTTCCCGGTCGGTCTCCACGGCATGGCCAGCCTGTTCCGCTTCCACCTTGCTCGCCGCCCGCACCTCCAGCAGCAGGCCATCGATCCGGGTCACAACAACGGGCGCTCCGGCGGCAATCACCGGCGCGACGGCCGAGCGGTGCAGCGTCAGCGCGTGAGCCCGGCAGGTCTCGCCGTCGACATCGACCATCCCCTCCGGTGCCAGGGCGGTCCGTGCCAGCCCGACCTGCCCGACCATCGCCTCCCTGCCCGACGCACGACGCTTGCGCATGCCCTTGATCGACGAGCCGGCGCGGAAGACGAAGAACACGATCAGCGAGATCGTGACGGCCCAGATCGCGGCCGGTGCGACGACGTACCCGGCGGTCCCGTCGCCCTCAAACAGAACGTACGACCCGACCACGAAGCCAGCGATCCCGCCGACCGTGAGCAATCCCAGGGAGCGGACGAAGATATCGATGATCAACAACACCAGCCCGCCGGCCAGTAGGACCAGCCCGATCCAGTTCACCGGCATTGCGCCGAGGATCAGGACGGCACCGACCAGCGCGACCAGCCCCCAGATGCCGGCGAAAGTGAAACCCGACGTGCTCAGCTCGAGGAAGACCCCGACGGCACCCAAGCAGAGCAGGAGATAGGCGACCGTGGGCTGAAACAGGAACAGTCCCAATCGATCGATCCAGCCCGGATCGACGTCGTCCGTCGTGGCTCCGGCCAGAAGCGTGCCGGCCCGCCCGTCCGTCGCCGCGAGCACTCCGGCCGGGTCGGTGGCGGTCGCGTCGATGGCGCCGGCGACGAGTGCGTCCGTTCCGCCGAGCGTCATGCGGGTGGCAAGCGCAGGACCAACCCAGTCGGTCGGTCGGTCGTGAGCCGCGAGGATCCCCCTCAATTCACCAGCCCGATCAGCGGATGGCGTGTCGTCGTCGAAGGGGTTGGCGGTGTGGTGATAGGCCCCGTCAAGCGAGAGACCGGCATCCGGGGCCATCGTGGCGACATGGCCGGCAAGCAGCAGCGTGGCGCCCGGTCCGTCGACGGTCGTGCTTGGCGGCACCCAGGTCAGGATGGGGATGGGACTCTCGCGCATTGCGTCGAGGATCCGGGCAGTCGTGGACGACGACCCGGATCGAACCTCAATCCGCAGCATGACCGCCGGCGCGCCGGCATCGGTCGCGTCCCGGATCGCGTCGACGACCATCCCGGCGCGGACGGGAGTGACCGGATCCTCCAGCGTGACGACCGGGACGACCGTCTGCCGCTGTGCCCGGGCGAGATCGCCGGCGACCGGCAGGAGGAGCCCGAACGCGAACGCTAGCAGACACAGCGACCGGACAACCAGCCGGAACCGTGTCGGTCGCATCCTCCTGGCTGTCGTGCCCGCGTGGCGAACGGTCCGGCCCAACGCGCACTCCTCCCTCATCGCGGTGGAGTCTAAGCGGGAGGTGTCGCGAATTCGTCACGAGTCCGGTGAGGGGGTATTCCCAGGGGGTGGCCAGGTGGGGACGAGGCGGAATGGTTCTGGCATGATCCGGTCGACGCGCCCGGGAACACCGGGCCCGCTGTCAGGCAAGCACAGGGGAGACATGACATGGCGGACGGTGAGCAGCAGACCCGGCGCAGATCACCGGGCGATGTCCGGCCCGCCCTCGTCGCCTATCTGGCCGGGATCGCCGACTGGCGACGGCAGAAGGCCCGGGAGATGGACCGCGACGTCCGCAACCTCCGCACGGCCGCGGGGCTGGACGAGCTCGCCGGCCTGATCCGGGAACTCCCCGCCGACGATGCCCGGCTGGACCGGCTTTCCCGCCTGGGGCTGCGTGGCGAGGTCTTCGAGCCTGGACAGCAACTCCACTACGAAGTCGGCCGTTTCCGGTTCTTCCACCCGGACGCGACGATCGAAGGGTTCCTCGACACGATGGTCGAGCTGGCCGAGGCCGACATGCGCGAGCAGGGACGGTTCGGTGGCCCGCAGGTGCCGGGCGACGAGCCGTGGCGCTAGCGACCGTTCCGGGAATGATCTGATCGGGAGGGACGCCGGCGAGCGACGTCCCTCCCGATCAAATCGCGCCGTGACTACGCTTGGATAGCAGGGGACAAGGACGGCGGGGTACCGGCAACAGGTCTCACCGGGTACCAGTTCTGGCCCCTGGCGAGATCAAACCTTGAGTGCGGCGGCCGGCGTGGGCTCGGCCAGGGGCGCCACGGGGAAGCCGGGCAGCGAGGCAACGAACCGGCCGATCCGGTCCAGTGCCTCCTCGATCTGCGGGACGGCGTAGGCGTAGGAGATCCGGACATGGCCTTCGCCGCTGTCCCCGAACGCCTCTCCGGGGACGACGGCGACCCGCCCTTCCATCAGCAGGCGCTCGGCGAATGCGGCCGAGGTCAGCCCGGTCGGGCGGATATCCGGGAAGACATAGAACGCCCCCTCCGGCAGGTGACAGGGCAGGCCGATCTGGTTCAGCCCGGCGACGACCAGCCGGCGACGGGCATCGTAGTCCTCGACCATCGCCTCGACGTCATCGTCCGCGTGGCGGAGCGCCTCGACCCCGGCCTCCTGGGCGGTGCGGCTCGCGCACAGGGCGGTGTACTGGTGGATCTTGGTCATCGCCGCGATCAGCGGTTCCGGCCCGCAGGCATAGCCCAGCCGCCAGCCGGTCATCGCGTAGGCCTTGCTGAACCCATTGAGCAGCAGCGTCCGCCGCGCCATGCCGGGCAGTGAGACGAACGAGACGTGGTCGGCGTCGAAGCTGAGCCGCTCGTAGACCTCGTCGGAGATCACCAGCAGGTCGTGCCGCTCAGCGACGGCCGCGATCGGGAGCAGGTCCTCCCGGCTGTAGGCGGCGCCGGTCGGGTTGTTGGGCGAATTGATCATGATCGCCCGCGTCCGCGGGGTGATCAGCGCCTCGAACTCGTCAGCCTGCGGCACGAACCGGTGCTCGGCCCGGGTCGGCAGCGGCACGGGGACGCCACCGGCAAACCAGATGCACGGCTTGTAGGAGACGTAGCTCGGCTCGACGACGATCACCTCGTCGCCGGGATCGAGGATCGCCCGCAGCGCCAGGTCCAGCGCCTCGGAGACGCCAACGGTGACGAGGACCTCGCCATCGGACTGGTAGCGGACACCGGTCCGCCCATCGATGTAGCGGGCGATCGCCTCGCGCAGCTCGGGCAGGCCGGAGTTGCCGGTGTAGGTGACGCGGCGCTTCTCCAGCCCGTGGATGGCAGCCTCGCGGACGCGCCATGGTGTCGAGAAGTCCGGCTCGCCGACCCCGAGCGAGATGACATCGTCCATCTCGGTCACGATGTCGAACAGGCGACGGATCCCGGACTGCGGGACCGCATCGACGCCCTGCGCGATGCGAAGCGCACCGGACCCGCTCGTCGCGCTGGTGACAACGTTGCGGGCGGTGCTACCGGTGCCGTTGGCGGAACTGCTGACGCGGGCGTCGCCGGAGGGACGGGACGGCTCGCCGACCCGGGAAGTCATGTTCTCGCTGGTCAT
The DNA here is from genome assembly GCA_035944555.1 of Thermomicrobiales bacterium. Classification (GTDB taxonomy): domain Bacteria; phylum Chloroflexota; class Chloroflexia; order Thermomicrobiales; family UBA6265; genus CADCWK01. The sequence continues at coordinate 297,642 of DASZAY010000026.1, forward strand.
CTCGTGTGTCTCCCGCGGCGCTACGGAGCGACCGCCAGCCGGTTGTCTTCGGCCATCTCGTCGGTCAGCGTCTCGCCGTCTTCCTTGTAAGCCTTGAGCAGGAAGTGCGTCTCCGTCGCCGTGACCCCATCGAGTGGGGACAGCTTATGGGCGACGAATGCGGCCACGGCCTGCAGACTGGACCCCTCGATCACGATCCGGAGGTCGTTGTTCCCGGACACGAGGTGGACGCTGCGGACCTCGGGAAAGCGGGCGATTCGCGTGGCGACATGGTCGAAACCGGTGTCACGCTCGGGCTGGACGGAGACGTCGATGAAGGCGACGACCTTCTCGTTCTCCCCGATCCGGTCCCACCCGATGATGGTCTTGTACCGCCGGATCACCCCGTGGCGCTCGGCCTCGGCGATGATCTCGGCGACCGTTGCCTCGTCTGCCCCGACTGCCGCTGCGACCTGTGCTGCCGAGCGCCGTGCGTCGCGCTCCAGCACACGCAGGACACGCCGTCGGAGAGTGGGATCGAACGAGTCAACGATATCCGCCATGGGGGACCTGCCGTCTGCGTGGAGACGCAACTGGCGCCGGAGGGCGCGCGTGGATCAGCACCGTGTCTGTCCGTACACGGAGTCTAACCCACGCGATGACCGGCTGGCACATGCGCCCGACCAACCCCGTACACTGCCGCAAGCAATCACCTGGCGCCCACCCGCACGATCCGATCCGGCAACCGACCGAGGAATGCCCCGATGACGATTGAATCGACCGCCCCGAACGGCGTCCGTGTGACGGGGCTGTTCCGTTATCCGATCAAGTCCTGTCGCGGCCAGGCGCTCGACGCCGCGACCTTCGACGCCCGCGGCATCGAGCACGACCGCGAATTCGTCATCGTCGACGACGGGGGCCAGTTCCTCACCCAGCGCCAGGTACCACGGATGGCCCTGATCGCGCCAGAGCTCACCGAGGACGGGCTAAACGTCACGGCGCCGGACATGCCACCGATCCGTTTCTCCCGCCAGCGTGAGGGCAACCACATTCCGGTTGCGATCTGGAAGGACCACGCTCCTGGCGTCGACCAGGGCGACCAGATCGCGGACTGGCTGAGCGATTTTCTCCGCCAGCCCGTGCGGCTGGCCCGGATGGCAGACGACCATGTCCGCCAGGTCGACCAAGACTACGCCCGACCGACCGACCAGACCGGCTTCTCCGATGGCTACCCGGCACTGCTGATCAGCGAGGAGTCACTGGTTGAGCTGAACCGGCAGCTGGAAGCGGCCGGCGAGGCAGCACTACCGATGAACCGGTTCCGCCCGAACATCGTCGTCGCAGGCGCGAGTGAGCCAAATGCCGAAGACGGCTGGGGTGAGGTCCGCATCGGCGACATGACGCTCAACGGCGTCAAACTCTGCGCCCGCTGCGCGATCACGACGACGGACCAGGAGACGGCTGAGACGGGCAAGGAGCCACTGCGCACCTTCGCCCGCTACCGCAAGTTCCGTCGCGGCGTGATGTTCGGTCAGAACATGACCTTCGACGCACCCGGCACCATCCGCGTCGGAGATGCCGTCGAGGTCGTCCGCGCCGTGGACCTCAGCCTGGCCTGATCCGGTTCGCCAGGATGATTCCCCCAGAACCCGGTCCCAATCTCGTGGTCATGTCCCCTCTTCCCGCAATCCGTGGGATCATCCGCGTCAGAAGTGGCCCCTGCCCTATTACCGGCCAATTGCTGCCGGAATGGGCGGCGGACGAGGAGGAATCGCCGATGGATGGGACGGTCACGGCGGTCAGTGTCAGCCCGGCGCACACGATGTCCAAGCCGGTCGTGGACACGATCCGGTTGCTGGACGGGCTCGGGGTCGAGGGGGACGCGCACGCCGGCGAGACGGTGAAGCACCGCTCCCGTGTGGCCCGGAACCCGGATCAGCCCAACCTGCGTCAGGTTCACCTGATCCACGCCGAACTGCACGACGAGCTGCGGGCCGGCGGCTTCGAGATCGCGCCCGGCGAGATGGGCGAGAACGTCACGACCCGCGGGATCGATCTGCTCGGGTTACCGACCGGCACGCGATTGCGGCTCGGCAACGACGCGGTCGTCGAACTGACCGGCTTGCGGAACCCATGTGCCCAGCTGGACGGGCTCCGGAAGGGACTGATGGCGGCGACGCTTGATCGCGACGCCGCCGGAGACCTGGTCCGCAAGGCAGGGGTGATGGCCGTCGTCATCACCGGCGGAGAGATCCGGCCTGGCGACCCCATCGCCATCGAGCTCCCTGATGGCGCGCATACCCCACTCGCACCAGTCTGACCCGTCGTAGCCTCGGCTACTCCTCGGTAAACAGGCAGAAGACGTGGCCGTCCGGGTCCCGGTGGACACGGACATCGTCCTGGGGCTGGAAGGGATCAAGCGTCGCGCCGCATGCCGCCGCGTGCGCGCAGGCCGCATCCATGTCGTCGACGAAGATGTCGAGGTGCTGCATCATCTGCTGCTCTCCGGGCGCGGCGGGCCAAACCGGGCGGACGTAGATCGACTCCTTCTGGAACGACATCCGGATGCCTCCGGCCGGGTTGTCCAGCATTACCCACTCAGGGTCCGGGTCGGCCCGGTACGGCCAGCCCAGCAACCGCGCGTAGAAGTTGGCCAGCGCGACCGGATCAGGAGAATTCAGGACGACGCTGTTCAGACGAAGACCACCGGGGACGGACATGGGCTGCTTTCCTTTCCAAACGGCGACCAGGCGTCGCCTTCGCCATCATGGCGCATGAACCGGACAGCGCTGACCCGCATCCTCCGGCATCGCGCGACAATGCCGTCCGAGCGACCAGTCGTCTGCCGGGCAACGTTCGCCCGGTACCACGAGGAGCATCCACCGATGACGATCCACCCCTACCGGTTCGGCGTCCACCTCGGCCGCGTCAGCCAGGCGGGCGGGCGGGACGAGCTAGCCGAACAGGTCCGGCAGGCTGAAGCCCTCGGCTACGACACCATCACCGTCCCGGACCATCCGACCGGTCATGTCATGTGGGGGCCATTCCTCGCGACGGTCGCCGATATCTCCCCGGCGATGCGGATCGGCACGTTCGTGCTGGACAACGACTTCCGCAACCCGGTCTTCACCGCCCTAGAGGCGGCGTCGCTGGACCTGCTGTCCGGCGGCCGATTCGAGCTCGGGCTCGGCTCCGGCTGGCTGGGCTCTGATTACACGAAGACCGGCATCCCCTTCGACCCACCCGGTGTCCGCGTCGCGCGGCTGGCCGAAGCCCTCACCGTCATCCGCGGCGTGTTCGGCGGCTCCTCATTCTCCTTCGAGGGCGAGTATTACCGCGTCGAGGATGCTGGTGGACCGGACGGCGTGCTGGATCGCGCCTGCCCACCGATCCTGATCGGCGGCGGCGGCCGGAAGATGCTGACGCTGGCGGGCCAGCATGCCGACATCGTCAGCCTGACCCCGATCGCGCGACGGGATGGTTCGGGGCTGGACACATCCGACGCGTCGGCGGACGCGACCGACCGCAAGCTCGGCTGGTTGCGCGATGCGGCGGGTGAGCGGATAGGCGAGATCGCGCTCAACATCCTGCTTCAGCACGTCACCATCACCGACGATGCGACCGAGCGGTCCGAGGCGCTGGCAAAGCTGAGTAACGACTGGGAACTCCCGGGCGATGTGCTGCTTGGCTCACCCATGATCCTGATCGGATCCGTTGACGAGGTCGTCGCGACCCTCCAGGAGCGCCAGGAGCGCTGGGGGATCTCCTACTACTCCGCCTTCCCCTGGATGATGGAAGCACTCGGACCGGTGATCGCCCGGTTGCGGGCAGCCTGAGAGCCTCGGTACCTGCCGGGCCAGACGCCTCCGGCCGGTCCAGCAGGTGGCTGGTCCGCCCCGTGCGCAACCATGCGGCAGGCGCCGACTGGAAGGCCGGCAGGACACGCATGGGGAGACGACGATGCCACGGCGCAATTTCCGGTTCGGGGTGCAGATCACGCGGGGCACGTCCCGGCCCGACTGGCAGGATAAGGCCCGGCGCGCTGAGGCGGCGGGGTACGACGTCCTCGCTACGGTCGATCACTTCACCGACGTCTTCGCCTGGGGGCCGGCCATCGTCTCGGCGGCGGCCGTCACCGAAACACTCCGGTTCTGCCCGTATGTGCTGGCCAATGACTTTCGCCACCCGGCGCTGCTTGGACAGGAGGCGGCAACCGTCGACATCCTCTCCGATGGCCGGCTGGAACTCGGACTCGGCGCCGGCTGGCTGGGTTCGGACTACCAGCGCTCCGGCATCGCGTTCGAGGCGCCAGGTGTCCGGGTCGGCAAGCTGTTCGAGTCGGTCAGGATCCTGAAGCGGTATTTCACCAAGGAATCGGTCACGTTCGACGGCAAGCACTACCAGGTCGAGGACCTCCCGGGGAACCCGAAGCCGGTCCAGCGGCCACACCCGCCGCTGATCCTCGGCGGTGGTGGACCGCGCATCCTCTCGTTCGCCGCCCGGGAAGCCGACATCGTCGGATTGATCTGGAAGAGCCGGCCGGACGGCAGTGGCTTCGACCGGAACGACGGCTCGCCGGACGGCTTCGACCAGAAGGTCGCCACCGTGCGGGAAGCCGCCGGTGAACGGTTCGATGGGCTGGAGTTCAACGTCCTGCTGGAGCGGTTCGCCGTCACCGACGGCGCAGCGGCGACGCGGGCAGAGGTCGACCGGATGGCCGAGCAGTGGGGCGTGCCCCCGGAGACGGTCGAGGCGTCACCAGTGGCGCTGATCGGCTCACAGGACGAGATCGTCGAGAAGATGCTGGCCAGCCGCGATCGCTATGGGATCACCTACTACACCGTCCGCGCGCCTGATCTCGACGATTTTGCCCGCATCATGGCAGCCGTCCGGGGACGGTAACGGCGACAGGCAAGCACCGGGTGGTGATCACGGCACGCCTCACCTGGGGCTCACTGATCGTGGAGCCCCGCGGGCAGACCAGGAGCAAGGCGACCTCGTCCCCGAAATGGCGGAGGGACGAGGTCGCCACGTGAGAACCCTCCAGCAGACCAGCGAATCATCGCCGTGTCACTGCCCCAACTCGGCACCCGCCGTCATGGACGCCGGGGCGGACGCGGTACAATATGGCATTCACAAGCCATCTCTCATCCCTGTCCGGAGATTCGATGTCTGACCTTCCGTCGCTGCAGGATGCCCTCGACCGGCTGGCTCGCCTTGCCAGCCGGTTGATCGGCGTTCCCATCGCAATGGTCACCGTGATCGAACCCGATCGACAGCGGTTCCTCGGACAGATCGGACTCCCCGAACCGTGGGCCAGCGATCGCGAGTCGCCACTCTCGATGTCGCTTTGCCAGTACCCCGCCGCATCCGGTGAGATCCTGACGATTCGCGATACCCGCCTCGCCTCGCACATCCCGACCGCGGCCAACGTGATCGATGCCGGCATCATCGCCTATGCCGGAGTTCCGCTCCGATCCCGGGAGGGCGAGATCCTCGGGACGTTCTGTGCGATCGACCGGGAACCACGTGACTGGACCCCCGAGGAGATCTCCGCCCTCGAGGACCTGGCCGCATCGGCGTCCGCCGAGCTCGGGCTGCAACTCGCCAATACCCGGCTCGCCCGTGCCCGGAGCTTCGCGGACGCCATCGTCAACACGCTGCGCCGACCGTTGATCGTCCTGGATAACCAGCTGACGATCGTTGCCTGCAACGCCGCCTTTCCCCGCACATTCCGGTTAGACGGCGCGCCGGTCATCGGACAGTCGATAGCGACCGTTGGAGATGGCCGCTGGGATGACCCGGTCCTGCTTGGCGAGTTGCGGGCGACCCTTCACGACCAGGTCCGCCGCGACGGGATCGAGCTCCACCGGGACATGCCCGGCCTCGGTGCGCGAACCATCCGGGTGAACATCACGCCGCTGGAGTGGTCTGACGCGGACGAGCCGATGCTGCTGGTCAGCCTGGAAGACGCCACGACCAGCATCCGGATTCAGCGGGAGCGCCAGGAATTCATCGATACCATGGCCCACGACCTTCGCAACCCGGTCGCGGCGATCCGGGGCGAAGCCCAGTTGCTTGCCCGGCGGGCCGCCCGCGGGACGCTCGATGAATCGCGGATGATGCGCAGTCTCGGCGTGATCGACGACGGGACCGCCCGGATGGTCCGCCTGATCGACGACATGGTCGACACGGTCTACCTCAGCGCCGGCCAGCCGATCACGCTGGACGTCACTGAGGTCGATCTGTCCGCGCTGATCGACGACGTCGTCCGTAACGCGGGCATGGTTACGTCCGCCCATCACTTCGAGGTCGAGGTGCGCGTCCCGGTCACGGTCCAGGGCGACACCGTCCGGTTGCGGCGCGTCCTGGACAACCTGATCAGCAATGCGATCAAGTACTCTCCCAACGGCGGGACGATCGCCGTGACGCTGGACGACGCCACCGTAGACGGGCGCGCCGGCGGCACCATCATGATCGCCGACGAGGGCATCGGGATCCCTCCCCAGGATCTCCCTCGTCTGTTCGATCGCTTCCACCGCGGCGCCAACGTCGGCGTCATCGAAGGCAGTGGCATCGGCCTCTCCGGTGTCCGCCAGCTGGTCGAACAGCACGGTGGCCGGGTCTCGGTGGAGAGCACGGTCGAGATCGGCACGACCGTCTCCGTCTGGCTCCCCGCCGGAGACCTCCGGACCGCCACCCCGGCGGATGCCCCGTCCGTTTCCGACCAGGCCAACTAGTTCGAGGTCAGATTCACCCACGAGTCAGGCGCATCGCTGCGCCCTCGCCAGATGTACTTCCACCCCGTCAGGGAACCCTTGCCGCCCGGCCGACGTCTGAATAGATGTCCCCGGGGTGTGCCATTGCGCTGCCGCTTGGGGACCGGGAGTGGCGAACATCCCGAATCGTTCTTCATCTAAGAAGGATGTCCAGCATGGGTGCCAATCAGATGCCGTCTGACGTTTCCGTCTCCACCGTCACCGCCCCGGGTGTAACCGGAAACCTATCCCGCCGTCGCTTCGCGGGCATGCTCGCCGGCGGGGCGTTCGCCGCGATCGCCGCTGGTGGGTTCGCCCGGTCCGCCGGCGCCCAATCCGACCGCCCGGAGCGGAGCACCCCGACCGGCAACTGGGTCACGACCGCTGCCCTGAACCTCCGCGAATCGGCCAGCACCTCGTCCCGCGTCCTTGCCGTAATCCCGGCCGGGACCGCCCTTGTCACCTACAGCGGGGAACAGAATGGCTTCCGCAGCACCGTCTACGGCAACCAGACCGGCTGGGTCGCAGTCGCCTACCTGAAGAACGCGGGCAACAGCGGCAGCTCCGACGGCCCTGACCCGTCCCAGAGCTTCGCCGCCACTGCAACCGTCTCGGTCGCGACCAACTTCCGCACCGGGGCCAGCACCGGCTCCTCGGTTATCCAGGTCGTTGCCGCGAACACGGTCGTCAACATCGGCACGCAGATCGTCAACGGCTTCCGGGCCGTCAGCATCGGTGGCCGGCTTGGCTGGATGATCGACTCGTCGCTCCGGCAGGGCGGCGGTGGCAATCCGCCCCCGACCAATGGTGGCGCGACCGGCCCGGCGACGATCAACTCGGCCGCCAACTTCCGGATGGACCCGTCCTACGGCAACAACGTCATCCGGGTGCTGCCCGCCGGCACCGCGGTGACCCTGTCCGGCCGCGTCTCCGGCGACTTCGTCGAGGTCAGCACCCCCGGCGATATCGGCTGGGTGTACGGCCCCCTCGTCACCCGCCACAACCCCAATACCCAGCAGGTCACCTACCGGGCAACGGCGACGCTCAACATGCGCGAGCAGTCCAGTGCCTCGTCCCGGCTGGTCGGCGTGCTTCCGGCCGGCGCGACCTGCACGGGTCCGCAGGTCTCCGCCAACGGCTATACGCCGGTGACGTACAACGGCCAGTACGGCTTCGTCTTGACCCAGTATCTCGTCAGGGTCTAGCGACCCGCACACCAGCCAGCGTACGCCGGTTCCGCGGCAGTACGTGACCGATGACGACGGCCCGGGAGCGCTGCTCCCGGGCCGTCGTCCGTCATGCGTAGCCGGGTCTGTGCCTACAGGCCGCCCTGCTCCTGCAACGCCTGCTCGTACTCCTCACGGATCTGCTGGCCACCACGGTCCAGCCATTCCTGGATGACCGAGTCGAAGGATGACAGCGGCTCCCGGCCGGTCACGATCGCCGTCACCCGGTCAGTCGCGAACTGGTCCAGCGACGGACCGGTGGAGACTTCCGTCTCGGAATAGAGCGTGAGGGCCGGGTTGTCAATCCCGACGGCGACCGACTCGTGGAGCCCCTGCTGGACCGTCAGTCCGATCTCAGGCTCCTCAGGCGTGAAGATGACGGACGGGGTGCCGCCGAAGTAGGTGAGCGCGGCCCGCTCCAGGGTGCCCTGTTCGGTGGTGATCGGGTTGCCCCGCTCATCACGGGTGAAATGGAGCCCCTCGATCCCGTAGGTCTTGAACAGCCATTCCTCCGACCCGAACGGAGCCGCCAGCCAGTCCATGATCCGGAGCAGCTCCAGGACCCGCTCCTCATCCCCGTCGACCGAGGACGGGATCGCGACCATGCCGAAGAACCCAGGCGTATTCCACGTCACGCCCGGCGTCCCGTTGGCCCGGTGCGGGACCACGTACTCGAGCGTTCCCGCCGGGTTGACCTGCTGGATTCGTGTGCCGACACCGGTCGCACCAAAGAACGACCCGAATGACTCGGAATGGAACCCGGTCCCACCAGCGACGAAGGTGTCGAGTGCGGCCGCATACGTCATCGTCGCCGCGTCGGGGTGATAGGCCCCGGCAGCGTAGGCGTTGGTCAGGAATTCGAGCGCCTGCCGGTACTCGCCGGTCTCCGCCATCGCCGTCATGGTGCCGTCGGCCTCCAGGCGCCAGTCGAAGGGCACGCCGTGGCCGAACACCGCGTAGCCGTTGTCCCAGGTCGTCCAGCCGCTGTTGAACCGACCGGCCCCCCAGGTGTCGGGATTGCCGTTGCCATTCGGGTCGCCCGTGCTGAAGCCGGTGAGCAACTGGCCGATCTGGTCGACGGTCAACGTCCGGCTCGGGGTGACGCCGATCGTGGTTGCCCAGTCACTGCGGTAGAACGGCAGGTCGGACGCGATCCCTCCGGGCAGCGGGATGCCGTATTGGCGACCCTGGAACCGGGAGTTGCGCCAGGCGAACTCCGGGAAGGCGGCCAGGTTGGGGAACTGGGCCAGCCCCTCACCGGTCAGATAGTCAGTCAGGTCGAGGAATGCCCCCTGGTTCAGTCCCTGCCACTGCTGGGGTGCGCCCTGGTTGGGGTTCAGGTAGAACAGATCCGGTAGGTCGCCGCCGGCGAAGTAGGCGGAACTCTTCTCGCCATAGGCTGGCTGCGGGGTCATGTCGATCTCCCACGTCACGCCAAGGCGGCGCTCCAGCTCCTGCCAGTAGGGGTTGTCGTCGCGGCCCGGGCCGGGCGTCGCGTACGAGATCGTGAAGGCGCGGACGGTTCCGCCGTTGCCCGGCACGCCCGAGGTCGCGGCGTAGGGCTGCGGCAGCTGGAGACAGACGTCCGGCACGCCATCGACGGTCGACCGGACGAAACCGTTGTCCGTGACCGGCATCGCGGCAGGGGTCGCGGTGTCCTGGGCGAATGTGATCCGGGGCGCGGCGACGAGCGCGGTCGTCGCGGCGGCGGCACCGGCCAGCGCGGCTCGGCGGGTCAGTCGAGGGGAATGACCTGTCGACATGGTGGAGCCATCCTTCTCCGGGTTGCATGACGTGCGGAACACGTCCACGGCCCGATTGACACCGGGCGAAACCGCCCGGTCGGCCCTGAACGCATTGCCAGATGGTTGCCATCGTCAATCAACTGAGCCGGTTCCCCAGGCCATGGGGAATATCTGATTCGCCCGGTTCCACGGAGAAGGGCGGGGACGGCGGAGGCATCAGGGAAATCAGTCCGACCGCTCCTGTCGACCGAGGACGTTGACGATCACGTCCCCGTTGGCATCACGCTCGAAGTGCTCGCCCTCGACCATAGGAGAGGAACGTCCATTCCTCCGATCCGGATAGCGAGGGAGCTCAGAACCCGGTCCTCACCGCCGATGGATCGCGGGACGATCGGAGTTGGTGGGAATCCGTCGCGGCGTCCCGGGATGCGTGTCCAAGGTTGGCTTTCGCCATGGTCAACTGGCTGGTTCCGCGCCATCCGCTCGCGCTGGTCCGGCGGACTCAACGCGGATCGCCGCCCGGCCCGGGCCCTTGGGCTCAGGACGGACGGCGATGTCAGTGATCCTCGTCTGGTGAGCTGGCGTCCTACGCGCCGCCCTGCTCCTGCAGCGCGGCCTCGAACTCGCTGCGGATCTGGTCGCCGCCACGGCTTCGCCAGTCGGCCACGGCCTCGTCGAAGTTATCCAGCGACTCGCGCCCGGTGACCATCGCGGCGATCCGGTCGACGCCGTACTGCTCCAACGCCGGGCCGCTCTCGACGTGGGTCGGCGAGAACAGGCGGATGGTCGGGTTGTCCCGGCCAAGCGCGGCGGAACTGAGCGCGATCTGCTGGAGTTCCGGGCCCAGCTCGGGCTGCTCCGGGAAGTAGTAGACCGGGATCCCGTCCATCACATAGTCCAGGTCACCACGCTCGAGGCGGCCCTGGTCATTGATGATCCGGGCGCCGCTCTCATTGACCGTGTGATGGATCCCCTCGATACCGTAGTTGAAGAAGTTGGACTCCTCCGAGCCGAACGGCGCGGCGAGGTAATCCAGGATGCGCAGGAGCTCCAGAAGGCGCTCATCGTCGCTCACCGACGACGGGATGGCGGTGAAGCCGAAGAAGCCGGGGTCGTTCCATGTCGCACCGGGCTGGCCGTCTTCACCGACCGGGACGTACGGCGCGAGGCGGGCCTCCGGATTGTTCATCTGCATCTTGGTGATGATGTTGCCCGGCGTCATCATCGTCGTCAGTGCATCGAGGTGCAGGCCCGTCTGGCCGGCGATGAAGGCTGCCTGAGCCTGGGGGTGGGTCATCGTCGCGGCGTCCGGATGGTAGCCGCCCGCGGCATACGTCTCCGCCTGCCACTGGACTTCCTGCCGGAACTCCTCGGTCTCGTTGGTGAACACCATCGAGCCATCGTCGTTGATCCGCCACTCGCGCGGCGCGCGGTACATATAGGCGGCCAGCTTGTTGTCCATGACGTGCCAGCCGAACCAGTGCCGGCTCATGCCGTAGGTGTCGGCCGAGCCATTGCCGTCCGGGTCACCCTGGGTGAACGCGACGAGCATCTCACGCACGGTGTCCGGGGTGGTCGGCGGGGCGATGCCGAGATTTTCGACCCAGTCGGCCCGGTAGAACGGCAGCGAGCTGAACTGGGCGCCGGTCACTTTCGGGACGCCGTAGATCTTCCCCTGGAACCGGACGTTGTCCCACGCGTACTGCGGGAACGTCGCCAGGTTCGGGAACTGCTGAAGCGCATCACCAGTCACGTAATCGGTGAGGTCGAGGAAGGCACCCTGCTGGAGAGCCTGCCACTGCTGCGGGGCACCCTGCTGCGGGTTCAGGTAGAACAGGTCCGGAAGGTCGCCGCCGGCGAGCCTGGCCGAGGTGATCTCACCCCACTGTGGCTGCGGGACGATGTCGATCTCCCACGTGACGCCGAGGCGGCGCTCCATCTCCTGCCAGTACGGGTTGCTGTCGCGGCCCGGGGGCGGTGGGTTGTAGCCGATGGTCAGCGCGCGCACAGTCCCGCCGCTGCCCGGGACCCCGTCGTAGGAGACGAACGGCTCCGGCGCCTTGGTGTATGCATCAGGCACGGCCGGGTTGTTGGACGGGTAGTAGCCATCAGCGGCCGGGGTACCGCCCGCGGCCGGAGTCGCGTCCTGCGCGAAGCTGATCCTGGGCAGACTGCCGATGGCGGCGACGCCTGCAGCCGCGGCACCTCCCCATCGGAGCAGTGTCCGGCGGTCCGTCAGACGATGGGTCGCGGGGGTGATCAACGACGACTTCCGTGACGTCATGATGCTCTTGTCCTCTCCGTACGGCCAGAGACGATTGATTGCCAGCATCGGCCCCGTTATCTTCGCACACCTTTACTGATCTGACTGGTGTCCTGATAGTGGAAAAACAGGCAATTCTTCGCTGGTTGATTGCCTGGCCAGCAGGAACGGGGCAGGTTCTCGCAGGGATCGAATCAGAATCGACCGTCCCGCCCTGTCGTAGATCACTCCTCGGCCCCGGAGCGACCGGGCCAAACACTCTTGACCTTCGGAGCGCGCCCGATGGACTGCCCAGTCCCGCCAGGGTTGGATAACCGAATCGGACATCGAGAAGTCGTTCCGACGGGCAGCGATTGCGGCGATGCGATCACTCCCCGACCGACTGAGCGCCGGACCAATGGTCCTGCCCGATACCGGAAAAACGGTAAGACCCAGGGGCACCGGTATCCCGGTGCCCCTGGGTCATCTGCGTCCGACCCGGGTGTTCGTGGAGGACTAGCCCTGCTGGGCCAGGGCCTCCTCGTACTCGGCCCGGATCTGGTCGCCACCACGCTCACGCCAACCGGCGATCGCGGCGTCGAGCTCCTCGAAGGAGGCCCGGCCGGTAACGATGGCGTTGATGCTGTCGGCACCGAACTGGTTGAGCGCCGGACCATTCTCGACGTTGGTCTCCGAGAACAGCGTCAGTGCCGGGTTGTCGATCCCGATGTCGAAGTTCCGGATCGCCTGATCCATGACGGTCAGGGCCAGCTCCGGCTGGTCGGGATAGTAGAAGGTCGGGCTCGGCGGCATCAGATAGACCAGCGCCGAGCGGTCCTGGCGCAGCTGATCCGTGACGATCGGCGCGCCGGTCTCCGGGTCGCGGTTGAAGTGCGTCCCCTCGATACCGTAGTTGAGGAACAGCCACTCCTCCGAGCCGAACGGGGAGTTCAGGTAGTCCAGGATCCGGAGCAGCTCCATGACCCGATCCTCGTCAGTCACGCTGGCCGGGATACCGTTGAAGCCGAAGAAGCCCGGCGTGTTCCGGACGACGCCCGGCTGTCCATCCGGACCCACGGGATACATCGCGGTCACCGCCGCTGCCGGGTTGACCAGCTGCGCCCGGTCCGTCACGCTACCGGTCCCGTAGAACGAGCCGAAGCCCTCGGAATGGAGCCCGGTCGTGCCGGCGATGAACGCTTCCTGCGCCGTCGAGAAGGTCATATTGGCGGCGTCGGGGTGGTAGGTCCCGGCGGCGTACAGCTGCCGCATGTAGTCGATCGCCTGCCGGTACTCATCCGTCTCGATCTGGTACGTCATCGTCCCGTCGGGGTTGACGCGCCAGTCGTGCGGCACCCGGAACATGGTGCTGGCGAGCGTGTTGTCCCAAGGCAGCCAGCCACCCTCGAAGCGGCCCTGGCCCCAGGTGTCCGGGTTACCGTTGCCGTTCGGATCACCACTGGTGAACGCCTGGAGCAGCTGCATCATCTGCTCCGGGCCCTGGGCGCCGGAGAGGCCGACCGTCTCCGCCCAGTCCGACCGGTAATGGGGAACGTTGCCGTAGCGGGAACTATGCGGGGACGGGATCCCGAGGATCTTGCCCTGGAACTTGACGTTGTTCCAGACGTACTCCGGGATGTTCCGCAGGTTCGGGAACTGCTGGAGAGCTTCACCGGTGACATACGGCGTCAGGTCCTGGAAAGCCCCCTGCTGCAACGCCTGGTACTGCTGCGGCGCGCTCTGGCCGGGGTTGATATAGAAGATGTCGGGCAGGTCGCCGCCAGCCAGCCGGGCCGAGGTAACTTCGCCGTACTGCGGCTGCGGGACGATGTCGATCTCCCACGTCACGCCGAGACGGCGCTCCAGCTCCTGCCAGTACGGGTTGCTGTCGCGGCCCGGGGGCGGAGGATCGTAGGCGATGGTCAGGGCACGAACCGTTCCGCCGGTGCCGGGGGCCCCCTGCGACGAGACGAACTGCTCGGGCAGACCGGTGTAGGCATCGGGCACGCCCTCGCGGCCGGACGGATAGTGGATCTGCCCCGGAACGGGCTGCGTGCCGCCGGCGACCGGCGTCGAACCGGGCGTGGCGTCCGGAGTCGCGCCAGGCGTCGCGGCCGGCGTGCTGTCCTGGGCAAAGGTGATGCGCGGCAGCGCGGCGGCGGCTCCAAACGCGGCGGCGCCACCGGCGGCCCCACGGACGAGATTGCGCCGCGAGACCCGCTTCGACGGGCCCGACGTCGGGCGAAGAATGGAGCGGAACGACTGGTCATTGTCGGTCATCGGACTCCCTGTTTCTGTACTGCGGACCCCGGGGCCCATGCGCCGGGGAGACTGCGATTCGGGCCGGTCCTGATGCCTGAACCGGCCATGGTGGACGGTTCCGGAACGTGGACCGCCCTACCCGTGGGTCATGGACTCACCGGGTACCTCCATCGATCAAATCAGCAGGCCGGGGACGTGGCTGGTCAGGCCAAGGCGTGGAGCGCGTGGGACGCGGCGCCGGGGCCGGTCCGCGCTGGCTGCCACGCCAGCGCGGACCGGCTGACCGCGTCAGCCCTTGATCGAGCCGGTGAGGACACCCTTGGTGAAGTAGCGCTGCAGGAACGGGTAGACGAGCAGGATCGGCAGCGTCCCGAGGACGACGACAGCCATCTGGATGGACTGGGCCGGTGGCGGGGCCTGTCCTGGCGCGAAGGATTCGGCGGCCGCGACGCTGATCCCCTGGGTGACGTAGGTCCGGAGCACATTCTGGATCGGCCACATCGTGTTGTCGGACAGATAGAGGAAGGCGTTGAACCAGGCGTTCCAGAGGCCGACCCCGTAGAACAGCGCGATCACGGCGAGCACGGCCTTGGACAGCGGCAGCATGATCCGGAAGAACACCTGCGGATCGGAGGCGCCATCGATCCTGGCGGCGTCCGTCAGTTCCTGCGGGATGTTCATGAAGAAGTTGCGGACGATGATCAGGTTCCAGGCGCTGATCAGCCCGGGGATGATCAGGGACTGGTAGGTGTTGAGCATCCCGAGCTCCTTGACGAGGAGGTACATCGGGAGGAGGCCGGGGTAGAAGATCAGGGCGCCGAGTACGACGAACAGGACGACCTTGCTGCCCCAGACCGTCGGCCGGGACAGGCCATAGGCCAGCGTCGTCGTGAAGACCATCTGCGCCGCGGTCCCGATCAGCGTCACCAGCACGCTGACAATGAGGGCCCGGGAGACGACGCCACCGCGAAGGACCGCCTCGTAGGACTCCAGCGTCGGGTTACGCGGGAACAGGATCAGGCCCCCGCCGAGCACGTCCTTCGCGGACGAGAAGCTGACCGCGACGACGTAGACCAGCGGGAACAGCATGATGATCGTGATGAAAGCGAGCGCAAGGAACTTGGCCGCCTTCATCAGGGGCCCGGGCTCCTCCATCCAGATCGGCCGGGCAGAGGATCGCCGTCGGCGCTTGCCGGTCGGGGTGGGAACGACGAGCGGGCCGACAGCAGTGCCGGGCCTGGTGTTCTCCTGGGCGGTAGCCATCTAGAACAGCCCCTCTCCGGTGATCTTCCGCGCCAGCCAGTTGGCGCCGAGGATCATGATTGCGGCGACGGCGCCACGAACCAACCCAACGGTGGCGCTGAACGACCAGTCGCCTCCCTGGAAGGCCGAGTAGTAGACATACGTATCGATGACTTCGGCGGCCTCCGGGCCGACGGCATTGCGCTGGAGGAAGTACTGCTCGAAGCCAGTGGAGAACATCGACCCCATGCGGAGGATCAGGAGCAGGATGATGATGCCCATGATGCCGGGCAGGGTGACGTCAAGCAGCCGGCGGCGCCCATTGGCGCCATCGATCACGGCAGCCTCATAGAGCTGGGTATCGATCCGGGTCAGCGCGGCGAGGAAGATGATGGTTCCCCAGCCGATCTCCTTCCAGATCGATTGCAGGACGACCAGCGGCTTGAAGAAGTCCGGGTTGCCCATGATGTTGATGCGGTCGAAGCCCTGGTTGGCGAGCAGCTGATTGATGAAGCCGGCGCCACCGAACGTCTGCTGCCAGAGGGCGATCACGATCACCCACGAGAGGAAGTGGGGCAGATAGACGATGCTCTGGACACCGCGCTTCACCCGGTCGCTGATGATCGAGTGAAGCAGCAGCGCCAAAGCCAGCGGGGCCGGGAAGGCGAAGATCAGCTGGAGTGCCTCGATCTGAATCGTATTGGTCAGCGCCCGGTGGAAGTCCTGGTCGGTCAGCAGGCGCTCGAAGTTCTCCCAGCCCACCCACGGGCTGGCCCGAACGCCCTGGAAGATCGAGTAGTCCTTCCAGGCGATGATGTTGAACAGGAACGGGACATAAACGAAGACGATGAAATAGATGAATCCTGGGAGGATGAAGGCATACATCCAGCGGTCTCGCCAGATCCGCGTCGCCAGGGACGGCCTGCCCCCGGCGCTCCGGCGTTCCGCCCCTTTGCCCAACCGCAGCGTTGCCATCGCGCCCTCTCTTTCCCCGGACATCCCCGGCATCCCCGCCGGACGAATAGTCCTGAACCCCGGATCATTCCGGGGACGCAGTGTACCGACCGGACCCCGTGGTCAGGCGGTCGATCTGGTCCTACTGGCCGGCGGCGACTGACGACGCCTCCTGTATCACCCCGGTGAGCACCCGGTCCGACTCCGGCCCGGATCCAACGGAGGTGCGTTTCACCAGCCGTGGCCGTAATGACAAGGTGATCTCCGACGCATCCGGCCAGGCGATCCGGTAGCGCAACGTCTCGACGGCCAGCCGGCCGAGCGACGTCTTGTCGACCGCCATCGTCGTCAGGATCTGCTCGGCCCCGTTACGGACCTCGATGTTGTCGAAGCCCATCACGGAGAAGTCGGTCGGTACGCGGAGGCCGCGTCGCTCGATTGCCGCAATGGCGGACAGGGCGAAGCGGTCGTTGGCGGCAAACAGCGCCGTCACACCGGTGCGGCCGTCGGTCAGCTCATCGATGGCATCCTCCACCCGATCGCCCTCGACCGCCAGCTCGACAGGCTCGAGCCCGTACTCGCTCAGCACGGCCCGGTACCCCTCGCGGCGCTCGTCGAAGTTCGGGTTGGTGCCCTCGGCCGGCCCGAGGAACGCGATCTGCCGGTGGCCACGGGCGAAGACGTGGCGAACGGCCACCATGGCGCCGCCGACGTTGTCCGTCGTGATCGCGTCCATGCCGGGAACGCCACTCCGGCCATCGACCATGACGATCGGGCAGGAGCGCGAGACGGTGATGGCCTCGACGGTGTCGGGCCGGAACGCCCCGACCAGCAGGACGCCGTCCAGCTCCTGCTGGAGCAGGTGCATCGGCAGGTGCAGGTGGCGGTTGGCGGCGTCGACGGTCAGGCTGGCGTAGAGCAGGTTGATCGATCCCGCCCGCGCGGCGGACTCGATCCCAGCGACCACCCAAGAGTAGAACGGGTTGATCGGTGGCAACCCGGCCTCCCCGTCCCGCTCGTTGGCGCGGACGACCAGGCCGACATTGATCGGCTCGGTGGTCGAGCTGGGGCGGACCTGCCGGCGATGCTGGTAGCCCAGCGAGCGGGCGACGGCCAGCACCCGCTGGCGGGTCTCGGAGCTGATCCCGGGCTTGTCCCGCAACACGAGCGATACCGTCGTCGGCGACGCCTGTGCCTCTCGGGCAATGTCGTCGATGGTGACGCGACGTTGCGCCATGATCACCCTCCGGGCGAGTCGAATGCGAAGTCTGCGCACCGTATCACACGGACTGAAGAACGCGCAATTTCGTCGCTGATATTTAGTGAACCCGCGAACCGGCCCGGCGTCCGGCGATGGACTCCGCCGGGCCGCGGGAACCTCTTCCTCTGTTCCGGCGTCGGTTGGCTACGATACCGGACGCCACGCCCGGTGGGGGCGATCAGCGACGACCCGGCCCGGCGAATCTGCCGCCCGGGAGAGGAGAACACGGATGAGTCTGCGCCTCGTCACACGGCGATCTGGCCGCAACACCCTGCTCACCCTGTCGATCCTCTTCCGGGAGAACCTGCATGTCTGCCCTGTCGACCATCCGGTCCCGATTGCGAAGGGGCCTCTGGCAAGACCCTGATTTCCTGCGGCTCTGGTCCGCTCAGACCATCTCGACCTTCGGCTCGCTGACGGCCGGCCTGGTCCTGTCGTTCCTTGCGATCAACACCCTTGACGCCAGCCCGTTCCAGCTATCGCTGCTGGGGATGTGCGGGCTGGTCCCGGCGTTCGTCGCCGGACCATTCGTCGGCGTCCTGGTCGACCGGACCCGGCGTCGGCCGGTGATGATCCTGACCGACATCAGCCGGGCGATCGTTGTCGGCGCAGTCCCGGTCGCTGCGCTGACGGACACGCTCGGCATGAACCTGCTCTACGTCCTCGCCGCGCTGATGAGCGTGCTGTCGCTGTCGTTCGACGTCGCCAACCGGGCGCACCTGCCCTGGCTGGTCTCCCGGACGCAGCTGACCGAGGCCAACAGCCGTCTGACCGGCGCCGGGTCGGTCGTCGAGGCGGCGGCGTTCGCGTCGGCGGGGGGGCTGGTCCGCCTGCTGACGGCCCCGTTCGTCTTCGTGATCACCTCGCTGACCTTTCTCTGGTCGGCCTGGATCGTGTCGCGGATTAGGAAGCCGGAGCCGCGCCCGCACGACCACGACGCGCGGCTGCCCGTGACCACCGAGATCGCCTCCGGGTTCCGCTACGTGGCGACGACGGGACTCCTGCGAGCGGTGCTGGCGTCAGCCTTCGTCTTCAACCTGTTCACGTCGATGCTGGGCACGCTCTACGTGCTCTACATCCTGCGCGAGATCGGCTTCTCGGAGGCGATCAGCGGCGTGTCGTTCGCGCTGGGCGGAGCGGCGGCGCTAGGTGGGGCCGTCTTCGCCGGGCGGATCACCCGGCGGCTGGGCGTTGGCTACGCGATGGTCGCGGCGCTGGTGGTGATCGCGGTGGCCAACCTGCTGGTGCCGCTCTCGACCGAGGCGTCGCTGCTCGCCTTCGCGCTGATCCTTACACAGCAGTTCTTCGGCGACTCCGCCTGGACGGTCTACGAGATCGCCGAGACGAGCCTCGTCCAGGCCGGCGCGCCAGATCAGTGGCAGGGTCGGGTCCAGTCGATCCTGCGGATGACGCAGTTCGGCGGGCAGTTGCTCGGGACGCTGGGTGCTGGCCTGCTGCCGTTCGTCCTCTCGGTCCGCGAGACGATGATCGTCGCGTCGGTCGGGATCGCACTGGCGACCGTCCCGATCCTGGTGTCATCCGTCCGGCGGCTCCGGGACATCCCGGTGATCGACGACGAGGCGGAGATGGAAGAGATCGCCCATGCGGCGGCTGAATACGAGTTGCCGGTCCGCTGAGCGGCTATCGACTACGGCAGTCAGCGGTCCAGCGCCTCACGTCGCTGGACCGCCCTGCCTAGCCCGGACGTCGGTGCTCAGGCACCGTGCCCGTCCGAGTTCGTCACCCTGCCTAGAGGGACATCACTCCAGCCTGACGCATCAACGCACTGGCTGTGATGACGGCGAATGATGTCCTAGCGCCCCCAGCGACCGTGGCCCCTGGCCTCTCCCTGACTTCACACCCATGCGACCACTCGCTCTAACGATGGTCCGAGGAGATGCCTGACCGGTTGCCCAGCTCTGCCGTGGTCGACGTTTCGTGACACGTCCTCCCTACGATGGTTAGGTACCAGATGCGCTGAACATCGCGGGCCGGACAAACGGCCCGCCCCGGCGCTCACCGGAGAGGACCACTCATGACTCCGTCTCCCCGACGGTCGTCGCGTCCGGTCAGGGCAACGCTGCCCACCATCCTCATCGCCCTGCTGACCGTATCACTGCTCAGCGCGCCCATCGCGACCACCGCCCGGCAGGCGACGCCCACCCCTAGTAACTCTGTGCCCGGCCTGCTCTGGCAGGTTCCCAACCTAGTAACTCTGTGCCCGGCCTGCTCTGGCAGGTTCCCAACGAGGACGAACGATAGGTCGACCCAACGACCTTCGGCGGCACGCCGGGCGTCGCAAGTGGGGTCGTCGCATTCGGCTCGGACCGGCTCCGGGGCTATGACTTGGTCACCGGTGAACCCCGCTGGGAGACACGGCCCGGCCTTTTCCCTCAGCCACCAGTAGCGGTGCCGGCCGGTGACCTCTTCGTGATGGGGGCACCGGGGAAGGTGGACGCCCCCACGCCCGACCCGGAGGCGCCGGAGTTCTGGGCCGCGGCCGTGGTCGGGGTGGATGCTGTGACCGGCATGGTCCGGTGGGCGACCGCCGTCGACGCCGCGCCAAGCGTGCCGGTGGTCGATGGGGACACCGTGGTCGTCACGTTCGGCGGTGACACCCTCCTCGCCCTCGACCTGTCGACCGGCGAGCGGCTGTGGGAGCGGGAGCTGCCCGGCCAGTTCCCGGCCACCCTCACGGCGGAGAACGGTGTGGTCGTGGCGTCGTCGCTCGACAGCACCCGGACGACGCTGGCGTTGCTCGCCTTCCGGACGGAAGACGGCGAGCCAATCTGGGAGTCGGACGAGACGATCGCCGAACGCGGCACCCCGTTCCCCGGTGGAGCCGTCTCCTATGCTCCGACCGGCCCTTCGATTGGTGCCGGGGTCGTGGTCTATGGCCGGTCGGAACCATCCGCGGCCGAGATCCGGCAGGAGGTCGTCGCGCTCGACGCGGAGACCGGCGAGCCGCGCTGGACCGCCCGGACCGAGGCCTACTTCTATGACCCTCCGACCATCGCCGGGGACACCGTCTACGTTCAGGGCGGCAACGGTGTCCGGGCGTTCAATGCCGGGACCGGTGAGGAACGGTGGCAGTTCATCAACGCGAACGACCTGGCGATCACCCAGCCCGTAACCGTCGCGGACGGCGTCGTCTACGCCGGTGGGCCGAGCGATCAGCTCTACGCGATCGAGGCGGTCGACGGCACGCTCCTCTGGCGCGTGCTGACCGCAGAAGGCGTGGCCGCGCCCGTCGCGGTGTCCGGCGGCGTGGTCCTCGTGCCGGTCGGCACGGGGCGCCTGGTCGCGATCGGCCCCGTATCGGCAGAGCCCACCGCCGCGACGCCCTCAGTCGACACCTCGTCGACGGTCGACGCCACGCCCAGCTCCGAGGCGCCGGGTGACGACCCACCACTCATCGATGTCACTGGTCTGCCGGCGTGCGACGTGCCCCCGCGACCGGAGCTGGAGCGCGGTCGCTACGGTGCGATCCCACCGTCCCTCGATGGTCCGCCAGCCGTGACGCTGGCCGAACCCGAATGGGACGAGTACGGGCTGCTCCGGACGCCGGTTCTCCCGCCGGAAGACATCCCGGACGGCGAGGCGGTCGACGACGCGACGCTGGCTGCCATCGGCGAGACGTTCGCCGACATGAACGCCTGTGCCCGGCTCAACCCCGACCGGGCGAGCCTCTACGACATCCAGAACTTCTTCCTGTACGGGAACGAGTACGCCGCCCTCTTCACGGACGACTTCTTCCGGAGGGACTGGGTTCGTGAACGCCTCCGGACCATCGGATACGACGCCGTGGTGCTCTATGTCAGTGCGCCGGGCGAGCCCATCAGTGCCGTCGGGCTGCCTGATGGGCGCGTCGCGGTCGTCGCGCCGGCGACCAACGGACGGGCGACGACCGCGACCTATGTCCTGGCCGAGGTCGATGGGAGATGGCTGGTCGATGAATACCTGGAGAGCGAATCGATCCTGCCGTGAGGGTCAGGGACGGATCCCCGCGTCAAGATCGGAGGAGCGGTACTGCGGGAGCGACCAGCCGGTAAGGATGCCGTAGGCGCGGACGATGAAGGCGACGCCGGTCGCGACGATGGTCGCGGTGACCGGCTCGGCCCCAAGCCGGTCCAGGACGAGCACCGCCACGCTGCCGGCGACGGCAGCGGTGGCGTACAGCTCCCGGTGCAGGATCAGCGGGATCGTGTCGCTGAGCAGGTCGCGGATCACGCCGCCTCCGACCGCCGTCAGCATCCCGAGAATCACGACAGAGATCGCCGGCAGGTCGTAGGCCATCGCGATGGTCGTCCCCGATACGGCGAACACCGACAGCCCGACCGCGTCGGCCCAGACCAGCGCCCCGCGTCGCGGCACATCCAGCTTCTGCAGCAACGGGTTGGCGAAGAAGGCGATCACGCCAGCCACCGCGCTGACAACGAGAAAGCGCGGCTCCTGCACCCACGAGACCGGCCCGACGCCGAGCAACAGGTCACGCAACGTCCCGCCGCCGGTGCCGGTCACCATCGCGATCACGACGAACCCGAACAGGTCCATCTGGCGCCGGGCCGCGGTCAGCCCACCGGACAGGCCGAAGACGAACGTGCCGATCCACGACAGGATCTCGATCGTCAGCTCCACGCCCGGCCCCCGCGCATCATCGCCGGGTCATGGGAGCGGCTCACGCCCGTGGCATCCAGTAGCGCTCGCGGCCGATCGTCGTCGTGTCGCCGTGACCCGGGTAGACCGTCACGTCGTCCGGAAGCTCCGCCAGGCGGGCAAGGCTCTGGTCCATCGTCGCCTGGTCAGCTCCGCCGATATCGGTCCGGCCGTGCCCGCCCGGAAACAGGACGTCGCCACCGAGCAGAACGCGATCTTCTTCCGAGTACAGCACGATGTGGTTGGGCTCATGTCCCGGCAGGTGCATGACGATGAAGGTCGTCTCACCCAGCTGGAGCAGGTCGCCGTCCGCGACGGTGGCGTCCAGCCGGGACGGCGGGATCTCGACGCTTGCCGTCGTCGACGGACTCCGGAGCGTCGCATCGACCCCGGACAGCCCGACCAGTGGCGCGCCAGTGACTTCATGGAGCCGGGCCGCGTCGCCGATGTGGTCCCAGTGGCCGTGGGTGATCACGATCCGGGTCAGGTTCAACCCGGCCCGCTGGGCAGCGGCGGTGACCACCTCGGTGACATCCGGCGGCGCGTCAATGATCAGGGCGTCTCTGGTGCCGTCATCGCTGACCAAGTACGCATTGGTCTCGATAGGCCCGGCCGGAAAGGGGACGATCGTCAGCGTCATCAGGTACTCCTGGCATGGTAGGGACGGGCCGCGTGGTCATCCGAACGGCGTGGGGTTGCGCGGCGGGAAGCGGACGGGGTGTTCCGCGAACCGTATCATGGGACATGTTGGTGGCTGAGGAATCTCGCGGCACGGGATTCGCGGCAGTCACTTGACCGGCGAAACCCGGCAAGAGACAGAAGATGCGGTCACGTGACAGACGTGGTGCAATTTCGGGAATTGGGTAGCCGGGTGTCGATGACATCGCCACAGACGCAGACCATCCTCGTCGTCGATGACGAGCAGTTCATCGTCTCGCTCCTGACCGAGATCCTTGAGGAAGAGGGGTATCGGGTCCGGGTAGCAGGGGATGGTGAGGCAGCGCTGGAAGAAATCAGTCGTTCCCGGCCGGACCTGGTCGTCGCTGACATCATGATGCCGCGCCTCAACGGGTTGTCCCTCGCCGCCAATCTGCGATCGCTCCCCCACCCCATCCCGGTCGTTCTGATGAGTGCCGCGGTCACGCCGCGCCACCAGGGGATCACCTTCATCCCCAAGCCATTCGACATCGACGACCTGCTCCGCGTCGTCGACGACGTCCTTCGGGCCCACAGCACCTAGCCTCGGCCCCACCCGACCGTCCTACGCTGACGTAGCCAGCCGGATGCGTCGCTACGCCTCGTCGTCGTCGGGCGCGACGCCCTCCTGTGCCGCAATGATGAGATCGCGAACCGCCGCCGGCCGCAGCCCGCCGATTGACCGGCCGAGCAGATCTTCCACATCCGTGCGGTTCTCCAGCCCCCGTTCACCTGCCCATCGCCAGAATGCCTGGTGAGAGACCGCGACATCGTCGTCAGTGTCGCCTGCTCCGTCCGCAGCGGGCCGGGTGCTGGCCCCGCCGCCAGGTTCCTGCCGGGTAGGCGGAGCTGGCCGTTCCAGTTGATCCGACGTAGCCCGCTCAGGTGCCGGTGCCGGTGCTGGCACCGGGGAGGGGTCAGCCGATCGGGCGGCGGGGCGGGCGGGAGCGGAACGCTCGACGGTAGGTCCATCGGGATTTGGCCGGGCACCGAGACGCATCCCGGTCGCCGCGGCCACGGCGGCGGGAGATGGGGCTGTACCAAGATTGAAGGGGTCGCTGGGCGGCTCCTCCGCGACCCGGCGATCCGGCACCGAGGTTGGAGCGAGCGGGGCCGACATCGCGACCGGGACCTGATCGCCCAGATCGTCAGGAACGTCGAGCGTGTCCGGGTCGATCCCGAGGAATGCCATCGCCCGGGCCAGGGCGAGATGCTCGGCGGCGGCGATCGCCGGCAGACCGGTACCAGCGACCCCGCCGTAGCCGGTCGCCTCCGCCCCGCTGGGCAGCGCGATCGTCGCGCGGAAGACGGTCGTGTCCGGGCCCAGCAGGACGTGCTCGGTCCGGACCTGCATCGCCGGAAACATGGCCCGCAGGTCGATCAGCGCCGCCAGGACCGCCTCATCCGCATCCATTCCGCGTCTCCCTCCCCGCTCCGGCCAATTCCGGTCCGATTCCGGACCGGCGGTGGGACATCCTACGATGATCGCTCGATCCCCGACCGGCGAGGCCCATGCCGGCGGCCTCCGGTCGTCCCGGTATGCCATCCTCTAGCGCATCGCCCGGACCGCGGGCCCTCGGAGGACTCACGACCATGGACAACGACCCCACCGTGCCCGCACCAGACGAGCATTCCAGGCCGGAGCCAGCCCCCGTCCGGCGGGACCCGGTTACCGTGCTGGACATGGTCTGGCCGGAGACCGGCTTGCCGATCGTCGTCCGGGTGGACCGGCGCCCCAGGGACACCATCTCCGAAGCCGACGAGATCCGGCTGGAGCTCGACTTCGTCACGCTGACCCTGACGCCGCTGGAGTTCATCCAGCTGGCTGCCTCACTGCGGATGAGCGTCGACAGCCTGCTGGACCAGCATCCGGGGCTCCAGCGGGCCGTGATCGCCGCCTTCGACCTGCGCGCCGAAGACCGCTAGCGTCGTCACGCCCGTCCAGACGGGCAGGTTATGGCTGCCCACCCGCCGGATACGCAGGGTTCGCCGCACTCCGTAGGCTAGAGCACATGACCCCGGGCGGATCCCCCGGCGTCCGGCCCCAATGCCCCTCATGTCGGCCAGCCGTGCCGCTGGCCGACCGGACCCGGA
This sequence comes from Thermomicrobiales bacterium, assembly GCA_035944555.1. GTDB lineage: Bacteria > Chloroflexota > Chloroflexia > Thermomicrobiales > UBA6265 > CADCWK01. The sequence goes on from DASZAY010000026.1 coordinate 322,757, forward strand.
AAGGTACGCGCCATGACGACCCCTGAAACTCCCTCCTCCGCCACGCTGCTCGCGGCTCTCTCGGATGGCCTCGCTGACGCCGTCGCCCGCGCCGCCGCCGGCACGGTCACCGTCTATGGACGGCGCCGTCTGCCTGCCTCCGGCATCGCCTGGGACGCCACCACTGTCATCACCGCCTCCCACGTCGTCGAGCGGGATGACGACCTCACTATCGGCCTGCCCGACGGTTTCCGCGTCCCGGCGACCCTGGTCGGCCGCGACCACGGTAGCGACCTCGCCGTCCTCTCGGCCGAGCTGACCGGCGTGACGCCACTCGACCACGCCGCGGCCACGTTCCGGGTCGGCCAGCTCGCACTGGCCATCGGCCGGGCGGGGACGGATGACCTCCGCGCGACGTTCGGCGCCATCAGTACGGTGGGGGGAGCCTGGCGGACGATCAACGGCAATGAGGTCGGCGGGTTCGTCCGGGCCGAACTGACGATGCTGCCCGGCTTCTCCGGTGGCCCGCTTGTCACGGTCGGCGGCCAGCTGATCGGCATGAACACCAGCGCCATCGGCCACGACGGTGGGTTGACCCTTCCTCACTCGGCCATCGCCCCCATCGCCACGGAACTGCGCGAGCACGGCAAGGTTCGGCGCGGCTACCTCGGCGTCGCCACCCGAACGGTCGACATCCCTGAATCGCTCCGGGAAGGCTCGGACGAAGTCGTCGGTCGCGGCCTGATGGTCGTCCACGTCGAGCAGAATGGCCCGTCAGCGGGAGCCGGACTCGTCCTCGGCGATGTCCTGTTGGCGATCGGCGGACAGGCCGTCAGCGACGCCGAGTCCCTGCAGCGCCAACTCGGCCCCGAGACGGTCGGCCATGCGGTCCAGGTCCGCCTGCTGCGCGGCGGCGCGGTGACGGAGATCCCGGTGACGGTCGGGACACGGCCATGACTGCCCCGGTGGCATCGGCAGTGCCTGATCGGCAGGACAGGACCGAAGCGGTGTCGATGCCTGCCGATCCCGCTCCGATCCCCGCAACGGGAGCCACCTCGCGGAGTATGCTTGGCGTTATGTCGACACCGATGACCACCATCCAGCGCGACGGCACCACGACCACCCGCCACGTCGTCCGGGTCCTGATCCTGGCCCGGTCGCCGGCGGTGCGGGCGGGGCTGGCCGCGCTCCTGACCACGGACGAATCGATCGTCATCGCTCAGCCCCCCGTGATCGCGGGTGGCTGGCTGCGTCCCGGCGAGGGCAACCCGCCCCGGGCGGAGTCAGCCGCCCAGCCCGACGTGGTTGTAATCGACCGGGACAGCCTGGGCGCCGAGGCGGTCGACACCGCGACCGAGCGCCATAGCGGCACCCCGATGGTGCTGCTGGGCGGCGACGACACCGCACCCATCCGGCTGGGCGAGTGCCCGGTCGCCTACCTTGGCCCGGATGCCGACGGCGCGTCGCTGATCGCGTCGGTCCACGCCGTACTGGCCGGCCTGACGGTGATCGAGCCGGCGATGGCGGTCCGGCTGGGCGGATCGGGATCGATCCCCGTGACGCTGGAGCCGGGCGAGGCACTGACCCCCCGCGAGCAGGAGGTCCTCCGGCTGGTCTCGGAGGGGTTGCCCAACAAGACGATCGCCCGGGAGCTCGGGATCAGCGAGCACACCGCCAAGTTCCACGTCGGCTCCCTGCTGGCCAAGCTCCACGCCGGCAGCCGGACCGAGGCCGTCATGACGGCGACGCGGCGCGGCCTGCTTACGGTCTGACGCGATGGCCCGGAACGGACGAGAGAGACGGCCCGGTGATCAGCGCAATCACCGGGCCGTCTCTTTCTGTTTCAGCCCCGGTCGACCTGTTCGCCGCTCATGGTTCAAATGCCCATCACGTTGGTCCAGGCCATGGCGCCGATCTTCGACGCCGATGCTTCCCTTCTCCGGGCCTACCCGTCCCGGTGGTGTCGCCGGACAGCCGGCCGCTGCCCCGCTCAGCAAGCCAGGAGAAGCGTCGTTCACCGGCGCCGGCCTATGCTGATGGTCGCCGCGTGCATCGGCCCGGCGGACAGGGAGGGACCTTCCCGGTGGAACACCATGCTCCCAGCGATACCCAGACGGTCGAGCGACCGGTCGACGTCAATGGCGTCACGATCGCCACGGCGATCTCCGGGCAGGACGACGCCCCCGCCGTCCTGCTCATCAATGGCGGGGGAAATACCCTCGCCAGCTGGTCCGATGCCCTGGTCGGCAGGCTCGTGGACGGGGGCTACCGGGTGATCCGGTACGACGGCCGGGACACCGGGGGTTCGACGCGGTTTCCGGCCGGTGCGCCGGGATACTCCGGCGAGGCCCTCGTCGCCGACGCCGCCGGGCTGATCGACGAAGTCGCCGGCGGCCGGGCACACGTCGTCGGCCTGTCGATGGGTGGGGGCATCGCGCAATTACTCGCCGTCGGCTCGCCCGGCCGGGTGCGGACCCTGACCCTCGTCGCGACGACCGGCTTTCACTTCGGCGAGACCCATCCTCATCTGCCGGGCCCTGAGCCACGCGTCCGGGCCGCATGGGCAGATGACTCAGTGCCGGACTGGACAGACCGGGAAGCGACGATCACGTGGCTAGCCGAGAGCGAGCGCCCCTTCGCCGGCACGATGGAGCGGTTCGACGTCGAGGAACAGCGCGCCGTCGCGGCCAAGACGTACGACCGGAGTCCTGATCTCACGACCCTGTTCAACAGCTTCATGCTCGACCCGAGCCCCGCACGATCGTCCACGATCGGCGATATCGCGGTCCCGACGCTCGTCATCCACGGGACGGCGGACCCGGCGTTCCCACTGCCGTACGGACAGGCGCTGGCCGAGGGAATCCCCGGCGCGACGCTGCTGCCGGTCGAAGGGATGGGACACGAGTACCTGCCTCCCTGGACTCACGACGTCGTCATCCCTGCCCTGCTCGGACACTTCCGGAATCGCTGATCCGGTTGACCAGCAACGGGCAGGCGTGAAAACGCTCCCGATACCGGGACCATCGACCTACGGCGCGACCACCTCGTCGTCCGCCGCCACGGACGGGTCCATGGCGGGCACCGGGTTGTTGGCGCGGTTACCCTCGCGCCGCTCCCAGCCCGACGTGAACAGCGGCAGGAAGTTGCTCACCTCGTAGGGGTGCTTCTCGATCTCGGCCCAGTTCAGGTCGACACCCAGTCCCGGCCGGTCCGGTACGACGATGTAGCCGTCCTCCAGCTCGACCGGGTGATCGACGATCTCTCGCTCCCAGTCGACGTTGAACTCGTCGAACAGCTCCTGGACCAGCAGGTTTGGCGACGACGCAGAGATATGGATGCACGACGCCGTCGACAGCGGTCCCTGCGCGTTGTGCGGCGCGATCACGCCGTAGTGGGCGTCAGCCATCGCCGCGACCTGCCGCGTCTTCCAGATACCGCCCATGTTGCCGGGCTCGGGCTGGAAGATGCTGATCGCGTTATGGGCCATCAGCTCGGCGAACTGGTGGGTGCTGGTCAGGCTCTCGCCCGTCGCGACCGGCACGCCGATCTTGTGGGCCACTTCGGCGATCTGTCCGATGTGCTGGTGGGGAGTCGGCTCCTCGAACCACGTCGGCGCGAACTCGGCCAGTTGCTGCCCCACCCAGACTGCTTCACCGACGCTGAACCGGCAGTGCCCCTCGATCATGATCTGGACGTCCGGCCCGACCTCGTCCCGGACCGCCCGGACGATGTCGATCGACAGCCGCCGCTCGGCCGGGGTCATCGTCCGCCAGTTGGCGCCAAACGGGTCGAACTTCAGCGCCCGGTACCCGCGGGCCACGACCGCCGCCGCCCGCTCGGCGAACACCTCCGGGGTGCGGTCGCCAGCGTACCAGCCGTTGGCGTAGGCCAGCAGCCGGTCGTGGCACTGCCCGCCGATCAGGTCGTAGATCGGCCGCCCCGTCGCCTTGCCGATGATGTCCCAGCAGGCCGTCTCGACGGCGGCGACCGCGTTCATGTGGATCTGGCCGCCCTCGGAGTAGACGTCGCGGACCATCCGCTGATAGATCGTCTCGACCTGGAACGGGTCCATCCCCTCGAAGCGCGGCGTCAGCTCATGGACGGCCGCCTCGACCGTCTTGGCGAAGGCGTTGAGCGTCCCCTCGCCGATACCGTACAGGCCGGGCTGGTCGGTATCCAGCCGGACGAACAGCCAGTTCTTCCACGGGTTGCCGACGAGATAGGTGGTCACTCGGGTGATACGCATCTGGGCAGTCTCCTCGGCGTCGTCGCGAACGGATTCCGTGCGGGATCATAGCGCGGCGACGGTATCCGGAATCGCCCCTGACCCGTCTCATCCACCCGCTGCTCTAGTTTCCCTTGGCGATGAACGGGTCTGGCGGGACACCGGGACAAATGAAGCAAGCACCTTCGGTTAACGGAGAGGGGTGGAGCTCACTACCCCTGCGTCACGAGCCGACGCCATGCCCCATCCCGGACGTACCCGAGCAGGTCCGCCGCGATCAGCCCCTCGTAGGCGTCAGCGTGATCGGCCATGAGATCGAGAATCCCGAGGACAAGACGTTCGCCGGCGGCCAGCAACGCCTCGTCGGGGTGGGTGTCCGGCGAGAGTCCCAGGCAGGCCAGCAGGTCGTCGCGGTACCCGGTCGGCGCGACCGGGAAGGCACATGCCGCCTCCAGTGCCGCCCGGCGTGTCCCCGGCCGGACGGGCGGGTTGATCGGCAGGAGCAGGCCGGGGCAACCCTCGGCCAGCGTCCGTGCCGCCAGCCGCAGCCCGACGGGATCACAAGCCGCATGGGCGCCGCGCATCTTGCCCAGCGCCTCGATGGTGTCCTCGACCTCGGGGTCGTCCGGTGGCTGGTCGAAGGCCGGCCGGTCCAGCGGCTCCGCCAGCCCCTGGTCCGGGCACCACAGCAGCCGGGTCGCCTGGCGCGCCGCCAGCCCGAAGGCCCAGTGGGCAGGCTCCGCCATCCGCTCCAGCCAGCGCTCTGCCCCGTGGACCGCCACCGAGACATGCCGCAGCCGCCCGCCCTCGTCTTCAAGGAAGACCGGGTACCGGTGATCCTCGGGCCGGTCGGTCAGGACATCCAGATCCAGGTCGCTCCAGCGCGTGGCGTCGCCGCGGGCCACGCTCCCCTTCGCCAGGATCGCGACGGCACCGGGAATCGCCGTCCGGAGCCGCTCGACCCAGCCCGCGACGTACTGCTCCGGGAACGGTCCTGTATCAGGTTGCATCGTCGCTCACTCTCCTCCAGCAGCGGAGAACCGGAACCACCCGCCCGGCGTTGGCTCTGGTACGCATGGCTTGCCCGTTTTTCCGTGATCCACCGCGCCCCGTGCTTGACGGCCCGTCACCGCACTGTCAGCATTCGTCTCGACAGCGATACTCATTGTCCTGAAGGATCACTGGCCAGCAAGTGGTCGGCCCTGATCCCGCCAGCCGCCGGTCGCCCCTCGCCGGCCATGTACGGACCGGGTCCCGACGGCGTCGCCCGGGTTCCCGCTCGTGCAGCGTGCACGATCATCATCGATAGTCCACGAACCGGCCACGGCCCATTCCCGGACCACTCCCGTCCCACCCCGGAGAGACTGCCCGCGTGACTCCCAACCGGCGTCCGACCCCGACCCCGTCCTACAGCTTCGGTCCACCCCCTCGCGCGCCGCGCTGGCCGTGGGTGCTGCTGATCGTCGTCCTGCTTACCATCGGCGCCATCGGCGCGCTGATCGTGTCCGGTAGCGGCTCCCTCGGCGAAGAAGACACCACCCCGACCGCGGTCGTCGGCGCCGACGGCCAGATGGTCATCGTCTCGCAGTCCGACCCGTCGGCATCCCCGGCGTCCGATGGCGCCGCCCCGTCGGACGCGGAGAGTCCGGCTAGTGAGCCGACGCCGTCCGATGCGCCGGACGATGGCTCCCCGGCTGGGCCCACCGTCCCGCCAGCGACCTCGACTCCGGCCGGCCCGACCAACGTCGAGCTGGCCCGGCAGTGGGCCGAGAACTGGCAGGCCGGCGACTTCGCCGGGATGTACGCCCTGCTCAGCGAGGAAGCCCGCGGCGAGATCGACGAGCCGGACTTCGCCGAGCGCTACCGCGCCATCTATGAGCGCGCGACGATCACCGGCGTCGCCGTCGAGGTGTCGGATGCCGATGTCCTGACCGACGCCTCCGCCGTCCCCTTTACCGCGACGTTCACCTCGACGACGCTGGGTGAGTTCAGCCAGGACAACGAGCTGCCCCTGATCCGGACCAATGGCGTCTGGTCGGTGGACTGGAGCCCGTCGGCGATCTTCGACGAGCTGGGCGATGGCTGCATCGACACCAGCCAGAGCCCGACATCGCGTGGGCGGATCCTCGACCGCAATGGCGAAGTCCTCGCGCAGGATCAGCTGGTCGTCGACATCGGCGTCAATCCTGGCGCGATCGAAGACGAAGCGGCCGTCAACGCGGCGCTCGCCGACGCCCTGGGCATGGACGCTGACGAGATCGCCGACGCCTATGCCGACGCCGATCCGACCTGGTTCGTCAATCTCCGGACCATGCCCCTCCGGGATGCCCAGGCGATCATCGCCCACATCAACCTGCCGGGCGTCCAGGTCATCCAGTCCACTGGCCGGGTCTATCCCTATGGCGCGGCTGCCGCCCATATCACCGGCTTCGTCACCGAGGTCTCGGAAGAGGACATCGCCCGCGACCCGACGCTGGCCACCGGATCGTGGCTGGGCCGGGCCGGACTGGAAGCCGGCGCCGACGGCGAACTCGGCGGCCAGCCAGGCATCTCCCTGAACATCGTCGAGTGCGAGGGACGCGGCGTCCGGGAAACGATCACCCAGAGCCCACCTGTTCCCGGACGCGACATCATCCTGACGATCGATATCGGCTTCCAGCAACTCGTCGACGAGACACTGTCCCGGATCGAGGGCGACGACGAGCGGGCCAGCGCGGTGATCCTCGACCCGCGGAACGGCGCCGTCCTGGCGCTCGCCTCCCACCCGACCTACGACCCCAACGGCTTCGTCCTCGGCTTCACCTCCGAGGAGCAGGCCCGGATCTCCGACGCCGAACTGACCCCGCTGATCAGCCGGGCGACCAGCGGCGAGTACCCCGTCGGCTCGATCTTCAAGGTGATCACCATGGCGGCCGGGATGCGCTACCTGGACATGGATAGCAGCACCGTCGTGGACTGCCCGGCGACCTACGAGATCAACGGGCAGATCTATCGCGACTGGGTCGTGGAGTGGGGGGAATTGCCGCAGGGCCAGTTGACGCTTCACGACGCGCTGGTCCAGTCCTGCAACACCGTCTTCTATGACATTGGCGCCAAGGTCGACCAGCAGGACGACATGTACCTGCCCGACATGGCCCGGTCGTTCGGTCTCGGCGCTCCAACCGACATCCCCTACCTGCCGGAGAACGCCGGGGTCGTCCCGGACGCCGCCTACAAGGAGGAAGCGTTCGGCGACGGGTGGTCGACCGGCGACGCGATCAACCTCGCGATCGGCCAGGGATTCCTGCTGGCGACCCCGCTCCAGATGGCCAACGTCTACGCGGCCATCGCCAACGGCGGGACGCTGCTGGAGCCGTTCATCGTCGAGTACACCCAGGAGCCCAACGGACCGGCCACCCGGGTCGGGCAGCGAACGGAGCGGGGGGAGATCCCGCTAGAGGCGGGCCAGCTCGAGCAGATCGAGCAGGCGCTTCGCGACCAGACCAGCAACGCCGAGGACCGCGGCTCGTCCCGCGTCTTCGGCGCGAGCTACCCGTTCGCGATCGCCGGCAAGACCGGCACATCCGAGGACGCCTCCGACCCGAACAACGTCCCGCACTCCTGGTTCGCCGCCTACGGCCCCTGGGAGAACGGCCAGTCCGAGCCGACGATCGCGTCCGTCGTGATGATCGAGAACATCGGCGAGGGAGGGAAGTTCGCCGCCCCGGCGACGAAGGAGATCTACGACGGGTATATCCAGACTGACCTGGCCGACGTGACCGGCCGCGACGACGGCGAGCCGCCGTTACCGCAATCGGTCCGGCCAGCTCCGTCCCGGGAACCGGTCGCCCCACCCTCCGGTGCCCCGAGCGCACAACCGAGTGCCAGTGTGCGGGGCCGCTGGCGACATGCTTCCCGACACCATCCCCGCCATCCATGAGAAGCGTCACGCTCCTTGTGGATGGCACCCTTTGCTGGTCGCCTCATTGGGACGACCGGCAAATGAGAAACGGGCATGCTCAACGGCAACCAGGCTTTCAGCAGGTTCTCGGTCACGGATTTTGACGCTGCCCGCACCTTCTACGGCGACACTTTCGGCCTGTCCGTCACCGATGACGCGATGGGCTTCCTGACCCTGGAGTCGGGGACGGCAATGGCGCCCTTGTCTACCCCAGCGATACGCACCGGTCAGCCTCGTACACCGTCCTGAACTTCCCCGTGGGCGACATCGACGCAGCCGTCGACTGGCCGACCAGCCGTGGGGTGACGATCGAGCGCTACGAGGGCCTCGACGACGACGCGCGTGGCATCTCCCGCGGGATGGGCCCGGACATCACCTGGTTCACCGACCCGTCCGGCAACGTCCTCTCGGTCATGTCCGAGAGTTGACTGCGAAGTTCGATGTCACATGGGGAGGGAACGATGCCGAGACAGGCTCCTGCAACGTCGCCCCTCAAACGAACGGTCGGGCGGTACATCGACGGGCTCAATCGGCTCGACCACGCTCAGATCCTCTCCTGTCTGACGGATGACATCGAGTGGACCGTCTTCGGAGCCTTCCGGCTCCGGGGCAAGGAGGCCTACGACACCGAGATCGAGAATCCCGCCTTCTCGGGCGTGCCGGTCATCACCATTACCCGGATGGTCGAGGAGGACAACGTCGTCATGGCAGAGATGACCCTGCTGGCTCACCGGGCCGAAGTGGAACCGATGCGTGCCGCGATGGGTGAGGTGTCCTGATGCGCGGCGGGTTGATCGCCGAGCGGCGGGCGTACGTGGTTGCGCACAGGGAGGATGACGTCCGCCGAGCAGCGATTCGGTATCGGGCTCCAGGGTCGGATCCCGGGCAGGTGCGTGGAACAGGTGTACGACAACGCATATGATTGTCCGCACGCCTGCATGCCTCGCACCGACGCCGGAGGACCACGGCCCCGATGTCTTCGACGGTTTCCTTTCTGCCTCCGTCCCCCGAGCCGAAATCCGATCCGACGGACCGCTACGCCCGTCATCGGCTGCTGCCGTGGTGGGACCAGGAGCGGCTGGCCCGCTCCCGCGTTGTCGTCGCGGGCGCCGGGGCGATCGGCAACGAGGTCCTGAAGCTGCTCGCCCTGGTCGGCGTCGGTGACATCGTCGTGATTGACTTCGACACCGTTTCCGCCTCGAATCTCAGCCGGACGGTGCTGTTCCGGGCAGAGGACATCGGCAAGTCCAAGGCCGTGCTGGCCGCCGCTCGCACCCGTGAACTCAACCCGGACGTCCATGTCACCGCCATTGACGGCGATATCTCCCGCGATCTGGGCATGGCGACGCTTGCCCGGGCCGACCTGGTCATCGGCGGGCTGGACAGTGTCAACGCCCGTTGGGCGATCAACCGGCGCTGCCTCCGGGCGGGCGTCCCGTGGCTCAACGGCGGCATCACCGCGACGGACCTCCAGGTCACCCGGCATGTTCCTGGTGACGGCGCCTGCTACGAATGCACCTTCACCCCTGGCATGGTCCGCCGCTTCAATGAGCGCTACTCCTGCACGGGCCTGGTTCGTCGCACCCCGGACCGGACGGTCCCGACGACGGCCATCGGCGCCTCGGTCGTCGGCGGGCTACTGCTCCACGACGCGCTCCGCTTTCTCCATGATCCCGCCACGGGGCTGAAGGCCGGCCAGCGCCAGACCCTGCTGCTAGACGGCTACCGCCAGTTCCTCGACGAACTGCCGCCGGACCCGGAATGCCCCGCCCACGTCGAACTCATCCGTGACTGGACCGCAACCGGTCTCGACCCGGCCACGACGACCGTTCGGGACCTCGCCGCCGCGGCGGGAGTCCCCAGGGCGATCGCGGTCACACTCGGGTTCGAACTCGTCCTGGATCTGACCTGTCCGACCGGCGACGGGATCGAAGTCATCGGGCGGCCGACGGCGACGGTCTACGAGGACGAAATCCTCTGTCCTGTCTGCCGGCAGGAGCGCATCGTCACCCGTGGCGACACGATCCCGCTCGACGGACCGCTGGCCGACCGGACACTGGCCGCGCTTGGCGTGCCGCCCCACGACCTCGTCCGTGTCGGAAACGCCGCCGGCGACGGGAAGTGGATGGAGACCGGCGGTCCGGACCCATGGCGCGCGCGGCCCGGTCTGGTCGCCAGCGCCGATCCTGCGGACCTCGTATTTGCCGTCCCGTCCGGTCTCTAGCCCAGAAGGAGCCTCACGATGAGCGAACCATCCTCCCAGCCCGGCACCGAGATGACGCTGCACATCCGGACGGCCAACCGCGACCGCAAGGCCGAGATCGCCGTCGATCCAAACATCCGGATTTCGGAGATCCTCGAGGCCGCCATGCAGAACTGGGCACTCTCCGGCGATTACGACTATGTGGTCCGGTCCGATCGCCTGGGCACCCAGCTCCGCCCGAGCGCGACGCTGGTCGGCTCCGGGATCCGCGACGGCGATATCCTCGAGATCCAGCCGATCGCCGACGCCGGTACGGGCGGCGTCCGCCGGCCGTTCGTCTTCGTCTGGCTGGACGGCCGCGGGGAGGCAGGCACCCCATGGGCGTGATCGTTCGTCGACGCCAGGCCGACCTCGAGCGGCTCCGCGAGCTGGCCGCTGCCAACCCGGGCCGGATCGACATCCTCGGGGTGGACGGCGACCCGCCCAACACGATCAGGTTCCGTTTGAACTGCCGCAGCATCACCGCGATGTCGGCGGTGGGTCCGACCTATGGTAACGGGCACCACCTCCGGGTGACCTTCGGCGAGCGCTATCCGATGGAGCAGCCGCTGGTCTATCTCGAGTCCCCGATCTGGAACCCGCACATCTTCGCCTCGACCCGGCGGATCTGCATCGGGACCGCCTGGTCCCCGTCCGAGACGCTGGATGTGTTCATCCAGCGCGTCTGGGCGATCCTGGCTTGGGACCCACAGGTCATCGATCCCAACAGCCCGGCCAACATGGAAGCATTGCGGTGGTCCGAGACCAACCGGACCATGCTGCCGATCGAGCCGGCCCGGCTCCGAAGCAGCTCGGAACCGGCCCCATCCGCGCCCAAACCACGGATCAGCTGGCGCGGCTGACCGTCGCGTCCCATGATCGCTGACCCAATCATTCCGCGGCTCCGCCCGTCGAGCCCGACCACCCGCCGGAGGCGCCGATGGTTACCTGGAAGACGACGACCGAATACCAGCCGGTGACGACGGACCTCGGTGCGTTCGTGGCCGCGCACGGCCTGACTTTGCCAACGTCGCCCGATCACCCGAACGCGCCGATCCTCGTGATTGAGCCGTTGGCATGGGACGCCATCTGGACCCACGCCCGATCGGCCGATGTCGAAGTCGGCGGTCTGCTCGTCGGCGAGGTCTTCCACGACGCCGCGGACGGTCGGTCGATGACGGTGATCCGGGGCGCGATCCCGGCACTTGGTGGCCTGTCGTCAGCCGTCAGCTTCACCTTCACGCCCGACGCCTGGGATTACCTGACGGCGGAGCGGGACCGGCAATGGCCGGATCTGATCACGGTCGGCTGGTTCCACACTCACCCCCGGCTCGGCGTCTTCTACTCGAGCACCGACCGCGCGACCCAAGCCGCCCATTTCAACCGGCCCTGGAACATCGGCATCGTCGTCGATCCGCTGGCCCCTGCCGACCAGGTCGCGCTGTTCGTCGGACCGCGCAGCGACCGCCTGCCGGCTGACTCCCTGATCGTGCTGCCGGGGGCGGACGCGACGATTCCGCCCGTGCTCGATCCCGCGACCGAGCCCGTCCCGGTGGCGGCAGGGCAGGGCGGCGAGTCCCGGTGGCGCGTACGCGTCCCGGCCGGGTGGTCGAAGGTTGTCTGGGTCAACCGGCGGCCCACCGCCGCGGCCCGGGCGGCAGCCATGGGCGCCGCGACCGGTGTCGTAGCGATGGTCATCGCCGAGTGGCTCCAAACCCGGCGGCAGGAGCGGTAGGTGTCGGAGCGCGCCGACCAGGTGACCTACCTGCAGCGACTGATCGACCGGGTCACCGGTCGGTCCGCCGCGGCACGGGACATGCCGGTCGGTCCGCCTCATCGTCCGCCGACCCCGACTTCCACCAACTACCCACCTCGACGGCCTGCCCCTTCGATCACACCGCCACCGCCACCGTCGCCGCGCACAACGGGCAAGTCCGGCGGCGTGACCTGGGGGTCGGGCGGCTCGGTGCTGGACGACCCGCTCCATTTCGTTGGGCAGATCGATCCGCTGGAGGGAACAGTTCTCGTCGCCGGCGAGCAGGTCTCGGTCTGCACGCGCTGTGGCTCCGCGTACCACCTCACGACCATGAGTTACCTGCGCTCGGCGGCGGCCGGCGCCTGCGTCAGCTGCGGGACGGCCGGCCATTTCCAGGTCATCGTGCTGATCGCGGCTCCTGCCGGTGGGCCGACGCCCGTGGTCGAGGTCAAACCGACCGTCACCACGCCGGTCGCGCCACCCGTCGTCCCGCAGACACCACCCCCTCCTGCCTACGACGCCGCCGGCCGGCCGATCGTCCAGCTGTCCAGCATCCGCGACCACATCGGCGAGGAGATCGCCTTCGAGGGGCGCGTCCTCCGCGTCCACCTCACCGGCGGTGGCGCCTACTTCCTCTATTTCGAGCAGGCCGCCCGGGTGCTGGACGGTTTCCGGGCCGTGATCCGCCCCCGCGACCTGTTCCACTGGGAGGTCGAGGGGATCGTCCCGGCCGACGAGTACCCGGACCAGTGGGTGCGGATCGTCGGTCGGGTGGTCGATGACCCGCGCTGGCAGCTGGAGATGCTGATCCAGCGCCCCGAGAGCATCCGGGTGATCGACGCGCCGACCCAGCCTGCGGGCTGGCGCACCGCCGCCGGCATCGCCCCGGATGTTCCCTCCACAGCCAGCCCGCCGGCACCAGCCAAGGCTGATCCCCCTCAGCGCATTCGCTGGCTGAGCTGAGAGCAGCGAACAGGTTCGACAAACCCGGGACGTGCGTCCGACAGGAGCAGCCATGCAACCCAAGCCGGCGCATCTCGCCCAGCAGTACGGCGACCAGTTCTCGGACGTCTCCGTCGTCGCCGCCTATCATCTGCGACCGCCCTACCCCGCCGCGACGATCGCCCGGCTTGCCGAGGCAGCGGGGCCGGAGGGAGCCATACTCGATCTCGGCTGCGGTACCGGCGAGATCGCCCGTCCGATCCGCCCACTGGTTGGCCGGGTCGACGCGGTGGACCCATCGGCGGCAATGATCGCGACCGGTCAGGTCCTGCCGGATGGCGACGTGCCGGGCTTGCGGTGGATCGTCGGTCGGGCCGAGGACGCTCCACTCTCGCCGCCGTACAACCTGGTCGTGGCGGCGGCCAGTCTGCACTGGATGGACTGGCCCATCGTCCTGCCGCGGCTACGCGCGGCGCTTGCTCCCGGTGCCCGCCTCGCGATCGCCGGCGTAGCCAATGCCCCGGTCCCGTGGCGGGACGACGCCCAGGTGGTCATCGACCGCTATTCGACCAACCGCGACTATCACCCCTACAATCTGGTCGATGAACTGGTAAAGCGCGGCCTGTTCCACCCCCTCACGACCCACCGGACGGACCCGGCGCCCTTCCATCAATCCATCGAGGATTACGTCGAGTCGTATCATGCCCGTAACGGCTTCTCCCGCGACCGGATGCCCGCCGCAGACGCGATCGCCTTCGCCCGTGAGCTGACCGACGTCGTTCGCCCCTTTGCGACCGACGGGATGCTCGAACTCGACATCTTCGGCACGATCACCTTCGGGATTCCCGCTCCCACCTCGGCCGACCTCGCCGCCGCTGATGGCCAATAACCGGGCGGCGATCACCACCCGGCGTCTCCCGGCGCCCCGCGTTCCGGCCAAACAGGAGCCCAGATGACTGACGACCCAGGTACCCCCGGCTCCGGCGACGATGGTACCGGCGCCGAACCAGAGATCTCCAACAACGACGGCGGACGTCCACCCCGCCTGCCGCGTCCGCCGCGTGCCCCGGACGAGCGCCGCCCCGTTGGTCGGTCCCCACGGGCGCTGCCGCCGGGCAACGGGCGCGACGACCGGTCGACCCTCATCCGGTTTCTCAACTCCCAGGGCAATGGCGACGGCGACCGGACCGAGCGCGAAGGCGACGACCCCGATGCCCCGACCAGTGCCACGCCACTCATCGACGCCTCCGGGCGCGACCTGACGGCGATGGCCCGGGCCGGCGAGCTGGCTCCGATCATCGGGCGCGACGACGAGATCCTGCGGCTGGCGCAGACCCTGCTCCGGCACGACCGGCCCGCTCCCCTGCTCGTCGGTGAGCCTGGCGTGGGACGGACGGCGATCGTCGAGGGACTGGCGATCCAGGCCGTCGCCGAGGGAGCCGACCCGCGTCTCGGGCGGCTCCGGATCGTGCAACTGGCGCTGGATCAACTCGGCGGCGACGCCGTGATCCGTCCTCGGATGGCCAACCGGTTCTCCGCCGTGCTGGAGGAGCTCGTCGCCCACCCCGAGACGATCCTGTTCATCGATGGGCTGCACCTGCTCCTCGGCGGCACGCCGGTCGAGATCGTCCCGTCGGAGGTACTGCGCGGCTTCCTGAGTCACCATGCCGGTCAGATCGTCGGCACGACCACGACCAAGATCGCCGAGGCGTTGCTGTCGCCCCAGCGCGAGTTTGCCCCGCTGCTGGTGCCGATCACCGTCGGCGAGCTGTCCGAGGACGACGCGCGGACGCTCCTGACCCGGCAGGCCGAGCGCTACGCAACCCACCACGATGTCGAGATCCCCGCCGAGACGATCGAGGCGGCGCTCACCCTGGCCGTCCGCTACGTGCCGCAGGGATTCCTGCCACGCAAGGCGGCCGACCTGCTCGACATCGCCGCCAGCCAGCGCAGCCTGCCCGTCATGTCCGGACGTCCGGACGGTCCCCGGCCGGTGGTCCTACCGGACGCCATCGCCACCGCGCTCCAGTCCCGCTGGGGCATCACCCCGCCGGCCTGGGATCCGTCCACGCCGTCTGATGCGCCGGCGTCCACCCTCGCCGCGCCGCCCGACCTGGCCCAGCGGCTGGCTACCCGCATCCTCGGTCAGCCCGAAGCGGTCGGCGCGGCGGCCGATGCGGTCCGCGTCGCGGCGCTCGGGCTCCGGCCCGGAGATCGCCCCCGCGCGGTGATGCTGTTCGGCGGCCCGACCGGCGTCGGCAAGACCGCCCTGGCCCGCAACCTCGCTGGCAGCCTGTTTGGCTCCGAGGACGCGCTGCTCCGGATCGACATGAGCGAGTTCCAGCAGCAGCACAACGTCGCCCGCTTGCTCGGTGCCCCGCCGGGGTTCGTCGGCTACAACGACGGGGGGCAGCTGACGCGCTTCCTCCGGGCCCACCCCGAGAGCGTGATCCTGCTCGACGAGATCGAGAAGGCTCACCCGCAGGCGCTTGACATCTTCCTTCAGCTGTTCGACGCCGGCCGGATCACCGATGGGCACGGGCAGGTGCTGGACGCCCGCCACGCCATCTTCATCATGACAACCAACCTGCCGATGTCCGCCGACCTCGCCGGCGTCCGGGCCCGACTCCGGCCGGAGTTCCTGAACCGCATCGACCGGATCGTCCGGTTCCGGGCACTGGAACTCGACGACCTCGAGCGGATCGTGTCGATGCGGCTGGACGAGCTATCCACCCAGCTCCGGCAGCGGCAGATCATCCTCCGGGTCGAGCCGGACGCGATCACCGCTCTTGCCCGCCCGGAGATCGACGGCCGCGCCGCCAATGGCCGGACCATCGAGCGCCGCCTCGACCAGGACGTCGCCGGCCCGGTTGCCGAGTGGGCGTCGCTCCTCTCCGGGATGGCCCCGGGGCAGCCGGTCGTTCTGACGCTCGCCCCCACCGAGACCGGAACCCGCGTCGCACCGCCCGGCATGGTCTTCGACCGGCACGCCTGACCGGGATCGATCACGGCCCGTTGACCAATCTTCTGCCGGACGGCCCGGGCGATGTGATCGCCCGGGCCGTCTGCTATCCTGCCGCCATTGCCTGGATGACTCCGGGCCGCATCTGATTTCCGAGGCCCATCGACCGCCGGTCGCGTGGGCCTCGTCGTTGCGGCCGGTCCCCGCCCGTCGGGTGACCAGCGAAGGAGTACGCCAGATGGACCGATCACCCCGTCGCTAACAATCCCCTCACCACGAGTTCAATCGATTCACGATCTCCCTCTGACTGAAGGGACGCTCCGGCGTGCCCATCGCACCCTGCCGTATCCAATCACCCCCGGCTTTGCCGGGCCCAGCCGCCGATTCGAGGTACTCCGATGACTACCGGACCCATGGCAGCGTCACCCCAGACCCCGACGACCTGGCCACCATCCGCTCCTGACGAGAAGCCCCACCCCGGCGTCTTCAGGTCCGAACGCCAGACCTTCCTCGTCGGCGACACAATCTTCCTGCGTGGATTGGAGCCGGAGGACGCCCAGCGCGCATCCGCCTGGCGCAACTCGCCCTACCCGATCAGCGCCGAGCGGGCTGGCGAGATCATCAAGGAAATGCACGAGAAGTCGGCGCCGGGCAAGCAGCTCTGGGTCGCCTGCCGGCGCAGCGACGGCGTGCCGGTCGGGTCGGTCCGTATGAACCGGTGGAGCGGTGACTTCGTCCAGACCTCCCTGAGCCTCTACGCCGACCCGGCTCTTCCGGGCGCTGACGAGATCACCGCCGAGATCCTCCGGATCGTCGTCGAATGGGGATTCGGCGAGGCCGAGGTCCCGCTGTACGTCATCAACGTCCCTGCCGATCAGCTCGCACTCAAGGCAGCCGCCGAATCGATCGGGATGCACCACGACGCCATGCATCGCGAGCAGTGGTGGCGTGACGGGGCGTGGCGCGCCGGCCTCCGATATTCCATCGGTCACCCGGCCTGGCGACGGCGGCTTGGCGACCCCGGACCGGGTATCGCCCACGCCATGGCCACCGACGATCCCGCCCGCTGGCGTCCCCGGCAGCACCCGACCTTCGGCACTCTCGACGGTACGCCGCCCACCAACGCGGTGATGGTCGGGCCGCGCGTCTACCTCCGGCCGCTGGAGCTGAGTGACGCCTCCACGATGGTCGCGATCGAGCGGGAAGAGCCGGAGACGTTCATGGACAACGGCCGGCAGCCTGGCTCAGTCGAGGGCTACCGCAACTGGTTCCGCGCAATGGGCAAGGAAGACCCGCCCGGTACCGTCGCCTTCGCCGTCTGCCGGCGCTCGGACGATCGGCTGATCGGCATGAACGCCGTCTCCAGCATCGACCGGGTCAACCGGACCGGCGAGACGGAGTCGTGGTTCTACCACGGCATCGGCCGCGACCAGGGGTTCGGGACAGAGGCCAAGCACCTCCTGCTGGCCTACGCCTTCGACCGGCTTGGGCTCCATTCGATGCGCAGCATGGTCTGGGGACCCAACGGGCGGTCGGCTGCCGCGCTGATCAAGCAGGGCTACCGCGAGGCGGGGCGGACGCCGTGGGCCGGGACCAAGCACGGCGAGTACACGTACTTTCGCCACTTCGACCTGCTGGCCGACGAGTGGCGCGAGGCGAACGCCCGGGCCGGAACCGCGACCTGACGCTCGCCCTGTTCGCTCACCGACCGGACGCCTGCTCACCAGGCAGCGAACCCGGTCTCCTAGCGAGGAGCTGACACCATGCCCTATCCACCTCCGGCACCTGACGCGACCCTCGATCCCCGCGTGTTCTCGGCCGACGCCCAGACCTTCCTGGTCGGTGACACCATCTTCCTGCGCGGCATCGAGGAGGAGGACGCCCGCCGTGCCGGCGGCTGGCGGGACTCCCCATTCCCCATCAGTGCCGAGCGGGCCGGCGAGCTCATCAAGGAGCGGATCGAGCACCCGGCACCCGGGCAGATCTTCCTGGTGGCCTGCCGACGGAGCGACGGGCTGCCGGTCGGATCGCTGACGCTTGGTCGCCCGGACGGTGGCGAGCGGCTCTCCGGCCTGGAGCTCTACGCCGACCCGACACTCCCCGGCCGGGGCAATGCCGAGGCAGAGATGCTCTCGCTCATCATCGAATGGGCGTTCGGAGAGACCGAGCGTCCCGGCGTCTTCGTCGAGATTGCCGACGACCAGCCGGAGCTCCTCGATCGTGCCCACGCGCTCGGGATGTCCCACGACGCCACCTGGCGGCAGCACCGCTGGCGCCGGGGAAGGTGGCACGACTGGCACGGGTACACCGCCTACAACTCGACCTGGGTCGAGAAACTCGGCCGGCCGGCGGCCGGGATCACGCACGCCGTCGCCGCTGATGATCCGTCCCGCTGGCGTCCACGGCAGCACTCGCTCTTTGGCGACCCCGACGGGGACCCGCCCGCCCGGGCCGTCCTCGTCGGGCCGCGGGTCTACCTTCGTCCGCTGGAGCTGTCCGATGCTCAGGGGATGTCACTCGGCCAGCGGGCTGAGACGGAGACGTTCTTCGACGAAGGTCGCGCCATGATCAGCGTAGCCCGCTATCGTCAGCACATCCGGTCGCTCTCGAAGGAGGACCTGCCGGACAAGGTCCGGTTCGCCGTCTGTCTGCGGGAGGACGACAGGCACATCGGCTCGGTCGGGCTGTGGCCGATCAACCATCGCCACCGGGTCGCCGAGACGGAGTCGTTCTTCCATGACGTCGCGAGCCGGAACCATGGTTATGGCTCGGAAGCCAAGGGGCTCCTGCTGGCCTACGCGTTCGATACGCTTGGGCTCCACGCGCTCCACAGCTGGGTCTGGGGGCCCAACGAGCGCTCCGCCAACGCGCTGCGGAAGCAGGGCTACCGCGAGTGCGGGCGCCTCGCGTGGGCGGGGACCAAGAATGGGCAGTACACGCACGCCTTCTGCTTCGACCTGCTGGCCGACGAGTGGCGCGCGATGACCGCCAATGTCTTGCGTCCATCCTGATACCGATGCGCACTGACCAGGAGAACGTCCAGATGAAGACCATCGGGCTGATCGGCGGGATGAGCTGGGAGTCGTCGGCGCTGTACTACCGGTGGCTGAACGAGGAGGTCCAGCGCCGAATGGGCGGGCTGCACTCAGCCCGGGTCCTGCTCATCAGTGTGGACTTCGCGGAGATCGAGCGGCTGCAGCACGACGGGCTCTGGGACGAGGCCGGCGCGATCCTGGCCGACGCGGCGCGGTCGCTGGCCGCCGGTGGCGCCGATCTCATCCTGCTCTGCACCAATACCATGCATCGGGTCGCCGACGCGATCACCGCCGCAGTCGATATCCCGCTGCTCCATATCGCCGACCCCACCGCCGAGGCGATCTGCACGGCCGGGTTCCGCCGCATCGGCCTGCTCGGCACCCGGTTCACGATGGAGCAGGCATTTTACCGGGACCGCCTGACCGACCGGTACGGACTCGAGGTCCTCGTCCCGGACGACATCGACCGGACCGTCGTCCACGACGTGATCTACGAGGAGCTCTGCCTGGGGCAGATCAAGGACGCGTCCCGGGAGCGGTACCGGGAGATCATGGCGCGACTGGTCGAGCAGGGGGCGGAGGGGATCATCTTGGGCTGCACCGAGATCACCCTGCTGGTGGGACCAGGCGACGCCACCGTCCCGCTGTTCGACACGACCCGGCTCCATGCCCTGGCCGCCGTCGACGCCGCCCAGCGGGAAAGGACAGGCCATGGCGCCTGAGCCGGAGCCCGGCACGACGCTGCGGACCGAGCGACTGATTCTGCGGCCGATGGTGGCAACCGATGCCGAACCACTGCTCGGCGTGTTCGCCGACCCGGAGGTGATGGCGTCGTTCCGGGCCGAGCCGTTCGACCTGGGGCAGGTCCGGGGCTGGGTCGAACGCAACCTCGCCCACCAGCGGGAGCATGGCTACGGGTTGTGGACGATCACGCTGGCCACGGACGGGCGGGTGATCGGTGACTGCGGGCTGGAGTGGCAGCAGTTCGACGACGAGCGCCTCCCGGAACTGGGCTACGACCTGCGCCGGGACGCCTGGGGACATGGTTACGCCACGGAGGCCGCGCGAGCCGTCCGCGACCACGCCTTCTCGGCCCTCGATCTCCCGGTCGTCGTCAGCGCGATCCGCCGTGGCAACGACCGGTCAGTTGGGGTCGCGCGGCGCCTCGGGATGCACCCGTGGCGATCGTTCGGAGATCCGCCTCACCACGACGTGTTCCGCCTCGATCGCGACGCCGGTGAGCGTCCTGATCACGCATCCGACGACTGATGCCCCGGCCACAGGTGCGGTACCGCGCCGGGGAGTGACATTCGCAGGTAGACAACCGGCTGACCACGGGACGATCGGCTGGTCTGCGATCTGCGGTGATATGGCATCATCACGCGGATTCGTATACGACGGCGCGGTTCCCGTTGGTCGTCGTGTCACCCCGGGCTCCCGTCGTCGGGAGTACCCACCAGAGGAGCGATCATCGTGGAGCCAGTACGCGTCGGCGTCGTCGGCACCGGCAACATCAGCGGCATCTATCTGGAGAACTCGCACAAGTTCCCCGAGTACGAGGTGGTCGCGGTCGCGGACATCCTCCAGGACCGGGCGCAGGCGCAGGCCGACAAGTACTCCATCCCCAAGGCGACCTCGCCGGACGAGCTGATCGCTGACCCGGACGTCGAACTGGTCCTGAACCTGACGATCCCGGCCGTCCACGCCGATGTCGCCATGCGCAGCCTCAACGCCGGCAAGGTGGCCTATGGTGAGAAGCCCTTCGCCACCAACCGGGAGGACGGCCAGGCCATCCTCGCGCTTGGCAAGGAGAAGGGGCTGCTCGTCGGCTGCGCACCGGACACCTTCCTCGGCGCCGGCTTCCAGACCATGCGCCAGGCCGTCGACAGCGGCCGGATCGGCGCGCCCGTCGCCGCCAACATGACGATGGTCGGCGCCGGGCCGGACGTCTGGCACCCGGACCCGACGTTCTTCTTCCAGGCTGGCGGCGGTCCGGTCCTCGACATGGGTCCTTACTACGTCACCGCCATCGTCAGCCTGCTCGGCCCAGTCAAGCGCGTCTCGGCCAAGGGCCGCTCGCCGCGCAAGGAGCGGACGATCGGCGCCGGACCCAAGGCGGGTCAGACCATCCCGGTCGAGATCATGACCACCGTCTCGGCCCAGCTCGAGCTGGAGAGTGGCGCGCTGGTCGACTTCTTCCTCTCGTGGGACGTCTGGGGCACCAACAACACCAACTTCGAGATCTACGGTGAGGAGGGCGCGCTCTCCGGCTGGGATCCCAACACCTTCGGCGGCCCGATCCAGCTCCGGACGCGCGCGATCGCCAGGGAGAACGGCTGGAACCCGGTCTGGGAGGAGCTGGAACTCGTCTCCCCGCACTCCGTCAACTCCCGCGGGCTGGGGCTGGCGGACATCTCCGTCGCCCACCGGACCGGCGCCACGCCGCGCGCCAGCGGCGAACTCGCCTACCACGTCCTCGACGTGCTGCTCGCGATCCTCGACTCGGCCGAGCGCGACCAGCCGGTCGACATCGCCAGCACGGTCCAGCGCCCGGAGGCGCTGCCGGCCGGCCTCCAGCCCTGGACGGTCACGCTCTAGGGAAACACCTGGTTCTCGTTCGAGCCAGTCATTCGATCAGATGCCGACCGGCTGCCCATCGCGTGTGGGCAGCCGGTCGGCGTTTTCGGCCTCGTCCGCCTCGGTGAACGGTTGCCAGGTGAACCGGTCGCGGTAGCGCCCGAGCAACCGGAGGATCGGCCCGCCGAGCGCAACGACCAGGACCGCGTTGGCGACGGCCCGCGTGAGATCGTGCGGCAGCGAGGTGATCAGGTAGAACCGCGCGTAGGTCTGCAGCGTCTCCAGCCCGGACATCCCCGGGACCCATGACAGCCCGGCGTCGTAGTCCACTCCCGGCGCGGTGAACGGCCAGAACGACAGGTTCAGCAGGGCGCCGTAGGCTAGGCCCCAGCCGGCACCGAACACGGCGAGGACGGCCAGTCGCAGGCGTGGACGCCCGTCCAGCCGCGGCAACAGCCCGGCAGAGAGCCCGACCCAGCCCGCAGTGAGCATCTGGTAGGGCAGCCAGGGACCGAACCCGCCGATCAGTAGCGACGAGACGAGCATCGTCAGCGCGCCGAGCTGAAACCCGATCGACGCGCCGAATACCGCCCCGGCGAGGATGATCAGCAGGAAGACCGGCGAAGCGCCAAGGAACGTTGGCAGCAATCGCAACGTCGCGTTGATCGCGACCAGTACTCCGAGCAGCGCCACGACCCGCGCCGGCCGGACCTCCCCGGCGCTGAACTCGCCGAGGATCGCGACCAGGCAGAGCCCGGTGATGAGCGCGACGGCGAACGGCGCTACCTGACCCGCCCGGCTCTCCCCACCGGCAGCGGCAAAGGGCAACAGGAACGGCCACAGGAACCCGAGCAGCCCGAGCAGGCTCGCCACGACGACCGTGAGCGTCGCGAACGGCCGGCTGCCCGGCTGGCCAGGCGTTGCTTGTTTCCGGTAGCGGCCGGTCGTTCGTCTCACCGAGTTCTCCCGGTCACGTCAGCCTGATGACCGTTGGGTCGGACTCGATACATGGGCGAGCATGCGATTTGACCGCTACTTGGGCGAGAAGCACAAAGACGGCCAGCTTCGTGGCCAGACCACCCCATTGGTAGCGGAACGTTCGGCGTAATATGCACACAATCCTGATATACGGGCTCCCGAGCGTTGTGCCAATCGACCGGCACGCCGTTCTGGCCTATCAACAGGATCTGACGATACATGACGAAGGCGGGCCGCAGCGTGGCGTCGAGCCTTGTCGTCGATCGGTCACTGGTCGTGGGATCGGAGACGGAGGACGAACGCTGAATGGCTGCCGAGATCACACTCGCCGATCTGCTGGCCTGGGTTCCCCGGCTGCGCCTGCCGGCTCCCCCGGATCTTCCCGCCGTACCGGACCCCACTGGCTCCCGGAATGGACCGCCCGCCAACCCCCTCGATCGGGAGCTGACATGGGCCGTCACGGTCCGGGCCAGTAGCCCGATGCTGCCCCCGCTCCGGGGCGGCGAGCTGGTCCTGCTGCCACGCCGGGTGCTGGCCGAGAGTGGCGTCTCGTTGCCGCTGCTGCTGCGGGAACTGGCCAGTCACCAGTGCTCGGGGATCGTGCTGGACGGAGTTCCGAGCGGGACGGCGCCGCTCCCCCTGCTGGTCACGACGTCGGTCGGGCCGGAGTTCGAGAACGAGATCAACCGTCTCCTGACCCAGCGTCGGGGTGAACTGTACCGCTCGGGAACAGAACTGGAGCACCTGCTCAGCGACCTGGCCAACGCCGGATCTGAAGCACCCCAGGCGTTGCTGGCGATCGCCGGGCAACTTGCCGTCCCGCTGACCATCGCGGATAACCAGGGGCGCGTCGTCCATTCCACCTCTCCGGACCCATCGGTTCCCGCCGTCGCGCCCTCGACCCGCGGCTGGGTGAGTGAGCGTCTCGGGCTGGATCTCTCCGATGGCCGGTCACTCTGGGTCGGTCCGGTGCCGCGCGCCCAGCGCGCATTGATCCGCCTGATCGGTGAGCGGGTCGCGGCGGCGGTGGATTCCGCGTTGCTCCGGGCATCGCAGTCCCGCCCACGAGGGCCGGCCCGGGCGCTGGCGCTCCAATCGCTGGTCTCCGGCGCGGTCAGCGATCCGGTCACCCGGGCCTCTGCCCTCGGGTTGCCGATCGATGGCCATTTTCGTGTCGCACTGGCCGCCGCGGAAACCGGTATCGCCGGCCTGCTCCGCTCGTTGGGACCACTCGGCACCGTCCACGACGGGGCCACGCTGGACGGGATGCTGCTCGGGCTGGTCGAGGTTCGACCGGAGCCGACAGCATCGGGTGGACCTCGCGGCCGAACGGCGACCCGGGAGTTCCGGGTCCCATACCGGCACGGTCCGTCCGCGCTGCCACCGGCGCAGGGATGGGTCGCGCTGTCCAGCGTCGTGGCGGGCGTAGCCAACCTGTCCGAGGCGCTCCGGGAGGTGCGCTTCGTGGTCGCCCTGATGAAGCAGCAGATCGTCTGCGGCTCGGTCGTCCGGTTCGATTCGGTCGATGATCTCGGCGCGTACCGGCTGCTCTATCGCCTCTGGGGCACGACCGACCTGACCCGGTTCGCCGCCGAAGCACTGGGAGACCTGCCGATGCGGGACAAGAAGGGCGCGCTGCGGAAGACGCTGCTCGTCTACCTGGAGACCGGCGGGTCACACGTCGATGCGGCCGAGCGGCTGGGGATCCACCGCAACACGCTGGCGTACCGCCTCAAGCAGATCGGGCTGCTGACCGGGCGCAACCCGACCGACGCGGACAGCCGCCTGGTCCTTCACCTGGCTCTCCTGGCCACGACGCTGCCGTCTGTCGCCTGACCGGATCTGCTCATGGTGGCTGGCAACGGTGACGCAGCGGTCGCCCGGTAGCAGGTCTTTCCGGACATAGCTGTTTCGGTCACCAGCACTCTCCCGTACCGGACCTTTCCCGGAGTCGGGGCGGAGCCTGTGGCTCGAATGAGTCCGGAGTTCCCTGGCTTGAGCAAGAGGTGCCGCTCCTCCCATCACGGCGGCGACCGAGCGCGTAACGGTGCGCTGATCCCGTTCCACCGTGGTGGTCACCTTGGCGCAGATAGAGGTGGCACACTGCAGCCGCATCTTCCGCGAACGGTCACCTTGGGATGATCAAGCCAGCCCGTCGTCCGCAACGCTTGCCTGCCACGCAATGCTGAACTCTGGCTCCGATCCCGCCTCTCGACAGACCTGACAGGTGTACGTACACTATGTCTGTTCATACCTGCCCTTCCACATGGAAGGGTGGGTCCGGCTGGTTTACCGAATCGTGCGCGTGCGCCGGTCGGATCCGGGCCGGGTTCGGGAGTCAACGGCAGGAGGCAGGCATGAGTCAGTCCGGAAAGGGCAGACCGCCCGAGGTGGGGCGACCGGGCGGGGCGGCCTGGCGGATGCTGGTCAGCGAAGGGATCGTCTGGGAGGGTCAGGTCACCATTGCCGGTGAGCAGGCCGACCTCGACGCTCGTCTGATCGTGACCGGCGAGCGGCTGGTCTTCGTCCGCAACGGGGCCATCGCGCTGGACGCCCAGCGGGAGTGGCTCACCCCACCGCCGGTGCTCGACCGCGACGGCAATGTCACGCTCGCGATCACGACGCCCAATGGCAATGGCCCGATCCCGGTCGAGGTCCGGTTCCGGGACGGCCGATTCGGCGCGACCCGGCTCCTGAACCGGCTCGGGTTCGGCCAGCAGCCAGCAGCGTCCACAGGCGAGACGCCGCGGTTCTCTCCCTCGCCGGCCGACGCGCGAGCGGAGCGACGTGGGCGGGCCTCGGCGGGTGAGCCGGTTGGGCCGGCGAACGCTTCACGCCGCCCACCGGCCCAGTCACGGCCGACTCCGACCCTGCCCCCAAGCAGTCCGTCGTCGTTCGGTGCGCCGATCGGCCCCATCACCACGCCGTCGACCGCCCCGTCGTTCGGCGTACCGTCCAGCCGGCCGCTCGTCGCGCCGCCGGTCGAACCGCCCCCTGCCGCCGCACCGAGCCCGAGCCGCGACGTCACGCGTGCATTCGGTGCCCCGTCGAGCGACGTGCCCCGGTCGGAGCCGGGCGACCGCTCGCCGTCGCCGGCTCCGCACGGACCCGCACTGGCCGGACCTGCCGTACCCATCAAGCCGCCATCGTCCCCGGCCAGCGACGTGAGCCGATGGACGCTGTCCAGCTCCCTGCTGGCGCGGACCGATCAGCAGGCATCCCCGGCACCGTCCAGCGCGTCACCGGAAGCGGCTCTCCCGGACTCCACGGTCATCCAGGCAGACGATCCGGCATCGAGTCCGAATCGTGCTGAACGGCGACCCGTCACCCGGCAGGACACGACCCCGCTGCCCCGGCCGGGCGCGCCGGTGCCCCCGGGCAGTGCCGACCCCGTCTCGTTCGCCCGGCCGCGCGATACCGAACCGGCGACGCCCGTCCTTCCCGCGTTGCCCGCCTCGACCCCCGAGCAGCCGACCGGACGCAGCCGGACCTCAGCCGCTCCGTCGGGTCGCATCGCCGGGAACGCGGTGATCACCGCGCGCTCGTCGGCCGCCGCTCGCCAGGCTGCTCGGCAGGGAGCGAAGGCAGGCGCTGCCAATGACGGTGATCTGATCCCGTCGGCTGTCCAGCTTGCGTCAGCCCGGGCGGGCGTTCCGCTCGCACCGGAGCCTGGTCCGGTCCCGGCCAGCGAGGTCGTGATCACGCCCGAGCCGCAGGAGACGGCCCGCCGGCGCTTCCTCGGTGGCTTCGACCGTGCCCGGCTGGCCTGGGGCGTCACCGCGACCGCCCTGGTCCTGCTGACACTGACGGCCGGGCTGTACCTCGCCATCGGACTCCCCGAAGGGCGGAACGACCGCCAGCAGGAGACTGGCCAGGCTCCGACGGTCGAGGCGACAGGTCCGTCCACCGGCCAGACGGCAATCCTGCCCGGTAGTGGACTGCCACCGACGGCAACGACGACCATCGCCGTCGCGGCCGCCGCGACCGAGCCGGCGGTCCCGACCGCGACCGCGACCGAGTCGATCCCCCGCGGTGTTGGTGGT
The DNA here is from genome assembly GCA_035944555.1 of Thermomicrobiales bacterium. Classification (GTDB taxonomy): domain Bacteria; phylum Chloroflexota; class Chloroflexia; order Thermomicrobiales; family UBA6265; genus CADCWK01. Next base: position 349,436 of record DASZAY010000026.1, read on the forward strand.
GAGATCGAGGGACCAGGCCTTGGGGCGGTCGAGCCATCGGCAAGCGCCGAGGCGACGACGCCGGTCGACGATGGCACGGGCGGGCCTTCCGGTACGACTCCGGCCGAGATTGACCCCGCCGACGAGACTGGCACAGTCGACATCGCAGGCGACGATTCGGCCGAACCGAGCTCCATGGCGACGGTCGAGCCGACGGCGACGGCGACGGCGACGGCGACGGCGACGATCGAGCCGACGGCGACGGCGACGATCGAGCCGACAGCAACGGCAACAGCCACGGTTGAGCCGACAGCAACGGCAACAGCCACGGTTGAACCCACCGCAACCGCTACGATCGAGCCCACCGCTACCGCCACGGCCACGGCCACGATCGAGCCGACGGCGACGGCGACGGCGACGGCGACGGTTGAGCCCACTGCTACCGCGACGATCGAGCCGACGGCGACGATTGAACCGACCGCGACCGCCACGATCGAGCCCACCGCTACTGAGGCACCGACTGAAGCACCGACCGCGACCAGCGCTCCGACCGAAGCGCCCACGGCTACGCCGGAGCCAACCGCAACCACGGGGCCGACGGCGACGGCGACTCCGGAGCCGACCGCGACGACGGCCCCGACCGAGGCGCCGACCGCGACGGCCACGGCCACGGCCACGGCCACGGCGACGGCGACGGCGACGGCGACGGGAGAGCCAACGGCACCTCCGACGGAAGCACCGTCGCCTACCAGTGAGCCGACCGTTGCCCTGGCGCCTGCTCCGGACGTCGAGCCGCAGCCGGAAACGGTCGCCAGCGACGAGGTTCCCTCGCAGGTCTTCGTGGTCGGGTCGGTCCGCTACACGGTCGAGTCCGTCGCGGCCGGCGAGACGATCCCGGAGATCAACCAGCCGCGGTCGCCCTTCGGTGGGGACTGGCTCGCGGTCGTGCTCTATGCCGAGAACTGGGGCGAGGGTGACGCGATCGTCGACATGACCCAGTTCACCGCCTACATCGGCTCGTCCGGCGAGACGCGGCGTCTGGATTCCTACAGCCAGGTCGTGGCGCAGCGGCTGGGTTTCCCGGTGGTCGTCGGTGCGACGGAACAGGTGGCGATCGCACCCGGTGACGGCATCCGGCTGGGGCTGCTGTTCCTGACGGCGCAGGACGCGTCCGGGTTCGTCCTGAACGCGGCGACGGCCACGATCGACCTGCAGGCGGCGTTCAACTCGTCGCAGCCGATGGACGAGCTTGGTGAGGCGCCGGCCGCGCCGGACCTGGTCGAAGCGACGGTCACGGGGGTGATCGATGCGGCGACCATCGAGGTCGAGATCGACGGCGAAACCATCCCCGTTCGCTACCAGGGGATGATCGCGCCGGACGCCGAGAACTGCTTCTCGGAGCAGGCGACGACGGCCAATCGTGACCTGGTGATGGGACAGACCGTCTGGCTCGAGCGACAGAACGCCAACACCGATGAGGACGGCGCGTGGCTGCGCGACGTCTGGATCGAGAGCGACTCCGGCTCGCTGGAGCTGGTCGCCGACGTGCTGGCCGAGGCCGGCGTGCTCGACGCGGACGTCCAGCGGCCCAACAGCCGGTACGCTGCCTTCCTGGAGACGACGGTGGTGCTCGCTCAGGCCGAGGGCGTTGGCCAGTGGGGGAGCTGCGAGTAACGCCGGCCGGGACAGCGAACGACGAAAGGGGAGAGGATCGGGCAGTTGCCCGGTCCTCTCCCCTTTTTCGAACATCTCTCAGGAGCAGGCTCCTCGGCAAGTATCGCGCCCCCCTTGCCCGTTGATCAGTCAGGGCTGTGCCTTTGGTTCCGGCGCAGACCTTCCCCCGCTTTTCCGGCACAATGCGCGGTATGTCCGGGGAGCTGCCCCGCGACGATCCGTGGCCGGGGCGACGGCGCCGTCCGGCCCGACTGATGGAGCCGTGTCCCGATGCGCTTCGAGATGATCATCCCCCCATCGTTCGCTTCCGGCGCCCCCGCCGACACCCGGACAAGTGGGCTCGGTACGACCGGCGACGCCTACCTCAAGGACGGACTCCCCGATCGGCTGGCCGCCAATGGTGAGCTGGTCGTCCGCGATATCCAGAAGATCGCCGACGACACGCCGACCGACCCGATACCCCGACTGGAAGTCCTCAATCGCACCATCTCGGAGACGGTCGCGGCGGCGGTCCGCAACGGCGCCGCGCCGATCGTCACGGGCGGGTCGTGTGCGGGACTCCCCGGTATCCTCGGCGGGCTGCGGCAGGGCTACGGGCCAGAGCCCCGCATCGGCTTGGTCTGGTTCGATGCCCACGGCGACTTCAATACGCCGAAGACCTCGCTGACCGGGATGCTCGGCGGGATGCCCGTCGCGGTCGCGGCCGGCCTCTGCTATCCGACCTGGCGAGAGGCCGCCGGGCTGGACATTCCCATCCCCACCGACCGGATCGTCATGGTGGACGTGCGCAACCTCGATGACCCCGAGCGGACGTTGATCGAGGCGACCGACGTCCGGGTCGTCCCGGTCCCTGAAGGCGGTACGGACGGAACCGACTACGTCCGGGTGATCCAGGACCTGGCCGATCGCGTGGACCACATCTACCTGCACGTCGACGCCGATGTCCTCGACGCCCGATACCAACCCAACCACCCCACGGTCGAGCCGGACGGCCCGAGCCTGAAGGATGTCAACGCGGCACTCGACGCGGTCATCGCGACAGGCAAGGTCGTCGCGTTCGGGCTTGCCTCCGTCAACGCCGAAGGACCGGAGGGGCCGACCTCGATGGCGTCCGGCATGGCGATGGTCGAGCACGCCATCGCCTCGTGGGCCGGCCGGGCGGCGGCCCTCGCCTAACTACGATTGGCCTGGAATGCTCCCAGGGAGACGGACCTGCCCCACGGCGGAGCCAGGTCCGTCTCCCCTACCCTCTATAATTCCGGAAGGATGGCCCCGGCGTGGGGTCGCTCGGGAAGGATCGAACGTGGCGGACGGGCTACGGGAGCTGCTGGATTACATCGTCTCCCACTATGTGGTTCCGACCGAACACCTTGCCCTCGAACTGGACGCCGCGCCGGCCGACAATGGCGCCGCGCTCGAGGACGTCAAACGAGACATGTCCCGCCGCGAGAGCGAGCAGGCGGAGGAGCACGCCGACGCCTTCGCCGACGGGCTCGCCCTCGCCCACCACCGCGCGTCGCTCGGCGGGACCAGCCTGTCGCTGGACGACCGCAAGCCCGACGAGGACGCGATGGCGACCGCGCTGATCCGGTTCCTGGTCAGCAACGACCTCGCGACCTCCCGCACCGAAGAGACCGAGCCACAGCGCTACATCTACACGCTGAGCGTCCGTTGGGATCAACTCCAGGCCGTCGCCGAGCGGGCGGGCATTGATCTCGGACGCGCCCTGTCGCGCCACGCCCCCGGCTGACGATCCCGCCATCCGGTCTCCGGACCACCTATCCGGCACTGCATTGACCGGGAGCCTGACGTGACCGTACCACCTGACGAACAGCCGAACCCGCCCGCAGCTGCCCCCGACACGAGCAGCCGGACCCAGCAGGTGCGTTCCCGCCGCCGCGATGTCTCCCGGCAGCGCTCGACCCGGCGCCAGCCCGGCCAGCCGCCGCCGGAACTGGACCGGGGCAGTGAGAAGCCGACGCGGTCGTCGCGGGCCGCGTCGGTGGCCGGGCGGGCGTCCCGCCTCGCCAGCCGCAAATCTCCGGGCTTCGCGTCACTGGCCGAGGCATCCGACACCGGACCGGTCGTTCTCGACCCGACCGAGACTAGCGCTCCCGCCTTTGCGCTGCATGCCGGCCTGACCTTCACGAACATGGAACCGCTCCGCCTGGCTCTGACCCACCGCTCCGTCCTGCATGACTGGTCGGCGGCCGGGCTGAGCGCGGTCCACCTGGGTCGGCCGCTGTTCTCCAACGAGCGGCTGGAGTTCCTGGGCGATGCCATGCTCGGCGCGATCGTGGCTGACGAGCTGTACCGGAACTGGCCCGACGCCGACGAGGGAACCTTGACGGCCCAGCGGGTGGCCCTCGTCCGCTCGGAGACACTGGTCCGATGGGCCCGCGACCTGCGCCTGGGCGACTACCTCGTCCTCGGCAACGGCGAGCGCGTCTCGGACAGTCCCCGGGACCGGATCCTCGCGGGCGCCTTCGAGGCGCTGGTCGGGGCGGTTAGTATCGACCAGGGGATCGAGGCCGCTCGCGCGTTTGTCGGCCGCTTCCTCCGCCTGGAGCACGAGACGGATCACGCCCGGCCGGCCGACCCCAATCCGAAGGGCACGCTCCAGGAGGTCGTACAGGACCGGTTCGCGACCCAGCCCGTCTACGAGACCGTCGGTGAGTCCGGTCCGGACCACGACAAGGTCTTCACGGTCGCCGTGCTGCTCCGCGACGAGCGGATCGGTCTCGGATCCGGCATCAGCAAGCGCGCCGCCCAGCAGGACGCTGCCCGCATGGCCCTTGCGACCCTTGCCGACCGCCCATCGGACCGGAGTGGCTCGACCTCATCCGCGGTCGAGCCCAGAGTTGGTCCCGACGAGGAGTCGGCAAGCCCGGCGGCTGCCCCGACTCCAGGGAATCTCTGATCTCGGGTCGTGTTGACCGGTCGTGCACCATCCTGCACGTGATGTCTACCGGCACCTGTTCCGGACGCGTCGTCACCATTTCCAGTAGGCTATATGCGCGACCTGTCCGGTCTCTCCCCCCGCTCCGTTCATCCGTCCCGAGCGGGCGCAGGCCGGACCGCCACCGTGACCAGCCCCGTTCGACCTGGTTGATTACCACATCGTTGCCGGCACGACGCGCCCGGCGACATGACTGACTGAGGGGACCCGGTGAGCAAGCTCTACGATCAGCTCGTGGTGTTCGGGGGCAATACCAACCCTGCCCTGCTCGAAGAGATCTGCCAGCACATCGGCATCCCTAAGGGGCGCGCCGAGGTGTTCAAGTTCAGCAATGACAACACCTTCGTCCGGATCGGCGAGAGCGTCCGGGGCAACGACACGTTCGTCGTGCAGACGCTCGCCGAACCGACCAACGACTCGGTCATGGAATTGCTGATCATGATCGACACGCTCCGAACCTCGTCGGCCGGGCGAATCACCGCGGTGATCCCCTACTTCGGCTACGGCCGCAGTGACAAGAAGGACCAGCCCCGCGTCCCCATCACCGCGCGCCTGGTCGCCAAGCTGATCGAGACGGCCGGGGCCGATCGCGTGCTGACACTCGACCTCCACGCTGGCCAGATCCAAGCCTTCTTCGACATTCCCGTCGACGAGATGACGGCGCTGTACCTGCTGGCGAACTACTTCGTCGAGAAGCGCCTGCCCGAGCCGGTGATCGTCTCGCCGGACCTTGGCAGCACCAAGCGCGGCCGGACCTTCGCCGAAGTCCTCGATGCCCCACTGGCGATCATCGAGAAGCGCCGGATCGGCAACAGTGGGCGATCAGAGGTCCTGAACCTGATCGGTTCAGTCACCGGGCACCCGGTAATCATCGTCGACGACGAGATCGACACGGCCGGCTCGATCACCCAGGCAGCCGAGCTCTGCCTGAAGAACGGTGCGTCGGAGGTCTACGCCTGCGCCGTCCACCCCGTGTTCTCGGGTCCGGCGGTCGAACGGCTGGCCAGGAGCCCGATCCGGGAGGTCGTGGTCACCAACAGCATCGCGGTTCCGGATCACAAGCAACTCGACAAGATCCGGACGCTCTCGATCGCCCCGCTGCTGGGTGAGGTGATCCAGCGGATCCACACCGGGACGAGTGTCTCGGCCGCCTACCGCGCCGCCGAGAACCTGCAGACGCGGATGCTGTTCGGGTCGCTTACCAACGGCAACTGACGAAAGCGGGCCCGGCGATGACGTGCATTCCGTCACCGCAACCGCGTGTCATTGGAACAGCGAACCACCGTTGGGCGTCAGGACAGGTGACGAGGGCACGTTCTCCTGCCCGTTGTTCCCTTCTCTGCCTGGAGGCCACCGGTGATTGCTCCAACGCGACGTACCCTGATCGGAATCATTCCCGCGGCACTGACGCTTGCCGCCCTTCCCCGGACCACGCGACCGGCTCTGGCACAGGACGCCACCCCGGTCGCCTCGAGCGCGGTCCCGGAACTGTTTTCTTCCATCCCCGCCTCGATCCTTGATGGCGATGACCCGGCCACGACCATCGTGTCCTTCTCCGATCTCGCCGCCGAATTGGCGCATACCGGAACGCCTCTCCCGGAGAGCCTCGCCGACGATGACCCCGACCGGTCGGGGCTCTCCAGCGTCATGCTCGCGACCGGCGGGAGCAGTGTCCCGTTCCAGTTCGCCTACGTGGAGAACTGGCGCGACCTTCACGGATTCGATATCCGGGATGTCGATCAGGCAGCGGACTTCGGCGTCCCGCCTGATGGGGTGACCCTACTCCGCGGACGGTTCGACCGGGACGTCATCGATGCGGCCCTGTCCGATCAGGGTTACGAGACCATCGACATTGATGGAGTCGACGTCTGGAACCGTGGCGCTGATCACGAGGTCGATCTCGATCATCCGATCTCCCGCTACTGGATCGGCCAGGCGCAGAACGTCGCGCTCCTCGGGGACGACACGCTCGTCTTCGCCGGCGGGAAGGCCCTGATCAGTTCCGTCATTGCGGCGGCCTCCGGCGAGGTGGACACCCTCGCCGACGACGCCCGCATCGTCGCACTGTTCCCGGATGACCAGGATCCGTTGATCGCCGCGACGATCGTCCGTGGGGACGCCACCGTAGCCGACCAGCAGGTCGAGCAGCGCGGATCGAGTCCTGACGACGACACTCCCCTCGTTCCGCCCGTGGCGGCCGTGCTCTTCGGCGCCACGCCAGGCAACGCCGTCGGGATCGATTCGGACGTCGACCCCACCACAGCAGTCGACTACCCGCTCGGCGAGAGCCAGATCCGGGTCACGTTCATCGAGGAGGAGGACGCGGCAGCCGGGGCCGAGGTGATCGCCGATCGCCTGGATAATGGGCAGTCGGCGGTCACGGGCGATGACTGGAATGACTTGTTTGGTGAGGTCCAGACAGCGGTCGACGAAGAACTCGGGACGGTTGTGATCAGTCTGCCGGAATCGCTCCCGGGTCAGCGACGGATCGCCACGGTCCTCTACCAGCAAGACCTCGGCTTTCTCCTATCCGAAGAGCCGTCTGATCGCGCGTAGCGATCGCCGACCTGGCGACGTAATCAGAGCCAGCCGGGAGCCGGGGTGGCGGGTTTCATTGCCCTGCCAACCCGGTTTCAACCGCCATGCCGATCCTCTTTCTGCCGCCATCGCGCTCAACTCTGAGACCGGCGTGTTCTCCGGCGCCCCGTCGACTTCCCATGGGCACGCGCCAGCACCGGTAACACTCGGCATTGCCCGATGTGGCCTATCCCTGGCCACTGTCTGCACTGTCGCCATAGGGCCATGTAAAGAACATGTGTTCTCTCGGTCATCCGCTGCCTTGACGTGCATGGTAAGGTGCCGTAGTGTACGTACACCTACGGTCAGCTTGTGCCTGCTCCGGCATTGGCTGCTGCGTGCCCTGTTGCACTCTCGTTACGTCTGCAGATGGAGTCGGACATGGTGCTCTCGGATCGCGATATCCTCAAGGCAATGGACACCGGCCGCATCCGGATCGACCCCGCACCCGATCTCAAGGCACAGCTGGGGTCGGTCTCGATTGACTTCCGGCTGGGCAGCACCTTCATGGTCTTCGAGCACAGCCGGCACAGCTTCATCGATCCGCGCCAGCCGCAGTCGATCGGCGAGGCAATGCGGACCATCGAAATGACGGACGACCAGCCCTTCATCATGCAGCCTGGGGACTTCGCCCTCGCCGCGACGATCGAGTCACTGGATCTGGCCGACGACATTCTTGGGCGTCTTGAGGGGCGGTCGAGTATCGCCCGACTTGGGATTACGGTGCATTCGACCGCGGCGGTCTTCGAGCCAGGCTGGCGCGGGACTGCGACGATGGAGCTGAGCAACCTCGGTCGGATGGCGGTCGCCCTCTATCCCGGCATGCGGATCTGCTCGTTCTCGTTCGAGGAGGTCTCATCTCCGGTGATGGTGCCATATCACGCCAAGGTGGGAAACAAGTACGCCGGGCAGAGCACCCCACGAGCCAGCGGCCTTGCCGGCGAGGGTGATCGCCGCGACGGCACGGTGACCGGCCCGCACGGAGATGACGACCTGGCTCTTGGCGAGGCGGCTCGTTAAGGCTGACAGCGTGAGGGCCAACCTGCGTCGACACGATGAGGGGCAGCCGGTATCCGGCTGCCCCTCATCGTGTTCGGCCAGGACCGGTCGCCGCGGTTTCACGTGGAACGTGGTTACTCGTGCGCGACTCCTGAAAGTGGCACGGACAGGCTTGCAGGGGCATACTCGCGACGACGACATACGGCTCTGACGCACCTGCTTGGCACGGAGAGAACACCCATGACGACGACGATCAGCCTGCGGGACCGACTCGTCCCGATGCTTCGCCTGGTCGCGGAGGAGTACGCGAACAGCACTCCCGCCGGTTACCCGGAGGTCACCGACGACCAGGTTGCCGGCATCATCGGCCTGTCGCTTGACCCGTCATTCACTCTGTTCTTCGTTGACGATCGCGGCGAATGGACGGTGACGCTGACACGGCGCAATCCACGCACCGACGCCCGGTCGAGCGCGTCGTCAATGCGACATGGTGGTGCACCGCTCAACGATCACCGAACGCTGCCGCACGACGTCAGCGATCAGACGCTGCGGAACCTGATCGCTGAGCTGAAGATGCACTTCAACCAGCAGCCCGGGCTTATCCATATGTCGGACTCCTAGACCAGGCGCAGCCGACGGCGTTTCACGTGAAACGCCATGCTCCTCGGTGGCAGCGCTTACGAGGCGAAGCGGAGACACAGACGGGGCCTGACCATAGTGGTCAGGCCCCGTCTGTGTGGTCTCAGGCTGGTACGGTCCTGTGGCTACTCGACAATCCAGCGCTCGATGTCGCGACTGTAGTCGACCAACTCGGACACATCGAAGAACAGCTCGATCTCGCGAGCGGCGCTCTCCGGGCTGTCCGACCCATGGACGAGGTTTCGGCCAACCTGCAGACCGTAGTCGCCCCGGATCGTCCCGGAACCGGCTGCAACCGGGTTGGTGCTGCCAATCGTGGCACGGGCGGCGGCGATGGCGTCCGGTCCTTCGAAGACCGCGATCGCGGACGGGCCGGAGCCGATGTACTCGACCAGCCCGGCGTAGAAGCCCTTGCCCTGGTGCTCGGCATAGTGGCGAGACGAAATGCTCTCGTCGATCACGCGGAACTTGAGCGCGACCAGCTTGAGTCCACGGGATTCAAGTCGGGAGATGACGGTGCCGGTAAGACCGCGCTGGACCGCGTCGGGCTTGGCAATGATCAGGGTGCGCTGAACGTCAGCCATTGAATCGCTCCTACAGGGTGCCGGACGGGGATCGCCAGCTACCCGGTTCGACGTGACATGCCCGAAGACCGGACAAACCGATGAAGGATACCGCAGGCGCGATGCCGAACCGGCAGGACCCCTTAAGTCGGGAGCAGACGAGGATTACGGTGACACGAAAGGCTGTCGTTCAACCGCCAACGCGATTTCGCTTGCATACGTTCAATCAAATGCTGAGGCCGCTCATCCCTCTGTCACCTCTGGCGGGTGCGGGTATTGATCCGGTCAGTACAGATGGGGTGACGGGACTGCGTCGGCCCCATGGGTTCGATTCGACGACACGGCGGACAACCTTCCTTCAGGCGTTACGCGCCCACAGCAAGCTGCGGTACCGCGGGAAGAACAACCGGTCCGTTTCACGTGAAACACGAGTTGGAAAACAAGAGCGGCGGGGGCCATGTGGCCCCCGCCGCTCCTGATCGATCAACCCAAGTACTGGCTACCCGAGCGCCAATGTCATTGGCTTCTCCAGATAACCGCGCACCGTCTGGAGGAAGCGCGCCACCTCAGCGCCGTCGACGGCGCGGTGATCGGCGGAGACGCTCAGCTTCATCCGCTGGCCGATCACGATCTGATCGCCCTGGACGACCGGCACCCGCGCAATCGCGCCCACCGCGAGGATCGCCGCCTGTGGCGGATTGATCACGGCGATGAACTCGTCAACGTCGAGCATCCCCAGGTTGGAGATCGTGAACGTTCCGCCCTGGTACTCCTCCGGCTTGAGCCCGCCGTTCTTGGCGCGGCCGATCAGGTCCTTCGAGGCACGAGCGATGGCGCCCAGGCTCTTCTGGTCCGCGTCGGCGATAAACGGGGCGATCAGGCCGCCGTCCAGCGCGACGGCGATGTTGATGTCCACGTTCGAGTGGTCGTAGAGCTCACCGCCCTCGAACGAGGCGTTGAGGTCGGGGTGCTGGGTGAGGGCCAGCGCCGCAGCCTTGACGACCAGGTCGTTGAACGAGACCCGGGCACCACCCTCCGGGAGCTGCGAGTTGATCTGCGTCCGGAACTCGGCCGCCGCCGCCATGTCGATTTCGGACGTCACGTAGAAGTGCGGCACGGTCTGCTTGGACTCGGTCATCCGGCGACCGGTGACGCGCCGGATGCGCGGAAGCTCCCGCAGCACCGGGGCCGGCCGGCCGGAGTAGGTGGCCGGGCCGGTAGCCGTCTGGGACTGGATCGCTGGAGTGGCCTCGGCCTGCGGAGCCGGGGTGGCAGCGGCGGGAGCCGGTGCCGGGGCAGCGGCCGGGGCGGCTTGCCGCGGTGCCTGCGTGCGGGCGCCCGTCACGTACGGCATGACGTCGTCCTTGACGATCCGTCCGCCCGGGCCCGACCCCTGCACCTGCTGGAGGTCGATCCCGTGCTCCGCCGCCAGGCGCTTGACCAATGGTGAGGCGCGGAACCGGCCGTTGGAGGTAGTCTCCGTCGCGGGCTGCTCCGCGGCGGCGGGGCGCGTCGTCTCCGAGGTCTGCGCCGCGACGCCGGCTGGGAATCCCTCGGTGGACGGGCTGTCCGGCGTCGTCGGGTCGTCTCCGGTCGTCCGGTCCGGGTACTTGATCGACTCAGACTCCGTACCTGGGGCGCTGATGACCTCCGCCGTCGGCTCAGACGCCCCGTCGACGAGGTCGTCGTCGCCGATCTGCGCGATCGCCTGCCCGATGGGCACGACATCGCCCTCGCCGACCAGCAGCCGGGAGATCTTGCCCGACTCGGTCGCCTCGATCTCGAGTGAGACCTTGTCGGTCTCGATCTCGGCGATCGCGTCTCCCTCCGAGACCTCGTCCCCCTCGGCCTTGAGCCACTTCAGGAGGGTGCCCTCTTCCATCCCGTCGCCCATCTTGGGCATGATCACCTGCGGCATGACGACACCTTATCCTTTGCGGTATAGCGCACGATTCGCCGCTTCAACGATCTGCTCGACACCCGGGAAGGCTGCGATCTCGAGGTTCCGGGCGTACGGCGCCGGAACCTCAGCGCCACTGACCCGCTCGACCGGGGCATCGAGATAGTCGAAGGCATGCTCCTGGATGATTGCGGCCACCTCGGACGCCACGCTGAACCAGCGCCACTGCTCCTGGACGACGACAGCCCGGTTGGTCTTCTGGACCGACTGGATGATGGTGTCAGAGTCGAAGGGGCGGATCGAGCGGAGGTCGATGACCTCGGCGCTGACATCCTGCTCCTTGAGCTTGTCAGCCACCTTGAGCAGCAGGTTGACCTGCCGACCATAGGAGATCAGCGAGATGTCCGTGCCCTCGCGGGCGACCCGGGCCTTGCCGAACGGGACCGGGTGGTCACCCTCGGGGACCTCTCCCTTGGTGCCGTAGAGCGCGCCGGCCTCCATGAAGATCACGGGATCCGGGTCGCGGATGGCAGTCAGCATCATCCCCTTGACGTCCTCCGGGGTGGCCGGGGCGACGACCTTGAGGCCGGGGAACTGGCCGTAGAAGCCCTCGAGGCTGTGGGTGTGCTGGGCCGATAGCTGGACGCCGCCGCCGTTCGGGCCGCGGATGACGATCGGCACGGAGATCTGCCCGCCGGAGAAGTAGCGCAGCTTGGCGGCGTTCTGGATGATCTGGTCGGAGGCGAGGAAGGAGAAGTTCCAGGTCATCATCTCGACGACCGGCTTCATCCCCAGCATCGCCATGCCGATCGCGGCGCCGGTGAAGCCGCCCTCGGCGATCGGCGTGTCGATCACGCGCTTGGAACCGAACCGGTCGATCAGCCCGTCGGTGATCAGGTGGGTGCCGCCGTAGACTCCGATGTCCTCGCCGAGCAGCACGACCGATTCGTCGCGCTCCATCTCGTCGGCGAGCGCAGACTTGAGCGCGTCGCGGTACGTCATGTTAGCCATTGGGTGAGTTCCTTCGATGCCGGCGACGCTGTCAGTCAGGGTCGCCGGGCGGTGCAGCGGTGGCTCACGGTCCGTCGGTGCTGATCGCCCGCACTACTCGCCGGTCGGCGCGTAGACGTCCGTCTCGAGGATCGAGAGGTCAGGCTCCGGGCTCTCCTCGGCGAACTTCACCGCCTCGTCGGCGTAGGCCTTGGCACCGGCACGGATCTTCTCCAGCGTCTCCTCGTCGGCGGCGCCGAGGTCGAGCAGACGCTGCTCCAGCAGCCCGATCGGATCGCGCTTGCGGGCCTCGCGCACCTCGTCCTTGGAGCGGTAGCGCTCCAGGAAGTCGGCCGCGCCGTGCGGGCCGAGGCGGTAGGTCATCGCCTCCACGGCATAGGGCTTGCCGGTCTCCCGGATGTAATCCACAGCCTTGTTGGCGACACGGATCACGGCTTCGAGGTCCATGCCGTCCACCCGCTCCCACTCGATCCCGTAGGAATCGAACTTCGAGCCAAGATCGGTATTGGCGGTGGCGCGCTCGACGGAGGTGCCCATGCCGTACTGGTTGTTCTCCAGGATGAACAGGCACGGGCACATGCCGCTCTTGCCCCAGAGCCCGGCCAGATTGGCGGCCTCATGGAAGGCACCGTTATGGATGGCGCCGTCACCAAGGTAGAGCTGGATGACGTTGCCGGTTTCCTTGTAGGCCTCGGCGTAGGCCATGCCGACACCGAGCGGGATGTGCCCGCCGACGATGCCGTAGCCGCCGTACATCCCGTTCTTGACATCGAACAGGTGCATCGACCCGCCCTTGCCCTTCACGAGACCGGTGCCCTTGCCGTACAACTCGGCCATGGTGGCCTTATGGTCGCCGCCCTGGAAGAGGACGTGGGCGTGGTCCCGGTAGGCCGTAATCGTCTTGTCGCCTTCGCGGAACGCGTCGAGGAACCCGCGCGCGACGGCCTCCTGGCCGATGTAGACGTGCAGGTACCCGCCGACCTTGCCCTGGCGGAAGCCGCGGGTGGCGGCCTCCTCGAACAGCCGAACCTCGACCATCTGGCGGTAGTAATCGAGTAGCGTCTCGGGCGCTACGGCCGGAGCATCGGATGCCCCGTCAACCGCTACGTCCTGCTTGTCGCGCTTGCGCTGGGTCGTCGCCATCCGTTGGCCTCTCACGACCGCCGGTAGGAGCGACAAGGTCGCCGACCGGCAGTCCATTGTCCCCGGCGGCTGGAGTGTCTCCTTCCGGGAGGCACTCCAGCTACCGCAGACATTCGTTACATGTGAAGGGAGAGCCCCGCCTGATCGTCCAGCCGGACCGAACACAACACGTCGTGGCCGATCGGCGAGCCGGAACGGGAAAGAGGATGTTCCGGGAGCCGGCGGGGAAGCCCCGTCATGTGCCCGATTGTAGCGCAGCGCGGAAACGATTCCGGAAATCTGGCAGCATCATGGACGATTCCTTCCGCCTTGTGGGATGTCTTCCCACAAGGCGGAAGAAACCGCGTCATTCCGGATCACCTTGCGGGACGCGGGAAGAAGCAAGCAGCTCGATCAGCCCCGGTCGGGACGGGGATTGAGGTCAGCGATAGCGTGGGGCTCGTCGGCGTCGTCGCCAGTCCCCAGAGCAGGCGTATCGCGCTGCCACGCCGGCTCGACCAGCCCGGAGATGTCGCGGCCGGGCCGGACCGGTGTCCGGAGCGAGGGCTGGGCCTTGCGCTGCTCCTCGAACGACGTGAGGCCAAGCTCGAACCGTTCCTGATCGTCCGGCTCGCCCTCAGCCACGTCGAAGAAGCCCATGATTCCCTCGGCGGTGCCGCCCTGGGTCGCCGGGTGACGAACAGACTCCACGCGCGGTGATCGCTCGACCCGCTCGCCAGGGATGGTGCTGAAATCCGGCCGGGCTCCGGGCGCCTGCGGGGAGGCGTTGCCTCCCGGCGCATCCGGGAAGCGAAGCCGCAGTCGCCGTCCGGTCGGAGACAGCGCACCGAACGCCCGCTCCGGATCCCCATCCAGATCGGCCGACGACGCGAAGGCGCCGACCCCGGACCCGCTCATCCCGCTCGATCCCATCGGAACAGCAGTGTCCGGCCCCGGCGATACCTGTTCAGTGCCGGAACCATCGGTCGCCACGTCTGCGGATCTGCGGGGGGAACGGTCGTCGGCCATGGGAGCTGCCTCAGCGGTGGGGAATCGGGCACGGTTGGTACCGGGCTGACCCGGCAATCCTGTCCCGGAGTATGACAGACAGGGTACGGGTCAGTCCCGTACGGGGTCCTTGCCCTGGAGAGCCCGTCGCCTGCTTGTCGACCGGAGGCGCCCCTCGGATGCCCCACACTGACTCGGCTTGCGCGATCTTACCCGCGAGTACCCGCGTTGCCATCGCTCTATTCAGGATTCCCCAAAAGGGTCGACATAACATGCTGAACGAGGTATACTATTTTCTGTCGACCAGTAGGAACAAGTCTGCTGGACGATACGCGGAGCCCGGCTCGACTCCCCCTCGACCGGGCCCTAGCTTCGCCGGCGCACCACGATGACACGTGGAGCGCGGCGCCCGGGTCGCATCCTCTGCGGCCGCGCCGGACAAGACGACCGGCCGCCACGACCCGGATCAACCAAGACCAACGGCAACGCCCCCACCAGCATACGGCGGGGGCGTGATCGTTTTTCCCGACGAACGCCGTGCCCGGTTAACTCGGCCCTGGAACGGACCGGGGCTTGACGTGGGTTGGGATCGGGCACTGGTAGGGTCGGCCTGCCGTCGACTCCTCGAACTCCGCCCGCGCTCTTGCCCGCAGCTCCGGGTCCTGGTAGAACGACGTCGCCGTCGCGGCCATTCCCTTTGCGGCGTGGACCATGCCCTTCATGCCGATCGATACACCTGATGTAGATGTGTTGGCCCAGCTGTGGCCAGGGACGCCAAGCGGGAAGCAGGCCGTTCCAATCTGCGACGTCGGCGTGATCCACGAAACGTCGGCGACATCTGTCGAGCCGCCACCCTTCTTGTCACGATCCCGGATCGACCAGACCGCCCCGGACAGCCCTTCGTCGAGCAGATCCTCCGGCAGCTTCTGCTGGCGCAGCACGCCCAGCCGCAACTCCTCTGGATAGGCCGATGCGATCGTTTTCGCCCAGGCGATCTCGTCCTCGTCGAAGTCGATCGGCCCCAGCTCCTCCATCACCCGCATCATCTCGTCGGAGAGGACCTGGTTGGAGAGGACGTTGTAGGCGCCGGAGATGAAGTTTTCCTCCATCTTCGTCTCCGTCATCAGGGCCGCTCCCTCGGCACACTTCCGGACCCGTTCGGTCAGCTCCTCGACCTGCCACCGCTCCGGCGCCCGCACGAAGTACCACACCTCCGCCTCGTCGGGCACCACGTTCGGCGCCCCACCCCCGTTCGTGATCACGTAGTGGATCCGCGCCGCGTCGATCACGTGTTCCCGCAGGTAGTTCACGCCGACGTTCATGAGTTCCACGGCATCGAGGGCGCTCCGGCCCGTCTCCGGATTTCCTGCCGCATGCGCGGTCCGGCCCCGGAATCGGAACTTGATGTTGTTCACCGCGTTGGAGGAGCCTGCCCGGACCGTGTTCACCGAGGCTGGGTGCCAGGTGATGGCCAGGTCGAGATCATCGAAGGCGCCGGAGCGGGCCATGAACACCTTGCCCTCGCACGTCTCCTCCGCCGGACACCCGTAGTACCGCACCTCCCCCGGCGTGTTCGTCGCGATCAGCCACGCCTTGGTCACCGCCGCCGCCGCCAGCGCCGCCGTGCCCAGCAGGTTGTGCCCGCAGCCGTGCCCCGGTCCGTCCGGCACCAGCATCTTCTGCACCGGGTCCCGCTCCTGCGACAGCCCCGGCAGCGCGTCGTACTCGCCGAGGAAGCCGATGACCGGCCCGCCCGTCCCGTGGGTGTAGGAGGCGCTGAAGGCGGTGGGCAGCTCGCCGACGTTGCGGGTGATGGTGAAGCCGTCGGCCTCGAGGTCGCGGATCTGGAGCTGGCAGGCGTGGTACTCGGCGAGAGCGACCTCGGGGTGCTCCCAGATCTGGTTGGCCATGGTGACGAAGCGCGACTGCCGCTCCTCCAGCCATTCCACCACCCCGGCGATGGGGCTTTCCGTCGGTGCCGTCATATATCGCTCCATTCCTTCTGGCGCTTCCGCCCACATCATGTCCGTGGGGCAGCTTCTCCCACCGGAGCAAGGGCCGCAAGAGCGAGCAATCATCGGAACGGAACGTAGACCGACGGATAGCACAATGAACGCGAGCGGCATCCGGCGTTACGTCCGTTTCAGGGCACCGTCGCAGAAGAGATCGTCACGACCGGCACATCAGGAACTGGCGGAGGGCAGTTCACCGGAACCGGAGGCTGACTGAGCTGGCCTGGTCATGCGATCGTCCAACCGCCGACTGATCGCCGGCACACCCCAGATGAACCCGATCACGGCGACGATGACGATCAGGCGGAGGATGATGCTGTCAACCCAGCCAATTGCCGACGCGTTCGGCAGCAGCCAGGCAAGGGTGACGATCGGGACGGCGACTAGCAGCGTGATCTCCGGACTGCGACCGATCGGGCGTACCAGACCATCCAGCGTCGACAGGCCGAGACGGCGCAGCCCCGAGATCAGCACCACCGCGGTCAGGAGAACCGTCACCGTGCTGACGAGGACGAGCGGTCCGAGGGTGGCGTGACGGACCAGCCAATGATCGCCCGTGGCGAACCACGCGGGGTCGAACCCGGCCCAGTCCGGCAATCCCTCGCGCGCTCCAGCTATCGAGACGACCAACTGCCAGGCGACCAGTGCAACCGTGATCAGGAACGCGAGAAGCGTCGCCAGTCGTCCGACCGGCTCATCAAACCATCGAATCACCGCCGGCCAGTTGCCCCCGAGCAACGCACCGATAACGACCAGGATCTGCCAGGAAAGGAGCGGGAAGTCTTCGCCGAAGACGAACCCGAAGGGCCGCCAGCCGGGTACGAGATTCACTGCCCAGAGCGCTACGCTGATCAGGAGGACCAGCCGCCATCTCCGCGACAGGATCAGTCGCAGGACGACCGGGACGACGACCAGCAGCAGCACGACCAGCGCGGTGGTGTCCAGCTGGGCCGGGCCAACCCGGAGCAGTGACAGGTCTCCGATCGCGCTCGCCGGGACAGGATAGTCAGCCAGCCCGGGAGTCGACGCGAACGACATGCTCGTCGAACCAGTGTCGGGATGCGGCCGCTGAGCGATTGGCGTGGCGTCCAGTCCCGGAACGTGGGCCGGGAGGTACGTCATGCCCCAGATCGCGAGCAACAAGGCGACGTAGACGAGGTACCGCTTTGCGCCGCTCCACCACAGGGCCGGGATGATGCCATCCTCGTCCGGGCGGACACCCGGCCCACGTACACGGGCACCGAGGAGAACGCCGAGCATGACGAGAAACAGGCTGATCGCGGAGATGAGCCCAAGCGGTCCGCCGCTGTTACCGCGCAGGAATGCCGGCCCCGGCAGCTGGGACGCGACGACCAGCAGCACCGTGATGGCCGAGCCCCAGATCACTCTGGCATCGAGCCCGTCGATCAGGTCACCGGATGCCGGCCGGCGTCGCATCCTTGGCCGGCCCCGATCATGTGCTTCTTGCACGACGGCCATCACTGTCCTCCCATGCTTGAGTCGTCGTGGCCCCGCGTCAGGCCGGGAGGTTCTTTTCAATCACCCAGCGGTTGTGTCCGCTCTCCAGCCGGCTATAGACGATCCCGTCCGTCACGGCGTGCGCGATCGCCAGCCCCCAGCCGTGGTCCATGTCCGGCTCGGTCAACGCAGTACGCATGTCGGCCGACGGCCGGACCGGGACGAGTTGGTACGGGATGCCCTGATCCAGCAGGACGGATTCGATCCGGTCCGGGAACGCACGCAGGGACATGAAGAACACGGACGGCGGGTGGGCGTGGCGAATGATGTTGCCGGCAACCTCGGCAACCGCGGACTCGAACAGTACCTTCCAGGTCTCGTCCGGAGCGATGCGGTTGTCGGTCTCCAGCCGCAGCCAGAATTCCGCAAGGTGGCGATGCACGGTATCGAGTCCGTCCATCGTCGCCGCGATCTCACGCTGGTCCTCGAACATGGGCACGTCATCACTTGCCCTGGTAGCCATCAAGCGCCTCCTCGACGGTGGGGTAGAGCCGAAAGACCTGGTCGAGTGATGTCAGGGAGAACAGGGCGACCGGCTGGGCACCGGCCGCGGCCAGACGCAGGTCCCCGCCCGCTTGCCGGGCGGTCCGGAGGCCGCTGACGAGCGTGCTCAATCCGGAACTGTCGATGAACGTGACTCCCGCCAGGTCGACGACGATCCGGTTCCGGTGATCGGCGACGACACCCGCAAAGGCCTGCTTCACCTCGGCAGCCGAGCTGATATCCAGCCGTCCGGACAACCGGACCAGACTGATCCCATCGGACGGCTGCTCGGTCTCGATTCCGATCCTGGTTGCCACGGGTACGAACCTCCTGGTTGATCATGGGGATCGCGTCCTGCTCCGACGCGGCCTGGCCGACCTTCGGCTGGTCGATGCGGGAGGAGCTTACCGTCCCCCGGTACCGGCCCGCCCATGGAGCGTGGCGAAACTCTCCTCGAGCAGCGCCTCCTGTTCGTCGTCCGGCTGATGGAACGCCGCGGACACGACCACGCTGAGCAGGATCATGTCGAAGACGGCCCAGACCACGTTGATCACGATCGGGACCGGCTCACCGATCCCGAGCACCAGCCGGGTCAGCCCGATGAGCACCGCGACGGTCAACACGACCATGCAGATCAGCTGGACACGGATCAGCTGCAGGGAAACGCCACCCTGTCGGGTCTTGGGAGTAACGACGAAGCCCAGCTTCTTCCCAAGGAAGACACTGCTGAACGCACTGGTGACGGACTTGATCCAGATCGGAAACAGCGCGAGGCTGTACTGCTGGCCGCGCCAGGTCGTGATGCCCCAGCCGATCACGATGAACAGCAGCTGGTTGACGATCAGATACGGGATCAGGCGTCCGAAGAACTCACTGGACCATGCCTCGACGGGCGACCAGCCGAACAGGAGCCCGACCGCGGGCGAGAGCAGGTAGACCGGCGCGAAGAACCCGGCCAGGTACGTCCACATCGTCGAGAAATAGGCAAGTCGCTGCATCAGACGCAGACCCGGGAACGTGAACGGGTTCTCCCGGAACATCACCTGGATGGTGCCCTGAGCCCAGCGCAACCGTTGCTGGAGCGCGGTCCGGAGGTCCTCGGGCGCGAGTCCGTGGGCCAGGATCTTGGAGTGGAACACCGATTTGTAGCCGAGCGCGTGCATGCGCATCGCCGTCGCCATGTCCTCCGTCACGGAGATGGTCGAGAACGGCATGATCGCGGTTGCCTCGAAGGCTCGGTCCACGTCGACCCGAAGCAGCAACTCGCGGATCTCGGCGATGGCCTGCAACGGCGATGCCTGGCGGCTGGTAAGCCGGTCAGCCGCTTCCGGGTCCTCCAGCAGGGCGGTCAGCCGGTCGGTGACGTCGCCGAGATCCTCCAGCCCGGGAATGTCGTTGAGGTCCCGGGCGATGCTGGCCAGGTCGGCATCGACGATGGAGCGGGCAGACGCCTGGGCCTGACGCTGGAACCGGTAGGTCAGTTCGGCCAGTGGCACGCCACTGTTCAGCCCATGGCGTGCCTCGGCGATCGGTTCGCGCAGCGCCCGCACCGCCGCCAGCAACTCCAGGTCGCCTCGCCGGTCCAGGTCACGCTCGACCTGGTTGAGCCGCCGGGTGGCCTCGTTCAGGATCGCCTGCAACTGGCGCCGCAGGTCGCGAACGTAGTTGACCAGGCCGATATGGCTGAGAGCCTCCCGGCGCAGGACCGCATTGGACCCGCAGAAGAAGGCCGCGTTCCAGCCGTCCTTGGCCTCCTGGATCGGTCCGTAGAACAGCGGCGCCTGTGACCCGAACGGGTCGCCTTCCGGAACATTCTTGAACCACTGCGGGGTCTGGACGAAGGCGACCTTCGGGTCCCGGAAGTAGCCCAGCGTCTCGTCCAGGATCTCCGGCAGGACGACCTGGTCGGCGTCCAGGATCAGGAGGAAGTCGCCCTCGGTCTGCTCCAGCGCGTTGATCAGGTTGCCGGCCTTGGCGTGCCGGTCCTGTCCCTGCCAGGCCGCGGACCGGGTCAGGTAGCCCGAGCCGATCTCGGCGGCCATTGCGCGCATCTCCGGGTTGTTCCCGTCGTCGCAGATGTAGACCCGCGATGGGTGCTTCAGCCGCAGCGCGGCTTCGGCCGTCTCCCGGACCAGTTCGACCGGCTCGTTGTAGCAGCAGATCAGCACATCGACCGTCTCATCGCCCTGCTTCGCCGGGCTCCCGATCCGCCTGTGCCATCGCCACATACTGCTGCCGAACAGGCAGGCGTCGATAAAGCTGTAGGTCTCGGCCGCCAGCAGCGCCAGTGCCAGGGGCCAGTAGTCCCAGTTGATCGAGGCCGCGTAGCGCCACGAGAGGTAGTAGATCCCGAGGGCGAAGTTGACGAGGATCAGGATCCGGATCAGGTACTGCCGGGTCATCATCCGGCGCCAGGCATGCTGTTCCGTCGTAGTCAGGAGGTCAGGACCACCGATGACCTCGGTCGCGGCGCTCACCCGCGCCGCCCAACCCGGACCCAGCGCAGCGCGACGACACCGACGACCAGCGCGATGAAGGCGACGAGCAGGATCACACCAACGACCTGCCAGACCGGAATCCGCTCGATCCAGGTCCGGTCCTCCGGGACGACGAAGGGCGCGAGATCGGCCGGTACTGCATTGCCCGTATCGCTCACGGCGACGCTCTGGGAGATGTCTCCCGCATCGACGACGACCTGCGTCCCCTGCATCCCGATCAGCGACTCCGCGCGGCCGAGTGCGATCGCACCATAGCCAACCCCTGTACCGTTGGCCCCGTTCCCCGCGACGACGATCAGTTCGCGATCGTCCGACCACGGCGACGTCATCTGGGTCAGAGTCGCGGCCCCGCCGGTCGATCCTGCCGGAACGACCGGGGGATCGACGACGAATGTCCCTTCGACACCGGTGAGCAATCCATTGCGATCGGGACCACCGATCGCGACGACCGACGCGGCGGAGCGCTGATCTTCGGTCAAGGCGCCTGCCATGGCGACGACCGGACTGGCCGGCATACCAAAGGCATCCCATCGGCCGAACGCCGCCGCCGCTATCATCCCGGCGCCGAGTTCTTCGGGCGTTGCCTCGTCCGGCAAGGCGATCACGGGCGGGGCGATATCGGTGTCCGGCTGATCGCGCTCGATCTCGGGCACCGCGTGGTTGGGTACGAAGCCCGCCGGGAAGCGACCAAGGTCGTGGCCGGAGTACGGTGTCGCCGGCAGGATCCACGCCGAATCGGTCTGCAGGCTGGCCCAGACGCTGTCGGGGTTGACCGCCTCGCAGGTCTCGGTCGGAAGGTCGAGGAAGACCCGGATCTGCAGATCGAGCTGCCGGATCGGCTGACCGTCCAGTCCGGTCGTCAGCTCCTCGCCGGGCAGGACGAAGACGTAGCGGTCGACATCCCCGTCTGTGGCGCGCAGCGCCTGGGCGCCGAGATCGATCCCGTTGACTGTCGCGCGGACCCACGAGGTCTCCAGGCGGATCCCCGGCGAGATGTCCAGCGCCAGCTGCAGCGTGCCGCCATTGCCGAGATCCCAACCGGCGGGGCGCTCGAACGGCAGGTCGATGAAATGCTCGCCGGTACCTGTCACGTCCCGGATACCGACGCCGAGTTGCTGGAAGCTGGCCGCGCCTGACTCCCAGGCCCGAGCCGGTTCGGGGGCGACCGGCCCACCGGCCGTGACCATCACGGCCTGGACATCGAAGCCGTCCTGCCCTGGCGTTCCGGCGACCTCGACCAGGCGGTTGGCCGCGAGGCGGACCGCATCAGGCGTCGTGCCGCTGACGAGCAGCTGCGGGGTCGGGCCGTCACGGAGCGCGATCACCCCGGCGCCGTCCGGCACGGGCTGGCCGTCCAGCGTGAAGGCCGCGCCGTCCCACGCCAGGGGCCCCCAGCCCTCGCCCAGCGGCAGGTCGGCGCCGGGTCCGACCAGCATGGCTGGCTGATCAGACGGGAGCTCGGTGTCACCGACTCCGGAAACCAGATCCGCGTCCTGGTAGGCCGCGCCCGCCCAGCGGCCCCACGCGTAGGCTGCGGTCCCGGCTGCCGCCAGGGTCGTCCCGTCCGGGGCCGACGGCACGATCAGCCGGGGCGGTGCGGTAGGCCCCTGCTCCCGGGAGAGGAACAGGCTGGGCAGGTCGGACAGCAGGGCCGTCCCGGCCGCGCCCGTGACGTCATAGGCGCTGGTCGCGTGGATCGTCGCCCACTGCGCCGGGTTATCAACGACTTCACAGGTATCTGTGGTCAGACGCAGGTAGAAGCTGACCTGAACCGGGATGGTGCCTCCGGAGACCTCGACGGCCGGCAACGCGACGACGAGTTGCCCCCCGGACTGCGTTTCCGGAGTGAGCCGGGCACTGGCCAGTGCCTGTCCGCCGACCGAAACAGTCAGCGTCGAAAGCTCCGGGACAAGCAGCGGGGAGTGGCTGTAGTTCAGCCGCAGCTCGCCGCTCTCGATCTCGCGGACGGACGACGGCGCAGGCAGGAAGAGCGTCGTTCCGGCGTACATGCCGGTAACGGTCACATCGGAATACCCGACGGCGGCGAGCGTGCCAGGCGTGGCGGCGATCGGCGTGCCGGCGGATGGGGTCCCCGCGGTGGGCGAGGGGGCTCCCGGCGTCGCGATCTGCCGACTGGAGACCGGGACGGCCAGGACCATGGTGACCAGCAGGAGGACTGCCGTCGCCAGGACCAGGCAACGGAGCCGGGCTGGTGTCGAGCCTCTGGACCGGAAACTCGTCATGACGCGCTTTCCTCTCGCTGGACGAAGATCAGGGTCAGATCATCAGGACGGGCAGCGCCGGTGGTCGTTATCTCGACCAGGCGTCGGAGCATCGCGTCCGGGTCAGCCTCTTTCCGGAGGATCTCACCGATCGCTGCCGGGTCATCGAGACCGAGTTCCGGCCGGGCATCTGGCAACCCGTCACTGTAGATCAACAGGGTGTCGCCTGGCTCCAGGCTGGCGACGCGGGCGGAGTAGATGGCGTCCGGGTCGATCCCGATCGGGAGCCCTCGCTTCTCGGGCAGATCTACCGTCCGGTCGCGCCGGAGGATCAGTGCCAGGCCATGGCCAGCGTCGACATACTCCATGGTGCCGTCCGTCGAAAGATCGACCTGGAACAGCGTGACGAATGAATCAGATCGCTCGAGATCGTCGCTGAGCGCCCGGTTCACCGTCGTTACCGCCTCATCGCCCGGTCGGTCGACGACCGAGCGCAACGCCGACCGGGCCGTCGTCATTAGAAGCGCTGCTGACATGCCCTTGCCGGTCACGTCGCCCAGGGATAGCCGAACCTGACCGGGGCGACCCGGCAGGTCTGTCCAGTCATAGAAGTCGCCCCCCACCTCCCGGGCCGGTTGGCAGATCGCCGCAAAGGAGAATCCGGGAAGCTCCGGCATCTGCCGGGGGATCAGTTGCGCCTGGATCCTGGCGGCGCGGGAAAGTTCCTCCCGCAGCTCGTCGAGAAGCCGCTGACGCTCCTGCAACAGCCGCTGGCGCTCGGTGATATCCCGCGCGATGGTCGAGGATCCGATGATCTGGCCGTCCGTGTCCCGGATCGGGGAGACGCTGATAGCGACATCCAGGCATTCGCCAGCCCGGTTCAGGCGACGCGTCTCGACGGAATCGACCCGCTCGCCGGCATTGACGCGCGCGGTGATCGCGGCCAGCTCGGCCTTGAGATCGGACGGGACGAGCCGGTTGATCGGTTTCCCCACCATCTCGCTGGCGTCGAAGCCGAAGAGCCTGGCGGATGCCGGGTTCCAGCTGGTGATCACCCCGTCAAGGGTCCGGCCATAGATAGCGTCCTGCGAGTTTTCGATGATCGACGCCATCCGGGCGTTCTCGACGTCCTTCTTGCGCCGCTCCGTGATGTTGGCCGACAGGCCGCCGACGAACGTCCGCCCCTTCGCGTCGGTGAAGGGGAACTTCATCGAGTACCAGTACTGCCGGTTGGCGCTACCGGGCCGAGCCCGGTCGTCGACGACCTCGACGAACTCGCTCGGCTGCCCACTGGCCACGATTTGCCGGTCGTTCTCCATGACCTTGGCAGCCTGGTCCGCCGGCAGCCAGTCGGCGTCTGTCCGTCCCTCCAGCCACTGGGCGTCGAGATTGAACGCCCGCTGGAAGACGTCATTGACGTAGACGTAGCGGTGATCCTCGTCCTTCATGTAGGCCACGAGCGGGCTGTTATCCATGAAGGCATTGAACAGCCGCTCGCTCTCGCGTAGCCGGTCCAGTGCCACCCGCTGCTCGTCGATATCCCGGAAGCCGCAGCGGATCCCCCGCCACTCGCCCTCCGGCGACGTCAGCGGACCAAAGGTGATCCCCATCCAGCGGTAACCACGATCCCGGGTGTGGTAGCGGGCGTCGATCATCGACTCCTCGCCCGCGAGTGCGGCCACCCATGCCTCATCATGCCGGTGCTGATCATCCGGGTGGACCAGGGTCGCTCCGGGCAGGCGATACTCGCGGACGAACTCGTCCGGCGAGACGCCGAGAACCCGCTGGACGGACGGGCTGACGTACTCCGGGACCCCGTGGGCATCGAGAACCTGGAGGACTCCGGCTCCTCGCTCGGCCAGTAGCCGATAGCGCTCCTCGGCCCGGGCCCGCGCCTCAGCCTCCCGGTCGCGCTCGATCTGGGTGGCCAGAAGGCGCGACAGCACCGTCATCGACTTGGTCTGCATGTCGTTGATCCGGCCTGGATTCGGGTCGCTGGCGCACAGCGTCCCGTAGACCGTATCGTCAGACAGCGTGATTGGAACGCCGATATAGGATTGGATGTTGAAGGACTGGGCTGCGACAGACTGGCGTAGGAACAGATCCTTGGCGACATCGTTGATGATCAACGGCTTGGGATGGTCGCCAGCGAGGACCCCGGCACAGAACGTATCGGTCAGCGGCGCCCGGTCACCGGCCGAGACTCCGCTTCCGTTGGGCTCGTCGTGGGCGGCAACGATCGACAGCTGATCGTTCTCGACCCGCGAGACCCACGTCGTCGGCATCCCGGTCACGTCGGCAATCAGGTTGAGAATGGCGCGGACCGCTTCGTCCGATGTCGAGAATCGCTGGACTGCGAGGTCCGAGAGTCGATCAAGCGCTTCCAACGATTGTGCTCCCACCCCCTGGCACCTCGTGAGTGAACGTACTCCGCCGAGCTGCCGGATTAACGATACGTCTCGGCCAACGCCGTTCCTATAGCCCACCAGGGGCAATAAACCGGAACTTCCGGCGCAACCGGGGCGTTGACCGAACATTCTAGCGAATCGATCGTCGAAATGGTCACGTGAGGCGGTAATCCTCGCATTACCGGATCTGACGCCACCACTATCTCGAGATGAGGCCCCAGCCGTCGAACGGTGCCCGACGGGCCATTCCGAACTCACCCGCGACGATTGGCCCCGGCCATGGAGAAGCTGCCATGATCCTTGAGGCTGCCCTGCTCGACCTGCGTGACGACACTGAGGAGACGGCGGTTGCCTTTGAGGCTGCCTTTCGGCGAGCCGCGCCGCTGATCGCCGCGTCGCCCGGCTACCAGTCGTTGACCCTCCAGCGTCGCATCGACGCGCCGGGACGCTATCTGCTCCTGGTCGGCTGGGACACCCTCGAGGATCACACCATCGGGTTCCGACAGTCTCCCGCATACCAGGAATGGAAGGCGCTCCTCCATCACTTCTACGACCCGTTCCCGGTCGTCGAGCACTTCGAGCGAGTCGATCTCACGACGGTGCCCACGTCTCCCGCTCCGAGGCCGTGAAACCTTCCCGGCAAGGGAACCCGGCACCCTCCAGTGTCGGTGGCCGTGTACGGGGTAACCGGTACCCCATGACCGGCAGGGCAGTCGTCAGGACGGACCATGTCCTGCCGGGAGTCGCCGTAACCAGGAGAAGAGCGGGCGCCACACTGTCTCGCGTGGCGCCCGCTCTTCTCCTGGTTCGATTGGGGATCCCTGACGACCTAGCCAGGCCTGTCAGGCACCAACGAGCCCGAATGAGCCGCCAGAGCGCCGGATGGAGGAATAGGTCGGTGGTGACGGCGGCATCGGGTCCGGTCGGCGTGTCTCAGGTGCCTTGGCCATGCGGCCGGACCCACCGGACTCGCCCGATGAGCCACCCGGGGAATGACTGATCGTCTGATTGATCATCCGGAGCAAGCGCTCAAGGTCGAATGGCTTGCTGATGAACTGGATCGGTCCGTCGACGGCTTCGTCCCAGCGGACGGCAGCGCTCATCAGGATGACCGGGATGGCCGAGTAGGTCGGGTGCTCCTGAAGCTGGCGCACCACTTCCCGGCCGTCGAGACCGGGCATCATGATGTCCATGAGGACCAGATCAGGACGGGTCCGGTGGATGTGTTGAAGTGCCTCGGCGCCGTTGTGGGCACAGACGGGCCAGTAGCCTTCGTCCTCGAGGAACTCCTGGATGAATTCACAGATGGTCGGTTCATCGTCGACGACGAGGATTCGATGCATTGGACGATGCCTTCCTTCGGACAGGAAGTCGGACCGGCAGGTATTGCGGTCGTCATTCCGGTGTCCTCTGGGTTCTGCCGGTACCGCGGCTACGACTGAATGGCGGTTGGGGGTACCGATCAGAGGGTGAAGCCAGGCTGGATCAGTACGGACATCCGTCTGGCGAGAGACTGGTGTGAGAAGAACGGTTGCAGATCCGGGATATCCCGGTACTGACGTACCGTAAAGCAGAATCGGTGCCGCGCCTGTTCGTCCCGGTGGAGCCGGGCCGAAAGGACCAGACCATGCCAGGCCGAAGCTCGATCAGCTAGCGGAAATCTCGACGCCATAGGTCTTCGCGGCTCGTCGGATCCGCCTCTTGATCGTCTCGACTTCGTCGGGGTCGTACTTGTCGGCGTTGCGCTGCTGGTTGATGTAGCTCCACGCCGAGCGCACGTGTTCGGCGTTCTCGAGCGGGTACTTCTTGTTGGTCGGATCAGCGAAGGTCACGTCGCCGTACTCACGCAGCCCGTCCTTCGGGATGACATCGTCGCGGCGATGAATGTAGTTGCTCATGGTTCAAAACCTCTCCTGGCGTCGGGACGCTGTTTGGAGAAGCAGGACGCAGACGGAGTGCCGGGACCGAAACGCGGCTCCCGGCATCCCTCCTACAGCTCCTCGACCCCGCCCGTCTGCTGGAGGTTCTCCCACTGGGACACGCCCTGGGCGTCGGCCTGGATGCGCCAGACCTCGTCAAAGGCCTGTGACTGCCGGACGTCGTCAACGTGGCTGATCACGAAGAGCTGCCGGAATCCCTCGGTGTCCTCGTTGGTTAGCACGTCCAGCATCGAGAGCAGTCGGCCGCGGCGCTCCTGGTCCAGCGAGCCGAAGACCTCGTCCAGCACGATGAAGGCGGGCGGGTGAGCGGCCTGCGCGGCAATCAGGCGGGACAACGCGAGACGGGCAGCCAGCGACGCCACGTCTCGCTCGCCACCGGAGAACTGGCTGACCGGGAAGTCCTCATCTCCATCGAAGATGTGTAACCCGTAGTTGTCGTCGAACCGGACCTGGTCGTAGGCGCCGTTGGTCACCTCCCGGAGGATCTCGCCGGCGCGGTCGGCCAGCAGCGGGTTCATCCGCTGGGCGACCCAGCGCTCGAAGTCGTCGAATCCCCGGTACATCTGCTGGAGCTGATCCATCGCCGCCTCGGCCTCGCCGGCCCGCTCGGCGATCCCGGCGACGCGTTGCTCGTCAGCGTCGATCTTCTCCAGCGCGGCGCGGGCGTCGCGCTCGGCCATCTGCTCGGCGTTCAGCCGGTTGGTCGCGGCGAGCATCGCCTCGTGACAGTCGCGCATGTGAGCCCTCGCCGAGGCGAGCGAGTCAGCATCGAAGCCGACGCGCTGCCGCTCCGCCACGAGTCGCTGGCGCTCGGCCTGGTGCGTCGCGATCGCGGCGTCGGTTGCCTCCCGATCAGCCTGGAGAACCGGCCGCTGCGCCAGCGCCCGACGGATCTCGGTCGCCTGGCCGGCGGCGGTCCGGGCGTCGGACAGGGCCGCCTGGGCCGCCTGGTGAGCCGACTCGTCGTAGGCGACCTCACCGAGTTCGGCGATCTCCGCTCGTGTGGTGTTGTCGCGCTCGTCGTCCTCGCGCAACCCCTCGGCAAGATCTCCCAGCCGGTCGGCCTGCGCGGCGACGGTGGAGAGCGCGTCGAAGCGGGCCCGGGCCGTCTCGACCGCATCGGGCGCCGGCGCCCGGTCCAGTGCGGCGGCCGCGAGCGCGGTTGCCAGCGCCCTGTCCGCGGCGACCTCCTTCTCCTCGGCCTCCCTGGTCATCGTCTCGCCGGTCTGGATCCGCTCCCGCAGGAGGATCACGTCGTCGTTCCGCTTGCGGGCACTGGCGATGTCCCGGTCCGCGTCGGCGGACGCCTTGCGACCGGCCGTCGCCACCCCCTGCAGCCGGGCGATCTCCCGGTCGCGCTCGTCGATCCCCGTCTGAAGCGTCCGGATCACGATCTCGTCGATCGGCTGGCCGCAGGTCGGACAGGTCCCTTCCCCCTCGGACCTGAGACGATCGATGGACTGGCGGAGCTTGTCCACCTCCATCTGGAAACCCTTGATGATGCCGGATGCCTGCGACCACTCGGCATCCGCCATCGCCTTGCGCTGTTCAGCCGCCTTGATCGCGGCAGCCGGGTCGCCGTCAACGAACAGCCCATCCAGTTGAGCGCGCAGCTTCGGCAGGTGGGTGCGGCACTTCGCGGCATGGTCGGCCGCCGCGGCCCGCTCGGTTTCGGCCGCGGCTGCCCGGGCGATGGCATCGGCCGCGTCACGGGCTCCCCTGGTGTCGACGGCAACGGCCAGCGCGTGCAGACGGCGGGCGCCTCGGGCCGGCGCGGTGTCGTCCGCCGCCAGCCATGCCCAGCCGGGGACCGTCTCGACCGATCCGGTCACCTGTCGCAGCGCTCGCACCCGACCGGCCCGCTGGGTGGCGATCTCGTCCAGCCGCCGCTGGAGGGTACGGAGCTGCGCCGCCCGCTCACGCTCCCGTGCCCAGCGCTCCGTCTCGGCGCGCAGGTCACCTTCCCGCGCCGCCACTGGGTCGAGCCGGGCCAGCTCCGCCTCGCGCTCATCCATCTGGGCCAGCTGCCGATCCAGGCTCTGCCGCCGGTCGGTCGCGGTGGCGATCAGCCCGTCCGTCGTCATGATCTGCCGGCTGAGTGCGGCGTCCTGCTGCTCGAGGTCCAGCCAGTACCGCTCGGCCTGCTCGGCCTGGTCGCGCTCGGATCGCCGGGATGCGATCGCCTGCTCAGCCTCCTCGACCCGTCCGGTCGCCTCGTCCAGCTCGGCTGCCCGGGCGACGCGCTCGGCGGCGAAGTCGCGGCTGCCGGTCTCGTGCTCGTACTGGGCGCGGAGCCCCCTGGCCGTCAGTTCGCTGTCGCGGCGGTCGGCGCCGATCATCTCCTGCGCGTCCCGAATCGTTTCCAGTCCGAGCAGCCGCGATACCTGCCGGCGCCGGTCAGCGTCGCGGTGGTCGCCGAAGAAGCTCAACTCCTTCTGCCGGGTGAAGAACGTCGAGACGAACGCCTGGTGGCTGAGTCCGACGAGCGTGCTCGACACCCGGGCCGTCACGTCCTTCGGCCCGGTGACGACGGTGGATGTGACTTCTCCGTCGGCGTCCAGCTCGTAGATCGCGGCCTCGGCCGATTTCGAGCGACCGCGGAACTTGCGCTCGACCTGGTAGACCTTGCCGTCATGGGTTCGCAGGGTCACGCGGACAGCCGGAGCGTCACCGGTGCCCTGGCGGGGGCGGATGTCAGCGGCGGCGATCGATCGGGGACCATAGAGCGCCCACTCGATCGCCTCGAACAGCGTGGTCTTGCCCGCGCCGTTGTGCCCGATGACGGCAACCGCTCCCTCCTGCGGGAAGGCGATCCGGTGGGTGCCGGCGAACTGCTTGTAGTTCTCGATTTCCAGCTCGACGATGATCATGAGGCCGCCTCCTCGCTGGCGAGATTCGCCTCGGCGGCCAGCGTCGCCTCCTGCAGGGCCCGCACGCCGCGGTCACGAAAGGCATCGGCGAACTGGTCGGTGTACTCTCCGGCCGCCCGTTTCTCGGCGACGAACTGCTCGAACAGCGTCAGCGGCGTGATGTCCATGGCCGCGGCATCCGCGCCCTCTTCCCGCGGGGCGAACGGCGACTCCCGGGGCGACAGCACCTCCAGCGACCAGGCGACCTCGCGCGATTCCTTCCGGATAATCCGCTCGATCTCCCGCCGCTTGGGGCGATCGGCGTCATCCAGCGTGACGCGGAACATCCCGGTTGGCTGCGCTTCCGCGAGTGCCGCCGCCAGGATCCGGTCAGCGACATCACGGGCATCGCCGGTCGCGGCGCTGATCCGGTCCAGGCGGACCATGGGCCGGCCGGGGAGGTCGACGTGCTGGACCGTCGCCCCCATATCGTTGATCGTGACGACGTTGTAGCCAGGGGTGGCGTCGAAGTCCGTCCACGAGATCCGCTCGGGTGAGCCGGCGTAGTACGTCCGCTCGGCCTGCGCCCCGTGGATGTGGAAGTGGCCGAGGGCAACGTAGTCCAGCGACCCGCCAAGCAGCGACTGCCCGATCTCGGCCTCGCCCGGCTCGCGCTGGTGGCTCCCCGGCAGCACCATCCCCGAGACCAGCCCGTGGGCGACGAGGACGTTGCGCTGGCCCGGAACGGGGACGGGTGGTTGGGCGTTGGGGTCGACCAGCGCACCGTGCGGGAAGGCGTGGACGACGAGATCGAGCCCGGGGTAGGGGATGGGCTCCAGTTCATAGCCCGCGACGATCCGGGCACTGGGCAGGATCATCTGGAGGATGGCGAACAGCGTCTCGCTGGAGCGCAGCCGGGGCATGTCGTGGTTCCCGGCGATGGCGACGAACGGGATGGACTGGGCCGACAGCCGCCGGGTCTGCTCGACGAAGGTCCGGATCGCGGCCCACGACGGGCGGGTGTGATGGAACATGTCGCCGGCGTGGACGACGAGGTCGATGTCCTCCCGCGCCAGGATGTCGTCGATGACTCGTCCGTAGGCCTGCTCGATGTCGATCGAGCGCTGGTTGCGCCCGGTGGCGGGATCGATGGTGGCGTACTGGCGGTAGCCGAGATGGGTGTCGGCGACGTGAGCGATGCGGATGGTTCTCGGCACGGGACGGGGACCTTTCCAGATCGAAGTAGTGTGGAGAGATGAATACTGCAGGGGTGACCCTTGTAGTCGCCTGGCCGGGCCGCCACCACCACCGTCAGGCGATAGCGGGTGTCGCGGCCACGGATGCCCATATCGAACAGGATGACTGGCGACGACCAATTATCGCCTTTTGGCGATGGCGTTGACGCCTTGGGCAACCACAGGGGTTGCCTCCGGCTTGCCACCGTCGACGTCTATCGCTTCCGTCCTGCAACATCGAATCAGAACGGGACGCTCGCCGACTGCTGCTCCATCGTGGCGATCCGGGTCTGCGTCCAGCCCCACGGCTTGAACATCCGGTTGCCGCGCTTCTCGTTGATCTGGCGCTGCAGGTCGTTGATCAGCGTGTCGATCTGCCCTGCGCTCAGCCGCCCGTTGATCTGGGCCCGGACTTCCGCCTTCGACGGCGCCTTGTCTCCCATGACCCCGCGGAGCAGGTTCCAGACGCCGTCGGCCGGGTGACCAATCGACACGACATTCTCGGCCGCGGCATTGCACCGCCCAGCGCCGAGCGCGGTCCCCGACCTGTTGAAGACGCGCTGCCCCTTCATTCCCGACATGGTCGGCGGGAAGGGGAATGTCCCGAACAGCGGCGCGCGGAAATGGGCGTGGCGGACGAGCAGTCGCCCCTTGCGCAGCCCGAGCAGTTCCGCCTTGGCCGTGTCCGACAGCGACCGGTAGGCCGGGTTGACGATCTCCTCATCTCCGACCCGGCCGTAAAGGCTGGTGCCGCAGTTGCCGAGGATCTCGCTGTCGACGCGGGAGCGGAACTGCTGGGCGCCGAACAGCACGACATTGAGGTGACGACCGCGGGCGGCGATGTCGACCAGCGTATCCCGCAGCGCGCCCTCGCCGCTGCCGTACTTGTTGAGCTCGTCGACGAAGACGATCAGCTTGTCGACGCCAAGCCGCTCCTCCTCAGCCATCTTCCAGACGGAGTTGATGATCGAGGAGACGATCAACTCCTGGACGTTGGTATTGCAGTTGGCGATGTCGATGACGCGCAGTTCCTGGTCGGAGAACGGCGCATCCGCCTTTGGCGCGTTGCCGTGCTCGACCGCTCCATCGGCCAGCAACCCGCCGAACTTGCCTGTCAGGCCGCGGAACCGGTTGCGGGCCTTGGCGATGGTGAACTTGTGGTGTCCCCGCCAGTCGCTCGGCTGCTTGCCGCTGTCGTCCTCCATCGCGAAGTGCCGGTCGATCTCGGCGAACAGCGCCTCCAGCCCGGCCAGCGTCTGGACTTGCTGATCGCGGATCTCCTGAACGAACGAGAACAGCTTGTCGTCCAGGTCCGCCCGGTCGAAGATCCGGTGCGGTACCCACAGGAACGGCTGCAGGTCCCAGAGGATCGGGAAGACACGGCCCTCCGTCTCACCCCGGGCATCGCGGAGCGTGTTGAGGGCAGACCGCGTCTCGAGGCTGTCCAGCCGGATGCCGGCCCCGCCGCCGGTCCCGAAGTTGGGCCTGGGGACCTGTCCCGGCTTGAACGGCGCGAAGATGCGCAGCCCGGAGAACGGCTCCGGCTCCAGCCCAAGGGCGCGGTAGGCCTCGTGGTCGAGGTCGGTCAGGCCCTTGACCCCGGCGGCGTGGTAGGCCGAGACCATCTCGTCGTCGGTGACATCCGGGTCGGCCGGCTTGTCGAGCCAGAGCAGGTCCGGCCCCTTGACGTTGAACATCAGCGCCGCGACTGAAGTCCGCTCCGGCCCCTTGCGCAGCGTCTGGAAGGTCGCCGAGGTCAGGAACAGCGCGTGGCTGGTCTTGGTCGCCAGACCCGACTGCCCGGTCCAGTTGGCGTGGCCGGCCTCGGGGCCGACGAGATAGTGCTCGTCTAGCGCGACCGGCGACCGCTGGAACACGATGTTGCCGTCGGCGTCGACCATCGGCTCACCGGCGGCGTCGTACTGAGGGTTGCCGTTGATGTGCATCAGCGCGGGCACCGCGGCGCCGGAGAAGTCGTCGCGGCCAAGCGCGTCCTCGATCGCCTTCGAGGTGGCGTAGAACACCGGCCCACCGATCGGCGGTCGCTGCGAAATGACGTCCCGGCGCAGATGCCGGGTAGCCAACACCTGCACGGTGAAGACGAGCAGTTCCGGCCGCCGGGTCGGAGCAGCGACGTGGAGCGACTCCTGGAGCTGGCGATCGAAGTAGTCATCGAGGAACGAGCGCAGGTCGGAGAAGCGCCGCGGCTCGTCCACGACGCCGATCACCGCCGCCTCCTCCGAGAACGTCACGACGATGTGCCCGACGTCGAGGTTGACCTCGTCGTCCCTGGCCCAGAAGCAGAACTGGTGAGCTCCGGCTGGCTCCTTCTCCGACGACACCACCCGGCCGACCGCGCCGACCTTCAGGTCCAGATAGTCTGCGAACCTGGCCGAGAGGGCCGGCGACACTCCCGGCACCTGCCCGGCACCGATGCCATTCACGCGGGCGTCGTCGTGATCGGCCTGGTCCCACGTCGAGACCGGATCTGCCTCGAACAGCGGGATCGTGTCGGCCTTGCCGTTTTCGTGGTGGCCATTGCCGTTGGTGTCCATGGGCGAGGGTCCTCTCGGGGTGCAGGCAGTGCCGGGGTCAGGAGGCGTTGGGCCAGGCGCGGGTCTCGGCTGCGATCTGGCGCTTGAGCACCCGTTCGAGCAGGTGGATGGGGTAGAGGAGGCTGGCCCAGCGGGCGTCGCCGGTCGCGCGCGGGGTCCGCTCGGCGAGCAGCCAGGACGAATAGCTGGTGATGTCGGCGCTGTCTTCGGTGTCCGATGGAGCTTCGACCCGGACCAGCCCGTGGTATGCGTCCAGCCCGGCGTGGTCGTGCATCCGAAGAAACCACATCACCGAGGTGTTGGCATCGACGGCATGAGGTGACCGGCCCTGATAGGGGATCTCGCCGCCGCGCTTGTCACGGTTGGGGACGAAGGCGCTCGTCCGGTGGCCGACGGGAAGGTCATACACCTGAACGGCCTCGGCACCAGTCAGGTACTGGCTGCTCACCCGCTTGACGACGCCGAGTGTTCGCGGGACATCCAGTGCCCGCCGCCCGTCGACGATCAGCCAATCGCGTTCCGTGGCGTCGATCTTCGGCCACTCGTCGAGCAGCTTCATCTCGACTTCCACGCGGACCTGCCTGGCGGCGTCGTAGGCGATCTCGACCAGCCGGGAATAGTCGTTCAGCCAGGCGTCATACGTAGGCTGGTCAACCTCACCATTGATCGTCGCCTTGCGCGCGACGGGGTCGGAAACCGCCCCTCCCGCCGACGTGATGCTCTGGACGAGCCGGTCCACCTGCGCATCGCCGGAGCGCAGCGGGATCAGCCAGCGATGCTCCATCCGCAGCGTCGTATTGCCCTCGCGGTCACGGGCGATGGCCGCCTCGCCGTCAGGGGTACGGGTAATGACGGCGGCCGCCGCGACGGTCGCAATGACGGGAACCAGACCGATCCGCCAGGCCGAGACGGTCCGCTGGGAACCATCGAGGAACCCGGCGATCCGCGATTCACCGGGCGCCGCGGGCAGCACGGGCATGCGGAGGATCGGGTCGGCTCCCTCCAGCCGGCGCAATTGCTCGCTCAGCCGGGCGGGTGCGGCAGACAGCCCACCCATCCCACCGGAGAACTGGGTCTCCAGCGACGCGGCGTTGCGCATGTCGGCGTGGCGAACGCCCTGCTCGCGCAGTTCCCGGGAGTGGCGGACGTAGGCATCGGACAGGGTCGAGTGTCGATAGGGGAAGCTGGCCACGGCGAAGCCTCGGGGACGAGCCAGTGCGGCGGGGAGGCAGCGGCTCAATTGTCCGTACGGGTCAGTCCAGTATAGATGAAGGGTTCCGGAGAGACGGCAGGTTTCCGACACGTGTGGCGGATGTCGTAGTTACCCGGGCGCTAAAGCCGCCCGGCTCAGGGAGGTGTGGGTTACACGATCAATCAATGCGAAGTGAAGGCGCCGGCAGCGACGACGTATGGCAGGCCTCGGTCAACGCCATACCTTGCTAAGCCCAGCGGCTTCAGCGTCGGGGTAGTCTGGATAGATCCACGGGAAGAGGTGAAGCAGATCGCATCGGACGACTGACACCGGGGTCCTTGAACCCGTCCCGGAATGGCTCCAGCCCGGCGTTCAATCGATTCTCGGCGTGCCGCGCCTCTTGGTTGACGATGTAGTCGACGACTGTCGGCAGATTGCGTTCGCTGAACGACAGCACGGCGTACTCACCCTGCCAGGCGAACCCCTCGTCGTCAGCAGACGGGTCCTCCCGCTGGAGCAGGAAGCTTGAGCTCCCCTTCATCTGCTGAATGACCCATGCAAGCCGTTGATCCGGTAGCACCGACATCGCCACGTGAACGTGATCCGGCATGACGGCGATCGCATGAAGAATCGTCTTCAACTCATCCTCATGCAGCTTGTGCCGAATCATGCGTTCAACGAGGGTCGCCCGCTCCGTCGTCAGCCACGGATGCCTCCCCTTCGTCGACCATACGACGTGATAGAAGAGCCGGGAATACGGCATCGATAATCTCCAGCTCAGACCGGATCCGTATCCAAATTGGTGTAATTATCGACCCCACCCACGACTCCTGCTGACCTTCCACCAGCCGACGCGGTGCCTACAATTGAGTCATTCCAGGCGACACCTTGCTGAGCCGGGCGGCTTCAGCGCCCGGACTCCCGGGCCACGAGCCGCGCCGTATGGTCATCACCTGTGACGACAGGAGCTCACGTGGCGACAGGATCACTAACAGGACGGGTGGCGTTCGTGACCGGCGCGGCCCACGGCATCGGGCGGGCGACGGCGATCCGGTTGGCGCGGGAAGGGGCGTCCGTCGCCGTGGCAGACCGTGACACGGACGCCGCCAACTCGACCATGCAGACCATCGCTGACGCCGGTGGGTCGGCCCTGAGCATCGCCTGCGACGTGACCGACACCAGTTCGGTCGATGCGGCGATCGCCGAGGCAACCGACCGGCTGGGCGGGATCGATATCCTCGCCAACGTCGCCGGCGCGGATATCGATGAGCCGGTCTTCCATGAGCAACCGGACGACATCTGGCTGCAGATGGTGCAGGTCAACCTGATGAACGTCGTCCGCTGCACCCGGGCCGCGCTGCCACACCTGCTGCGCTCGACCAATGGGCCGAGCGTGACCAATGTCTCGTCGGTCAACGGGATGATGGCGATCGGGAGCGTTCCGTACTCGGCGGCCAAGGCGGCGATCCAGAACCTGACGATGAACCTCGCCGCGCAGTACGGCCCGCAGGGCGTGCGCGTCAACGCCGTCGCGCCGGGGACCGTCCGGACCCGCGTCTGGGACAGCCAGCCCGGGCAACTGGAGCGGATGCGGCTGCTCTATCCCCTGGGCAGGGTCGGGGAGCCGGAGGACATCGCCGCGGCGATCGCCTTCCTGTCGTCCGATGACGCCGCCTGGATCACCGGCGTGCTGCTCCCCGTCGACGGCGGACTCACCGGGAGCCGTCCGGTCGTCGTCGTGCCGCCAGAGACGGAGTAGCGGCCCGGCGCCAGGTCAGGGCAGGCGGACGTCGACCGTCACGACCGTCCCGGCATCGAGGTCCAGGAGCCGCAGGGCGTGATTGTTGGTGTCCGCGACCCAGATCCGGCGACCGTCAACGGCCAGCCCGGACGGTTCCCAGAACGCTGCCGTCGCGAGGTCGCCGTCCTGTCGTCCCGCCTCGCCGCTGCCGGCGATCGTGGTCACGGTGCGGGTGGCAGGGTCCAGCCGCTTGATGCGGTGATTGTAGGAGTCGGCGAGATAGAGGACCGGCTGGCCGTCCTCCTCCGCCCCCGCGAGCCCGAGCGGGTGCTGGAGCCGGGCCGCGTCGCCGGTGCCGTCACGGTCGCCGAAGTCGAACAGGCCGCGGCCGACGACACGCCGGACCCGGCCGCCGGGGGTCAGGTCGAGGCGGCGGACACTGCTCGACTCGCTGTCCAGCGCCCACGCCGTGTCTCCGGCGACGACGATACCCGAGGGCTGGGCGAACGTCGCCTCCCGCAGCGGACCGTCATGGATTGACTCCGCCCCTGTGCCAGCCGCGATATCGACCAGCCCCGTCGCCGGATCGAACGACCAAATCTGGTGCGTCCCGGCCATCGCCATCAGCAGCCGCTCACCGTGCCAGGCGAGATCCCACGGCGACGCGAGGGCCGTCTCCGTTCCGGGCGCCGGCCCATCGAGCTGGTAGGAGCCGCGTTCTCCTGTCCCGGCAACGGTCGTGACGGTGTCCGAATCGAGAGCCACCCGCCGTAGCCGGTGATTGGCCCGGTCGGCGACGAACAGCGTCCGGCCATCGGCCGTGATCGCCGTGCCCTCGGGCCGGGAGAAGGCCGCGGGGTCGAGCGGACCGTCGGCGAACCCGTCCGACCCGGAACCGATCACCGTCGTCACGTGGCCATCGCGCCCCATGACCAGGATGCGGTGATGACCGGTGTCCGAGACGATCAGCCGGTCGTGCGGAGCATCGACGATCACCTTGCCGGGGAACCGGAGTGCGCCGCCGGACTCGCGGTCCGGGGCAGGCTGCTCCGGCTGACGGACGATGAACGATCCATCTTCCTTATATGAAGCGAGCGCCTCCACGACGATCATCCGGAGCGCGTCGTAGCTGATCTCGCCGGGCAACGATCCCCAGACCCGGCCGGCGGGATCGATGAACATCAGCGTCGGCCAGGCCCGGACGGCGTACTGGTCCCAGAGGGTCCGCTCGGGATCGTTGATGACCGGGTGGCTGATGCCGTAGCGAGCGATGGCCCGGGCGACGTTGGCCGGGTCCTGCTCGGCGGTGAACTTGGCTGACTCCACGCCGATGACCGTCAGTTGACCAGCGAACTCCGCCTCCAGCCGGTGGAGCGCCGGCAGCATGTGCATGCAGTTGATGCAGCAGTAGGTGAAGAAGTCGAGGATGACCAGTTGGCCCCGGAGATCGGCGAGGGTGCGCGGCGCACCCTGCACCCACTCGTAGCCCCGGAAGTCAGGCGCGCGTACGGAGCCGCGGTAGGACATGGTGGACATCGTCATGGACCAGCTCCGGCGAGAATGACAACAGGGACGAACCTGATGGTCCGTCCCCGCAGGGTACACGCCAGTTCCCGGACGAATGTGCCTACTCGTCGGCGGGAGTGTCGTCGGCCTTCGGCGGAGCAGGGGAAGCATCGCCGGCCGGCCCGCTGAGGATGGCGTCGATCGCCTCTCGCGACCGCCGGATCTCCGCCTGGAGCCGCTCGACGCGGTTGCCCTCGGAAAGGTCGCCGCGCTTCGCCGCTCGCATCACCGTCTGGCCCAGCTCCCAGAGCTCGCCGACGATCGGCCGGACGTCACCCAGCGACTCGAAGACGGGCCGGGCGCCGATCCGGTCGCGGATCGCCCGCAGCGTGTCGGCGTGCTTCGCCACCTCGGCCTGGCCCGCCTCGGTGGTCCGGTAGACCTTCTTGCCTTCCTGCTGATCGGAGACGATGAATCCCTGATCCTCGAGCAGGCTGAGCGTCGGGTAGACGGTGCCGGGGGAGGGGCTGTAGAGCCCTTCGAACTGCTCCTCCAGTGCCCGGATGATGTCGTAGCCGTGGCGTGGCTGCTCGTTGACGAGATCGAGGATCACGTAGCGAAGCTCGCCACGGGCGAAGAACCGGTCCGGTCGTCCGCGGCCCGGTCCGAACCCCGGGCCACCAGGGCCGAAGCCGGGACCCCCCGGCCCAAAGCCACGGCCACCCCATGGTCCACCGGGACCGCCCGGCCCCCGGCCGCGCCCGCGTCCCCGACCGGGACCGGCCCAGCCGCCGCGCTCGCTATCGTCGTCGGGTCCGTGTCCGTGTCCCGGTCCATGCCCCATCGTGCCGAATCGGCCGGGACCGAACCGACCAGGACCGAACCGGCCCCGAGGCCCCCCGCCCTCATGATGTCCGCCGAATCGGCCTGGCTCGCCGAACGCCTTGCCCCGGGCGGCGTGACGCCCCCGGTGCTCGTCCGTCCGCTGTGGACCATCCTCACGGCGGTGATGCCGATGGCCGAAGCGTCGGGCGTGATGATGGAAGTGATCGTGACGGACGTGCCCGGTATAGACCGCCTCGTCCGGTGTGGTGTCTTCGACCGAAGCCTCAGCGCGCTCCCGGTCATCGTGGTTAATGGTGTCCAATGTCAGTCCTCTCGTCTTGATTGATGTATCACGATATATCGCGAACGCCCCCAGCATAGGAGCCGACCGGATCGGAGTCAATACGATATATCGGTATCTACCCGGATGGGCAGGGTGTCCCGTTGTCGTCGATAGCCCAGTGCCTCTACACGCCCGTGTTGGAAGATCGTCCCCTGAGGGGAGCGCCTGTTAAGGACAGGTGTTCTGGCTTCAGGGCTCCATTGTGTGAGCACGCGATGCTCTCCTCAGCCGCGCCACGACCAGATCTTCGGGTGTCCACGACCAAGAGTTGCGACGCCTGTCCCATCGGTTCGGACTCATCGCTCGTGATCCGGTTCATCGGGCGCTCCGACCCGGAGCCGGTTTGATCACGCCCGGCACGGTAGAATCAACCCGCGCGACTTGCCGGGCAGTCATTGCCTGTCCCGATTCATGGTCCGTCGCGTCTCCATCGCACCCCGGACCGCGTCCATCACACGATCGGTCCCTTCCCTGACCCGGTCCCCGAATCCGTATCCCGGCCCGATCGCTCCGCAGCGGTCCTGTCCCGGCTGAGAGGTCTCATGGCGCGGCTGGCGGAAACCGACCTGTCCACACACGGCCCACAGCCGTCACCCGGTCTCCGGGCCGACGTGGCCACTGCGCTGCCCGGCCCGTTCAGCGCCGCCCGGCAGACGATCTCGGCCTACGTGGCGCTGACAAAGCCGGGCATCCAGACGCTCCTGCTCGTCACCACCCTGGGCGCGATGCTGATCGCCGAGCGTGCCGTCCCCGGCATCGGCCTGATCCTCTGGACGCTGCTCGGCGGTGCCCTGGCGGCGTCCGGCGCCAACGCCCTGAACTGCTACATCGACCGAGACATCGACGCGATCATGCCCCGCACCCGCCACCGCGGGACAGCGTCGGGCACGATCTCGCCGCGGGCCGCGCTCATCTTCGGTTTGGCACTGACGGTGTCATCCGTCGCCGTCCTCGCCATCGCGGTCAACATCCCGGCCGCACTGCTCGCACTGGCGGGCAACGTCTATTACGTCCTGATCTACACCGCGCTGCTCAAGCGCCGCACGCCCCAGAACATCGTCATCGGTGGCGCGGCCGGCGCGTTTCCGCCGGTCGTCGGCTGGGCGGCCGTCACGGGCGACACCTCGTGGATCGCCTGGGCTCTGTTCGCGGTGGTCTTCTTCTGGACGCCTCCCCACTTCTGGTCCTTGGCGCTGCTAAAGGTCGGCGAGTACGGCCGGGCCCAGGTCCCGATGCTCCCGGTCGTGGCCGGCGAGGCCGCGACCCGGCTCCAGATCCTCATCTACACCGTTCTGCTGACGCTGCTGGAATTGGGCATGGTCTGGCTGGGCTTCAGCTGGATCTACCTCGTCGGCGTCCTCGTGATCAATGCCGTCTTCCTCGGCCAGGCCATCGCGCTGTTCGTCGACCCGACCAAGCGCCGCGCCCGCCAGATGTTCTTCACCTCGCTCTGGTACCTCTTCGTCTACTTCGCCTTTGCCGCCGCCGACCGGATGCTGCTCTCGTAGCCATTCCCCGGAGCGCGACAGAGATGAGACGGCCGGTGGGCGATGCCCACCGGCCGTTGCTGTTGTGGTGTGCGCAACCGACCGGTCACGTGATCGGCACGGTCCCTGCGTCCCGCGGCTCCGACGTTACCCCGCCACGACTGGGTCCTGCGCTCCGTACCGCACGCCCGCCAGCACGAGGCTACGCATGCCCGGGATCCGCAATCTGCTCACCCATGCCGACCCACGCGTCGAGATCCTCCGGGACGCCGACATCGACCCGGATGGCCAGTGTGTCCTGCTCTGGGTCCAGCGGGCCCAGCGCGCGACGGCCAACCATGCCGCCAACCTCGCGGTCGAGCTGGCCGATGAGCTCGGGTTGCCGGTCATCGCCGGATTCTGCCTGTCGCCGGGCTTCCCCTCGGCCACGCTCCGGGCCTACACCTTCATGGCCGAGGGCCTCGCCGAGCTGCCTGAGGCGTTCGCCAGGCGCCACATCGGCTGGGACCTCGTGGTCGGCCAGCCGCCTGAGGTGATCCCGGCGATGGCCAGGCGGCTACGCGCGGCGCTGATCGTCACCGATCTCAACCCACTCCGGGTCGGCCGGGACTGGCGCCGCGACGTCGCCGAAGGGATCGACATCCCGCTGGTCCAGGTCGACAGCGACACGGTCGTCCCGTCGTCCCTGTTCCCGCGGGCCGAGTTCGCCCCGCGGACCATCCGGCCCAGAATCCTGAAGCGGCTGGACGAGTTCCTCCACCCGATCCCGGACCCGTCGCCGCACCGGCACTCCACCCACCGCAGTGGACCGGACCCACTGGACGAGATCGGGAAGGATTCCTTTGATCTCGACCGCGAGATTCCGCCCTCCACGATTCTCCGGGGCGGAGCGCAGGAAGCGCACCGGCGACTCGGGTCCTTCGTTCGCGACACCCTGCCGCTGTACGACGTCCTGCGTGACCGGTCCGACCTGGACCAGACGTCGCACCTGTCGCCCTACCTGCACTTCGGACAGATCGGGCCGATCGAGGTCGTCATGGCGGCCCGGGACGCCGTTGCCGGGGAGCACTACCAGTCGTTCATCGACGAGGTCGTCGTCCAGCGGGAACTCAGCATCAACTACGTCCTCCACGTCGAGGACTACGACCAGTACAAGGGATTGCCGGACTGGGGCCGGGAAACGCTGGAAGCCCACGCCGGCGACGAGCGGCCCGTGATCTACACGCCGGAACAGCTCGCCCGTGGGGAGACGCATGACCCGCTCTGGAACGCGGCCCAGCGCCAGCTGGTAGTCGAGGGGTTCATGAACAACCGGATGCGACTGTACTGGGGCAAGCAGATCCCGCTCTGGCGTCCCACACCCAAGGCCGCCTACGACACGCTGGCCTGGCTGAACGACCGCTTCTTCGTCTGCGGCCGCGACGCCAACAGCTACGCCAACATCTCGTGGGTGATCGGTGGCCGCCACGACCGCCCCTTCCCGGCGGACCGCCCCGTCACGGGGACGGTCCGGCCGATGACGGACGCGGCGATCAAGCGCTCGTTCCGGCCGCAGGACTACATCGCGATGGTCGAAGACCGCTACGGTGTGCCGGGACCGCGGCCCGAGGCGAACGAAGGGCCGACAACGAAGCAGGCCCGGCTGGACATCTGATCACAGCGTGTTGAATCGAGCTTCCGGCGCCGGACCGAAGACTCCGAAGGTGCCTGACGGGTTCACGCCTCCGGGAAATAGACGCCGGACAGCTCTTCTGAGTGCGCCCACAGACGGCGAGCAACGGAGACGTCGCGGGCGGCGCGGGAGATGGAGGCTGGCGCCGGAGGGCCGGTCAGTTCCAGGAAGCCGGACGGACCATAGAACCCGCCACCGATGATGTCCTGAGAGGTCGCCGCGTGGAGAATCGGCCGGGCACCCTGCTCGGGAGACTGTGACGCGAACGGCAGGCGCAGTAGCACATCGGCCACGGCAGACGTGATGCGCTCGCCCGGGCCTGGGGACGCGTCGGCCCCGGCCGCCTCAGGACCGCTGGCACTCAGGCCGGTCGGCGAGATGCCGGGATGGGCGGCGACGGCCGTGATGCCCCAGCCCGCCGCACGACTGCGCCGGTCGAGCTCGATGGCGAGCATCAGGTCGGCCAGCTTCGAGGTCCCGTACGCGCTCCATGCACCGTACCGGCGCTCGCCCTGGAGATTGTCGAAGTCGATCCGGCCCATGCGCGCCGCGAGGCTCGAGAGTGTGACGACCCGCGCGCCGCTGGACGCCCGCAGCAGGGGCAGCAGCTGACCGATCAGCGCGAAGTGCCCCAGGTAGTTGGTCGCGAACTGGATCTCGAACCCGTCCGCCGACAGGACCCGGCGCGGCACGGCCATGATGCCGGCGTTGGCGACGAGCAGGTCGATGGGTTGCCCATCGGTTAGCCGCTCCCCGGCGAATCGCCTGACCGCGGCGAGCGATGCGACGTCCAGTTCGGCGACGCGCAGGGACGCGTCCGGCGACTCGGCGAGGATCTGTCGCCGGGCGTCCTCGCCTCGTTCGATGCTGCGAACAGCCAGCGTGACATCTGCCCCGGCCGCGGCCAGCCGCCGTGCCACCTGGAACCCGA
Source organism: Thermomicrobiales bacterium (assembly GCA_035944555.1). GTDB lineage: Bacteria > Chloroflexota > Chloroflexia > Thermomicrobiales > UBA6265 > CADCWK01. Next base: position 393,284 of record DASZAY010000026.1, read on the forward strand.
GTCCGCTGTTCGCCCCGGTCACGATGGCCGTCCGTACGGCCAATGGCGGAATCCCATCCGTCGTCATCTCACCCTCCTTCTATGTACCACGCGGCCCGACCCCGGTCGGCTGATATCGCGGGATCACCTTGATGGGACACAGGCAGGTTCATAGCCGCGGCCTCCCCGCTGCAGCCGGTCAATGTTCCCGGTAAACGAGGCCATCAGCGGCTGTCCAAGCCGCCCAGCAAAGGATTGGTGCGATGGCCCAATCACTCTTCGTGCACAACGCACAAAAGTCTGCCGGTCTAGCGCCGGTCGTCCTCGGGCATTCGGCTACACTGCCCACGCCCGTTCAGACCGTGCGCGTCGCTCCGGCCCGTCTTCCTCGTGGGATCGCCACGGGAAACACGGGGACGGACCGGGACGTGCTTGCCAACCAAGGAGAGCTCCGTGAGCGAAGTGTCCCCGTCCGGCGAGGAGATCCTGAAGCAGATCGCCGAGCAGAACGTCGAGTTCGTCAACCTGCAGTTCACCGACGTGATGGGCATCGTCAAGAGCGTGACGGTCCCGGCCAAGATCATGGACCACGTGATCGACGGTGGGCAGTGGATCGACGGCTCCTCGATCGCCGGATTCGCGCGGATCGCCGAGTCTGACATGTTCCTGCAGCCGGACCTGTCCACCTACAAGGTCCAGAGCTACGAGAACGACGGGTTCGTCACCGCCCGCCTGATCTGCGACGTGTTCCGCCCCAACGGCGAGCCGTTCCCCGGCGACCCGCGCCACGTCCTCCGCCGCCAGCTGGAGCGGGCCGAGGCGATGGGCTACCGCTACAACGTCGGCCCGGAGCTGGAGTTCTTCCTGTTCCACAAGGATGGCGAGGAGATCGCTGCCCTGCCGTCGGACAGCGCCGGCTACTTCGACGTCGCGACCGACCTCGGCATGGTGATCCGCAAGCACATGGTGCGGGCGCTGGACGAGATGGGTATCGAGGTCGAGGCCAGCCACCACGAGGTCGCGATCGGCCAGCACGAGATCGACTTCGAGTACGGCCCGGCGATCCCGACCGCCGACCGCGCGACGACCTTCAAGTACGTCCTGAAGTCGGTCGCGCAGCAGCACGGTCTGCACGCCACCTTCATGCCGAAGCCGCTCGAGGGCGTCAACGGCTCGGGCATGCATGTCCACCAGAGCTTCTCGTCGCTCGAGACGGGCAAGAACGCCTTCGTGGACGCCGACCACCCGTATGGCCTGTCCAAGATCGCGATGCACTTCATCGCCGGCCAGCTCAAGCACGCCCGCGCCCTCTCGCCGGTGATCGCGCCGCTGGTCAACTCCTACCGTCGGCTGGTACCGGGCTTCGAGGCGCCGGTCTACGTCGCCTGGGCGCGGACCAACCGTTCGGCCCTGATCCGCGTGCCGGCCATCCGCCAGGGCAACCTCGCCGCCACCCGCGTGGAGCTGCGCTGCCCGGACCCGAGCTGCAACCCGTACCTCGCCTTCGCCGCCATGCTCGCGGCCGGCCTGGACGGCATCGAGAACGAGCTGCCCCTCGAGGAGCCGGTGGAGGAGAACCTCTACCACTTCACCGAGGAGGACCTCGAGCGCCGAAACATCCCGACCCTGCCGAGCACGCTGGGCGAGGCCGTCGCGGAGCTGGAGAAGTCCGAGATCGTCCGTGGCGCCCTGGGCGAGCACGTTGCTGACCGGCTGATCGAGGCCCAGAAGGCCGAGTGGAACGCTTTCCGCCTGCACGTCTCGCAGTGGGAGCGCGACCGGTACCTCGCGATCTACTAGATCGACACCGGCTCCGGCCCATCAACACTGACGACAGCAAGCGACCGGCGGCGGGAATTGTTCCCGCCGCCGGTCGTTCATTCTGCGGACTGGCACGGCCACTGCACCGCGCCGGGGGCCGGGGGCCGGGGGCCGGGGGCCGGGAAATAATTGGCTACGCGTCGGACGACGAAGAAAGAGAACGTCGCGAACCCCGTTACCCCAATCGCTCTTGTCGCCGGATTGTCGGTGGCGTACGGCAAGGCCTTCAGCCCGTACCAGACGCAGGTCACCCAGTGGGTTATCGACGCGCTCGGCATCGCCCGGCAATATCGGGAACCCGCCAACCCGCCAACCTGGCTACCGGCATCGCGATCGCCACGGCGTTTACGGTGGTGGGGCAGTCCAACTCGGGCAGCCAGACATCATCGCCGTGGGGGTGCTGGCAGGCGTCTTTGCCAGCGTCGAGGCGGGCGGGTCCATGACCGGGCGAAGGCGGCGTAACGGCGAGCCCTCAGAGATAGCGACACGGAGACCAGGTCCCCCTTTCTGGGAACCTGGTCTCCGTGTCGGCGCCAACCTCGACGGGGACAGTGCCAGCAAGCAGCGACGGTGATCGGTCGCCGAGACTACTCGTCGATGGCTAGCGACGACGACAACTCACGGTGAGCATCAATCTGGCGCTGAAGCTCAGCGACCTTGCCTTCGGCTGCGGCGATGGCATCGGAACCAGCTACGAACCGCAACGGTGGCTCGGTCATCCCGGCTAACGTTACGAGCGCCCGAGCGAGCTTCGCCGGGTCACCGGCCTGCTTGCCGTTCTGTGCGACCCACCACTCTCGCTGAGCCGCGTCGCGCTCGGCGTAGTCATCGATCGACAGTGCAGGCCACGCCGTGGACGCCGGCTCCAGCAGCTCTGTCCGGAAGAAGCCAGGCTCGACGATCGTCGTGCGAATCCCGAATGGTTCGATCTCGGGGTGCAGTGATTCCATCCACCCCTCGACGCCGAACTTCGAAGCCGAGTACGCGGAGGTATGTGGCCCTCCGACGAGGCCCGCGACGGATGAGATCGTGATGATGTGCCCGGTCCCCTGTCGCCGCATCTGGGGCAGCACGGCTCGGGTCACGGTCATCGGACCGAACAGATTGGTCCGGATCTGCCGCTCCATCTGCTCCGCACTGACCTCCTCGAAGAAGCCGGCCTGGAACGCGGCGGCGTTGTTGACGAGGACGTCGATACGGCCGAATCGCGCGACGGCAGCCTCGACGGCAGCCTGCGCGTCAGACTCGCTGATGATGTCGAGTGTGACGACCAGGAGGTCATCCGCCTCGCCTACCGCTCGGGTAACGGCATCGACGTCACGCCCGGTCGCTACGACCGCGTGCCCGGCGGCAAGTGCCGCTTGTGCGATGGTTGTGCCCATGCCGCGGCCGGCGCCGGTGACGAGCCAGATCTGCTGCGTGTTCGCCTGTGTCATTGGAAGTCCTTCCATGTGCTTCGTGTTGGATCCGGCCTGAGAGCTCAGCAACCGGGATGCGGTACGTGTTCAATCTCACGGGCAGCGCAACGCCTGCCCAAGGCGCATCAGCCTCGGCCTCCTATCTGTTCCTCTAAGGTTCCTGTGACCTGGGTTGGAGCGGGACTACGACTCGCGCGCCGCTTCGTCTCGCAGCCGCTGCGAGAACTCCTGGGCGATCGCCGCCGCCCGCTCGTCATCGCCAGCCTGAATGGCTCGCCAGTAGTCCGCCTTGAGACGCAGGTAGCCCTGTGCCCGGCCGAGCGCCTCGATACGCGCGTCCAGCACCACCCCCTGAGCCTCGAGGAGGGCGATCTGCTCCGGAGCCGCGTCACGGCCCCTGGTCGCGGCCTCGAAGTAGTGCCGCATCTCGTCCAGTGACATCCCGACGCTACGCAGACAGGCCAGCGTCTCGCACTGCACGAGGTTCTGAGGGGAGTACCGTCGGTAGCCGTTCGCCGGGTCGCGGCTGACCGGACCGATCAGGCCAGCGCGCTCGTAGAAGCGGAGGTTGTACTCGCTCAGTCCTGTCAGCTGGGCCGCCTGCTGCACGGTGAGACCGCTGGGCTCTGACACGTTGGCACCGGACGGCAACCGACTGGGTGATGCGGATGGGCGTTGGGTGGCAACCATAGTGGGTCTGCTCTCCTGACCACGCTGTCGATCAGCGCACAGACAGCATACGAACCCTAGAGCGCTCTAGGTCAAGGCCTCCCAAAGGATGTTCCGCGGCGGTCAATGTTTCGTGTTGGGAAACGGAGGATGTAGCGCATAGACCGCAGGAGCGCCGGCGGCTCAACCAAAGCCTGCTCGAGGACAAGACCGGGACGGCAGTCCTGTCAAAGTAGAAGCACCCCTACGTCGCCCCGGACGTGCAACGGCCCCGGCAACACTGCCGGGGCCGTCGTCGAGTGAGGTCACGATTGTGAGTCGGTTTTGGCCTAGCCCCGGTCGGAGATCCGCAATGTCGCCCTCTGGATCGTCTGCAGATCACGCACCAGGTCCTCGTCGCTCTGCGGCCGGCTCAGCCTCTTCCGTCGTTCGAGCAGCTGGGCGGTACCGAAGATGACGGTCAGGTCGTTGACGGTCGCCAGGTGGCGCTCGAGTGGGATCTGCTCAGGCTGAAGGTCAGGCATCATGGGAAACTGCCTCACTGGTGAATCTGGTGTGGAGCATGCTCCGAATGAGCCCCAAGAGCTGGTCGAGGTTGAACGGCTTGTACAACACCTCGATCTGCATGTCGTGGAGGTGACCACGGGTGTCCTCGACATGGGTGATCGCTCCGGTGCAGAGGAGGATGGGGATCTCGGTGGTGCCAGGTGCCAGGCGGAGCATCTGGAGCAGCGACCAGCCCTCGTCGTCGGTGGCCCACTGGTAGTCGAGGATGATGAGATCCGGTTTGAGTTCGGCGATCTCGGGGGTGTTGCGGTCGACCCAGACGCGGGTGGTGACCTGGTACCCTTCTTCGCTCAGCAGGTCCTGGAAGAGGGCCAGGACGGCCGCACTGTTATTGATGGCGACGATATGGTGCTGAGTCGACGTTGAGGACTGTTCAGACATGGGGTACCGCTTTCCTGAGGACGCCGATCCGGACCACATCGGTCCGGTGGCTGCAGTCGCTCCCCAAAAGGCGGCGGCAACGGAAAACCTGCGGGGGTGCAGGGGCGATGGAGGCCCGTAGGTTCAACGGAGTGGTCCGGAACCGTGAGCGTATGCGATCAGTTGTGCTTGGGCTTACGCAAACCAGTATACGTGAAGTTAACGATCAAAGCGATGAAGCATGCTCGATGGGGATTCGATTCTGGGACGGTCTTCTGACAAGGCTGCCAGTGCCGTCGCCACTCCTCCGTGCCGATCCTGGTCCCGAGTGCATCGATTACCGCCTGCTCATGCAGTGTCGGCTGGACGTACCCCTTGACCGGAACCAACAGTTCGTCGCCTGACCCGGACCTGGCCGCTCGACGGGTCATCGTCGCAAGATCTGAGAAGTTCCGCCCGAGATCCGCCGAATACCCTTGCCAGTATGCTCGTCGGATTGCTCCTGGCCAACGTCATCGCCGTGATCAACCAGCCGCGGTGGAACTCGCAGGTTCGCGGACTCATCCCCCTGATCAGGCACTGTGGAAGCCCTCGGGAACCGCGCCGGCGATCGAGCAAGCGACCTATGCAACGGAGCCGACGATTGCCCCACCGACCCCACAGGCTGAGCGACGATAAAGGAGCAAGACATAACCGTTCATTCACCGGAAGCAGCACAGATCGTAGGCACCCTGCGCGCCGAGGACGGCATGGGCATCGTGCGTCTGGAGGACCGGGTCGACACGGATAGCAACGACCTGTGGTCGGCTTGCACGGATCCCGTACGTCTCGCCGCCTGGCTCGGTGAGGTCGACGGCGATCTTCATGAGGGCGGCGAGTTCCGGGCGCACTTCGTCGCCAGCGGCTGGCAAGGCACCGGCCGCATCGAGATCTGCGAGCCACCGCGGCGCCTGCTTCTCCAAACCGGAAGCGACGAGGAGCCGGACGCCATCGTCGAGGTAACGCTGACGGCCGACGGCGACCAGACGATCCTGGTGATCGAGGACCGAGGCCTGCCGCTGCAGCAGATCGCCTCCTATGGGGCTGGGGATCAGGTCCACGTCGAGGACCTCGTCGCGCACCTCGCCGGCCGCGAGCGGTGCGACGCGCAGACACGTCGGCATGACCCGCGAAGGCGAGGCGGCGGTCGAGGGCCCGTGGGTGGACCGCGTCAATGGGCTCGAAGGTGTGCAGGTCGACATCGTCATGATGCGGACCCCGGATGGGCACGGGCGGCTGGAGCTGACGAAGTTTCGCAATCCGGGCCTGGTCGAGCTCGATCCAGCGATTGCCCCGCCGAACGCGCTGGGCCTCCGGAGCGTCATGTTCACCGTGGAAAGCGTCGACGACACGGTCGCCCGGCTGCGCGCCAACGGGGCCGAACTGGTCGGCGAAGTGGTCCAGTACGAGGACATGTACAGACTCTGCTACATGCAAGGTCCTGGGGGCATCATCGTCTCGCTGGCCGAGGAACTCTTCTGAAGGGGTCCCCGCCGTCGGGGGTGATCGCGCGACCTACGCCATAGGCGAGTGACGGCCCCGGCGATGATTGCCGGGGCCGTCGTCGTCTGGTTTCGAGGACTGGTTAACCTGGGGACCGGCGTGGCGATCGCTACCGCCTTCACCGTTGTCGCAGCGGTGCAACCGGGCCAGCCGGGCATCATCGCAGTCGGTGTGCTGGCCGGCGTCTTCGCCAGCGTTGAGGCCTGACGCGTCCATGATCAGGCGAAGGCGACAGCTGGCTGGATCCGCTCCAGCATCGTTGGCACCGCAACCTGGACCGCTTGTGAACCGTGAACCCACCCCTCGTTGGAAATGAACTTGCCCTGGTCAATGCGGCGCTCGTGGGCGCTAGTAGGGACACGACAGGCGGGAGTCATGGCGTATCAATGCTGGGCGTGTAGCCGCCGCGGGCATTTGGAGCGACGACCTTCGAAGGAGGAGAGGACGGACGCCGGCGACTCGGGGCGAGAGCCATGACCAGTCCGAAAGCGAGCCATCCGACCAGGATCAGGACGGGAATGGCGATGCCGGCCCCATCGAAGTACGACACGCCACGGACGAGGGACGCAACTGAAGCCGGCGGTAGCAACGCTCCGGACGCCCAGGCTGCAGCCGGGAGCAACTCGGGCGCGGATGTCACGCCGGACAGTGGCAGGCCAATGAAGATCATGAGGAAGGCCGACAACGCGATCCCTCTGAACCCTGCCTGGGAGGCGAGTCCCAACGTCGTCGCGGCGACCGCACCTTGCGCCAGAAGGAGGGCACTGAACACCGCGAACCAGTTGCCCGGCAGCACTCCGAGCCATGACGTCAACACCAGGGTCGTGATCAGGGACAGGACCACGCTGGATCCCCCGAGCAGGAGCAGGCCCGGTCGACGGCTGAGGCGGCTCAACCAGACCATGATGCCGAGAACCACCCCGCTCAAGAGGATCGGCTGCAAGGCAGCACCAAATCCGGCACCACGAGGATCATCCTCAGCGAACGGAACCAGATCGACGACGTTCGCCGTCGTGGATTGGGCCGAGGCGAGCCCGGCCCCGATCTGCGTCAGTGCCTGGGCCACCACTGGCGAGGCTGCGGACGCGACGAGCGTCGTCGGCCCGTCCGGGCCCAGCACGAACGCGCCGAGCATATCCCGGTCCCGGATCGATGCTTCCGCTTCCTCCTGATCGACGACAACGTCTACCCGGAATCCCTGCGCTTCCAGTTGGCTCGAGACGGTCCCGACGACCTCTGATGGGCCGACGATGCCCACGGGAAGGTCACGAGGCTTGAGCTCGGTAGCTGGCCACGTCCCAATGGCAAGGAGAAGAACGAGGAGGATGGACGGGATGATCAGGGCCATGACAGGAGGGAAGTCTCCATCGTGCGTCCGGTTGTTCATGCGTCATCCTTCGCTTGGGTGCGATTGGTCGGATCGGTGACGCCTCAGAGCGGCCCTGCCAGGTAGCGCTGCAGGGTGGGCGCGATGAGCCGGGCGAGTTCCTCGGGGTCAATGCTCGTGAGCGGATCGAGTTGCAGGACCTGCCGAGCGAGTACGAGGCCGTGAATCTGGGAGGCCACCAGAGCTCCCCGGAGTTCCGCCTGATCCATCCCCACATGCACGACGAGTGGGGTCAGGACGTCGCGAACGAACCGCTCTCGAAGTAGGCGAGCCGCCTCCGGTTCGCTGACCGCGCAGCGGATCAGGCCCGTGACGATGGATGCGCGCGCCGGGTCCTGGAGCAGGCGGACGACGAAGCCCGCCAGTCGTTCCCCGGCGCCTTGCGCATCCCCTTCAGCGACCGTCCTGACCAGATGCTCCACGTCGACCGGCAAATCCAGCGCGGTAACGAGCAGGCGCTGCTTGTTGCCGAAGAAGCGCATGACGAGTGCGGGATCGACCCCTGCCTCCGCTGCAACCGAGCGGACGGAGGTCCGCTCGTATCCACCATCTGCGAATTGCCGGCGTGCAGCTGCTGCGATGAGTTCCCGCGTGCCGCTCGAGCCTGGACGCCTTCCGGTCCGGGCCGGCCGTGAGGAATGAGGTGATGAGGAATCCGGCTGCCCGGAAGCTGTCGTTTCGCCTGATGTGGCCGAGGCTTGACGCCTTGGCGGCTCCGTACTGCTCATGACGCCAACTCTACGCGTCGAGCCGAGTTAAGTCAACACATGTTGACATATGGGGTTGACAACAACTGCATATCGTTCGAGCTTGACGAGACCGTCGAATACGAGGCCCACCACGCCAGTCTGCTCCGGACGTGAGACGGCCCCGGCAACATCGCCGGGGCCGTCTCGTGTCAATGCGTTGTCGGCCAGGGTCTTCAGTGAATCTTCCTCGGAAAAGACGCCCCACCAGACCGGGTTACTGGCGATGACTCCAGACGAACTGCGTGGCGCCGAGGGTGAAGGCTACGCCAGCGAGCAGGACCAGCAGCATCGGTGTCAGCATCGTGGACGAATCAGTCGTCCCACTGCCTGTGCTGGGCAGACGCGTCGTCGTGCCTGGCTGGGTCGTTGTCCCACCGGTGGTCGGGCCGCCGGTCGTGGGTTCCGGGGTTTCGCTGGCCGGCGCCTCTCCGGTCCGGATGTTGAAGAAGATGGCCTCAGCGAACTCGCTGAAGTTGATGACGCTGACCGGGTTCTCGCGCGGAGCGTATCCCGCCGGCACCGTCGTCACGTCCTCCGTAATGACCAGTGGGTCGGTCAGACTCTGGGGCGCGTCCACGACGCATCGCCCGGCGAACGTGGTGCAGGTTCCGAACACCACACCGGTGGACGACTCGGCGACCGTGAATGAGATGCCGTCGGCGGGCACGCACCCGCCGCCGAGCACGTCACCACGGTTAGGGTTGTAGTCGCCGGGATCGCTGTCACACAGGTAGGCAGTGATCGGGAAGGACACGATCACGACCTCCCCGTCGTCGGGATCCGTTGGCTCGCTCCCCTCCTCGCTGGGCGGTGTCATGACCTCCCCGAACCGGAACTCGCACGCATATCCGTCCCCGTCCGGATCGAGGAATTCTGGATTGCCCTGCCCCGCGTCCAGGAAGTCCTGGGCATCGGCCTGTGTCTCGAAGAACCCACAGGTCACCGGATCGACGACCGGAGGGCCACCGTCCACGGGGGGATCCACGATGATGGAGCCGCCCCCGAAGTACGTCTCGCAGGCGATGCCGTCGCTGTTGTCGTCCAGCCCGGCCACGTTGTTGGTCGGTGAGCCGCCGTTGTCCTGGAAGAAGCGCTGCGCCTCCTGCTGCGAGGCGAAGTCGTCGCAGTTGGCGTTGCCCGCGCCAGCCGACACCAACGCTGGTGCCAAGATCGCGAGGCCGAGGACTAGGGTAAGCAGCATCGTCGCCGCCATGATGAATCGCTGCATGCGACTCCCTTTCTCGTGGTGCTCGCCCGCTCCGCGACCGGTTCGTGTACCGGGCCAGTTCGGACACTGTAGGGGTCGATTACCGGAAGCGACATCGTTAGCGGTACGTAACCTTGCGAGCTACGTATGCGGAGTTCCGCAGGTCACCCCCGGACCGTTGTTTCACCGATCGCGGTGGTCGACGACCGTACATGGCGACGGGACCACCGGCTCATCGCGGTGGTCTCGTATGGCTGTCAGGACATGGTGGCGACGTCGTCGTCCTGCCAGGCGACCAGGAGCGCGAAGGATTGGTGAGTTGGACGATCAGACAGACGAGGCTGCCCAGTCGCTTGCCACGGCCTCCATATAGATCAGATCCACTAACTCCCGGCCCGAGCGGCTACACGACCGACGCCGACCGAACGACTGGAAGCCAGCTCGGGTCTAGGCAGTAATCCCCCCGAGATTGTGCTCATAGACCGTGAGCATCACGTTACTGAGGCCCAGATGTTCGAATGCGTACGCGAGCGTCAACCGAGTCGCTTCGGTTCCGAGCCCCCGACCACGGGCGTTGCCTTCTCCGATAACGATGCCGAAGGTCGCCCGGTTATGCCTCAGATCGATGTCTTCGAGATGCGTTGTCCCGACAGGTCGACGGGTAGGCAATTCCAGCACGGTGAACCAGACCGCATCCTGGGCGTTGCGTCGTGCGATCCGATCGACGGTCTGATCCATTGATTCGGGCCATGACAGGCCCAGCGTGCGGCTCGTCTCAAGATCATTCGCCCACCGGTGCTCGTACGGGAGGAGCCAGGATCCAGCAGGGCTGAGGGCGACACGGGCTCCCTCGATGAGTGATATCGCGTCGTTCGTCAGAGCAGGTATGGAATGACGCTCGTTCTCCATACAATCAACCCAATCGGAGAGAACCCCTCGACAGGACATGGTGATCGACGAGGACCGCGGACAGGTCATCGCGATCGTGATCGTCGATCTGGATCGCGATTCGAGCCTCAAGGTGCCGCGGATAGCGTTTGCGTCGGACCATGGGGGCATCTGTCCTAGGCCCTTCCGATCCCGGCCACCAATGCGTCTATCGCTGTCTGCTCGTCTGGCGTCGGCGTGGTGGGGTAGGGCGGATCCAACGTCAATGCCTCGCCATCCTCATCCTCTATGGCGTAGCGCACGAGCGGGATGTAATTTCGCTCGCTCTGCCGGTAGACCGTGATGGTCGACGCCATCTGGCTACTACCGGCCAGGACATCTGCCCAGAGGGTGGGATGGTCGGTGTTGAACTGGCGCGCGGCGACGCGGAGAGTGTCACGGGTAATCGCCATGGGAATAGTGTGCTCCGGTTAGCGCGCCATCACAGCCAGCGCTGTCTCGAGTTCAGAGTTCCGTCGCGCAGCCCTTCCACCCCGCGCTCGGTGATGGCGGGCCCCTGGTTCATCGAGTGGTCCTTAGGCGATCGTCCATGGCGCGGCATCGTAGCGGAACCAGCGAAGACCCTGGCAGATGCTACCGAGGTCTTCCCAAGCCCTACGCGTGAACGCTATCAGGTCTCTGCCGCGAGGTACGCGTCAAGGTCCATTCTATCGAACGCCGATCAACTCCTCGATGGCCGACCGGAGCAGCGCAAGGTCGAACGGCTCCGGTCGACTACCGCTCCGCAGGAGAGCAACTGGTCGACCAGGAACAGCCTCGGGAACGCCGAGGGAGACAGCGCTCGGCGTTCCTGTGTAGTTCAGTCCGCCTGGCCGGAACTCTCGCCGGAGGCCTTATCGCGAGGGCGAGGCAGACGGTCGGACAACCGGCGGGATGCCGAGCGGCGAGTTGCCCGATGGTGATGCAGCCGGTCCGACACCAGAATTTTGATCACCCGCAGTGAAGAACCAATCGCAGCGCAGGTCGGACATTGGCTCGACGGTGTACGCAATCGAGTCGTTACTCGCAGGAATCTGGTAGTCGTAGCCGCTCAATGTCTGTCCGTTCGGGCCGGTCATCTCACAGTAGACGAGCGGCGCCTCGCTGCCACCGGGCTGGAGGCCGGTGATCGTCATGACACCCGGAAGGACATCCTCGAACTCGACGTAGCCCATCTGATTTGCGTGCCCCTGTCGCGTGACGTCGTTCGGGCCGGCCAACAGGAACTCGCGGCCGTCCGTCACGCGGGGACAGTCGAGTCGCAGGGTCGTGGGAGCGACGCCGTAGGGGTCGTAGCCGGCAGGGCATTGATAGCCGTTCACGGTGACGGAGGCGTTCTCGTCAGTCGGCACATTGTTCCACTGGCAAGTGACCCACTCATTCAACTGGATGTCACGAATGGTGATCGCCCCGTCGCGGGTCGCGTGGTACTGCTGATTGCGACGCAGCGGCCGCATCGAGGGTTCTACACCGCTAGCTGTCCAGACTGAGCAGTAGACGATCGGCGTCCCGAAGCCGCGCGGAGGTTGCGAGACGATCCTGAGGTCGCCGGCCGGCAGGGGCTGGACCTGGGCCATAAGCCCGCCGTCGGAGTAACCGGGCATGATCGAGGTGTCTGTCATGGCAATCAAGTCGCCGTCGACCCAGACGTTCAGGGGCAGGTCCGGTGGCGATGGTTGCAGACAAAGCTGCGACTCGGCATACCAGTTGGCGTCGGCGAAGGCATACCAGTCCGGCCCTTCCTGGCAGGAGTAGAAGCTCGCGAACACCAGAACGGCTGGATCGCCGTACTCGGGGATGTCGATGAATTCGGCACCCGGAGGCAGCTGTTCACTCCCGCCACTGGGTTCCGCGTTGGCACTGGGCGTGGTGTGGTTGGGTGACTCGGTTGGGGGCAACGGGATCTCTGACGGAGCGGGATCCCGCGAGGGCTCCTGAGGCGACGGCATCACCGATGGCTCGACCGTAGGGTCGAGCGAGGGCTGGGGGGCTGCGCTCTCCTCGATGGGGACGCAGTCCTGCCGTTCCGCGTCCCAGACCGTCCCCTCAAGACAGAGCGGCTGGGCCGCGAGGTGTGGCTGGGACACGCCGAGTGGAATACCCGGCGCCGTGATGAGTGTTGCTGCCATGACGAGTGACATCAATGACATCAGAGCCGACCGATAAGTGATACGCAACATGGTCGTCCTCCCCATGAGGTGCTGGAATCGGCGATTCGGGATCACCATCGCGCCACGTCGGCAGGTGAACCGTCGCCAATATCCACAAGCACTGGGGGAAGAATCCCGTTTCTCCCACGTCCGGGAATGGGTGATTTCACCCATCTTCAGCACGCCACGTGATTGAATCGCTCACTTCCAGCGCCGCCCAGGCCCTTCCATCAGCACTCAGATCGTCCTGCTCGATGACCAGGTCACACCGGAGGTAGGGCATATGAGCGTATCAATCGTGCCAATGCGGCAGAGCGCCGTGGGCATGGGTCGACCTGGTTTCACCGCCTCGTCGCCGTCGCGCTCCGGGATCCAGCAGGCACCCGCTCGTAGTCGCCCTGACCAACCCGACGCTAGACCGTGAAGGTGTTTTTTCTGGTTGACGGTGGCCAGCACGTCGGCGAACGACGCCTCGTGATGTCGATTGAACTGGGGCCGGCAATGAGCAGAGCCTCGCAGGTGATCGGCATGGCTGGGTGCCCGGTCAACCTGGCCTTTGGTCGTCGGTCAGCCAGACCTCGCCGGGCTGAACGCGATCGTCGCCGATGATCGTCAAGCCCTCGATCGTGCCAAGTTCAACGACGACAGCACTGTTGACACGAGCTTCGGTGGGAGGACGATGCTGGCGCGCGGCGTACTTGTCCCGAGCCATCACGATGGTTTCAGTCAGGGTGTCGGCTTTGGCAGCGTAGCGGTAGACGGTATAGGTGCTCATAACTCTCCCTCCTGCGCTCCGATCCAGCCCGTCCCACTCTGATCCCGGACCCGCAGATCGCGCCCGTCGCGTCTATCGGTCCGTGTGATCAGCGCCTTGAGACCTCGGATGATCTCCGCGGGACCGATCGCCGTCAGGCCACCCTACGGAGCCCCGATCAGGTCCTCGATGGTTGACAGGAGCACCTCGAGATCAAACGGCTTGACCAGGTAATTGTCGAAGCCGTAACGCTCCTTGTTCGCCAGCGCCTGGTCCAGGAGACGCTGATCCGTCGATGTGACGATCACCGGGATCTTCTCCGTCAGCGCCTCCATCTCCAGCTTCTCGAGCAGCTCCCAGCCAGCCTTCTCCGTGATGACCAGGTCGACGATGATCAGGTCCGGCTTGAGCGTGAGGATCAGCGGGAACACCTCGGGCACATAGTCGCTGGCGGTGGCGCCGTAGCGCTCGTCCTCGAGCAGCGCGGTGATGATGTGCTGGAACGTCCGCGAGCTGTCCACCATGAAGATGTGCTTGCGTCGCCGCTGATCCTCGATGAAGTCGTCCAGTTTGGCGCGGTCGTCCGGTGTGGTTGTCATGTCTCGTCCCCTCATTAGGTCAGCTTACGGTACTTCGGGGACTCACTCGTGCGTCCTGTGTTTGTAAGCCGACCGGCGGATGCCTCTTCGGGACGACTGCTCGAGCGAGAGGACGATGCTGTGGACCCTGCTTCACCGCCACCAGACCAGCGCGATGCGATACGTCACCATGAGATCGTCCGGGATCTGACGATCATTCGGGCGCAGGCGCAGCTGATGCTGCGCCGGCTGGATCCCGACAGTCCTGCAAGCCGCGACGCGGCCGACCGGCTGCGGTCGATCATTGAGGCAACGGAGCGAATCGTCGAGTTGCACCGGTGAAGCACCAGCGATCGCGGAGTGGCGCGACATCGTACTGGAAACAGGACGGCCCCGGCAGCAATTGCCGGGGCCGTCGTCAGACCTGTCGAGGTCGCACAAGCGTCGGAGACCTCGGAGGAGGTGAGGTACTGCGGTGACCGCTACCGCCACCACCGTCGCGATGCCAGGTGAAAACCGGCACGGGCCCGGTCCGCGCGTGTCGCAGACCGGGCCCGTGAGATCAGTGTGAAATCAGGTTCGACTAGCGATCCGGGTTCGGATTCGGGCCACCCGAGGAGACCGGCGGCATCGGCTGCTTCTGCGTGCCGTGGAGGCGCGGGTCGGACGGCGGCAGGTCACCGTTGTCGGTGGTCAGCGGGGCCGGGTCGGCCAGGTAGGTGAACTCACCTTGACCATCCGGTCGCGGCCCGCTCGCCCACGCACCCTGCTGGCTCTCGGTCCCCTGCGACATGTTCCAGAACGTGCCGGACTGCGAGGTCATCACCCGCTCCATCGGCAGCGTCCCCGGCACGACGAACTCTTCGATGCCCTCGGCGCGCAGGTCGTCGATGGCGGCCTGCCACTGGTTCTGGTGCATGATGTCGCGCGCCAGGTTGAACGACAGCATCCGGCGGACACCTGCGTCGTCGGTCATCTCATAGAGCCGGGCCGCCTGCAGGTTGCCCTGCGACTCCGCCATCAGGTTGAACCGGAAGTCGGCCAGCAGGTTGCCGGAGGCGGCGATGTACCCACCATTCCAGGGCACACCAACGCTGTCCTTGAGGGTGGCGCCCTGCCCGGAGACGATCTCGTGCTGCGGGTTCATGGCCGCGAAGATCGCGTCCTGGACGGTGCTGCCGCCCATCGCGCCCATGGCCGCCTCGACGACGGGGGACGCGGCCGCGGCCTCATCCTGCATCTTGACCGGAGCGTTCTCCAGCAGGCGACCGATCATGCTGGACAGCATCTCGACGTGGGCGATCTCCTCGGTCCCGATGTCGAGCAGCATGTCCTTGTACTTCTGCGGACCGCGGCAGTTCCACCCCTGCATGAGGTAGCTCATCATCACGGTCATCTCGCCCATCTGGCCGCCGAGCAGCTCCTGCAGGCGCTTGGCGTAGACGGGATCGGGGCGCTCGGGACGAGCGTCGAACTGCAGTTCCTTGACGTGGAAGAACATGGTCACTCCCTGATTCTGGCGATGCGGTACAGCAACGGTCGGACCGGCCTGGCCTGTTTGCGGCGGAGCGGGTCCGCGATGCGAAGAAGACCCGGGTGATCCTCCTGGTTGCCCGGCGGCCTCTCGACCACCGAAGCACCGCGTGCGAACGATCCGGCTCCCAGTCCATGGGTCTGATCGAACGCGCGCGATCTGCCCGGGCCATCCGCTCTCATTGCCGCCAACCGGCAGCGGTTCAGCGTGATGCATGATGAATGCCGTGATCCATCCGACGATTGGAATACACGACAACATGCCCGTGACCGGCTGATCCTCGTCCTCTTACAGGAGTTCATTGCCACGCCGATACGCAGGATCGGTGACAGATCCGTCCACAGCCGGAACCCGACATCAGGACCAGGTCGAGCTGAGAGGTCCACGAGGACGCCAGGTCACCCGCTGACCGATTCCGGAGTGACCAGCGGGCGGTTGCCGCGCTGCCGTTCCTCCGTGATCCGGATCAGGGCGACACCGGGCAGGATCAGCGCGAGGACGAGGGCGCCGGCGACGATGAACGGCAGCGCCTGGTCCTGCTCGTAGAGCGCGGCACTCAGCCAGCCCACGGCCGCCGCGCCCCCGGTGCCGCAGGTCGCGAACACGCCCTGGACCCGGCCCATCATCCGCGGGTCGGCGACGGTGGTCATGTAGGCGTCCAGCGCCGGGGCGGCGAAGGCGACGACGATCCCCTCCAGCACGCCGAAGAAGATCAGCGACGGGATCCAGGCGATGACCCCGTAGGCCGCAACGAACACGGCCAGCAGCGTGTTCGTCACCAGCAGCAGTCGCCAACGGGGACGCCGGGAGGCCGCCTTTCCGGCGACCGTCGCCAGCAGCAGCAGCGGGATCGAGAACGTGCTGTAGGTCAGGCCGACGACGAAGTCGCTGCCACCGAGATCCGAGACGTAGATGCTCCAGATCGCCGTCGCCAGCCCGGCCGGCACCTGGACCGCTGCTCCAATAAGGAATGCGCCCAGTAGCGCCGGCGCCAGGATGATGCGGACGAGCGCCAGCCCGGAGGCCAGCGGGACGTCATGGGCGACATGGGGCGTGACCACCGGCCGGCGGAACTCCGGGAACCTCAGCCAGACGATCGCGCCGATCGCCAGCGCCGCGATGGCCGCGCCGACGAACAGGGTCGGCTCGTTGGCCACCTCGATCACGATGCCGCCGATCAACGGGCCGCCGAAGATCCCGCCGAAGAACGCGGCGTTGAATCCCGCGAATGCTTCGCCGCGCTGCTCGATGGTAGACACGTCCGCGACCAGCGCCCGCAGCGACGGTAGCAACGCCGCCACGGCGAAGCCCTGCAGGATCCGCAGTGCGATCCAGACCGGCGAGGAGTCCGCGACGGCGAACCCGAGACAGGCCAGCGCCAGCAGGACCAGGCCGGTGACGATGATCCACGAGCGGCCGACGCGGTCGGAGAGGATGCCGAACGGGACCTGCAGCGAGACCTGCGCCAGCAGGAACGCCGCGGCCATCAGCCCGATCGTCGCGATCGGCACGCCGCGCTCCTCGGCGATCAGCGCCAGGAACGGGATGACCATCCCCTCGACCGTGCCGGCGAGCAGGGCGATCAGCAACACCGAGCGCAGGCGGGGCTCGCGCAGGATCAGGGGCAGGGCAACGCGCCCTCGGAGCATCGGGAACCTCTCGGACGGTCATGGTCGGCGGACCAGGGCAGGCACCGTTACGGATAGGGTGGCAGCGCAGGATAGACGATCCGGCCAACGGCGGGCGGGGCGGGTGTCCGATCCCCGGTCGCCGCCCGGAACACGTCAGGGGATGACACGCCGCTATCCTGCCGGAGCAGGTGGTGCCTCGGTTTCGCGTGGTCCCGGCCCCTGGGGTACCATTGTCCGTACACCCTGTTACCCGGCATGGAGATGGCTCGGCCCGGGCCAGACGGAGCATCCCCTACATGGCCACCATCACCCAGTCCTGGGCCCTCCCGTCCCCGACCGCCGGTGATGCCTGGCGCGCGCTGCACCCGGACCCCGTCCTCGCCGACCTGCTCTGGCGACGGGGCTTCCGCGACGCCGCGGCGGTCAGCTCGTTCCTCGATGCCGGCGCCCGTGCCCCGGAAACGCTGCTGGACGCGGCCGAGCGCCTGCCCAACCTTGCCGTCGCCGTCGAGCGCGGCGTCCGGGCCGTCCTCGATGGCGAGCCGATCGGCATCTTCGGTGACTACGACGCCGACGGGACCACGGCGGCCGCGATGCTGGCGCTGTTCTTCCGCCAGGCCAACGGCGCCGAGCGGGTCTCCGTCCGGCTGCCCAGCCGCGAGACGGGCTACGGCCTGTCCGAGCCGGACATCGAGCATTTCGCCCGGCACGGCGGCCTGCTCATCGTCGCCGACACCGGCAGCACCGACCATCACCATGTCCCGCTGGCGAAGGCGCGCGGGCTGGACATCGTCATCCTCGACCATCACCAGATCGCGCCCGGCGACGAGGGGCCGGCCGGTGCCGTGACCGTCTCCGCCTATCTGTTGCCGGACAGCACCGCGCGCGACCCGCTCCGCGACCTGACCGGCGCCGGGCTGTCGTGGCTGTACCTCGTCGCGATCGCCGCCGAGCTGGACCGGCCGGACCTGCAGGCGTTCGCCGCCTCGCTGCAGGATCTCGCGATGCTCGGCACCGTCGCCGACGTCGCGGACCTGCGCGGGTTGAACCGGGCGCTGGTCCGGGACGGGCTGCGGCTGGTACGCAGCCAGCCCCGCCCGGCGCTGGTCGCGCTCTGCGGGACCGCGTCGCTGGAACCGGCGACGCTCAATGCGACCGACGCGGCGATGAAGCTGTCGCCGCGGCTGAACGCGGCCGGCCGGATGGGCGAGCCGATGCTGGCGCTGGATCTCCTGCTGGCGCCGGACGTTGACCGGGCCGCCCGGCTGGCCCACACGCTGGAACAGCGCAACACCCGCCGCAAGGCCGAGATGAACCGGGTCATCGAGGAGAGCGACCTGGTCCTGCTCCGCGACATCGAGTTGCCGGGCGGCCTGTCGTCCGATGTGCTCGTCGCGCTGGGTGACGACTGGCCGGGCGGCGTCATCGGGCCGGCGGCGTCACGGATCGTCGAGAAGTACGGCAAGCCGGTGATCCTGCTGGGCCCGGATGGGACCGAGCCCGGGGTGAGCCGGGGGTCGGCCCGCTCGGTGCCCGGCTTCGACATCGCGAAGGCGCTCCGGAGCGACGCGATCTCGGCACTGCTGATCCGCAGCGGCGGCCACAGCGCGGCCGCCGGACTGACGATCCGGACCGAGCACATCCGCGATTTCGCAGAGGCGCTGGAGCGGGAACTGGACCAGTCGATCAGCGACACGGCGCGGGAGAAGCTCGGCCGGCCTGACCTCGCCCTGGACGCCGAGCTGCCCGGCGACCGGCTGACGCTGGACACCGCGAAGCTGATCAGCCGGCTGGGCCCGTTCGGTCCCGGCAACGAGAACCCGCTGTTCCTCGTCCGTGCCCTCCCCGTCCAGCGCCGGACCCTGATGGGCAAAGATCCGAAGCGACAGCATCTCAAGCTGTTCGTCGGTCACCGCGGGCAGCCACCAGCCGAGGTCATCCTCTGGGGTGCCGGCGACCGGTTCCCCGAGGCCGCCGCGGCCGAGACGATCGACCTCGCCGTCCGGATCGGGATCAACCGCTGGAACGGGCAGACGAAGCTGGAAGCCATCGCCGCCGACTTCCGCCTCGCCCGCTGATTCCGACGTTCGTGAAGCATCGACTCTCATCACGCGCATCGTGAGGCGGGAGAGGGCAAGCCTCTTCGCGTTGGCACACCATTCGATGGGCACGACCTGCAGCTACACAGACCTACTGGCAGGTTGGTTGGGTAGCGATGGGGCTTGCCCCATCTTCGTGCCGGATCCGAGCGTTCAGGTTCGCTCGTTCAATTGTGAGTATCGAGCCGCCGCCCAACGCGCGGGATTCTCGACGATATACCAACGCAATCGCTCCAGCTCATCATCAGACGGGACGACACGGTCGTAATAGCCCCGCTGCCAGAAGGACACGTTTCGGCGTCCAAGCGTCTGATTCGCCGCCCGGGCCGACAATGATTTGAATGCTCCGACGACCGTCCCGAGGTTCGTTTCTCCGGTCGCGTCGGCATCATCCTCGATGTCCGAACTGCCAAGTTGGATCAATCCATGAACGTGGTCTGGCATCGCGACGAACTCCAGGAGCGCGAGATCACCGAATCGCTCCGGAAGACCTTCCCAGGCAGTGATGACGTCGAGCCCCGCTGGCATCAGACGAACGCGACATCGGTCGTCGATCCGGCTGAGAACTGGCTGTCGCCTGGCGGTACAGATCGTCACGAAATAGCAGCGGGGTGATGCGTAGTCGAACCCTGTCCAACGCAGGGAGCGCGGCAAGGGCCGTTCCGGATCCGGCATGGCACTTCCCGATGAATGGCAAACGCGCCGTGTGCGGGCGAGATGGGGCAAGCCCCATCGCTACCTCTTACGTCAGGATGCGCGAGAGCCGTTTCCGGCGGCAACGCTCTGGGTCGGCGATAACCAGCGGAGCCGGGGAAGCGTCGGCCGTCTCTTCAGAAGGGACATTCGTTGGTCCGCAGCTCCAGCCATGTGATCCCCTTCAACCGCGGACAACGCCGAGCCGCCCCGGGGGATGGTGGTGGCGGTCGATCGGGAGCCATGGACAGGCATGGCAATCAATGATGAAATGAGTGCATATTTCACCGGCATCTCTCACTGCGTCCGCAGGCGGGGACGATCGACCCATGAGGTCGATCGTC
>DASZAY010000027.1:0-15472 GCA_035944555.1 Thermomicrobiales bacterium
GGGCGGGACACTGGGTGTCCCGCCCGTCTCTGTGTTTCGGCTCATGAGCTACCCGCTCAGGGTCGGCCAGCCTGGATCAGCCCTTGAAGAACCGGATCATGAGCGGGTAGCGGAACGGCTGGCTGTTCAGGGCCCGGATCGTCGCGACGATCAGCGAGACGAGGAAGACCAGGCCGATCACCCCGGCGGCGAAGAACATCACCAGCAGCCCCACCCCAAGCGTCACGAGCGTGACCGGGATCGCGATGATGACGCCGATGATCGCGTAGACGAACAGCGACAGGACAGCGTTGGTGGCTTCCCGGCCGTGCTCCGCGGCGAAGGGATCAGTCCCCTTCCGGAGCTGCCAGATCATCAGCGGCACGACGAAGGACAGCAGTCCGGCCGACATGAATGCGCCGAGAATGATGCCCATCGGTGCCGTCGCGGCCCAGAGCCGGGACGCCGTCGAGACCTCCGGCTGGACCAGTTCACTGGACGGATAGCGGATCGGACTCCGCTGCGACAGCGGCTCCTCCCACCACGTCGGATCCTGCTTGCCCCCCGCCGGCGCCCAGGCGTCCGGCTCGCTCCAGGGGGCGGCCCGTCGTCCCGTCCCGTCCCGGCCCGACCGGGGGCTGTGCTCGGGAACCGGCGATCCGCAGTTGGCGCAGAACAGGTCCTCGATCCGCAGGCTGGCGCCGCAGTGCTGGCAGTATTGGGTGTCGACCTTCATCGCCGTCGCCATCGTCTTGCTGGTGCTCCTCAGGGTACCGGGATGTGCCCCGGTTGGACCGGCTGGTCCCGGAGGGGAGCCTATCCGCCCCGTCCGTGTCCTGAGTGTAGCCAGCGAAGGTGACCGACCGGTGGCGAGGCGGTGAAGGGGTTGTGACAGATGTCGCGACCTGGCCCCCGGGCCTTCTCATCCGCCAGGTGGTCCAGCCAGACCCTAGTACCGGATCAGGCTGCGGACTTCGAGGTCGGCCAGCTTCTTGCGGCCATCGAGCGCTTCCAGCTCGGCCAGGACGAACACACCGGCAATCGTCGCGCCGATCCGCCCCACGAGATCGGCGGCGGCCCGGACGGTCCCGCCCGTTGCAAGCAGGTCATCGACGAGCAGCACGCGCTGATCCGGGCGGATGGCGTCGACATGGATCTCCAGCGTCGCCTCGCCGTACTCCAGCGCGTAGGCGGCGGCGTGGGTCTCGAAGGGCAGCTTGCCCGCCTTCCGGACCGGGACGACCCCGACACCGAGTGCGTAGGCCAGTGGAGCGCCGAAGATAAAGCCGCGGCTCTCGATCGCGACGACCGCGTCGATCTCACCCTGGTAATGGTGGGCGAGCGCGTCGATCAGGCGGTGGAACAGCGGTCCCCGCGCCAGCAGCGGCGTGATGTCGCGGAACAGGATGCCCGGCTGGGGAAAGTCGGGGATGTCGCGGATGGCGGCGCGAAGCTCCTCGACATCGATCCCGTCGATCGGGCGGTCGGCACTGAGACGGGGCGAGGTCGACGACACCTGCATTCTCCTGGGCATCCGGGTCGATGGCCGGGCGAGGAACACGGACGACAAACGATCGGGCGACGTCACCACCGGTGTCCGTCGCCGCCCCAAAGGGTACCGCGTCCGCCCGTCACGTCGACAATCGGCTCGACTGCCACGGCCCTCGAAGGCCAGGGACCAGCGGACCGGTCGGCGCATTCGAGCGGTCTACCTGACTTCGGGACAGCTCTTTATTCCGCCGCGACCGGTTGCCGGCGACCCTCGTCGGCGAACTGCTGCCGGTACAGCGTGGCATACAGCCCACCGGCCACGAGCAGTTCCCGGTGTGTCCCCTGCTCGACGATGCGGCCCTGCTCCAAGACGAGGATCTGGTCGGCCGCGAGGATCGTGCTGAGGCGGTGGGCGATGGCAACGGTCGTCCGTCCACCCATCAGGCCGTCGAGGGCACGCTGGACGTGGCGCTCGCTGGCCGAGTCCAGGCTGCTGGTCGCCTCGTCCAGAATCAGGACACGCGGGTCCTTGAGGATCACCCGGGCGATGGCGATCCGCTGCTTCTCGCCGCCGGACAACTTGTACCCTCGCTCGCCGACGACCGTCTCATACCCGTCCGGCAAGGCCATGATCCGGTCGTGGATGGCCGCCGCCCGTCCCGCCGCCATGACCTCGTCCAGCGTCGCGTCCGGCCGGCCATAGCGGATGTTGTCGATCACGGTCGCGTGGAACAGGTACGTCTCCTGGGTGACCATCCCGATCGTCTGGCCGATCGAGCGCAGGGTCAGATCGCGCACGTCATGCCCGTCGATCCGGACCGCTCCCTCGGTCACGTCGTAGAGCCGCGGGATCAGCGTCGCGACGGTCGTCTTGCCCGCGCCGCTCGGCCCGACCAGCGCGACGAGCTGCCCCGGCTCGGCGGTGAGGCTCACGCCGCGGAGCGCCCAGCCGTCGGCGGGGGACGGCGTGTCACCCTCCTGGGCATCCCCGGTCAGCGGCTCGTCAGGTGGTCTGTCGGCGACAACGGCGGCACGGACGGCCGGCGGCACCTCATAGCGGAAGCGGACGTCGTCGAACGTCACCCGGCCACGGGCAGTCGCCGGATCGAGCGCGATGGCACCGGGGCGGTCGGCGATCGGAACCGGCAGGTCGAGGTAGTCGAAGATCCGGTCGAACAGGGCCAGCGCGCCCTGGACCTCGATCTGGACGCCCAGCATCTGCCCGACCGGGCCGAACAGCCGCGCTTGCAATGTCGTGAACGCGACGATGTCGCCGATCGTCGGAGCGCCACCAGCACCGCCGGCCGCGATGATCTCCCGCCCGGCGAACAGGTAGACGACGGCCGGGGTGATCGAGAAGAACAGGCCGATCGTCATCCGGAACCAGCGTCCGACCATCTGCTGACGGACCTGGAGCGCCGACAGCCGGGCGCTCTCGCCCTCGAACCGCGCGGTCATCTCGTCCTGCCGCCCGAAGACCTTGGTCAGCAGCACGCCGGAGACGGAGAGCGTCTCCTCGGTCAGCACCGAGACCTCGGCCATCGACCGCTGGGTCTCGCCGGCCAGCCGCCGCCGGGTCAGCCCGACGCGGTAGGTCAGCCAGAGGAACAGCGGCATGGACGCGACCGAGACCAGCGCCAGCCGCCAGTCCAGGATCCACATCGCAACGAACGTCGACGCGATCGTGATCACGTTGGTGACGACGCCGGAGGCCGTATCGGTGACGACCCGTTGGACGCCGTTGACGTCGTTGGACAGGCGCGACTGGATCTCACCGGTGCGGGTGTTGGTGAAGAAGGCGAGCGACTGGCGCTGGAGGTGGCGGTAGAGGGCGTTCCGCAGGTCCTGCATCACCGACTGGCCGACCAGCGTGACGAGGTACGACTGCCAGACGCCGATCAGCCCCGCGACGACGGGAATGGCGACCATCAGGCCGACGTACAGGTAGAGGCGGTCCAGCCGCCCCTCACCGATGGCGTCGTCGAAGACGAGCTTGATCAGGAACGGGTTGGCGAGACCGAGCAGGGTGCCGACGAGGATGGTGCCGAGCGCGAACAGGAGCTGGCGCCGGTAGGGCCCGAAGAAGCCAACAACGCGGCGTACCGTCCGCCGGTCAATCGGCCGGTCGGCCCCTTCCGGCAGCGGCTCGCCGCTCCCCATCATCCGGCCCATGCCTCGGCCGCCGCCCAGTCCCCCACCTCGCATCATGCTTCGCCGTCACCACCCTGCTACACGCCGACCGCCCACCCCATCAGTCAGGGCAGGCGGCGTTATCGATATATCGTTATTGTCGTTCAGGAGTGGACTGAGGCGCCACTAGCCCTCCGGGCAGGTGGACCCCTCGGCGTGTTGGATCAAGGCGCGGGTGTCGACTCAGCCACCGGTGGCGGAAGATGGAGGCTCGGATAGGCGAACGCCGCGTCGTCGATCAACCAGCTCCCGTCGGGTTGTGGTCGAAAGACGATAAAACCTCGCTGATCGAACGCGGGATAGGCCAGCACCTGCTGATCGCCGGGCCGCATCCGGATAGCGACTGGATCGCTGAAGTCAAGGTAGGCCCCGATGCGGCCGTCATAGAACACTCGAAAATCGTAGATCCAGGGATTGCTCGATTCGATGACGCCATCAACACTCGCCGAGTCCTGATTGGCATCCTCCCAGAGGCCGAGCAGGAACGGGACGCCATGTCGCCAAGTCCCGGAGCCGTACAGGAACCGAAGCAGAAAATCCTCGGTCACGAGGTTGACCTGCCGCAACGGTGAACAGGCGAGGTATTGCGCCAGGATTCCGGTGGTGGCCTGAATCGTTTCGACGGGTGGTGGCGACCCATCGAGCAAGCGGTAACTCATGACGTCGGGGTACGTTGAATTTGGCTCCATTCGCACACTGGACAGTGGAATCTCGTACGAGGACTGGTTGGAAGGAACGACGAGTCGCGCCATCACTTCGTCGTAATTCGCCGGCTGCTGGTAACACTGACCGGCACTCACGAGCGACGCATCAGGTGGTGGCTCAACGGGTCGTAGTCCCGCAGCCTCGGCGCTCGGCGTTGCGGCGACATCAACGTCCCGAGGCGAGACCCCGCCTTGCTGCCCCCCGGGTGCAGTCAGATAGACCCCGACCCCACCCAACCCGACGAGCAGGACCAGCGTCAGCGTGGCGATCAGGCCCATCGTCCGGTTGCCGGCGCGGCGGAGAGCGGATGGCGGTGGGGCAGGTGGCCCAAGGCTCAAGCCGCCGGGCTGAGGACCGAGGGGTCGGCCGCGCGCGGCCCTGGAGTTCCCGATGGTCGGCCGCGGCATGACGCCGGACCCGGCGTCCCCCGGGCGCACCATCCGTCGACGAGTCCGGGGGGGCATCTCCGGGCCTCCGCGGCCGTCCCGGATAGAGCCGATCGTCCCCGCTGAATCCCCTCGCATCAGGTCCTCTCAGCGGCGACCGGGACGGGTCGCGGCGTAGTGCGCATCGGTGGTGGCGTCGGACAGGACGTGCCGCCGACGGGCGGCCGCGGCGATTGCCGGGTCGAGGTCCTCCGGGTCGGCAGCCGGGTCGTCCAGCCAGCGAGCCAGGCGATCGTGGTCGTCGTGGTCGGTCATGTCGGGTCTCCGAAGATGTCCTCGGCGGCGAGCAGGGTGCGGAGACGGGCAAAGGCGCGGTGCTGGCTGGCCTTGACCGCGCCGTGGCTGATCCCCAATACGGCGGCGATCTCCGGGCCGGTCAGCCCGGCAAGTCGTAGCTCGACCACGTTGCGATGGTCCGGCGTCAGGACAGCCAGCGCCACGAACAGCGCCCGCTCCTGATCGCTCCGGACCGCGTGGTCGTCCGGCGATGGCATGGCGTCCGGGACGGCGTGCGCCGCCTCGATCGGCCAGTGCGTCCGGCGGGCGCGGGCGGCGTCGATGACGACGTTGCGGGCGATGGTGAACAGCCAGGCCCGGACGGATCCGGCCCGGAACCCGTTCAGACCCGCCAGCGCCCGCGCGAAGGTCTGCATCGTGGCGTCGGCTGCCTGCTCGGGGTGGCCGAGGCGACGGTAGCAGTAGCCGAAGATGGCGCGGTCGTAGCGCTCGTAGATCGGGGCGGACCGGGCCGGGTCGTGACGTGCGGCGTCCAGCGCGGCGGCATCTTCAGTCTCCCGTCGCATATCCGGTGTCTCGTCGATGGTGTCGTCCGTGTCCGCCAGCGCGCTCACCGGCGCCACCCCTCCGTGCGTCGTCGATCGGTCCGGGTCGCGGTCGGTGCACCTGCCGCTATCTCACACAACGGATCAGGGCCGGAAAGGATACGGATCCCCGAGGTAAGGCCGGCCGGATCTCCCTGGCCTAATCGTCACGGCCATCCCGGCCCGGTACCGGCAGGCGGGCTGAGGGTCGCCCGCGTACGATTCCGGTTCATGCAGCGTTGCACCAACCTGGGCGGCCGGATCGCTCCCCCTGTCGTCGTGGGGTGGAACTCACAAGGATGATGATCATGAGCACCACCCGCCGACGGGCTGATATGTTCACCGAAGACGGCCGGCCGTCGGATGCTGACCCGCGTGAGCATGGCCCGAGACTGGGCGACGAGCGCACGACCCTGGTGGAAGCCCTCCGCTGCCAGCGGCTCACCCTGGAGATGAAATGCGCGGGCCTCGATGCAGAGGCGCTCGCCCGGCGGGCCGTCGAGCCGTCGACCATGTCGCTCCTGGGCTTGATCCGTCACCTGGCCGAGGTCGAACGCGCGACGTTCCGGGTCCTGATGGCCGGACAGGAGGTCCCCCGGCTGTTCTGCTCCGAGACCGAGCCAGACGGCGATTTCGACGGAGCGATCGCTGACCCCGGGATCGTGGCGGCAGCGTGGGACGCGTGGCGAACGGAAGTGGACTTCGCGACGCGGTTCGTGGAAGCGGCGCCCAACCTCGACATCACGGCAGATGATCCGCTCAACAAGCACGGCAGTGGTGGCGGGGCCATGTCGCTCAGGGAAGTGCTGGTCGGGATGATCACGGAGTACGCCCGCCACATGGGTCACGTCGATCTGCTGCGGGAGCGGATCGACGGTCGCCGGGGGCAGTAGCCGGTCCAGTCGGAGCCAATACGTCAGTCCGCCACGGATGATGTCGCGGCCCCCAACTCTGTCGTCTGCGCGATGAGGCGTGTCCCGACCGGCACCGGTCGCAGCGAACCAGCGCGTGAATCGCGACTGATTCCCGTCTGGCACCGCGTCGGCGGCACCGGGCGTGGCACAATTTGCTTTATGAGCCAGCCACCCCGCCCACCCCGCCGTCCCGCCAATCAGCCGCCCGCCGACTCGCCTAATCGCGGCGATCGACCCGATCGACCCGCCGGTGGCCGCCCACCCCGTCGCGGTGGCCCCGGTGGGGGTCGTCCGCCACGTATCGGCGGTCCCGGCTCCCGCCCACCAGGGCGAGGTCCCCGGCCGCCGCGCGGCCCGCATGGTGGTGACGGCATCACGCCCGGCACCCCAACCGATCCCGCCGTCGCCGGGCTGGGTCCGGTCAGTGGTGAGCTGATCGACACGACGATCGAGCGGATCGTCCCCGGGGGCGACGGCATCGCCCACGGTGGTGGCTTGACGATCTTCGTCCCGCTGACCGCACCGGGAGACGAGGTCCGGGTCGAGATCGACCGGCGCCGTGGGCAGGTCGCCTGGGGCAAGGTCACGCAGTTGACGACGCCCGGAGCTCACCGGTCCGAGCCGCCCTGCAAGTTTTTCGGCGTCTGCGGCGGCTGTGATCTCCAGCAACTGGACTACGCCGGCCAGCTGACCGCCAAGGTCGACATCGTCCGGGACTGCTTGACCCGGATCGGCCGGCTGGAGGCGCCGGAGGATCTGGTGGTCGTACCGTCACCGGATCCGCTGGGCTACCGCCACGTCGCCGAGTGGGCCATCGACAGTCGCAACCGACGAATCGGATACCGGATCCGTGGCACCCATGACGTGCTGGACGTGGACCACTGCCCGATCCTGACCGGGCAGCTCAATGGCGTCCTGGCCGACCTGCGCGAGCGGCAAGCCATGGGCCTCATCCCGCCAGGCATCGACGAGATCCGCGGGCTCGCCGGCGACGACGGCCCCGGCATCTCCCCCGCCCTCGGCAGCCAGAACGCGCCCGAGCTGTCCATCCGCGTCGGCGACGACACATTCCACTACGACGCCTCGGTTTTCTTCCAGGCCAATGGATTGCTGCTCGAGGAGTTGATCAACGAGGCGCTCTGGCAGGCCGACCCGGTGAAGCACAAGGACCCGGAGGCCCCGCTCTCCGGCGACGGCAAGGGCTTTGTCATCGACCTCTACGCCGGGGTTGGCCTGTTCTCGGTTCCGCTGGCTCGTCGCTACCGCCGCGTCGTCGCGGTGGAGGGCTTCGGCGGTGCCACCCGCTGGACGCGACGCAACCTGCGCGATGCGGGCCTGAGCCACGCCAAGGTCGAGACCGAGCGGGTCGAGTCCTGGCTGGCCCGCCGCGGCCCGGCACTGGTCGGCGCGTCGCTGGTCGTGCTGGACCCGCCTCGGACGGGCGTGACGCCGGAAGCCGTCGAGGGAATCCTCGCGATGGAACCGCGCCGGATCTCCTACGTCTCCTGCGACCCGGCTACGCAGACCCGCGACCTTAAGGCACTCGTCGCCGGCGGGTACCGGCTGGAGCGGGTGGTCGCGCTGGACATGTTCCCGCAGACGCACCACGTCGAGGTCGTTGCCCACCTCGTGAAGGCGTAGCCATCGGTACGCGGCCGGACGCCTCAGCGCCACCGTAGGGGCGTCCCTTGGGGCGCCCGGCCGCGCGCAGCGGTCATGGCCGCCAAGCGATAGCGGGTGCCGCCTGACGCCGTGGTGGGATGCGAACGGGATGGTCCGGGAGCAGACCCCTCCCCCGGCCCCTCCCCGGCTCCGGGTTGGCATGGAGGTCTGCCAACTTGGCTTCAGCACCACCCGGCCCGGAGAGGGGTGTCATTACTTCCGAAAGGGTGTTGAGGGACATTTCAGGAAGCGCTTCAGCGCGACCTACGACAGACCTCTCCGGGCCGGGGAAAGGTCTGTCCCCCGGGTCAGCCCTTTTCATGGAGCCTGATCCCCTACCCGGGAACACGCGTCCTCCCCTTGCTGCGGCGGCCTCTCGCTCACGACAGACAGCGTTCGCCTCGCGAACCGGCCATTGACACCAGCGACCCATCCCCCTATCCTCCACCACCGGACGGGCGATGGCGCCCGCGAACACCGCTCGGCACACGACCGGGCATGACGGAGGCGCAGACGGTGGCAGGCTAGACCGGGCGGACGATGTGGAGACGTGGCGCGGCCCAACCCCGGGGCCCTTCCGCCATGTCCACGTTCCCCCGGTCCGGAGTCTCGCCCAGGCGCCACTCCCCATCACCCGCCCCCCACTCCGCCCGGTCGTCGCAGCATCTTGCGCGACCCATCCCTCAGCCACTGGCGAGACATTATCACGGACCGGGGACGGAGCATCCCCTTGACTCACCGATCCATCTCTCCCCATACCCTCGACCTGGACCTGTCCGGCCGCGTCGCGATCGTTACCGGCGCGTCGCGCTCGGTCGGCATCGGCGCGGCAATCTGCCGGGCGCTGGCCGCGCTCGGGGCAGACATCTTCTTCACCCACTGGCACCCCTACGACCGCGACGTCCTGGACTGGCAGGCGACCGATGGTCCCGACCAGCTGCTCGCGGCACTGCGCGGGATGGGCGTTCGCGCGGCGGCGGCCGAGATCGACTTCTCGAAGCCGGGAGCAGCCGACGAGGTTCTCGACACCTGCGAACGGGAACTCGGGTTGGCCACCATTCTCGTCAACAACGCGACCCACAGCGTCCACATCCCGTGGGAGCAGGTCGACGCGGCAGCGTTGGACGACGCCTACGCGGTAAACCTGCGGACCTTTGCGCTGCTGTCGCTTGGGTTCGCGAAGCGGTGGCCCGGCGGCGACCGTGGGCGAATCATCTCGCTGACCAGTGGGCAGGATCGCGGCGCGATGCCGAACGAGCTGCCGTACGTCGCGACCAAGGCGGCGGTAGTCGCCTTCTCCCGGACGCTTGCCGTCGAGGTCGCGCCAAAGGGGATCCGGGTCAATGTCGTTAATCCCGGTCCAACCGATACCGGCTGGATGACGCCCGAGCTTCACGCCGACCTGGTCGCGAGGACCCCCCTCGGCGACGGCCGGGTCGGGCAGCCGGAGGACGCGGCGCGGCTGATCGCGTTCCTCGCCACCGACGCCGCCATGTGGATTACCGGCCAGTCGATCGCATCCGAGGGAGGCTTCGGCGTATGAGCCAGCAGGCTGTTACCAATGCCAGCACGTCGTTCAGCAACCAGATCATCCCGTGGCGCGGTGTCGTGACGGACATCCATGTTGCCCCGGTCGGCGGCGCCCCGATGGAACGACGCGACGCCGTCGAGGCCGTCGCCGGCAAGGGGCTGGTCGGCGACCGCTACCACGACGAGACCGGCTTCTACTCCTGGTTCACCGGACCGATCCGGCATATCTCGCTGATCGAGGGCGAGGTCCTGGATGCGCTGCGCGATTTCCACGACCTTGTGCTGGAACCCGGCATCACCCGGCGCAACCTCGTCACCCGCGGCGTCCCCCTCGGCCACCTGCTCGGCCGGGAGTTCCGGGTCGGAGAGGCCATCCTGCGTGGAGTCGAGATTTGCGAGCCATGCAAACACCTGGTCGACCTGACCGGTAACCGGTCACTGCTCTCAGCGCTGATCCACCGCGGCGGCCTGCATGCCGAGATCGTCGCGGGCGGGGCGATCCGGCCGGGTGACACGATTGAGGCAGTCGATCGGACGCCAGGCGACTGACACGCCCTGGGCGACCAGAAGGAATTACTCGAAACCTGGGTCAGCCCGGGACGACCCGTCGTCCGACGACGAGTCGTCCCGGATTCGCGATGTGGCGGGTGATCAAGGCGACGCATCGTCGGTCGCCCGCGATGTCGTCGGTTTGGCTGTAGGTCTGACCACGACGCTGCTCGCGCTGTCCTAGGCGCTCGGTCTGCTGCCCGGGACCAGACCGTGATTCTTCTGGCTGGCCTGGTTCATCCCGGTCGCCATCGTCGAATCACTCGGGGACTGGGTGATCTACCAGGCGTTGGGTCTGCTCGTGATCAAGCAAGGCGTCGTCTTCCATGGCACGCTTTCTTTCGTCGAGCGGTACTGACCGGTCACCGGTCACGATCCGACGCCGCGATTGACATGAGCCGCACCAACCAGGGGAAGGACGATGGCGACGCCGGACGACGACCATCGGGACGTGATGCCCGCCGACCGACTGCCACCGCTCGCCCCGGTGGTTGTTGGCCTCGGTGTCGGGCTGGTCGCGATCATCGTCTTCGTCCTGTGGTTCGTCGGGGGCCTGCAGGGATCGGGGTCGGAAACGACCCGACTGATCGACCTGCTGCCGTCATGGTCTGTCCGGAGGCTCGGTGTCGTGGGGGTCTTCTCCCTGCTCCTGCCCCTCCTGGGCTTTGCCATGACGATCCTCCTCTACGGTTTCGTCCAGCTCGTCATCCGGCTCTGGCCAGACCGGCGGCGGTAACCGGGACGTCCCGCGACCGCTCCCCGTCCGCTACCATGCACGGTCGTTGACGATGCCGGCGCCCCCACCCGCGCCGGTCCGACCGCAATGAAGGGGAGCCGGTGACATTCGACCAGGAGCGACTGGAGCACGCATTCGCCGTCGCGCAGGGATTCGTCGATGGCGGGCAGTTGCCCGTCGCGGCGCTCGGCGTGGCGACCAGCGAGACGACGACGACACGGGCGTTCGGCAAGGCGGACGACGGTGGAGCGGTCACCGACGACCAGTTGTTCCTGCTGGCGTCGATCTCCAAGCCGATCACGGGGCTGGCGATCATGCGGCTCGTCGAGCAGGGCAAACTCCTGCTCGACCGCCCCGTCTCCCAGGTGATCCCGGAAGTCGCGGCACCCGGCAAGCCGGATATCACACCGTGGCACCTGATGACCCATACGAGTGGCCTGCCCGATCTACCGTGGCAGTACACCGGACGCGAGCAGTTCGGCCGGGCCGAACTCGTCGCCCGGAGTCATGCCGCCGTCCCGCAGTTCCGGCCCGGATCCCGGTGGCAGTACAACACCCTGACGTTCTACCTGCTCGGCCAGCTGGTCGAGCGGCTGGATGGACGGGACCTCGTGACGTTTCTCCGCGAGGAGATCCTCGAACCGATTGGCGCGACCCGGATCGGGTTCGATCCGCAGGCGCTCGGGGGTGCGTTCGTCACCCCGACCAACATCACGCCGCGCCCGGATTTCCCGGCCGACGAGGCGCTGCGGATCCTGACCGAATCGGAGATGCCGGGCGCCGGCTTCTGGGCCGACATGAACAGCCTGCTCGGGCTGGGGCAGGCGCTCCTCCGTGACGCCCGTGACGGGCAGGCCCGCGTGCTGGCCCGGCCGACGCTGGAATGGATGACCCGGCTCCACACCGCCGGAATCCCGAAGTACGAGCTGGACGCGACCACGCCCGGCCGCTACGGGCTCACCTGGCACAAGCCGACGACGACCCGCGACTTCGCCCATCCTGGCTCGGAATCGGCGTTCAGCCATTCAGGCGCCACCGGGACCGTCCTCTGGATCGACCCGGAGTACGACCTGTCCGTCGTGTTCCTGACCAATGTCTGGGGCATCGGCGACGACTGGTACATGCGGTGTCTGCAGGCCGTCTACGCCGCCTGGCGCCCGTAATCAACCGGGGCCCGTCCCCGTTTTCCGACGCTACCCATCCCAACCACGAGAGGACTCGATCGCATGATCAAGCTCGCCCTGCTCGGCTTCTGGCACGTCCACGCCAAGGACTACATCCGCGAGAGCGCCGAGAACCCGGATACCGAGATCATCGCGGCGTGGGACGACGACGAAACCCGTGGGCAGGAGGGCGCCGCCGCGATCGGCGTCCCCTACTACCGCTCGCTGGATGAGATCCTCGCCCTGCCCGACCTGGACGGCGTGATCGTCACGACCGCGACGACCCTGCACAAGGACGTGATCCCGGCCGCCGCCAGGGCCGTCAAGCACGTCTTCACCGAGAAGGTCCTGGGAGTCACCCACGATGAGGCCCGTGACATCGCCGCCGTGCTGGACAGCTCCGGCGTGACGGCTGTCGTCGCGCTCCGCTGGGTCCCGACCGGCGCCGTGCGGGCCGCCCTGGCCGCCGCCCGGTCCGGCCGGCTCGGAGACCTGATCGAGGTCCGCATCCGGATCGCCCACGACGGGGCACTCCGCTCAGAGCAGAACCCGGACGGGTGGCTCCCGGTTCGCTTCTACGATCCCGCCGAAGCGGCCGGCGGGCTGATGATCGATCTCGGCGCCCACCCACTCTACCTGACCCGCCTGTTCCTCGGGATGCCGGAGTCGCTCTATGCGACGTACGGCAACATCACCGGCCGCGCCTCCGAGGACCAGGCCGTGGTGACGATGCGCTATCCCAGCGGGGCGATCGGCGTCGCGGGCACGTCGGCCGCCGGACGCGCCCCGATGCTGTTCGAGATCTTCGGGACCAAGGGGCACATCCGCTGGGACGGCCCGGGCACCCCGCTGATGTTCTTCGGTGGTGAGCGTGACAGCGCCTGGGAAGAGATCACCGACGTACCGGAGGACGAGCCGACACAGTTCAACCAGTTCGTCGCACTGGTCAAGGCGGGCGAGCGTAACCCGGAGAACATTGCCCTCTCCGTCGACCTGAGCGCGCTGGCCGCCGCCGCCAACCAGAGCGCCGCCACCGACGGTCCGGTCCGCCTCGCGCAGTAACGAAATCGTCGGCCGAAGACGCCGCTCGTCTGACTAGTGAGAAAGCCGTCCCGCATGATGCAGGACGGCTTTCTCACTGGTGCGTCAGGGTTGGCGTCGATAGGACGGGACTAGAACTCTCCGCCGCCGAAGTCACCGCCGCCGAAGTCCCCACCGAAATCGCCGCCAAAGTCGCCGCCGGTATCACCGCCGAAGTCGCCGCCGCCGTCCTCGGCGCCAGCATCCTCACCGCCGGTATCGCCGCCATCCTCGGCTGCCGTCTCTTCCGAGCCGGTGCCTGTCTCATCGCTGTAGCCGGACTGGTCGAAGAACGCGCCGGCGATCGCGGAGCCGATGACCATACCGGCGACCGTACCGATCAGCGACCCGGCGATCATGGTGCCCATGCCGGGGCCGCCACGGCCACCACCGCCCATGGCGCGCTCCATCGTGCCGGGCTGTCGCATCTCGGCACGGGTGGCGGTGCGGGCCAGCGCCTGCGGGTCGGTGCTCTGGTTCTGCGCCCGCTCGCTCTCAGGCATGGTCTGATGCAGTTCGGCGAGGACCTGCTGGCGCTGCTGCGGGGTGAGCTGGGCGAACGCCTCGGCGTGCGCCTGCTCGATGGTCTCGGGCGGCGCGGTCTTCAGCATGTAGCGGTACCGGGCGATCGCGCGCTCGTCTTCGGACTGCGGTCCGCGGCGCGGGGCCTGCTGTCCGTATCCGCCCCGGGACGGCGACGGCCGCTGCGGAGCGCCGGTGTCGTACCACGCCCGGCCGCCGTTGCCCTGGTCCTTCGGCTCACGGCCGAGTAATCGATCAAGTAGTCCCACGGTGATGTTCTCCTGCATCCGCCACGGCTGGACAGTCCAGCACGAGGCCGGCGCGAATGACGGATCCGGATCAGGTGTTCCACGCGGTGTGCGGTTCCGGAACCCGTGATGTCAGGGTATCCGCACGGGGTGTGCCGAACGTGTCAGCGTGGTCACGGTTCGGTCACGGGCTGTCGTGTGGGGAATCGGGACCGGCCCGACCAACACCCGTCCCGGCGCCGATCAGCCCGACGAGGTCGGCGACGATGACCTCGATGGTGCGCGTTCCGTCCACCATGACTGACACGCCGGGCGGCGGTTCGGCGGGCGAGGCAGCCTCCTGGGCGTCCCACCGGTCCGCAATCCGCGAACCCCATCGCCGGTCCCGCTCTCGTACCCGGCGCAGACGCTCCGCCGCCGGGACCGCCAGCCAGCAGACGATGTCGGCGCCGGGGAACGGCATCATCGCGTCGACGATCAACACGGGCCGGCGCGTGAACGTCATCCCGCCGCGTGCCGTGCAGCGGCGCAGTAGCTTGAAGTCGAAATCTGGCGTCTCCACCACGGTGCCCTCTGGCGCGAGCAGGTCGGACGACAGGCGCGCCCAGTCCCACCGGAAGCTCGCCCCGGTCGTGGGGGCAGCGTGATCGAGGTCCATGAGGTAGTGGTCAGCGGGGACACGGGCCGCCTGGTCCGGGCCGAGCGCTTGGACCAGCGCCTTGGCGAGCGTCGACTTTCCGCTCCCGGACCGCCCGGCGATGCTGATGACCCGTGGTGATCCGGCCAATCTGCGCTGCTCCTGCGGGCTGTTCCGTGCCCGGCCGGGGACCTCGATACGGCGTCTGGCATCCGGGGTGCGTCCCGTGCGGTGAAGACACTGCCTCGCGGGACCTGTGATGAGCACCGGCCCCGCTCCGGAGAAAGGATTTCCCATGAGTACGATCGGCCCATCAACCGTACATGATGCCCTGAATGGCTTGTCGTTCCCGGCCACCAAGGAGCAGATCCTCGCCCATCTTGATGATTCCGAGGCGGCCGGGCTTGTCCGCTCCAAGCTCGAGGACATCCCGGACGGCGAGTACAACGATATCGACGAGGTCGACCAGGCGCTGGGCGACGAGTCCTACTAGGCCAGTCCAAACGGCAGCGATCCGCTGTCCTCCACCGACCACCAACAGGAGATAGCACCATGGCGAAGCTCAACCCGATCGAACTGCAGAAGCACCTCAAGGGACTGGATTACCCGGCCAAGCGCGACGCCATCGTCGAGAAGGCCGAGTCCAACGGCGCCGACGATGAGATCCTCGACGTCCTCCGGAAGCTGAAGGACAGCGAGTATGAGAAGCCGACCGACATCGCCCACGCGGTGACCGAGGTCTAGCGACCGGGTCGGTCACCACGGCATGACACAGAGTGGGCCGGGGCTGTCGCCCCGG
>DASZAY010000028.1:0-66502 GCA_035944555.1 Thermomicrobiales bacterium
AGCCGCGACCACACCGGCGACCGCCATGAGCGCCATCAGCGCCCAGGTCATCGCCATGCCGGAATCCGTGGCGCCAGCACCCGTGTTCGGGAGGCCGGTCGCGCCGCCACCGGTGGAAGAACCACCGTTGGAGGTGCCGCCATTGGTGGACCCACCATTGTTGGAGCCACCGTTGCCGTTGTCGTCATCGTCGTCGTCGTCGCCACCGGCGGACGCAGCGGCAGAAGCCGAGGCGGCAGCGGAGGTGGAGGCGACAGCAGACGCCGACGGGGTCTCACCGGCAGCGACGTACTTGACGGCGACCACCGCAGCGGTCTGGCCAGCGGCGATGTCGTCGGAGCCATAGAACTCGGCGACATCGTCCGTGGCGGCGACGAAGTACGAGACATCCGCCGGGATGTCGAGGACCACGACGCCGTTCTCGTTGGTCGCGCCGGAGTCAACCACGACGAGCTCGCCGTCGATGACCGTCAGCACCTCGAAGGTGATCTCACCCTCGGTGGCGTAGCGGATGTCGCTGTCATCGTCCTCGTCGGTCATCTCGACCAGGTCGATGAAGTAGCGGTAGGTACCAGCGCGGTCCGGGAAGCGCTCCGAAACCAGGCCGGTGATGGTCACGCCGTCCTCGATGACCTCGCCCTCGAAGGACGGGGCAGCGGAGGCCGACGCAGAAGCGGAGGCCGACGCAGAGGCAGAAGCCGAAGCACCGGACGGGATCGCGATGTCAGACGGAGCACCGTTGGACGGAGCCGTAGACGGGACAGCGATGTCGGACGGGCCGGCGATGACCTCATCGAGGTCCTCGACGAAGAGGAGGGCGGTGCCGATGAAGCGGCCAGCCTGGTAGTCCTCTTCAGTGCCCGTGGCGAACGGCTGGGACTGGTTGAAGCCCTCGACCTGAACGAACACCGTCTCGGAACCGTTGCCGGTGCCGGTGACCGGGAGGTCGAGGAGGATCTCACCAAGGTCGTTGGTGATGCCCTGCGAGACAACCAGGCCATTGGCGTCGGTGACGGTGACCGTCACGCCGGCGGCCGGAGCGATGTCACCATTCTCGGAATCGAAGAGCCCGATCGGGTTCTCGTTGGCGCCCTGGCTGTTCAGCTCGTAGATGGCGGTCCCGCTGTTGGCCGGGTCCTGCTCGTAGTAGACGCGACCCTCGAGAGCGCCAGCGGCCACCGCGTACGGCAGCACATCGCCGGTCGGGCCCTCGTTGGAGCCACCCTGGTTGGCGACGAAGGCCGTCGCGGTGATCAGGAAGCGGCCGGCCTGGACGTCGGTCTCATCCGTGAAGAGGACCTCGGTCTGGTCGCCGGAGGTGACATCGCGGACGACGTAGCTGACGTTCAGCGGAACGTCGAGCAGGATGACGCCGTCAGCGCCAGTGGTCTGGGTGTCGACGACGTTGATGGGAGTGCCCTGTCCAGTGACAGTGACGACCTGGAAGGTGCGGCCCGAGAGCGGACCGGAGTCACCGACCTGAGCGGCGGTGATGTCCTCACCCGGAGCGCCGAAGAAGAACGTGACGCCGGACTCGCCAGCGGAGGTCTCCTCGAAGCGGGCGCGGAGCTCGATCTGGTCGGCGGCGATGGTGTAGAGGTCGCTGCCGTCAGACGGAAGCTCCTCGTCATCGGCGGCGACGATCAGGGTCGCGGTGATGATGTCGCGCTCTTCCGTCGGGATGACGGCGAAGTCCAGGCTGAGGGTGTCACCGGAGTCGGTGTCGAGAAGGAACGTGCCCTCCGCGATCGTGACATCCAGCAGCGCCGAGCCGTTGGCGTCCGTGGTCACGGACTGGACGACGGTGCCGTTCTCGTCGATGACCTGGAAGGTCGCCGAGCGCGGGAACGAGGCGCCAGCCTCAGCGATGGCGAGCTCGCCATTGACCGAGAAGACGGTCGAGCCGACCTCGGTGCCGGAGCCCGGGACGTTGCCCTGGGTGCGAGCGCGGAGCTCGATGACCTGGGTCGCGATCGGACCGATGACCTCGGAGTCGCCGCCGTCACCAGCCGGGACGCCCGGGTTAGCGCCAGCGTCGCCGTCGATGGCTTCGGCCGTCGGCTCCACCGACGGCTGTGCCACCGGCGTACCGTCGGTTCCGGCGCTAGCGCCGCGAACCGAGAAAAGTCCCGCAACCAACGCGAGCACCAAAGCCAGTGCTGCGATAGTGCGGAAGGCCGCAAAAGTCTTGTGCATGTAATTCCCCTCCCAGGAGAAAGCGCACGAATACACCCGGATCGCCCCCCGACCCGGTTGGTAGTCAGTATACGTATC
The DNA here is from genome assembly GCA_035944555.1 of Thermomicrobiales bacterium. Classification (GTDB taxonomy): domain Bacteria; phylum Chloroflexota; class Chloroflexia; order Thermomicrobiales; family UBA6265; genus CADCWK01. The sequence goes on from DASZAY010000028.1 coordinate 2,275, forward strand.
GTGACGATGTTGTCATCCCTTGCGGAGGGGCAATATCCCGGGCAGGATGACTCTGAGGTAGCCGAAGCGACGTTGTCGACGCAATACCTGCGTCCGGACACACCTGGCGGGCGGTGGCCGGCACCTTCGGCGACCCCGCGTACCGGTTGAGACGCATGAGGGCCCCGGCATGTAACACGGCCGACCGCGGCTATCGGACCAACCGTCCCGCGATGGACGATTCACGCCAGATGAAGGGCCGGCAGGTGGCCGGAAACGCGCTCGCCACGCACTCGGAGCGGGTGCGTGGCGAGTGAACCTTCTTCCTATAGGAAGGGAACGTGGGAAAGCGTGGGAATCGGGGGACTAGCTGCCGAGCGCGGCAGGGGTCCGCTCGGGCCGCGCATCGTTCGCGGGCGGTGCCGGGGTGGTGCTGGTCAGCTGGACCAGCGTCGCGGTGACGGTCCCGGCCGGCATGATTGCCACGGGAACCTCAGTGCCACTGGCGGGGTCACGGAGGATGTAGCTCCCCTCCCCCTCCGTCGGCGGGAGCACGAGCGGGACACCGACCCCGCTGTCGTCGATGGCGACGGATGTAACCGTGCCGTCCGGTCCGACGACTTCGAGTGTGGTCGCGACCGGGTCGCAGTCGGCCGGGCGCGTCGCGGATCCGCCCCCGGCACCGTCACCGCTACTGGTCGTTGCGTCCACCACCTGGAACACTGACAGGATCACCCCGGTCGCCGGATCGGCGGCGGCCATCGCCTCGTTCATCCCGTCGATCCCGTCACCCAGGCCCGGCGAAGGTTCGGGCAGCAGCAGACCGGTCGGGACCGTCGCGCAGCGCTGCACCCGGAGCTGGAGCGTGCCGTAGGGGACGATGGAGAGCGTAAGGTCGACAGGCTCGTCGCCGACCGTGAACGGGGACGACGGCGCGAAGACATACCGCTCCGGCGTGGTGGACGGCGCCACGACGTAGTCACCGTCGTCAACCGTGTCGAACGTCACGATCCCGTCCGCGCCGTCGTCCGCGTCGCAGGCCTCGGCCAGCGGAACGCTCTCCAGTCCGGCGGCCGCGATGGTGTAGCAGGCTCCGGCGACGGGCGCGCCGGTGACACTGTCGGCGTTGCGGACGATCACGTCGCCCTGCGGCTCGGCGATCACCTGGATGGCCAGCATGGTGACGGAGCCGTTGGGGACGAGGGCGACCGGCTCGCTGAAGGCCATCGGGTGGAGCCGCTCGACCACGTAGAGCGGTTGCCCATCGCGGGCGACCGTCGTCTCGAAGATCGCCTGGCCGTTGGCGTCGGTCTCGCGCCGGCCGAGCGTCAGGTCGTCCCATGGTGACTCGGACCGGGGATCGCGGAAGGCGTAGGAGAACTCGTCGAGCTCGGCGACGCGGCAGTTGTCGGGGATGTCCGCGCCGATGGACTGGATGGCGGCCCCCGGGTTGATGATCATTGTCCCGATCCGCTCGGGCTCGGAGGACGTGCAGACCAGCGTGTCGATCGTGATCGTGGCGGGCTGACCGGCGACGAAGCCGGTATCCCCGCCGTCGCTCCCGCTGCCCTCAACCGACGGCTCAGCGGTCGGCGCGGGCGGGGTGGTCCCGGTTGGCGCGGGCTGGGTCGGAGCTGCCTCGACCGGGGTAGTCGTGGGGGGGACCGTGGTCGCGGTCGGCGCGACCGGCGTGTCAGTCGCGGCTGGTTGGGTCGCGGTCGGCTCCGGGGTCACGGCCGGGATGTTGGTCGGGGCGGCGGTCGGTTCGGTACCGGTCTGGGCGAGGCCGAACGACACGGCATCGACATCCAGCGACCCGTCGGCGGAGGCGGTGACCTCGACGACCTGGCCCTCGACGGCGCCGTACTCCCCTGGAGCAACGACCGAGACGACGTACTGGCCCGCCGAGAGTTCGATCCAGGCGTTGCCGCTCCCGTCGCTGACGGCCGAGCCGATGACGTTGCCGGCGATCCCGGTTGCCGGATCGACAGGCTGGACCTGGACGGTGACCCCGGCCAGCCCGGTCGCGTCGCCGGTATCGGTGACGGCGACGAGGACGGTGCCGTCGGTGGCGCTGGCCGCCAGCGGATTGACGACCTCGAGGGAGGTGTATCCCAGCGGATCGATGGTGACGAAGCGGTCGCCGGCCGGGTCGGCGACGTGGCCCGGCGGGATGGCAAGTTGTGCGACGCCGTAGGTCGTACCGGCGGCCAGATCCGAGAAAACAGCGGTACCGGTCGCGTCGGTGTAGGCGGGGTCGGTCCAGGGGGCGGCACCGGACGGGATGACGAGGGAGCCGAGGTCATCGGTGATGGCGGGATAGAGCCCGAACCCGGCACCGGCCAGCGGTGTGCCCTGCCCGTCGGTGACGACGATGGTCAGGGTCAGCGGGGATTCGGCCTGGCCGTGGGCACGGGCAGGCCACGCCGCGATCAGCGCCCAGAACAGCGCCACGATCACGACGATGCGCCAGCCTGCCTGACCTGTCGCCCGCCGTCCCATCCTCATCCCTTGCCGCGGCCGTCGGACAGGCATCCCATCCCCGTGCCGCCGCCCTTGTCTCCGTCGAGTATACGTGTCGGCGGCCGGATTCCCGCCCGCCGACTCCCCCGTTCGTCCTGAATGACGAGATGGGCCGCCTGACAGCCCGACTACCCGGACCGGCGAAATGAATACCCCGCTGTGCGTTCCCGTGCCGCCGCTAGGAGGCGACCAGGCTCAGCCGGCGGATGTAGGCCGGCGAGAGCTCCCAGTAGCGAGCCTGGGTGATCAATCCCTCACGGTCGGACAGGGCGTCCTCGCCGGTCAGGACGGTCGCGTGGGTCCGGTAGCCGGCGTCGGTGATGACATCCGCGGCGCAGGTCGAGGTGGTCGACTCCGGCTGGATGAGCAGGATGCCCCAGACCTCATCGTCGCTCCCCTGTTCGGCGTCTGCCGAAACCGCCGGCCCGGCGTCTGCCAGCTCGGCGCAGGCCGGGCTGGTCGTCGCCCAGTCCGCGACGAGCCGGGCCCGGGCGACGAAGCGGGCGCCAGGCGTCTCGGCGATGATCGCTTCGGGGGACATGTCCGTCCCGTAGCGGAAGACCAGCGACTCGGTGATAAGGGTCGCGTCCGTGATGTCGGGGGTTCTGTCCGTCTCGTTCATGGGAGGACCTCCCCGGCGGCAAGGCCATGGGGTACACCGGTCCGCACCCTGGCGAACCTCCGAAGAGATCGGGCCGGGGACGGATCAGGCGACAGCTGCGTTCGGTATGGGAATCATGGTACCGCAGGTTCCTGAAAATACGCTTAACCGGTTCCCGTCCATCTGGCCGGTTCCGCCCCGGTGTATCGGCATGACCGCTCAATGCCTGACTCCGCCGACCGGGCTGACCCGACCGGCCTGGCTCCGGGAGACGGTAGGGTCCTATCCCGTAGGCGGTCCCCCTTCCTTCTAAACATGCGCCGCTAACGCCGCTCGTCAACAGGCGGGCAGCACCGCGCTCAGCAGGCAGACCCGCCACTGACCAGTTCAGGGGCAGGAACGCGCCGACCCGGCCACCGCGGGATGCGATGGCCGGGTCGTCGTGGTCTCTGTTCCTGCCGGACCGGCACGTGGCCGGATCGGGTCAGTGCGTGGTGCGGTTGGTCGGGAACGGCGTGACGTTCATCGCGGCAGAACGGTAGGGCACCGATGTCCCGCCAGCCGCGGAGCCTGCCGGCGCGGTCGTAGCGGCCTCGACGGTCGTGGTCGTCGTGGGCGCCGCCGGGACTGGTCCCGGCGGGGTGGTGACCGGCGTCGGCTGGTGCAGGCGATCGACCGGGGTAGGATCGATCAGCTCCTCGACGAACCGCGTCGAGATCGCCACGCCCTGGACGATCCGGGTGCCGGCCGCGTTCAGCCCGTGCGCCGCCGCTTCCAGCAGTCCGGCCGCTGGGCCGGCGTGCGCCTTGAGCTGCTCACCCAGCTGTGACCGCGTCAGGCGGCCCGCCTGGGGTGCCCGCCAGAGCGTCAGGGCCGCCCCGGCCACCCCGCCAATCACCGCGCCTGTCACGAACGCTCCGCCATACCGCGCCATGCTCGTCTCCTTCGTCCTCGCCGCCGGGCCACGGTTCCCGCGGAATCTGCCCGCGGCCCGACCGGCACTGTGACGTCCGTTGTACCAAAATCCGTGCCCGAAGGCGCCCGTCCCCGTTAGTAAGGCAGGCAGATCGTCCAGCTGACCCGTCCCGGCCCCATCCCTGGCCCGGCACCGGACTGACCGTCATCCAGCCGGGAGTGGGACAATCTCCCCATGACGACCACCGATCCCTCCCCCACCCCGCCCGTTTCGCCCGGCAATCCGGCGCTGATCGCGATCATCCGGGACACGATCGACCGGGCGGGCGGGCGGATCACCTTTGCCCGCTTTATGGACCTGGCGCTCAACCACCCGGAGCACGGCTACTACCGCGCGCCGGAGCGGCGACCTGGGCGGGGCGGCGACTTCCTCACGGCGCCGGAGACGACCCCCTGGTTCGGCTTCATCGTTGCCCGGCAGATCGCCGAATGCCGTGATCGCCTTGGCCGGTCGGAACCGTTCACGATCCACGAATCCGGGGCCGGGATCGGCGGACTGGCCTACGACATCGTCGCTGCACTGCTGGACCACGACCCCGACCTCCGGGCCACGCTGTCCTACCGCCTGTCCGAACCCAATCCCCATCGCCGGGCCCAGGCGATCGCCGCGATGCGGGAGGTCGGGCTGGACGACGTCGTCCGTGTCGAAGATCCGACCGTCCCCGGCTACGCGCCGGAACCGATCACCGGGGTCGTCCTCGCCAACGAAGTCGCCGATGCCCTGCCCGTCCACCGGCTGACCGTCCGGGACGGCGAGCTGGCCGAGTGCTATGTCCGCCGGGATGGCGACGGCTTCGCCGAGGAGATCGGCCCCGTCTCGGAGGCAGCACTGGCGGACGGACTGCCCCGGCGGCTCCAGCGGGCGGGCGTCAGTCTGTCCGAGGGAGACCGGCTGGACGTCTCGCCGGCCGCCACAAGCTGGTTCCGCGACCTCGTCCGGCCACTACGGCGTGGGTACGCGCTGGTGATCGACTACGGCTACGCGGCGGACGAGCTGTACCGCGGCCACCGCCTGTCCGGCACGCTCCGGACCTATGCCAGCCACGTGGCCGGCGACGACCCGTTCGTCCGCATCGGCGAGCAGGACCTGACCGCCCACGTCGACTTCACGGCGCTCCAGGACGGTGGATTGGCCGAGGGGCTGCTCCCGGCAGGGCTGACCAGCCAGTCGCTGTTCCTGGAGCGTCTCGGCCTGGGGCAGGTGCTGCTGGACGCGCAGGACACACCAGGCATGACCCCTGAGGACTACCTCGCGCTGCGGGCAGGCATCTTCCGCTTGATCGACCCGGCCGGGATGGGCCGGTTCTCGGTGCTCGCAATGGCGCGGGATGCCCCGGTCGACCCGCCGCTGCTCGGGTTCGGGTAGGCGTGGCGTTCGCCAGGGGATGGGGGTGAACGCGAAAGGGAGAGCCCGGTAACGGCCCCCTTCCCGGATGCCCCTGCCGACGCGAAGGCACCCCTCTCTTGGCCAGGTGACGCCGACACCGACGCGGCAATCAGCACGCCAAGCCGGAGCGGGGGAGAGATCTGCCCTGGGATAACGTGGTGATCGAAACCCTGATGAGCACGCCGATGCCCGGGTCAACAGAAGGAATGTGACCAGTCATGAGCGATCACGATCTTCGAACTGCGGTACTACGGGCAAACGCGGCCCCCTATGCCGAGACCGCGATCGCCTGCATTGACCGGGAGTACCCCAACTACGCCGGCCTCGGGGTCGATGGCCCGGAACAGTACCGGGAGCCGTGGGAGCGCCACCCGGCCTTCTACGGGTCGTACGACTGGCACTCGGCCGTCGAGATGCACTGGGTCCTCATCCGGTTGTTGCGGCTGGTGCCGGACGCCGTCGACGAGCGGGTGGTCCGGGCGGCGCTGGACCGGCACCTGACGCCGGAAACCCTGGCCGGGGAGGTGGCGTACTGCCGGGCGCATCCTGGCTTCGAGCGTCCCTACGGCTGGGCCTGGTGCCTGATGCTCGCCGACGCGGTTGACGACCTGGCCCAGCAGGGCGACGCCGACGCCCAGCGGTGGGGCGCCGCGCTGGAAGAACTGGCCGTGCTGTTCGCCGGAGGGTTCGTCCAGTGGCTGCCGAAGCAGCGGTATCCGGTCCGGAGCGGCCTGCACCCGAACACGGCGTTCGCGCTCGGTCGATCGTTGCCGTGGGCGCGGCGACGGGCGGAGCGAGGTCTGCCCGGTGCAGACCTCCACGAGACACTGGTGGCGACCGCCGAGCGCCTGTTCGTTGGCGACACGGGATATGACGCGCGGTTCGAGCCGTCCGGGTCCGACTTCCTCTCCCCCGCGCTCATCGAAGCCGAGCTCATCGGCGCCATCTTCCCGGACGACCGCTTCGCCGCCTGGCTGACCGCCTTCCTCCCCGCCCTCGGCGACGCGCTGCCGCCCGCCCTCGCCCACCCCGTCACCGTCGACGATCCGACCGACGGCCAAGGCGGCCATCTCCATGGGCTGAACCTGAGCCGCGCCTGGACGATGCGCCGGATCGCAGCCGCCCTGCCGCCGGGCGACCATCGCCGTTCCCCGCTCGAGCGCGCGGCGGGGGATCACGCGGTGACGGCGCTGCCCCACGTCGTCGGGAGCAGCTACATGGTCGAGCACTGGCTGGCGGTCTACGCCCTGCTCTGGCTGGCCGACGAGTAACGGCCACAATGGGCGGAGCGGGAACAGTTCGTCCCGTGGTCCCTGTCGTGCGAACTCCGCACTGGTAACGTCGCGGCCGCGCCCGGCGCCGGCTGCCCCGTATCGTCCCGCCTCTCTGACCGGCGGCGCGATCTCACCTACAGGAGAGAGTGACCCGATGTTCGACCGCTCCCGGACCGCCACCAAGTTCTTCTTCTACGGCCTTGCGATTGGCCTGCTGTTTGCCCCGGCCAGCGGAACCGAGACGCGCGGCCGCGTCATCGCCTGGGCCAGCCAGACCGTCCGCGACACCGTCTCCGGGCTGATGGGCGGCCAGTCCAGCCACTGATCCCGCCCCGGCCCGTCACCCTGAAGGTTTCCCATGTCCCGCTTTCTCCGTATCGTCCGCGTGGACGAATCGGCCTTTACCGACGCCCTGCATGAGTTCGTCACCGACCCGAGCGCGACCCGGAACGACCGCGACGTCATCCTCGAACTCAACGAGATGATGCCGGACATGGTCGACATCCTGGAGTCGATGGTGCTGGACGGGACGGAGGACCGGCAGGACGTCGCCGACCTCGTCACGTACATCTTCAACGCCGACCCGCGGACCGGCATCGTCGGGACCGAAGGATCGCGGTAGCGCCGCGTACGGACGGACCTGACTGTGCCGGACCGCCGGTCAGGCGGATCCCGCGTGGTACACTGCGCCGCGCATCGCCGGGACAGGTTGCCCGGTCGATACGTGTGGCGCCATAGCCAAGTGGTAAGGCACGGGTCTGCAAAACCCTGATCGCCGGTTCGAATCCGGCTGGCGCCTCCACCGATGACACGCGAACAACGAGACGACCGCCCGGGAATGATTCCCGGGCGGTCGTCTCGTTCTGGATCGTCCCGGTTGGGAGCGTTCCTAGATCTGCGGCGCGGCGCCCAGCGTCGGCTCGGTCCGGGCAGCCGGGCCGTCCTCGCGGACATGGCCGAGCGTGCAGACGACGGTGAAGTAGACGCCACCGTGGCCATCCGGCGAGGTGGTGATCTCGCGGACGCGGAGACCGGAGTAGGTGCCGGCGCTGCGGTCCTTGCCCAGCCACTCGTTGACGCGGTCGGTGGCTCCACCGGGATCGCTGGCGGCGTCGGCGCTGTGGAACAGGAAGATCCGGGTATCGGCCGGGGGCAGGTTCTGGCTCATCGTGATACTCCATCCGGCTCCGGGCGGGCGGCCGTCGCCCCTTGTTGCCGCGCGACTTCCAGCCACGTACCCCATGGACACGGCCGCGCGACGCCCGCGGAAGAGTATAGTGCGGCCCGGATGACAACCGGGTGAGCAGCCCGGCGCCGGGTCACGGTCGAGCCCGGTAATGGGTGACAGGTCCCCATGTCCCGCGTCGGGACCAGGGTCACGGTGGAGGCAACGGCGGGTGGCTCAGCGCATCATGGTCGTCGGCGGCGGGGGGCGGGAGCACGCGCTCCTCTGGAAGCTGGCGCAGAGCCCGGGGACGAGCACCCTGCTCTGTGCGCCCGGCAACGCCGGCACGGCCGCCCTGGCCGAGGCGGTGGCCGTCCGGACGACGGACACGGACGCCGTCGTCCGCGCCGCGATCAAGCAGCGGGTCGACCTCGTCGTCGTCGGGCCGGAAGATCCGCTGGCCGCCGGGTTGGCCGACGCGCTCGTCGCGGCGGGGATCCCGACGTACGGCCCCAGCGCCGCCGCAGCGCGGATCGAGAGCAGCAAGGCGTTCGCCAAGGAGATCATGGCCGCCGCCGGTGTCCCGACCGGCCGCTCGGTGACCGTCACGACGGTTGCCGATGGGATGACGGCCGTCTCGGAGTCCGGGCTGCCAGTCGTGCTCAAGGCCGACGGCCTGGCGGCCGGCAAGGGCGTCGTGATCTGCGCGACACACGACGAGGCTCAGAACTTCCTGATGTCGATGCTGGACGACCGGACGCTCGGCACGGCCGGGCAATCGGTCCTGGTCGAGGAGTTCCTTCGGGGACCGGAGATCTCGATCCTGTCGCTGGTGGACGGTGAGACGATCCGCTCCCTCGCCCCGGCCCGCGACCACAAGCGCGCCTTCGACGGCGACCAGGGCCCGAACACGGGCGGGATGGGCGTCTTCGCGCCACTGCCGGACGTCGATGACGCGATGCTGGACCGGATCGACCGGGAAGTCCTCGCTCCGACGGTGCGGGAGATGTCCGCCCGCGGCATTCCCTTCCGCGGCACGCTGTTCACCGGGCTGATCCTGACCGCCGACGGTCCGAAAGTGCTGGAGTACAACGCCCGCTTCGGCGACCCGGAGACGCAGGTCACGCTGCCACTGCTGGACGGCGACCTGCGGGCACTGCTCGACGCCGTCGCCCACGGTCGGCTGGCGGAGCAGCCCGTGCCCGTGATCCGGGACGCCGCGGCGGTCGGCGTCGTGATGGCCTCCGGCGGCTACCCCGGCCCCTACCCGACCGGTCTGCCGATCACCGGGCTCGGGTCCGTCCCCGACGATGTCACGGTCTTCCACGCCGGCACGGCGCTCGACGACACCGGCGCGGTCGTCACCGCCGGTGGCCGCGTCCTCACCGTCGTCGGGACGGGACCAGATCTCGCAACCGCCCAGGAGCGGGCCTACGCCGGCGTCGACGCCATCCACTTCGACCGGGCCCATGTCCGCCGGGACATCGCCGCACGGGCCATCACGGCGGACTAGTAAAGTGATCGATCACCGATTGGGATCCATGACTCGTCGCCTGCAGCCCCAGCCTCTCCCTCAGCCAATGTGCTTGCTACCGCTTCTGTTGGCGGAGGAGAACATCCCTCTTCTGACCTCGTAGTGCGGAGGTGTGCGTAGCCACCAGAATCAGCAGGCAGCCAGTGCCGGCGGCGGTCAGTCCCGCTCGACCTCGTCCGGCAGGTAGATAGACGGCGCATTGCCATCAATTGGGCCGTAGACGATCAGGCCATGGTAAGCGGCTTCGTCCAGCAACCCGCGCAGCGTCCCGTAACCGAAGTACGACGACTCCCGCAGGCTTGGTCCGGCCAGGTACGACAGCTCCTGGCCAAGCGTGGGGAAGTCGCGCCGCCGCCGGCTCATCCGGACATTGCCGATCGCTTGGGTGACCAGCTCGGCCAGCTCGGACGGGAACGTCCGGACCCGCGGGATCGTCGTCACGACCGTCTCGCCGTTGGTTGGTTCCGGCTCGACGGCAAACCCGTTGCCGTGGGATGGCCCGACCACGGGGTTGCCCGGCCGGATCATCGGCGCCGGGGTGGTCGGTGCCCCGGTCTGTCCCAAGCGTTCCAGTTGCTGTTCCATCCGGCTGATCCGACGCTCGACATCGGCGACCCAGTCGTCCAGCGCCGCGATCGAGGCGCCGAACGTCGCTGATACCGCGGCCAGCTCATCACCGAGGACGTGCAGCCCGTTCAGCCAGTCGACCGTCCCGGTGACGGCTGGCGCGGGATCGGCCGTCACGTCGTGGGCAAGGATCGTGGAAACGCTGGGCGCCGACGTCATTGGTCGGTCCGGGGGGCGCTCGGACGCGACCGGCTGGAGCCCGAGAACCTCCGCGAGCCGGTCGGCCTCAGCGGCCGTGATCCGCAGGCCCTCCCGGGGGGACCACGCTACCAGCTTGTCGCACCAGTCCCGGAGACTGAAATGGAAGGCGCCGAACCGGTTGACCGGGACCAGTGGCAGCCGGTGCTGGATGTCCGGGGGACTGACGACGAGCAGGTTCGGCCAGACCTTGACGTCCTGCTCCGAGGCGAACAGCGCGTCGGCCTCCATGAACCGGGGCTGGTTGGCGAACAGCCAGGCCCGGAACTGGTTGACGGTGTTGATCAGCTGGCGCCAGTAGTTCTCGTCCTGCGCATTGCCGGGCACGATGTCACGAACGATGCCGTTGCGCGTCTCGGTCCAGCGACCGTACTCACCACCGGCGAGCTGGGCCTCGGTGCGCTTGAGTTCGGTCAGGATCACCGTTGAGTAGCGGTGCGCGGGACGGTCGTCGGGTACGATACGGATGACCAGCCAGTCGACGTTGCGGCGGTTGCAGTCGAATTCCCCATAGACCCGGAAATCATCCGGCAACTCCGACAGCATGCGGAGGACCTCGCGGTCGACCATGTGCTGGTTGCCGACGAAGAGATGCGCCATACGGTGATCCCTCCGGTCGTCCGGCGGGCGAACAGCGCCCACGCAAAACGCCAGATGCGCGTAGCGATCGAACCACAGCGGTCGATCGGAAATGGAGTAGCGCGACGTCCCGGAAAGGACAGCCCAGGTCGTCACGAAACGGAGGGTCCAACCCGCCCATCTCTAGACGGGTCGGTCATCTCCTCCGCGGCGGTGCGGAACCGGCCCGCGGCTCCGCAGACCAGAGAAGATCGGTGGCCGAAATCCGGCCAGCTTCGCTGCCAGGCAAGGTCAATGCTGGAGCGCCGCGAGTATAGCAAGCGACCCCACTGGTCCGGGGTACCACCGGTACTCACAAGACGCTACCACCCGGAGAGGTGTTCCGCGCGGTGGCGTCATGGGCAGGACCGGTCAGGTGTCATTGGTTATCAGCGCCCCGACGACGCGGCGGCGGCCAGGATCGCCAGGACCCGGTCGTCCTGCTGTGTCCCGGCACCTGCGGGGAGCAACGGGCTGACCAGCAGCTCATCGACGCCGCGGTCCAGCCAGTGACGCAGCGTCTCGCCGATCTCGTCATCACTGCCACTGACGACGAGGTGGTCGAGCAGGTCGGTCGGCCATTCGGTGTCGCCCTCGGCCAGGGGCCAGCCGCTGTCGGCGAACATCGCCCGGTAGAACGGGAGCCGTGGATAGACGGCGAGCTGCTCGCGACCCAGCGCCCGGGCCTCCTCCCGCGACACACCCGGCGCGATCGAGACATGGGCGATCAGCGGCGGGGCGGCGCGACCGGCCGCGGCGGCTCCGGCGAGCAGCACCGGCTTCATCTGATCGACGAGGTAATCCAGCGGCGACACCCACGAGATCCCGCCGTCGCTCAGTTCGCCGGCCAGTCGCCAGGCGTTCTCGCGCAGTGCCGAAACCAGGACCGGCGTCCCGAGCGCGTTGGGTGCCGTCAGCTTCACATCGTAGAAGTCGCCAGCGAACTCGACCGCGCCGTCATGGAGCAATGGGCGGATTACCCGGAGGTACTCGCGCAGCCGGTCCAGTGGGCGGTCAATCGGGATCCCGAGCGTGCCCATGCTCGGGCCATGGCTGGTCCCGATCCCCAGCCGGAGCCGGCCGGGCGCCAGCTCCTCGATCGTCCGGGCCTGGGTTGCCAGCTTGACGGGATGCTGGATGAACGCGGGGACGATCGATGTACCGAGATGCAGTTGCTCCGTGGCGGTCGCGGTCGCACCGAACAGCGTCAGGGAATCGAAGGCCGGACCACCGAGCGTCAGCCAGCCGGTGCCGATGCCGGCCGCATCAGCCTTCCGGGCAAAGGCCAGGGTCGAGGCGGAATCGGCCCGGCGCAGGTGAACGCCGATCGGGGAGGACGGGGTCGTGGATGGGGCGGACAAGGGCAACCTCCGGAGGTAGACCAGACCCAGCGGGACCGGACCATTACCGGTTCCCGATGGATACTCACTTTCCGGAGGGTAGCATGATCAGCGCGACCAGGCGATGAGCTTGACCGGTGTGATGATGATCACCTGCGTATAGGTCGCGAGCATCGCTTCGAGCGTCTTGCCGATGATCGCGAGCCCGTTGGTGTACTTGGCCCGGTAGGCCTCGCCCATCTCCGGCATCCAGTCCATCGCCGGCCGGTCGGAGATCTCGGCGGTCCCCTCGACGATGACGATGTCCTCGCCTTCGTCGGCGGAATCCAAGTTGAGCGTGACGTTACCCGCGTGGCGCAGGTTGCGGATCTTCTGCGTGCGTTCCTCGCTGAAGATCAGGATCCGCCCGTCGTGCCAGAAGAACCAGACCGGCGCGGTGTGAGGCCGGCCATCGGGCCGGACGCTGCCCAGCCAGCCGATCTCGTCGTCCTGCAGCCTGCGCAGGGCGTGCTGATGCTCCGGGTCGGCCTCATTGAACACCATCGTCATCGCCGGCTCCCTCCAATGGATCGCCAGCCCGGGGCGGCGTCGAGCCGCCCTGGTCGGCCGCTGCCGCTACCAGGCTGACAGCTTCGTCGGCGTGAAGACGATGACGGCGGAGTACTGGGCCGCCATCTGCTCGAGCGTCAGACCCAGTCCCCAGAGACCGCCTGCGTACTTGCGCTCGTAGGCCTCACCGACAGTAGCCAACCAGCCTGCCGTGTCCCTGTCGGAGATCGCCGCCGTTCCGTCCAGGATCACGACCTCGCCGCCGTCGGGCGTCGCATGGAGATTCATGACCGCGTTGGCATTGCCACGGACATTGCGCGTCTTCACCGTTTCCGACTCGCTGAAGACCAGCAACTCACCGTCATGCCAGAGAAACCAGACGGGCACGCTGTGGGGACGCCCGCCGGAACGGATGGTCGTCAGCCACGCGATCTGATCGCTCTCGAGCTTGCGGAGTGCCGTCTGGTGCGCCGGGTTCTGCTGGTCGAACGTGATCGCCACGGGATTCTCCCTTCGTGCTCCGACTGGTCCGGGTTCCGTCGAGTTTTGTCAGGATACCGGTGCGTTCGGGTCAGTTGACCGAGCGGACGAACCGCTCGATCGCCCCGTTCAGCTCTTCGAGCACGGCCTCCTGGTCGTCCGGGTCGGCTCCCACCACGCAGCCGCGGATGTGGTCCTCCAGGACCAGCAGGCCCGTCGCCCGCAGCGCCGAGATAATCGACGACATCTGCGTCAGGACATCCACGCAGTACTGGTCGTTCTCAACCATCCGCTCCACGCCCCGGACCTGGCCCTCGATCCGCCGCAGCCGCGACAGGATCTTCGCCTTGTCGTTGGCGTAGGAAGCGTGATGGGCATGTCCCGAGGCTGTTGTCTCAGGTCCAGTCCCCTCGCCGGTCGTTTCTATCGTCGCGTCCGTGATCGTCAACTCTTCCAAGCTCCTGCCTACCGGGCCCGGCGAATGATGCTACCGGATACCCCTTGGGGGTACTATAATCCGTCCAGTACCGATTCGCAGGGGCAGGTTCATCGGTGCGATGGACCCGCGCCCCGCAACCATCATCCGGAGGGAGCATTCATGTCCGCGACCATCGAACACATCCGTCTGTCAGTCCCTGATGTCTCCTGCAGCCACTGCGTCGCCGCCGTCGACGAGGCGCTGAGCGGGATGGCGGGCGTCAGCGCCGTGACCACCGACCTCGGCACCAAGCAGGTTTCCGTGGCCTACGACCCGGCCAGCGTCTCTGTCGACTCCCTGTCGGCGGCGCTCGACGAGGCCGGCTACCCGGTCGCCGGATCGGCCAGCAACTAGGATCGGCGCGCCGCAACCTGATCGCGTCCTGACGAAGCCAGCCCGGTAACCGGGCTGGCTTCGTCGTGTGCTGCCCGGCATCGACGCGCGATGACGATGACGTTCCCGTGACCGATCCGGGACACCTTTCCGGCACGCTGGGACCCGATACGATCACCGCGTTCGTGGTCCGGGAGGTCGCAGTGGGATTCATCGAATCCATCGAGAAGACTCGGTTCGTCGGCAGCCATCGCGGTCGGGCGCTCGAGGTCACCGTCGACATCTTCGAGAGCCCCATGCGGGTCTGGTTGGCAATCGATGGCGTTCGCGGCGAACGCCAGGATGTCCCGGCGCAGTTCGATCTCGGCGATGGCGCCGTGCTCAGCGTCGAGGGCAAGGGCGTGTCGATCAGCGAGTGCGCGATCGTTGAGGATGACGTCCGCACCGGTCTGGAGCTGGCTCCGGACAGCGGCATCCGGCGCTACGTCCGCTGGGCCGACACGAAGCCGCTCGCCGGGGTAGTCCGGAACGGCGTGTTCTTCGTCGCCATTCCCGTCCTCGTCCTGCTGGCGTTCTCGGGGCTGCTGCTTGCCCCATTCATGGCTGGCCCGCTCGACGCAATCGGGCTGGGTCAGCCGGACGATCTGCCGTGGCCCAGCTGGTCCTGGCTCTACGGGGTGCTGGCGGCCGGCCTGCTGTTCGGACTGGGCGCCGAAGAGGATGCCCGAAAGGCGTGGGGACGATACCTGGCCCCTACCCGCGATCGCATCGTCCCTTCTGCCCCAGCTGGCGGAGACAGCGCCGCGGGCAGTGACGCTGGGAGGCCGATCGCAGGGGAACTGAATGGCAAGCCCGAATGGGAAGTACGACTGGACCAGGTAGGCGGGAAGATCGATCGTGGCTGGGTTGCCATCACGACGAGCCGCTTCACCGGCCGCCACGCCGGCCGGAACCTAGAGGTGGTGTTCGACTTCTTCGATGAGCCGACTCACGCCCGCCTGTTGATCGACGGTAACGACCAGGGTAACAAGGGAGTTCCAGCCCGCTTCGACCTCGGCAATGGTGCAACGCTGGAAGCCGAGGCGACGCAGTGGGCCGTGGTCGAATGTGCCGTCGTGACCGCAGAGAGCCGCGTTCGTCTGCGGCCGGCCGAGGCTCAGGTGGAGCGATGGCACGACCGATTCTTCCGCCGCCATCCGCAACTGGAAGCGCTCGTCGGCGCGATCGGCGCGGTCGTGATCACGCTCGCCGGCATCCTCGGACTGATCGATCTCTACAACCTGGTGATGCGGATCGGCGGCCGGATTCTCGGCAGACTCGTCGACCGCACTCCGCTGCCGGACGAGATCCCGCTCGTCTCGACCGTCCTCGGCTGGCTCCCAGATGAGATCACCCTGCCGATCGCACTCACCTGGTGGCAGGCGCTCCTTGTCGCGGCCATACCGGCCCTGTTCGCCTTCGATCGCGACGTCCGGCGCTCCAACCGGCGCTTCGGGACGGGTCGCCACGAGTTGGGATCACTCGCCAGCGAACTGGACACGACGCAGAATCCTGCGTCTGGACGCGGTCCCGGCCCCGCCTGAACACCGGCTCACACCACGGAGTTATCCCCGGCCAACGCAGCGAGGATGTGGATAAGTCGCTCGTGGGGGTGGATAACCATGTGGATGTGTGGACAACTCTGCGGAAAACCCGGTGGATGAATGGGGATGACTGGTCGCTGGTTGGGGACGGAGCGTGGATGGAAACACGCGTGTTGTGGAGAGCGATGGGGCGTCCGTACGCGGGTGTGGGCTGGCTGTGGAACTGTGGACAGCCGTTCCCCACGGTGTCAGACGGTTAAAACCCGACCATCCGGGGCTTTTCCCCACTTATCCCCATATCCACCGTCCCTACTCCAACAACGTTCTTTTCTCTCTCCATGATGATCCTTAACGTATGAGTCCATAACAGGTGATGGTGGTCGGGGCGCTCGCTGGACAGGTCTGGTCATGCCGGGGGGACGTCGTCCTGCCGGCGCCGGGCGTGACGACGATCCTGCTGCATGGGCGACGGCAGCCCCGCCTGTCAGTAGAAGATCGTCGGGGTCCGGTGATAGGGCTCGGTGCCCGCGGGCAGATCCTGGCCGGCATCCCAGAGGCGCCAGTCCACCTCCACGGCGGTGCAGGGGCGACCGGTCGCCAGGATGGCCTGCCGGACCAGCTCGCAGCCCCAGACGGTCCCGGCCCGGATCTCGACCTCGGCCACCGACCCCGGCGGGATCTGCTGGTACCGCGCGATTGTCCCGGACAGCGTCTCGTCATAGCGGAGGATGCCCAGTCGCCGAAGCACCTGCGGCACCTTGTAGTCGGCGAAGGCGGTCAGTCCGTCCAGGTCGCGGAAGGCACCCGGACCGGTGTGGTTGTACGTCCCCGCCAGGTCGGCGACCAGGATCTGGGCTCGCTTGTGGAACGGGACCGTCCGGTTACCCCACGGCGCGACGTCGTCGAAGCTCGACAGCTCGGCCGTCAGCAGCCGGACCAGCGTCGTGGCCGTTCCGCCGGCCGCCGCAACCATCGCCGCGGCCGGATGGCGGTCTCCGGCCTGACCATCTTCCTGCCACCGGAGCCAGACCCGGCCCAGTTCGCGCAGGTTCTCCCCGCGCTCGGGCAGCAGCGGGATGGGCGCCGATGGCTCCTCGTCGTCCGGGCGGAGCAGGTGGGCCACCGCGCCGTCGGAAATCTCCGCCAGCCACGCCGGCTCGGTCAGTGGCGTGCCGTCCTCCATCGCCCGGCGCAGCGCCGCGACCAGGGCCCGGTAGCCATCATGGCTCCGGCCGGCGTAGCGAACGCGCCACCGTGGGAGGGGCTCCGGGCAGGGTGCCCAGAAGCAGAAGTTCAGCGTGTCCAGCACGAACACCCACGCGACGGTCGTATCGTCGTCGCCGCGCCAGTGCAGACCGTCGTCCCAGGCCGGCGGCGGAGCGTTGAGATTCATCGTGCTGACGGCGCGGGTGACGGCCCCCAGGTCGATCGTGACGTGTGTCGCGTCGGCGAGCGCATCGCGACTGCCGGCCAAGATCCCGAGTGGGTCATGCCCGACCGGGATATCCCACTGGCTCGGGAGGAAGGCGGACGGAGCGATCGGCGGGAGATCGGTCATCGGGTAGACTCCTTGCCGACCCGGAGGTGCGGCGGTCCCTGGCGGGATACGGTCTCCGGACGTCGGGTGATTGACGCGGGATGCGGGAAACTGGTACCCTGCATGCTTGCCGCGGCCAACCGGCGGGAGCCGGTCTGTGCCCGATCGTACCGCAGGGTCGGCGGCCGGATGATGCCGGCGCCGGAAACCGCGGACGACCCGAAGAATTCCGTCAGCATCGAGCAGGAGCAGTCCCGTGAGCCGGACCTACCAGCCGAAGCGAATCCCCCGGCTGCGCCGGCACGGATTCCTGAAGCGCATGTCGACCAAGGATGGCCGCGCCGTCCTTTCCGCCCGCCGCCGCAAGGGCCGTCACGATTTGACGGTTTCGGACGAGGGCAAGTTCACGCAGAACAAGTAGCACCGGACGCCGATGGCGTGGTGTGAAGCGCTGAACGCAGGCAACGGCGCCGGAGCATGAGTTCTCCGGCGCCGTTGCCTGTTTCTGTTCGCGAAACACGGATGCGATCCGCCCCGGGTCGTGACAGGACGGATGCAGACGATGTTCGCACGCGACCTCCGGCTGCGCCGGGAATCCGATGTCCAGCGGGCCCGCGCCCGGGGCAAAGCCTGGGCCGACGGGCCGATCGTGTTCCGCGTGGCGCCAAACACCGCCGACCGCGAGCGAAACCGCTACACCGTCGTCGCGGGCAAGAAGGTCGGGCGGTCCGTCCAGCGGAACCGGGCCAAGCGTGTCGTTCGTGAGGCACTCCGGCTCTGGCACCCGAATCTCCGCCCCGGTCATGACATCGTCGTTATCGTCCGTGGTACCCATGACCAGCTCCCCGACCTCGCGACGGCCCAGCCGATCGTCGACCGGATCGTCCGCCGCGCGCGGTTGGACGTGCCGGTGGAGGAGACGTCATCGTCCCCTGCCCCCGACGGGGCGCCGGCCGGAGCTTGACCGCGAACATCCCAGCAGAAACGGAGGCGCCGGTGTGCGCCACCCCTCATCACCATCACGACCACGAGCCTGACGCCGGGCAACCGGCCCGCGAGATCGACCGCTACGGGCTCCCCGTCCTGGATGTCCGCCGTGGCCCGCTGAAGACGCCGGCGATGGGTCTGATCCGCCTCTACAAGCGATACCTGTCGCCGGCCCTGCCGCCATCGTGTCGCTTCTACCCGACCTGCGCCGCCTACGGCTACGAGGCCATCGGCCGGTACGGTATCCTTCGTGGAGGCGTGATGACCATCTGGCGTGTGCTGCGCTGCAATCCCTTCAACCGGGGTGGCATCGATCCCGTTCCCTGACGCGCGGCATCGACGTGATCCGGGACCCGGCCCGTCCGGGCGTCTCGCTGGCGACCCCCGTCCCCTCGCATTGATCCCACCGGACTGACCCTCGCCTCGTTCCCGAGGTCACCGGAGGAGAACCCGCTCCGTGAACATTCCGATCTGGAGTCAATACGTCGACTTCCTCGAATGGGTGCTGACCTCGATCGCCGATATCGTCCAGAACGGTGGTCTGGCGATCGTCATCTTCACGATCATCGTCAAGACCATCCTGCTCCCCCTGACGCTGAAGTCCATCCGCTCCATGAAGGCGATGCAGGACATCCAGCCCAAGATCAAGGAGTTGCAGAAGAAGCACGGCAA
This sequence comes from Thermomicrobiales bacterium, assembly GCA_035944555.1. Taxonomy (GTDB): domain Bacteria; phylum Chloroflexota; class Chloroflexia; order Thermomicrobiales; family UBA6265; genus CADCWK01. The sequence continues at coordinate 21,115 of DASZAY010000028.1, forward strand.
GAACCGCGAGGAGTTGCAGAAGGCCACGATGGCCCTCTACGCCCAGCACCAGGTCAACCCGGTGGCCGGGTGTCTGCCGATGCTGATCCAGATCCCGATCTTCTTCGGCGTCTACCAGGCCATCACGGGTCTGAGCACCGGCGACAACGCGGTCGGCCACTTCGCGGATGGATTCCTCTGGCTCCCGTCGCTCGGTGACGCGGACCCGCTGTTCATCCTGCCGATCGCCGCCGGCCTGTTCCAGTTCATCCAGATGCGGATGAGCCGCCCGGCCAATGCGCCCGCCGCGACCGATCCACAGCAGCAGATCATGAACACGGTCATGAACATCATGCCGATCTTCGTGGTCGTCTTCGGCTGGACGTTCGCGTCCGGCGCCGTCCTCTACTGGGCGACGCAGAGCATCTACTCGGCCGTCCAACAGTGGTTCGTCTCCGGCTGGGGCATGCTCAAGAACTGGGCGCCGTGGCTGCCGGAGATGCCGGAGCACCGCCGGCTGGGCTACGTCGCCCCGCGTGATGTGAGCGATGTCGTCGTCGAGTACGGGCCGAACGGGATGCCGCGCGCCAAGGGCCTGATGGGCCGGATGCAGAAGCGGCTCGAAGAGACCCAGGCGATGCAGGACGCTCGGCGGCAGGAGCTGGCCGAGGCCCGCGGCGGCACCGCCAGCAAGCCGACCGCAAAGGCCGGCAGCACGAAGGCCGTCAACACCAGGTCCGGGGCTGGCAAGAAGGGAGCGAAGGCGGCCGCAGCCAGAGCGACCAACGTCACGGCCGATGCCACCGCGACCGCTCCCGGTCCGGCTGCCACCACGCGCAGTCCCCGCAAGCGATCAGGCTCCAATCGCCCGACGGCCAATCGCGCCAGCACCGGCACGACTCCGACGAACGACACAGAGCCGATCGAGGCCGAGTTCGTCGAGACAGATGCCACCGAGGTCGAAGAGACCACGCCAGCGCCCACGACGAAGGCAGGCAAGGCCAACGCCAGCTACGCCGATCGCGTCACGGCGGCGACCCGGCGTGGGCCGAAGTCCGGCTGGGGGAAGTCCAGCGCGACACCAGCCCCCGCCGAGGCCGGCGAGGACTAGCCCGGGAACGGTAATCCAGCGCGATGCGATCAACCCCCGGCCGATCTGGCCGGGGGTTCGTCGTTGGTCATCGGAAGCGCCTCACTCCAGGTCGTGGGGATGGGGACCGACTATCTCCGATCGTGATCCGGTCACGTATCAGACATCGGTCATCGCGCTGGTGCGCTACCCTTATCCGATGATTGCGGGACGGGGTTGGTCCCGGGTAGGTTGGCAGGGGTGAGCTGTCATGGGACGGCGAATGACCAGCGTCGAGATCCAGGCCTATTCGGTCGAAGCCGCCGTGCGCCTCGCGCTGGAACAACTGGATCTGACCGAGGACCAGGTCGACATCGAGATTCTCTCCGATGTCGGGCCCGACGAGGATGCCGAGGCGCTGGTCCGTGTCACGGCCAAGGGCATGGCCTCCCAGCCAGAGGTTCACGGGGTCGACCGCCACGATGGTCATCGGCACGGTGACGACCGCCACGCGGGTCGCCACGATCGCGGGCGGCGGGCACTCGGCGATCGCCCGTCGTCGCGGACGTTCTCCGACCACGGCGGGCGCCCCGGCCGGCCGGACCCGAACGAGCCGGAGACGGGTGAGATCTACCAGCGGCTGCGGGACCAGATGGTCCCCTCCCCGCGCGCCGACCCCGAGGCCGAGTCGGTCGCCGTCGAGGTGACCGCCGAGTTGCTCGACGTTCTCGGGATCGACGCGCGGGTCGAGGCGATCGAGAATCTCTCGGTCGTCCCGCTGGATGACGATGATCCCCGGACGATCTTTCTCGACATCATCGGCAGCGATCTCGGGCTGCTGATCGGTCGTCGGGGCGAGAACCTGGGCCAACTCCAGTACCTTGTCACGCTGCTGGTCAACCGGCGGCTGCCAGGTTTCAACCGGGTGATCCTGGATGTCGCGGGCTACCGGCTCCGACGCGAGGAATCGCTGATCGGGCTGGCCGAGCGGGTTGCCCGGCAGGTCGCCCGGACGCGGCGTCCGGTGGCGCTGGACCCGATGCCGGCCAACGAGCGCCGGGTCATCCATATGGTGCTCCGGCCCCACCCTGATGTTTCGACCGAGAGTAGTGGCGAGGGAACGATGCGACGGATCACGGTATTGCCGCGTGGCTGACAGGACGACTGACAGGACCACGAAGGACACGACTCCCAACGACGGACAACCCGGCAGCCCGCCGGCGAATCGCCGACCCCGACGCTCGTCTGACCGGCAGTCGCTGACCCCGGGTCCCAAGCGATCACGGACGCCGCTCTCGGCGATCCGCCCGCCGGATTACCTGGTCATCGGTCACATCTGTGCTGATCTCCAGTCGGATGGCTCGGTCCTCCTTGGCGGGACGGCGCTCTACAGCGCGCTGACGGCGGCCAAACTGGGATGGCGAACGGCGATCCTGACCAAGGGCGCCTTCGGACTCGACTTCAACGGGATGAAGATCCCCGGCCTGGATCAGTACGCCGAGCAGATCGACATCATCGTCCAGCAGGCCGACGGCCCGACGGTGTTCCGCAACGAATACCAGGCCGGCCGACGGGTCCAGTCCATCCGACACTGGGCCCAGCCGATCGATCTGACCGGGCTGCCGCCGCACTGGCGCAACCCGAAGATCCTGCACCTCGGCCCCGTGGCGCAGGAGATCGACCAGCGCCAGGCCGTGTCACTGCAGGGCGGGTTCATCGGTGCGACTCCCCAGGGATGGATGCGTGACTGGCCCCGGGCCGGGGGCGGACGCGTGACGCACGGTCAGCTCCGGATCCACGCCGAGCTGCTGGACCGGCTCGACAGTGTGATCGTCTCCATCGACGAGTACCCCTACTCCCGGCAGGTCGTCGACCGGGTCGCATCCCGCCGGCTTGGCGTGGTGACCTTCGACGAGCGGGGCTCCCGGATCATCCACCCGGAGATTGGTACCCCACGCGGCACGTTCGCCACCCGCCGCCAACAGGTGGAGCTGCCCGGCTTCAAGGTCGACGTCCAGGACTCGACCGGGGCGGGTGATGTCTTCGCCGCGGCCTTCTTCATCGGCGCGGTCGATCCCAAGGCATCGGCCGAGCGGGCCGGCACGTTCGCCAACGCGACGGCGGCCCTGAGCCTCCGCGCCGCCGGCCCGACCGGGATCCCGTCCCGCGCCGAGGTGGATGCCATCATCGCCGCCCGCGAGGCAGAGCGCTGACGGTGATCGGTTCCGTCCTGCCAGGAGCGACTCGCCGGTGGGCGGATCCCCGGGGATGATTCCCCGGGCTCATCAGGAAACGCTGAAGCTTTCGTCTGTCTTCGCGGCGTCCATCTTGGCCCTACCCGCCAGGGATGCCGTGTTGCGGCACCCTCTCCAGTCCCCGGGGGCTTCAACCCTGGGGACGCCCAGGCATTCACCCCATGCTCGACCAGGGAACCATCGCCGCCGTCGCCACAGCCCCCGGCACGGCCGCCATCGGCGTGATCCGGATCAGCGGACCCGAGGCGGCCGACATCGCCGGACGGGTCTTCCGTGCCGGCGAGCGTGATCGTGCCGTCGACCTGCGGCGGACGCGCTCTCACCAGTTGATCTACGGCTACGTCATCGACCCCGTGACCGGCGACCGGCTGGACGAGATCATGCTGGCCTGGATGGCGGCACCGCGGACGTTCACCCGCGAGGACACCGTCGAGCTGTCCTGCCACGGTGGACCAGCCACGCTGGCCGAAGTGCTCCGCGTGGTGCTCGGCGCCGGAGCGCGACCAGCCGAGCCGGGTGAGTTCACCCTGCGTGCCTTCCTGAACGGCCGGCTGGATCTGACCCGGGCCGAGGCGGTCCTGGCCGTCGTCGATGCCCGCACGGGCGACGCGATGCGGCTGGCCGTGGACGACCTGTCGGGCTCGCTCGCCGAGCGGCTCCGGCCCGCTCAGGTGGCCCTGGTTGAACTGACGGCTCATCTGGACGCGCTGGCCGACTTCCCCGACGACGAGGTCCCACCGGCCGATGTCGCTGACGGGCTTGAGCGGGCCGCGTTGGCGCTGGACGGTGTGCTATCCGGAGCCCGGTCCGGGCAGCTCTACCGGGAGGGTGCCCGGGTCGCGCTGGTCGGGCGACCGAACGTCGGCAAGAGCAGCCTGCTCAATGCCCTGCTGCGGAACGACCGCGCCATCGTCACGCCAATCGCCGGCACCACGCGCGACGTCGTCTCCGAGACGGCGTCCCTGGGCGGCGTGCCGATCACCCTGCTCGACACGGCCGGGATCGCCGATTCAGACGACCCGGTCGAGCAGCTCGGGATCGCGCGCAGCCGCCAGGCACTCCGGGCGGCGGCTGCGGCGGTGCTCGTCGTCGATGGCTCCGTCGAACCGCAAAGGGACGACCTGGCGGTGGCGGACGCGCTGGTCGGACGGCTGTCGCACGAGGAGGGCGACCGGTTGCCGGTGGTGGTCGCCACCAACAAGGCAGACCTCGGCGCCGGCCCATCCCAGGCAGCACTGACCGACCGGTTGCCCGGCTGCGCGGTCGTCCCCGTCTCCGCCACCACCGGCGCCGGGCTACCCGACCTCGAGGCGGCGATCGTGGCGGCCCTGGGGGCCGATACGAACGATGCACAGCCCAGCCTGCTCACGGCCCGGCAGCGGGCCGCACTGGACCGCGCCGCCGCCCACGTCGCCGAGGCCGACGCAGCGCGGCAGGCAGGCTATCCGCTGGATCTGCTCGCCGTCGATGTCCGTGCCGCTCTTCACGCCGTCGGTAGCGTCACCGGTGACGCCGTGGACGAGCACGTCCTGGCGGAGATCTTCAGCCGGTTCTGCATCGGCAAGTAGGCCAGTCCATTCGGCTTGTCGCCGGGTGGGCTGGCCGACGGGTGGATCAGCGCTGGGGCTCCTCGGATGAGGCGATTCCGTCGGTGCTGTCCCGGTCGCCTGCCGTTCCGGGACGAGCGCTGGATGGTTGGCTCCTGCGCAGGATGAACACGCCGATGGCGGCCGCCACGATCGACGCGGCAAAGATCCCCGTCTTGGCCGTCTCGATTTGCCCGATATCAGTGAAGGCCAGGTTGGAGATGAACAACGACATCGTGAAGCCGATACCGGCCAGGAACCCGAGCCCGATGATTTGGGTCCAGGTAATCCCGCCGGGGAGCGATCCCAGCCCGGTCCGGACGGCGAGCCAGGTCGCGAGCACGATGCCGACCGGCTTGCCGATCACCAGGCCCGCGACGATGCCAAGCGCGATCGGGTCGGTCAGGGAGGAACTCCAGCCGCTCTCGAAGACGATCCCGGCGTTGGCCAGCGCGAACAGCGGCAGGATCAGGTACACGCTCCATGGGTTGATCGCGTGCTCCATCCGCTGGAGCGGCGTCAGCGACTGGAGGCTGGTCGTCGCCAACTGGGACACGACGTGTTGGGGCCCGCTCTCGCCGAGGATCGGGGATACACGCCGGCGACCGATTGCCCGTGCCTCATCCCAGGCGTCGTCGAGGTGCTGGAGCAGGTTCCGGCCTTGCTCGACGAGGGCCGGGACCTCGATCCGCGACCGGGCCGGGATGGTCAGCGCGACAAGCACGCCGGCGATCGACGCGTGGATTCCCGACGCGAAGATGGTCAACCAGACGATGAGCGCGCCGACGACGTAGACCGGGGTCGCCTGGATCCCCGCCAGGTTGGCGAGCAACAGCACACCGATGGTGAGTGCGGCGGCGAGCAGTGGCCACCACTGCAGGTCGCTCGTGTAGAACAGCGCGATCACGAGGATCGCCCCGAGGTCATCGACGATCGCCAGTGCCACGAGGAACACCCGGGCCGATAGCGGGATGATCGGGCCCAGCATGGTGAGGATCGCGACCGCAAAGGCGATGTCGGTCGCCATCGGGATGCCCCAGCCATTCAGCCCGCCACCGCCGAGGTTGAACAGGACGTAGATGCAGGCCGGGACGATCATCCCACCGATGGCCGCCGCGACGGGCAGCGAGGCGCTTCTCAGCGACCGGAGCTCCCCGGCCAGCAGCTCGCGCTTGATCTCCAGGCCCACGACGAAGAAGAAGATCGCCATCAGGGCATCGTTCACCCAGTGCCGGAGCGTATGGGAATGCTCGAACGATCCGACGGAGATGGTCGCGTAGGTGTCCCAGATCCGGTTGTAGGTATCGGACCAGGGAGAGTTCACCCAGATCAGCGCCGCGATGGTCCCGAGGAGCAGCAACACGCCACCCGAGACGAACCGCGATACGAACTCCTGGAACGATGAACTCAACCGGTAGACCCGCCCCCTTGGCCTCGATGACGTACCCGGATCGATCCCCACTGCGCTCCCCTTGTTCCCCTGAAAACACGAAAACGGGGACCGTCATCTGACAGTCCCCGCCTAGCCATCCGGATACGGGGCGAATGGCGGCCCCAACGGGACAGGGTACACGACCCGATGGACCGGTTGACAGCACCGGGAAGGATCGGGACCAGCCAGGATCGGTCCAGGAGTGAGACAACGATGAGGATCGGGATGGAGGTAATGGACAAGGACCTGGCTGGCAGGAACGATGGGGGTGACGAGTGGCAGCGGTCGAAGGCAGGGAAACGGACGCTCTTTCACCCGGGTGATTGATGTCGATAGGCTGGCTGATCGGCAATGAAAGCCTGCCCATCGCCGCACCGTCGCAGGACCACGATCTCACGCCTGAGATGAGGATCCGAAGCTATGCTGTCCACTTCCCGGTCATGCCTGTTTACGGGATACCGTCCCGGGACCAGCCTGCCGCATGAGACATATTGGTCCCGGTCCGGATTGGTCGGTGGACGCCCCGTATACTCTGGGGATGCAGACCCCAATAGCACCGACTCATTCCCATGGAGAGACCGACCGGATGACGACCCCCGCCGCTCCCGCCACCCTGCCCGGCCTCCGCCCCGGTGTGTCCGGCGTTCGCGTCCGGCTGGCCCCCTCCCCGACCGGCTCCGTGCATATCGGGAACGTCAAGACGGGCATGTACAACTGGCTGCTCGCCCGTGGCCAGGCCCGCCGCCTCGGCCTAGACGGCCAGTTTCTGCTCCGGATCGAGGACACCGACCGCAACCGCTACGTCGAGGATGCCGCCGATCAGTTGCTCGACATCCTGCGCTGGTTCGGGCTGGAGTGGCAGGAGGGGCCGGACGTCGGGGGCCCGCACGCGCCGTACGTCCAGAGCGAGCGGCTGGCCATCTTCCAGGAGCGCGCCCGGCACCTCGTTGCCGAAGGCAAGGCCTACCCCTGCTTCTGCTCCCCGGAGCGGCTCCAGGCCGTCCGCGAGGGTCAGCAGTCCCGTGGCGAGCCGACCGGCTACGACCGTCACTGCCGAGACCTGCCAGCCCATGAGGCCGATGCCCGGATCGCCGCCGGTGAGGGACACGTCATCCGGTTCCGGACGCCGCGTGAGGGTGAGACGGTGGTCAACGACCTCGTCCGCGGTCCGATCACGACGGCCAACGTCACGCTGGAAGACTCCGTCCTGCTCAAGACGGACGGCTACCCGACCTACCACCTCGCCCACCTCGTCGACGATCACCTCATGGAAATCACCCATGTGATCCGGGGCGCGGAGTGGATCCCGTCGGCGCCCCTGCACGTGCTGCTCTACGCCGCCTTTGGCTGGGAACCGCCTGCCTTCATCCATGTCCCTATCATCCTCGCGCCTGGCGGCGGAAAGCTGAGCAAGCGGCACGGCGCGACGACGATGGCCGAGTTCCGCACCCAGGGGTTCCTGCCCGAGGCGCTGATGAACTACCTGGCCCTGCTGGGCTGGAGCTTCGACGCCACGACGGAGATCTTCACCCCGGAGGAATTGCTGGAGAAGTTCTCGATCGAGCGCCTCAGCCCGTCCCCGGCCACGTTCGACTACGACAAGCTCCGCTGGTTCAACCAGCACTACATCAATCACATCCTGACGCTGGACGACCTGACCGGTCGTGTGGCGCCGTTCCTTGCCGCGGCCGGGATGATCGACGCCGAAGCCGCCCGGACCGATCACCCGCAGCACGCGCTGCTCCGGGAAGCCACCGCGCTGCTCAAGGACCGGCTGGAGACGCTGGCCGACGCGCCGGAGCACTTGGGTCCGTTCCTCGTCGAGGCGCTGCCGGACTACGACAGCGCGCTGCTGGTCCCGAAGAAGACCGAGCCGTCCGCCGCCCGGGCCGGACTGGAGTCGACCCTCGCGTTGCTGCCGGAACTTGATCTCGAGGACGAGGCCGCGGCCGAGACCCGCCTCCGGGCGCTGGCCGAGGAGCTCGGGCTCAAGACGGGGCAGCTGTTCATGGCCATCCGGGTTGCCGCCACCGGCCGGACCCAGTCGCCGGGTCTGTTCGGCACCCTCCGCGTCATCGGCAAGGATCGGCTCCAGGCCCGCTTCGCTGACGCCATCGCCCGCCTCGGCACGATCGCGGATGCGACCGCCTGAGCATTGCCCGGCGAGGACTTGACATGCCGCCACCCGGACTCGATCGTCGCCGAGTTCTCGCCGTTGCCGGAGCGGTGGTCGGCTCCGCCTTGATTGGGACCGGCTCAGTCGGTGCCCGGCAGGCCGGGACGCCGGTCGCCCGACCGTCAGGCCGGGGCGACGTCCTGATCACCGTGCCGGAACTCGCCGCGGCACAGGCTGGTCCGGTACCTCCGGTCGTCGTGGCGCTGACCGACCCGGAGGGCTTCGCTGCCGGTCATATTCCCCGCGCCCGTCTCATCGACTGGCCGGAGCTGGAACTGGGCGCGACGACGCCGGCGGCCATCGCCACGTGGAGCCGGACCACCCGGCTGACCCTTGCCGGGCTCGGTGTCACGCCATCGTCGGACGTCGTGATCTACGACGGCGGCTCTTTGTTCGCCGCCCGGCTCTGGTGGATCCTGGACTACCTCGGACATGAGCGGAAACGGGTCCTCGATGGCGGGCTGCCAGCCTGGATCATGGCCGGACAGTCCGTCGATACCAGGATCGTGCCTGACCGCGCCGGGACGTCGAGCATCCCTCCGTATCCTGACACGGCCGTTGGGGCGGACCGACTGGCTACGAAGGACGAGATCCTCGCCACGCTGGGGGATCCCGGCGTCGTGCTGATCGATGCCCGTGGCTCTGAGGAGTATGCCGCTGGCCATATCCCCGGCGCGGTCCGGGTCCCCTACCCCGCCAACGCGCGCCCGGATGATCCCAAGACTTTCCTGGGCCGGGATGAGCTGGTCACGCTGTACGCGACGGTCGGAGCAACGCCGGACCGTCGCGTCATCCCCTACTGCTCGACCGGTGTTCGCTCGGCCGTGACATACCAGGCGCTGCGACTGGCCGGCTTCACGCACATCGGGCTCTATACGGGCTCGTGGGACGAGTGGAGCGCCGACCCCAGTGCTCCCGTCGAGACCCGCTAACAGACTACGGTGTTGAGGTCCAGCCCGTCGCCAGGTCGTCCTCGCTCAGCCCTACCACCTCGAGGGCGGCGGGGAGGGAGTCCGTCCGGGCGATCCTGGTGATTTGTCTGTCCCTGATCTGGAAGGCCGTGAACGCGCTCACCGGTGGAGTCAGCGCATCATCGCCCTGATCCGGGTCGGGCCAGCGAGCAGCCTGCTGGACGATGACCTTGTCGCCTCGGTGATAGACCTGCCGGGGTTCGAGACGGATCCCCGACCGGGTGATCCAATCTTTGACCATGGTTATCCCGTGAGCAGTTCCCCGGGGCCCAGCCACTTCCACGTCCGGGGAAACCCACCTCGTCATCTCATCAGGATCCCCGGCATTGACGGCCCTGTGCCACGCCATGACGACTCTGATAGCGTCCATTCTCATCCTCCAGCAGGAGACGAAATATATGTATGATACACACATGTGAGGAGAGGGTAGTTCATGACTGCTGAACAGCCGATGGAATCGCTTTTTGACCAGGCGGCAGCCGCCCTGTTTCATCTGGGTCGGAGCTTCGCCCGTCTCTCCGTCCTTCCAGACGAGGCTGGAGATGATAGGAACGCGCGGAGCCACATCAAGGTACAGCTCTGTCTCGCGATCGAGGTTGGGCAACGCGAGGGTGATGCGGTCACGGTCGGAACGATAGCCAGGACACTGACGGTCGACGCGTCAACGGCCAGCCGACTGGTGAACCAGGCGGCACGGGATGGTCTGATCGTCACCAGTCCTTCTTCAACCGACCGGCGACGTCTCATGCTGACACTCACTCCGGCGGGGGAGGAACTGGTCACCCAGGCGAGACGCTATCAGCGCCAGGTCTTCGATGAGCTGACGGCAACTTGGGATCCATCTGACCGCGAGACGTTCGCGCTGCTGTTTCTCTCGTTCAGCCAGGATGTCATCCGCAAGGCAGCCGCGAGAGGTGCCGGACCCGGGTGAGCGTTCAGCCGTGCCAGGTCGCTTCCAGGACCCGATCCCGGTTCCCCCACGCGACCTGCGCGATCGCGGGGTCGTCATGGCCCCGGTCGCGGAGTGCGTAGATCAGCCGGGGGAGCCCCGCGGCATCGGCCAGCGTCGCGGGCATCGTCGCTTCATCGAAGTCCGATCCGAACCCGACATGGTCGAACTCGATCCGGTTCACGAGATAGTCGATGTGGTCGACGATCACGCCGAGTGGCGTGTCCGGCTCGTCGTAGCCGTCGGGCCGGGTGGCGTTGACCTCGAAGTTGACGCCGACGATCCCACCGGACGCGCCAATGGCGTCGATCCGCCAGTCGGTCGGGTTGCGTGCGATTGGGCAAATGGCGTGAACGGCCGAGTGGGTGCCGACGACAGGGGCCTCGGTCGTCGCGACGACATCGCGGAAGCCGGTGGCGTTGAGGTGAGACACGTCGACCAGGATGCCGAGATGATTGCACTCCCGGACCAGGTCCAGGCCCGCATCGGTCAGTCCCGCTCCGGTATCCGGGTCGGCGGGGAACCGGAACGGGACGCCGAGGTCGAAGATGTTGGGCCGGCTCCACGTGATCCCGGGTGACCGCAGCCCCGCCCGGTACAGCAGTTCCAGCGCGTTGAACCCCGGGTCGATCGCGTCTGCTCCCTTCAGGTGCAGGATCGCGGCGAGCGCGTCAGACCTGCAATTAGCGCGGAGGTCACATCAACGTCCCGGACGATCCGGAGTCGGTCGTCCAGCATCCGCTCCGGCCGGGACAGCTCGGCCACCATGGCGATGTTCGCCCTGAGGGCGTCGGCGGGATCGATCGGCTCCGCAAGCGGCACCTCGTACCGTCGTCGGTGATCCGCACGTCCATCCCGCCGGGGGAGGAGGCAAACACGGCGCAGAACCCGGCCCTGAGTCCCCAGCCCTGGCCCGGGCAAGGTCGATGTGGGTCGCCGGCAAGCCGTCGCGGAACCCACGAACGTCGTTCGGGCCGAACGGAGCGAGGTGCCGGAGCGTGTCGTTATGCCCGTCGAGGATGGCGCGGTAACGATCCGAAACGCTCAACAGGATCTCGCTGCGGATCAGGTAGGGCCGGCCCCCGCGATGCGCGCCAGCCAGGGATGATCGTCGCCAGCCGTCAGGCGAATCGCCTCGCGAAGCCACCCGGTCGCGCCAGCATCGAGCAGGGGAAGTGCCGTAATTAGATCAGCCTCGTCCTTTGGGCGGCGTCCACGGCTCTTGTAGAACAACTGGATCTCCGGACGAAGGTACGGGACGCCGTCGGCAGACGTCGCGCCGATGTCCGTCAGCCGCCGCGTGATTCGCCGGTCCCGACGCGAATACCACCCGTCGCCATCGCTCTCGTCGACCATGAGCTGGAATCTCCACCGGTCGTCCGGGTCGGCCCGGCTCCAGACGTCGTGGACATGATCCGGCAGCGGCTCGCCGGTCGACCACCGTCGCAGCGAGCCAGGCGGATCGGCGGCGTAGCAATCCCAGGTGCTCAGGTGCTCGTGAACGGCGAGGTGATCGCGGCGCAGGATCAGGACGTCGATGTCGGCGTGGTCACGGGTCGTCCATCCGGCAGCGAGGTCGATGGCATGGCCGCCCGCTATCCACCATGGGACCGCGATGTCCCGGAACAGCTCTTCGATCTCGGCGACGGAGAGCGACTCCCATGCTCCATCCGGATCGGCTGCGGGCGTGCCCATCCGGCTAGCCGGAGATCCCGGTTACGACCGGGCGCGGGCTGAGGGTCTTCAGGCGATCGATATGCTCGGGTAGCCGGCTGGTCCAGTCGCGCAGGGTCATGAACCACGAGCGCGTCTTGGCCCGCAGATCGGCATCGAGTGATTCGAACCGCTCCCAGTCGTCGCTGGTCAACCAGGCGATCGTGCCGGTAATTCGATAAAGCGACGTGTTCGGCTCGATCGGTCCACGCCCGTAGCCGTTGTAGAACGCCCGGGGCAGCCCGCGCCCGTTGATCAGCGACGCGTGCATGTCCAGTAGCGCCAGCTCGCGGGCAGGATCGCCGACCATGGGCTCATCCCAGTCCACCAGCGTGGCACCGGACGGGTCGATGACGGCATTCCAGAGATCGACGTCGCCGTGGAGCAGCGAGGTCGGGGCGGAGCACAGCCAGGTCGCCGCCGCGTCGATCTGCCGGTGCAGCGCCGGGATCGACCGGGCAGCGACCGGGAGCAGCTCGGTCAGCCGCTCGGTCGCTGCCCGGAGGGCAGCGTGCTGCTCCGCGACGGGATCGGCGGACCGCAGATAGATCCCGGCGGCGGAGACATCACCGGCCAGCCGGTGCGGGAAGGTCACGTCATGGACCTTCCGGTAGGCGCGACCGGCCTTGGCCCAGTCCTCGCTGTCGGCGGTGCCAAGCTCGACGGTATCGCCGAGCGGCTGACCGGGGGCGAATTCATAGAGCGCGGCATTCCCGGCTTCGGAGAGCAGGCGCGGCTTGGGCAGCCGGTACGCTTCCAACAGCCGGGCGCGGGCACGCTCCGGTGCCCGATCGGGCGGACGGATCCGGAGGACGACACGACTCCCGTCGGCGAGGCGCGCGGCCACGATCTGGTTGGCAACACCGCGACCGCGCAACGGGTACGTGTCCATCACGCCAGGCAGCCCGGCATCCCGGACAAGCGTTTCCAGGGTATCCAGCGTGTTGGTGGAGGAAGGATCCATACGGCAGCGATCTGTCCAGGTGAGTGCGGGATACCCGGTCTGACGAGGGAGGGGCAGCAGGCGTCCGGTATCGCTGTGCCCGGTGACGATCGATTCTGTCTTTTCGGCGGGCGCGTCAGCCAATCCGGTGCGGGAAGGGCTCACGGCATATCGGGATTCCCGTAGGCATCAGGACGACGATGGCGCCAGGAAACTACCCCATCTCACGGTCTTTTCAGCCTACCATAGGTCCCAGACATTCCTGGGCCGATCGGCTGGCCGTGTGGTCGCCAAAGGTCCTGATATCCCTGGTAGCTGGCGTTTCCCGGGGCACCCATCTCGTCGACCTGGTCGATTCCGTGGCCGGCAGCCTTCAGTTCCGGCGCGCTGGCGAGCGCTCCGGTGCCATCCGCCTACAACCGGCGGCGCATGGCCGACAGCGGTGAGCCGGGAATCGGGGCGCCTTCCCCGCCCCGGTCCAGGTGGTACGGGACGCTGGTCACGACGATGCCGGGCTTGAACAGCAGCGCCGCCTTGATCCGTAGGCCGGTCTGGTTGTGGAGGATGTGCTCCCACCAGTGCCGGGCGATGAACTCGGGCAGGATCACGGTCAGGGTGTCGCCGGGCCGCTGCCGGTCGATCTCGTCGATGTAGCTGAGCAGCGGCCCGACCAGCGACCGGTAGGGTGACTCGATGATGACCAGGGGCACACCGATGTCCAGCGCGTCCCACGCCTGCTGTACGCCGTCGATATCGTCCTCGTCGACGGCGATGTGGACGGCGGTGACGTTGGACGACATCGACCGGGCGTAGGCCAGCGTCTGCTGGGCGACCCGGTTCACCCCGGCGATCGGGACGAGGACCGTGTGGTGAATGGCTGACGGGTCCAGCGGCGTCGGCGTCGCCAGCTCGCGGGTTGCCATCTCGTAGTGCCGGTGGATCCCGCGGAGCGTCAGGATCAGCAACGGGATCAGCAGCATCACCACCCAGGCGCCATGGGCAAACTTGGTCACCGCGACGATTAGCGCCACGACAGCCGTCGCCGTCGCCCCGAACCCGTTGAGGATCCGCCCCGTCCGCCAGCCGGGTTCCCGCCGCCGTTGCCAGCGGACGACCATGCCTAGCTGCGAGATCGTGAACGAGGTGAACACGCCCAGTGCGTAGAGCGGGATCAGCCGCTCCGTCTCGCCGCCGAAGATCGCCAGCACCGCCGAGGACAGCACGCCGAGCGTGACGATCCCGGTCGTGAAGGCCAGGCGGTCGCCCCGGAAGGTAAATTGCCGGGGCATGTAGCGGTCGCGGGCGAGGAAGTACGACAGGCGGGGGAAATCGGAGTAGGCCGTGTTGGCGGCGAGGACGAGGATCGCCATCGTCGAGAACTGGATGAACAGCGCCGGGACCGGCCCCCAGCCCTCGAAGATCCGCTGCGCGACCTGGTAGACGACCGTCTCGTAGCCGGCGGAGTCCTGGTCCAGCGGCAGGGTGCCGTACTGGTGGGCCAGCCACGTGATCCCGCCGAACATCACGGCGAGCGTGACGATCATGATTGTCAGCGTCGTCCGGGCGTTGGACCACTCCGGCTTCCGGAAGGCCGGCACCCCGTCGGAGATGGCTTCGACACCGGTCAGGGCCGTGCACCCGGCGCTGAAGGCGCGCAGCGCGACGAAGAGTGTCAGCGTGCCGGCCGCCGCCACGTCCTCGGTCGGGACGACCTCCGGCTCCAGCACGGGAAAACCGGCCAGTGCGTTGCGGGTGATCCCGACGACCAGCATCAGCGCGATCCCGCCGAGGAACAGAAAGGTCGGGACGGCGAAGATCGTCCCGGATTCCCGGATACCCCGCAGGTTCAGGATCGTGACCAGCGTCACGAATCCGATCCCGACGAGGACGCGGTGCTCGTTCAGCCCGTTGAACACCGATGACAGCGCCGCGACGGCCGCCGCGACCGAGACGGCGACGGTCAGGATGTAGTCGACCAGCAGCGCGCCGCCCGCGGTCAGCGCCGGGATCTCTCCGAGGTTGTCCTTGGCGACGATGTACGAGCCGCCGCCGTTGGGATACGCCTTGATGGTCTGGCGGTAGGAGACGCCGACGATCAGGAGCAGCACGATGATCGCGAGACCGATCGGCAGGCTGACGCTCAGCGCCGCGACGCCACCGGCGATCAGCAGCACCCGGAGGATTTCTTCCGTGGCGTAGGCGACCGACGACAGGGCGTCCGACGACAGGACCGCCAGGGCCTTGGGCTTGGACAGCCGCTCATGCGACGCCATCTCGGTCGAGAGCGGCGAACCGATCAGCAGCCGCTTCACCCTGCCCGCCGTCCGCCCAACGGGACCGCGCTCGGCCAGCGACTGCTGCTTCGCAATCAGCCGGCCGGGACCGGCGAAGGCGAAATCGTCGGTCCGGGGCCGGACGATCCGGACGTACCGGTCGCCCGGGTGCTGTCCCTGGAGCGCCTGGCGGCCCGAGAGATTGGGATGAATCGGCGCGTCGACGGGGCGTGGCGGGCGGTGACCGCGCGTTGGGTGAACCCGGTCGGCGGGCTCGACTGCGTTCATCTCCAGGACACTCGCAGGATTCATGTCGGTGCCGGGGAAGGTATTGCGGTCAGGCGCCGGGCCTGGCCGGGGTGGCGCGAACTGCGAAGAAGCGGGAGGCTCGGGATCGGCCCGGATCGTCGGGATCGTGCTGGTCGGTCCGATGGCGATCGTCTCGTTAGGGGTCGGCAGGTCCGCCGGGCTGGAAAAGGGAAGTGGCTCGTCGCGGGAGACCGGTGAGGTGTAATGACCGCCGGGAGGGCGTGGCGGACCCGCCTTCCGGACCTTGGGTCGGATCCGGCGTTCGGCGCCCTCGCCGACCGCGCCGGGTTTGCTTGTGGCAGGCTCGTCGGTGTCGCCCGCTGGCGCTTCGGGAGACGCGGATCCGTCCAGGGCGTCTCCCTGGGCCGGAACGTCGTTGCGTCGGTTGTCCACTGGTGAAGAACTCCTGGATGCCCTGCCTGGGCAGATCAACGACTGGCGGACGCGGAACGATCCCGCCAGCGTGAGCCGCGATAGGATACGTCCGCATTGGCCAGACGGGTACCTCGGGCATCGACCGCCCTTATAGCGGTCCCCGTCGTGCCGGATACCGTCGTCTACACCATGACAGGAGCCAGCGACATGACCGATACGTCGACGTCCGCCGTCCCGTTCCCACCCGCCTGGAGCAACGTCGCCGACCTGACCCGGTTCGAAGCCGTCCCGGGCATCTGGATGCAGTCGTTCGCCGGCGGGGCGCTGATGGCGAACTGGGTGACGATCGAGCCGGGCGCGGAGGTGCCATCCCATATCCACCCGCACGAGCAAATGGGCGTAATGATGCAGGGCGAGATGACGCTGACCATCGCCGACGAGACCCGCACCATCGGCCCTGGCGACGTCTACGCCATCCCTCCCCATGTCCCCCACGGCGCCACCTCGACGGATGGCTGCCTGGTGCTGGATATCTTCACGCCGGTTCGGGAGGACTACATGGAGAAGGCTCGCGTGGCGGCTGCCCGGGGCTGATCGGGCGGGGCCCGTGGGGAATGTGACCGACGGGCGATGGTCGCCTCGCGGCCTGCCCGCTGATACTCAGCGCGCCTGCTTCCATATCGATGGGAAATCACCGGTCCTGCTGCTAGGCTGATCCGCGAAAACCCCTCAATCCACATGTTTCCCCGTGCGTCGCGAGGTCGCCGGGCCAGGGAGTCTTGATGTCGATCACCGATCTGGTGTTGTCGCTGATCGTGCTGGTCCCCATGGGCGCGGTCGGCGTCGCCTTGCTGTGGCGTCTGCGACTCGGGCTGGACCCGCTGGAGCAGGTCGCCTACGGCGTCCCCTTCGGGTGGGTTGCCTCCTCACTCCTGCTGCTCGGGATCTGCATCCTCCAGGGCAGGATGTCCGCCGCCGTCAATGTGGTCTTCCTCGTCTTTCTGCTCGCGCTGACGTTCTCGATCCTGATCGGCGACCGCCGCACGGTGCGGTGGCTGGAAGGTCTTACCTCGGTACCGGTACGTGACGCTGCGTTGGTCCCCGCTGAGGAGGTCGGTCCTGTCATGGCAGTTGGGCCGGCCCATTCCCGACCGACCGCCGGCCTGATCTCTACGCTAGGCCGCCTTACCCCTGACCGGCTGATCGGGCTGCTGACACTGCCTCGGATCAGTTGGCTTCCAACCATCGTGTTCGGGGCAATGCTGATCGTCTGGGCGCAATTCTGGTCCAACGTCGTCCAGTACACCCCCGACCAGATGACATTGTCCTCGACGCATTTCATCTCCGACTGGCCGATGCATATCGGCGATCTCGCGACCATGGTCTACGGGGACAACTTTCCGGTCGAGGCACCGCGAGTGGCCGGAGAGACCTATGGCTATCACTATCTCGCGACCGTCACTGCTGCGGCGATTTCGGCCCTCGGGGTTCTGCCCGGGTATGCCCTTGAGATCCATAGTGGACTGGGCATGGCGTTCTGCTTGTTCGCGCTCTATGCCTTTGGCCGGCGTATTTTCCGGCGAACCGGAACGGCCGTCCTCGGCACACTGATCTTCTTCTTCGGTGGCAGCTTCGCCTGGCTGTTGACCGTTCGCCAATTCAACGCGACCGGCGACCTCTGGGATACTCTCCGCAATCATGCTTGGGAATTCGGTCCGCACAATGCCGACGGGCTGTTCGCCTGGAATCAGGTCACCAGCTATCCCTTCCTCGCCCAGCGTGCCTTTATCTATGGCATTCCGCTCTTTCTGCTGATAATGACGCTGCTCTGGATTGGTCTACGTCAGAACAGGCTTCGACCGTTCATCGTCGCCGGCCTCGTAACGGGAACACTGCCCTACAGTAATGGCTCAACTGCTCTGATTCTCGTGCTAGTCCTGCCGTTCCTCGCGTTGCTCTTTCCGGTGCGACCGTTTGGCCGCACGCCCCTCAGTTGGATACGGGCCTATCCCATCACAACATGGGTATCGTATGTCGTTGTCGCTGCGGCGCTGGCGCTTCCCCAGATCCTGATCCAGCAGAGTGGCGGTGCAGCCGGGCTGGAGATTCGATGGCTACCGGGATGGAATCTGAACACCCCGAACGGACCTGAGCCTTGGTGGTGGTACGCAATCAAGAACTTTGGCTTCCTGCTGATCTTCATCCCTCTAGGCTTCCTGATCCGGGGAGCATTGTCCTCGTCGTCGTGGCGTTTGCT
The DNA here is from genome assembly GCA_035944555.1 of Thermomicrobiales bacterium. Taxonomy (GTDB): domain Bacteria; phylum Chloroflexota; class Chloroflexia; order Thermomicrobiales; family UBA6265; genus CADCWK01. Next base: position 39,402 of record DASZAY010000028.1, read on the forward strand.
TCTGGCAATCATGCCGGTTTTCCCGATGACCCAGCTCATCGCGTTCCAGCCTCTTGCGGGCGACAATGCCAAGCTCGTGATGCTCTGGTACCTGGCTGGTGCGATGGTCGCCGCGGCTGGCATCAATGCCATCTGGTCCCGGGCGCGGACGGCAGTGCCTCGGGCCTTCCTCTCGATCGTCGTAACCGCCATGCTGTTAACCGGCGTCCTGATTCATGTCGAGCTGATCGCCCAGGACAACCCGTTCCAGATCGCGAATCGAGAGGAGTTGGCGTTGGGCGACGAGATTCGGGAGGTAATTCCACCTGATGCTCTCGTCGCGACCAATCAGCGGGTCAACAACCCGATCCTGATGCTTGGTGGTCGCCGTATTCTGGTCGGCGCGCCGATCCATGTCTGGACTCATGGTTATGACGCCCGGGAAGAAGAGGACGCGCTCCGGACTATCATGCGTTACGGGCCAGACGCCGCAGACGAGATTGCACGGTATGGTGTTGATTACGTTGCCATAGCACAGGGAGAGATTGATGATCTCAACGCAGATCGGGATGCATACATCGATCACTACCCAGTGGTGCTCGACGACGGGGTCTACATGATCTTCGCTGTCAGTCCGGCGGCGATCGATCTGGCCGTGGCGAACGGTGCCACCCTCCCCACTCCGCCATCCAGCGATCCGACCCCAGTACCGTTCGCCTCGGTTTCTGTCGCCGGGGCAACGCCAACCGCCAGCGTGGCGTCAGGAGCGACCCGACCACCTCGCACCTGAACCTCTTTCCTCCCTCCTTCGTCCGGGTCAGCACGATCCGATCAATCTTGACTCGACCCGTGGAGCCCTGCCCCATGCCCGAAGTCGTCGTCTCGCTGTTCCTGCTTGCCGCGCTGGGTTTGTCTGGCTTCGTTGCGCTGGCCCGCGCCCGGCTGGGCCTGACCCGGCTGGAGCTGGTCGCCTACGGCTTCCCGGTCGGGATGATCACCTGGTCGCTCGTCGCATTGGGGATCGCCTGCCTCCTTGGACAGCTCAGCCTGGCGCTGATTCTCGGGCTCTGCATGGCGTCGCTGGCGACGGCGATCGTGCTCTACGTCTCCGGCACTGGGCCGGACGGACCCTGGCCCGGTGGTATCGGACTGCAGGATCGATTCCTGCCCCGGCCTTCCGGTCGCGTCGGGTTCGTCCATGGGCCGTCGATCGCGCCGACGATGGCGCGGGACGACGAGACGGATCTGGGACTCTGGCAGGGGATCCGCCGGCTGGTCGGCTGGACCTGGTTCTGGCCGGTCGTGGTCGTCGGTGCCTTCTTCATTCGCTGGGTGTTCCTCTGGGGCGGGATGTTCGACCTCCGGGAGGACGGCCTGTTCCCCGGCCAGATCAACGTCTGGGGCGACTGGCCGCAGCACGTCGGCGACGCCGCGTCGTTCATCTACGGCAACAACTTCCCGCCCGAGCACCCCCGGATGGCCGGCGTCCCCTACGCCTACCATTACCTTTCGTCGCTGACCGGCGCGATGTTCATCCGCTTCGGCATGACGCCGTACGACGCGCTCGCGCTGCACTCGTTCGTGCTGTCGGCGTTCATCGCGCTCGGGGTTCTTGCCTTCGCGCTCCGGCTGCTGCGGGACGCCCGGACGGCGGCGCTGGCCGTGCTGCTGTTCCTGCTCGGCGGCGGGTTCGGCTGGGTGCTGATCGCCCAGCTCGGCAACGAGAACGGAGACATTCTCGGGACGATCTGGAACCAGCCCTGGAACATCTATCCTCAGAAGGACAACGGCTTCTGGTGGGAGAACTTCTACCTGTCCAATATCGAGCCCCAGCGCTCGACGCTCTACGGTATTCCGCTCTCCCTCCTGATCCTGACCCTGCTCTACCAGGCCGTCCAGCGCTTCCAGCCGCGCCACTTCGTCGCGGCCGGCGTCGTGATCGGGCTGATGCCGTTCTCCCACCTCGGCGCGCTTCCGGCGCTCGCCATCGTGATCGCCATGGTCGCGCTGCTGTTCCCTAGCGGGCGGCTCGGCGGGCCGATCGGCCAGTGGTACCCGGCCCGGAAGTGGATCGCCTTCGGCGTGATCGCCGCCGGGCTGGCCGTGCCGCAGCTGATCCTCCAGCAGGCCGGGCAGCCGGCCGTGACTGGTGGCGTCGCCTTCCACTGGGGCTGGCTCAAGGGCGAGAACGAGCCGATCTGGTGGTTCTGGCTGAAGAACCTCGGGTGGTTCGCGCCGCTGCTCCTGATCGGCCTCGCGCTGCCGCGGATGTTCGGCTCACACGCCTACCGCTTCCTGCTCGCCTTCATGCCGATCTTCCTCGTCTGCAACGTCCTGAAACTCCAGATCGACCCGCTGGACAACATCAAGACGCTGCTCTACTGGCACCTCGCCGTCTGCCTGATCGCCGCCGCCGTGATCGCCCGGGGCTGGCGGCTGGACCGCACCATCGCCGCCCGCGTCCTGATCCTCCTGGTCGTCTCGTCGATGTTCTTCTCCGGGTTGCTCGTCAACCTGCAGCAGGCGCGCGGGCTGGACACCTACCGCTGGGAATCCGCGACCGATCTGGAGATCGCCGAGCTGGTCCGGGAACAGACCCTGCCGCGCGGCGTGTTCGCGACGGCGCCACGGCTGGACCACCCGATCTCCACACTGACCGGACGGCCGGTCGTGATGAGCTTCCAGGGCTGGCTGTTCACCCGGGGCTTCGACACGGCGCCCCGTCGCGAGGCGCTGGAAGACATCTACTCGCTGGAACCCAATACCGAGGCGCTGTTCGACGAATATGGCATCGACTACGTCGTGATCGGCTGGACGGAGCGCGAGGACTACGAGCCCGACCTCGAGGATTGGCGGGAGCGCTACCCCATCGCGATCGAGACGGACGACTACCTGATCTTCGCGGTCAGCGACCCGGCCATCCGGCGGATGGAGCAGGAGCGGGAGCGGCAGGCGCTGCTTGCCGGTGACTCACCCAGCCAGCGCCCCTCAGATGTCCCGACCCGGGGCCCGCGCCAGACCCCGACCGCTGAGGAGTCGTACCGGCCGACGATCATCTACCCGGCTGGCCAGACCCCCGGCGCTGGCACCCCGGTGGGTGGAACACCCATTACCGGCTCGCCGATGGCTGGCACGCCCATCGCCGGTACTCCTCCGGTGGCAGCGCCGTCGTCCGGCGTGACGATCATCTACCCGTCCAGCCGGGGGACACCCGCGGCTGCCAGCGCCGGAACACCGGCCAGCGGCACACCGGGGACCGGGACGCCGGCCAGCGGCATACCGGGGACCGGGACGCCGGCAGCGACGCCGATCGCCGCGCAGACGCCGACGGCGGTCGCGACCCAGGCACCAACCGTCGAGCCGACTCCGCGCCCGACCCGGCCACCGCGGTAGTCCTTCATCCCTGCTCCGTGAACAGGACGACCCCGGGCCCGCATGCCGCGATGCCTGCCTTGGTCCGGGGTCATCTGTCGTCCGGCCGAGGTCCTTCCCCTATCCCCGCCTGCGTTCCCGGATCCGGTCCAGTCGCAGGCGCCAGACGAGCAGTGCCGCCTCCAGGACGATGCTGCGGGACAGCTTGCTGGCCCCGGCGACGCGGTCGGTGAAGGTGATCGGGATTTCAACGACCCGGCCACCGTTGCGGATCACCCGCCACGTCGTCTCGATCTGGAACCCGTAGCCGTCGGCGCGGAGGTGCTCCAGGTTCAGCCCTTCCAGCGCCGCGCGCCGGTAGACCTTGTAGCCGCCAGTTAAATCATGGACGGGCAGCCCGAGGATCAGGTGGGCGTAGCGGGAGCCGAATCGGCTGAGCAGGCGGCGGTGGAACGGCCAGCCAACCGTCTTCCCGCCGGGGACGTAGCGTGAGCCGAGAACGAGATCGGCGTTCGCCGCCGCCTCGACCATCGCCGGCAGCCGGTCGGCCGGGTGGGAGAGGTCGGCGTCCATCGAGACGACGAGATCAGCTCCATGGGCCAGGGCGTGGCGGAACCCGACGACGTAGGCCGTCCCCAGCCCCTGCTTGCCCGACCGGTGAATGACGTCGATCTGGCCAGGGTGCGCTGTGGCCATCTCATCGGCGAGTTCACCAGTGCCATCCGGTGACGCATCATCGACCACGATGACCCGGAAGTGATCCCCGAGTGTGAGGACCCGCACCACCGCTTCATGGAGATTGTCCCGCTCGTTGTAGGTTGGGATGACGACGGTGACAGGGCCGCGGGTTTGGGTCATGGAGTCTTCCCACATCCTGCCGGACATCCTTGCGAGCGGCCGTCATCTTCGCGAGCGCAGATTCTGGCATACGGCGGGCGCCCGCTGCAGATAGAGATCATCGGGTTTCGTTCCAGATCACCAGGATCGGCTCACCGAACCGGTTGATCCCTTCGCGGACGACATACCCGAGACCCTCGTTGTAGGCAAACGACTCGAACACGATGGGCAGCGAGTCGATGTCTGGAACGCCAACCTCTTCCGGTTCGGGGCGGGTATTTCGGCCATCATAAAGCCGGTACGGTCCCCACTCGTGGACCCAGTACCGGCCCCCGTCGTAGACCTCCTGATCGAGCGAGTAGTGAACTGTAGTCGGGTCGACCTGGTCGATGAACAACAGCACGATATAGCCCTGCGCAACGTCGCCAACGTAAATCTCGGCATAGTCGTCCTCGACCGACCGGGCATAGGCAAGTGCGTCAAAGATCCCTGAATGGAAGTGCCATTGAACGGCCCGGTCGCGCGGGTAGTCCGCGTAGTAGCTGGTGTACCGGTCCCGGGCCTGGACCACGAGTGGCAGCAAGATGGCGGCGACCATCGCGACGGCAACCATCCGGAACGCGATCGAGCGCGTATCCGGCAGGACGAACCGCCGGAGCCCGTCGAACAGCCCGACGATCCCGATCGCGACGAGGATGGCGATCAGGGGGTCGATCTGCGCAACCCGGGAGCTGTTCTGGAATTGGGTGATGGCTGCCGGCACCGGAGCCAGGACGAACGCGGCCAGCAGCACCAGTGTTGGGCGGCGCAGGCGGAACGGCATATCCGGGTCGAACGCCCGAAGGATGGCGACGACCAACCCGATGATGAGCAGCGGCGCCAGCCAGGGAAACTCCAGCCCGTACCCGGGCTGGACGTGCGACTGGTCGCCGTCGCCTTGGACAAAGAGGAAGGTCGGCGAGATATACGACCAGTACTGATCAACCAGACCGGACAGGGATGCGGCCTCGGTATTGAGGTAGCTCAGATATCGCGATCGATTGGCCGCGGCCGGGCTCAGGAATGAAAAGGCATAGGTTGGACCGATCGTCAGGGCCAGCGTCACGATTGCCCATGCCAAGGCCCGGAGTGGGACCAGTCGCCAGACCCGGAAGTAGATGACGACGATCACCCCGAGGACCAGCGGGACGTAGAGTTTCATCGTCGGGTAGCCGCTGACCAGCAGGGTGACCGATAGGGCGGCCAGAATGAAGGACAGGGTCGTCCGGACCCGGAGTGCCCGTAGCGTTAGCCAGAGCATGAGCAGAAACAGCGGTGCGATCGTCGCCGGCGGGATGGCGTAGCGGCTGAGGTGGACCGCCCACGGCGAGACTGCCAGCAGCCATGCGGCGATGACCGCCGTGCTGGTCCTGTTGGTCAGCTCCCGGGTAGCGAAGAACGCAAGTGGGATGGCGGCGACACCGAGAAGGGCCGTCGCGATCCGGATGATGCCGATGTCGAGACCGAAGATCCCGACCCACGGCGCAAGATAATAACTGAGGACCGGCGAGACCCAGTCGCCGAACGTCTCCAACCCAACCCAGGGGAGCGGGTTGCCGTGATGGTCACGGAGCGTGAGCCAAAGCGACCAGGCGTCATAGCCGGCCGATGCCTCATCCTGGTGCATGCCCGGTGGGTTGGAATCCACCTGCCACAGCCGGAGGGCAGTTCCGACCATGGTGGCCAGGAGGATGATGAGGGAGATCACCGCCGTCCTGCTATCCGGGAAAGATTGACCGACCTTCGTTCGGAGCCTGACGGTCCCGAGCCGGATCAGCCGCGGGAGATCGGCAATGGTCGCTGGATGGGAGGAAGGGGCCATCCGTGGAGTAGGCCAGGCCCCGTATTCCGCAATCGTCGGGATGGCTGACGTAGCGACGGTTGGAGTTACCTGACCCCGGGCACGGGTTCTGGCAAGTCGTCCGGATCTGAGGAGCCGTGCTGCCGGGGTCAAAGCGTCAGTCGACGCGCGGGCACGCCGACGTTGATGGATGACGATGGTGCGGAGTCCGGTCCCGACATTGAGACCGGAAGCTGCGTCTGTGGTCGCCTTCTGCCTGGACGAGGCAAACACGGGCCATGACAAGAGACTGGTCGGCACGTGCGCCAGCCGGGCCGACCAGAGGTCCAATGCTGGTACGTGACGGATCGCGAGGCCTAGGAGGAGCACCGTCAGGAAACCGCTGTAATAGGCGCCGCTCGTCCACTTGGCGAGGAATACCAGAGAGAAACAGACGGCCAGGCCAGCGAGGATGGCCGACCCAAGATCGCTCCGACGCCGGAGTAACAGCCAGAGACCGAGGAGGATCGTCAGCGGAAACTGGATCTTTCCGATCCATGAATCCATCCGGATGACGAAGTTTGGCGCCTGCGTATTGATCAGGGTCCAGATGTTGAATCCCCAGACATCTCGCGGGACGCCAGCGAGTGTCAGGCTGTTCACGACCCCGCCAATGTCATCGATCGCGTATGGCGCCATTGCCACCGTGAACAAGCCAGCTGCGATGCCACCGAACAGCAGCCAGCGACCTCCCCGCTGGCGCAGTGCCAGCACGATGAACGGAAAGAAGACCAGGGCGAACACCTTGAAAAGGAGTGCCCATCCCATGAACAGAGCGGCGAGGACCAGCAGCGGTAGTCGCCATCGGTCCGATGTGCGCCGCGCCTCGCTGTAGATCAGCAAGACAACCGCCGTGGTGACCAGCAGCATCAGGCTGACATCGTTGCTGCCGCTGGCGGCGGTCATCACGGTCTGTTCGGAGACAGCGTAAAGCGTGACAGCAGCCGCCGAACGGAACCAGCCAACGATTGGAACCAGTGCGGCGAACAGCAACAGGGTAATTACACCAGATACCAGATCGGCATGAAAAATATCGCCGAACAGCTTGAGATGGATCCAGTAGAACGCGGGCTCACCGATGAAATACGGGAAGTATGTGCTTGGCGGGATAGCTACGTCGTAGAACTGCGAGTACGGGTTCCCGCCCGACGTCATGACGTCGATTCCTGCCCGGGTGACAAGTAGCGTGTCGCTCCCCTGGAAGGGAGTGGCGCTCACCCGGAAATAGGTCCCGGTCGCGAGCCCCACGAGGATCGTCATCGGCGCCGCGATGCGGTACCGGCGGAAGCAGGCAAGCAGGGTCAGGATGCCAAACGCGGCGATCAACCAGGGTTGCGGCGAGATGGCGTTGTAATTCACCCGGTCGAAGAGCGCCGATAACGAGAGCACGACGAGCAGAGCAAGACCGAGACTCGTCCCAACGGGAAGTGTTGCGGACAGGAACCACCCGGGATCAGGAGAAGGCACGGCCCTCTGATGTCGAACGACCCGCCGGCTTCTCCGAAATGAGGCACTCATCCTGGCCGGGATCAATGCTGATTCAGCAGGTGTCGCTGCGACCGGCGAGGATTCAACCATTTGGGCGTCGCCTTGGGTCACTGGATCCGGCGGATTCGTGGTTTCCACTTCAGAAGGAATCCGATCGGGGCTGGAGGCTTCTTCAACAGGTGAGTCACCTGGCTCATCGCCGATCCTGCTCGGGGCACGGTGATGGTCCACCATGACTGGATCTCCTGGGTCGGCGTGCGAACGCGCACCACGTCCGACACCGAAAAGTTCGGTTGCCGGGCGCGAAATGGATCCGGGTTAGCAGGGAATGATCAGCGCACGGTCCAGCCAGGCAGCCAGGTCCGGAGGTCGAGGCCCTGCTGAGTGAGCTGGGTGGCGGCGAGGATCGGGAACAGGAAGGCGAAGACCAGCACCGCCAGCACCGCGTACGTGATGGCGCCGTTGCGCAGGCTCAGCACCGACCGCTTCTGCAGCGCACCCGCCCCGATCGCAATCGCGACCAGCCCGAACAGCGCCACCGGCAGCCCGTAGAGCGCGATCGGCACATAGTCGTCCGGCACGACCTTGTCGTTGGGCAGTGGGTACTGGACGCCGATGATCAGCAGCGCGTTGATCAGCACGCCGACTCCGACCAGCGCCAGCGGAATCCGGTAGCGCTGCAGGAAGGTGCGGCCGGCCAGCGGCAGTTCCCGCACCCGCCAGCCGTACTCGACCAGCGTCGCGATCGCGAGGATCCCGAACGGCACCATCGGCAGGAAGTGGTAGGCGTAGGCACCGCGCGGCGAAGCCGACCAGATCAGCCACTGGCCGAAGAATCCGATCAGCAGCACCAGGGCCGCGATCCAGTGGCGGCGATAGTCGCGCAGCCACAGCCAGATCACCGCGATCAGCGCCGGGATCATCGACCAGGCGATGAATGGGTTGACCTGGTTGAACACGTAGCCGCGTGTGTCCCCCCCGACAGGACCGTCCTGCGTCCCGAACCAGACCGGGAGCATCGCCAGCGGCCACTGCCACCAGAGCGAGTAGTAACTGTGCGTGTGCCCGACCACGCCGACGGTGTGGTAGTAGAGCATCTGCCGCTGCAGCTCGACGAAGTCGGCGAACGAGAAGCCGAACAGGAACATCGGGACGTAGGAGACGAAGTAGACCGCTAGCGGGAGCAGGATCAGGTTCAGCGGCACGAAGACGAGGTGGTTCTTCAGATCGCTCCACGCCCGGGGTTCCGGGTCGCGGTCGAGCGGGCTCGCCCGGATCCAGATCCACGCCAGCCGCAGCAGCGCCACACCGACCATGAACACGATCGGGTACAGGCCGTTCCACTTGGTCGCGAAGGCCGCGCCCATCGCCAGGCCCAGGAGTAGTGTGCTGATCCCGACCTCGCGCGTACTCGCCCCGACCGGAACCCGCATGTAGCGCAGGAACGCCCAGAGCGCCGCCATGATGAAGACGACGATATGGATGTCGACCATCGACGTCCGGGACTGGACGAAGTACAGCCCATCGACCAGCAGCAGCCCGGCGGCGACGGCGCCGACCACCCAGCGCCCGGTCAGGGCCATGCCTAGCCGGTAGACGATGAACAGCCCGAGCGCGCCGAAGATCCAGCTCGTGAACCGCCAGCCGAAGGGGTTGTCCCCGAACAGCCAGATCCCGATGGCGATGATCTCCTTGCCGAGCGGCGGGTGCGTCCACTCGTAGGAGAAGTTCTCGTAGGTCCGCTCGCCGTTGTCGCCGGGGTACCAGGTGTAGAGTCCGGCCTCGCCGTCGTCGCCGGCGTTCTGGAACGGGTCGAAGGTGTTCTCGTTGCCGTCGACGTACTGGGCCGCCGTGAAGGCGTGGTAGACCTCGTCATAGATGTAGTCGTCCGGGATGTCGATCCGGATCAGGTAGAACACCGCGCCGATGACCGCGATCGCCAGCGGCAGGTACCAGACCTGCCAGGCGGGCCGGGCGGCCGCTTCAGCGTCCGCGTGGACGAAATCGCGGACGGAGGCGTCGCCCTCCTCTCCTTCGACGAGCGGATCACGCTTCGGGGCTGGGCGCGCGCCGCGAACCGGGGCACTGGCGGGGACCGAGCCGTCCGGGTACATCCAGCCCGGTACCCACCGGGGCGCCGAGAAGGTGTTGCCCCGGACCACGAGTGCGTAGCCGATGGCGATGGTCGCCGCGAGCAGGACGATGTTCAGTACCGCCATCAGCTCGAGGAAGCTGGACGAGCCGATGATGCTGATCTGGGGCGTCTCGGACGGGAAGTACAGCGAGTAGACCCAGTACAGGGTCAGCGTGAACGATGCCGTGATCCCGGCGTACAGCCAGATGAACCGGGGCAGCAGCGCGACGAGCAGCACCGTCAGCACCATCGTCGGGAACAGGTAGCGCTCGTGCCCGCGGGTCGGGAGCATGTACGCCGCAAACGATGCCGCCGTCATGCCCCAGATCAGCGCCTGGTAGCCGAACCGCCGCCATGCCTGGAGGGTCAGCCAGGCGATCCCGGTGATGGCGAGAACGGCCAGGATCGTTCCGGTCGCCTGGTAGGACAACCCGATCGCGGTCTGCCGGGTGTCGTCCGCCCAGTTCTCGGAGAACACCCCCCAGATCGTCGGGGCGTTCAGGGTGGTGTTCTGGTAGACGTTCAGGGCGTAGTCGATCCGGTCCCAGATCGTGAAGGCCCCCATGCCAGGGAACAGGCCGATGTTGAACGGCAGGCAGACGACGAGGAAGACCGCCAGCGACAGGCCGGCGCCGATCCCGAGCCGGGTCAGCGAGCGGTTGAGCGACTCGCGCGGACCATCCTCCCGGACCCAGCGGGCCAGCGCCGGGACGTGTGGCGCGATGTAGACGAGCAGGAAGGCCAGGCCGAGGAACGCCCCGAACACCGCGAGCTGCGGCTTGATCAGGCAGGCGTAGACGATCGCCGGGATGGCGTACTCGGGCCGGCCGCGGATGAACAGGTAGATCGCGCCGACCCCGGCCATCGCCGACAGGCTGTCCCACTGCGTCCAGACCGAGCCGATGAAGATCGCGGCCGGGTTGAACACGTAGAGCGCGACCGCGACTAGCGCCGCCGTGGCCGTCGAGAGCCGGCGTCCGATCAGGAAGATCAGCAGCGCGATCACGGCATCGGCGATGGCCGGCACGAGCTTGAGCATGAACAGGAACGGGATCGGGGCAGCCGTGGTGTCGGTCGTGATCGGCGCAAACCAGCTGTAGACGTGGCCGATCAGCCAGAGGATCCAGAGGTCGCCGGGGAGGTGGTCAGTCAGGCCGCCCGACGTATAGAAGGAACGGGGCGACTCATCGACGAGGCGCTGGGCCCACGACGTCATCGTGTTGGTGTCGATGGTGAAATTCCCGAGGGGGAACAGCGCCAGCCGGAGGACGAAGCCGATCCCGATCAGGACCAGCGCCGTCCGCAGCGCGTCCCGCCCGAGCGCCCGGTTTGCGAAACCGGCGCCGGTCGCCCGGAGGTTGGCCGCCCGGTTGCCGCCGCCCCCGCGCATCCCTCCACGTCCGGGAGCCGCGACGTTCCCCGCCGGGGTCGCCATCGCGACGGTGTCCGCGCCGGGGACGGTGCCGTGTCGCTCCACGGCGGCGGCACGCGGGACAGCGGACGGGCGGGTGCGCGCATCCGGGCGCGTCGGGCGTGATCTGGAAGCCATGCTTGGAGGTCCTCGGGGATCGGGGGGACGGGTCCGCGCCAGGCACAGGGACAGCCGCCCCGAGCGCGTCAGCCGGGAATCATCGCTGCCGGACGGGCACAGCGCCACGGCGTGTCGTGGGAGGGGTTCCACACGACGTGGCGCTGCGCACCGGGGGCGGCAGGACTCGCGGGCCGACGAAGGCGGGTCGTTCCCGCGTAAGGTAGAAGATGCCGCAGGGCGATGCAACAGCGACATCCCGCGTCAATGGGACGGAACAGACCTCTCCGGTGTGGCATCCCCGGCATTCATGACCAATGGGGACATGGCCGCGGGGACTATGCCACCAGCCGGACGGCGGCCGTCACGGCGACCGCGACCAGTGCGCAGACCAGATGGGACTGGCCAGCCCAGAGCCGGAGCGCGATGGCCCCGCCGATCCCGGGCAGCATCGTCCAGTCGAAGCTGTCCCATCCCACCCCGAGCAGCGTCACGATGACCAGCGCCCCGAGCAGTCCCTGCCCTACCGCCCGCAGCACCCGGTCGGCGGCGGCGGGCAGGCGACGGTCGCCCAGCAGGACCGGGCCGATCGCCTTGTAGACGACGTTCATCAGCGCCAGCAGGACGATCCCGGCGATGAGCGTGCCGGTGTCGAGTTCTGGGATCATGGCGTCGTCTCCGCCGCAGCCCGCGGTCGATCCGCGAACCGCTTGCCGGCCGCCAGCAACGCCGGCGTGCAGCCGATCAGCATCGCGACGCCGGCCGGCACGACCAGCAGCGCCAGCGCCGAGACGCAGATCGACGCGACGGTCAGCGACCGGTAGATGGGCTGCGATCGCATCATGTCCAGCAGCAGCAGCGTGAAGAAGGCCGGGAAGATCGCGTCCAGTCCGATCGTCCGGACCGTCTCCGGTGACGGCAGGAGGAACGCACCGAGGGCCGTCCCCAGCGCCCAGGCCGGCCACTGGATCAGCGTCGCGCCGATCATCACCTCCCGCTCGATCGTGCCGTCCGGGCGGTGCGCCGCGGCCCACGACCCGTCGTTGACCGACTGCGCTTCCAGCGTCCGGCGCAGGAACCCGCCCTTGAGCACGTCGGCCGTCGTCGCCGCCATCGGGATGAAGCGGAGATTGATCAGCGAGGCAGCGCCCAGCGCGGGCCAGAGGCCGCCGGGGAATGTGGTGACGAAGGCGAACTGGGCCGAGCCGGAGAAGGCGAGCAGCGACATCAGCACGGCCAGCCACGGCGGGACGCCATTCAGGGCGGCGAACGCGCCGAAGCTCGCCGCCAGCCCGAAGGTCCCGACGCCCAGCCCGATCCCGATCCGGAATCCTCGTTGCCAGCCGGACTGCTCCGGATTACGCACGCTTGCTTCACGCATGTCGGGATTATGGGGGACCGGTTGGGACGGCGCGGGTCCTGATTCCCGGGTCCAGGATGGTATGTCTTGGTCTCGAAGCGGGTCAGCCCGGGAGCAGACCCCTCCCCCGGCCCTTTCCCTGCTCCGGGTTGTCGCTGTGGTTGCCACCATGGCTCTAACGTCACCCGGCCTGGAGAGGGGTGACTCCGTTTCCAGCAATGTGTCGGTGAACTGCTCAGGAAGCGCTTCGGCTCGACGTGAGAAAGCCCCTCTCCGCCGCAGCGGAGAGGGGTTGGTCAGTCGGAGACTGGTTGTCCCGCCGGGATCAGGTACTGCCGGAGGTGCTGCCACCCCCGCTCGATGTCCCGGACGAGACCGTGCTTGAACTCCCAGCCGAAGTCGATGATGTCGTGGACGAGCTGTAGGCCAGCCAGAAGGGGAAGTAGCCGGTCGTCGCGTAGTCCGGGCTGCCCGTGCCGGTCGCATGCTGGAAGGCCCGGATCGGCTGCCCGCTCTCTCCCATCGCCTTGAGCCGCTTTTCCAGGTCGCCGACGAAGCCCATCCCGACGGCGTCCGGCAGGATCGCGTCGATGTCCAGGTCGACGACCCGGTGCTCATCCTTGGCGGCATCACGGACGCCGTCGCGGTAGGCCTGCCACCGCGCCCGCTCCTCCTGCCCGGCAACGGACAGTGGAGACGTCATCACGCCGAAGACGAAGGCGACGACCGCGATCACGGCCAGGGCGGCCGGTGCGGCGAACACCCACGGCGATGGCTCGGCCGTGGCCACGACGACGAACCCGAAGATCGCGAGCACGAGGGCCACCGCGCTGATGCCGAACAGGCCGCCCTGGGCGCTCGCCGCCTGGCTGTCTGACCAGCCGTTCGCGGCCATCTGTCCCTTGAGGACCTTCTGCGTCGCGCCGGCCTTGCTGCCCAGCTTCTCCAGTTGCTTGCTGGGGACGAGCCGGTCGCCCTCGGCCAGCTTCTCCAGCTCGGTCCAGACGGCCTGCTCGGCCAGGTCCGTGATCCCGCTCCCGTCGAGCAGCCGGACCTGGATCTTCGGCTTGCTGAACGTCCCGCCGGCGGACTCCGGCTCAATCGCCAGGTGGTCGCGGGCGGCGAGATCCAGCAGCGTCGCCGACATCACGGACACCGGTGGCGAACCGGCGAAGATGCTCGCCGCCAGCGCCGGCGTGAGCGAGCCGGGGCGCGTCGTGGTCGGCTGGGGCTTGGCGGCGTGCGACCGGTTCCGCCGGCCGAACAGGGCCAGCGACCCGGCCGCACCAGAAACCGCCGCGCCGATCGCCGCCCATGGCAACCAGCTGTCCGCGGATCGGTCGGAGAACCGCTCCCAGCCGTTGCGGGGCGGACCGTTGACGATGCTGGATTCCATCCGGGTCAACGCGGCGGTCAGGGCACCGTAGACATCACCCTCCCGCAGCGACGGGACCATCTCGTCGGTGATGATCTCGGACCGCTCGCCGGCGGGCAGGTTGCCATCGTCAAACGTCGCCCCGACCGCGATACCCATCCGGGCATCATTGGGATCACCCGGGTTGCGGTTGATCAGGATCACCACGGTATCGTCGGCGGTGGCCCCGGTCACACTGATCCAGGCTGATTGGAGCGCGTCGACCTGATCGTCGGTCTCCTCGGTGGTGGCGTCCAGCGCCCGGACGTAGACCATCGCGTCTGCTGGCGTCGACAGCGTTCCCAGCCGCTCAAGTCGGGCCTGGAGGTCGGCGACCTGGTCCGGGGTGAGCGACGTGCCCGTCTCGTCATAGATCCGCTGGCCCGTGGTCAGTCCCGGGAACGCATTGGGATCAACGACCTCGGGGTCCTGGGCTCCCGCCACCACCGGAGTGATCAGGCCGATGACCAGCAGCAGGACCAGGAGCGGCAGCGCCACCAGGGACGTGGCGCATCCCCGTCCCCGTCCGCCGCGTCCGCCTCGCCTCCGTTGACCCATGGGAATTCCTCCGCGATGACCGGCGCCCGATCGCGCCGCGCGGACAGTGTCCCACCGGAAAACGGCGAACGTGTCACGACACCGGAACGGAACCGGGGCAGCACCACCCTCTCGCCGGTCAGCTGCCTGGCGTGTTGAGCACGTCCTCCGGTGCGGGCGGCTGGATGCCGTAGTCCTGGTTGTAGGAGAGGAACGTCCGGATCATGTAGTGCCCGGAGGTGAGCATGAACTCCCCGTGGAGCTGCCCGCTGTCTACCCCGACCCACCAGACGTACCAGGTCTGAACGTAGCGGCCTTCCGGCACGACGAACAGCACCGCCTGGGCCGTCTCGCCGTTCATCTCCCGCTGGGCACCCAACTGGAATCCGGTCGCGCCACCGTACTGGTCGTCGATGATCTCGGCCGGGGACAGCGGCTGACCGATGGCTGCCGTCTCCAGCCACGTCACGCCGCCGTCGGTACTGCGCCAGTTCTCCGCGCCAATCCGCCGCTGGATGGACGGCGTCGGGTCGCCCGTCTGGCCGCCCATGTATCCCTGGATCGTGTTCTGGTAGCGGGCCGGGCTGGCGCTGTCCGCCGCGACGACGATCTCGTCGTAGACGCCGCCTCCGCCGCCCGGAGATGACAACGTCTGCAGGTTGCGGTAGCCACTCGCGCCGCGGACGAAGCTCTCGGCCCGGGCATAGAGTGCCTGGGCGTCGGGGTCGCTGTCCGGCGTCGGGACGGCGTCCTCCCCGTAAAGGTTCGGGTCCGGCAGCAGGATCGGGAACGCGGCGGTGTGGTCACCGGCACCGGCCAGCCGGACCGTCGCGCGGATCTCCCACCACGACTCGATGCTGAGCTGGTCGCCCTGCCCGCCCCAGCGCCCGTCGCCGAGCGGCGCGAGGTCCAGCCGGGGCGGGATGACCTGGCCATCCTCGATGGAACTGAACTCGAGGAAGACGCGGCTGCCATCCGGGATCGGCTGTGGAGAGCCGTCGAGCCCGTAGGCCGAGACGGTGAAGGTGCTCGTCTCGCCCGGGAGCAGCGGATCCAACTGCAGCCCAATCAGCCCGGCCAGCGTCCCGTCGGACAGCGACGCTGGCTTGACCAGCAGCACATCGCCCGCCGTCTCGTCCCGGACCAGTGCGTCGCCGGTCGGAGGCGAGGTCATCGCCATGACTGAGGCGGTCAGCACGGCCAGCGCGACGACGATCGACTCCAGCCGCAGCGTCGGGCGGAGCCGGGCCGTCGCCCAGGCAGCGGACCGGGCCAGCGCCGCCCGGTGCCAGTAGGCGAGTCCGAGCGCGCCCAGCACCAGTCCGCTCTTGATCAGCAGCGTGACCCCGTAGCGGCTGTCCCAGAGGGACGGGATATCGGGCAGGATGATCCCGGCGTTGGCGATCCCGGTCACTACCGCGACGACGAATAGTCCCAGTGCCCACGGCGAGAAGCGGCGAACCGGGTCGAGCCGCGGCGCATCCTCGGCGGACGGGCGACCGGACGACCAGCGAACGATGGCCAGCAGGACCAGCCCGCCGAACCAGAGCGCCGTCGAACCCTGGTGCAGGATGTTCGACGCGATCGCCGGCCATTGCCAGATGCCGGTCTGCGCGGCGCTGTGGCCGGTCAGCGCCAGCCCGAGCAGCCCGGCCAGCGCCGCGACGAGACCGGGCCACTCGATGGCCGGGAGCGCTGAGGGTACGGTGGTTTGGGCGGCGCGATCGGTGCTCGTGGGGACGGCTGTCCCGGCGATGACCCCGACGGCCGGCGACCCGGTGCGACCCGGCCGCAGCCAGGCGAGGGCGAGCAGCGCGGCGGCCAGGGCGCCGACCGGGCGGAACCACCAGGCGTCCGGCAGCCCCCGGAGGGTGTTCGCGAGCGATGCTCCGCCGCCATCGAACGGCGGGAACGCCAGCTGGAGCGGGATCTCGGCCAGCGTCGCGATGAGCGCGACCGCGGCCCCGCCGAGTGCCACCCGCCGCGCCAGGGGCGGCGTGCCCATCCCGCGCTCCCCTGCCCCGCCGGCCCGCGGGCGGGCGAGCAGTCGCGCGACGAAGAATGCTCCGGCAGCAATCGCAAGCCCGGCGAAGGTCAGCCAGCGGGTGATGACGGCCCAGGCGGCGGGGTTCTCTCCCTCGGTCGTGGCGGCGCCGGCCGTCGGTCCGCCGCCGACCCGGAAGCTGTACGACCCCGAGATCGTGTGGCCGTCCGTCGCGGAGCGGTTGGCCCAGACGACGGTGTACGTCTGGAAGCCCAGCCCGGAGAAGGTTGCGGTGACGTGCATCGGGTCGGCCGGGTCGACGGTGAGCGAGGTGGGCTGGATGACGCTGTTGTCGGACGGCCGGAGTGTGACGGAGAGGGTGCCGTCGTCACCGTTGACCGGCTCGGTGAACCAGAGATCGACCTGCTCGGGCGGGGCGGCCAGCAGCGCCCCCTGTGCCGGTTCGCTGCGGCCGAGTTCAGCGTGGGCACCAGCCGACGCGGCCCCGCCCAGCAGCACACCGAGGGCGAGCAGGAGCGTGACGAGGGGACCGAACGGACGGCGATACGGTCTGTTCACGGTGAAGCCTTCTAAGGAAGCAGGTGAATGGTGGCGAGGACGAACTGCCTCCGGGAAGTGTAGTAGCCACACGGGCGCCGGCCGGCGGGCTTGGGTCGCGGTTCCCGACCGGCGGATAGGGCACCCCGAGGACGGGATCAGACGTCGGCCATTAGTCCTGTCCGGGTCTCGACCGGCCGGGTATCACCGGTACTGGTCAAGGGATTGCATGACGATGTTGACTCCCTGCACAAGGGATCTGAACCGGGACACTGGCCCGGAACATCACCCTGTGTCGTACGTTCGCCGGTAGAGGCAGGGTAGCGATGACCGTGCGAACAGGTAGCGTCCGACTCCGCGGCAGCGATAGACTATCCGCATCTGACCACGAGTCACCGTCGTCCCGTCGCAATCTGCCGCCCGTGTCATCCGGGTCGTGTTCCGCCCCTGAGGTCCGATCAGGGACCAGAGCGGACCGACCCGGCCTGATCGGCCCCACCGAGGGGATCGTGCCTCCGTCGTCGATGGGGAGCGGTGCGAAGGGGGTGCATACCCGATGAGTCGCCTGGACGTCTACGGCCCGCGCTATCCCCTGCTCCCGCTCAAGAACGTCGTCATCTTCCCCCGCAACGTCGTCACACTGCTCGTCGGGCGGCCCCGGAGCATCCAGGCCGTCGAGGACGCGATGCTGCTCCGCGAACGCCGTATCGTCGTGACGGCGCACCGCGAGAGTGAAGTCGATGACCCGCGCGCCGACGAGCTTCACCAGGTCGGCACGCTGGCCGGGATCGTCTCGGTCGAGCGCCAGCAGGGCAACAATATTCAGGTCGTGCTGGAGGGGATCGGCCGCGTCCGGATCGACCAGTTCGACTCGTCGCGCTCGTTCTTCACCGTCGGCGCCGACCAGCTCCCGGAGCGCAACAGCAACCCGGACGAGAGCCGCCTGCTCGTCAGTCACGTCCAGGAACTGGCCAGCCGCTTCGCCGAGGCGCGGGGCCGCCTGTCCGCGGACGTGCTGGAGATGGTCCAGCGCGCCGCCGACCCCGGTCACCTCGCCGACCTGCTCGCGACCCAGCTGCTGACCGACGTCGCCCGCCGGCAGGAATTGCTGGAGGAGACGGACGGGCTGGCCCGGCTGGAGAAGATCGCCGTCCACCTCGACAGCGAACTGGACGTCGCCGCGCTCGAACAGAAGATCAAGAACCGCGTCCGCGAGCAGATCGACAAGAACCAGCGCGAGTACTACCTGCGCGAGCAGCTCAAGGCGATCCACGACGAGTTGGGCGGCGAGTCCGGCTCCGAGATCGACGCACTCAAGGAGCGGGTCACCGAGCGTCGCCTGCCGGAGGCCGTCGCCGAGAAGGTCCTGCGCGAGATCGGGCGACTGGAGCGGATGCCGCCGGTCTCGGCCGAGTCGACCGTCGTGCGGGGCTACATCGATACGGTGCTCGCTCTGCCCTGGCATGAGGAGAGCCCGGACCGCGTCGACCTCGTCGAGGCCGAGCGGATCCTGGAGCACGACCACCACGGGCTGGAGACGGTCAAGGAGCGCATCCTCGACTACCTCGCCGTGCGCGTCCTGACAAAGGACGCTGGGGTGACGAACGGCGCCCAGATCCTCTGCCTGCTTGGACCGCCGGGCGTCGGCAAGACCAGCCTCGGCCGCAGCATCGCGGAGGCAATGGGCCGGACATTCGTCCGCGTCTCGCTCGGTGGTGTCCGCGACGAGGCCGAGATCCGGGGCCACCGCCGGACCTACATCGGCGCGATGGCCGGGCGGCTGATCGGCGCTATGAAGACGGCCCAGGTCACCAACCCGGTGATCCTGCTGGATGAGATCGACAAGATGGCGTCCGACTACCGGGGCGACCCGACCGCGGCGATGCTCGAGGTGCTGGACCCGGAGCAGAACCACGCCTTCACCGATCACTACCTCGACGCGCCGTACGACCTGTCGAAGGTGCTGTTCATCGCGACGGCCAACTACGGCCAGCAGATCCCCCGGCCGCTCCGCGACCGCATGGAAGTGATCGAGGTTTCCGGCTACACGGAGGCCGAGAAGATCGAGATCGCCCAGCGCCACCTGCTGCCACGCCAGCTGACCGCACATGGCCTGGCCGAGGACGCGCTGACCATCCCGACGGCGCTCTGGAGCCAGGTGGTCCGCGACTACACCCGGGAATCCGGCGTCCGCGGGCTGGAGCGCGAACTGGCGACGATCTGCCGCAAGGTCGCCCGGGAGGTCGTCCGCGACCGGTCGCTCCGCGTCCTGGCCGAGGTCCGTGAGGGCGTCGACGAGGTGGTCGAGACGGTCCGCCCGTCGGACACCACCGAAGTCGTGCTCAGTTCCTCCCCCGCTCCGGAGCTGGCCGACGCCCGCAGCCTGACCAGCGCGATGGCCGATACGGAGGACCGGGTCGATACCGTGACCGCCGAGCGCCACGCCGACTCCCGGCCGCCGGTGCTCGACTACCCGGGGTTGCCGATCGAGATGGACGAGGAGCGCCTGGAGCGCTACCTCGGGCCGAAGAAGTACGGCTTCGAGCAGGCGCTGGGCGACAACCAGGTCGGCGTCGCGATCGGCCTGGGCACGACGGACATCGGCGGGGAGATCATCCCGGTCGAGGTCGCGACGATGCCCGGCAAGGGCCACCTGACGATCACCGGGCAGGCCGGCGACGTCATGCAGGAATCCGCCCGGGCGGCCCTGTCCTACGCCCGGTCCCGCGCCGACCAGCTCCTGATCCCGCGGGACTTCCAGGACCGGCTGGATCTCCATATCCACCTGGCGGAAGGTGCCCAGCCCAAGGACGGTCCAAGCGCGGGCATCACCATGGCGACCGCCCTGATCTCGGCCTTGACGGGCCGCCCGGTCCGCAGCGACACGGCGATGACCGGCGAGATCACGCTCCGGGGCCGGGTGCTGCCGATCGGTGGGCTCAAGGACAAGTCGCTCGCCGCCCACCGGACCGGTATCCGCCGGCTGATCGCGCCGGCTGACAATCGCCGTGATCTGGTCAAGGTGCCGCGAAACATTCAGGACGACATGGAGTACATCTTCGTCTCCAACATGGACGAGGTCATCGCCGCGGCGATCCTGCTCGACGACCAGCAGGTCGAACGCTTGGAGGACCCGGGTACTCCGGAGGCGCTTACCATCGATGACGTCTACCAGCCGGCGACCGAGGTCCACGGCGGCAACTGACCGTCGCGGAAACCGGAACACAAGGGCATGCGACACGCCGGCGGGCTTCCCGTCGGCGTTCGTCGTTCCCGGACCCGGTTTACGGATCAGCCCAACGGCGCGACACTGGCCCGGTTGCAGAACACCCATCCCCGGAGACCGCAGACAGATCACTTCGGGTCCACCTACAAGGAGACGCCATGACAACGGAGCAGACGACCGGGACGCGCTGGGGCATCCTCGGGCCGGGCGGCATCGCCCGGCGGTTCGCGACCGGCATCCAGTCCGCGAAGGACGCCCGGATCGTCGCGGTCGGCTCGCGGTCGGCCGAGGGCGCCGAGAAGTTCGCCGGTGAGTTCGACGTCCCCAACCGGCACGCGTCCTATGAGGCGCTGGTCGCCGACCCGGAGGTCGACGTCATCTACGTCTCGACCCCGCATCCCTACCACCGGGACGCCGTGCTGCTCGCCCTGTCGGCCGGCAAGCCGGTGCTCTGTGAGAAGCCGTTCACCGTCAATGCCGCCGAGGCGGAGAACCTGATCCGCGAGGCGCGGGCGCGAAACCTCTTTCTGATGGAAGCGATGTGGTCGCGCTTCTTCCCGGCCATGGTCCGGTTCCGCGAGCTGATCGCCGAGGGCGCGATTGGGGAGCCCCGGCAGCTGCATGCCGACTTCGGCTTCCGTGCTTCGCTCAACCCGGAAGGGCGCCTGTTCAAGCGTGAGCTGGGCGGTGGGGCGCTGCTGGACGTCGGCGTCTATGTCGTCTCGCTGGCCTCGATGGTGTTCGGCGAGCCGGACGATATCACCGGAACGGCCCATATCGGCGAGACGGGCGTCGACGAGCAGACGGTGATCGGGCTGCGCTACCCCGGCGGCCAGCTGGCCCAGCTCTCCTGTGCGGTCCGGACCGCCACCCCGGTCCAGGCAACGCTGTATGGCACTGATGGGTCGCTGTCGATCGAGAGTCCGTGGTACTCCCCCGCGCAGCTGACGCTGCGACAGACCGGGAAGGACGAGCAGCGGATCGATCTGCCATTCGTGGGCAGCGGGTTCAACTACGAAGCCGAGCATGTCGGACAGTGCCTGCGGGATGATCTGACCGAGAGCCCGATCATGCCGCTCGATGAGACGCTGTCGATCATCCGGACGCTGGATCGCGTCCGGGAGCCGTGGGGGTTGCGCTACCCGGCCGACGATCGCTGATCCTCGTCCGTCACCTCGCCGCGACGGCGTGGCCGTTGCGGGATCGTTCCTGGTCGACCGCAACCAGTCCAGATGAGGAGTGCACCCCTTGGAATACGGACGAATCACCAACGTCAGCAAGCCGGTGTCGCGGATCGTGCAGGGCACGATCATGCTCAAGGTCGAGGACAAGGAGCAGGGGTTCCAGCTGCTGGACGATGCCCTCGCCGCCGGGATCACCGCCTTCGACACCGGACGGTCCTACGGCAACAACGAGCTGCTGTTCGGCGAGTGGGTCGCGTCGCGTGGTGTCCGGGACCAGGTGATGGTGCTGGGCAAGGGCGCCCACCCGTCCGGGGGCAAGGACCGCCGCGTCAACGCGATCGACATCCAGGACGACATCGACACGTCATTGAAGACGTTCGGGTTCGATCACATCGACCTCTACATCCTCCACCGGGACAACGAGGAGACGCCGGTCGGTGAGATCGTCGAGGTGCTGGATCGCAACCACAAGGCGGGCAAGATCGGCGGCTACGGCGGGTCGAACTGGACGCACCACCGGGTCCGCGAAGCCAACGAGTACGCGGCGGCCAACGGGCTGACCCCGTTCGTCGCGTCGTCGCCGAACCTCAGCCTGGCCGTCTGGAAGCAGCCGCCGTGGGCGGGATGCGTCTCGATCGCCGGGCCGGACAACGTTGACGCCCGGCAGTGGTACGCCGACAACGACATCGCGGTGTTGCCGTGGTCGTCGCTGGCCGGCGGGATGATGACCGGGCGCTTCCGGCGGGACAACCTCGACTCCTTCACGGAGTACCTCGACCTGAACTCGATCGAGGCCTACGCCACGGAGGACAACTTCCGGAAGGTGGACCGGCTGGAGGAGCTGGCGAAGCACCGCGACTCCACCATCCCCCGGGTCGCGCTGGCGTACGTCTTTGACCAGCCAATGAACATCTTCCCGCTGGCCGCTCCACGCTCCGCCGAGCAGATCGCGGACAACGCCGAGGCGCTCAAGCTGAAGCTGTCGCCGGAGGAGATCGCCTGGCTGGAGTTGCGGACCGACGAGCGCCCCTTCTGATCGATCAGGCCGGACCCGGCCGGGCATTGAACGGAATCGTCGTGCCCGGACCGGACATGGCCCGAGCGGGCAGACCCGGTCGGACACCTGTTCGGTTCACGATCGGGAGACGGACCAGGAACGCGGCTCCCGATCCCGGTTCGGAGCGGACCGAGATGACTCCGCCGTGAGCTTGGGCGATCTCCCGGGAGATGTAGAGGCCAAGACCCAGGCCGCTACTGCTGGATTGATCGTCCACTCGGCCCTGGGTGAGCACCTCGAAGATCATGTCCAGATCCTGGGCCGCGATACCGGGGCCGTAGTCACGGACTTCGAGGACGGCGTCGTCCGCTATCCGCCGGAGGGACACGTCGATCTGCTTG
Source organism: Thermomicrobiales bacterium (assembly GCA_035944555.1). Taxonomy (GTDB): domain Bacteria; phylum Chloroflexota; class Chloroflexia; order Thermomicrobiales; family UBA6265; genus CADCWK01. The sequence goes on from DASZAY010000028.1 coordinate 62,280, forward strand.
CTGTCCGGCGCATGCCTGATGGCATTGGACAGCAGATTGAGGACAACCTGTTCCAGTCGGAGCTGGTCCCCATGGACGATGAGGGTCGGGGTGTCGGACGTCACATTGATCGTATGATCCATGGTCGCGTCCCGCATGGTTTCCACGACCCGCATGGTCTCGACGACCCCGTCGACCAGCGCGACCAGGTCAACCGGCTCCAGGACCAGGTTCAGCTTGCCGGTGCGGAGGCGGCTGACGTCCATCAGCTGATCCACGAGGCGTGACTGACGCTGAGCCTGGGTCAGGGCACGCTCAAGCGTCCGACTGAGCCGCTCGTCGGCTACGCGGTCGGCTCGCCGCCGGGCAAGTTGCAGATAGCCCTGGAGCGCGGTCATCGGAGACCGGAGCTCATGCCCGGCGATATGGAGGAACTGCTCTTCCAGTCGTCGCAGGCGCCGGTCGGTCGTCTCGCGCATGACGAGCACTCCCCCGATCCCGTCACCCCCCATGAGCGGGCTTCCGGTGGCCTCGAACCAGCGGCTCCCGATCTCCCGGTCCATGACCGTGAATTCGGTCTGGAATGCCTCGCCCCGGGCTGCCCGTCTCTGTGGCGTCGACTCCGGATCGAGCGGGACGCCACGCTCATCGGAGATCAGCAACTGACCTCCGAAGCTGGTGAGCAACTGCTCGTATGCCTGGTTGGACTGCACGACGCTCCCCGACCGGTCAACCACCAGGACGGCCTCGCCGATGCTGGCAAGGATCGCCGAAAGACGTGCGCGTTCGGAGTCGTTGAGGTCGGCCAGTTCCTCGAGCTCGACGCTCCGTACGCTGAGCTCCTCGTTGGTGGCGTTGAGCTCCTCGAGGGTTGCCTGGGTTTCCTCGTTGAGCGTCTCAAGCTCCTCGTTGGTCGCCTGAAGCTCCTCGTTGAGCGTCTCGATCTCTTCGGTCGATACCTGGGCCGCCGCATTGACGATCCGGAGCTCCTCGCCCTGCTCCCGGAGCTCGTCGACGGTATCACTGAGTTCACGGTTGGCGGCGAGGAGCTGGCGGTTGGCAGTGACCATCCGGTCGACGGTTGCCCGCAGATCCGTGGATTCCTCGTTCAGGCGGGACGAGAGGGTCGCTAGCGACTGCTCCATCGCGACGGTTTCGGAAACATCCTTGACCGTCAGCAGGACGCTCCTGAGGACGTCGTTCGCGTCCCGCTCTTCTGCCGAGCACCTGATCGTCAGGGTGCGCTCGTCGCCCGTGGCGGGTTCGGTAACCAGCACCCGGGAAAGCTCCGCAGGACCACCTTCCCGGAACACCCCATCGATGACGGAGCGCAGATCGGCCGACGGGACCTGGCTGGCCATGTGGATCAGGTCGTTCTCGAGCGCGACGCCATGGATCCCGAGTAGCTGCCTGGCGGGACCGTTGATGAAGGTGATGTCGTAGTTCCGGTCGACGACGACGAGACCAATCTCGAGGTGACGCAGGATGGATTCAAACCGGGTGCTGCTCGACTGGGCCCGTTCTGCCTGGCGGTTGGCATCCCGGCGGGCATGCTCCGTCGACGACTGGATGGAGCGCTGGGCCTTGGCGGTCTGGGTCCCGCCGGTGATCGTGCTGACTGGCCACGATGCGCGGATCGCCGGTCGCGGGCCCTCCCGGCGGTAGACCCGGAAGCGCCGGTCCTGGATCCGGAACATCTCGTTGGCCAGGCGGGGCGTCTCGGAAGTACCAAGGACCAGATACCCGCCATCGCGCAATGAGTAGGCGAATGCTTCCAGGGTCTGCCGCTGCAGGCCGGCGGTGAAATAGATCAGGACGTTGCGGCAGAAGACCATGTCCAGGTGCGGAAAGGGCGGGCGCTGGCCGAGGTCGTGGTGTCCGAAGATCACCATGCTCCTGATCGTCTTCCGGACCTCATAGGAGTTGTCGCGGGCGATGAAGTACCGCTCGAGCAGCTCGGGCGGGATACCCGCGACGGCGGCGGCCGGGTAGATCCCACGGCGGGCGAAGGCGACCGCTTCCTCGTCAAGGTCGGTCGCGAAGATACGGACACCTAGGCGGACTCCCTCACCGAGGGTTTCCGCCAGGAGGATCGCGAGGGAATAGGCCTCCTCGCCGGTGGCACACCCGGCGGACCACATCCGGAGTTCTCGCCGCGATTCAACAGCCTCGGCGATGAGGCCCGGCAGGATCGCCTCCCGGAGGTACTCGTAGAGCGAACTATCCCGGAAGAAGCGGGTGACCTTGATCAGGAAACTGCTGACGAGCCGGCGCTCTTCGTCCGTGTCGGCCCGGAGCAGCCGGATGTAGTGGCTGATGGAGGTGATACCCAGGATCGACATGCGCCGCTCGATCCGGCGAAGCAGGGTAGGCATCTTGTAGGACGTGAAGTCGATCCCCCGCCTGGCCTGGACCTCGGCCAGCAGCATCGGGAGGTCCGGTTCGACCTGCGGATTGAGCCGGATCGGCGCCGTCACGAGTTTGGTCAGTACCGACCCCATCTCGTCGATGGGAACTGACCAGTCGACGATCGAGGGTGGCAGGGCGCGGGGCATGGATGGGAACGCCGCCGTCTCCGGCGACTGGATGATGACGGTTCCCCCAGCCTCCTTGACGACCATGGCCCCTTCGGCCCCGTCCGAGCCCGAGCCGCTGAGGATGACCGCAATCAATCGATCCTGGTAAACCTCGGATGCACTGGCGAGCAGCCGGTTGATCGACGGCGCCGGGCGCTGGTCACCATCGAGATGGACGTCGACCTCGCCGTCACGGATGGTCACCAGCCGGTCAGGCATCACGACATAGAGGTGACCTGGCTCAAGGGGAGTCCGCGCCTCGATCATCGTCACCGGCAGCGTGGTCCTGCGCGACAGGATGTCAGCCAGCTGGCTGTGTCGATCGGGATCGAGGTGCTGGGCGATGACGATGGGCACGGCCAGGTCGTCCGCGAGGTCGCCGACCAGGTCCGAGAGGGCCTCGATCCCGCCGGCAGATGACCCGATCACGACCAGCTGCGGTTCATCGATCACGTCCAGGGGCAGGGCCAGATCAGTCATAGTCATCCCTGTTCTCTCCCTGGGACGGCTTCAACAGCCGGTCGAGACCGGAAAGGTCTCAACGTGTTCCATCTCTTTACGTCGTGACGCATCACGCCGGTTGCGGGATCGCCTGGGCACCGATCGGGCCGGGGACCAGTTCGAGCAGATCCTTCAGCACGTCGACGTAGCGAGCATCACGCATCGCCTGCTCCTCGAACCGCTCCACGTTGCCCCCGTTCTGGCCGGCGGCCCGGGACCGGTTTGCCAACTGCTGGGAAAGGGTCGCCTTCTCCTTCAGCAGGCGGACACAGCTCCACAGGGCGGCCTCGATCTCCTCGGACTTGAGTGCCACGAGCACTTCCGGCGAGTAGGCGTGTCCGACGTGGCAGCGGAAGCTGAGCGATGAGCCAGTGCCGGCCTGCCACAGCACGCCACCACAGTCTGGGCAGATGAACATCGTGCTCTCGTCGCGTCGTTCGTCCTGACCTTGGCGGAGGAAGTCGGACTCGATGACCTGCTCGACGCGCTCGCTCTCGTCTGCCATGGCTGCGGACTCCTTCTCCTGAGAGGCAGGGACACCGACCAGCTCGATCAGGGTCTCCGCGATGCCAGTAGCCGGCAATACGTGGTCGACGTTGGCATGGAGGATGGCATTCTCCGGCATCCCGCCGACGACTGCCTCGGCCGGATCCTGGACGATCGCGATCCCGCGGTGTGCGTTGATCGCCATCAGCCCACTGCTCCCATCGTAGAGCGTGCCTGAGAGGATGATGCCGATCACGCGAGGGCCGTAGGCCCGGGCAGCGGAGCGGAAGAGTGGATCGACCGCTGGCCGCGTGTGGTTCTCCCGTGGGCCATGGGAGAGCTCGACGTACCCGTGGCGGACGATGAGATGGAAATCCGGCGGGGCGACGTAGATGCGTCCGGGTTCGATCGGCTCCTGGCCGCCGACGACGCCGACGGTGAGCGGCGTGACGTGCTGGATGATCTGCGCCAGCCGGCTCTTGGCCGTAGCCGGCAGGTGCACGACGACCATGATCGATGCCGCGAAATCAGCCGGCAGCGCACGGATCACGGTGAGCAGCGGTTCGATCCCGCCGGCAGACGCCCCGATCACGATGATGTCTCGGTGGATACCGGACTCGGTCATGCAGCTTTGCCCTTGTTCCCGGTCCTCCGGATCGGGTACTCGTGCAGGCGGGGACG
>DASZAY010000029.1:0-73858 GCA_035944555.1 Thermomicrobiales bacterium
CAGCCCGTCGGCTAGTGCCTCGGCCAGTGCCTCGGCTCCGGCCAGCGCCAGCCCCTCGGCCAGTGCTTCGGTCCCGGCCAGTGCCTCGCCCTCGGTCAGCACCTCAGCGAGCCCGTCGGCCAGCGCCTCCCCGTCGGCCAGCAACAACCTCCGGCTCGTCAAGTACACATGTCCGGTCCAGTCTCAGCCCGGGACCAACTTCGCGATCGTCCAGCCGGGCGACCTGATCACACCGCCGGAGGACATCTCGACCCGCCAGGAGTGTGCCCCGGCCAACGGCTACACCTTCGTGATCACCGATGACGACGATGAAGAGGTGCTACGGCTGACGACGGGCAATGGGGACTTCCCTGTCGGCCAGATCGACTTCGCCCTGGCTCCGGGCGACTATGTCATCTCGGAAGTCGACGAGAACGGCGACGTTCTTGGGAGGGCCTCCTTCACGGTCGTGGCCGGGGTGCGGACGCTCATCATTGTCGTCAACCTGATCCTTGACCCGACCGGCAATACGCCGTCGAGCAGCGCGTCTCCGCCCGTTGCGGGCGTGATAATCGACCCACCGACCCCCCGCGGACCCCTTCCCCCGGCTCCCGTCGTCGGATCGGTGGGCGAGGCAGCCGCGGACGACACGCCGACCCGGGCAACTCGGACGACCCCCGGCCCGGTCGTGGCCGGCGTCAACAATCTGCCGTCCACGGGTACCGGGAACTCGCCCGCGACGATGCCGGACGTGCTCTGGCTGGTCCTGACCTACCTCCTGATCGTCGTCGTAGCGGGCTACCTGTTCCTGCGACGTCGGATGAGCGCGCGGGAGTAGTCTTCCCGCCCCTCCAGCTGTCCTCGCCATAGTCCCGATGAGCCCCGCCGGAATCCTTCCGGCGGGGCTCATCTTTCCTGCCGGGACGCCTGGCATCCGCCCGGCGAGACCTGTGCGAGCGACCTCCTGCCGCACGGACGAGCACGGTTGACTGGCTCATAGCCAGTCAAGGAACTCGCCGACCGGAATCAGCAGCTGACCTGGCAGGGAAGTGACGGTGCATCTCCTGACCGGCACAGAGTTAGTACTTTATGGCCTCCTTCGCGGCATGGACGAAGCCACCCGGCCCCCGTACTATCGATCTGGCCCAAGAGTTCATCCGATCTTGTCGGCTAACAACTGAAAACCTCCTGGTAATGGGAGCGATGATCTGTCCGCCCGTAATGTGGTCACCTGGGCGACAGGGAGCTAGTGGTGAAACCGGCCCCGTCTTTTCGGGACCGGTTTTCGCTTTTCCCTCTGTGGGCGCGCTCGCCGTGCCCGCCAGGAGCTGTCGATGCCTGCGCGCCGCCTGTCCGTCCGATTGTTCTCCCTCTTCGCGATTCTCGCGCTGATGCTCGGGCTTCTCAGTCCGATCGTCAGCACCCGGGCCCTTGCCCAGGATGCGGCCACCCCGGCCACCGCGAGCGAGCCGGCGGTCGCGCCGGTCGCGACCGAAGTGCCGGCCACCGTCGCCCCGGTCATCGAGACCCCGGCCCCCATCGTCGAGACCCCGGCGCCGATCGTCGAGACCCCGGCGCCCATCATCGAGACGCCCGCACCGGTCGTCACCGAGGTCCCCGCGACGATCGTCCCCGTCGTGCCGACCGCGACCAGCGTCCCGGCAACCGTCGAACCGGCAGCGACCCAGGCCCGGGCGGCCCGAACCGCCAACACGGCGGGGAAGACCCCGACCGCGACGGCTGGCCCGTCCGACGAGTCGGTCGATGCCAGGTCCGTCGCCGCACAGGACGTCTCCTATACCTTCTCGGCGTCCTATACCGTTGCGGGGAGCTCCTCCCAGTACAGCCTGTCGACGCCCGCCCTCCCCGGGCAGCAGATGACCTTCGCTGGTAGCGTCTCGCCCCAGGCTGGCAATCAGCAGCTCACCATGGGCGTCAACGCCGGCTCGACCTGCAGCAACGATGGATACAACGCTGGATCCGGCTTCTACGCCGGCGCGGCCGGGACGTATGCCCTGAAGCTGGTCCTCCGCGAGAACGGCGCCGAGATCGCCAGCTCGTGCGAGACCTTCACGGTCGTCGACGGAACCGCGGCAGTCCCGGTCGTATCCCAGGTGACGGGCGCAGACGGCCGGCAGACGTTTGGGATCCAGGTGACCAATGGCGGAACGGCCGCCGGCCCAATGCCGGGCGGCCAGGTCACCGTCTACGCCTGTGACAACGGCACCTCCAACTGCTCCAGCGAAGTCGCCAACGGGCAGGTTTCCAACGGGGCGACCACGACGATCACGACGTGGAACCCGCAGTCGGCCGCCTGCTACCGCGTCGCGTTCCGCGATTACAACAACCGCTACACGGGTGAGACGACCACCTGCGGGACGCCGGCCCCGGTCTCCTCCGCCCCGTCCAGCACCGCGGCCTCGACGCCGGCGTCCCCGTCCCCGTCCGCCTCGACGGCGTCGTCCGCCAGCGCCTCGGTGTCTCCGTCGGCGAGTGCCTCGGCCTCCCCGTCCGCGAGCGTCTCCGCCTCGCCGTCCGCCGGGATCGCGGCCGGCACGACGGTCGGCATCGGCTACATCGTGAACACCAGCGGCGAGCAGAGCTTCCCGGTCAGCACGCCGATGATGCCGGGCCAGAACTTCCAGCTCCAGGCGACGATCTCTGGCGACGGCACGAGCGTCCGCCCGAGCCCGTATGACCAGGCCAAGGTCACCTACCGCGTTTACAGCGACGCCACTTGCTCGGCCCTCTGGAACGAGGCCAGCACCAAGGTCAACGACATCACGCCGGGCCGGGTCGGCGGGTGGGCGATCGCCGCCGACGGCACCGTCACCTACTCCGTCCGGGTCACGATTGTTGGCAACCACGGCACCGGCGCGACGCTCGGCGACAGCGGTTGCCAGGTCATGCCCGTCCAGCGGGGCACCGCGACCATCCAGTTCTCCGACGAGCCGGCCTGGACCGGTCCGAACTCCAGCGACACGGTCGCCCTCAGGGTCGTCAGCACGGATGGCCAGGCCGGCCCCCAGCCGCAGGGCCAGCTCGCCTTCTACCTCTGCCCGGCCGGCGCCACGACGGCCCAGGACTGCACGACCGGCAACGCCAACCGGATCCAGGGCAACAGCGCCGGCCAGGGAGCGGCGAGCACCTCGACGCTGCAGTACCAGAACGCCCAGCAGCACCCGGCCGGCTGCATCCTGACTGTCTTCACGCCGGACTCCAACAGCCCCTACTCCGCCACCAGCATCATCACCTGCAACGGGGCCGCGCCGACCGCCCCCTCGACCAGCCCGGCAACTTCGGCCAGCGCCCAGGCCGCCGCGTCTAACGCCGCCGTCGCGTCCAGCTCGGCCCGGGCCGCTGCCTCGGTCGCCGCTGCGTCGGCCTCTGTCGCCGCGGCCAGCGCCTCGGCTCAGGTGGCCGCGTCCGATACCGCCGTCGCCAGTGCTTCAGCTCGGACAGTTGCATCTGACACGGCCGTCGCCAGCGCCTCCGCCGCATCGGCCAGCGCCTCCGCAGCGGTCACCTCGACGGGCGCTCAGGCCTCCGAAGATGCGACGTCCGACCGGATTACGATCTGCCATGCCAACAACGGCGCGAACGGGTACGTTCAGCAGACGGTAGCGGCGCAGGCCGTCGTCCGGACACACCTGAGCCACCAGGACAACCGGGACATCGTCCCGCCGTTCGTCTATGAGAACCGCACCTACTCCGCCAACTGGAACGAAGCAGGGCAGGCGATCTACGCCAATGGTTGCTCGGCTGCCCAGGCGTCGGCGTCATCGGCTGCCGTTGCGTCGGCCAGCGCACAGGCGGTCGCCTCCAGCAACGCGGTCGCCTCCAGCAACGCGGTCGCCTCGGCCAGCGCCCAGGTGGTTGCCTCCGACCATGCCGCCTCCGCGCAGGTCGTTGCGTCCAACGAGGCGATCGCGTCGGCGTCGGCCTCCGCCCAGGTCGTCGCATCGGATAGCGCGGCGTCTGCCCAGGTCGTCGCCTCCGATCAGGCCATCGCGTCGGCTTCCGCTGAGGCCGCGAGCGCCGCCACCATCGCGTCCGACCAGGCAGTCGCATCGGCTTCTGCCGAGGCCGCGAGCGCCGCGACTATCGCGTCCGACAACGCCATCGCATCTGACAACGCACAAGCATCGGCCAGCGCCGCGGTAGTTGCCTCCGAGCAGGCCATCGCTTCCGAGCAGACGGTTGCGTCAGCGTCCGCCGAAGCGGCATCCGCCCGGGTCATCGCCTCGGACAATGCCATCGCGTCGGCCCGTGCATCCGATGCTGCTGCCTCCGCAGGGGCCGCCAGCGCCGCGACGGTGGCCTCCGACAACGCCCTGGCCTCCAGCAACGCAATGGCCTCGGCCAGCGCGCAGACGGCGGCCTCCGACGACGCGATCGCGTCGGCCTCCGACGACGCGATCGCGTCGGCCTCTGGCCAGGTGGTTGTCTCTGATCAGGCCATCGCATCCGCCAGCGCCGAAGCCGCCAGCGCCGCGACGGTCGCCTCCGACAACGCCCTTGCCTCGAACGAAGCCCTGGCTTCCGGGAATGCGCAGGCATCGGCCAGCGCCGGGGTCGTTGCCTCTGACGAGGCCGTCTCCTCCGCGTCCGCTCAGGCCATCGCGGCGGCCGAGGCCGCGTCCGCCCAGGTGGTCGCCTCCGACCTCGCTGTTGCGTCGACCAGCGGCGCCGCGGCGTCCGATGCGGCGGTCGCCTCGGCCAGTGCGTCCGATGCCGCCGCGGCGGCACTGACCTCCGATAACGCCGTCGCGTCTGCTTCAGCCTCAAACGCCGCTGTCGCGTCTGCGTCCGCCGCCAATGCCGCGGCTTCGGCCTCGGCCAGCGCATCTGATGCCGCCGCGTCCGACATGGTCGCCTCGGCCAGCGCGTCTGCATCCGACGCGTCTGCATCCGACGCGTCCGCATTGGATCGGGCCGCGTCAGCTTCGGCCAGCGCGTCCAACGCAGCTGCTTCAGCCAGTGCGTCCGACGCCGCAGCGTCCCATCCGGTAGTGGCCAGCACCGTCCCGTCGGCCAGCACCGTCCCGTCGGCCCAGGTGAGCGTTACCCCGTCCACCTCCTCGCCCATCGCGTCGATTCCGCCCGTCGCTGGCGTCAGCGAGGCTCCGTCCGCCAGCACCGTTCCGTCCGCGAGCACGATGCCGGAGGAGAGCCGAGCCCCACGCCCCTCGGCCGTCGCCAGTGGCGAGCCGTCGATGTCCCCCAGCATCGCTCCGGGCACTGATCCCGGCACCACGCCGGACACCGACCCTGTTATCACCCCGGGCGGCAACCCCGGCACCACGCCGGACACCGATCCTGGCACCACGCCGGCCGGCGACCTTGGCACCACGCCGGCTGGCGACCTGCCGACCGGAGGCGTCATCGAAGGCCCGACCGGCGGCTCAGGTGATGGTACCGGGCTCTTCCCGGTCGGACCGGCCACCGCGATCGGCGGCGCCAATGTCGGCTGGGCGGTTGGTAGCGCCATCAGCGGGATGTTCGCCGGCCTGGGCCTGGGCCAGGATGGCCTGCCGGTCGGGGGTGTCAGCGAAGGACCGAGCGGCGTGGGTGGCCTCGCCAGCACCGGTACGGGGTCGGCCGTCGTCCCGGGCTCTCCGCTGATGACGATCCTCTCCCTGCTGATCGTCGCCGTCGTCGCGGCGTTCGTCAGCGGCCGGCGCGCCGTGCGCCAGCGCTGAGCGGCACCCCGCCAGACAACAACGGGTGAAGCACCATGACGAAGGGGCCGGGCGATCAGATCGCCCGGCCCCTTCGTCTGTTGTTGATCACTCCTGGCGGGCCGCCGCCCGATCGTTCACGGTAGCAACCACGGGCGGCGGCGGCTCCGGCCCTTCGCCCTGCCGCACCCATGCCTGGTACCGCTCCGCCGTGGCGACGAGCGCGGCGACGTCGAGCCCGAGTGCCACGGGCAGGAATGACCGCAACCGTCCGAGTCCCGCCGCGAGCTTGATGTCCGCTCCGGTCCGGTTGCCGTTCCGGGCGTGATGGACGCCGACGCCGACCTGCAGGATGCCCTGGTAGAGATCGCGGATCGGTCCCGGTTCCGCGTGCCACTCGTGCTCCAGCCCCTCGTGGGCCGCGTAGTAGTGGCCGGCATTGAACAGGTCCAGTGCGGCCCGGACCCCCTCCGGCGGCTGCCCGCTCACGAGCGGATCGACCCGCGCCGCGGCGATCCGGGGAACGAGGTACGCGGCGACCCGCCGGAACGGCTCGTCCGGCTCAGGACCGAGCGGACTCTCGAGGATCAGCGGGCCGTCGTAGCGGGCCGCGACCATCCGCAGGAGCGCCGACCACGGCAGGTCGCCGTCACCCGGCGCGAGATGGCGCTGCCCGCTGTCCGGGCGGTGATCGCTGAGATGGACATTGGCAAGCTGGTCGCCCATCGCGTCCAGCACAAGGAGCGGCGCGGCGCCCGCATCGGACGCCTGGAACGGATCGAAGGTGAAGCCGATCCCGCTGCCGGCCGTCGTCCCGGCGAACCGGCGAACCTCCCGTACCGCTGGCAGGGCGCAGTAGGCGACGTTCTCGATCGCCAGGGTGAGCCCGGCCGCCCGGCAACGCTCGGCCAGCCGGAGCGCCGCCTCCGGGAACCGGTCCAGCGCCGCCGGCATCCCCGGTTCCCGCCGGCTCGGCCCATGCCAGACCAGCACGCTCGCGCCCAGCCCCACCGTTGCCGCAATCCCGCGGTCGAATAGCTCCCAGCCGGCCCGGACCTCCTCCGGCGACCCCGTCACGACGAGATGCAGCTTCTGCTTGATGTGGACGCTGTGGACGGCGGCCCCGACCGCATCGAAGCCGCCGCGCAGTGAGCGGACGAACGCGGCGTCGTACTCCGTCTCGTCCTGGAGCATGACCTCGACGGCGCGCACGCCCAGCCGGCCGACGAGCGCCGGGACGGCCGTCGTGCCGGCATGGGGCCAGAACGCGCCGGATGAGATCCCGAGTCGGTTCACCGTGTCCGTCACCGTTGGTGGTCCTCCCGTGTTCGCCGCCATGGGTTCTGTCGTGGAGTGGCCGTAATCGTGTGAGCCGGGGGCCAGGGTCGCCCGGCCCGGGAACGACCTGGACCGTCGACTCCAAATCCCCCGCCCGACCGGACGCACCATACGCCACCGTCCGCCCGGCAACACGGCATGATTTTCCGGAGCCTCTGACAGGTCGCGTGCTACCATCTCCGGTCGATCCACGTACCCCATCATCGTCCCGCCGCCGACCTGCCGGAGAGGAGCCGCGCGTGTCCGCCACCCGCACCGACCCCGCGCAGAACGGCCTCACCCCGGCGACCGCGCCCCTGGATGGCTCGCCGCTGCCTCCGCCCAGTGCCGGACCCAAGCTGACGAAGCTGGAGATCCACGGCTTCAAAAGCTTCGCGACGCGGACGACGATCGTCTTCGAGCGGGGCATCACGGCGGTGATCGGGCCCAACGGCTCCGGGAAGTCCAACGTCTCCGACGCCGTGCGCTGGGTCCTCGGCGAGACCAGCCAGAACGCCCTCCGCAGCCGCAAGACCGATGACGTCATCTTCGCCGGTGGCAACGGTCGCGGCGCGATGGGCATGGCCGAGGTCACGGTCACGTTCGACAACAGCACCGGCTGGCTCCCCAGCGAATTCGCTGAAGTCACGGTCACGCGCCGTGCCTTCCGGTCCGGCGACTCCAACTACCTGATCAACGGCCGCCGGGTCCGGCTCAAGGATGTCCACCAGCTCGTCGCGTCCCTGGGCCAGAGCCATACCGTCGTCGGGCAGGGTCTGATGGACGCGGCACTCAGCCAGCGCCCGGAAGAGCGGCGCGGCCTGTTCGAGCACGCTGCCGACCTGGCCGGGTTGCGGATGAAGGCCGCGGAGGCCGAGCGCAACCTGGCCGAGGTCGACAGCAACTCCACGCGCCTCAATGACCTGATGGCCGAGCTGGAGCCGCGGCTGCGGACCCTGGAGCGCCAGGCCCGGCAGGCGCGTGACTGGCAGTCCGTCCGCGACACCCTGGCGGCGATCCAGCGCGCCCACTACCGCGAGTTGTTCCGGGCCGCCGCGGAACTGGCCGACCTGGCCCGGGCGGAACTGGAGCAGATCGAGACGACCGTCCGGGACGGCGAGCAGGCGCTGGCCCAACTGGTCGCGACCGGCGATGCGGCGCGGCAGCAGGTCCAGATCGCTACCCAGGCGCTGGAGCGGGCCGACGCGCAGATCCGAGAGACGGCCGAGGAAGCCCAGCGGGTTGGCCATCAGCGCGACCTGGCCGGCGAGCGCCTGTCCGCCCTGGTCCGACGCCAGGAGGATATGGCCGACACCCTCGCCGGCCTGTCCGAGCAGGCCGCGACGCTGGAGAACGAGCGTGCCGGCGTCGCCGGGCGGAAGGCGGAGGCCGAAGCCAGCGTCACGGAGATCCGGACCGCGATCGCGGCGCTGCGCCGGGAGACGGCAGACGTTGCAACGGCCCGGACCGAGCGTGAGCGGGAAGCCGAGCGGCTCCGGCGGCTGGCCCGCGAGACAGAGCGCCGGGCCGGCGACGCCCAGCGCCAGGCCGCGCTCCTTGCTCAGCGCGCCGAGCTGGACGGGGCGGAGCGCGAGCGCCACACCAACGCCATCGCGGCGCGGGCGGAGCGGATTGAGACGGCCCGCGCCGACCTCGCCACCCACGATGCCGCCGGCGTCGACCGCGATCGGGTCCAGGCGGAGCTCGCCGACCGGCTGACTGACATCGCCGCGCGCCATGACGCCGCCGTCGCCGAAGTGGCCAACGCCCGGAAGCGGCTCGCCGACGCCGACCGCGAGCTGAACGACGCCACCGCCCGCCTTCGCGCGCTTCAGCACCTGCAGGAGTCCGGCGCCGGGTTGCACGCGGGTGTCCGCTCGGTGATGCAGGCTGCCCGCACCGGTGACCTGCAGGGGATCCAAGGCACCATCGGCGAACTGGTCGCGCTGCCATCCCGCTATGACACCGCGATCGAGGTCGCGCTCGGCGGACACCTGCAGGACGTCGTCGTCGATCGCTGGGCCGATGCGGAAGCTGCGATCGCCCATCTCCGCCGGACACGCGCCGGCCGGGCGACCTTCCAGCCGCGCGACACCGTCCGGAATCGTAGGGGTGGCAGGGGCCGGCCGGACGCCGCCCGCGGCGGGCACGGAGTCCACGGCGTCGCCAGCGACCTGGTCGACGTCGACGACACGCTCGTCGACATCGTCGAGGCGCTGCTTGGCCGGACTGTCGTCGTCGATGACCTGCCTGCCGCCCGCGCTACGCTCCGCGATCTGCCGACCGGATGGAGCACCGTCACGCTTGGCGGCGAAATTGCCCGGGCCGGTGGATCGGTCACCGGTGGCGCCCAGATCCGTGAGACCGGCGCCCTGGCCCGTGGCCGTGAGCTGCGTGAGTTGCCCGGCGTGATCGGCGGGCTTGCTGATGCCCGTGACAGGGCTGCCGCCGCGCTAGCCGAGGCTGAACGGGCTCCGGCCGCGATCGCCGAGGAGCGCCGCGCCGCCGAAGGAGAACTTGCCGGGATCCGGGCCGCGGCAAGGGAGCAGGCGGCCCAGCGGAGCCGCCTGGCATCCTGGCTAGTCCAGCTGGAGAACGAGCAGCGAGACGCGGAGCGGCAGCGCGCGGCACTGGAGACGGCCATCGCGGGGCGGGCTGACGAGCGGGCGACGATCGAGGCGACCGTCGGGCGGCTGGCCGGCGAGCGAACGAACCTGCAGGGCGAACTGGAAGCGGCCGAGGCGGCCCTGGTTGCTGCGGCCGAGACAGCGGCCACGGCGGAGCGCGGCATCGGTGACTACCAGCGGGAGCTGGCGACCCTGGAGGAGCGTCTCCGGTCGGAGCGCCGTCGCGAGGCCGCGCTCGCCGCCCAACGGCAGGCCCTCGACGACGAGCGCGCTACGCGGACCGAGCGGGCCGCCACGCTCGATGGCGAGATCACGGCGGTCACCGCTCAGCGCGAGCGCCTGTCCAGCGAGGCCGACCGACTCGCCGCCCGGCTGGCCGAGGCGAAGCAGCGGCACGAGCCGCTGGCTCTCGACCTGAAGCGGGTCCAGGCCGAGCAAGCCCGCATCGCCCAGGCAATCGACGCCGGCCGCCGGGCCCAAGTCGAGACCGAGCGCGCCCGCGGCGAGGCCAGCCGCGCAGAGGGCGAGGCCCGGGCCGATCTGACGGCGATCGAGCTCCGGATCGCCGAGGACCTTGGACTCGACGAGCCGGCCACTGTGCTGACCCTCGCGGACGCGCCGCCGTCGGACGACTGGACCATGCCGGCCGACCCGGAGCGGGAGATCACCCGGCTCAAGGAGCGACTTCGCCGGATGGGCTACGTCGGGGACGACGTGATCGGCGAGTACGAGCGCGAGTCAGCCCACCACGCCTTCACCCGCGAGCAGCTCGACGACGTCCAGCGCGCGGCCACATCCCTCCGCCAGCTGCTGGCTGAGCTGCACGACACGATGCGGCAGCGGTTCGAGGAGACGTTCGGCCGGGTAGCGGTGGCGTTCAGCCAGGCGTTCACCGAGCTGTTCGGTGGCGGCACCGCGCGGCTGGTCATGACCAGTTCCGAGGGCAACGGGACGAGCGGGAGTGCCCCCGGCGGGATCGACATCGTCGCCCAGCCGCCGGGCAAGCGGCTCCAGAACCTGTCGCTGCTCTCCGGCGGCGAACGGTCGCTGACGGCGGCGGCGCTGCTGATCGCGATCCTGCGCGTCAACCCGACCCCGTTCTGCCTGCTGGACGAGGTCGACGCGGCGCTGGATGAGGCCAACGTCGTCCGGTTCCGGGCCCAGCTCCAGGCGCTGGCGCGCGAGACCCAGGTGATCGTCATCACTCATAACCGCGGCACCATCGAGAGTGCCGACACGCTCTACGGGATCACGATGGGCGCGGACGGCGTCTCGAAGACCCTCTCGCTCCGCATGGCTGCCTCCGACTGATCTACGCGGTGTCACGATGCGCTCCTGGGCGCGCTTGTACGGGACATGCGTTACCTGCAGTGGGCGGGACAGTTGACCCTGCCCCGATCGGAGTCAGCCCATGCCGACCGTTCCGCTTCCCATCGCCAGCAAGCGAGCCGTCCACCGGGCCCTGCTTGCCGACGGCTGGGTAGACGTCTCTCGGCCACGCAGCGATCACTTCATGCTGGAGCACCCGGACCGACCCGGCCGGCGGATCCGGCTATCGCACGGCACCAAGCCGCTCTCCAAGCCGGTGATCAACCACATCATCGAGCAGGGGGGTTACACCCGGGAGTCGTTCACCGCCCTGCTCGACCGGACCTGAGCCCCGCTGGCATCTGCTTGGCAGTCACCTCAGCCACTCAGCCCTGACCACCGCACGGCGACGATGCCGAGTGCGCAGGCAAGGATGCCGAGCCCGTTGCTCAGCAGGACATAGAGGAGGGCTCGGCCGCCGTGGCCGTCCTGGATGAGCTGGATCGTCTCGTACGAGAACGCGCTGAAGGTGGTGTATCCACCGAGGAACCCGGTCACGATGGCAAGCCGCCAGGCCGGATCGGGAACGCCACGCTGGATCAGGATCGTGCTGATCAACCCAATCAGGAACGATCCGGTGACATTGACCAGCAGGGTGTGGGCGGGAAACGCCGCCCCGAACCAGCGCCCGGCGAGCGAACCAATGCCATAGCGGGCACACGCGCCCGCGCCACCACCGACGAAGATCAGCAGCCAAGCCATGGCGGCGCGCCTTCCCGGTTCCACCTTCGACCCGGAGTCACCAATGGAACGTATCCTGCGTTACATGATCGATTGGGACGCCTACCGGACAAGGTCTGTCCACGAGCCGCCCGACATCTGACGGACTGTACCGCGGACAGGCAATGACGACGCTAACTTTTCCAGTCACATCCCAAGGCGACGAAACCTTCGGTCCTGGCGTAGGCGCCCGGGCCAGGGACGCCCAGGTCCGCGATGAGCGCTCCATGCCCGTCCATTTGGCCGAGCTGTGGGTCGACGTCCCGCGGGCACTGATGCTTGTCTTCGTCCGCCAGTATGGGTGTCCTCTGTGCCGCGCGCAGGTGGAGTCCCTTGGCCGGATGCGCGACGAGTTCGCCGCCGCCGGGGTCGATGTCGCCATCATCGGACAGGGAACTCCCGCCGAGGCCACCCGCTTCCGCGACGAGATGCACCTGCCCTTCCCCGTCTTCTCGGACGACAGCCGGTCTGCCTTCGCGACCTACGGCCTGCAGGATGGATCGCTGGAACAGGTCTTCGGTCTGACGCCGGGTCGTCCGTTCCTCCGGGCGATGCTCCGGGGTCATCTGCCTGGCCGGACGGTCGGGAGTGTCCGCCAGCTCCCCGGGACCTTCGTCATCGACCGCGATGGCATCGTCCGGATGGCCCACCCTGGTGCCAACGCGGCCGATGTGCCGGACGTGTCCCAGCTGCTGGCCCGGATCGTGGCCACGATGCCGCTGCCCACATCCTGAACAATTAACCCGCAGGTCTTTAGTCAGATTGCCCAGAATCTCGCCGCCCGATGCCACGTCGGAGGGGTGTGTTTGGTAGTATCCGTCCGGTATCTCCCCATTCTCTCGCCCACAGCCTGGTCCGCCCCGCCCCCTGGCGGGATCGTGTGGCCCGGTGCGGGGTGAATCGGAGGAGTCCGGCCGGGAGCAGGCACGCGCCCGGCCCCGCGCGCCCGGTCTCGTCCGGTGTCGCGCCGCAGGCCAGCCCCTCGGCGGGCGACAAGGGAGTGACCTCGTGAGCTTCGACACCCTCTCCACCGTGACCAATGTCCGTCGCATCAACCGCCGGACCGTGCTGGGCGGCCTCGCGCTCGCCCCGGCCATGGCCGCGCTCGGCCTCTCGGCGGTCGGCGCCCGCGCCCAGGACGGCGGCCAGATCACCATGATCACCGACACGGCCGGGATCGGCGACGGCAACTTCAATGACCTGTCCTGGGCCGGTGTCCAGGCCGCGGCCGCCGAGTTCGGCTACACCGCCACCTACCTCGAATCCCTCGACCAGAGCAACTACTACCCGAACCTGGTCGAAGCCGCCGAGACCAGCGTCATCGTGATCGCCGTCGGCTTCCTGCTCGTCGACGCCGTCGCCGAGGTCGCGCCGCAGTTCCCGGACATCCCGTTCGTGATCCTCGATGCGGTCGTCGAGGCCGACAACGTCGAGTCCTATGTGTTCAAGGAGCAGGAGGGCGGCTTCCTCGGTGGTGTCGCCGCAGCACTGTACAGCCAGTCCAAGATCCTCGGCATCGTCGGTGGCGAGGAGATCCCGCCGGTCGTCCGCTATGAGGTCGGCTTTACCGCCGGTGCCCGGACGATCCTGGGCAACGACTGGCAGCCGCTGGTCAACTACGTCGGCTCGTTCGGCGACCCGGCCGGTGGCCTGTCCGCCGCCTCCGCCCAGTACGATCAGGGCGCCGACATCATCTTCCCGATCGCCGGCCTGACCAATAACGGGATCTTCGAGGCGGCGCGCACCCGTGGCCTTGCCAACTCCGTCATCGGCGTCGATTCCGACCAGTCTGCCATCGGCGCCAACGAGCAGATCTTCTTCATCGGCAAGGCGCTCGACGTCGCCGTGATCGACGCTGTCCGCGACCTGTCCGAGGGCACCTTCGAGGGTGGCATCAACAACCTCGGCCTGATCGAGGACGGCACGGGCATCGGCGACCCGGCCGGCAAGCTCTCCGCGGACATCACCGCGACCGTCGCAGCCTACGAGGCCGCGATCGTGTCCGGTGAGATCGTCGTCCCGGTCGATCGCGACACGCTGGCCGCCTTCACTCCGGTGGTCCTTGATGTCGCTACTGGCACCCCGGCTGCTGGCACCCCGGCTGCTGGCACCCCGGCTGCCACCCCCGAGGCGACGCCCGCGTCCTAAGGCGTCTCCCAGGGACATGGTCGGTCCGCTGACCGTCCCGTGACCACGTTCCACAACCGCCCGGACGGGGAGCCCTGTGGGGATTCCCGTCCGGGCGGTCGCATGTCCCGCCCCGCCCCGGTCGACCTGCGGCTGCGGGGTATCATGCCCACCTACGACTCTGACTTCCGCCACGCGAACAGGAGCCACGCGCTCCGCGGGAACACCGATGACGCAGGAGCCCCTCGCCCCGGCCGGGTCCCAGGCCAGGTCTGACCTCGCCACCAGCCCCGGCACCTACGCCGTCGAGATGCGCGGCATCGTCAAGCGGTTCCCCAATGGCGTCGTCGCCAATGACGGAATCGATCTGCTGGTTCGTCCTGGCGAGATCCATGCCCTGCTCGGAGAGAACGGGGCCGGCAAGTCGACCCTGATGAACATCCTGTTCGGGATCCACCACCCGGACGAGGGGACCATTGCCGTCAACGGCGCGCCCGCCACCCACCGTGGCCCGCGGGAGGCCGTCAATCACGGCCTCGGCATGGTGCACCAGCACTTCATGCTGATCCCCCGGTTCACGGTCGCCGAGAACATCATCCTCGGACAGGAGCAGCGGGTCTCGCCCGGCTTCACCCTGGATCGTGCCGCCGCAGCCCGCCACGTCCGCGAACTGGCTGACGGTTACGGGCTCCACGTCGACCCGGACGCCCGCGTCGGCGACCTGCCGGTCGGCATGCAGCAACGGGTCGAGATCCTCCGCGCCCTCTACCAGGGCGGCCGGATCCTGATCCTGGACGAGCCGACGGCGCTGCTCACCCCGCAGGAAGTCGACGATCTCTATGTCGTTCTGAACCGGCTGCGGGCCGGTGGCGCGACGATCATCTTCATCACCCACAAGCTGCGCGAGGTCGCCGCCGTCAGCGACCGGGTCACCGTCATCCGGCGGGGCCGGACAGTCGGGACCCGCGACACGAAGGACACGACCGCCTCGTCGTTGGCCGAGCTGATGGTCGGGCGGGGCGTCTCGCTGACGGTCGACCGGCCGGAGGCCCACCCCGGCGCCCCGGTTCTCGTCGCACGGGACCTGCGGGTCGGCCCGGTCGGTTCGGGTGCGCTCAGGGATGTCTCGTTCGCCATCAACCGGGGCGAGATCGTCGGCCTAGCCGGGGTAGAAGGCAATGGACAGGCGGAGCTGATCGAGGTCCTGTCCGGAATCCGCCGGCCCGATCACGGCACCATCGAGCTGGACGGCCGCGACGTGACCGGATTGAACCCCGAGCGCCGCCGCCGCCGGGGCCTGTCGTATATCCCCGAGGACCGCCACGAGCGCGGCCTCGTCCTGGACTTCTCGCTGACAGAGAACGTCATGCTCGGCAGGACCGACACACGTCCGTTCAGCCGCGGTGGCTGGCTGAACGTCGGGGCCGCCCGCCGGATCACCCGCGACCTGATGAGCCGGTTCGACGTCCGTGCCCCGGACGACGGAACCCCGGCCCGGTCGCTCTCCGGCGGCAACCAGCAGAAGCTGATCATCGCCCGCGAGCTGTTCCGCGGGCCGGACGTGCTGCTGGCCTGCCAGCCCACCCGCGGCCTGGACGTCGGCGCGATCGAGTTCGTCCACAAGCAGCTGGTCGCCGAGCGAGACCTCGGACGCGGGGTCCTGCTGGTCTCATTCGACCTGGACGAGATCTACGACCTCAGCGACCGGATCCTGGTGATGTATGACGGGAGGATCGTCGGCGACTTCCCCGGCGGTCAGCTGAGCCGCACCCGTGCCGGGCTGCTGATGGGTGGCCGGACCGATGACACCGGTCCGGTGGTCGACGAGCGGGGCGATGTCCATGTCGATCCCGAAGGGGAGGTAGTCGGCAATGTCCCGGCTTAGCGGTTCGCTCGCGGCGATCGGGCTGTCGCTGCTCGCGGTCGTCATCGCCTTCGTCGTCGGCGCCGTCGTGATCCTGCTGTCCGGAGGCAACCCGGTCTCAGCCTACCAGGCACTGCTGGACGGGTCGCTCGGTGGTCGGCGCCAGGTCGCCGAGACCCTGATCGCCGCGACCCCGCTGGCGCTGGGCGGGCTGGCATTCGCGGTCGCATCGCGGGCCGGCCTGTTCAACATCGGTGTCGAGGGCCAGCTGTTCACCGGCTCGCTCGCGGCCGGGCTGGTCGCCGCGACCGACCTCGGGGTCTCGACGGCGCTCCATATCACCGCCGTCGTGCTGGCGGCCATGGTCGTCGGGGGGCTCTGGGGCGCAATCCCCGGTGCCCTGCTGGCGAAGACCGGCGCCTCGGTCGTGATCACGACGATCATGCTCAACTACATCGCCTACCGGATCTCGTACTTCGCAGTCGGGCAGGACAGCTGGCTGCCCGTCGAGCCGGAGCGCAACGGCACCCAGCGGGCGCTGGAAACCGCACGATTCCCGATCCTGCTGGATGGCACCCGCCTCCACGTCGGCGTGCTGCTGATCCCGGTCGCCGCGCTGCTCGTCTGGCTGATCCTGTTCCGGACGACGTTTGGCTACCGACTCCGGACCGTTGGCCTCAGCCGGGGAGCCTCGGACTACGCCGGGATCCGCTGGGGCTGGATGATCGTCGGGACGATGGCGCTCAGCGGGGCGCTGGCCGGCATGGCGGGCGCGCTTGACCTGGCTGGCGTCACCGGTCGCCACAGCAACCCGAACCCCGGCTATGGCTTCACGGCGATCGCGGTCGCGCTGGCCGGACGCAACCACCCGGCGGGAGTGCTGCTCGCCGCACTGCTGTTCGGCATGCTGTCGTCCGGCGCGGTCCGGATGCAGAGCGCGGCGGGGATCTCCTCCCAGCTGGTCCAGATTCTCCAGGCGCTGGTCATCCTCGCCGTCGCCGCGACCGGCGCCCTCGCCCACTACCGGCTCGGCCGTTTCTTCCGGCGCGGCACCCCGACCCGCCCCTCGACCAATTCCGGGACCGGCACGTCCGACACGCAGGTGGCGAGCTGAGATGGTGAGCCGACGACCTGTCGCCCGGACCGGGTGTCCCGATTCCCCTGATTCCCCTAGCCGGCCGGTGGAGGTAGCGTGGACGATTTCCTGACACTGGGGCTGCTCTGGGCCACGCTCCGCGCCGCTGCCCCACTACTGCTCACGGCCCTGGGAGGGCTGATTTCGGAGCGCTCCGGCGTGGTCAACATCGGTCTCGAGGGGCTGATGCTGATCGGCGCGTTCGGCGCGGCGATCGGCTCCTACTACACCGGGAATGCCCTGCTCGGGCTGCTGATCGGCTGCCTCTGCGCGCTGGCGCTCGGGGGCATCCATGCGGTCTGGTGTATCAGCCTGCGGGGCGACCAGATCGTGGCGGGCACGGCGATCAACATCCTCGGTCTGGCTATCCCGGCCTATCTCAGCACGCAGCTGTTCCAGACATCCGGTCGCACTCCGGACGCCGCCAAGCTGTTCTCGTTCGGCAACGGCATTCACCTGCTGGTCCCGGTTGCCTTCATCCTCGTCCCGATCATCTGGTTCTACCTCGCCCGGACGCGGGGCGGTCTCCGGCTGCAGGCAGCCGGCGAAGACCCCAAGGCGGCCGAGAGCGTCGGGATCGCCGTCAACCGGACCCGCTACATCGCCGTACTGACCGGCGCGGTCCTCGGCGGGCTGGGTGGGGCCTGCCTGTCGCTGGGCGACCTGTCGTTCTACACCAACGACATGAGCCAGGGCCGTGGCTTCATCGCGCTGGCAGCCGTAATCTTCGGCAACTGGACGCCGGTCGGGACCCTGATCGCGACGCTGCTATTCGGTGGCGCGCTGGCGATCCAGATCCAGGCGCAGGCGGCCGGCCTGCCGATCAACACCGAGATCCTGATCGCGCTGCCCTACATCCTGACGCTGATCGCGATCACGGGCCTGCTCCGCAAGTCCATTCCGCCCGCAGGTCTCGGTCGCCACGCGACCTGACAGGGATCCCTTCCATCTGATGGGAAAGAGGGGTCTGCCGTCGCGACGGCGGGCCCCTCCTTCATGTCGTCCCTGTTTCCCGCCCGGCGAGCATTGCGTGTGCCCCGGCGAAGAGCAGATCGAGCCCGAAGGCGAAGTCGGCGTCGTGATCCGGAGGCCCGAGCGCGGACACGAGCCGGGCAACCTCCGGGAACGTGTCGGCGTCCGCGGTCACCCCCAATGCCTCTCCCTCGAGGACGAAGCCGCGCAGTTCAGAGAGCGCGAACCCAATGGCGTAATCCGACAGCAGGCGGAACAACCGGAGCGCATCGGGCCCGCCCAGCCCCTCTCGCCGCATCAGGGCCAGGAATTGGTCGACCAGGTGCGCCTCGGCAAGTGCCCGCGGCGCCCGCTCCAGCGCCATGGCGAACAGCGCCGGGTGCCGCCGGGCCAGATCCCGGATCGACTGGAGCGCCGCCCGGGCCGCCTGTTCCCAGTTGGTGTCGTCCGGCTTGAGGGTGATCTCACCGATCAGGTGCTCGGCCACGGCATCGAGCAGCGAGTCCTTCCCCGGGAAGTACCGGTAGAGCGCCATCGCCTCGACGCCGAGCTCGCGACCGACGCGTGCCATCGTCAGGCTTTCCAGCCCACCGCGATCGGCGACCGCGATCGCGGCCAGCACGATTCCCTCCGCGCTGATTCGTGCGATTCGCGGCAAACCGACCTTCCCCTTCGCTGCCCGGCCTCGATCCGCCCGCAACCACAAGCCGATAGTTTATCGTATAAACGTATCCCGTAAACCGACCAAGGGTTCGGACATGCTGGAGTTGCCCCATGGATCGCGCTACCCCCGTCCACCTTCGCCCTTCCGAGCTGGTCCTGGGTCTGCTCGTCTGGGTCGTCCTTACGGCACTGATCGTGCTCGTCGTCGGCCCGATCCTGCCCGGGCCCACTGACGGGGCACCAACGCTCCTGACCTATGCCCTTGTCTGCGTCGTGACGACTGGAGCATCGGCGTTGCTGGCCATGGGCTGGACGAGGTTCACGGGGCAGCGACTGGATAGCGGGACCGGGCTCCGGATCGGTGTCGCGCTGCTCGTCGGGCTGTTTCTCGACGGTGTGCTCGTCGCGGCGCTCGGATTCGGGTATCCCCGCGCCGACGCCCTCCAGACCCGGACGATCACCGTCGCCTTCCTGCTCGCCTACCCGTTGGCCGTCGCGGGTCCCTGGGCGACCGGGTGGTGGCTGGAATCCCGCCGGTCCCATTCCGCCGGCTGACCGCCCCCTCGCCCAGGACCGGCCATGTGATGTGCTACGTTTTCTCCTATCGACGGTGACCCGCAGGCGCGGGGCATCCCACGGCGCCCAGAGTGGCTGGCATCCCCGCCGGCTGGCGGCCGGGAGTGCCGTCGGTCCATCGGGAGCCACCCTTGGGCGTCGGGTTCGAGATCGCCATCATCGTCGTCCTCATCATCGCCAACGGCCTGTTCTCCATGTCCGAGATCGCGGTTGTCTCATCGCGAAAGGCTCGCCTCCAGCAGGCCGCCGACAGCGGGAGTGCCGGCGCGCGCTCGGCGCTTGCCCTGAGCGACAACCCGGGGCGCTTCCTCTCCACCGTCCAGGTGGGCATCAGCCTGATCGGCGTCCTCTCGGGAGCGTTCGGTGGCGCCACGCTTGCCAGCCGTCTCGCTCCGGTGATCGAGCCCATCCCCGTCATCGGCGGGTCCGCCCAGCCGGTCGCGTTCGTCATCGTCGTCATCCTGATCACCTACGCGACACTGATCCTTGGCGAGCTCGTTCCCAAGCGGATCGGCCTGTCCAACCCGGAGCGTGTGGCCGCGCAGATCGCCCCGCCGATGACAGCACTCGCGCGGGTGACGTCTCCCGCGATCACGCTCCTCGAGCGCAGCACCCAGCTCGTCCTGCGGCTCGTCCCCGGCGGCGACGCCGAGGAGCCGCCCGTCACTGAATCCGAGATCGCCGTCCTGCTCGACCAGGGCACCGAGGCCGGGGTCTTCGTGGCGGCCGAGCGCGACCTGATCGGCCGGGTCTTCGAACTGGGCGACCGGCGCGCGATCAACCTGATGACGCCTCGCTCGGAAGTGACCTGGCTGGACCTGGAGGATCCGTTCGAAACCAATCGCGATCTGATCCTCTCCAGTCACCGTTCGATCTTCCCGGTTGCCATGGCCAGCCTTGACGATCTGCGCGGTGTCGTCCGGGCCAAGGACATCCTCGCCGACCTCCAGCGCGGCACCAGCCACGAGCTGGAGAAGCACATTCGCCCGGTGGAGTTCGTCCCGGAGGGCTTGCCGGCCCTGCGCCTGCTGGAGACGTTCAAGCGGGCGTCCGACCCGATGGCGATCGTCGTGGACGAGTACGGGGGAACCCAGGGGATCGTCACCCTGCACGATGTCCTGGAAGAGATCGTCGGCGACATCGGCGAGGAGCACCACGCCGAGGACCCCGACGCGGTCGAGCGAGAGGACGGCTCGTGGCTGATCGACGGGATGGTCCCGGTCGACGGCTTCCTCAGCCTGCTCGGGTTGCCTCCACTCCCGGACGAAGAGGATGGCAACTACAACACCCTCGGCGGGTTCGTCCTAACCCGGACGGGACGGATTCCTGACGCCGGCGACCTGTTCGATTGGCAAGGCTGGCGGTTCGAAGTGATGGATATGGATGGCAACCGGGTCGACAAGGTCCTCGCGAGCCCGATCGTGGACGAACCGGATCCCTTGGCCGGCCCGGCGGACGAGGTCACCGCCGACATCACCACCGACGCTCCCGGCCGGAGCTGACCCTGGTCGCCGGATTGCAGCATCGACATGATTGTTGCCTGCGCTACATAGCCGTGCCCGTGGATATGGGATCCGGGTGCGGAGGGCTGACCCGGATCCCGTGACGGTTTCCGGGTCATGCAGCCGGCTTCCCGGGGCCAACGCCGGGAGATTGCGCCATTGACAGCGGTACCCGTTCGGGCTAATCCGGAACGGGGGGTTGCCGGCATTCCGGTCCACCCAACCCGGCACCGGGGTATGGTGAAGACCGGAGGCTGCCGGTACCGGCCACCTGGGGATGGGAAGCCTGTTTCCCGTGCGAATCCGGCGATGTAGCCCCTTCAAGGAATGGCTGGTTACCGTGGCCATTCTGGTGACGTGCCCTGGTTCGGACCGGGACCATAGTCCGGTTGGAACTGGTCCTATACCCTCCTACACTTGGTACCATCCTCGTGATGGTGGAGGCGGATGGAATTGGTTCTCCCGCACCGGGCCAGCCTGTTCCCCATCCGGGATAGCCCAACAGGAGCATGACCGACCCGGCCCTGCCCTGGAATCCCACAATTGCTGGTGACCATGTGGCTGGATGCCGGGCCATACAGGCAGCGAGAGCACGATCGCTGGCACCAGCCAAGGAAGATCTCAGATGACGGACAAGGCGATACGGGTGCTGATCGTCGAGCGGGAAGCGCTGTTCCGGCGCGGCCTCGCGGGGTGCCTGGCACTCGCGCCAGAGATGACGCTGGTCGGGAGCGCCGGGACGGCGGACGAGGGCTACCGGCTGGCCGACGAGGCCGGACCGGATGTCGCACTGATCGGCACGACGTTCGTCGAAGCTCCGGGGCTCGGCGTCGCGACCGAGATGCGCCGGCGTCACCCGGCCCTGGCGACGATCGTCGTCTCGGCCAACGAGAACGACGACGAGCTGTTCGGAGCGATCCGCGCCGGTGCGTCGGCCTACACGGGCAAGGACGTCAACGAGACCACACTGATCGAGTTGATCCGGCGCTCGTCCACGGGCGAGTACGTCATCAACGAGCAGTTGCTGGACAAGCCGTACGTTGCCGCCCGGGTGCTAGATCAGTTCCGGAACGCGACCAGCAGCGAGCTGGCCCCGACCAGTGCCTTCGCCCCGCTGACCGACCGTGAGCTGGATATCCTCCGCAAGGTCAGTGACGGGATGACCAATGCCGAGATCGGCTTCGCGCTCGGCATCAGCGCCCAGACCGTCAAGAACCACGTCACCTCGATCCTGCGGAAGCTGGCCGTCAACGACCGCACGCAGGCGGTCGTCACGGCACTCCGCCGCGGTTGGCTCTCGATCGACGAGCAGCCGCCCCAGAACGGGTTGCGCCCGCCGACACCCATGCCGACCCGGTCGCGCAAGGTGTAACCATCGCGGCGCTCCTCTCCGGAATGCCTGCAACGCGAAGGCCCGGCGGAACCATTCCGCCGGGACTTCTGCATTCTTCCGTGTTGTCCGGATGCACCGGCTGCTCGCCTGGCGCCCGCCCGGTTGGGGCGAAGCGCGTACCAGCCGCCAGTCACCCGCGAGCAGGCGAGACGTCGGGCTCGGCGATGACCTCGGTGGGCAGCGTCGACGGCACGGCAGGCCGGTCGATCGGGCGCGGCAGGAACGCGGCGAATACCAGCGCGACCAGTGCCGTCCCCGAGGCGATGGCGAGGATGAGGCGGAAGCCGTCCTGCGACGGGATGCTCGTGCCCCCCATCACGACCGCCGACCCGGCGAGGATGGCGCCCGCCACGGCGCTGGACACGGATGTGCCGATGGATCGCACGAGCGTGTTGAAGCTGTTGGCGGCCTCGGTCTCGCTGACCGGGACGGCCGCCATGATCAGGGCGGGCATCGCACCATAGGCCAGTCCGATCCCGGCGCCGATCACCCCGGCGACCGTTGCCAGCTGCCAGACGGCCCCCATCATCACGGTTCCCAGCCCGTACCCGATCGCGACCACAAGCGCGCCGAGCATCAGCGTCGTCCTCGGGCCATAGCGCTGCGTGATCCGGGCGGAGATCGCCGCCGCGACCATCATCACGAGACCACTCGGCGCCAGCGCCAGTCCCGCAACGAGCATGGATCGACCAAGCCCATAGCCAGTCTGCGACGGCAACTGGATGAGCTGGGTAATGACGAGGAACATCGCGAACATCGAGAAGCCGAACATCAGCGACGCGAGGTTGGTCACCAGGACCTGGCGCCGGGCCGTGACCCGGAGATCGACCAGCGGCTGAGTGGTCCGCAGCTCCCACGCGCCCCAGGCCAGGCGAGTACGACCGCCGCCACGAGCAGCCCGACAGTCAGCCCGCTCGTCCAGCCCCAGTCCGCCCCCTTAGAGACCGCCAGCAGCAGGCTGATCAGCGTGGCTGAGAGTCCGACCGCTCCGACGATATCCAGCCGTCCCCCGGTGCGGTTGGGCGAGGCCGGGATCAGAAAGGCGACCAGGGCCAGCACGACCGCGCCAAGACCCGCGGAGACCCAGAACAGGGCGTGCCAGTCGAGATTCTGGGCAATGACCGCCGCGGCCGGCAGGCCCAGCGCGCCGCCCACGCCCAGCGATGCGCTCATCAGGGCGATCGACGTCCCCAGCCGCTCGGCCGGCAGGACATCGCGCATCAGACTGATGCCCAGAGGGATGACACCGGCGGCGAGCCCCTGGAGCACGCGGCCGGTGACCATCGGGACCAAGCTGTCGCTGAGCCCGCAGACGACCGAGCCAAGCACCATGAGCGCGAGGCTCGCCAGCAGCACGGGGCGCTTGCCGATCATGTCGCCCAGGCGTCCCGCGAGGGGCGTGGCGACGGCGCCGGCGAGCAGGGTGGCGGTGATCGCCCAGGCCGCGTCACTGGCCGATGAACGGAGCAGGCTTGGGAGCTGCGGGATGATCGGGATGACCAGGGTCTGCATCAGGGCAACGGAGATGCCTGCCAGCGCCAGGATCGCCACGATCAGGTTCGGGGAGGATGCGCCGGGTGCCGGCACGGGATTGGCCGTGGCGGGAGACGGAGCTGCGTGCGACATCGGAGTCCTTCTGGATGGGACGGCAGGTAGGCGCAGTAGATTAAAGCAATTGTTTGAATTAGTCGACCCGGTGGTGTTCACTGGTTGCACGCTGGCACACTGATGTGGACGATTGATAGAAAGAACTGGCCTTGACCCCAGCACCCCACGACGCCGCGCTCGATAACACTGCAGATGATCACGGGCACGCCGCTGCTTCCCGATCGGGGGGTCGTGGCGCAGCGGCTCGCGAGGCGATCCTCGTGGCGGCTGAGCGGCTGTTCGCCGAGCACGGGCTGGACAACGTCTCGCACCGGCAGATCAGCGCCGCGGCTGGCCAGCGCAATATCGCCGCGGTGAACTACCACTTCGGCACGACCGAGGAATTGATCCTCGAGATCGTCCGCCGCAACGCCAGGCGCATCGAGCGCTTCCGGGTCGAGGCGCTGGAATCGATCGGCGACGGTGCCAACCTGCGTGACTGGATCGGGTGCCTCGTCTACCCGGTTACCCGGCATCTCGACGAGATGGGCTCCCCGACGTGGTATGCCCGGCTCGGCGCCCGGGTGGCGACCGACCCGCGGTACCAGGACGCGATCGACGAACTTGCCGTCCAGTCTCCCGCGCTCCGGCGGACGATCGAGGGGATCCGCTCGTGCCTGCCGGACCTCCCAGAGGCGACCCGGGCCGAGCGCAGCGCGATGGCGCGCCTGATCACCGTTCACATGCTGGCCGACCGCGAGGCGGCCCTGGCGGCGGGACGGCCGACCGCGCGAGCGACATGGGCTGCGTGTGGAGCCGGGATGGTCGACGCCCTCGCCGGGTTGTGGTCGGCCCCGGTCGGACCAGGTACGGATCACTGACCAGCGTTCGTGCCTGCCGGGAGCACACCCGGCGCCCCGGCGGACGCTGCCTTGGCGGCTGGGACTCCCCGGCGATGGGACGAGCTAGATGGCGCTGGCGACGACGTCGCTGAGGCGGGCCCAGCGAGCCGGCGAATCGATGGCGCCGGGCGAGTTCTCCGGCCGGCCACCGGTCGCCCAGCCCGAGCCGAGGTCGCGGTTGGCCAGGACGGCCATGCTCAGCCCCGAATCGGGGTCCGCCCAGACCAGGCAGCCGGACTGCCCCAGGTGGCTGATCGTCCGTGGCGAGACCAGGTCGCCCACCCAGTGCCCCGTCTTGTCGCCGCGCACGTCCCAGCCGAACGCCCACGGGCACCGGTCCCACTCGCGGACGCCGACGATCCCGCCCGGTAGCGGGCCGGGGCGTCGTGGTTCGTCTCGTGGTGTGATCGGGTTAGGCGCCGGGATCGGAAACGAGGCTGCTTCGGTCTGGTCCGTCGTCATCAGGTGGACGCTGGCCCGGCTGACGCCGCCGGCCGGGCCACGGTAACCGGCCCCATCGGCGAACTGCCCGGCGAACAGGGCCATCTCCCCCGCCGTCGCGAACAGTCCGCCGGCCGGCGATCCCAGATGGCGTCCGTAATCGGTGTTGGCGATCCGGTTGGGCCCGTAGCGCCGGGCGAGGTCCGCATCCGCGCCGGGCCGGAAGGTGGTGCGGGTCAGCCCGGCCGGCCGGAGGACCAGCTCCGTCGCGAGGTCGGCGAAGTCCGTTCCCGCGCCAGTGGCCGCGACGGCCAGTCCCCCGAGCACCCAGTACCCGATATTGCTGTACCCGACGCGCCGCCCCGGCGGATAGTCGCCCGGGACCGCCGCCGCGGAATCGAGGAGATCGGCGAATGGTGCTTCCCGGGCAAGCAGGTCCGTGATGTCCGGGTCATCCTTCGGCAGGCCAGCGACATGGCAGAGCAGGTCACGAGCTGTGATCTGCCGCCGGGCGACATCGCTCGTCGCAGTCGCGAACTCGGGGAGCCAGCGCCGGACCGGCTCATCGAGGTAGAGCTCGCCTCGCTCGACCAGGGCCAGGACCGTCGCCGCGGTCACCGGCTTGGTGAGTGACGCGACCGGGTAGAGGGTGTCCGGGCCGACTGGACCACCGCTCCCGGCCGAAACCTTGCCAGCGGCATGGTGCAACACGACCTCGCCCCGGAACGCGACGGCCAGCGACACGCCCGGGACCAGCCGGCTCTCGACCCACTCGTCGACGATCCGGACCGCCCGCTCCAGTCGCTCCGGGCGCGGCCCCCGCACCATGTCCACCTCATGCTTCGCCGCCGTCATCGTTCCTCCATCGATCGTCGTCATGGGCACATGATGCCGGATCACAGCCCCGGGTGTGCCGGCAGGTACGATCCGGGCCTGTAGGGGCGACCCTTGTGGTCGCCCGGCCGCGTTAGCGGCCATCGCCTTCAGGCGATATCGGATGTCCGAGAACGCCTGCGGGCTTATGAATATTGGTGCCCCGGGAGACAGCCCTCTCCCCAACCCCTCTCCCGCTCCGGGATCGCTCCGTTCGGCTGAAGCCTCACTGCGTCTCCCCCGGCCCGGAGCGGGGCTTTCATGTCGCGCTGAAGCGCTTCCTGGGCTGTCTGTCCCCAACACCGTGATGGAAGCCAACGCTCCCCTCTCCGGGCCGGGTGGCGCTGAAGCCGAGCTGACTACCACCTAGACAACCCGAAGCCGGGGAGGGGCCGGGGGAGGGGTCCGTCCCCCGGGGCAGCCGTGCGAACGGAAAGCACCCTGTCAACCAGCACCAGCAATCGCGTTGCAGAGATCGCCGCGGGCAAGGCCCGCCATTTTCTGGCGAAGCGGGCAGCTCGCCCTAACAGTGCCAGGCGACTCCTAGAGTCGTCCCTACTCCGGCTCCACCTCGATCAGCCGCGCTAGCCAGCGACGAGCCTCGACCGCCTGCGCCGCCTGGAACGCCCGGAGCGTGGGCAGGCCGGGGACCGGGTCGCCCAGCGAGGCCATCGTGAAGAAGCCGGCGATAGCCGCGACGACGGGTCGGAGTCGGTCCGGGTCGGTGGCCCGGCCGGTCACGGAGCGCCGGAACAGCTCGTCCGGGGCTGGGCCACCCTGCATGGCCAGCGACGGGGCGAACCCGACCAGGTCGATAAAGGGCGCGCCGATCCGGGCGTGGGGCCAGTCGACGATCAGCACCCGGTCAGCCGTCAGCAGCATGTTGTCGGCCCGGAGATCGAGATGGAGCAGCGTCTCGTCCCGTGCCGCCTCCATCCGCCCCTCCTCGGCCCGGACCAGCAGGTCGAGGTGCCGGAGCGACCAGTTGTCCAGCCCCTCCGGCGGCGCGTCCCGCATCCATGACCAGCGTGGGATCCGGATCAGATTCCAGTCCTCGGCCCGTCCCGTGACCGTGTCGGGCACCGGCGACGGCGTCAGGGACTCGCCCAGCGCGTCGATGGCGGCGATCACCCGGTCGAGGTCGGCCGGGCGCCACGGCAGCGGCGGGCTGGCGGCGTCGATGGCTTCGAACGCGAGGACCACCCACCCGGCTGCTCCCTCATCGAACGACCACAGCAACCGGGGGGCAGGGGCGTCGGCCGGCAGCGCGGCGGCGATGGTCGCTTCCCGCCGGTGGAAGGCCGGCGATTCCGGGTTGAGCGCCGGAGAGACCGCCTTGACGAAGACCGTGCTCCCGCCAGCCAGCGTGAGCCGACTGGCCAGCCCCGGCGAGAAGCCGCCCGGCAGGCTCACCGCCGACACGACCGGGTCACCCAGCCGACGCTCGATCTCACTCCGCGTCGCTTCGGGCAGGTCCGGCCACTGCTGTCGCCCGCCGCCCACTCCGCTGGTATCGGTTTGTGCCATGGTGCCTCCCACACTGGCTGATCATTCCCGGACACGACGACGCCCGGGACCACTGCCCACAGGGTAGCGGTCTCCGGGCGTCGCCGGGGTATTCAGGTGGAGTTGGCGTTAGCCGACGACGGCCACGCCTTGCTGGTCGGACTGCTCGCCGGCGCTGGCCTGCGCCGCGGCGACGGGCACATCCACCCGACCACCTTCGAGGCTCCGCGGCATGACCTTGATGAAGCCCTCGAACCGGCCGACGAACGCGCTCGGCAGCAGTCCGCGCAGGACCGCCCCGTGCTCGTCGAAGTCGGTCGACTCCACCCGCGCGAGGCGGTGGAAGCGCTCGACCAGTTCCTGGCGGTCAAAGGGCACCTGGACCCGGACCGGGACGAAGTCGTACTCCGCCTCCAGCGTCTGCTCGACGGCGTTCATCAGCGCATCGAGTCCCTGGTTCTGCTGCGCCGAGATCGGCACGGCCTTCGCCAGCAGCTCCTCGCCGACCGCCGAGGCGATCGCGTCGCGGACACTCGGCTCCAGCCCGTCGATCCCGCCGGGCAGTGCGTCGACCTTGTTCAGGGCGAGCACCACCGGCTTGTCGTCGGCGCCGAGTTCCTCCAGCACGTCATTGACTGTCGCGGCCTGCTCGGCCACGTTCGGGTGGGTCACGTCGAGGACATGGACGAGGACGTTGGCCTCGTTGATCTCCTCCAGCGTCGCCCGGAACGCCGCGACCAGCGTCGTCGGCAGGTTGTTGATGAAGCCGACGGTGTCGGTCAGCAGCACGCCGCGACCGGACGGAAACTCGGCCTGCCGCGTGGTCGGGTCCAGCGTCGCGAACAGCTTGTCCTCGGACAGCACGGTCGCGCCGGTGAACGTGTTGAGCAGCGTGCTCTTGCCGGCGTTGGTGTAGCCGACGAGCGCGACGATCGGCATCAGGTTGCCGCGCCGCTGGCCGCGGTGCAGCTCGCGGTGCGTCGTGACCTGCTCCAGCTGCTTGCGCAGGAAGCTGATCCGGGCACCGGCCTCGCGGCGGTCGGCCTCGAGCTGGGTCTCACCGGGACCACGGAGCCCGACGCCACCGGCCGCCTGGCGGGAGAGGTGGGTCCACATCCGGGTCAGTCGCGGCAGGCGGTACTGGAGCTGGGCCAGCTCGACCTGGAGGCGCCCCTCGTGGGTCTGGGCCCGGCGGGCGAACACGTCGAGGATCAGGGCGGTCCGGTCGATGACCAGGACGCCGAGTTCCGTCTCGAGGTTGCGCTGCTGGGCAGGGGTCAGCTCCGCGTCGACGATGATGATGTCGTAGTGGAGCGCATCACGGAGATTCTTGATCTCGGTGAGCTTGCCAGAGCCGACGAAGGTGCCGGGCATCGGGTGGGGCAGCTTCTGGGTGACGGTCCCGACGACCTGGACATCGACGGTGCCCGCGAGCCGCTCCAGCTCCCCGAGCGAGTCTTCGAGCGCCCAGAGGTTATCCGGCTCGTCGAAGTCGACGGCGAGCAGCAGGGCGCGCTGTTGAGGGCGCTCCGTGGGATACGGGCGCTCGGATGGCGGCGCGGTGTAATGAGCGGCCGCATCCTGGAAGGACGGAACGGGCAAATCGGACTTGCGACGTTTGTTGCTTGACAGGGGCAATCCCTCGGAGGTGAGGCGAGCGGCCAGCGTGGGCGCTCGCTGCGTGATGGTCACGGCGCGGTGGCCGGGTCGAGCGCCTGGCGGGCGAGGGCGGCCCGGCCGGGCGATCCGACTCCCCTAATTATACGCGATAACGCCTCGTAACGGCCCGCGAAACGGGTGATTCGCCGTAAAACGGACCCCTCCAAGACGGTGCGATCGGCCCCGTCGCGAGGCGAACCATCCCCGGATACCATTTCCCATCACGCACAATGGACCGGTCGGCTCGCCGCTCCGCGCCACCGAACGGGAAACCCCAGGATGAACCGCACCGACCGCATGACCGGGATCCTGCTGGCACTCCGCGGTGGCCAGCGGACCGCGGCCGAGCTGGCGGCCCGATTCGAGGTCAGCCGCCGGACGATCCTGCGCGACCTGGATGCGCTGGGCCAGCTCGGTGTGCCGGTCGTCGCGACGCCGGGCAATGGCGGCGGGTTCGCGCTACCGGAGGGGTACTTCCTGCCGCCGCTCCGCCTTTCGGCCGCCGAAGCCACGACCGTCCTGCTCGGGCTCGCCGCACTGGGGCCACCTGACGACAGCCCGTTCGGCGACTCCCGCCGGACCGCTGAGGAGAAGCTGCGGGCGATCATCGACACGGACACGCTCCGAGCGTCGGAGATCGCGCTCGGTCAGGTCCGGTTCGAGCGGATCGCCGACCAGCCCGCCGCCGGTCACCTCGCCACCATCCAGCGCGCGATCGCGGACGGGCGCTGGCTCCGCGTCGGCTACCGGTCCAGTCGCCGGACGGCCGACCACACGCTGCTGCCCCTCCGACTGGTCGTCGCCGATGGCCGCTGGTACGTCCATGCCGTCAGTCACGAGGCCCGCGAGCAGCGCCGCTACCGGCTGGACCGGCTTGATGAGCTCCGTCCCGTCGCGCCACCTCCGGACGCAGACGCGGTGATCGCCGCCGCGCACGCCGGTGGACGTGACTATCACCATCCCGACAACCCCGAAGTCGTGTTGCGGTTGACCGGGCCAGGCGTTACCCGCGCGCCGGATGTGCTCGGCGTCCGGCTGGCTCCGGAGACGGAGATGGACGGCTGGTCGGTCGTGCGCTTCCGCTGTCCCAGGTCCGAGTTGCCGTTCTACGCCCGATGTGTCCTCGTCCTTGGCGACGACGCCGTCGCCGTCGGCCCGCCGGAACTGGTTGCCATGATTCGGGACGTCGCGACCAGGACGCTGGGTCGCCATCCTGAATTCCCGATCCCCGGGGCCGGGTCTCGTTCAACGGATGGCTCGCTGTCGATGTCCTGATGCCGGGGCGGGCATTCTCGTCCGGTTGGACTTCGTCGCCATCCAGACGAGAGGATCCCCTTGCCCTGCTCCGGCTCGTCGGGTAGTATGTAAGTAAATACTTACGGAAAGGAGTTGCTTACATGGCGGCAAACGACCGTCTCAGCGTGGCCTTCGCCGCCCTGGCGGACCCGACGCGCCGCGACATCCTCGTCCGGCTGCGAGAGGGCCCAAGCTCCGTGGGCGACCTGGCGGCGCACTATCCGATGAGCCGACCGGCGGTCTCCCAGCACCTCGCGGTGCTCGAGAAGGCGGGTCTGGTAACGCGGGACCGGCGAGCTCAGTGGAACGATTGCTCACTCACGCCTGTCGGGCTGGATGAAGCGGCCGCCTGGATCGCCCAGCAGCGCGCCGAATGGACCGAGCGGTTCGATCTGCTGGACGAGCACTTCCGAAACCGACGCGACCACGCCGAGACACCTGACGACACCAGGACAGGAGGATCACGATGATCGACATGACCAGGGGCTTCACGCTGGTCCGGATGGTCGAGGCGACACCGCGGGAAGTCTGGGAGGCATGGACCGCCCCGGACGTGGCCGCGCAATGGTGGCATCCCCGCGGGATGAGTACGCCGCGCGAGAGCGTCGAGATCGACTCCCGCGTCGGTGGCCGGTACACCTACACGATGGTCAGTGACGAAACCGGGGAGCGGTTCGTCACCGGTGGGATCTATCGCGAACTCGTCCCCTTCGAGCGTCTGGTCTTCACCTGGGGGGCACCGGACGGCGACCCGGACGAGACCCCGGTCATCATGATCACGCTCGAGCCGGCGGGCGAGCACACCCGCATGACGTTCGATCTGCGGGGAGTCGACGGCGCAAAGGGCGACGGCTTCTTCTACCGACGGCTGGGAGGAAGCGCTCGACTCGCTCGAGGGCCATCTGGCACAGGTCCGCATCTGACGAGGGGCACGGGCAGGCGCGATGGCACGGGGCATCCCCGTGATGGAAGGAGAACCGGAATGGAGCAGGACCGGATCGACGACATCCTGTCAGGCGAGGTCGCATGCAGGCTGCTCGAGACGCAGATGCTGGCGCGCCTCGCTTACATCGCCCGAGACGGCACGCCACGGGTCATCCCGATCGGGTTCACCTGGGACGGATCGTCAATGATCATGTGTACCGCGACCAACGCCGCCAAGATCAGGGCGCTCCAGGCCAACCCGTCGGTGGCGATCACCATCGACACCAACGACTTCCCGCCGAAGGTCCTGATGATTCGCGGCAACGCTGAGGTTGAATGGGTCGACGGGATCCCGGAGGAGTACCTGCGCATGAACGACTCCGGGTACATGACGCCAGAGCAGCGGGCCGAGTGGGAGACGAGCGTTCGCTCCCTCTACGAGGACATGTATCGCATCCGCGTCCGTCCGACCTGGGCCAAGGTGCTGGACTTCGAGACGACGCTGCCCAGCGCGATTGAGGAACTCGTCGCCCGCCAAGCTGAGCGCCAGGCGCTCTGAGAGCCGGCAAGCGTCCTCGCTGCCGGCGATAACGACACGCGTCTGACACCTCGTCGCTCGCGCGGCGAGGTGTCTGCATGAGTGGACCCTTGCCCGGAGTCGGATCCCGAAGGCAGTCCCCCGCCCCAAAGGTGACAGACTGATGTCACCGGTCCATGCCGATACTGATTCGGTGGACACCCGTCGATGACCGCTGGAGATGACGACGTGATGACTGGCCAGGTAGCTTCCCATGACCCGGACCGCGCAATCTGGAGCGATATGCTGGGCAGCCGCTCCGAGGGCTGGAGCCTCCACCCCGTCAGCCGGCTGACCGGAGTGGACGACGCCCCTGGCCTGATCGGGCGGGCCGGGATCGTCACCCACTTCCCGGTCTCGCCGGAGTTCGCCAACCTGTTCCACGCCTGGCAGGGCCCGGATGCGGAGATGAAAGCGGCGTGGGACTCGCCCTCGGGCCAGCTCTACACGTGGCGCTGGGAACTGGGCCGGCAGGAGGTGGCGTTCTATGGGACCGCCGTCCGGGGCAAGCCGACGTGGCTGGCGTGGGACCTGCTGCCCGCCCTGCTCGCGCTGCGGGGTGACACCCGCCCGCCGGCCGCCCAGCACGCCGACGGGCTCCTTTCCGACGACGCCCTGCGGGTGGCGGAAGCACTCGAGCACAACGGCGGAACCCTCTCCACCCCGGATCTTCGCCGCGCGGCCGGGTTCGAGACGGGCAAGGACCGCCGCGCCGCCTATCTGCGCGCCGTCGCGGAGCTCGACCGCCGCCTGCTCGTCGGCCGCACGTTCGGCCCGCCGGACGACATCGACGACACCGACATGCGCCAGACGCTGATCGCCGCGCGGTATCCCGACGCGGTCGCGGCCGCCGAGGGACTGGCCCCGGACGAGGCGATCCGGACCCTGCTCGTCCGCTATCTGGGTGCGGCGGCGTTCGTCCGTCCGGTCATCTTCGCCCGCCACCTTGGGCTGGAGCGCCGGGCGGTGGAGGCGGCGCTAGCCGACCTTGCCCGGGAAGGCCTGGTCCGCCCCGTCCGGCCAGCAGACGAGAAGCAGGACGTCATGGTCATGACCACCCTGCCCGACCTCATCGACCCGATCGCCGACCGGTCATTCCCTGACATCTCGCCCGGTCACGTCCGACCCGTCCGCCCGTAACCCACCAGGAGGGTGCCCCATGACGACCACACCCGACCCGAGGATCCGCGAGCGACTCGGCGCCGCGCAGGCGTATCTCGAGACCATCGCCGCTGACCGTCCCGTCGAAGCCGCGCTCGGCCGCGTCCTGACCGGCGCGGGCGACGCCGGCGCTGTCCTCGACGCGCTGGGCCGCTACCAGAACGCCGATGGCGGGATTGGCAACGGGCTGGAGCCCGATCTCGCCGCGTCCCAGAGCAACCCCTTCGCCATCCGCCTGGCGCTGGAAGCGGTGTACAGCTCCGGGGCACCCACCGACGCTCCCCTGGTTCGCGGCATCGTCGCGTTCCTGGAGGAGACGCAGGATGACGACGGGTGCTGGCGCTGGCTTCCCGGCACGATGGATCACCCGTCGTCGCCGTGGTTCCGGGAGTGGCCGTTCCCGTCGCTCAACCCGGCGATGGATCTCTCCGGCTGGCTGAGCCGGCTGGGCCTGGGGTCGGAACGCCTCCATGCCCGCTGCCGGACGCTCTATGGCGAGATTGCCAGGAGGGACGAGATCACGGACGGCACCTTCTACACGGTCCTGCCCTACGCCGAGTCGGTCCCCTGGCTGCCTGACCTTCCCGGACGGGAGGACCACCTCGCCGCCCTGATCGACAAGGTGACCCGCGACCTGGCCGCCGACGCCTACCCGGCCCCACAGCAGGCAATCGAACTCATCGGTCCGCCGGACGGGCCGGTCGCGCGGCACCTGCCAGCCGGATACGGCCAGCGACTGGTCGAGCAGACCCTCGCGGATCAGAAGCCGGACGGTTCCTGGGACACCCCCTATGACGAGCACTGGCGCCCGTACCAGACCGTCACCGGCATGACGATCCTCGTCGAGTACGCCGGGCACTGATTACCGGGGATGGCCGCTCCTCCATGGACGGGCCGTCCCCTCCATGTCATGGTCGCGACCAGGTTCGCTGACACACGCAAACCCGACTCGGGCTCATGGTCCCGGTGCTTGATCGGGCGGATATGTCGCGATCGGTCAGCACTGGCAGAACCGACCTCACATCCAGGGGGGGCTGCGTCGTCAATCGGATACAGGGCCGGGAGCGGGCGACACCGGGTCACCCACGTCTGGCCAGCGACGGCAAGGATCTCCCGATGTCGACCCGACCGAACGTCCCGTCCTCCGGTATCCGGCCTCATCGCGTCGTCGTGCTCGGCGCAGGCTACGCCGGCACGATCACCGCCAATCGCTTGCTCCGCTCCACGGACAGCCGCGCCACTCCCGCGCTCTCGGTCTCCATCGTCAACCCGCGACCCGACTTCGTCGAGCGCATCCGGCTCCATGAGGTAATCGCCGGTTCCCGGCCCACCGCCGCCCAGCCAATGACCGGGATGCTTCATGACCGCGCCACGCTCGTGACCGGCACGGCGGTCCAGATCGACGCCGATGCCCGCATCGTCCACGTCGATACCGCGGGCACGACCCGGCCCCTCCCCTACGACACGCTCGTCTACGCCGTCGGGAGCCAGACCGACCTCTCCACGCCCGGCGCCCGTGAGCACGCCCTGGCGATCGGGACGGCCGAGGAGGCCGCGACCGCTCGTGACCGGGTCGCCACGCTCCCTGCGGGCGCCGCCGTTCTGGTCGTCGGTGGCGGGCTGACCGGGATCGAGATGGCCAGCGAGCTGGCCGAGCGCCGCCCGGACCTCCATGTGACGTTGCTCTCTTCCCGGGAGGTCGCGCCGAGCCTGGGCGCCACCGGGCGCAAGCGGATCGTCCGGGGACTCGACCGGCTCGGCGTCACCATGTTGACCGGCCAGCGCGTCACGTCGGTCGAGCCGGACAGGGTAGTCCTGGCTGATGGCCGATCGATTCCCTTCGCCGTCTGCCTGTGGTGCGCGTCGTTCGCCGTGCCGGACCTGGCTCGCCGGAGCGGACTGGCGACGGATGCCCTCGGCCGGCTTCGCGTGGACCCGTCGCTGATCAGCATCGACCGGCCG
Source organism: Thermomicrobiales bacterium (assembly GCA_035944555.1). Lineage (GTDB taxonomy): Bacteria > Chloroflexota > Chloroflexia > Thermomicrobiales > UBA6265 > CADCWK01. Next base: position 34,813 of record DASZAY010000029.1, read on the forward strand.
GACATCGTCGGAGCCGGGGACGCGGTGGTCCTGCCGGACGCGAACGGGCGACACCTCCGCCTGAGTTGCGCGTCGGCGATGCCCCTCGGGGCACTCGCCGCCGAAGCGGTGCTTGCCCGGCTCCGTGGCGGCCAGCCGGTTCCTGTCTCGATTGGCTACGGCGGGCAGTGCGTCAGTCTCGGGCGGCGGCAGGGGGTGCTCCAGGCCGTCCATGGCGATGACACCCCGCGCCGGTTCGCCTACGGCGGAGTTGCCGGCGCATGGACGAAGGAGCAGATCTGCCGCTATACCGTGCGAGCCGTCCGTGGGGAGCGGCGGCGGAACAGTGTCTTCATGGTCGCGGGTTCCAAGGCACCGGCTGCGCAAGCAGTACCCACCTGGTCGGAGACCACCACATGACCTACGCCCCGGACGATGCGGGCTATCGGCATCTGTTCGGCGTCGCCTACCGGTTGCTTGGCTCTGCCGACGACGCCGAGGATGCCATCCAGGAGACGCAGATCCGCTGGCAGCAGCTGCCGGATCGCGACCGTGCACTGATCCGCGAGCCGCTGGCCTGGCAGACACGCGTCCTGAGCAGGATCTGCCTGGACCAGCTCGGGTCGGCCCGGGCGCGGCGGGAGCAGTACGCCGGCATCTGGCTGCCGGAACTTGTCCCCGGCACGCTCGACGTCCTCGTTTCCGACGGGACGGCGGCGGCCGCCCGCGACCCGGCCGACGCCGTGACACGGGACGAATCCGTGTCCTCGGCGCTGCTGCTGGTCATGGAGCAGCTGAGCCCGGCCGAGCGGGTTGCCCTCGTCCTCCACGACGTCTTCGGGCTGCCGTTCGCCGAGATCGCGGCCATCGTCGACCGGAGCCCGGACGCCACCCGCCAGCTCGCCTCCACCGCCCGTCGCCATCTCCGGGCCCGCCCGCGCTATGCGCCGACCGGACCGGAGCGCGACCGGGTCGTCGCGGCGTTCGCGGCGGCCTGCCTGGGCGGGGACGTCCATGCGCTCGCCCGCGTGCTGGCCCCGGACGTCGTCTCCCGCGGCGATGGCGGCGGGGTGATCCCCGCCGGGACACGACCGATCCACGGCGCCGAGCGCGTCAGCCGGCTACTGCTTGGACTGATGCGCAACGGGTTGCCACCTGGTGCCGAACTCGCGTGGTGGCTGGCGCCGGTCAACGGGGAGACCGGGATCGTCGTTGCCGATCGCGGCACGGTCTTCGCCGTCATCTCGGTCGCCGTCCGCGATGGGCAGATCGCCGAGCTGGCCGCGGTAGCCGCACCGGACAAGCTCCGCCGCTGGCAGGGACTTCCCCGCCCCGCCTCACCCGATGCGACCGGCACACCGGTCAGCGGCTGAAGACGACGACCGTGTCGGACAGGACCTGCGGCTGGGCGATCGACGTAACGCCGTCCGCGACCGTGAAGGCGACCGGGACCTCATGGTGGCTCACGAGGTCCCAACCTCGCGTTCGCCATCCGGTCAGGTCGATCCCGAGCGCGACGGGCATCGCGTCCGGTCGGTAGACGACGATCCGCTCCGGGTCGGTGCTTCGCCCGACGGCCGCACCGAACGCGTCCCCGGTGATCAGGTCATCGGCGGCTGACACGTCGAACAGGGCATGGTCCTCGACGATCCGTCGGATCATCCCGACGTCCCAGGCGCCGGGTAGCTGCATGGCAACCTCGACCGGGAACGGCTCGCCGGCGCCCTCGACATTCAGGAACCGGTCGCCCGGCCGGTGCCACGACCAGATGCCGTGGGCGCCGTAGCCCAGCCCGGCCGCCGCGCCCCCGACGACGCTCAGCCACGACGCCCGCCGGACCTCCGCCGCCCGAAACCGCATCCGCTCGAACGACCCGCGGTGCCCCTCGTAGCACGGCTCGGAGTTGATCACCGGGCGCCGCTCCGGGAGTGCGCGGTAGGTCACGGCCAGCCGGGTCGCGACATCGTTGCCGCCGGTGAAGTGGCTGGACTGGTACATGTGGAAGTCCATGTCCGGGTGCTCGATCAGCCGGCGACCGGTTTCGAGGTTCGGCTCGTGCCCCGGCGACGTGTGATACGTCGTCAGCCGCTCCGGGCGGGCCGCCCGGATGCGCTCCAGGGCACGGACGTAGCGATCGACGCCGACCGCCGACTCGAACTTGTCGTCGCCGCTGATGCAGAACACGACCGACAGATCGCCGACGGCGGCGAGGAGCGCATCGACGTAGCGATCCAGCTGGGCCTCCGTCAGCTCGTTCCCCGGGAACCGCTCCGATGCCCACGTTTCCGGCACCCAGGCACACCACAGCACGACGATCACCGGGACGATCCCGTGAGCCAGCGCCGACTCGCTCATCGACCGGGCGTGCCGGAAGTAGCTCTCGTCCAGCCGGTCGCGGTCCCAGTTTCCGTCGGCGTCGAGCAGGAATGGGGACCGGTCAGCTGGTCCTCCCGACCCCGGCGTCGCGATCGACCGGTCGTTGGCGATCGGGAGCGCACTGATCAGTACGCCGTTGAAGCCCTGTTGGTGCCGAAGCCGCAGGTACGACAGCCACTCCTGGTCGGCGGCGCGGGTAAAGGCTGCCCAGCAGGTGTCGGCCAGCAGGAACACCGGGCGTCCCCCGGATGCCAGCCAGCGGCCGGCGGGCTCCAGAGCGAGATCATGCAGGGGGAATGGCTGCGTCGTCGACCGCGCGTCGATCATGTCCGGGTCACTCCCTTGGTCCAGTCGAATGCCGCCCGGCAGCATACCCGGCCCGGTAGCGGGGCGAGACCAGTCCGGCGCGGCGACTCAGGCGGACTCGACCGCGCCTGTCACGGTGGCCATGAGGTCAGCCAGCCCCTCCGGAAAGACGGTCTCCTCCGTCGCCCGCAGATCGGCCAGCGTCCACCACCGCAGGTCACGGAACGTCTCCATCTCCAGCGCCTCCGCGCCGATCCATGAGACGTTGGTAACGCGTGTCCGGCCGATGAGATACGTCTCGACGAAATGGATCGTCTCGCCATCGACATGCATCGTCTTCTCGCGGTGCAGGACCGGCTGGCCCAGCGCGATATCGGTCAACCCGACCTCCTCGACGAGTTCCCGCAGAGCAGCCGCCTCGAGGGATTCATCACCCTCGATCCCGCCGCCGGGCAGCACCCAGAACCGGCTGATCTGCCTGTCAGCCGGCAGGACCGGATCGACGACCCGCGGGTCCTCGCAATGGATCAGGAGGACACGGTCCAGCGGGTCCAGCAACAGCACGCGGACCGTTGGCCGGGTTCGCATCGTCATCCCTTCCGTCGGGTAGCCACATGAATCAGCCAGCGCATGAGCGCCGGTACAATGAAGGGGCTGAATACGGGAACCGGCAGGAATCGGGAGGACCGCCATGACAACGACCACCGCGTTACCTCCCGAACTGGCCAATCACCTCGATGAAATCCGGGTCCTATGTGACCGGTACGGGATCAGGGCACTCTACGTCTTCGGTTCGGCGGTCCATGGAACCTTTGACCCGACATCGAGCGATCTGGATTTCTTGCTCGACGCAGGCGAGCGAGGCGTCGATTTCCTCCTCAGGATAGGGAACTTCTCGTACGACCTGGAGCGGCTCGTTGGACGTCGTATCGATCTGCTTCTGAGCGACGCCCCACGAAATGCGCGTTTCATGGATGAGGTGAGGTCAACACGAGTTCTGCTCCATGCCTCGTAACCGGCGGGTGTCCGAGCGCGAGCGTCTTCTTCGCGCTATCGCGGCGTGCGATCGCCTGGCGTCCTATCTCATCGATGCCAGGCCGGAGCAGTTCCCTGACGCCTTGCTCCTCCAGGATGGCGTGACAACCCAGCTCACTCAGATCGCGGAAAATCTCAATCATATCGACGACGATGCAGGAGATCTCCGGACCCTGATTCCTGAAATCGGCTCGATCATCGGGATGCGCAATTTCATCGTTCATGACTACTACGAGCTCGATCTTGATGTGGTGTGGAGGACGGCAACGACGCTGGTCCCTCCTCTTCGGGCCAGACTTGCTGTCCTCCTCGAGCATCCGCGCTTTGGCTATGACTGAGCGTCCCGCCAATCGGCTCCAGCGTCGCTTCAACGACTGACGGCCGGGGCGGGCCAGACGGTGCGGCGGAGGACGCCACCGAGGACCCCTCCGATGATCAAGACCAGGCTGACCCAGGTGGGTCCGGGCAGCGGGCCGACGTAGACGCTGTCGGTTCGGATGCTCTCGATGATGGCCCGTTCCACGCCGTACAGGACCATGTAGGCCCAGACCGCGTCGCCCTCCCGCAGCCAGCGATGACCGGGCATCCGCAGCACGACCCAGGTCATCACGCCGACGTTGACCAGGTTGGCGATCGACTCGTACAGGAATGTCGGGTGGAAGGTCGCCTGGTCGGCATATTCCGCCGGACGGCGCTCCGGGTCGATGGTGACCGCCCAAGGCAGCGACGTCGGGGTCCCGAACGCCTCCTGATTGGCCCAGTTGCCCCAGCGCCCGATCGCCTGCCCCAGCGCCACGCCGGTCAGGATCAGGTCGCCCCAGAGCAGGAAGCGGTATCGGCGCTGGCGACAGAACCACGCCACGACCAGCGCCCCGCCCAGCACGGCCCCGTGGATGGCGATACCGCCCTCCCGGATATTCAGGGCGTCGAGCGGATCATCGCGAAAGCTGTCCCACGAGACGAGGACGTAGCCCAGCCGGGCGCAGACGATCGCGATGGCGACCACCCACGGCGCGATATCGAGGATGAAGTCCCGGTCCATTCCCCGGCGGCGAACCAGCCACTGGATCAGCACGATCGCGCCGACGATCCCGCTGAGCAGGATCAGCGCATACCAGCGGATCTCCAGGCCGAAGACGGAGAAGGCGACCGGATCGTGGAGCGTCGGCATCCGGGTATCCCGTAGCATTACGGCCAGAGGTGGCCCGGAAGCCTAGCGCACGAGCCCACCGCTTCCCCTGTTAATCCCTGGCTTCCGGGTCCTGACCGAGCATGGCTCGCCCGCCGTCGATCGGCACGGTCGCGCCGCTGACGAACGACGCACCGTCCGAGATCAGGAACGCGACGACCTCGGCGACCTCCTCAGGCTGGCCGATCCGTCCCAGTGGGTGGATCCGCGCGATCTCGTCGCCGATCCGGTCAGCCTCGGTTGGGCGGTCGGCGAGCAACTCCTCGTAGCGGTCAGTCGTGATCGAGCCGAGCGCGACAGCGTTGGCCCGGATGCCGTGCGGACCGTAGTCGACCGCGATCGCCCGGGTCAGCCCCTCGATGGCCGCCTTGGCGGTCGCGTAGGGCAGGGCACCGCGGACGGGTCGTCCGGCCTGGTGTGAACTCACGTTGACGATCGCGCCGCCGTCGCCCGCGGCGAGGAAGCGCCGGACGGCGACCGCGCAGCCGGTGACCGCCATCCCGAGATTGGCCGACACCAGAGCGACGACATCGGTTGGCGACGCTTCGTGCAACCAGGCATCGCGGAACACTGCCGCGTTGTTCACCCAACCACGCAGCGGAGCGGCTGCCTCGGCCAGGTCGGCTGCCTCCTCCGCCACCCGCTCATCCCCGGCGTCGCCGGTGACGGCGATGACCCGCCCACCCGCGTGGTCGGCCGTCCAGGCGAGCGCGTCGGCGTCACGCTCGATCACGACCACCGTGCCGTCGCTCGTCGCCAACCGCTCGGCGATCACCCGACCGATGCCACGCCCACCGCCTGTCACAACCCAGGATCGCCCCATACCTGTCCCTCGTTCGTCGTCACCGGTGGTCACAGGCGCAGCCAGCCGACCCCGCCCCGCCATTCCTGCCCGGCCTTGAGGTGGGTAATGATCGCCCGCTCCAGCGTCGTTCGCTGCGGATAGGTGTCCAGCGGCAGGTCGGTCGGCATCCCGAAGACGAAGCGGAGCGTCAGCGCGTTGTCGGCGGACCCCTTGTCCGGGATGATCGTGAAGCGGCGCTGGAACCGGATGATGTTGGAGTTCGCCGGCAGGTACTCGGCCAGTTGCGGGTCCAGCAACCACGAGTAGCAGACGGCGAGGTCGTACCGCTCCTCGGGGAAATGCCGCGGGAAGAACTCTCGGGCCCGATCGAGCGATGCATCACACGATGCCGGGTCGAAGGGACCGTAGTAGCCGGGGATGTGGACGCTCAGTGCCGGCGTGCCCGGCCCGTCGCCCACACCGCTGTCGAGGATCGCCTGTCCGGCCGAATTGCCCAGGGTGATCCGCTCGTACTGGAGCCGGCTAAGCGCGTAGATGGCACCGGAGAAGTGGAGCGTGATCCAGACCGGGTCATCGAACCCGCTCTCGCCGTCACGCTTGCGATGGACCGCCATCTGCCGGCCGAGATCGGCCAGCGTTGCCCACGATACGTCGTCCGGAATGCCCCGCTCACGGTGGAATGCGCGGACGTGCGGCAGCGCGGCGACGAACACATAGACGAACAGCCACCGCCGCAGCGGCCCGAAGGCCTCCGGCAGCGCCGGGATCCGGACCCACGGCTCGACCCGCCCCATCCGCGCCAGCACCACCGCAACGGTCCGCTCGATGATCCACCACGCGACTGGATCATGTTCCGGCGCCGGGCGGAGCCGGACCAGCGTGTCGATGTCCTCGTGCGCTACCGACAGCCGGACCAGCGCGTCGACGAGATCCGCTCCCTCCGGCAGCACGATGGCCTGAGCCGGTGGTCCGACCGCCTCCAGTCCGGCCACCCATTCCCGAACGTCATCCCCGCCGCCCAGGCGGGCGATGATCTCGTCGGCAACTACCTTGTCTCCGGACATGCGCAGTTCGTCTCCAATCGAGCATCGCCCGTCATCCTGCCGTCATCCGCTGCCATCCATCCCGTGCAGGCTGGACAAGTTCGAGACCGTTGGCAACTCTACCGAAAGACGTCCTGCTTCAGGCAGCAAGCAGGGAAAGAACCCGGCCACTTCCGTTTCAAACAGATCTGGCGCCGTCGACAACACGCGGACGCCCTGGTTGGCATCATGGCAAGCCGCACCGGATCAATTCGCGGTCCGTTGTCACCGGGCCGGGCTGCGGGCTCAGGCAACTCCCGAAGGATCACCATCATGACGCAGCCCCACGACACAGTGATCGAGTATCTCCAGCACTGGGCGGCCGAACGTGATGACGTTCACGCCGTCATCCTGACCAGCACCCGGGCTGTCCCGGGTGCGCGGGTCGATGCGCTGTCCGACTACGACATCATCCTCGTCGTCAACGATGTCCGGAACTGGGCGGAAGACCGGAGCTGGGTCAAAGCGTTTGGTGAAGAACTGGTGTCGTGGTGGGACCCGGTTGGTCCCAGCGATGACCTCGGGGTCGCGACCGGCGGGTCGATCGTCTACTTCGCTGATGGGCTCAAGATCGACTTCTCGCTCTGGCCATCCGCCGCGATCACCGGGATGGTCGAGCGTCGTGCGCTCATCCCCGAGCTGGACGCTGGCTACCGGGTGCTGCATGACCGCGACGGGATCACCGCCCCGTTGCCGTCCCCGTCATTCGCCGCTTACCGGCTGGAGCCGCCCGACAGCGCGACCTGGACGGACACGGTGACGGGTTTCCTCGTCGGCGCTCCGTATGTCGCGAAGTCCCTGGTCCGTGGTGACCTGCTCCCCGCCCGATGGTGTCTCGACGTGGACATGATCCACACCTATCTCGTCCCGATGCTGCGTGGCACGTCGGAACGGAACAGGGGTGGTCCCGTCTCTCCGGCAACCTCGGCAAGGGCATCCAGCGCGAGGTGCCAGCGGACACATGGGCTGCGGTGGAGTCACTCTGGGACGGGTCACATGAGGAAGCGCTGTGCCGGGCGATGACGCTGTTCCGACAGGTCGGCGTCGAGGTCGGCGACCGACTGGGAATGCCCTACCCCGTGGATCAGCATGACCGCGTCGCGGCGCTGACCCGATCAATCCTGGGAAGCAGCCAGTAGCTGACCAGGGCGACCGCCCTTGCCCCTACTCCTCCGGCGTGAGGCCCAGCTCGGCCAGCACCTCGGCGGTGTGCTCGCCCAGCGTCGGCGGGGCGCGACGAATGGGCAGCGGCTGGCCGTCGATCCGGTAGGGAAAGCCCGCCAGCCGGATCGGACCAACCGTCGGATGGGGCAAGTCGCGAAGCAGCGCCTGCTGCGCGACCTGCGGCTCGTGGCAGACCTCGTCCATCGCCAGGATCGGCCCGGACGGCACGGCCGCCGCGTCGCAGAGCGAGATGATCTCGGCGGTCGTCCGCCGCATCAGCTCCGGGACCAGCTCGGCATAGAGCTCCGGGAGCGCCCCCACCCGGAGCGCGTTGGTCGTGAACCGTGCGTCGGCACCGAGGTCGTCCCGACCCAGCGCCCGGCAGAATCGCTGCCAGATCGCGTCGTTGCCTACCGCCAGGTTGACGTAGCCATCGCTCGTCCGGAACGTGTCGTAGGGCGCGATGCTCGGGTGGCTGTTGCCCATCCGTGCCGGGACCCGCGTCTCGGCAAGGTAGATTCCGAGCTGGTACGTCAGCAGCGAGACCTGGCCGGCCAGCAGCGAGGCGTCGATGTAGGCCCCCACGCCCGTCCGCTCCCGTCCGGTTAGCGCCGCCGCGACGGCGAAGGCGGTGAACATCCCGGCGGCCATGTCGGCGATCGGCAACCCGTGCTTGGTCGGCGGACCGTCCGGCTGCCCGGTGATCCCCATCGTGCCGCCGATCCCCTGCAGGATCAGGTCGTAGGCCGTGCGATTGCGCGATGGCCCGTCCTGCCCGAACCCGGAGATCGAGGCGTAGACGATGCCGGGCCGCCGGGCCCGGACGGCCTCGTACCCGAAGCCGAGTCGGTCGATCACGCCGGGCGCGAAGTTCTCGACGACGACGTCGGCGCGGTCGATCAGCCGCCAGATCGCCTCCCGGCCCAGGTCGCTCTTGAGGTCCAGCGCGACCGAGCGCTTGTTCCGGTTGATCGCTAGGTAATAGGAGGACTCGCGGTCGCTGCCCTCGGGGCTGTCGCCGGTCGGCGGGTAGAACGGTGGCCCCCAGTGGCGGGTATCGTCGCCGCGGCCCGGCTGCTCGATCTTGATCACGTCGGCGCCCATGTCCGCCAGCATCATCGTGCAGTAGGGACCGGTCATCACCCGGGTCAGGTCCAGCACACGGATGCCTGCCAGGGGCAGCCGGGACGGGTCGAGGGCGGCCAGGCCCGACAGGTCCGGGACGGCGGTGCCGGCGATCCCGGCGGGTTCGGTGGTAGTGGTCGGCGTGTCCGCGACAGGGGGCATCGGCGTCTCCGGGGCGCAGGCGGCGCCGGTCGGTGCGGTGGCGACGATGCCACCGTGTCTGGGTGATCACCAGGGGTGACCAGGTCGGATTGGGCGCGAGTCTACCACCGGCCGCGAACAGCTCCGGATACATGTATTGACAGTATGACGTACGACTGTCACAATCCGGCCATGAGCACGGAGCGACTGCGGATCGGTGACTTCGCCGACGCGGCGGGGGTTTCCCCGCGGACCGTCCGGTACTACGTCGTCGAGGGACTGCTGCCGCCCCCGGAAGGAGCCGGGATGGGCGCCAGCTACGGCCCCGAGCACCTGGACCGTCTCCGCCTGATCCTCCGGCTCAAGGATGCCTACCTCCCGCTGCGCGAGATCCGTCGCCAGTTGACCGGACTATCGGATGAGGAGGTCCGGCAGCGGCTCCGGGAGATGGACCGGACCGAGGCACTCGCCCGCGGTCGCGCCGGAGCGACGACGACCGGCGAGCAGTCCCGGGCACGCACGCGCGGGAGCGGCTCGGCCAGGGATTACCTGCGCGGGATCGGCGAGGACCGGTCCGCCACGTCCCCTGACGATCTTCCTGCCACACCGCCGGGCGTGCCGGTACCGGAAGCGCTGCCCGACGCGCCGATCCACCGGGGGCGGATGGGCACCGCCCCTGCCCGGGAGGAGATCACCGCGCCGGAGCCGGCACCTGACCCGGACGCGCCGTCCTACCCCGGCTACGTCGTCCCGGGAGTGCCTCTCCGCCTCGGCCGGGCGATCCCGGCCGCCGCCCCGCCGGAGCCGCCGACGGACGCGAGCGCAGTTGATCCGGACCGCGAACCGACCGCCGAACACTGGGTCCGTCTGAAACTCGGCGACGACGCGGAACTGCTGATCAGGAGCGGTGCCTACCACCGACTCCGTGACAAGGTCGACTGGCTGGTGGGCTGGGCCCGCGCCATCTTCCGCTGACGGCGGACGAGCCGACCACGACATCACGACCATCATCACCGGCCACCCGCCCGTCACGGTCCGGACCACGCACAGAGGACGATCGCCCATGACCGACCACACCGCCGCCCTGTCCGCCGTTGCCCGCTGGGATCGCCCGTTCGTCGCTACCGATGGCGGCGAGGCCACCCTGCTGCTCACCCTCACCGCCCCGGTCGCCAGCGACGCCGCCGAGCGGCTGCCCGTCGACATCGCCTTCGTTCTCGACCGCTCCGGCTCGATGGGCGGCCAGAGCATCCAGCTGGCGAAGCAGGCCATCCTGACCGGCGCGGCCCGCCTGACCGACCGCGACCGGCTGTCGCTGGTCGTCTACGACCACGAGGTCGAGACCCTGATGCCGCTGGTCCGGGCCGGGGCCGGTACCCAGCAGGCGCTGCGGGCGATCCTGAAGATGGTCGATGCCCGCGGCTCGACCGATCTGTCCGGTGGCTGGCTCCGCGGCTGCGCCAACCTGGCCGACGCCATGCCCGAAGGCGACGACGACCGGCTGCACCGCGTCGTTCTGCTGACCGATGGCCACGCCAACCAAGGCATCACCGACCCTGAGGAGCTCTGGCAGCACGCCGGCGAACTGCGCCGCCGCGGCGTGATGACGACGACCATCGGCCTCGGCACCGGCTACGACGGCCACCTGCTCTCCGAGATGGCCCGCGCCGGGGGCGGCAACCACGCCTTCATCGAGCATCCGCAGCAGATGACCCGCTTCTTCGCCGAGGAGCTGGACGAACTGGTCACGATCACGGCGCGCAACATCGACCTCGCTATCACCGTTCCGGACGGCGCGACGTTCGACCTCTACAACGCCTACCCGTTCGAGACGGGCGGGACGACGACGCACATCGCCCTCGGCGAGCTGCCATCCGGTGCTGAGGTCGAGATCGTCGGCGGCGTGGCCCTGCCGCCGGCCCCGGCCGGTTCGGTCTATCCCTGCGCCGTCCACCTGACCTGGAAGGACACGGCCGGCACGACCCACAAGGACGAGATCGAGGTCGCGCCGGTCGTCGCCGCGCCCTGGGTCGAGGTCGAGGCCGCCCCGGCCGACACGAGCGTCGCCGAGGCCGCCGCCCTCCAGGGGACGGCCCGTCTCCAGCGCCACGCCGCCGTCAGCGCCCAGCGCGGCGACCGTGTCGCCTTCCGGAAGGCTCGCCAGCAGATGGACCATCTGCTCCAGGCGGCCCCGATGACCGCCCGCATCATGGAAGAGCGGCAGGAGGTGGTCCGCTACAGCCAGATGGCCGAGGACATCCACGACCCGTCGGTCGCGCTTGGCCTGGCCGACCGTGGCTACGCGCGCGGCCGTCGCGCCAACCGCGCCGACTGGCGAAACCGCGAGGACGACACCAGCGGCGGTGACTCCAGCCAGTAGCCGGGATGGCCGGGCCCGGACGCGAATGGCGCGTCCAGGCCCGGCTGATCGCCCCGATCCGGGAAGCTATCACCGCTAGGAGTGACCATGCCTGGGGTCTCGGTGGGGCGGTGATCGTCGCCGCGGAAGCACCTCAGCGCTTTGGCGTGCCCGGCGCGTGCCCGGCACGTCCGATCCCGAGGATGGAGCCAGCTGAGCCGATGCTGAGGATCGACCCGGTCGACCCGATACTCAGGATCGACCCGGAGCTGCCGATGCTCAGGATCGAGCCGGCCGAGCCAATGCTCAGCACCGACGCGAAGCTGAACAGGCTGCCGAAGCTGAGCGCGCTGCAGATGCTGAGCGGACTCTTCCAGCTCCAGACGCTCGTCGCGGCGGGTCGCGGGCTTACGTAATGGCTGATAGTCATGAGGCGGGAGATCATGGTGGCTCGTCCTCCATTGGGCTCGCCCCGGTGGACCGGGCGCGGGCATGAGGTTCTGCTGACCTATCGCAGGAATTCCACCGCGCCGTTGGTCCACGGATCGCGACGAGGCACTGGCCGCCCTGGACCCGAGCCGGGAACGGTCGTCTCCGTCAAGCCCGCCGCGGCAGGGTGAGGATGTCGGCACCGTCCTCGGTAATCGCGATGGTGTGCTCGCTGTGAGCGGTCCGGCAGCCGGTCGCGCTCCGGAGCGTCCACCCGTCAGCGTCGATGACGAGTTCGTCGGTGTCCGCCATGACCCACGGCTCCACCGCGAGCAACAGCCCGGGGCGCAGGCGGTACCCGGAGCCGGGCCGGCCAGCGTTCGCGATTTGCGGGTCCCCGTGCATCGTCGACCCGAGCCCGTGACCCCCAAATTCGGTGTTGATCAGGTACCCCGCCCCGCTGAGCACCGAGCCGATGGCGTGGGAGATGTCGCCGACGTAGGCGCCGGGCCGGGCGGCGGCGATCCCTGCCTCCAGCGCGCGCTCGGTCGCGGCGATCAGCGCGACGCTCTCCGGTGACGCGGCCTTGCCCACGACGAAGCTGATGGCGGCGTCCGCTACCACGCCGCCTAGCGAGACGGCGATGTCGAGCGTCAGCAGGTCCCCGTTCTGGAGCGCGTAGTTTCGGGGTCGCCCGTGGAGCACGGCATCGTTGACGCCCGTGCAGATGTAGTGGCCGAACGGGCCTCGCCCGAAGGACGGCGCATAGTCGACGTAGCAGGATTCCGCCCCGGCCTCCGCGATCATCGATGCGGCCCACCGGTCGATGTCGAGGAGGTTTGTCCCGATCAGGCTGCGGCCCTTCAGGGTCTGCAGGATGTGGGCGACCAGGGCGCCGGTGTCCCGGGCCTGGTCGAGTTCGGCAGGGGTCAGGATCTGGATCATGCGGGGCCTTCTCTGGATACCAATAACTATACCGGTCATCGTAGCACCCCGGTATTAGAATTGGCACCATGGTCAGATTGCCCCTCACACGCGCGGACATCGAACGCGGTCGGCGCCTCGGCGCCCTGTTGCGCCAGGCCCGGGCAGATCGCTCGATGCTCGAGATCGCGTCCGACGCCGGGATCTCACCGGAAACCCTCAGGAAGATCGAGTGCGGACGGATCGCGACGCCGTCCTTCTCGACCATCGCCGCGATCGCCGACGTCCTCGGCCTCTCGCTGGATACGGTGTGGTCCGAGATCACCCGCCCCGAGCGTGACGCCGAACTGGCTGATCGTGATCACGCCACGCCTGAGCGGTTGGCCTCCTGAGGCAGGGTCCCGGCCCGGAGGCGCGGGTGGCGACCCGGGCCACCTCGTCGCCACACCTCGTGGCCAGCGCGTCTGGTCACAATGATTCCCGGAGCACGACGCCCCACAGATGCACTCCCTCGGCTAGCATGGCGGACGACGACCCCGGGCCATCGGGAACGCTTGGCGCGGGAGCATTCCGCCCAGAGGAGGCATTCACCTGTGGCCCGGATCACCATCATCGGCGCCGGCGGCTACGTCTTCCCGCTCCGGCTCGTCGGCGACATCCTTTCCATCCCCGATCTCCGGGACAGCACGATCTGTCTGATGGACATCGACGCCGGCCGCCTGGAGGGCACCGCCTCGGCCGCTCGCGAGCTCGTCGAGCACTACGGGTTCCCGGCGACGATCGAGTCCACGACGGACCGCCGGACGGCGCTGGACGGCGCCGACTACGTCATCGTCACCTTCCAGGTCGGTGGGCTGGACGCGTACCAGCACGATGTCGAGATCCCGCGCCGGTACGGGCTGGACCAGCCGGTCGGCGACACGCTCGGCCCCGGCGGCGTGTTCCGCTTCCTCCGCACCGCCCCGGTGCTGGCCGAGATCGCCGCCGACATGCTGGAGCTCTGCCCCCAGGCGCTGCTGATCAACTACGCCAACCCGATGGCGATGAACTGCTGGTACCTGTCGGAGCTGGGGATCAACACAGTCGGGCTCTGCCACAGCGTCCAGGGCACCAGCCACATGCTGGCCCGGCAGATCGGCGTCCCCTACGACGAGGTCGATTTTCGGGTCGCCGGGATCAACCACCAGGCATGGTTTACCCGCTTCCGCCGCGGCGACGAGGACCTCCTCCCCCGAATCCGCGAGACGATGACTCGCCGCCACCTGGGTGGGGATCGCGCCGGCGGGCTGACTGCCGATGATGGCGACCACAGCGAGCTGCGCGGCGACTCCAACTACGAGGGCGGGTCCGAGAAGGTCCGGACGGCGATCATGGATGCCTTCGGGTACTTCCACACCGAATCCAGCCACCACGCCAGCGAGTACCTGCCCTACTTCCGCAAGGACGCGGAGCACGTTGCCCAGTTCATCGCCCAGCGCTGGGACTACTTCGAGCTGTGCTCCAGCAAGGCCGAGGGCGACCCCAACCGTGAGCTGCTGGCCCGGCTCAAGGACGAGCTCAGCCCGTCCGTCGAGTACGGCGCCCGGATCATCCACGCGATGGAGACGGGCACCCCGGCGGTCATCTACGGCAACGTTCCCAACCACGGGCTGATCGACAACCTGCCCTACGGGTGCTGCGTCGAGGTGGCCTGCCTGGTGGATCGTAACGGCGTCCAGCCCACCGCCTATGGCGAGCTGCCGCCTCAGTGCGCCGCCGTGAACCGGACGAATGTCAACGTGCAGGAACTGGCGGTCCGGGCAGCGCAGACGGGCGACCGTGACCACGTTTACCACGCCGTGCTGCTCGATCCCCTGTCCGGCGCGCTGCTCACGATCGATCAGATCCGGTCAATGGTTGATGAGCTGTTCGAGGCCCATGCCCGCTGGCTGCCGCAGTTCTCCACCGTTCAGGCGCCTGTTGTAGCCGGCTAACGACACGCACCGGCACCCAAGGCACCGGAGCCTGCACTGCGACGGCAATGATCCAGCCATCGTGACTCCAGGAGCATCCCGATCATGAAGAAGATCACGATCATCGGCGCCGGCGGCTATGTCTTCCCCCTGCGCCTGACGGGCGACATCCTCTCCTTCCCCGCCCTGCGGGACAGCACCATCACGCTGATGGACGTCGATCTGGAGCGTCTCGAAGGGACCGCCGACGCCGCTCGCCAACTCGTCGAGCACCACGGCCTGCCCGCCACCATCGAGTCGACGACGGACCGGCGCGAGGCCCTGCAGGACGCGGACTACGTCATCCTCACCTTCCTGATCGGCGGCACCGACACCTACGCGACCGAGATGGAGATCAGCCGGAAGTACGGAATCGACCAGGCCGTCGGCGACACCCTCGGCGCGACCGGCGTGTTCCGTTTCCTTCGCACCGCGCCGGTCCTCGCGGAGATCGCCGCCGACATGCGCGAGCTCTGCCCCGGCGCCCAGATGCTCAACTACGTCAACCCGATGGCGATGAACTGCTGGTTCCTCGCCGACCAGGGCATCCGCGTGGTTGGGCTCTGCCACAGCGTCCAGGGCACCAGCCACATGCTGGCTCGCCAGCTGGACGTCCCCTACGACGAAGTGTCGTATCGGGTCGGAGGAATCAACCACCAGGCGTGGTTCACCGAGTTCCGCCGCGGCGACGAGGACCTCCTCCCCCGGATCCGTGACGAGATGCCCCGCCGCCATATCGACGAGGCCCGGGCACGGGCGCTCCTGGACGACGGCGCCAGCCACAGCGAGGTCCGGGGCGACAGCCTCTACGAAGGTGCCCAGGAGCGGGTCCGGAGCGAGATCCTGCGGGCGTTCGGGTACTTCCAGACGGAGTCCAGCCACCACGCCAGCGAGTACCTGCCGTGGTTCCGCAAGGACGACGAGCGGATCCGCGAGTTCACCCCGACCCGCTGGGGCTGGCAGCCGGGCCAGAACCGCGACGGACGCGACCGCAACGCGGAGCTGCTCCCGAAGCTGCTCGACAAGCTGGAGCCGAGCGTCGAGTACGGCGCCGTGATCATCAACGCGATGGAGACGGACCAGCCGGCCGTGATCTACGGCAACGTCCCCAACGACGGGCTGATCCCGAACCTGCCGCAGGACTGCTGCGTCGAGGTCGCCTGCCTGGTCGATCGCAACGGCATCCAGCCGACTACGTTCGGGGAGCTGCCGCCCCAGTGCGCCGCGGTCAACCAGACCAACGTCAACGTCCAGCGCCTGGCCGTCCTCGCGGCCCGGACCGGAAACCGGGAGCACGTCTACCATGCCGCGATGCTGGACCCCCTGACGGGCGCGCTGCTCACGCTCGAGCAGACCCGATCACTGGTCGACGAGCTGTTCGCCGCCGAGGCCGACTGGCTGCCACAGTTCACCGATGGATCCGGGACGGCCTCCCCCGCAACCGAGCTGGTCGCCAGCGCCGGCTGACGCACCGTGACTGGACGTCGACAGGTCAGCCTGGAATGAGCTGGAAGGGCGGGACGCGGAACATGGGACGAACCGGTCTGCTTCTCGCCCTCCTGCTCATCGTCTCGCCCATTTCGTCCCTTGCCAGCCTGCCGGTCGCGGCGCAGGACGCCGGCCGGACGACGCTCTACGCCTCCGCGCCGGACGTCATCGACCGGCTGCCGGACGCACCCGCGGAAACCGTCGCCATCATCGGACAGGCACCGATCGCGGATGGATCCGCCGTGGTCGTCGTCGTTCGCAATGGCACCGACCAGCCGGTTACAGGTGTCCGCATCAACATTGACCAACGGGATATGTCCGCGACCCCGACCTCAGTCGCCACGCCCGCCGGCGCGTCCCAAGGCCGGGCAACCGGCCCGCTGACGATCCCCCCCGGTGGGATCGCGCTCGCGCTGGTGCCGCGCGACCCGGTGCTCGACCCCGACGATGATCCCTCACTGATCGTCACCATCGGGCCGGACGACGATACCCGGATGGACCTCGCCATCCCCCGCGCCGAGATCGCGGATGGCACGCTTACCGGCATCGTCACGGCAACCGACCTCGATGCGGCCTTCGACCCCGAGATCGTCGCGGTCTGCGTCGGACCGGAGGGCACGGTCACCGGCGGCACCCACGCCACCCTGGTCCCTCGCCGGATCGACCCCTTCCGCAGCATCCCACTCCGCCTACCCCTCCCGGCCGGATGCGACGCTGTCCTCGCTGTCGCAATGGCCCACCGCTGATCGCCTTTTCCATACTTACATGAGCGTCATCTGTCAGTAGGACAAATGCCAGATTTTCTTTACTATTATCTGGTGGGATTTGGTCTAACACAAAGGTCATTTCGATCAATCAACCGACAGTATCGACGAATACTGCACACGATCACACCTCTGTGTACGTGCTCAGGCCGAGTTTGCGCCGAACAATGGATGCTAACTCATGCCGCTCTAACGGATCTGCATTCGCTACTCGTGACGCAGCAACCGCAGCGTCGCCCACCTCGCTACCTTAGTCAATCGCGGCAAAGAATGCATCTTGCAGAACTCTTTCAGCCATTTTCAGTCGGCGCTTCTCGGATCCGTGAAGGGTTATGAGTGCATTGTGTAGAGCTTCAATCCGTTCTTTTTCTTTTTGATAAATTTCATCCTCGAGACCAATGAGATTGGCTTCAGCTAAATCTGAGTAGAATGACCACTCTCTTCTGTGTCGAGAGGATACGATTTTTCTGACCTCCTCAACGGAGCGACCATCATTATACCAAAGACTCTTAACAATATTGTCTCTATCCTTTCGATTCTTGGCGTGATACCGAGCATCTGCGCGCTGTTGCCTTAAATCAAACTCCCGCGACATGACGGACGACACAAGTTTATCCACCTTACTAGTCAAAGAATTTTCTTCGTTTACTCGATAGAACTGAACAAATATCAATAGTTCCTCTGTGTGATCTAACCCAATAGCCCTTACGCTGGAATTTCTTGCACTCCAGTATGCCGAAAAATCTTCACCGATCCAGGCAATCCATATCGATTGTAATTGGCAACGAAGCACCGACTCATCGAACTCACTTCCCGGTGCCCGCCCCTTCGCTGTCTTGAGGTTTAATCGGCCGGATTCGTCGGCACAGAGTCGTTCCAATCCATCTATCAGTGCCGTGTACGCGCCAATGGAAACATCCCAATCGTCATCACTGAGATCGTTCAGGCCATCCGTCTTGAGGTGATACTCAGCTACCAAATTACGCATACACGCCATGACAGACATACACAGCCCCTCCGGTGATTCAGCCCCTACTTGCTCTTGGCACTATATCGCAGCGAAGTAGTCTAATAAATCCGCCAACTGCGAGAGTGCATTCTACCAGCCAAGCTGGGATGGACAATGGGTCGAAAGCTTCCTCACCTTCTGCGCTCCAGCGACGTTGAATCAGCCAACACGGCATTATCCCGCTCTGCCTACTTCTCCCCGACGGCTGCGACTCAGTCCTCGCCGCCGCCTCCACCCACCGCTGATATTGAACGACCCTCACTCTCCTGTCGGACACCTGTCCGACGCCCGGAACCTGTCCCCGTCGGCGCCAATGCCACAGGGAAATGGTTCGGCGGTCCCGTATGCGGACCGCCCATGGAGTCCCGGTCGCCGGGAGAGGGTCACTGCATGCGTGTCACGGTCCTGATTCTCAGTCTGTTGCTCGGCGCGGTCATGTTCTTCCAGACGGTGCTGGTAAGTGGTCTCGGCTCCATGGCCTAGGACGAAGGCACGGAGCAGTCTGGCGCCGTCGGGGTCTTTATGGCGCTGATCTGGCTGGTCGCCGCGGCGTTCGTCCTGCCACTTCCGATGGTCTCGGTCGTCCTGTTCGTCATCGCCGGCGTCCTCGGCTTCGCGGCGAGTGGGGACTTTCCCGATCTCGCCGTCTGGGGTGGCATCTCACTCGTCCTGGCGCTGCTCTCGCTGTTCGGTTGGCGCGGCAAGCGCAAGGAGCGCCGTGAGCGCCAGGTCGAGCGCGCCCGCCAGACGGAGCGGGACGACCGCATGGAGCAGCTCCTGACGCAGCAGCGAAACCAGCCGACGTTCACCCCGGTGATGGGCTCAGCCTGTCCATCATGTGGCCACCCGAACCCGGACGGCACCCGGTTCTGCGGCAACTGCGGACAGACACTGGTCGCGGCTGGACGGACGACCTGATACCGATCCCGGTTCCAGATGGACAAGCCGACACCCCGACGGAACTCGTCCGTCGGGGTGTCGGCTTGTCCGGCGTGTCTCGCGTATGGCGACCGCATGGGGATCGATTCCCCGGGATCACGGCATAGGGATTGCCTTGCGATCCGCTGTGCGAGCGGTGGCCGTTCGCGATGACACCCCGGTCGCGGGGTCCGATCGTCACGGGGATCGGGGGCGCAACCTACGGGATCAGGCCACCCCCGGCGGGACCCGTCAGCGATCCGTGGCCCCCATGAACGGGATGAAGTGCCAGCGGGACCGGGTGGCCTTCTGCGACACCTGCCAGGCCGGCGGCGCCTGCCGCGCGCGGATCGCGGCTACCTCGCGTTCCGAGTCGATGAGCATCTCGATCATGCGCAGTTCCAAGGGAACCCTCCATCGTCCTCGACTCGTCGTACCATCCGATGAGCCTGAACCCAGTATCCGGGGGCATCGGGGTAAGTGCCGTCCTCATTGAAACGAATGTTCTAGCCGACGGAATTGACCGTCCGGCACCGGTCGTCGGGTACAATCCGCACACGCGTTCTATGGTGGTGAGCTATCGATCTGGATGGCTCGCTGTCCACCATGCCCGGACCAGCGAGGGGGAGTCGGGGTGTATCACCCAACCACACGGGTCCTGACCGTCCTGGAGTTGCTCCAGGCGCGCCATCGCATCGGCGGCACCGAGCTGGCCGAGCGACTGGAAGTCGACAAGCGGACCATCCGTCGCTACATCACCATGCTCCAGGACCTCGGTATCCCGGTCGAGACCGAGCGGGGTCGCTACGGCGGGTACCGGATCCGCGGCGGCCATCGCCTGCCACCGATGATGTTCACCGACGACGAGGCGCTGGCCGTCGTTCTCGGGTTGCTGGCCGCCCGCCGGCTCGGACTCACGGCGAGCGCGCCGGACACTGAGGGCGCGCTCGCCAAGATCGAGCGGGTGCTGCCGGACGCGCTGCGCGAGCAGGTCCGCGCCGTCCAGGGCGCCCTGAGCCTGGACCTGACTCCGGCCGAGGCTGCCCCGACCAGCGGCACCGTCACGCTGATCAGCCGGGCCATCACCCAGCGCCGGCCGGTCTGGCTACGCTACACCGCCGGCTACGACAAGGGCACGACCGAGCGGGTGATCGAGCCGTACGGCATCGTCTACCGCGCCGGGCGCTGGTACGCCGTCGGGTTCTGCCGGTTGCGGACCGAGCTGCGCTGCTTCCGGCTGGACCGGATCGAAGACGCCGAGCTGCGCGAGGGCGTGTTCTTCCGCCCAGACGAGTTTGATCCGGTCGCCTTCCTCCTGGACTCCCTGGCTCGCGTCCCGGAGGAATGGGACGTCGAACTCCTGCTCGAGACGACGATCGAGGAGGCCCGTGACCGGATCCCACCCGCGCTGGCCCTGCTGGAGGAAGTGCCCGGCGGCGTCCAGATGCGCAATTCGGTCGGCGACCTGGACTGGCTGGCCCGCGACCTGGCCTCCCTCCCCTTCGCCTTCTCCGTGATCCGGCCGGTCGAGCTGCAGGATGCACTTGCCCGCCAGGCCGAGCTGCTCCTCGCCAACGCCCGCCGGCCCATCCCGATCCCGGAGGCGCCGGTCACCGCCGAGGTCGCCGATTAGACGCGTCGCCAGCGACAGGACAGCGAAACGGCCCGACCCCGGGAATTGCTCCCGGGGCCGGGCCGTTTCGGTGTCAGATGATCCGGGGCAGACCCGTCCGCCTACAGGGCGGCGACCTCGTCGCGCTCCTCCGGCGTTAGGCGCCAGCCAGCCGCGGCCAGGTTCTGCGGCAGCTGCTCGACGGTCCGGGCACCGACGATGACGGAGCCGACCTGCCGGTGAGCGAGCAGGAAGGCGATCGCCAGCTCGCCGACGGTGTGACCCCGCGCCTCGGCCCACTCGGAAAGCCGGTCGACCCTGGCCATGTTCTCCGGCGTCGCGCGGTTGGCGTAGCTCTTCATCTTCGCCAGCCGCGTCCCCTCGGGCGCCGACGTCGTGCCGCGATACTTGCCCGTCAGCAGCCCCGACGCCAGCGGCGTGTACGGGATGATCCCGAAGCCCAGCGCGTCGGCCGCCCCGAGCAGCGTCGGGTCGCTGAGCCCGTCGATCAGGTTCCACCGGTTCTGGGCCGAGATCCACGGTGACAGCCCGTGCTGCCGGGCGATCCCCTGCCCCTCGGCGATCTGCCAGGCGGTGTAGTTGCTGTTGCCGATGTAGCGGACCTTGCCGGCGCGGACGAGGTCGTCCAGCGCCCGCAGCGTCTCGTCCTGCGGCGTCCGGTCGTCGAACCGGTGAACCTGGAGCAGGTCGACGTGGTCGACGCCAAGCCGCCGGAGCGAGTTCTCGACGGATTGCGTCAGCCACCGACGTGAGGTGCCCTGCTCGTAGAGGCCGTCGCCGAACTGCATGCCGGCCTTGGTCGTAAGCACGACGCCGTCACGCCGCCCCTTGAGCGCCTGCCCGACCAGTTCCTCCGAGTGCCCCCTGGAGTAGACGTCGGCCGTGTCGACGAAGGTGATGCCTTGGTCCAGCGCCGCCTGGATGACGCGGACCGCCTCGTCGCCATCGACCGTCGCGCCGAACGTGTTGCCGCCAAGCCCGATCTCCGAGACGAGCAGCCCGCTGTTGCCGAGATTCCGCAATTCCATCGGTCGTCATCGCTCCCTGCCAGCGCGAGCGGGAATACCACGCCGGTATCCCGCTCTGCGTCGATCGCTACGGGAACGGTCGCACATGGCGCACGAGTCCGCCCGGCTTATGTACGCGGCGGTCGCGTCGGTTGCACCGTCGGAGGAGGCGGGGGCGGAGTCGCGGTCGGTGGTTGAGCCGTCGCGGTGGGTGGCGGGATGGTCGCTGTGGGAGGGCGTACGGTAGCGGTCGGCGGGCGGACCGTCGCTGTAGGTGGTCGGACCGTCGCTGTGGGCGGTCGGACCGTCGCCGTCGGAGGGCGAATCGTTGCGGTCGCGCGCAGCGTTGGGGTGGGCGTCGGCGGACGGATCGTCGCCGTCGGCCTGGGCGTCGAGGTCCCCCGTGGCGGGCGACCCGGTGTGGCGGTGGCAGTCACTGACGTACGGGCTGACGCGCTCGCTGAAGCACTGGCGGAGGCCGATGCGCTGGCGGATGGTGAAGCCGATGCGCTCGGGGACGGGCTGGGCGATGGGCGGGTCGGGCCGGGGGGTGCGACGTCGGGCTGGTACGGCCAGGCACCCGTCGCCGGTGGCCAGAGCTGGACCTCGGTGATCGCCCCGAGGACATCGGCCTGAAAAGGATTCTCGACCGTGAAGCGAACGTAGCGCGTCGCAAACGACACGTTCAGCGCCTGCCACTGCCCGGTCGGTCCGCTCCCGTACGTCCCGACCGTCGCCCACGTGGAGCCGTTGGTCGACCACGCCACGATCATCCGATCGGTCACGCCTGGTGCGCCGAGCAGCCAGCGCAGCCGGCCGACGCTCCGGGTCGCGCCGAGGTCAACGGTCAGGGAAGCGGTCGCGGCGGGCCCGGCTCCGGCAGTTCGCCAGCCGGTCGCGGGGTTCATATCGGTGACGGCACCGGCTCCGGTCGTGTTCCCGGAGCCGAAGGACGCCGCGATCACGTGCCGGTAGAGGATGTCGTTGCCGCGGCCGCTCAGCTTCTGGTCGTAGTACGGGTCGGCCGCCCAGGTGCCGGTCAGGTCCGAGATCGCGACCGCCCGCCCGGCGTACCCGGCGTCGATGGCCGCCTGGTACCGGGGATCGAGACCGATGTACGGGTAGAGCGGGGACGACGGATCGAGCTCCCCGGAGACATACAGCGCAAGATGGACGAGGTGACCGCGGGCGGCGTCGGTCCCATTGGCCCACGTGAACGACGCCTGCCCGTCCCAGGTGATGCCGATCCCGGCCGGGTTCCGGTGGTTGGCCCAGTAGTTGGTCCGCCAGGTGTCCGTTTCCAGCGCGGACTGGGCGACGACGATCGCCGGGTCCAGCCCGACCTGCGGTGCGAGCCGGTAGACCTCATTGATGTAGAGCGAGACGTCGTTGGGTTGCCTCGCCCCGAACCGGCCAGCGAAGGTGATCGCCGTGGCGGCACTTCCCCGCGTCGGCCCGAGCAGCGCGTCACCGGGCGCCATCGGGCGGACGGCGCCGGACTGCCCCTCCACCCGATCGGCCCGCGGCCAGAGCGCCGACCACGCCGCTCCCGGCACCGCCGCCAGCATCACCGTGGCCGCGATGAGCGTCACCACCGCGACGAGCATCCCGCGCCTGCCGGCGGGAACGGGATGGCGCCGTGCCGTGCGCTTCGCCGCGCTCGTTGTCCACCCCGTGGTCCCGCGTGCCGGGCCATGCTGGCCCGTCCGGGCGCCCGGTCGCGCACGCTTCGATCGGCCGTGCCCGGTCATGGTCGGTCTCCCCTCGTCCATCCTGTTATCAATCCCGCTGGTGGTATGCCCATGGTAGCGGATCGCCCGGGGCACCGAACCATCTGGACCGTCCCAGGATGACGGGGAACAGGCGGCAATTCAGACAGTGGCCCGCGAGCACCGGGCGACCTGTTCGTCCAGCCAACCCACGACACCGGCGATGATCTCCGGACCGGCTGGCTCGTTGAAGGTCTCGTGGAGCAGCCCCGGGAATGGCCGGACCGTCAGATCGGCGCTGCCGACCCGGTCCGCGAAGGTGCGGGAGCCGGCCGGGACGACGACAGTGTCCGCCTCCCCGTAGATCAGGAGGGTCGGCAGGGTGATCCGATCCAGGCGCTGCCGCGCGTTCCGGCCGGCGGCAGCCATCTGGTACGCCATCTGGAGACTCGTTGGGCCGTGGTTGAGGAGCGGATCCAGCTTCCACAGCCGGGCGATCTCCGGGTCGCTGCTCAACCCGGCGGTGTTGTCCCTGGGGATGGGCAACCGTGGCACCAGGCGGGACAGACCGCCGAGCAACCGGTAGACAGGCGGCGGCGGGTCAATGGGGAGTTGCAGGGCCGGGGAGCTGAGGATCAGCCCGGCGAGTTCCTGCTGATCGGGCAGCGCCAGCACGTACCGCGTCGCGATCAGCCCACCCATTGAGTGGCCGAACAGGAACGGGGAACGATCACCCGTCCCGCGCCGTTCGGCAGCCTCCCGGGCGATGTCCACGATCAGGTCCAGGTCCTCGACGAAGTCGTCGAATCGGCTGATGCGGAACCGGGCACCCTCGCTCCGCCCGTGACCACGGACGTCCGGCGCGACGACGGTGTAGCCGTGGCCGTTGAGCGCCCGGATCAGCTGGCCAAGGCGGCCGGTGTACTCGCCGAAGCCATGGACCAGCACCACCGTCCCGCGATCCGGCTCTGCCCGGCCAGCCGGGTGCCAGATGCCGTACCAGATCCCGTGATCTCGCGTGCCGGTCAGCACGCCAGAACGATCCGGCTCCCGGGGCGGGGCGAAGCGGGGCACGTCCGGATCAGACACTGCCCGTCCGGCCTCCACCAAGCCCTCGTCCCGCGTCTCCGTATCGCTCATCCTGCTCTCCTATCCGCCCGGTGCCTGGTCCGACAGCAGGCGCGCCACCAGCGTTACCGCGACCAACGCGGCCAGCGCGGCGTTGACGATGGTTACGGTCCGCAGCCGGGGCTGCATTTCCGCCGGGGCGATCGAGCGCGCGTCCCAGGCGAGGAAGGCCGCCGCGACGAGCGCGACGGCCGCGATCCCCAGCGCCAGGTTGACGTCGTAGAGCAGGCCGACGAACGGCGCGACGAGGATGCCCGCACTGAGCAGGCACCCGGGCAACCGGTTTCGCAGTCGCCGGACGGCGGCTGGATCCAGCGGCGGCCGGTCGCCCGGCCCGCCGCTTCGCCCTCCGGTCGCCGACCGTGCCGTCCTCGTCTGATCCGCCACGCACCTACTCCCCGGTCGGTCACGAGCTGCCGACACCGTACCGGCTAGAGCGCCAGCTCCTCGGCCATGAACGTGAACAGGTCCGCGAGCAGGGCGTCATCGATGAGCATCGCCGAGGCGTGCTCGCTGCCGGGCACGATGATCAACTCGTGCTCGACACCGGCCTCCTCGAGTTCCGCGGCCATCACCTCCGACTGCTCAACCGGCACGATCGGGTCGTCCTCGGCGTGCATGATCAGGAACGGCGGGTCGGTCGGGTCGACCTGGCGGACGGGCGACGCTGCGACCGTCTGGGGGCAGTCCTCGATGTCGTCGCAGCCGAGGAAACCCAGTGCGACCCGGGCCTGCAGGGGTGAGACGTAGGCCAGGGCGTCGCTCGTCAGGTCCATCGGTCCTGCCAGGGAGGCGACCGCGGAGACCCGGCTGCCCGTGGTCCAGTCGCCCTCCCCCGTTACGCCGACCAGCGCCCCGAGATGACCACCAGCCGATTCGCCGATGATGCCGACCCGCGCCGGATCGATCCCGAACCGGTCGACCTGCGCCGGCTCCCGGAGCCATTCGACCGCGGCGGCGACATCCTCAACGGCGGCGGGGTACGTGTATTCCGGAGCCAGCCGGTAGCTGATCGCGAACCCGGCGAATCCTGCCTCGGCCGTCGCCTCGCAGACCTGCCGCCAGTAATCGGCGTCCCGAGTGCCCGTGATCCAGCTACCACCATGGACGAGGACGATCGCAGCGACCGGAGCATTGCCGGAACCGGCCGGCCGGCAGGCGTCGAGGGCCAGCTCCACGCCGTCGACCTCCCGGTACGGGATCGCTTCCTCGACAGCGACAATTCGGGACACCTCCGGGGTTGCCCTCGCTGGCGTCGCGTCCTGTGGGTTGCCGACCGGGATGATCCCGGCGGCGGCGGGCAGAGCCGTCCCGGCCAGCAGCGCGAGACCAAGGACCGCTGCCGACGCCCGGCGCCACCAGGCGGACCGGGCGTCGGGGACAGGGAATGAGGCGCCGGACAAGGGATCAGTGGCCACGATGGTGTCTCCGGATGAGCAAGCGGTGCGTCGGCTGTCAGCGTGACGGACCCGGCGTCATCCGGCAAGGCTACCTATCAGGCAGCCATCCGCTCAGCCAGGAAGCCGGACCCTTCGGTCCGGGCCCAGCCGAGCGGGACAGCCCCTTACCGTTGCGTTTCGCCGAGCAACGTCGCGGTCAGGATCGCCGTCGTCCAGAGATACAGTCCGGCAGGGGTGTCCCGGGTGATGTCCAGCTCGACGACATCCGCCGAGACGATCGGCAGGTCAGCGTCCCGCACCATTCGAAGGACCCGGGCAGCCTCGCGGCTGGTCAGGCCGCCAGGGCAGGTCGTTCCCGTCGCTGGCAGGTCGACCGGGTCGATGACATCGAGGTCGAACGAGAGGTGGACGGCCGTCACGCGCTGCCGCCGCAGGTGGGCGATGGCCGCGGCGATCCCCTCACGCAACCCGAGGTCGTCCCACTCCTCCATCGTCAGCGTCCAGATCCCGCGCTCGCGGATCATCCGGCGCTCGCCGGGATCGAGGTCGCGGACTCCGAGCAGGCAGACGTCATCCGGCCGGACGGCCACCCCGTCACCGGCGATGGACGTCAGCTCAGATGCTCCCTCGCCAAGCAGCGACGCCAGCGGTAACCCATGGACGTGCCCGCTGGGCGAGGTGTCCGGCGTGTTCAGGTCGGCGTGGGTGTCGATCCAGATCAATCCGAGCCGTCCCGGTGCCCCGTCCGGTCCGGTCATTTCCCGGACGGCCCGCGACGCGCCAGCGACGCTGCCCGCCGCGACGGCATGGTCACCACCGAACGTCAGCGCGAGCGACCCGTCGCGAACTGCCACTTCGGCCGCATCGGCCAGCGCCTGCGACGTCGCGGCGATGGCGGGCAGAAAGGCGAAGTCACGCTTGTTGCGGCGGTCCATCGCATCGGGAATGTCCGGGACCGGGATCGTGACGGCATCGCACAGGCGGGCGGCCAGGGCGGACTCGTCCCGGTCACGCCAGCGATTGCGGAGCGCGGCGTCGATGGCCGCCGGCGCCCGGTCAACACCGGGAACTTCGCAGCCGTACCAGAGCGGGACGAGGAGGGGTTGAATGGGGCCGGTCCGGAGGCGATTCGTCGGCCCGGACGGGCGATCGGTGGTGGGTCGGGACTGGAGCGCGAGGCCGGAGCCGTTGGCCACGACGCTGGTTGACAGGTCTCCCAATGGAACACATTCCCGGTGCCCGCCACCGGCAGACGATCAAGCGGACACCACGCGCGAGGTCTTCCCCGCGCCGATAGCGTGTCGCACGGGCCTGACGCCCCACGCGGTGGGGATTGTACGTTCGGGATCGCAGGAGACCCGGCGGATATGTGCAGGTTCGACCCGTTGGGCTTGGGTGACGACGGGGCCGGATCAGTCCCAGCCGGTCACCCGCAGGACCTCACTGGCCACCTCCGCCGGCGTCCACCCGTCCGTCGTCACCACATGGTCGCCGACGCCATTGGCCGACATGATCCTCTCCAGCTCCGGTGCCCGGGCCAGGTACCAGGCCAGTGACTCCGGCGACTCCCGTCCACGGAGGCGCGCCGCGTTCGTCGCCGGCTCCACCGTCAGCCGGACCACCGTCAGGTCGGCGCCGGGAATACACGCGGCGATCGCGTCACGCCCGTCCCAGTCCTCGATGACGTAGGCCAGCACGATCCGCCCGGCGCCCGCCTCGATCGCGTTGCGGCAGACGTCCGCCAGGTTGCGATAGACCAGGCGGCTGTTGAACGGGTCGTCCGCCGGCGCGGGCCAAGTGTGCGCCAGCCAGTCGACGTCCAGGACGGTGTGCGCCATCCCGCGCCGCTCCAGCTCATCCCCGACTGCTGACGCCACTGTCGTCTTGCCCACCCCGACCGGTCCCGTCACGACCACGACCGGCACCCGCGCCACCATCGTCGGTCCCTCACTCACCGGATCCGGTCCGGGTTCCCTCGCGTACGGGCATGATTGACCGCAAACAGGGCACAATACACAGGACAGCATGATGCGACACGGCCCGCCATGACGCGACCGGAGCCTGCCTCCGGCCCAGCGGGACCGATCGCGCATCCCCGCGACCGGGCAAACCCACCCGGGCAGCCCCCACCAGTAACGAGGACAGACACGCGATGACGATGGGCGGACCAGGCGAGACGGCGGTAACGGACGGCAAGGCGACCACCGACACGGCGGCCAGCAGCAACGGCAATGGCAAGGTGGCCGCTGTCTCCCAGCCGGCCGGGATCATCGCCCGGGAAGAGGGGCGCGCCCGCGACGCCATCCGCCGCGCCCTGGCCGGAACCGGGATCGCCGGCGCCGCCGACCGCACGATCGATCTCCGCCCGCTGCCCTTCGCCGGGACATGGGGGGCCGCTACCACGGTCGCCCGCGCCCTCGCCTCCGATGTCGTCACGGCCGAGCTGGAGGCCGCCGGCGAGCTGGAGGGTCTGTCCAAGAAGGAAACCAAGAAGAAGGTCAACGAGCGGATCCCCGACGTCTCCCAGCGCGTGGCCGAGGGGCTGCGCGACGCGCTGCTGGCCGACCCGGAAGTGAGCTTCGGGACGGTCGAGGCCGTCAACGGCTACGTCAACGTCTCGTTCGACGCGTCGGCGATGGCGCTCAGCCTGATCGGCGAGGTGCTCGGTCAGGGTGTGGACTACGGCCAGGGGCCGGCCCAGTCAGAGCTGGTCATGGTCGAGCACAGCCAGCCCAACACCCACAAGGCGTTCCACGTCGGCCACCTCCGCAATACCAGCCTCGGCGTCGCCGTGAGCCGGATCCTCGCCCGCGCCGGCTACCGGGTCATGGACGCCACCTACATCGGCGACATCGGCCGCCACGTCATCCAGTGCCTGTGGTGCTACGAGCAGTTCCACCGTGGGCAGGAGCCTGCCGACCCGCTGCTGCGTGGCCGCTGGCTGGGCGAACTCTACGCCGAGAGCGAGCGCCGGCTGCGCTTCCGCGGCGAGGTGATGGGCTTCCTGACGCTGCTGGCGAAGGAGGACTACGCCCTCATCGCCGGTATTGACCGGATCCTGAAGTACCTGTGGCGCGCCATCCCCGGCGACGAGGGCCATGACGTCGCCTACTTCCTCCACCGCTTCACCCACGCCGGCGAGATCAAGGAAGCCGAACTGGCCGACCCAGACGTCGTGCGCTCGTTCTGGCCGATCATCGGCGAGCACCTCCGCGAGCAGGTCGATGATCCGCGCCCGGTGACCATCCCCGATGGTGCCGCCGAGCCGACCACGACCGCCGAGGAGCGCCTGGCCCAGTGGCAGGAGCTGGACGCGACCTTTGCCGACTGGTGGCCGCACGGTGCCGAGTGGCAGGCGCAGATGAAGGACGCCTGGCGCCGCTGGGAGGCGCAGGACGCCGACTTCGTCGCCCTGTGGAACGAGACCAAGGAGTGGAGCCTCGCCGACTTCCGCCGCGTGTTCGCGGAGCTCGGTGCCCGATTCGATGTCTGGTTCTTCGAGAGCCAGGTCGAGGAACCCGGCAAGGTGATCGTCAGGGAGCTGCTCGAGCAGGGCATCGCCGAGGTCAGCGACGGGCTACCGGTCGTCAAGATCGACGAGAAGCTCGGCCTGACCACCGAGACCTACCGGACGCTGCCGATCCTGCGCTCGGACGGGACGTCGCTCTACGCGACCAAGGACCTCGCGCTGACCAAGCTGAAGTTCGACGACTACCACGTCGACCGGGCGCTCTGGGTGGTCGATGTCCGCCAGTCGCTGTACTTCCAGCAGATCGTCAAGGTGCTGGAGATCTGGGGTTTCGAGCAGGCCCGCCACGCCGGCCACATCGTCTACGAGTTCGTCGCGCTGCCGGAGGGGGCGATCTCGTCCCGCAAGGGTAACGCGCCGCTCTACGACGACGTCCGCGAGCTGGTCCTGAACCGCGCTCGCGAGATCATCGCCGAGAAGAACCCGGACCTCTCCCCGAAGCAGGCCGAGGAGGTCGCCCAGCAGGTCGCGATCGGCTCGCTGAAGTACGCGATGCTGGCGCGGGACAACAACAAGGTCGTGATCTTCGACGTCGACGAGGCGCTCTCGTTCGACGGTCACTCCGCGCCCTACATCCAGTACGCCCACGCCCGCGCCTGCCGGATCATGGAGCGCGCCGAACTCGATCTGGCGGGGGTCGCCGCGAAGCTGCCGGAGACGCACTTCGCGACGGTGGAGCCGACCGAACTGGATCTGCTCCAGCACCTCGCCGCCTACCCGGAGTGGATCCAGCGGGCCGCCGCCGAGAACCGCCCGACGATCATCTGCCAGTACGTCTACGAGCTGGCCAAGACCTTCAACGACTTCTACCACGCCTGCCCGGTGATCCAGAGCGAGGAGCCGTACCGCTCGGCGCGCCTCGCGCTCGTCGCCGCCACGCGCCAGACCCTCGCCAACGGGCTGGACGTCCTCGGGATCGCCGCCCCGACCCGGATGTAGCCGGATGCGGGCAGGCAGGGGCTCGGCCATGGCGCTGGCCGGGCTGCTGGCCTTCACCGGGACGGTCCACATGGTCCGTCCCGGGGTCTTCGATCCGATCGTCCCCGGCTGGCTGCCCGGCGACGCCCGTCTCTGGACCTATACGTCTGGCGTCGCCGAGCTTGTCGTGGCGGCGCTCGTCACCTTGCCCCGTACCCGGCGCGCCGGCGGGTGGGCGGCCGCGGCCCTGTTCGTCGCGGTCTACCCGGCCAACATCCAGATGGCCATCGACGCCGATGGCACGGTCGAGCGCCTCATCACCTGGGGCCGCCTTCCCCTCCAGATCCCGCTCATCCTCTGGGGACTGGCCGTCGCCTGGCAAGTCAATCGAGACCACACCACCCAGGCCCGGGTACTTGGGTCAGAACCGGCACCGTAGCGATGGGGCTCGCCCCCTCTTTCCCGGAAACGCTGCCACGTCCTGGGCCTCTATTGCCTTTCATCGGCCTGGTTGCACCGAAGCAGACCCCTCCCCCAGCCCCTCCCCGGCTCCGGGTTGGCGAGTCGGTAGTTGAGTCGGCCTTTGCGCCACCCGGCCCGGAGAGGGGTGTCGTCCCCACGTCGGGCAGCAGTCTACTCAACGGCAGGAGGACCGGAGCGTTCCGAAAAAGTCTCCCCTCTCCGGGCCGGGTGGCGCTGAAGCCGAATGGGCAACCAGAGCGACAACCCGGAGCTGGGGAGGGGCCGGGGGAGGGGTCCGCTACAGGGCAACCTGATCAATGGAGACCTACGCCTACACCGCCCCGTCCCGCGCCTCGAAGTTCACCGGAGAGCCGGCGAAATGGCACTCGCGGTGGAACGGCTCGTACGCCTGGCCCTGCCAACGGCAGAAGGCGCAGAACCGGTCGGCGTACAGCCAGTCGAACAGCGGGCGGGCCATACTCGTCAGTGGCTTGTCGACGGCCAGCCGCTTGTACTCGTCGCGGACCAGTTCGTCGAGATGCTCGGGGAGACAGGCGGGATAACGCAGTTCCACTTCCGTACCTGAAGTGACATCGCGGAAGGTGAACAGGCGGTCGCCTTCCCCCGGCTCCCCGCCGGGGACCGATCGGTCGGCGACGACCTGGAGGACACCCCAGTCCGCCCCGGCCCGGGCCGAGAGGTATTGCAGCAGCCGCGCCTTGTCGATCGGCTGCGCGGCGAGTTGGTCCAGGAGTGGCATCACCCGCTGGACGACCTCCCGGGTCGATCGGTAGACCATGCTCTGCCCTCGCTTCCGTCCGTGCTGGTCGGCGTGGCGTGCCGGCGAAAGCCGTACCGGATCACCCCGTTATCGCCGCGTGCCTCGTCACCCGCACAGGCCGAACCAGCGATGACCGGTGCTGACCGATCGGACCTGGCCGAGCAGGTAGTGCCGCAGCGGGACAGGACGCTCCACCGTTCACCGCCGGGACGCCCGCCCGCCCGGTCGCCGGATCACCCACATCCCGGCCAGGAAGACCGCGATCCCCAGCAGCGCCAGGATCGCCCAGAGTACCCGGATCGGCGCCAGCCCGCCCCCGTTCCCGTCGTCCGTATCCGGCGCGACCGTCGGGTCGGGCGGTGTGCCCGGTGTGATGGCCGGATCGGGTGCGGGCGGCGTGCCGGGTCCGCTTGACGCGGCCGCCGTCCCCTCGCCCGCCGGGGCGCTGCCGGCACTCGATGACGAACCGGCGCCACCACTGGCCGCGGGGGTTCCCGGTGCGTCGACGAGGACCGACCGGACCGACGTGTAGCGTCCCTCCTGGATATCGAACGCCACAGTCACCCCGGTCGAGCGTTCGGTCAGCTCGTAGGGAGCGAAGGCGCGGGTGCCGTCCTCCGCGACCGTCGCCGGCAGCCGGAGGAGCAGTGCCCCGTCGTCCACCCCGTCCGACATCTCGATCGTCGCGTCATCGTCGGCGGCGTAGGGCTTGATCACGTAGTCGGCCCCGACCTCCGCGCAGCCCCGCCCACTCCCCGGTTGCGCCGCTCCCAGCGGCGTCCCGGGCGGCACCAGCAGGATCGACGGATCCGGACCGAGGACGGTCAGCGCCGGCTCATCCTGGCCGGGCGGGCAGGCAACCGTACTGAGGAACAGGGTCCCGGCGGGCAATCCGACGTTGGTCGGCGCGACGTAGCGGATCACCGTCAGGGCGACCGGAGAACGATCGGCGGCGTCGGCGGGGATCAGGATCGCCTGCGATCCGCTGGCCAGGCCGGTGGCCGGATCCGGATCGTCCTGGAACTCGGTCACGAAGAAGGTCCATCCCACCGGCGCCGAGGCCACGGCGACCCCGTCCGGGCCGGTCAACGCGTCGTCATAGAGCCGGTTGGCTTCCGTGTTGTCCAGCAGCAGGAACTCCATCTCCCCGACCGTCGCCCGGCGACACGTCCCGGTCGCATCTGGGAGTGCACCCTGCTCGTCCAGTCCGGGGAGATAGGCGTAGGTGCCCGCCAGCGTATCGCTGGCGCAGACCACGCCGAGTAGCGTGATTGCCTGGGTACCAGCGCCGGCGATCGGCGTACCGGCTCCGGGGGTCGCTCGTTGACCGTCCGGGACCGGGGACGCTCGTATCCCGGGCGCCGGCGTACCGGCCATCGCCAAATCCTCGACCACGAACAGCCGCAGGGAGATCGGCTGGCGCTGTGCCCGGGCGGCGGGGAGCCGGTAGACCGGCGAGACCTGGCCGGTGTGCGCCGCCGCTCCGTCCCCCGTCACGACCAGGACGAAGGGCTTGCCCACCGGGACGACGGCGATCGCGTAGCCGCCGGTGCCGACGGCGACACGGTCGTAGATGCGATCCCGATTGGCCGGATCGGCGACGACCAGACCGATCCGTCCCGCCGTGGCTGGCCGGCAGTCCGGCGCTGGGTCGGGCAGGTCCGGGTTCCGGGTGAAGACGACGCGTGGGGTCAACCCGTCCCCAGTGCAGACCGACGCCGTGACGGAGATCGTATCCGTGACGAGTGGGCCGGCCGGGCTTGGTGACGGTGACGGCGATGGCGACGCGGACATCGTCGTGGAAGGGCGGGCAGAGGTGCTCCCGGAGCCGGAGGGACGGGGCGACGCGCTGGACTCTTCGGACCGCGTCTCTGATCCGGTGCCCGGTCGCCCCGACCCGCTCGGCAGGACGATGGCCGGCGACGGGCGGTCGGTCTCGGCAACCAGGGTCTGATCGCTTGCGGCGGCCGGTTGGGTCAACGCCCCGGCGGGCGACAAGACCCCAAGCAGGACGACGATGACCAGGACGACCAGGGCGGGCACGCGGAACGGACCGGATCGACCCGCCGCGCCGCGGGTCACGATCCGGTCCGTCGATCGATGGTGATGGCCGTGGATCAGGGTCAGGCGAGGCGCCGGCGTGCGATCGCGCCAGCGACGAGTGCCACGGCCGCTACGGCGGCGAGCACCCATGCAGCCAGCATGGTGCCGTCTCCCGAGGACGTGCCCGCGCCGGTGTTCGGCAGGACGGTGATGTCGTCGTCCCGGTCGGAGAAGACCGGCGCAGCGCCCCGGCTCCCGGCCGCGCTCGGCACGGACACGTCGTCATCCGACGGTGCCGCGCTCGGTACGGACACGTCGTCGTCCGCCGGGGCTGCGCTGGGAGCCCCCGTGACGGCGTCGTCCGCGCCGAGGGTGACGGCAACCGGCTCGTCCTCCACCGTGACCTGCGTCGCGTAGAGGGCGACGCCGTCCACGGACAGGACCAGGTCGTACGTGCCCGGCAGGATGCCGGTGAACGTGGCGACGGTTCCGGCCGGGACGTCGGCGGCCACCGCGACCCCGTCCGCAGCGGTCAGCGCCTGGCAGATATCCGCGAGGCAGAGCTGCGCCCCATCGGGGACAGCGACCTCGATCGTGACGGTAACCGTCTGGCCGACCGGGGCATCCGACGGCACGACGGAGGGCACGACGGAGGGCACCAGGGACGGCGCAACGGACGGGTCAGCCGACGGTGGGACGGATGGCTCAACCGACGGGACCACCGAGGGCGCGGTCGACGGCTCGACCGACGGTGCAACCGGGTCGAGGTCCGTGACGTAGACGATGCCGACGACGGAGATGTAGGCGTTGGGGTCACCGGCCGGGTAGATCAGCGAGGCCGTACCGGGGATCTCGGCCGTGTCGCTCAGCTCGACGATGTAGTACGACGCGTCGGTCTGGGCGTCGAGGACGACGATACCGTTGGCATCAGTGCTTCCGCTGTCGATCACCTGCTCGGTCGTGAGGTCAACGACGGCGTAGGTCTGCTCACCCTCGCGGGCCGTCCGGTAGTCGCCCACGTCCTGCGCGGCGGTGACGTTGATCAGGTAGTCGATCTCGCCGGCGCGGGCCGGATCCTCGAATACGAGGCCCTGGATGGTGACGGCGCCGGGCAGGATGGTCCCGGTCGCGGTGCCGCTCGGGAGCGGGCTGGCAGGGACGGTCTCGCTGGGCACAGCGCTGGGCGGCGCGACGCTCGGCGCGACCGAGGCGGGCGGCCCGGTCACCGGCTCGTAGACGACACCGGTCACGCTGACGGTCTGGTACTGCTGCGCGGACGAGACGAGGATGTCGTCGGAGCCGAATGGCTGCACCTCGTCGCGGAACTCGGCGATGAAGAACGGCGCATCGAGCTGGCCGTCCAGGACGACGATGCCGCCCGCGCCCGTCGACCCGATGTCGATCAGCGCGCCGTTGGTGGAGTCGATGACGAGGTAGGTCTGCGGGTCGGCGACGGGATCGGGGATCCGGTAGTCGCCGGTGTCGGCCGTGGCGGTGATATCGACGAAGTAGTCGAACGACCCGGCCCGCGCGTCGTCCTGCACGTAGACGCCCTGGATGGTCACCATGCCGGGCAGGACCGTACCGGTCGGCGCCTGATTGGTCTGGGCGGCAGGAGCGGCACCAGCCGGGGCCGGAAGGGCGAGCAGCGCCACGGCCAGCAGCAGGGCGATGGACGCCAGCAGGCGAACGGCGCGGACGGTCAGGGGCATGGAAACTTCCTCTCCGGGACGACGGCTCCGGGTCAGTGGCGGGCGGCCGGTGCTCGACGGGTGATCAAGCAGCCAGTATACAGACGCCATGTGACGACGTGCCCTGACGCTGCCCGATGGCCGGAAATGGACGACGGCCGCCCCGGTTGCCCGGGACGGCCGTCGTCTGCTGTCAGCGGGGGTGACCGTTGCCGGTCACCTCAGCTGACTGGTGGGGGGCGTTGGGCGTAGATGCTTAGGCGTTGCGACGGCGGAGGCCAAGGCCACCCGCGACCACACTGGCGACCAGCATGAGCGCGATGAGCGCCCAGGTCGTCGTGGTGCCGCTGTCCGTGGCACCGGCACCCGTGTTCGGGAGGCCGGTGGCGCCACCGCTGGTGGAACCGCCGTTGTTGGTGCCGCCGTTGTTGGTGCCACCGTTGTTGGTGCCGCCGTTGTCGTCACCGTCGTCGGAGCCGTTGTCGTCGTCGTCGTCACCACCCGCAGAGGCAGCGGCGGATGCCGAAGCACCAGCGGGCGTGGAGGCGACAGCGGACGCGGAGGCAGCAGCAGAGCTGGAGGCGACAGCGGACGCGGACGGAGTGCCCGTGCCAGCGGCGACGAACTTGATGGCAAGCACGGAGGCCTCCTGGCCAGCCGGGATGTCATCGGAGCCGTAGTCGTCGCCAAGGTCGTCCGTGGCGGCAACGAAGTAGGAGACATCCTCCGGGATGTCCAGGACAACGACGCCATTCTCGTCGGTGGCGCCGCTATCGATGACGACGAGCTCACCGTCGATGACGGTCAGGACCTCGAAGGTGATCTCACCCTCGGTGGCGTAGCGGATGTCGCCCTCGTCCTGCGTCTGGACGGCGTCGACGAAGTACTGGTACGTGCCGACCTGATCGGAATCCTCGTCCACTTCGGAGATGAGGGCCGTGATCGTCACGCCGTCCTCGATGACGTCGCCGTCGAAGGACGGGCGAGCCGAGGCGGAAGCAGCAGCCGACTGAGAAGCGGCAGCGTCAGAGGCGCTGGCAGCGGCCGAAGCCGACGCAGCGACAGAAGCCGACGCGGCAGCCGAGGTGCTAGCGACAGCCGAGGTCGAGGCCGCGGCAGACGCGCTTGCGCCCGGGATCAGATCGGCGCAGGCGCCTTCGATCACGATCTGGCCGGCGAGAACAGAGTCGGTCAGGATGCCGGAAGCCAGCAGGTCCTCAACGCCGACGCCAACCGCGACCGTGCCGTCCGCGTTCAGAAGGCCCTCGTTGAACAGCGCGATGCAGATGTCGACCAGGACCGGCGGGGTGTCGGACGGAGCCACGGACGGGATCACCGACGGGGCCGGCGGGACCAGTCCGGCGCAGCCGCCGTTGAAGACCAGGAGCGCGAGGTCGAGGTCAAGACCCAGGTTCCCGATCGACGCCAGCAGGGCGTCAAGGGAAGTAGTCGCCGCGACCAGGCCGTTGGCCTCGAGCAGACCCTGGTTGAAGAGGGCCACACACAGGTCAACCGTGACCACAGGATCAGCCGGGCCGTCCGGGATCTCCGCAGCACAAGCTCGATCGAACAGGATCTGGTTTACGAGAGTCGAGTCGAGTAAAGGACCTAGCGCGAGCAGCGTCGTCCGGGCCTGCGCCTCAGCAACCAGCAGCACGCCGTCCTCATCGAGAACGCCCGCAG
Source organism: Thermomicrobiales bacterium (assembly GCA_035944555.1). Taxonomy (GTDB): domain Bacteria; phylum Chloroflexota; class Chloroflexia; order Thermomicrobiales; family UBA6265; genus CADCWK01. The sequence goes on from DASZAY010000029.1 coordinate 71,881, forward strand.
TGAACAGGCCGATACAGATAGCCGAGTCAACCTCAGCAACAGCACCAGCTGACGCCTTCTCCGGCGCACTGAACCTACCTACACCGATCGAGAGGATCAGTGCCATGACCAACGTGAGGGCCATTGAGGCCCTCAGCAGTCGTTCCATTCCGTTCATGATTTCCCTTCCCTGGGTCATCGTCGCGGCCACTACCAGATCCACGCGGACCGGTTTGGCATTACTATACTCCCAAACATAATGAAGTGACGACAGCGACACCCATATACGTACATACTATTAGTAACAGTCGATTGGGTCGCTCGGTTTAGGACAAAAGTCATGTACGAACAGTAAGTAAACGTGGTACAGTGTCTCACATTACCGTGCGAATCTCCGACCCAGGTTCGACATCACCGTCCGTCCGAAATCACTCCAAACCTCCGGTAGCGTCGAGAACTGGCCTGCTCGACCGCGAAAACCTGCCGCGGGAAGCTGGCCCTACCGGAGTCCTGCCAGGATGCGGTCCGCGTCGTTTTCTGAGCAATCGGTCCGGCCCTGGCGCCGGTACAGGTCATCAGGACCGGACCTGGGGCCGCACTAGCCGGAAAGTCGCAGGTCCTGCTCTGGTTGGTGCCGCGAAGCCAGTGGCAAGCGCCGTGCCGACCGTCCGGCACGGCACGTATTCGCTGGTAATTCTGGTAACCCATACGGGTCACTCCGTCTGTCGGTGAAGGTCAGGCGTTATGGCGGCGGAGGCCAAGGCCAGCCGCGACCACACCGGCGACCAGCACAGGGGCGATGAGTACCTCGGATGGTCGTGGTGCCGCTGTCCATGCCACCAGCACCCGTGTTCGGGAGGCCGGCGGCCCTGAGACACCGTAGCCGATGTTGCCGGTGCTACCGGTGTTGATGGGGATGTCGTCCTCATCGTTACCGGCATCGTCGTCGTGGTCATCCGCCCACGCGGAGGCCCAGCGGACGCAGACGCGACCGGGGCCAACTCCTCAACAGCGACCACGAACGTTATCGCGACAACCGCGACCTGCTGAGCAGCGTCAATGTCCTTGGGCCCGTAGAACGTGGCCGGGTTATCCGTCGCGGCGATGAAGTACGCGGCGTCGGTCGGGATGTCCGGCATCACCGCACTCTTCGCGTTGGTCGAGCCACTATCGACCACGATGACACTGTCACCGTCGACGACCAGGACCTTGAAGGTGATCTCACTCCTGGTAGCGGAGCGGAGATCGGCCGTGTCCTCGGTCTCGACCACGTTAGCGAAGTAGCGGTACGCGCCGGTGCGCTCCGGCAGGCATTCGGGGACGAGCCCCGTGACCGTCACGCCATCCTCGATGACGGAATGCGGGAACGGCGGAATGGATGGCGGGAACGGGGTTGCGCTTGGGACGAACGGCCCGTCGCGGAGCTGACGGGAAAGGGCAATGCATCGGGCTCAGGACCGACCACGTCGTTGAGTTCGGCTACCCTCAGGACGTCGGAGACGGTGTCGTGGCCGGCGTCGACAGCGACGGCGGTGGGCGAGAAGATCGGGCGAGAGGCGGCATACCCTTCGACGAAGACGGTGTAAACCTGGCTACCACTGACCGCAGCGGGGCGGTCGATGTCGCCGTTCCGGACGAGGGTATCGAGAGGGAACGTCGCTGACGCGCTGCCTGGCGGAGTCCGTCAGCCGCTCACCGTGCTATCACGCGACGAGAATGTCCACCGCAGTGTCTGGGCGAGCCCATCGGAGCGAGTGTCCAGTCCCCTGCGCACACTCGCTTTGGAGAAGGACAGCCCTGTCTGTAAACAATGGATCCGGAAAAACGACGAGAGCCCACCCAGTTTCCCGGGTAGGCCCTCGTTCACCGTCAGCCTCGGTGACCCTCGCGGGTCACCTCAGCATCGGGCGGGGGGCTTTAGGCGTTGCGGCGGCGGAGGCCAAGGCCAGCCGCGACCACACCGGCGACCGCCATGAGCGCCATCAGCGCCCAGGTCATC
>DASZAY010000030.1:0-76082 GCA_035944555.1 Thermomicrobiales bacterium
GCCCGGCCGGCCAGCGCCATCGTCTTGGTGATGGCGGCGGTCAGCGTGGTCTTGCCGTGGTCGACGTGCCCGATGGTCCCGATGTTGACGTGCGGCTTGGTCCGCTCGAACTTCTGCTTCGCCATGGTGGCTGCTTGCTCCCTTTGCATCTCGCCGGTCCGGCGGATGCCAGCTATCTCGGACTGGTCGTCCAAACGATCGCACGGCAAGAGAGGCCCCTCACGGAGCCTCTCCCGAGGCGAACCTCGCTGGAGCCCTCTTCCGGACTTGAACCGGAGACCTCATTCTTACCAAGAATGTGCTCTACCAACTGAGCTAAGAGGGCCCGTATTCGGTTTGTCCCGTGCCGCGAACCGGTCCTGGTGGGCAGTGGCGGATTCGAACCACCGAAGCTCACGCACCTGATTTACAGTCAGGCCCAATTGTCCACTCTGGCAACTGCCCCAGCTGGACCGGTCATCCGTACCCTGCCATCGACTGGAGCCGACGGTGGGAGTCGAACCCGCAACCTGCTGTTTACAAAACAGCTGCTCTGCCGATTGAGCTACGTCGGCGACTGGGTAACGGACCGCGGGTAAGAATAGGCATGCCGTCGGCCAGTGTCAAGGGAACCCGGTGGTCCGAGCGCCATGGTCGCCGAACCGCTCCCCCACTGGTCCCGGCCGACCGCGTCCCATCCCGAACGGGGCGGGAATTACGGCTGGTATCCTGTCCCGCATCATCACGAGATAGCGACGCCGACTTCCACTTGTTCGGCCCGCGCCATCGCATGCTACGGAGTTGTCGCCGTGAGTCAGTTGAGCCCAGCCGGAACGACCCTACCCGCCTCGACCGACCGTGAACCATCCCTGCTCCTGACGACGGGCACGGCGACGGACGTCGGCGGCCGGTCCGAGAACCAGGACTCGGTGGTCTCGCGTCGTCTTCCCGCGGTCGGGACCGGGGAAGGGCAGGAGTCCGCCGGCCAGCTGCTGGCCGTTGCCGACGGAATGGGCGGGCACGAGAACGGCGATCTCGCCAGCCAAATCGCCATCGAGAGCCTCCTGGCGCAGGTCGAGCGGGACGGTGGAACCGACCCGGCCACCCTCCTGAAGCGGGCCTACCGGGAAGCGAACAGCCGGATCTTCGAGACCGGGACGGCTGATGGCTCGGGTGAGTCGAACATGGGGACGACGCTGGTCGCCGCCGTCGTTCGCGGCAAGTACGCGACGATCGCCAATGTCGGCGACAGCCGCGCCTATCTGATTCGGGCGAACCGGGTCAACCAGCTCACACAGGATCATTCCCTGGTCGCACAGCAGGTGGCCAAGGGCGAGATCTCCGCTGCCGACGCACGGACCAGCCCCCACCGCAACCGCCTGACCCAGGCACTCGGACAGCGCCAGAAGCTGGACAACCGGCTGCCGGACATCTTCGAGATCACCCTGCTGCCCAAGGACCGGCTGCTGCTCTGCTCGGACGGCCTCTACGACGTCGTTCCCGACGCTGACCTCCTGCCGGTGATCCTTGGTTCGTCCGCCGAGGTCGCAGCCTCGACCCTCGTGGATCTGGGCAAGCAGCGCGGGGCGTCCGACAACGTCTCCGCCGTCGTGCTGGCCGCCGACCGCGAGATCGTCGAGCCGGTCGTCGAGGTCCGTGACACGTCCGGGACCAGCAACACTATCGTCATGGTGCTGATCGTCGTCGGCGTGATCCTGCTCATCGCCATCGTCGTCGCCGCTCTGACGATCCTCTAGCGATCCGGATGACGTCCGCCGTACCGGATCCGGCCGCGACGCAGACGACGAGCGGGGGCGGTAAGCCGCCCCCGCTCGTCGTCGACGGACACGTCCACGCCTTCCCGGACGCGTTCATCGCCCGACGGGCAGAACTCGTTGCCCGCGATCACTGGTTCGGTCATCTCTACGCCAACGACCGCGCCATCCTGACCAACGCCGACGACCTCCTGGCGAGCATGGCGGACGCGGGGGTAGATCACTCGGTCGTCTGCGGTTTCCCCTGGTCCGACGCCGGTCTCTGCCGCGAACACAACGACTGGATGGCTGCCGCGGTGGCCGCCGCCCCGGGGCGTCTGTCATGGCTGGCTATTGTCGCGCCGGGCGCACCGGGGGCCGCAGCCGAGGCGGAGCGCTGCCTGGCGATGGGTGCAGCCGGGATCGGCGAGCTCAACGCTGATGGACAGGGATTCGCCCTCGACGACGCCCGGACGCTCGGGGACCTGGTCACGGTCTGCGTCGCCGCCGGGAGCCCGGTCCTTCTTCATAGCACCGAGCCGGTCGGCCATGCCTATCCCGGCAAGGGAACCGCGACCCCGGTTCGCCTGTTGCGCTTCGTTTCGGCCTTCCCGGATCTGGACGTGGTCCTCGCCCACTGGGGCGGCGGGTTGCCGTTTTACGAGCTGATGCCGGAAGTCGCGGCGGCCTGCTCACGGGTTCGGTACGACACCGCCGCCTCTCCCTACCTCTATCGGCATGACATCCTGCGGACAGCGATCGGGCTGGTCGGTGCCGACCGGATCATCTGGGGGTCGGATTACCCGGTCCTCGGCCAGCGCCGGTTCCTTCGCCGCACGCTCCTGACACCTGGCCTCGCCGAAGCCGACCGCGACGCCATCGTCGGCGGAAACGCCGTCACCACGTATCGCCTGCCGCTTGCCCTCGAAACGCCCGGGAAGGACACCCCATGATTGCCGGCCTGCGCGGACGGGTTTTCGCCAAGACCACCGACTCCCTGTTCATCGACGTCCAGGGCGTGATCTACCAGGTCGGGACCAGCGCCATGACGCTGGGCGAGACCGGCGACGCCGGTGCCGACGTCACGGTGGTCACCCGGATGATCGTCCGCGAAGACCAGATGAGCCTGTTCGGCTTCGCCACCGCCGATGAGTTACGCCTGTTCGACACCCTTATCAGCGTGACGGGCGTCGGACCACGGCTGGCCTGCGCGATCCTGTCCCGGTTCCGGGCCGACGAGCTGCACTCAGTGATCGCGACCGAGAACGACGTCATGCTGGCGACGGTGCCAGGCATCGGGCGCAAGACGGCCGCCCGGCTGATCCTGGAGATGCGGGGCAAGCTGCCGGCGCTTCAGGGCATCGCAGCCAGCAAGGGTGGCAACACCGCGACCATCCCCGGCGGAGGCGGCGAGGACGAGGTCGTCGAGGCGCTGCGATCGCTGGGATACAACCCGGCCGAGGTCGCCACGGCCGTCACGAACATCCCCGCCGACGTCGAAGGGACCGAAGCACGGCTCATGGCCGCACTCCAGTCCCTCGGGACCCGGTAGTTCGCTTTTCGCCGACGCTTCCCTACTCCGGCCGCGTGTCCTCCAGCCGGCGCTCGATGGCCAGCGCATGGCCGTCGAGCCCCTCGGCCCGGGCGAAGATGGCCGCGGCTGGCCCCACCCGGTTCAGGGCGCGCTGATTGGCGGCGGCCACGGAGATTACCTTGGTGAAATCCTGGACGTGGATCGGAGAGGCGAACCGGGCGCTGCCGCCCGTCGGCATCACGTGGGACGGGCCAAGCGTGTAGTCGGCCATCGCCTCCGGGCTGTTCTCACCGACGAAGATCCCGCCGGCATTCCGGACCAGCGGCAGGACGTCCCACGGCTGTTCGACGAGCAAACAGAGATGCTCCGGCGCGTAGCCGTTGGCGAGATCCATCGCCGTTTCGAGGTCCGGCACGACGGCGATCAGCCCATTGGTCCGGAGGGCAGTGGCGGCGATCTCCTCGCGGCTGAGCTGCGGCAACTGGCGAGCCAGCTCCTTCCGGACCCGGTCAGCCGTCAGATCCGACGTCGTGACGAGGATCGGGCTGGCCATCGGGTCATGCTCGGCCTGGGCGAGCAGGTCGGCCGCGACGTGGCGGGGGTCCGCCGCAGCGTCAGCCACGACCATCGTCTCGGTCGGCCCCGGGAGGAACTCGATCCCGACCGCACCGGAGACCCGCCGCTTCGCCGTCACGACGAAGATGTTGCCGGGACCGTAGATCTTGTCGACGTCCGGAATGGTTTCCGTGCCATATGCCATCGCCGCGATCGCCTGGGCGCCGCCGACCTGGAATACACGGTCAACCCCCGCGACAGCCGCGGCAGCGAGGACAACCGGAGAGATCGCCCCGCCCGTTGGCGGCGCGCATATGACGATCTCCCGGACACCGGCGACCCGGGCCGGAACCGCCGTCATCAGCAGGGACGAGGGGTAGGCCGCCAGCCCACCCGGCACGTAGATGCCGATCCGGTCGATGGGACGGACCAGCTGACCGAGCGCGCCCTCGTCATCCCAGTCAATCCACGACGTCCGGACCTGCTTGCGGTGGAAGCGCTCGATCTGCTCGGCGGCGATCTCCAGCGCCTGGGCGAGCTCGGGAGGAAGCGCCTCGTAGGCGTCCTCCCAAGACGACCGCGGCACCTCGATCGGGTGCGGGATTACCCCTTCGAACGCCTCGGTGTAGCGCCGGATCGCGGCGTCGCCCTGCTCACGGACCTCTGCGAGGATCCGGTCCACGACCTGGTCGACGGTCAGATCCTCGCCGAACACCCGCCGCGTCGTCTCGCGGGCACGTGGTGAGAGTTCCGGCTCGGCGAACCCACGCCGGCGCGTCAAGAGGCGCCGGGCCTCTTCGACATCGCGAACGATGCGCACGATATCCCGGGCGCCCGCTCCACTGCCTCCTGCATCAGCCACGGAGCGTCCCCGCCACGCGCTGCTTGAGGACCTTGCCGATCCGGCTCCGGGTCTTGACCAGCTCCGCATCGGTCAGCGCCCGGTCGGGCGCCTCGAACGTCACGCGCCAGGCCAGGCTCTTCTTCCCCGCGCCGATCTGCTCGCCAGCGAAGACGTCGAACAGGGTGATGTCGGTTGCCAGAGGCCCGGCGCCCGAGGCCAGTGCCTGGCGGACGCTCTCGGCCGCGACCGACTCATCCACCACGACCGCGAAGTCCTGCTGGGCCGGCAGGAAGCGGGGGACCCGCTTGCCGCCCAGTTGGGCGGGTCGCGCCGCGTACAGCGCGTCGAGGTCGAGCTCGGCGACGGCAACCCGCTCGTCGTCAAAGCCGAGTGCGCGCGCCGTGTCCGGATGCACCTCGGCCACGATCCCGACCAGCTTCCCGCCGACGGTGAGATCGGCCGACCGCCCGGGGTGAAGGAACGGCACCGGCTCGCCTGAGGCCGTCACGACGATGGGCTCCGCCAGCGGCTCGACGCCGAGCGTGGAATCGATCACTCCCTTGAGGTCGGTGAAGTCGATCCCACCGGGAGAATCGAAGCGATCGACTCGCTCCCGGCGACCCACCATGACGACACCTAGAGCAAACCGCTCGTCGGGAAGGACCTGCCCATCCACCGGCAAGTAGCGCCGCCCGATCTCGAACAGGGCCACGCGGTCCTCGTGCTTGCGATTCTCGAGCGCGAGTTGGAGCAGCGTCGGCACGAGGCTGTTCCGCATCCAAGGACGATCGGCCTGGAGTGGATTTCGAAGCGTGAGCTGGTCCCCGGCCGGACGCCGATCGAGCAGACCGACGATCGAGGTGTCATCGAAGTCGCCGGCGACAAGCGGCGCCAGGTCCTGCGCGCCGACCGTCGGGTAGGCGACGATCTCCTGCAGACCCGCAGCGGCTACCCGGTTGGCGATCCGGCGGCGCCAGCCGTGGGCGAGATCCCGCCGGACCTCCGGCAACCGCCCTCCCGGCAGTGTGTCAGGCAGGGCGTCGTACCCGACGACCCGCGCCACTTCCTCGACGACGTCCTCCGGGATGGTGACATCCCGGCGCTCGGTCGGCACGGTGACCGACAGCCGGCGTCCGCTTCCCTCGCCGCTCAGCTGTGGCGCAAAGCCCAGGCGGGTTAGCGTGTGGGTGATCTGCTCCTCCGGCAGGGCGATGCCGAGCACCCGCTCGAACAGGCTGACGGGCAACTCGACCGTCCACGACGCCACCGGAGCCGGGTAGATGTCCTGGAACGTGGACACGGTCGCCCCCGGGCAGACCTCGAGGATCAGGTGCAGCGCCCGAGCAATCCCCTCAGCCGGGAGATTCGGATCCAGCCCGCGCTCGAAGCGGGCAGAAGCGTCGGTCCGCAGCTTCAGCGCGGTCCGGGCCCGGCGAATCGCCTTCATGTCGAAGGCCGCCGCCTCGAGCAGGATCTCCGTCGTGTCGTCGGCGACCTCGCTGACCGCGCCGCCCATGACACCGGCCACGCCGACGGGCCGCTCGGCATCGGCGATGACCAGCCAGTCCTCGGACAGCGACCGCTGCTGGTGGTCGATCGTCTCCAGCGTCTCGCCGGTCCGGGCCCGGCGGGCCACGATCCGGCCGCCGGCCAGCTGACGCCGGTCGTAGGCATGGAGCGGCTGGCCGACCTCCAGCATGACGTAGTTGGTGATATCGACCAGGTTGTTGACCGGGCGCAGCCCGGCGTGGACCAGCCGCCGCTGCAGCCAGTCCGGCGACGGCCCGACCGTTACCCCGGTGACGACCGCACCGGCCAGGCGGGGGCAGAGGGCCTCGTCCTCGATCGCGACCACATCACCCGTGCTGGGCAGGGTCGCCAGGTCGAGGGTCGCGGGGTACCGGACGCCCGCGTCCGTCAGCGCCGAGGCCTGCCGGGCAATGCCCAGCATCGAGAACGCGTGGACCAGGTTCGGCGTGACCTCGAACTCGATCACCGTGTCGCCCAGGTAGTCCTTGAGCAACGACCCGACCGGCGCGTCGTCCGGCAGGACCATGATCCCCTCGTGCTCGTCGGACAGCCCGAGCTCCCGCTCCGAGCAGACCATGCCCTCGGAGACGATGCCGCGGATCTTGCCGGGCTTGAGAACCTTGTAGACGGGGGTCGGGGATTCGGTGTACGGGTCAATCAACCGGGCCCCGGCCAGCGCCAGGGCGACCTTCTGCCCCTCGGCAATGTTCGGCGCGCCGGTGACGACCCGGAGCGAGTGCTCTCCCGCCGCGACATCGACCAGGTTCAGCCGGTCGGCGTCCGGGTGGCGCTCGACCTTGGTCACCTTGCCGACGTAGACGTTGTCCCAGCCGGCCGGGACCTCCTCGACCTGCTCCGCTTCCATCCCGGCCATCGTCATCCGCCGGGCCAGTTCCCGTGGCTCCAGGCCGGTCGGGACCAGCTCCTCAAGCCACCGCATCGGTACTTTCACGTGTCGTCGTCCTCTGCTCGCATCCGTTTGGACATCATGGGGAAAGGGCGTAGGGACCCGGGCGGCTAGACCCCGGCCGTGAACTGCCGCAGGAAGCGGAGATCGTTGGCCGCGAACGCCCGGACATCCCCTACCCCGTGCCGCATCATCACCAGCCGCTCGATCCCGAGGCCGAAGGCGAAGCCGGTCACCTTGTCCGGGTCGTAGCCGACGGCGCGGAGGACGTTGGGATGGACCATCCCGGCTCCGCCCATCTCCAGCCAGCCGGTGTACTTGCAGACCCGGCAGCCCTTGCCGTCGCAGACGGCGCAGTCGACCGAGAAGTCGACGCCCGGCTCGACGAAGGGGAAGAAGTCGCAGCGGAACCGGATCCGGCGATCTCCACCGAACAACTGCCGCGCCATCTCGCGGAGGACCCCTTTGAGGTCGGCCATCGTGATGTTGGTGTCGACGGCCAGGCCCTCAAGCTGGTGGAAGGCCCACTCGTGGCTGGCGTCCGGCGCCTCGTAGCGGTAGCAGCGGCCGGGCACGATCACGCGGACCGGCGGGTCCTGCGACTCCATGACCCGGGCCTGCATGGGCGACGTGTGGGTGCGGAGGACGACCTCCTCGCCCGGCGCCGCCTTGACGAGGAAGGTGTCCCACATGTCGCGGGCGGGATGATCACCGGGGATGTTGAGCTGGTCGAAGTTGTAGTGGCCGGTTTCGACCTCCGGACCGAAGACGGTCTGGAAGCCCATCAGCGCGAAGATCTCGCTGACCTCCTCGATCATCTCCGAGACCGGGTGGAGACCGCCGACGGCTGGCACCCGGCCCGGGAGCGTGACGTCAATCGCGTCGCTGACCAGCCGGTCCGCCATCGCGACGGCGGCGAGCTGCTCCCGCCGGGCGGTGTACGCCTCCGTGAGAGCGACCTTGACCGCGTTGGCCGCCCGCCCCGCCGCCGGGCGCTCGTCGGCCGAGAGCCCGCCGAGCTGTCGGAGGATCGCGGAGAGCTCCCCCTTCGAGCCGATCGTCGCGCGCTCCCATCCCTCGATCGCCGCGAGGTCGGCGGCCTCGGCGAGGGAGGCTTCCGCCCGGGTCCTCAGATCTTCGAGCTGTTCCGTGAACGTCATCCCGTTCCTGTCCTGCCTGTGATCGGATGTCGAAAAACGGATAAGTCCCTCCGTCGCAGGGACGAGAGGGACTCGCGGTACCACCCTGATTCGCCACCTTCGTGGCGCACTCAGCGACCCATCGACGCGGACGCGTCGTGGTCGAGCCCGGTACCGGTGGGCTGCCGTCGATGACTACCGGCGGTCGCGACCCAGCGCGACCCGCGTTCCCCATCGCGCTCGGAGGTGAACGCCGGCGGTGATGGACCCGGCGCGCTCGCAGTCATCGACGCGCCGTCCCTGGTGGTCCCCGTTCCGCCGGCCCGTCTCGTCGGCGCGTTCGCTATCGGCGTGAGTATAGACGGTGTCCGGACCTGCGGCTTCGTTGACACGCCGTTGACGTTTCGGCAGGGTGAGGTACGGATCGATCCGCTATCCTGACGGCCGCAACGATCAATGGATAGCAAACCGATCTGGACCCATCCCGCAGCCAAAGGAGGCACCGTGCCCGTCATCGATAGCATCTACGCGCGAGAGATCCTGGATTCCCGCGGCAACCCGACCGTCGAGGTCGAGGTCGGGGTAATCTCCGGGGAGGTCGGGATCGCCGCTGTGCCATCCGGGGCCAGCACCGGCGCCCATGAGGCGGTCGAGCTGCGGGACGGCGACAAGGGTCGGTATGGTGGCAAGGGCGTGCTGCAGGCGGTCGAGAACGTTAATGGCGAGATCGCCGAGGCGCTGGTCGGCCTCGACGCCTTCGACCAGACCGTGATCGACCGGGCGATGATCGCGCTCGACGGCACATCGAACAAGGGTCGTTTGGGTGCCAACGCCGTCCTTGGCGTCTCCTTGGCCGTCGCCCGGGTCGCGGCGGAAGTCAGCGGCCTGCCGCTGTATCGCTACCTGGGCGGCCCGGCGGCGGCCACGATGCCGGTTCCGATGATGAACATCCTCAACGGCGGCAAGCACGCCATGGGTTCCAGCGTCGACATGCAGGAGTTCATGGTCATGCCCGTCGGCGCCCTCAGTTACCGCGAGGGCCTCCGCTGGGGGACCGAGGTGTTCCATGCCCTCAAGAAGCTGCTTCATGACATGGGCCAGAACACCAACGTCGGCGACGAGGGTGGCTACGCGCCGAGCCTGCCAAGCAACCGGGACGCGGTCGCCATCGTGACCAGGGCGATCGAGGCCGCCGGCTACCGGCCGGGCGAAGACATGACGATCGCGCTCGACCCGGCGTCGACCGAGTTCTTCGCGGATGGCACCTACGACCTCGCCGGCGAGGGTCGCAAGGTCGCCGCTGCCGAGATGGTCGACTACTACGCCGACTGGTGCGCCAACTTCCCGATCAGCTCGATCGAGGACGGACTGGCCGAGGACGACTGGGACACCTGGCGCGCGCTGACCGCTCGGGTCGGTGACACGGTCCAGCTGGTCGGCGACGACCTGTACGTGACCAACGTCGAGCGCCTCCAGCGTGGCATCACCGAAAAGGCCGGCAACGCGATCCTGGTCAAGCTCAACCAGATCGGCACCCTGACCGAGACGATGGCCGCGATCACGCTGGCGCAGCGCAACGGCTTCGGCGCCGTCATCTCCCACCGCTCCGGCGAGACGGATGACACGTTCATCGCCGACCTGGCCGTCGCGACGAACGCCGGCCAGATCAAGACCGGCGCACCGTCCCGCGTCGACCGGGTGGCGAAGTACAACCAGCTGCTCCGGATCGAGGAAGAGCTGGGCGACGAGGCGATCTACCCGGGCCGGTCGATCCTGCGCGGCTAATACCCTTTCCCATTCGAATCAGAACGGCCGGACCTAGTTACAGGTCCGGCCGTTCTCTTGCTGGATGGGAAACACGAGGACCGGCTACGCGCCCCGTCTGAGAGCATGTCCTCTGAGCAACCTCTCCCCCAGGCCTTGGTTGGAGCGCCTCTTCGCTGAGCCGACTTGCCCATTGTTCGGCCTGAACTAAAGGGGCGAACAATGGGCAGAGCCTATCTGCCTGACATTCCTAGCTCCGCACGAGCAGGGACTGTTGGGTCATGGCCGTGGGCTTTGCTAGCCCAAGCAGGTCCAGCACGGTCGGGGCGACGGCGGACAGGATGCCGTCCTCGCGAAGCGTGACGTCGCGCAGCGGGCTGCCGTCCGGGGAAACGAGGATGACCGGCACGCGGTTGGTTGTGTGGGATGTCAGCGGGCCGCCGGTTGCCGGGTCGATCATCTGCTCCGCGTTGCCGTGGTCCGCGGTCACGAGCAGCACACCTCCCTGCCGCATCACCACATCGACCAGCCGACCAAGGCAGGTGTCGACGGTCTCCACCGCCCGGACCACGGCATCGAAGTCGCCGGTGTGGCCGACCATATCGCCATTCGCGAAGTTGACGACGACGAATGCGTAGTCACCCCCATCGACCGCCTCGACGACGCGATCGGTCAGCGGAACGGCGCTCATCTCCGGTTGGAGGTCGTAGGTCGCGACCTTGGGCGATGGCACGACCTCACGGTCCTCACCGTCGAACGGCGCTTCCCGCCCGCCGTTGAGGAAGTAGGTGACGTGCGGGTATTTCTCCGTCTCGGCAGCGTGGAACTGGCGCAACCCGGCAGCGCTGATGACGGCGGCCAGTGGCTGGGCGATGTCTGCCTCGCGGTAGGCGACCGTAACTGGCAGCCCTTCCTGGCACTCGGTCAGCGTCGTGACCGCGACCTGAGGCCACTGGCCTCGCTCGAACCCGTCGAAATCCGGGAGGACCATCGCCGCGACCAGTTGCCTGGCCCGATCGGACCGGAAGTTGAACCAGATCGCCCGGTCGCCGTCGCGCATCCCGTCGTAGGGCTGGCCACCGACCGGCAGCACGCGCGGTTCGATGAACTCGTCCGTGACGCCCGCGGCCTGGGACTCGGTGACGACCGTCGCGGCATCGGGTGCGACGGTGCCCTGCCCCCGGACGATCGCTTGCCACGCCTGTCCCGTCCGCTCCCAGCGCCGGTCGCGGTCCATCGCGTAGTAGCGCCCGGAAACCGTCGCGATCATGCCGACCCCGAGCCGGTCGATCTCCGCCTGCAGCTGCTCGATGAACCCACCGGCGGAATCCGGGGCGGTGTCGCGCCCGTCTGTGATGACATGGACGAGGACCTCGTCACCGGTCATCCCGAGCGACTTCGCCATCGCGAGGAGACCGAACAGGTGCTCAATGTGGCTGTGGACGCCCCCGTCGCTGACCAGGCCGATGAGGTGCAGGCGGTCCCGCCCGGAATCCGACGCGACCTCCGTCGCTGCCTGAACGAGCCGCTCCATTGCCCCCCGCAGTGGGGCGTTGCGCTCAATGTCCCGGCTGCGGATCTCGCGGTTCAGCCGGCTCAGCCACTGATACACGACCATGCCGGCGCCGAGGTTGAGGTGGCCGACCTCGGAGTTGCCCATCTGCCCGTGGGGCAGCCCGACATCCTCGCCCGATGCGCTCAGGGTCGCGTGCGGGTACGTCGACCAGAGGCGGTCCATGACCGGCGTGCTGGCCTTGCTGACGGCATTGGCTGGTCCGTCCGGAGCCAGGCCCCACCCGTCCAGGATCGCCAGTACGACAGGCCGCTGCGGCTGTTCCACCATGGTCCCTTTCCTCTCAGCATGACGCCGCGGCGCCCCTAATCCATACCGGCGCGAATGGTACCCGTGTCCCCGGGCCGACCGGTTAACGGACGGCATCGTGCGACAATGCCGCCCGTCGCCGGGCCCGGGTCCGGGCCCAGGCAGAGCGGCCAGGCGCGACCGGCACGCTGGTATGCCGGCAGAGTTCAGGAGAGATGACATGGCCTATGACGTGACGCTGATCCCGGGGGACGGGATCGGACCTGAAGTAACCGAAGCGGCGACCCGAGTCCTCGAAGCGACCGGCGTCGCCTTCAACTGGGACCGCAAGCTCGCCGGCGTCGTTGCCCTGGAGTCCGAGGGCGACCTCCTCCCGGCCGCCACGCTGCAGAGCATCCGAAACAACAAGGTCGGGCTGAAGGGCCCGATGACCACCCCGATCGGCAAGGGATTCCGGAGCGTCAACGTCGCCCTCCGTCATGAGTTGGGCCTGTACGCCAACCTCCGGCCGGGCAAGACGATCAAGGGTGTCCAGTCGGTATTCGACCAGGTCGACCTCGTCGTCGTCCGCGAGAACCTCGAGGGCATGTACATCGGCGTCGAGTTCGACCAGGGGACCGAGGACGCCGAGTACTTGATCAACGCGATCAACGAGCGCAGCACGAAGAAGATCCCCGCCGGGGCGGCGATCAGTCTCAAGCAGATCACCGATCACAATTCCCGGCAGATCGTGAAGTTCGCCTTCGAGTACGCCCGGGCCAATGGGCGCAAGCTGGTCACGGCCGTCCACAAGGCCAACATCATGAAGTTCACCGACGGCCTGTTCCTCCGTGTCGCGCAGGAGGTCGCTGCCGAGTACCCCGACATCGAGTTCAACGACCGCATCGTCGACAACATGTGCATGCAGCTCATGCAGAAGCCGTCGCAGTACGACGTGCTCGTCATGCCGAACCTGTACGGCGACATCGTGTCCGACCTGGTCTCGGGCATGATCGGCGGCCTCGGCGTGGCGCCGGGCGGCAACATCGGCCCGGAGAGTGCCGTCTTCGAGCCAATCCATGGTTCGGCCCCGAGCTATGCCGGAAAGAACCAGGCCAACCCGACGGCCATGATCCTGTCGGGCGCCCTGATGCTCCGCCACCTGGGCGAGCAGCAGGCGGCCGAGCGGGTCGAGAACGCCGTCGCCGCCGTGATCGGTGCAGGAGAGCAGGTCACCTACGACCTCCGCCCCGATCGCGACCACAGCAAGGCCGCCGGCACCTCCGGAATGGCCGACGCCGTGATCGCCGCCCTCTAGGGTCTCGGCACCGATCGCCACGCAAAAGGAACGACCCCGGCGTAATGCCGGGGTCGTTCCCGTTTCGCTGCCTTCTTTCGGTGCCTAGCGACCAGCCGCCTGACGGAGCGCAGCGATCGCGTCGTCGACGCTCTGGTCCGGCCGGTAGATCGCGGTTCCGGCGACGATGGTGTCTGCGCCGGCCGCGACCACGTTTCCGATGTTCCGCTCGTTCACCCCACCGTCAATCTGGATCCGGCAGCCGGGATTGCGCTCGTCGAGCGTTGTCCGCAACCGGGCGATCTTGTCCAACGCGGCCGGGATCAGAGACTGTCCACCGTAACCAGGGTTGACGCTCATGACCAGGACCTGCCGCACGATGGTCAGGACCTCCTCGATCGCGACCAGCGGCGTGCCGGGATTCAGCGTGATACCTGGCTCCGCGCCCGCCTCTTCGATCGCGTGCAGGGTCCGGTCGACGTGCGTGCATGCCTCCACGTGCACGGTCAGGACATCGGCCCCGGCCTTGACGAACGGCTCGACCCACCGCTCCGGCTCGACGATCATCAGGTGCACATCCAACGGTAAGCTCGTCGCCCGCCGGATCGCTTCCAGCACCGGCAGACCGATCGAGATGTTGGGCACGAAACGGCCGTCCATCACGTCGATGTGGATGTAGTCGGCGCCCGCGTCCTCCGCCTCCCGGACATGCTCCCCGAGGCGAAGGAAGTCGGCGGCGAGGACCGATGGGCCGATTCGGACGGGGTGAGCAGGCATGGTCCTCTCCTTGGCGTGTGATCAATGCTCGGAGCCGGGTAATCGTGTCCGCAGGGGTGGGACTGGACCGGCGAACCGGTCCTGGAGGCGTCCGGACCGGGAGACTCTATACTGCGGAACGGCCGGAACCCGGTCGCCAGGACCGGGTCAGCTGCGAATCCATGCCGGTCGGAGAGTCACCGTGAAGATCATCGATGTCTTCGAGCGATCGTTCCAGCGCCTGATGGAAGGGTCGATCGGCCGCGTCTTCAACAGCCCCATCCAGCCAGCCGAGATCGGCCGCAAGCTCGAACGAGCGATGCTGGACCATCGTGTCACCTCGACCAACGCGACCATCGTACCGAATGCCTACCGGGTCGCGATGAACCCGCAGGACATGGTCCACCTCGCCGACTACATCAACGGGCTCAACCGCCAGATGGAAGAGTGGCTGACCCAGGTCGCCGCGACCAATCAGTACACCCTGATCGATCACATCCGCGTCGAGATTACCGGAGAGGACAAGGTCCCGCGCCGCACCATCCGGGTCCAGGCGACGATCTCCGACCGGCCGGACGCCAGCGCCCGGGCCGCCCGGGATGTCCGGCAGCGGACCGAGATCTACCGCGTCATCGAGCAGCAGACGGGGATGCCGCCGCAACGCTTGCGGCTTCTGAACGGGCCGCGACAGGGCGACGAGGTTATCATCCGGAACCCGGTCACGACGCTCGGCCGGGCCTTCGACAACGATATCGTGCTGGAAGGCGGGGAGGTCTCCCGTCATCACGCCCGGCTTGAGCGCAACGGTCACCACCTGCACGTCATCGACCTGGACAGCACCAACGGAACCCGGGTCAATGGTCGGCCCATCCGGAGCCATCTCGTGCAACCCGGAGATCACGTCACGTTCGGCGGGATCCAGACCCAGTTACTGCCCTTCGATTCGTCCCAGCACTAATGGCGAGAGCGAGCTGATTCCACCATGCCCGAGGGACTCCAATCGCTGGAATTACCGTCCGAATGGTTCCTGCTCCTGCTCCGCGTCCTGTTCATCTTCCTGATCTATTTCTTCCTCTACCAGTTATTCCGGGTGCAGCTCCGCGAGGTCTACCTGCTCGCCACGGAAGGGACCAATCGTACCGACGTCGCTCCGCCACACCGGCTGGTCGTGATGGAAGGTGGCGACAATGCCAAGCTGGTCGGGCAGACGTTTCTCCTTCGGCAGAGCAACTCCCTGGGCCGCAGCGACCGGAACTCGATCGCGCTGGACGAGCCGTTCGTCTCGACGGAACACGCGAACCTGTCCTGGTCCGGTGGCACCTGGTGGGTCACGGACAACGGGAGTACCAACGGAACGTTCGTCAACGACCAGCAGGTACGCGGTTCAGCAGGCGTGAACCCCGGAGACGTCGTACAATTCGGCCGCGTCAAGCTTCAATTGATGGCCTGATTTACTGTGCCGTCCTTTTCTGCGGTCCTGAGGCAGCCCCGGATCACGGATCCGGTTGCGGTCGGATCACTGCCAGACCAATCGAACGATCATCCGAAGGGTTGATGACCGTGCAGGCGAACGAGCCCCGACGACTGTCTGTTCTCGAAGGATTCGGCATCCGCGAGGGCGTTGCGGCACCGCGCCGTCCCTCCGCACCGGCCTTCGACAGTCTTTCGCCTGACACACAGGCCCGAGTGCGTCGCGTTGTCGGCCGCGGGCTGACGGGGCTGGCCATCGTTGCGCTGCTCTTCGTCCTCGTCCTGGTCGGGTTTCGCGTCGCCTACGGCGGCAAGGTCTACCCCGCGATCTCGTCTGCCGGGGTCGCCCTTGGCGGAATGCCCCGCGACGAAGCTGCCGCAGCGCTGGCAACCCGCACGGACGAACTGAACACCACGTCCGTCACGTTCACGTTCGACGGGCAGACCTATCGCCCCACCCTTGCCGAGCTCGGGATCACTTTCGACACCCAGCGCACGCTGGACGAGGCGTACGCCTACGGGCGTGAGGACTCCGCCGTGGAGCGCCTGCAGGTCGCCGGTGGGCTGCTCCAGAGCGATCACACCATTCCCCTGTATGCCAACATCGACAACTCCAGGATGGACGCGTGGTTCGCCAGCATCGACCAGCAACTCGGTCTGGTCCCGCACGACGCCTTCCTGGTCGTCGAGGGCACCCAGGTGACCATAGAGCCCGAAGTCGCCGGGACGGTAATCGACCGGGAAGCGGCTCGTGCCATCGTGACGGCGGCGGTAGCCCAGCTCACACCGGCCAATGCCGAACTTCCGGTGGTCGCGTGGATCCCGAACGTGAACGAGGGCGATCTCGCTGGCCTGCGGGACGAGCTGTCGACCGCCCTGTCCGAGCCCGTCGAGGTCGAGTTCAACGACCAGAGCTGGACGCTCGAGCCCGAGACGCTCAGCCAGTTCATTACCCAGACCAATGACAGGACGAAGACGGGCGCCGAGGCTGTGACCGTCGGACTGGACCAGGACGCGCTGGCCGCCCACCTCTCTACCGAGTTCGCCTCGCAGGTCTATCTCGCTCCCGTTGATGCTGAGGTTGGATGGAACGGTGGCCCGGTGGCCGTCGCGGCGAGTGTGGACGGCCACGAACTTCGTCCGCAGGAATTTGCGAGCGAGGTCACGGCTGCCTTCTTCGGCGGCAACGACTCGGTCGAGATTCCCGTCAACGTTCTTGCCCCCGCCGTCGATAGCGACAACCTTGGAGCTCTGGGGATCACGACCCGGCTCGGACGCGGCGACTCCAACTACTCCGGGTCCGACTACGGTCGCTCCACGAACATTGGCGTCGGCGCCAATCTCATCAACGGCACGCTGGTCGCCCCCGGCTCGACCTTCAGCTTCAATCACTCCGTCGGGATCATCTCGGCTGAGACCGGCTTCGTCGACGCCCGTGTGATCGAGGCCGAGCGAATCGGTGTTGGTGTCGGCGGCGGCATCTGCCAGGTTTCGACGACGGTGTTCCGCGCCGCACTGCTGGCTGGTCTGCCGATCTCCGAGTGGTGGCCGCATGCCCAGCGGATCAGCTTCTACGAGCGGGACGGCTGGGGCCCCGGCTTCGACGCCTCGATCCTGCAGCCTGAGCATGACCCGATGTCCGGCGGCGACTTCAAGTTCGACAACTCGACCGGCGCATGGCTCCTGATCGAGTCCTACGTGGACGGCTCGCATGTGGTGGTCAACATCTACGGCGCCGAGACCGGCTGGGACGTCACCGTCAGCGATGCCGAGGTCAGTGACCCGATCGTTGCCGAGAGCGATATCGAGGTCGTCAACCCCGGCGTGAAGGCTGGCTGTGTCATCCACACCGAGGGACCGCTCGAGGGCCTGTACGTGTCCTTCCAGCGGACCGTGCTCGACCGGGAGGGCAACCTGCTCTACGACCGGGTGTTCCCGACGACATTCAATGCCAATGGCAATGTCTTCGTCGTCAGTCCCGATATGGCAGGGGCATCGGTAGCCTCGGGAGGCTACAGCTGGGGTAACTGCGACTTCAGCGCGATGCCCTCGTAGATCGTCCTGTGACCGAGGCGCGGCCGGCCGCACGATCGCGGGCGGTCGCGCCTTTTCGTATGGAGACCAGTCATGGCCAATGTTGCCGCCAAGCAGGACGGTCGCGGGCGACGCCTCCCCGAAGCCGTGCGGATCCCTGGTAGCCTCTCCCTCGTCTTGCCAGCGCACAACGAGCAGGAGAACATCGGTATCGTCGTCCGGCAGGCGCTAGAGGTCCTCCCCCGCTTTACCGACGAGTTCGAGATCATCGTCGTCAACGACGGAAGCCGGGACGACACCGCCAGGATCATCGACGAGCTGGCTGCCTCCCATCCGCAGGTCCGCCCGATCCATCACGAGGTGAACCGGGGGTACGGCGGAGCACTGGTCTCCGGCTTCGCGGCGACGACCGGCGACTTCGTGATGTTCATGGACAGCGATCGCCAGTTCGACCTCAACGACCTGGCGCTGCTCAGCCCGTTCGTGGATCACTTCGACATCGTGGCCGGCTTCCGGCGCGAGCGGAACGACCCACTCCACCGCCGGATCAACGCCGAAGTCTTCAACACGGTCGTCCGTGCCCTGTATGGCGTCCACATGCGCGACATCGACTGCGCTTTCAAGGTGTTCCGGGGCGACCTGCTCCGCAGTATCTCGCTGACATCGTCGGGCGCGCTGATCAACACGGAGATGCAGGCCAAGCTGCGGCGCAAGGGCGCAACTCTCCAGCAGGTCGCGGTTCACCACTACCCGCGTGTCGCGGGCGAGGCGACCGGCGCCAACCTCCGGGTCATCGGCCGGGCGATGCGTGAGACGCTGACCCTCTGGTGGAGCATGCACCGGTACCGGAGCCGGGACGAGATCCGCCGCCGGCCGACAGCCATCGCCACCGACACGGTCGGCGCCGTCGGGCACCTCGGAGCGAGGACCGTCGGGCACCTCGCCCACCGCAAGCCGGCAGAGCCGGCCGAGGGCGAATAGTCCGGGACCTGAGCAGGGCGAACTGATCTCAACGGAACGAGGGCGTGAGCTGAATGCTCACGCCCTCGTTCCAGATGTGGTCGATCCTTTGCCCCTAGCCGCGCCGGAGCGTCATCCCGATCCAATCCTCGATCTGGTCGCGGGCCGTAATGACGAAGCCACGCGACGTGTAGGCGTCGATCACGTCCTTCTCCCGCGGCTCGATGATGCCGGCCAGGACGAGCGTGCCACCTTCGGCGACCGCCCCGGTGATCCCGTCGACCAGCTCGACCAGCACCCTGGCGATGATGTTGGCGACGACGAGGTCGTAGACCCGCCCGTCGAAGGGGCCACCTGGCACATCGGACCCGACCTCGACCCGCACGGGAACCGGCAGCTCGTTGCGCTCGACGTTCTCGCGCGCGGAGCGAACGGAGACCGGCTCGATATCGAAGGCGTCGACCAGGCTTGCGCCGAGTTTCGCGGCGGCGATCGCCAGCACGCCGGAGCCCGTTCCAACGTCGATGACCCGGGCACCGGACGTGATGGCATCCTCCAGTCCGGCCATCGCGAGACGCGTGGTCGGATGGGTGCCGGTCCCGAAGGCCATGCCGGGGTCGAGGATCACGACGACGTCCGAGGGCTGGCCCTCGTAGTCGCGCCATGGTGGCCGGACGACAACCCGTCGCCCGACACGCACCGGCTTGTAGAACGCCTTCCAGGCGTGGGCCCAGTCCTCCTCGGCGCGCTCGGTGACGATCAGTTCGCCGACGGGCTGGATCTGGTTGAGGTGGAACAGGCCTCGACGGATGTCCTCGATCCGTGCCGGGTCGGTATCCGCCTTGGCGAGGAACGTCCTGATCGTCGCAGGGCGCGACGTATCGACGCGGACGTTATCCCCGTCCCGCTCCTGCAGATAGGGCTCCTCGATCACGACGCCTTCGTTGAAGCCGTAGCGGGCAAACAGCTCGGAGACCGGCTCGACGGCCTCCATATGCGCCTCAACCGAGAGCTCCAGCCAGGCGGTGTCCCTCGTTGCGTCGGTTCCGTCCGTCATACCGTGATCTCGGAGGTATCGCCGATGTTCAACTTGCTGACTTGACCAGTCACCTTCGCCTTGCGTCCGATAACGGAATCCGAGACGACGGCGCCCTGGATGGTTGCACCGTCCTCGACAACGGTGTCCCGCACCCAGGCGTCCCGGACCGTCACGCCCTTCCCGATGCTGGCGTACGGACCTACGACGCAGTTCTCCAGGACGGCGTCCTCGGCAACGGCGGACGGAGCGAGGACCGTCGCCGAGCCACGCCGCTCGTCCTCCCCGCCGGCGAGATCCAGCAAGTACCGGTTCGTGTCCAGCAGGACGGTCGGGTTGCCGCAATCGCGCCACTCGGTGACCGGCAGCGAGACGACCTTCTTGCCGTTGTCGATCATGATCTGGAACGCGTCGGCGATGAAGTACTCGCCCTTGAGCCGAATATCACGACGGATCTGCTCTTCGATCGCCTCGTAGAGGTCGCCCATCCGCTTGACGTAGTAGATGCCGATCACCGCCAGGTTCGAGATCGGCTCCTTCGGCTTCTCGACCAGCTTCGTGATTCGGTCGCCGTCGACGACGGCGATACCGAGCGCCGACGGGTCCTCGACCTCCTTGGTGAACATGGCCGCATCGGCGTCCAGGTTCAGCACCGGCGAGAAGTCAGCCTCGAAGATCGCATCCGGGAACAGGATCAGCGCGTCGTGATCGTCGGGGATCACCGGACGCGCCCGGATGATGGCGTCGCACTGTCCCAGCATCTCGGGCTGCTCGACGAAGGTCGAGGGAATCGGCAGCGACTCCTTCGCCCACGTCTCGAGCTGGTCCCCGAGGAAGCCGGTCACCATCGTCACCTGGGACGGGTTGTACGGCATCAACCGATCCATGACGTGGGCCAGCATCGGCTTGCCGGCGACACTCACCAGCGGCTTTGGTTTGCTCCAGGTCTGGGGACGCAGGCGCGTACCGAAGCCGGCCGCAGGGAGAAGAATGTCCACGCCGTCAGATTCCTTCCAGTAGCCAATCGTGGTTCGGGTGGCAGACCTGACGCGATCCGCCTGGCCGTCGGTCGTCGCCGACCATCACGGAGGGCATTCTACCGTTACGGGAACTGGGAGCCTGAAAGTACTGTGAGCTCTCCGGAACGGTCCGGCCTATGCCCGGGTCAGCGCGTCGATTTCCGCGGCCGCATCCGGCCAGCGGCGACGCAAGAGCCTGGCTTCCCCCCGCTCATACCGGTCAGGGTTGTAGCCCGGGGTCATCGTGGTACCCATCAGCGCCCACTTGCCGCCGGCACGGAGCTGGCTGCCCTGCCATGCACCGGCCGGCACGACGCGCTGAACATCCATTCCCGCCACGAGATCCTGCCCCAGCACGTACCGTCCGATCGCGTCGCCCGGCCCCAGCGTCGTCAACTCGACGGGATCGCCAAGGTAGAAGTGATAGATCTCGTCGCTCTGCAGGCGGTGGAACTCAGAGAACATCGCATCGGTGAGCAGGTAGTAGATCGCGGTCGCCATGGGCGGGGAGCCAGGGGAGATCCCGTGGAGCTGCCACGTCTCCCGGAACATGCCTCCCTCCCCGACCAGTGGCTCAAGGCCGAGCCGCTCGATCACCTCGTCCGCGCTCATCCCGGCCATATGCTCTCCCCCGAAAACGCCGAGCGCCGCCGGCCTTCTGGGCCCGGCGGCGCGTCGTTGACTGGTACCCCCAGCGGGATTCGAACCCGCGATCTTCACCTTGAAAGGGTGACGTCCTCGGCCGCTAGACTATGGGGGCCCGGCGAAACGATACCCTCCGGCTTCCGGGGTGTCAACGGCGCTTCGTGTGTTCGGCCATGATGCCGACCAGCACGGAAGCACTTCCCGACGCCGATCTGAATCGTCTTCCCTGCCCGGCCGAGCCAACGGCGGCCGTCCCGTGAGACCAGCAAGGTGCATGGGACCGCGAGGACAAACGAAACGACATCGCGCTGCCAGCCACCAGGAAGCTCGACCCACGCGCCGGGCAGACGGGCGAGTGCCTCAACCAAGGCAAGGATAGCGCTTCCGCCGAAGCCCGCCGTGCTCGCGAGGGCGTCGCCGAGCGGCGGGACCACGATTGCGACCAATGATGCCAGGAAGGCGAGCGGGAACACCATTCCGACCAGCGGGCCGATCAGGAGGTTCGCCAGCAGGGAGACAGGTGACATGCCTCCGAAAGTCCAGAGCAGGACGGGTAGCGTGGCTACCTGGGCCGTCGCGGACGAGACGACGGCCAGCCAGGCGGCATCGCGAGCCGATCGGATGTCTACCCCGGCCGAGACAGCGGCGAGCACGATCGACGCGACGAACGACAGCTGAAACCCGACGCTCGTGATCAGGCGCGGATCGACGAGCGCCATCCCCGCCGCCGACACCACCGCGGCGGTCAGGAAATCCGGTCGCCGTCCGAGCGGCACCGCGGCGAGCGCGATCGTGGCCATCAAGGCGGCCCGGACGACCGGGGGCTCCGAGCCGGTCGTCGCGGCATAGACCCAGATCCCGATCGTTACCAGGAGGAACCATGCGGTGCGTCGCCGGACACCAAGCCACCCGCCCGTCGCTCCGAGGATCAGGACGATGAGCGCGAGGTTGGACCCGCTGACGGCGGTGATATGGCTCATGCCCGTGACGCGGAATGCCTCGGATGCGTCGTCCGACAGCGCGACGTCATCGCCGACGACGAGGCCGGCCAGCAACACGCCACTGTCCCCGGGCACTGCTGTGCGGAGGAACTCCGCAATCCGGTTCCCCGCCCCATGGATGTGCCGCATCAGCCCGTCGCTGGGCTGCTCCACCCAGACGCTTCGTCCGAGGACCGTGCCGGAAAGGCCCTGGCCGGTCAGCCACTGACGGTAGCCAGGCGACACATCACCAACCGGCTCAAGCGCGCCGCTCAGGCCGATCCGGTCGTCGTAGGCGACTGCCGGAAACGCCGGGACGGAGACGCTCACCGAAAAACCAGCGTCCCGCCACCCGCTCGCGGTCCTGACTCGATCGACCTGCAGATCAAATCGCTGATAAACGAGGTCGGTTCGAACCGTTGAGGCGACGCGGCCCTCAAAACGATCCGCTGCAATGAGCGGAGTCACATCAACTGGAGACTGAACGGACGCCTCGCGCGCCGCCCCGCCCATGACAAGCAGGGCCATGACAGTCCCGGCCAGAAGCAACGACCGACGGGAATCGAAGGTTCCCCGTAGTCCTGCCCACGCACCAGCCACAAGGAGCGGGAGGACCAGGACGGCCTGCCAACCGAGAGTCAGGCCTATCAGCAGCATCGCCCCGCCCCAGACGCCAAGCATCAGACGGTAATCAGTTCGCGGAGTTCGTCGACCATCCTGGGCGAAATGCCGGAGACGTCGTCAAGCTGATCCACGCTGATGAACGCTCCGTGGTCAGTGCGGTAGGTGATGATCCGGGCTGCGAGGGCCGGTCCGATGCCCGGCAGCGCTTCCAAGGTCACGGCGTCGGCGGTGTTGATGTTGACCAGCGCGTCAGTGGACTGGACGGTCGCAACCGGTGACGTCCCCTCGGCGACCGGCTCGTCGCCGTCGGTCGTCGAGAGCCCGCCGGCGTCCGCGGGGAAGACAACGGCTGGTGGCGTGCCAACTGATGCCAGTTCGACGCGCGGGACGGTGATCCGCTCACCGTCCACGAGGAGCCGCGCCATGTTGAGGTCACCGAGCTGCGCATCGGTCAGCGTCCCGCCAGCGGCATCGATGGCGTGGTGCAGTCGCGCTCCGGGTGGCAACTCGAATGTGCCGGGGCCAAGGACGGCACCGTCGACCATGACGGTCACCGTCCGCTCCAGCGCGGTGTCCGTGATCACGATCGGTGGAGCCTGCCGGGCATCGATCAGGCGATAGGCCATGAGGGCGACCGTCGCGCCGAGAGCCAGAGCGACGACGAGAGCGAGGGTGATGCGACCGGCATTCGCGGCCATCGCGGGTCTCCTGTGTGGCGACTCACCGTATCCGTTGGTGCTCTGAATCTCGGTTGTGCGGATGCCCGGCAGACGGGTCGTACCGAACACCCGTGCGTATACTACCGGGACGAGCCCGGAGGCGGAATACCGCCTGTCCGGCGCGACCTGTTGATCCCTCCCAGCCCCCTGATCGGAGTTCCCTTGAGTCTTCGCGCGGCCAGCCGGATCCTTCGCGACCTTCCCCAGATTCGCGCCATCCGGGACCACTTCGGCTCGCTCGCCGACGCGCCGCCGCAGCGGGTCAGCCTCGTGTCGCTGCCACCCGCTGCCCGTGCTCCGCTGATGGCGGCCCTGCTCGACGGTCAGACCGACACCGCGCTGATCGTCACCTCGCGTTCCGACCGGGCCGACAGCATCGCTCTGTCGCTCTCCGAGTACCTGCCCTCCGGTCGTCCCGTCCGGGTCTGGCCGGCGCCGGAAGCGATGCCCTTCGAGCAATTGCCCTTTGATAGCGGTCTCGGAGCCGAGCGGGTAGCGCTCCTGTCACAGCTCAACGCCGGCGGGCCGGACGCCCCTGCAGCTCTCGTCGTCACGGTGCGCGGCCTGGTCCAGATCGTCATGGCCGCCAGCGAGCTCAAGCGCCAGACCCTGGTCATCCGGGCCGGGCGCCGGCTCCGGATCGACGACGTCGTGACCTGGGCGACGACCGTCGGCTATACGGTCGTGCCGCTGGTCAACGAGCCGGGGACACTCGCGCGGCGCGGCGGCATCATCGACATCTTCGTGCCGGGCACGGCGTTCCCAGTCCGGCTCGACTTCTTCGGCGACGAAGTCGACTCGCTGCGGGCGTTCGACCCGCACACGCAGCGCTCGCAGGAGAAGCTCGACCAGGCGATCCTCCTCCCACCGACCGAGTTGCCCCTCTGGCGGGCGGAACGCGCCTTGCCCGCCCTGCGCTCCCTTGACGACAGCAAACTGCGGGACGAGATCCGGACGGAGTGGCGCCGGATGATCGAGCGCGTGGAGCATGGTCAGATTCCGGCTTCGGTCGACCTGCTCGCGCCGTACCTCGTCCCGGAACGCAGCACGATCATCGACTACTTCCCCCGCAACGCCCTCGTCCTGATCGAGGAACCGCAGGCCATCGACCTCGCGGCGACGTCGATGGTTACGCACGCCGGCGAAGTCCAGGTCAGCGCGTTGTCGAATGGGGAGCTGCCGCCGGGTCTCGAGCAGCCGTTCGCCGACTGGGCGGCGGTCGATGCCGCGCTTGGGAGACATCACCGGATCGCCCTGGGTTCGGCAGCGGGCTTTGCGGAGATCGACGTCCCCGCCCTCGACGACGCCCCACTGTTCGCCGGACGCGTCGACGCGATGGTCGATGCCATCGATCACCGGCGATCCCAGGGCTGGTCGGTCTACCTGGCGTCGGATCAGGCCGAGCGCCTGGGCGAGATCCTGGCCGGCCGGTCCATCCCGTGGCGTGCCGTCGACCGCGACGAGGACGGCGATCGCGATCCGTCGTCGATCGCCGTCGTCCACTCCGATCTCCCCGTCGGCTGGGAACTCGACGCTGGCGACGACCGGGTGGTCGTGCTGACGGACTTCGAGATCTTCGGCTTCCACAAGGCGACCCGGCGCTCGTACCGCCGCTCGACCAGCGATGCCGGTTCCAACGCCGCCGACTTCACGCCGGGGGAGTTCGTCGTCCACATCGACCACGGCATCGCCGAGTTCACCGGGTTGGTCCGGATGGAGACGTCCGGCGTCGAGCGGGAGTACATGCTCCTCGTCTACGCCAAGGGCGACAAGCTGTACGTTCCGGTCGACCAGAGCGACCGCGTCTCACGCTACACCGGTGGCGGGATCGAGCCCGTTGCCTCGCGACTCGGCTCCGGCGAGTGGGTGCGGACCAAGCAGCGGGTCCGGAAGGCCATCCGCGAGATGGCGTGGGAACTGATCCAGCTCTACGCAGAGCGGGAGACCTCGGAGGGCACGACCTACGGCCCCGACGCGCCCTGGGACCGGGAGCTGGAGGAGTCGTTCCCGTTCGAGGAGACCGTCGACCAGCAGAAGGCGATCGACGACGTCAAGAGTGACATGGAATCGCCCCGGCCAATGGATCGGCTGGTCTGCGGTGACGTCGGCTTTGGCAAGACCGAGGTCGCGCTCCGGGCCGCCTTCAAGGCGGTCAACGGCGGCAAGCAGGTCGCCGTCCTCGTGCCGACGACGGTCCTCGCCCTTCAGCACTTCGAGACCTTCACCCGGCGGCTCTCGTCCTATCCCGTCCGGATCGAGATGCTGTCGCGGCTCCGGGACAAGGCCCAGCAGCGCGAGATCCTCAAGGGACTCAAGGCGGGCACCGTCGACATCGTGATCGGCACGCACCGCGTCGTCCAGGGTGACGTCCAGTTCAAGGATCTCGGGCTGGTCATCGTCGACGAGGAGCAGCGCTTCGGCGTCCGCCAGAAGGAGTTCCTCAAGCGGTTCCGGACCGCGGTCGACGTCATCAGCATGAGCGCGACACCGATCCCCCGGACCCTGCACATGTCCCTGGCCGGCATCCGCGACATCAGCGTGATCGACACGGCACCCCAGGCGCGCCTGCCAGTCCGGACGTTCGTGACGGCCTGGAGCGACCACCTGGTCCGTGAGGTGATCCTCCGGGAGCTGGACCGCGGTGGGCAGGTCTACTTCATCCACAACCGGGTCCACGACATCGACCGTCTCGCCCACCGCCTGCGGGAACTGGTGCCTGAAGCGCGGATCGGGATCGGACACGGGCAGATGGATGAGTCGGTGCTGGAGGACGTGATCCTGTCCTTCGTCCGGCACGATTTCGACGTGCTGCTCTCGACGACGATCATCGAATCCGGGATCGACATCCCGAATACCAACACGATCGTGATCGACAACGCCGACACGCTCGGCCTGACCCAGCTCTACCAGCTCCGTGGGCGCGTCGGGCGCAGCACCCAGCGAGCCTACGCCTACCTGCTCTATCGCGAAGGCAAGGCGCTGTCGGAGATCGCCCAGGAGCGACTGGAGGCCATCCAGGAGGCGACCGAGCTGGGAGCCGGATTGCGTGTCGCCATGCGGGACATGGAGATCCGTGGCGCCGGCAATATCCTCGGGGCCGAGCAGAGCGGCCATATCGGCTCGATCGGATTCGACCTCTACATCCGGCTCCTTGGCCAGGCCGTGGACGAGATCACCTCGGGTCAGCCGTCCAGCGACCCGAACGCCGTCCTGCTCGACCTGCCGCTGACGGCGCTGATTCCGGCCAGTTACATCGTCGACACCGAGCTCCGGCTGGCGACCTACCGTCGCATCGCCAGCGTGACCAGCCCGCAGGGACTGGAGGACATGCGGACGGAACTCGTCGATCGCTTCGGCGAGGTTCCGGACGAGGTCGAGCACCTGCTGGCGCTGATCGCGGTGCGGCTGCGCTGCGAGGCGCTGGGGATCGAGTCCGTCGTCGAGCGGGAGCGCGAGATGGTCATCCGGCCTGTCCGGACCGCTGGCCTGGACGGGAAGGCGCTGACCCGGAAGCTCGGCCCAGCAGTCCGGCTGACGCCGAACAGCATTCGGGTGCGCCTGGTGGATCTCAGGATCCCGTGGCAGGAGGCGCTGGACGTCATCCTCGACGCCGTCGCCGCGTCGATGCCGGATATCAGCGGCCCAGACACGGCGACCGGTGGGACCGGACTGCCGCGATCGCGCGTGCTGGCCGGCGACGCCGAACGGGTTGTGTCGGCCATGCGGCGGGGGTAACCATCAGGCGGGAACCCCGGATGGTATGGGGGCGTCCTTTCCCGTGACCGGGTCATTCCGGGCGGGTGAGTAGCCGGAAGGACCGGCAACCTCCCTGTCCCCGAGCAGCCCATCCGGGGTCTCCTGCAATGCAGCCAACTGACCTGTTCGCGTCCGTCATGGACCGCTCGATCTCCCGCCGCGAAGCCCTCACGGCGGCCATCGCACTCGGCGCCCTTTCGCGCGCCAGCATCGCCATCCCGCGTGCGGCTGCCCAGGACGCGACTCCGGCCGCCGACGGGACGCCGGAGTCCGCCTTCACCGGCGGGTTCACCGGAGCGGGCTCCACCGAGCGACTGATGGCCCTGGGGCTCCCACTGACTGAGATCACCGTCAGCGAGTCGGGCGTCGACGCGCCGGGACAGCTCAACGCGGGCTGGAACCTGATCGGCGTCCGCGGCGTCGCCCCCTACATCGCGTACCTGGACATCCTCCAGTTCCCGGCCGGGCTGGACCTGGAGACCGCGACCGCGAAGGCGCTGGACGCCGGCAGCAACGACATCGTCGAGATGGACTGGCACTTCGCCGGCGGGACGAACAGCGACAGCCCGGACGAGTACCAGTACTTCGCGATCGACCTCCCCGCTGGTGACTACCACATCGCCGCGTCCTACTACGTGCCGGACGGGGCCTCCGAGGAGATCATGACGCTGGTCCCGCTGACGGTCGCCGATGCCGGGGACAGCGCGACGCCGGCTCCCGCGCCGGTGGCTGACATCCGCCTGGAGATGAACGATGACCTCCGGTACATCGTGTCGCCGGACCCGGTCCCAACAGGGGATCTGCTCTGGGAACTCGTCAACACCGGTCAGCACATGAGCCACCACTCGGTGATCATCAAGTACCCGGATGGCACCACGGCGGACCAGATCATCGCCGAATTCTCATCGCTGTTCGCGGGTACCCCACCGGCCGGCGAGCCCCTGGCCGCCCAGGCACTCCCGATCGGGTACGCCGCGCTCCAGTCGGGCGGAGCCACCACGATGATCGAGCTGAACCTGACGGAGCCGGGCGATGCCTACGCGGTGATCTGCTTCATCATGGACAGCATCGCGATGCGGCCGCATCTCCTCGACGGCATGGTCACCACCTTCACCGTCGAATAACCGCGCAGCGACGAACGGGACAGGCATGAGGAAGGGGCAGGTGAGTTCTCTCACCTGCCCCTTCCTCATTCAATCCATATTGCCGCGACCTACGGGACGAGGAACTCGATCGTCTCCTCGTCGACGCAGGAGAAGTCCGGCTCCTCGGCAGGGTCGGCCAGGAAGTCGATCGTGCCAGCCATCAGGCAGTCCTCACTGAACCCGATCGGGGTGTGTCCGAGGACCGGATCGGTGACGACGTAGCTGTTTGGTAGCGTTTCCGCGACCTGCTCGGCGCCGGAGGGCGGGGTGATCGGATCGAACGCGCCCGATACCAGCAAGGCGGGGATGTCCGATTCCACCGGCGCGATGATGTCCTCGTCACTCGCCTCGAGATCAAAGACGTCGCAGATGTCGAGATACCCCTGAGGATCGAGTCCGGATCCGTACTCCTCGATGCCCGGGATGACGTCGGCCTCGGCAACCTCGTCCTCGTAGGCGTCAGCCGACTCGAACGCGAGCCAGTCCTGGCAGGAGACGCTGAAGTAGGTACCCGTCGCCGACGAGGTGGTCGAGAGCAGCGGCAGTAGCGTATCCAGCGCCTCATAGACTCCCGCGTCCGTCAGGGCGATCAGGGCTGGCACCTGCCCGACCAGGATCCCGCTGAACAGCATCTGGTACAGGATCGAGTTGAAGGTATTGGGGTCCACCGCGACATCGGTCTCTTCGCCAGTGGTCAAGTCCTCGAACGACGACTCGTACGGCTCGTCCTCGAGCGTCGCGAGGACATCGGCGTAGGTCTGCTCGAGATCAGGGAACGCGTCGTCGCAATCGGCGTCGTCCGCACACAGCTCGAAGGCAAGGCGGAGGGAATCGCTGAAGCCGATCGTCGCGGTGGCCAGGAACGGCTGGTCGGGCGCCACGACGGATTCGAGAACGACGCTGCTGATCGCGTCTTCAGGTAGGACGCGCATCGCTTCCAGGGCGAGGCGGGTGCCGTACGACTGGCCCCAGAGCGAGACCGAGTCGAACCCGAGTGCCTGGCTGATGGAGAGGATGTCGTAGGCGGATTCGGTGGTCGTGAATGCCTCGAGGTCGATGTCCTCGTCCTCGAACTGGTCGACGCAGGCCTGGGCATACCCGGCGATGTCGTCGTCGGCGATGTCCTCGGCACCGGGCAGCGGCTCATCCTCACCCGGTTCGATATCACCCGGGCAGAACAGCCCGGGCGAGGAATACCCCGTCCCACGCTGGTCGAAGACGACGACCGTCCGGTCCTCGAGGATTGGCGCGTAGGACCCGAAGGAACTCGGTGCGAAGAACTCGACGAGGACGGCCGAGTCACCACCCGGCCCGCCGTTGAGCATGAACACCGGGTCGCTGACGGGATCCTCCACGTCGGGGTTGATCACGCCGACCGCGAGCTGGGCCGTCTCGCCATCCGGGTCGTCATGGAACAGAGGAACGGTCACGACACCGCAGACGATGTCCTCCCCTTCCTCGAGGTTCCGCGGGAGATCCCACCAGCAGGGACTCTCGATGAACTCGGCGTCCGATTCGCTCGCCGTGCCGGGTGTGCCAGCGGGCGACGTCCCGGCGGCGACCACCCAGGCCGGCGCGGCGGACAGGACGAGTGCGGGAACCAGCAACAACGCGATGACGAGCCGCAAACGTCTCATCCTGCTACTCCTGCCCGGTTGACGGGTCGCTTACGTCCAGGTCGGGTCCGTCATTGACTCGGAGGACTGTCATCCAGCCCCTGCTGCATCATGCACCACGGAGATGCGCAACGGTGACCCCATCGCCGCCCTGCTCGGGCAGGGCCAGCGACGAGCGCTCGATGGCCGGATGCTTGTGCAGATGGGACCGCACGACCTCGCGGAGGGCGCCCGTCCCCTTGCCGTGGATGATATGGACGTAAGGCAGCCCGGTCCGGGCGGCGCCTTCCAGGTACCGCTCCAGCATCTCCGGGACGTCCGCCGCCCGCTGGCCACGGAGGTCCAGCTCCAGCGTCACGGATTCGTCGGCGAAGACCGGCTTGCTGACCCGCCGCTCGTTCTGGTCGGATTTGGCCCGGCCCAGACGCTCCAGCTCGGACAGCGGCTGGCGGGTCTTGAGCGAGCCCATCTGCACGTCCGCGTGGGTTTCGGTCACACCAGTGACCTCTCCCTCCGCCCCGAACGACGACACCATGACGCGATCGCCCACCCGGATCGGTCGCTGGTCCGGAGAACCGAGCGGAACCGGCCGGTTGGGCTCCAACCGCTCGCGCCGGAAGCGCTTGGCGACATCCTGGGCGCGATCCACGTCTCGCCGGCGCTGCTCGACGTGCTCGCGGGTCACCCCGATCGCGGACCGGTCGGCCTGCAGCTGCCGCAGCGTCTCCCGGATCTCGGCCAGTTCCTTCTGCGCCTCAGCCAGCGCTTCCTCACGGGCACCACGGCGCTCGTCCTCGGCGGAGCGGAGCGAGCGGGCAGCCAGCGTCCGGAGCTGACGGGCTTCCTGCTCCGTTGCCTCGGCCCGCTCCAGCGCCTCCTGCGCTTCCTCGCGCCGAACCCGGATGTCCCTGAGCAGCGCGTCAGTCCGCTCATCGTCCGGCTGGACCAGCTGAGCGGCCCGCTCGAGGACCCGGCGGCTCAGCCCCAGGCGGCGCGCGATCGCCAGCGCGTTGGATTCCCCGGGGACACCGATCGTCAGGCGGTAGGTCGGCGCCAGCGACTCCACGTCGAACTCGACCGACGCGTTCTCCAGTCCCGGGGTGGCGTAGGCGAACGCCTTGACCTCGCTGAAGTGGGTGGTCGCGACGACCAGCGGGCCGCGATCGAGGAGTTCCGCGAGCAGCGCCCGGGCCAGCGCCGAACCTTCCTGTGGGTCGGTCCCCGCCCCCATCTCGTCGAGGAGGACCAGCGACTCCGGGCGGACCCGGTGCAGCATGTCGATCACCGACCGCAGGTGGGCGGAGAAAGTCGACAGACTTTGCTGGATGCTCTGCTCGTCACCAATGTCCACGTAGATTGACGAGAACACCGAGAGGACCGATTCCGGTCCGGCCGGGACGAACAGCCCGGTCTGCGCCATCAGTGACAGCAGACCCACGGTCTTGAGCGCTACCGTCTTGCCGCCCGTGTTCGGTCCGGTGATGACCAGGACCCGGAACTCGTCGCCCAGGTGCAGATCGAGCGGGACAACCGTCGCCGGGTCAAGCAGCGGGTGCCGCGCCTTCTGGAGCCGGACCCGGTGTGCCGGATGACCCGACCGGCCGGGCTCACGATTCCGCCGTCCTCCCGCGCCGCGCTCGTTGGCGGCGGCAAGAGCCGGCCGGTTTGCCTCCATGTCGTTGGCAAGGCGGGACTTGGCCAGGGCAAGATCAATCGCCGCGATGGCGTCCATCGTCTCCCGCAGGTCAGCGGCGCGGTCGGCGACCTTGAAGCTCAATGCTTCGAGGATGCGGTCGATCTCGTGCTGCTCGGCGGCTTGCTGCTCGCGCCACCGGTTGTTGAGTTCGACGATCTCGAACGGCTCGACGAAGAGCGTCTGGCCGGAAGCGGATGTGTCGTGAACCATCCCGGGCACCGCGCCGCGGGCTTCCGACCGGACCGGGATCACATAGCGACCATCACGGGTCGTGATGATCTGATCCTGCACGGCTGAGGCGAATTTGCCCCCACTGACCAGGTTGTTCAGCCGCTCCATCAGCCGGGAGTGCGCGACACGCACGTCGCGCCGGATCCGCGCCAGCTCCGGCGACGCCGTATCGAGGACGTCCCCACGAGGACCGATCGTCCGCCCGATCGCCGAATCGAGATCGTAGAGATCGGCGAGGTGGCTGACGAACTCCATCAGTCGCGGGAACCGCTCGGAGGGATCGACCATCCGGTTGAACGTCTGGCGAAGGTTGCGCGTCGCGGTACAGGTGTCCTGGATGGCGAGGAACTCCGTCGGCGCCAGCCGCGAGCCGTGGGTCGCACGATCGACGAGGTGCCTGACATCCCGGGCCCCGCCAACGGCGATGTCCGGATAGACCGTCATCAGGTTGACGGCCTCGGCGGTCACGTCAAGCAGATAGAGCACCTGGTCGCGGTCGATCGACGGCTGCAGCACCCGGGCGCGCTCCGACGCGACCGAGAAATCACATCGACCGGCCAGGCGCTCCAGGATCGCCGGGTACTCGAGCTTGTTGAGAACGGCAGGTTGCACGGGAAGAACCTCGGGGCTCGGACCGGTGCGGTGTGGCGCCGGGAGCAGGACTGGACACGACCAACCGACAGACTACCGGCCAACCGGGGCTGGGGGTCAGTGCGTCTCGGGATTGCGCGAGATGACTGTGAACGGGACCGTCCGGCCCGCGTGCATCGACAGGCATGGAAAGTATGCCGCACTCGCACACCCGCCGGATCGATCGGGAGCAGAATCCGCACCACGACGCCATTTTCGACCTGTCCCCTTCATTGACTGGAACATCCGTTCGGTGCTATTCTCCCAGCACAAGCCAGCCCGCACTGAGTCCCCCGGGGTGAGGCCCCGACCGGTCTCGTACCCACCAAGGAGCAACGTACCGTGAAGCCGCTCACCGGCCGACAGCAGGCCATCCTTGACTACATCGGTCGCTTCATGGACGACAACGACTACCCGCCCACGATCCGGGACATCCAGTCCGAGCTGGACATCTCGTCAACCAGCGTCGTCGACTACAACCTCAAGGTCATCGAGGATCGCGGGTACATCCGTCGTAATCGCAACATCTCGCGCGGGATCGAACTCGCCCAGCGTGACCGCTCCCGCCGCGCGGGAGCTGCCCTCCTGACGATCCCGGTCGTCGGGCGCATCGCCGCCGGTCAGCCGATCCCCGTGCCGGGGGACCTTGAGGCGCTCGGGACCAGCGACGCGGCCGATACCGTCGAGGTCGGGCAGGAGATGGTCGGTGGCAACCCGGCCGGCGTCTTCGCCCTGCGGGTCAGCGGACTGTCGATGATCGACGCGCTGATCAACGACGGGGACATCGTCCTGCTCCGCCAGCAGGCGACCGCCGAGAACGGCGATACCGTGGCGGCCTGGCTCCGTGATGAGCGCGAGACGACCCTCAAGAAGTTCTACCTCGAGGGCGAGCAGGTCCGGCTCCAGCCGGCCAACTCCACGATGGAGCCGATCTACACGCGGGCGGAGAACGTCGAGATCCAGGGACGGCTCGTCGGCGTCGTCCGCACGATGTTCTAGTCTCGCGGCTACCGAAGCGGCGCACCGAATCCCGAAGAACGGACCAGCCATTCCGGCTGGTCCGTCGTCGTTTTTCCCGAGCGGAAGCGGTGAACGGCGTCAGGGAATCGGCCCACCCGGTGCTATACTCCCGCGCTTGGGAAGACGCGCCACCTTGACGTCCATCGCGGCGCCCTCCTTACCATTGAGAGCGCAATGTTCCTCCCCCTCATGACGGGCATCGGGCTGTCCGCATCCTCCGGGCTCAACGCCTTCCTGCCGCTCCTGATCATTGGCCTCATCGACCGCATCCGGGACGGCGAGGTCCTGAGTGACCCGTACGAGTTCCTCTCGTCGATGCCCGGGATCGTCGTCCTGCTGGCCCTCGTCACGATCGAGTTGCTCGTCGACAAGTCACCGTTCTACCGCATGAACGACGTGATCCAGGGTGTCCTTCGGCCGGCCTCCGGCGCGCTCGCGTTCATGGCGGGGACCTCGGAGACCGACCTGAACACGGTCGTCGCGCTGATCGCGGGCCTAGTCATCGCCGGGATCGTGCACGTCGCCAAGGGCGGGTTCCGGCTCCGGCTTGATCCCAGGATCCGCAAGACCATCATCCCGATGATCAGTCTGATCGAGGACATCTACGTCGCCACGCTGGCGCCGATCGCGCTGCTCGTCCCCGAGGCCGTTCCGGTGGTCATCCTGCCGCTGATCGGGGCGATCATCTGGACCTTGCGCCGCAAGCCGCTGCCGGACCTCCCCGCACGGTCGCCGGCAGCCCCGGTTGATCCCACGCTGGAGAAGCCGGAGTCGGCCTGAGCCGATGGGCGACGGGGCCCTCAAACTTGCGTCGACACGACTCAACTTGTATCATTATGACGAGTTATAGTCATACGTTCGCATCCCGGAGAGGTCACCATGCCGTCGGTCCAGTTCAAGGACTACTACAAGTCACTCGGGGTGGCTCGGACGGCGTCTGAGGCGGATGTCCGGTCGGCCTACCGCAAGCTTGCCCGTCAGCATCACCCTGATCTCAATCCGAACGACAAGGGCGCAGAGGAGCGGTTCAAGGAGATCAACGAGGCCTACGAGGTCCTGTCGGACGCCTCAAAGCGCAAGATGTACGACCGCTACGGTGAGGAATGGGAGCGCTACCGGGACGCGGGATTCACCGGAGACGAGCCCCGGTCGACTCGCACCCAGTCCACTGACGACTTCGGCGAGTGGTTCGCGCGGCGAAGCGCCGCCCGCCAGCGCACCACGTCACAGCGTCCCGGTTCGACGTCGTCGGTCGGTGGCAGCCAGCCCAACCCAACCGAAGAGTCGTTCACCTGGGAGTACGCCGCACCCAACGGGAACGCGTCCAGCGGTCGCTTCTCCGACTTCTTCGAGACGCTGTTCGGAAACATCGCCGGGCGCGGCGGCGAAGCGCCCACGGTCGGAGAAGTCAGGGGCGGCCCGATCCGTGGCGAGGACCTCGAACTCGGCGTAGAAGTCTCGCTCGCCGAGGCATTCCGGGGCGTGTCTCGGCGGTTCAGCGTCAAACGCCCGGAGATTTGCTCGACCTGCGACGGGACCGGGTTCGCCCGCGGCGCCACATGCCCGACCTGCGATGGTGACGGCAGGACGCTGAAGTCCAAGGCCATCGAGGTCAAGATCCCGGCCGGCGTCGCCACCGGGTCGCGTATCCGTGTCGCGGGACAGGGCGGCGTGAGCGTGGCCGGCGGCGAGCCCGGTGATGCCTACCTGCGTGTCACCGTCCGCCCCGACCCGGCCTTCGAGCGGGAGGGGGACGACCTTCGCACCGAGGTCGCGGTGCCGCCCTACGTCGCGGTACTGGGCGGTGAGGCGCCGGTCAAGACGCTGGACGGCTCGGTCGCGCTGACGATCCCGGCGGGCAGCCCGGCGGGCAAGACCTTCCGTCTGCGAGGCAAGGGCATGCCCAGGCTTCGGGGAGAGGGCCGGGGCGACCTCTTCGCCCGCCTGGCGATCTCCGTCCCCACCGCACCGAGCGACGCGGAGCGGCGCCTCTACGAGCAGCTCCGCGACCTGGACACCAGCAAACGACGCTAGAAGCCGCCGATGTCACCGGCATCCCGGACGTGACGAAGCATCGGTGCCTCTGCCCGATGGTCCCTGGGTGCTCTCGGCTATAGTGCGTGCTGCTCTTTCGCGACGTCACAGCACGGACAACAGGCGAGGACCAGGACAGGATGCCGGCAACCATCATCATGGGCGGTCAGTGGGGCGATGAAGGCAAGGGAAAGCTGACGGACGCGCTGGCCGCCGAAGCGGACATGGTCGTGCGCGCCAACGGTGGATCCAATGCCGGCCATACGGTCGTCACACCGCGCGGGACCTTCAAGCTTCACCTGATTCCTTCCGGGATCCTCCATGACCGCTGCGTCTCGGTGATCGGCGCCGGCGTGGTCGTCGAGCCAGCGGCCCTCGTCCGCGAACTGCGGGGGCTGGCCGAACGCGACGTCGACCTGTCCCCGCTCCGGATCTCCAATCGTGCCCACCTCGTCATGCCATACCACCCCGTCCTCGACCGGCTGGAAGAGGACCGCCGGGGCGAAAGCCGGATCGGCACGACCCAGAAGGGTATCGGCCCGGCCTACGCCGATAAGGTCAATCGCAGCGGTCTTCGCATTGGCGACCTCATGGACGAGCACTTCCTCCGCTACCGCCTCCGGCTGGAGCTGGACCGGAAGAACGCGCTCATGGAGTCCGGCTACGGCGCGCCGCCGATGGACTACGACCCGATCCTCGACGAGCTGCTCGAGGCGGCAGAGGTGCTGCGCCCGTATGTCGCGTCGTCGGAGACGCTGGTTCAGGACGCGCTGGCCGACGGCAGGGATGTCCTGATCGAGTGCGCCCAGGCGACGATGCTCGACATCGACTACGGGTCGTACCCCTTCGTCACGTCGTCGTCCCCGACGGCCGCCGGCGCCTGCCAGGGGGCGGGCGTCGGGCCGACCCAGGTCAACCGGGTGCTGGCCGTCTTCAAGGCCTACAGCACCCGCGTCGGCTCCGGCCCACTCCCGACCGAGCTCTACGACGCGACGGGCGACCTGATCCGCGAGCGTGGTCGCGAGTACGGGACGACGACCGGGCGGCCCCGCCGAGTCGGCTGGTTCGACGGGACCGCCGCCCGCTATGCCGCCCGCCTCAATGGCGTGACGGAGGTCGCGCTGACGCTGGTCGACGTGCTGGATACCCTGGACGAGATCCAGGTCAGCGACGGGTACGTCATCGATGGGCAGAAGGTTCCTGCCCCACCGGCGCTTGACAGCCAGTACACCAGGCTGGAAGCGACGTACCGGAGCGTTCCGGGCTGGCAGCAGGACCTGACAGAGGTCCAGCACATCGACCAGATGCCGGCCGGCGCGCTGGAGTACGTAACGACGATCGAGGACCTGATTGGCGCCCCGGTGACCCTGATCGGTGTCGGACCCAGCCGGGAGCAGCTGGTCGAGCGGTCGACCGGCCTGGCTGCGGCCATCGGCGGCAACTGATCCCGAGAGTGGCATGGCGACGCTCCTGATCCGATCGTTAGGGCGTCGCGTCGCACGGGCGATGGCGTGACGTGGTCGGGTACTGTCCTTTTGCTGGTGGCCGCGTCGCCACTTAGCCGGGCACACCGATCTCGCGTCAGCGCCCGGTCGATTCAGCCCGGGGCTCGCGGCCCATCAGGTCAGCGACCGCGGCCGTCGGTTTCTTGCCCTCGAAGAGGATGGCGTGCATCTGGTCGACGATCGGGAGATCGACGCCTAGCCGGCGACCGAGCTGGCGGGCTGCCACGGTGGTCGTGACGCCCTCGGCGACGTGATGCATGCGGGCGAGCGCGTCGTCCAGCGACAGCCCGGCGGCGAGATGGCGACCCAGCGTCTGATTGCGACTGCCCGATGACGAGCAGGTCGCGATCAAATCCCCAAGACCGGCGATCCCCGCGAACGTTGCTGCGTCGGCGCCAGCGGCCAGCCCGAGCCGGGTCATCTCGGCGATCCCTCGTGTGATGAAGGCGGCCTTGGCGTTCTCACCCGCCTCCATCCCCGCCCCAATCCCGGCCCCGATGGCGTAGACGTTCTTGAGCGCCCCGGCCAGCTCCACCCCGACCACGTCAGCAGAGGTGTAGCAGCGGAACAGCGGCCCCATCAGGATGTCCCGCGTCCGTCCCGCGGCTGGGGTATCGGCAGACGCGATGAGCGTGACCGTGGGCCGGCCGGCCGCGATCTCACCCGAGAGATTCGGTCCTGAGAGCACCGCGATCGGGGTCGACGTCGCCCTCCCGCCGAAGCCGCCGAACTCTTCGCCGATCACCTGGCTCATCCGCTGCAGTGAGGCGATCTCGATCCCCTTGCTGACCGACAGCACGACCGCACCGTCAACGTGAGGCGCGACCTGACGTGCTGCCTCACGCATCACCTGGCTGGGCACGGCGAGGATGACCAGCGCGGCGCCGGCTATCGCGTCGACGGTGCGGGTGACCGGGTGAACGGATTCCGGTAGCTTGAGTCCCGGTACGGCGCGCTCGTGGCGCCGGTCCTCCGCGACCCGACGCGCCTCATCCGGCGATCTGAACAGGAGCCGGACGTCGTGCCCGGCACTGCCCGCCAGCGCGGCCAGGGTTGTCCCCCACGCGCCTGAACCGATCACTCCGATACGCACACCCGTTCCCGCCATCTCGCCCTGCATCCCCGTCGCGCCTGCCAATGGCCTACCATCATGCCATGTTGCCGGGTCGCTTTATCGTGCGCCCGCACCCGCTCCCGAGGAGGACGAACCAATGACCGATGCCCCAGGCACCCAATTGACCCCGGAGACGACCGCAGCCGGCTTGACGCTCCCGCTGGACACCGTCGCGATCCAGAAGATCATCCCCCATCGCTTCCCGTTCCTGCTCGTCGACCGCGTGACCGAACTGGTGCCCGGTGAGAGCGCGACCGGGATCAAGAACGTCACGATGAATGAGCACTTCTTCCAGGGCCACTT
Organism: Thermomicrobiales bacterium; assembly: GCA_035944555.1. Classification (GTDB taxonomy): domain Bacteria; phylum Chloroflexota; class Chloroflexia; order Thermomicrobiales; family UBA6265; genus CADCWK01. The sequence goes on from DASZAY010000030.1 coordinate 38,398, forward strand.
CCCCGACTTCCCGGTGATGCCGGGCGTGCTGATCGTCGAGGCGATCGCCCAGGTCGGTGCGATCGCGATGCTGTCCCAGCCCGGACAGGACGACAAGCTGGCCCTGTTCGCCGGGATCAACAGTGTCCGGTTCAAACGGCAGGTCAAGCCGGGCGACACGCTGACCCTGGCAGTCAAGCTCGGCGCGTTCCGCCGCGGCATCGGGGCCGGCGAAGGCGTCGCGACCGTCGATGGCGAGGTTGCCTGCCGGGGCGAGTTCATGTTCGCCGTCGTGCCGAAGCCCTGACGACGCATCAATCGTCACCGTCCCGCAGCGTGACTGTAGGGAAATCGTCGCAAACAGCTCGGGGGCGGTCCGTATACTGCGAAACAGCCGCGCCGGCCGGAAGGCTTGTCCCGCCGGCGCGTGAGTCTGAACGGAGCAAGCATGGCGGGGTCCGGTCGTGTCATCGGCTTCATCCTGATCGCGGCCGGGGTCATCCTCGGTATCGGTGGCGTGGCATTCCTCGTCTCCGGGCAGTCCGAAGGCGAGACGACGACCAGCGCGACGATCCTCGGGTTGATCCTGCTCTTCGGCGTCCTGGTGATCCCGCTGGTCGGAGGGGGGATCTTCCTGGCGATCCGAGCGGCCGCTCAGGGGCGCGACATGGCAGCCGTCAACGAGCAGCGGCGCCTGCTCGATATCGTCAAGACGCGGGGCCAGGTCGCCATCTCCGACCTCGTGCTGGAATTGAACAGCACCCGTGACAAGGTCCAGCGCGATCTGGAGCAGCTGGTCGGTCGGGGCCTGTTTACCGGCTACGTCGACTGGAACAAGGGCCAGCTCTACTCGGTCGAGGCACAGCAGCTCCAGGGCCGGGAGACGTGCCCGAACTGCGGCGGACAGGTGACGCTCGCCGGGCGAGGCCTGGTCAAGTGCCCCTACTGCGGAGCCGAGATCTTCCTCTAACAGAGAAATCAGGCGCGTTCCAACGAGCAACTCATGACGGGAGAACCTGCCAGTGACCGATCAGACGTCGCAACGTACCACCTCGTTCGACCGGCGTTCCCAAGAGGCGGCCGGTGACCGGAACGACTCCGATCTCGGGGGCGGGTTCATCGAGCGGATGGTCCGGCGTGGGGCCAATGCCCTCCAGTCCATCCCTGGCTATGCAGGTTATCGGAACAAGGAGGACCGGCGCGATCAGGACCGGCGCGTCCGCGATCACCTCGTCCAGGAATACGGGCGCCAACTCGGGCGGGTCGAGCGGGTAGCGCGTGACCTGTCCAATGACCGGAAGATCATGGCAGTCGGTCCGGTCGACGAGTTTGCCCGGGCGATCCGACGCCTGTCCGACCGGATCAACACGGCGTCCTATGGCTACGGCGGGCTGTTCTCGGACCGTGACGTCGACGAGGCCGCCCTGGACCAGCTGCGCCTGTTCGACGAGGGGATGCTCGCCGGCGTCGCCGAGCTCGATGGGCCCATCGCTGCGCTCGAGTCGGCCTACGGGGCGGGCGATGAAACGCAGGAGCCGGCACGATCGGGTCGCGATGTCGTTCAGCGCCTGAGCGAGCGGTTTGACGGTCGGGGGCGAGTCGTCGAAAGCGGCGCGGCCGAGCCGGAGCAGTCGGTCCGGGCGCTGCTCGCGCTGGACTCCGGCGCCGACGCGCCCGCTCCCCCCTACTGGCTGGACGCCCGGGACGCGCTTGCCGTGATGGGACAGGACGGCATCGTCGACAGCCGGCTGGACGTCGCCGCGGGTGCTGCATCGCTCCGCCTGTTCCGGTTCACCTCGGCTCCGACCGAGCAGTGGGTCCTGGTCCCGTCGCAGCCCGGCGCCCCACTCGGGCTGGTCTCACCTCGCGAGGCGCCGGGCGCCATCGCCCCGGCCGAACGGGAAGTGACCGTTGAAGGCCAGTTGTTCGAGGTGACCAGCGCGACCTCCGGCCAGGCGGAGCTGATCACCCCGTCCGTCGTGTCCGGCTATCGCCCGGTGACCTTCTCGACGCTCGCGTCTGCGGACGGCACATCGGTGGGGGTCCTAATCGACTGGGGCAATGAGCGCCAGGCCTACACCGGGCTCGCGATCGACCACCACGATGTCGAGAACTTCGGGTCGTCGAATCCGGGGCAAGGTTCGTGATAAAGCATTCGGCATAACCTGGCGGGATCGTCCGCCAACGTAGCGACACACACGCGAGTTTCGGGCTCCTGACGGAGCCACATGAGCAGAGAGGACACCCCACGATGGGCATCATGGATCGTATTTCCCGGCTGGTTCGTGCCAATGTCAACGACATCATCGACAAGGCCGAAGACCCCGAGAAGATGCTCGACCAGATCCTGCGGGACATGCAGTCCAACATCACGACCGCCCGTGGGCAGGTCGCCGCGATGATCGCGCAGGAGAAGGAACTCGAAGCGGACATGAAGGAGACGCGCACGCTCGCGCTCCAGTGGGCCGCGAAGGCGCAGCGCTCGGTCGAGGCGGGCCGGGATGATCTGGCGCGTGAGGCCCTCCGTCGCAAGAAAGACAACGACGAGAACGCCCGGGTCTACGCCCAGCAGTACCAGGCGCAGAGCCAGATGGTCGAGAAGCTCAAGGTCCAGCTCCGCCAGCTGGAGAGCAAGTACCAGACGACGATGAGCCAGCGCGACTCGCTGATCGCCCGGCAGCGGCGGGCAAAGGCCCAGCAGCAGGTCACTTCGTCGCTCACCCAGCTCTCGCCGATGAACCCGACCAACGAGCTGGAGCGGATGGAGCGCAAGATCCGCGGACAGGAGGCTCAGGCTTCCGCGATGGGCGAGCTCGCGGCCTCGTCCTTCGACTCGCAGTTCGAGGAGCTGGACTACGACGTCGAGATCGAGGAAGAGCTTGCCGCGCTCAAGCTTGGAAGCGGTGACATCGACGCGGAACTCGACGCGCTCAAGGGCCGCAACACCCTGCCCGATAGCCGCACCGAGGCGCTCGAGGCGGGCGGCGATGAGCCGGCCACGGCCGATACGACCAGCACCCCGGCCGAGAGCCGCGTCGAGCAGTAAGTCTCCGGCGCTAGCTGATCACCGCTGATTTGACGCATCCGTGCGACCGGGCCGTGCGGCCCGGTCGCACCTGTATGGGGAGGCCACCACGATGGCGATTCTCGATCTGATCCAGCATCCCAATGAAGCGCCGGGCGAGATCGTCCGCCGCGTCCCGGAACACGGCTCCGGTGAGTTCCGGCTCGGTTCCCAGCTGGTCGTCCGTGAGGCACAGCGGGCAGTGTTCTTCCGCGACGGCAAGGCACTCGATCTGTTCGGTCCCGGACGGCACACGCTCTCCACCAACAACATCCCGTTGCTGACCGGGCTGATCGGGCTGCCGTTCGGTGGCGACTCGCCCTTCACCGCCGAGGTCGTCTTTGTCTCGATGCGCGACTTCAACGAGATGAAGTGGGGCTCTCCCCAGCCGATGGTCTACCGCGACAGCGAACTCGGAATGGTCCGGCTGCGGGCCTTCGGAACCTACTCGATGCGGGTCAACGATCCGCAGCTGTTCGTCACCCAGGTGGTCGGGACCCGCGGGGCCTTCTCGACTGTGCAGATCGATGACTTCCTGAAGTCGGTGGTCATCTCCGAGTTCACCGACCTCCTCGGCGAGGTCCAGACGTCGATCCTCGATCTCACCAAGATGATGCGGGAGCTGAGCGACGCCACCCGCAACGCGCTGACCGATGACTTCGAGCAGATCGGCCTCGCGCTGACCTCGTTCCAAATCGGCGCGATTACTCCCCCGGAGGAGGTCCAGCGCCGAATCGACGAGCGGTCCGGGATGTCCGCACTCGGCGACATGAATACCTACACCCAGTTCCAGGCCGCGCAGGCCATGCGCGATGCCGCCCAGAACGAGAGCGGCGGCGCCGCGGGAACGGGTCTTGGACTCGGCGCCGGCATCGGCCTGGGCCAGGTGCTTGCCGACCAGGTCCGTGGCGCCAACCAGGCCGGACAGGCACCGGCACAGCCCCAACAGGGCCAGGCGGCGGCCGCGCCAGTGGGCGCCACCAGTGGTGTCAAGTTCTGTCCCGAATGTGGCACTCCCCGCGTCGAGAACGCGAAGTTCTGTACCAATTGCGGACACCGGTTCGCCTGACCCCAACTCAACCTGACGATCGCCGGCCAGTGTCCCTTTCGGACGCCGGCCGGTTCGTTCTGCCCCCGGTATTCCGCTGCGCTCGCACCGTAGGCCGATGCAAATCATGTGTCGATAGATGGACTCAACCGCGTACGAGACCGTTGATTCGCATTACGTGATACGTATATCAGCCCGATTTGACCTACCTTAATTCGGTATCTACACTCGTCCTGTCATAGAACGTCAAACACATCGCCGCTAACGCCTTATTTCCATCCTGGAGGCTCATCGACATGATCGATAACCGATCCGCAATCAGCGGCAAGGTCCGCGTCGCCATCATCGGCGTGGGCAACTGCGCGTCATCTCTCGTCCAAGGCGTCCAGTACTACCGCGACGCACCCATCGACGAAGCCGTACCGGGCCTGATGCACGTTGACCTCGGCGGATATCACGTGCGGGACATCGAGTTCAGCGCGGCCTTTGATGTCGACGTCGAGAAGGTCGGCAAGGACCTGTCCGAGGCCGTCTTCAGCGGACCCAACAACACCATCAGATTCGCCGACGTCCCGCACCTCGGCGTCCCGGTCCACCGCGGGATGACCCACGACGGCATCGGCAAGTACCTGTCGGAAGTGATTACCAAGGCCGACGGCCCGACCGCCGACATCGTCCAGATCCTGAAGGACACGAAGACCGACGTGGTCGTCAGCTACCTTCCGGTCGGCTCCGAGATGGCGACCAAGTGGTACGTCGAGCAGGTCCTGGAGGCCGGTTGCGCCTTCGTCAATTGCATCCCGGTCTTCATCGCCCGCGAGGACTACTGGGCCAAGCGGTTCATCGACAAGGGGCTGCCCATCGTCGGTGACGACATCAAGAGCCAGGTCGGCGCGACGATTACCCACCGGATGCTGACCCGGTTGTTCGAGGACCGGGGGGTCCGGATCGACCGCACCTATCAGCTGAACTTCGGGGGCAACACCGACTTCCTGAACATGCTGGAGCGGGAGCGGCTCCAGTCCAAGAAGATCTCCAAGACCAATGCCGTCACCAGCCAGATGGACAAGCCGGTCGAGGACCGCAACGTCCACGTCGGTCCGAGCGACTACATCCCCTGGCTGGAGGACCGGAAGTGGGCCCACATCCGGCTTGAGGGCACGACGTTCGGTGACGTCCCGCTCAACGTCGAGCTGAAGCTAGAAGTCTGGGATTCGCCGAACTCGGCCGGTGTGGTCATCGACGCGGTTCGTTGCTGCAAGCTGGCGCTTGACAGCGGCATCGGGGGCCCACTGCTCGCCCCGTCGTCGTACTTCATGAAGTCGCCGCCGGAGCAGTACCACGACGACATCGCCCGTGACCGGGTCGAGGAGTTCATCGCCGACTACGGCCGCAAGGCGCGGGCGACGACGGCCGGTCAGGCTGCCGCCGCTCCGGACGCCGTCGCCGAGCCGGCCGACTAACGCCGACTCCCCCCACCGCCCCGGGCCATTACGACTCCTCCATGATCAGGCTGGGGGAACACCAGAGATGCCCGTCCAGTACCATGTGCCGGACGGGCGTTTTGGTCTCCAAGGCAGGAGTTCTCAGCGATGACATACGCGCAGACCGACGTAACCGGAACTCCGCTGGCCGTGTCGTTCGACCAGGTACGGGCCGCCGCCGAGCGGGTCCGGGGCATCGCGACGCGCACGCCGATGTTCCATAGCCGGACGATCGATGTGATGACCGGCGCCGAGGTGTGGTTCAAGGGCGAGCAGTTCCAGCGGACCGGATCGTTCAAGTTCCGTGGCGCCTACAACGCCCTGGCCGCGCTCCCGGACGATATCCGGCGGAATGGCGTGGTGGCCTTCTCCTCCGGAAACCACGCGCAGGCGGTCGCGCTGGCTGCCGGCGAGTTCGGCGTCCCGGCGGTGATCGTGATGCCGTCCGACGCACCAGCGGTCAAGGTGGAGGCGACTCGCGGCTACGGCGCCGAGGTCGTGTTCTTCGACCGGCGCACCGAGAGCCGGGAAGCGATAGGTGCCAATCTGGCGACCTCGCGCGGGCTGACGCTCGTGCCTCCCTTCAATCACCCGGACGTCGTTGCCGGGCAGGGCACGCTGGCGCTGGAGATGCTGGAGGACCAGCCCGACCTCGACCTCGTGCTGGCGCCGGTCGGCGGCGGTGGCCTGATCGGCGGGATCGCGGTGGCGGCCAAGGGCATTCGGCCCGACATCCGCGTCTATGGCGTCGAACCGGCGACGGCCAACGATGCGCAGCAGTCAATCCGGTCCGGCGAGATCGTCCAGATCGAGCCACCCGACACCATCGCCGACGGGATCCGGACGGCCGCCGTCGGTAGCGTCACATTCCCGATCCTGCGCGATCTGCTGGCCGACATCGTGACCGTCACCGACGACGAGACCAGGTCGGCGCTCCGGCTCCTGGCCGGGCGCCTGAAGCTCCTGGTGGAGCCAACCGGCGCGGTCGGGGCCGCAGCCGTGCTGGGTGGCCACATCCCGGATATCGCGGGCAAGAAGGTCGGAGTGGTGCTCTGCGGCGGCAATGCCGACCTGGGCGACCTCGCGACCATCCTGGCGGGCTGACGAGCCCCACGCTGCCCAGGCAAGCACGATCCATCACGAAGGGGGCGCGATGACCGGGACGATGACCGGGGTCCGGCTGCCAGGCAACAGCACGGTCGTGTTCGACGAGGTGCCACGCCCGGTCCCCGGCGAGCGGCAGGTCCTGCTCAGGATGCGCGCCTCCTCGATCTGCGGTAGCGACATCCGGGCGATCTACCGGGAGCACACCGGTAGCAGTGACGAGGCCTACCGGAACGTGATCGCCGGGCATGAGCCCGCCGGCGACATCGTCGAGGTGGGGCCTGGCTGCCGCCGGTTCCGGGTCGGCGACCGGGTACTTGCCTATCACATCAGTGGCTGCGGGGTTTGCCCCGATTGCCGTGCCGGCTACATGATCAGCTGCACGTCGCCCCAGCGCGCCGCGTACGGCTGGCAACGCGACGGCGGACACGCCGACTACATGCTGGCCGAGGAGAACACGCTGATCGCGCTCCCGAACGAGCTGAGCTATGAGGACGGTGCCCTGATCGCCTGCGGTTTCGGGACGGCCTACGAGGCGCTCCGGAAAGCCGGCACCTCCGGGCGCGACCGCGTGCTAGTGACCGGGATCGGTCCGGTCGGGATGGCCGCCGGCCTGCTGGCGAAGGCAATGGGATCGCCGCGCGTGATCGGCGTGGACGTCTCGCGGGAGCGGCTGGACTGGGCGCTGGAGGTCGGCGCGATCGACGTCGCGGTCGTCTCCGGAGACGGCGCCCATGACGAGATCGTGGCCGCGAGCGACGGCCACGGGTGTGAAGTCAGCGTCGACTGCTCCGGCTCGGCGCAGGCGCGCCACCTCGCGCTCCGCTCCACCCGGCACCACGGCCGCTGCGTGCTGGTCGGCGAAGGCAGCCGCCTGGAGATCGACGTCAGCCCGATGCTCATCCATCCGCAGATCACCCTGATGGGCTCGTGGGTGACCAGCGTCGGCCACATGGAGGAACTGGTCGAGAAGCTGGTCCTCTGGGGCCTGCGGCCGGACATCACCGTCAGTCACCGGTTCGGCCTGCGGGATGCGGCTGAGGCTTACCGCGTAGCGGACGCCGGTCAGTCGGGGAAGGTCTGCATCGTCATGGGAGAGGACGAGCCGAGGGCGTAAGGCCAGGGTTCGCGAAGTGGCCATCAGTCATCTGCCCACACGAGCCGCTGGCGACCGCGTCTGGTCCCGGACCTTGTGCAGCTGGACTGTGGTCCAGATTTCCGCACTTCGGATCATCAGCAGCAGGACTCACGATCGACGGTACGTGACGTTCACCACCACGATCGCTTGGCGCTGGTAGGCGCTGGTAGGCGGTGGTGCGGTCGAGAGCTCCTGAGCGGCTCCCCTACCCGGTGTTCGATGACCAGCTTCTCGCCGTGGACATGACGAGGGGCGGCGCCACAATGGCGCCGCCCCTCGTCGCTACCGCATGTGACTGAACGAGATCAGCGACCGATGACGACTACGTCCTGGTCGAACAGGATCGGCAGGCGGCCAGTCCATGCACCTTGGCGCGTCCCCTGGAGCCACGGCTTCTGCACGAACTGCTGGACCCAGTTGCCGATCGGCACGTAGACGGCGTTCTGGAGTGCCAGCTCTTCCGCCTGGGCGTACAGGTCGTTTCGGGCGTCCGGATCCTGTTCGCGGTCGGCGTCGGCGACCAGGTCGGCGAACTGCTGCGCGTCCGCACCGGGGGTGAACTCGCCGGCGTCCTCGAGGTCGGCGTTCCAGTTGTAGAAGCCGGTCATGTACGGCGAGTCCGGCCGAAGTGCGTAGGACAGCAGGTAGGGCGTGTCTCCGATGATGGACCAGTCGACGATGTTGAACTGCAGCCCGTTGGTGTCCTCGCGGGCCAGCTCGATCTGGGCCGCGCTCAGGCTCGTGTCCTGGGTGATCGTCACGCCCAGGGTCTCCTGGTACGTGGCGAGGAAGGCGGCTACCCGGGCCTTCTCCTCGTCCGTGTCGCTCGCGGGCTGGAACAGGACGATCTCCGGCAGACCCTCCCCATTCGCGAAGCCGGCATCCGCCAGCGACGATGCAGCCGCGTCGGCATCGAAGGCAATACCCTCCGGCGCCTCGTACCCGGCGACCTGCTCGGTGACCGGCGGCGTGAACGACGTGGTCGGTGTGTAGGTGTCCAGGTAGATCTCGCTCGCGAAGCGTTCCCGGTCCGTCGCCTGAGCAAATGCCCGGCGGACGCCGACGTTGTTGAACGGCTCCTGGGAGAAGTCCATCGCCAGCGACCGGGTGTAGCCCGAGAACTCGATCGAGCGAAGGTCGGCGGCGAGCGCCTCATTGCCCCGGACCGACTCGACGAGCGAGATGGTCACGTCGGCCGAGATCGCATCCTCGTTGGTATAGAGGTCCAGCGCGGCCTGCCCGGCGTCGGACCCGGAGAGGATGCGCCACGTCAGCCGGCTGAGCGACGGCGAGGTCCCGCCGTAATACTCGGTGTTCGGCTCCATGACGATGTCCCCACCCTGCTCGAAGGCGGTGATGCGCCACGGTCCGGTCCCGGCGTCGTTGAGGTAGAAGTCGTCCGGGTTGGACTCAAAGACGGCCGGATCGACGACGGCGTAGACGAACGAGGCGGCGTACGACGGGAAGTACGCCAGCCCGTCGACCAGCGTCACCTCGAGCGTCTGGTCGTCCACGGCCTCGACGCCCAGCTGGGCGCCGTCCTCGCGATTGACGACGGCGTCGTAGCCCTCGATCACCGACATGAACTCGGCCATCGGCGACAGTCTATCCGGGTTGAGCGCCCGCGTCCATGACTGCACGAAGTGATCGGCGATCACCGGCGTGCCGTTGGCGTAGGTCACGTCAGGACGGATCCGGAAGGTGTAAACCCGGCCATCGTCGCTGACCTCATAGGACTCGGCGAGGTCGTACTCGATGGATCCGTCCTCGCGATAGCGCAGCAGCCCGCCAAAGACGTTGGGCAGGAGCAGCCAGAATGGCCCCCAGTTCACCGCCTGGTGCGGATCGAGGATGACCTGCTCGCCGAAGGTGTTGAAGGGGATCAGCAGCTCCTGGTCGGTCTGCGGGTCACCTTCCTGTCGAGCGGCGGCGGCAGCCGGCTGGACGCCGAACCTTGCGGTCGCGACGGCCCCGGCGGCAACGGCCGAGACACGCGCGAGGTCACGGCGATTGAGCGAGACACCGCCGGCGGATCGCATCGTCCGGATGAGGTGGTTGAGCTGATCCTGCTCGGGCGGAGTCAGGCTGGAATCCTGGGGCAGTCGTGGCATTGAGGGTTTCTCCTGGCTTCGGAGTGATCCGGGCGCCGCGGCAGGCTCCGGTGAAACAGGACATTCGCGGCACATCATCGGGAGTCGGCGGCTGGCTCGTCGGCACTGCCGCCGGGCCACGGGACCCGGCTACGCTACCACGCGGGACGTGACCGAACCACCGGCACGTCAGCGGCCATACGCCGGTTTCCTCTAACTGGTACGCATGGAGTACGCGTTCGGTTCCGCATGGCCGGCTCGCGGACTCCCGTGACCTACCCGGGCAGGTCACGGAGGCGGAAAACGATCCCTCCGGCGACGAAGCCGACGACCCCGATCGCTCCAAGAACGAGCAGGTTGTCGGACGACCATTCCGCCCGGACCAGGGTCGCGGTCGGGTCGAAGTAGTTGAAGACGCTCAGCGGGGTAAAGGGCTGGAGTGCCGACCAGAGCGTGGCGAAGTAGTCGATGAAGTACGAGGCGACCAGCCAGCTGATGGACCAGCCGACGACCTGGCCGCTCGCCCTGCCGAGTGCGGAGAGACAGAGAGTCACCCCGCTGACGGCGAGCAGCAGGGCGAAGATCCCGGCCGCTGTCGGAAGCAGAGCCATCCGGTCGATCGGCTCGTCGGTATCGATCAGGCCGAGACCGACGAGGATCCCGAGGGGACCGGTCGCGGCGAACGCGGCGGCAAGCACGATCGCACCGACCACACGGGCGCCGTAGACGGTCAGTCGCGACACGGACCGGCTGAGCGCCAGCTGGATGGAACCTCGCTCCATTTCCGCAGCGAGGCCCGATGTGAAGGCGATGACGCCGGCGCAGATCATCAGGAGGAAGACGGGGCTGGTGAAGCCGACCGTCAGGTACCCCTGGATGCCCTGCCCGACGATCAGGTCCGGAGAGGACCGGGTAATCGCCTGGATGGCGGGCGGAAGCGACTCGAGGACCGGGTCGAGCTGCTCGGTGCCGACGTCCCGGGCCACCGGCGGGACGATCAGCTCGAAGACGAACAGACCGAGCAACAGGGCGAGCGTGCCGTAGAAGCCCTGCCTGAGGGCGCGACCGAGCAGGAGCAGGCCAGTCATCGGGGGTCCTCCCGACCGGAGGTATCACCGTAGAAGCCGAAGAAGACGTCCTCAAGCCGTGGTGGGCTGATGATCAGATCCTCGACCGGATGCTGCCCCAGGAAGGCCAGCAGCGGCTGGAGATCGCCCTCGATGGTGATCCGGTGTCGTCCGCCATCCGACCCGGTTACACGGACACCGGGGACCGTGGCCAGCCCGGCGCCCAGCGACGCCGGCGACCGGATCTCGGCGACCCGGAGGCGTCGCCGGATCAGCTCATCGACGGGCTGGTCGGCGACGAGACGCCCGTCCCGGATGATCGCGACGTGCCCGCAGATCCGCTCGACCTCGGCCAGGTCATGCGAGGACATAAGGATGGTCCGGCCGGCCGCGACCCGCTCACGGAGGAGATCCTCGAAGCGGCGCTGGACGAGCGGGTCGAGCCCGTCGGTCGGCTCGTCAAGGATGAGCACGTCCGGGTCGGTCTGGAAGGCGGCGGTCAGTGCCAGTTTCTGCCGCATGCCCTTGGAGTAGGTGCCGAGCCGGCGGGACAGCACGTCCCGGTCCAGCTCCAGCGCGTCCAGGATCCGGTCCTGGAGGACCGGCGCGCCCTGGCTCAGGCGGGCGGCGAAATCCAGCTGGGCGGACCCGGACATATCAGCGTAGAGGGCGCCGGATTCGACGAGATAGCCAAGCCGGGCCCGGGCGGCGAGACCATCGCGCCACGAATCGTGGCCGTGGATCAGGGTGCGGCCGGACGTCGGCCGGAGAAAGCCGAGCAGGGCGCGGATCGTCGTCGTCTTGCCGGCGCCGTTCGGCCCGAGAAAGCCATAGATGGTTCCGGGCGGAACGGTGAGGTCAAGGGCGTCCACGGCGAGCCGCCGTCCGTAGCGGCGGGTCAGGCGTTCCACGCGGATGACGGCGTCATCGGTCATGCGATCACGACCCCGGCGACCATCCCGCCCGCGGATTCGATGGCGGCGCGGCCCTGCAGCAAGCCGGAGCCATCACTTCGCCCCGCCGTGACGATGAGGATGGTCGTCGTGACGACACGTGCCAGGGCGAGCGCGTCAGCCGATGACGCGAGCGGCCGAACGACGATGAGAATCGTCGACCACTGTGGTGCCTGGGCCTGGAGCAGTTCCGCCCAACGATCGGCCCGCATGATGTCCACGCCAGCGGCGGGAGCGGCAAGATGCACGATCGCGAGGTCACCGGCGGCATCGAACACGGGCGGATCCCCGATGTTCGCCGACAGCCAGGCGGTCATCGAGGTATCCGGTTCGTCCGATGGCAGCGACGTGGTGTCGATAACGAGCGTTCGATGTGAGGCGGCGGCGAACGCGGTCCCGAGACGGGTGGCGACATCACGTGCCGGCAGGTCCAGTCCGGCCAGGAGCACGGCCCGGACGGATCCCTCGCTGACCGGCACGGCCGCGTCGACGACGGCGCGTAGCGCCCGCACAGGTTCGTCGCGAGCCGGCGAATGGGGCTCCGGCAGTTCGCTGGCCTCTCCGGTCCGTGCCGGGTTCGGTGTGACCCGGCGCGGGATGGCCGGTAGTCCACGTCCGGCTCGACCGGTTCGTACGTCGCCCAGCACAACCCCGTCATAGACTGCCGTGACGTCCGTGCGGTCCCGGAGCCGCCCGTCGAGTGCGGCGGCGAGCGCGGCCAGGCCGCACCCGATGGCGAGCGCGACGAGTGTCGACACCAGTAGCGCGATGCCCGTCGTCGCCGGGCTGTCCCGGGATGCCGTCGTTGGCTGGATCAATCGGACGGTCGCGGGTGGGTCCCCTTCGGCGACCAGCGCGAAGTTGATCTGCTCGTCCAGGACAAGCCGGGCAGCCTCGGCCAGCGCCAGCGCACCCCGCTCGTCCGGTCGGGTGGATCGAACCGTCACGATGCGACCGTAGTAGTCAGCGGAGAAGGAAGTCTGGATCTGGTCCGGTGTCAGGACGATGGTCGGATCGATCTCGGCTAAGGCGGTCGTCACCCGGTTGGCGAAGACGGGCGACGTAATCAGCTCCGGGACATCGTCGAGGACCATGAGTTCCGGTCGCTCGGCGCTACCCGGGTCGGACGTGTCGCCCGGGATGATGACCGACACCCGGAACGAGGCGACCCAGGGGCTCTGCGATTGAAGAAGCAGCGACACGACGAGGACGACCGCCGGTACGCCGAGGACCAGCCACCAGCGACGCATCAGGATCGTCAGGATGCGCCGCAGCTCCATGGGTCGAGGGCCTCCGAGACCGGGATCGATCACCTGGTGGACGCAACGCCGCACCGCCGGGAGCCTACCGCATGGTGACGATGGCGCCTATCGGGTATCAGGCGGAAGTGACCGATCAGTACGCGCCCCGCCCACCGATGACCGCCGGGATCGTCCGCACGAGGAGCTTGACGTCCAGCCAGGGCGACCAGGTCTCGACGTAGTACAGGTCCAGCCGGATCATCTCCTCGAATGAGAGGTCGCTGCGTCCGTTGACCTGCCAGAGGCCAGTCAGGCCGGGCGTGACCGCGAGCCGCTGGTGGTGGACCGGCTCGTAGAGGGCGACTTCCTCGGGCAGCGGCGGACGTGGCCCGACCAGGCTCATCTCACCCCGGACGACGTTCCAGATCTGTGGGCACTCGTCCAGGCTGAAGCGCCGCAGCCACTTGCCGAGTCGGGTCAGGCGCGGATCATCGGCGTGCTTGAACAGTCGCGGATCGGCATCCCCGTCGCTGGCGATCAGCTCGTCCCGCATGGCGTCGGCGTTGGCGACCATCGTCCGGAACTTGAGCACACCGAACTGCCGACCATGCCGACCGACCCGGGGCTGGCGAAGCAACGCCGGGCCGGGAGAGTCGAGCCGGATCAGCAGCGCCACGACAAGCATCGGCACGATGGCGACGGCGAGGACAGCGACCGACAGGACGAAGTCGACGGCACGCTTGGTGGCTTCGCCACGCTGACTCATGACAGCATGGTCGAAGCCGATCACCGGGATACCCGAGATGACATCCAACGCTGCCCGGCCGACGCCAGGCTCAAGGTTGGGCGCAACCCGGACGACGAGCCCAGCCTTCCGGGCCCGCTCGACCAGTTGGCCGGCCAGGTGCAGCTGGTCCTCGCCAAGGACGATGATCACTTCATCGACGCGGTGGGCCCGGGCAACGGTCGTGAAGTCATCGAGGTCGCCCAGCCGGTCGGCATGGACGATCCGGGTCTCAGTCGCGACCGGCAGGGGGCCATCGGTGGAATCCGACGAGACGTAGCCGACGAGATGTGATCCGAGCCGCGGATCATTGACGACGGCCTGCATCAGGCGCCGGGAGCTTTCCCCGGCAGCCCCGACGAACAGGACGCGGGCCACGCCCAGACCCCGGCGCCAAGCCAGCACATCGATGGCGTTGATCAGCCACCGCTTCGTGAGGAGCGCACCGACGATCAGCGACCATCCTCCAAAGACGCTTGTCAGCGACCGTTCAGCGCCGAGGAGCTCCGTCGCGACGATCCCGGCGGCAAGGGCCAGGATGAGGACCTCGACGAGGATCAGCCCGCGGTCGAACGGCGAGACATGCGGATCTGAGCGGTAGAGCCCACGACCGAACCCTACGCCGGCGGTCACGAGGGCAACCACGACCGCGAAGATGGTCGCATTAATCGGCCCGGCCGCCACGGCCAGCCCGATCAGCGCTACGTCGGTGGCAATGTCCGCACCGAGCCCGAGTCGCCCGACCCAGGCGGGACGCCCATGCCGGTCCCACCAGGGGCGGCGGACGGACATCGTGGGAGCGAATGCGGTTGGTGTCTGGAGGGCCGGGTCAGGCAAGTAGTGACTCCGTAGGATGTTCTATCAAGAGAGGAATCACGAACGGATCGTCATCGCAACAGCACGCTACAGCGGCGCCGGGCATGGGACCGGACCGATCGTCGTTCGCCTGGCTCGTCCGGCGAGCGAATTGTACCCGCCTGCCCCGGGACGGTGACGCCGTGTCCGGACAACACTTGGTCTCCGGTGCTTCAGGAGCTACCGCCCGGGCACATTTCCATGCCGTACGGCTCCCGGCGCCTATACTGCCCCGTCGACCGGCCGCGACAACGATGATGCACACACGCGGCCATCCCTCCATTCCGAACCGAGCGCGAGGACACGTCACCGTGGCTGGAGCCGAGATCGTCCACTACAGCACCGACCAGCGGGGACGGGCCGGCGCGTTCGTCGCGGGCCAGCTGGCCGCATTGCTCGGGGCGGCCGCCAGCGCCATCCTGCACCCGATCGTTGTCCTGCCCGCACTGATCGCCGCCCTCACCGATGACTGGTACCTGATCGCCTTGCCGGTCGTCCTCGCTGGTCTGATGTGGCCCATCGGGGCTGGGCTCGCCATGACCCGGGCCGGGCGGGAGCGGCCGAACCTCTGGGCTCTCGGTGGCAACGTCATCCGGTTGGCGATGGTCGTGGTCCTGGCCATCGTCATCGACCGCAGCGCCGACTCCGACACCGATGCGCTGGTCCGGGCACTCCTGGTCTGCTTCGCCTTCTTCGCCCTCGGCTCGGCAATGGTCGGGCGGTCGGAGACGTCCGTCGCCACCCTGTCCGTCAGTCCGCGCCGTCGGCCGGGCTTCTTCCGATCCCGTCTGCTCTGGAGCTCGCTGAGCGCGATCGCGATCTCGCTGGTCGCGGCCGGGCTCTTGGGGGGCGAAGAGATCAGCCTGCCCGACCGGTTCGCGGTGCTGTTCGTCGTTGCCGCGGCGTTCCTGACGGCGGCGCTGTTCTTTCAGTCCACCCTGCGCCTGCCTTCGTTCGGCCGCCGGGGCGGGCACGGCAACCAGCCGACGACACTTGCAGCCCGACCGGTCCTCGGCTGGGTCAGCTTCCGGATCCTGCTCGCATTGGCGGCGCTGGCCGATCCCTTCCTGATTGTCTACGCCCTGACCGTCCTCGACGCGTCGGCGACGGTAATCGGGTTGGCCGTCGCGGCGATCGTCGCGGGCCGGCTGCTGACGCATCCGCTCTGGGTGCGGATCAGTGGACGGGGACGGACTCGCGCGGGCCTACAGGGCGTCGCGCTGATTCGCATCCTGATCCCGGCCCTGGCGCTAACGCTGCCCTACCTGTTTGACTCGTCCGCCTGGACCGACCGGGTGACTGACCCCGATGTCCGCGGCTGGGTGTTTCTCGTGGTGTTTCTCCTGATAGGGATCGCGCAAGGCGGGCAGAGTGTCCTCGCCGCACGGTATACGGCCGATCTGTCGGGCCGGTTCGGCGCCGGTGTCTGGCCGTTGTCCAATACCGTGGTCGCGCTCGCCGCGGTCGCGTCGCTGGGCGGGGCGTGGATTCTCACGCGGTGGGGATTCGAGGAGACGTTCCTTGCCGCCGGAGGGGCCGGGCTGCTCGCCATCCTGCTGAGCGGTGTCCTCGTCGCTACGAGCGGCGCACCGGTCCGCCGCTCCGGCTCGTTCTCATTGCGCCGGCCGCAGGCCGTGGTGCCCCTCACCGCCCGGCGGAACTGATCGCCAGGCAGACCGCGCACTACCCGGCAAACCAAAATCCCGTCAGGTCACCCTTCACGACAACGGAGGATCGCGATGGTCCCGTCGCCGCTTACCACCTCGTCCGAGTTCCCCAACCTGCGCTGCACCTCACACCCGCTGATCGTCCATACGCTGACGCAGTTGATCGACGAGCGGAGCGATTCGGCGACGTTCCGGCTGCTGGTCCGGCGGCTGACCACGCTCCTTGTCTACGAGGCTACCGCCGGGCTGCCACTCAGGCAGGAGCTGGTCCGGACGCCGATGGAAGCGACCGAGAGCGGTCGGCTCGCCTCCCGCATCGGCCTGGTCCCGATTCTCCGGGCCGGGCTCGGCATGGTCGAACCGGCGCTGGATGCACTTCCGGATGCTGAGGTCTGGCATCTTGGCCTGTATCGCGACGAAGCGACCAAGCGGCCAGTGAGCTACTACAACCGGCTCCCTGCCCGGTGCCCGGACGATAACGTCTTCATCCTCGATCCGATGCTCGCCACGGGCGGCTCGGCGTCGGATGCCATCGATGTCGTCCGGAACTGGGGCGCACCGTCGATCAGCTTCATCGGGCTGATCGCGGCACCGGAAGGCGTCCAGCGGCTGGCAGAGCGCCATCCTGACGTGCCCGTCTTCGTTGCCGCGCTGCACCGTCAGCTCAACGATGACGCCTTCATCCTGCCGGGCCTCGGTGATGCCGGCGACCGGATGTTCGGCACGACTTAGGTCGCATTTCACATTTATGGTTATGGTCGCGGCTATCCTGCCCCGGTCTCCAATCGTTCCCACATGACGCGTCCAGCCGCTGCCTGATGACGGGCAGCGGCTGGACGTGTCATGTGCCAAGTGTCGGTCGCGGCTGTTCGGAGCAATCGTTGGGACGCCATCTGGTCCATGGTAGTGACTCTGGGTTGAGCCAAGAATAGAACATATATTCTATTCTTGGCTCATTGGGTACTGATGACTGGCGCAACTGGTCAACGGGAACGAAGGGAGGAGGGACGAACGATGACTCACCGCCAGTCAGACAGGCCATCTCCCACGACCCGGATCGTCGGCCGGCCCCCGGTTCCGACTGTTCCACCAGGGCGAGTCACCGCCACCTACGCCTATGGTCCGGCGCTCCGTGTACTGCGCTACGAGCCCGCCACCTGCCGCCCCCAGCACCTCGACGGCGTTACCGGCCTGTGGCGGTTCGGACGTGGGCCGGATGCCTGGCCGCTGTACCGCCAGGAGGCGCTGCCACCGGACCGGACAGTGCCGATCCACGTGGCGCTGTGCGAGCAGGATACCGACGAGTTGACCCGGCTCGGTTGGACGTCCGTGTCGCCGGGGCTGACAGCGGGGCCATGGCAGGCGGCCTGGACTGAGGCACTCGCCGGTCGCCCGATCGTTATCCACGCCCCGCTCGATGCGCAGGGAGAACGGCAGGCCACACGCCTCGCGAGGACGCTCACCCCGGCCGCCACCAGCGTCGGGATCGTGCTCTATCCCGATGTGCCTCCCGGCGGCACCGTCGCTGACGCCTTGGCGGCCATCGGCGCGGACATGGCGCGAGCCCTGATCTCGATGTCCGGGCAACCATCGATCCCTGGCGCCCCGGCGCCGGCCGGAGCCCGGGTTGGACCGGACAGCATGGCACCCGGGAACGGGAACGGTGTCGCCACTTCCACGACAGTCACCCGGGACGACTCCCACCCTGGCTCCCCGCCTGATCGCCTCCCACTCCCGCCATTTCCCTTGGACGTCCTACCTCCCGGCGTACGGACCTACGTGGCGGAGAGCGCCAAATCGCTTGGCGTCGCGCCAGCATCGATCGCCGTCCCCCTGCTGGCGCTGGCCGGCGCGGTAGCTGGTGATCGGTACGTCCTACGGACCAGTCGCACCCGCCGGCTCGTCCCGATGCTCTGGGTGATGCTGGTCGCGGAGCCGGACCGAGCCGCCTCTGCCATCGGGGCCGCCCGGCTGGGTTTCGATGCGGTTTCAGCCCGAGCGACGCCACGCTACACGGACGCAATGGCGGAAGATGAAGACGGCCCCAGGCGCCGGCTCCCCGCTCCGGTGGACAGCCGCGACGCGGCCCCGCTCCTGCTGTCCCGGGGTCGGGTCCGCTCGACGGATCTTGCCGCCGAGCCGCTATCGTCCCTGCTCGCGAGAACTGGAACTATCGCCCTCATCTCCGGCGATCAGGCTGGCCAGCAGGCGCTGCCGGTCCAACCTGGATCGCGATGGGACAGCGATCGTGAAGCACTCCTCTGCGCGTGGTCAGGCAGGCAACTTACCTTCGAAATCCCATCGGAGTTGCCGAAGACGATCCCCCGTCCGGTGATCAGCATCGTCGACATGGTTGCGCCCGATCGGTTCCCAACGGTAATCGCCGATGACCAGCAATCGGGGACGATCAGCCGGTTCCTCCTAGTCATGGACGATGCGTCGTCAGTGGCACCAACGGGCAGCGGCCCCAGCGTCGACGACGAGACGGTCGCGGCCCTGATCCGGGTCCTCGAGCGGATCGATGACCCGTCCCCTACCCGATCGCGCCGCACCGGGAACCCGCCCGTTGGCCCGGTCATCGCCGCGACAACCCCGAAAGTGATCCTTCCGGGAGCGGCGGCGGCTAGCGTCTGGACAGGGTGGCTCGCTGACAACGCCGGCTGGAGGCGTCGCGCCACCGGCCTCGAGCAGGAAATCGCTCTCCACTGGCCGGTGCAGGCGGGCCGACTGGCGCTGATCCTCCATATCCTGTGGTCGGCGGAGAGAGATGGTGCGGTTTACGACGTGCTACCGCTCGCACGCCTTCGCGACGCGCTGGTCCTTTCCGACTGGCTCCGCGATCACGCGCTGCAGATCCACGCAACGCTGGTTCGGTCCTCTCACCACACTCCGTTCGATGACGCGACGTCGTCCGACACCGTCGAACTCACGTCGCTCGGTGAGCTCATCACCCGTCTCGCCAGAGTCCTCCGCGACTCTCCGGATACCTGGATGACGCGGACCGACCTGGCGCGTCGGGTCGGGTCGCCACGGTTCGCCGAGGTGCGTTCGGCACTGGAGCAGATGGAGGCTGACGGGATCGTCCAGCGCCACGACTTCCCGACCCGTACCCGAATCAGCGAGCGGTGGCAACTCGCAACCGCAGAACCTCCTACCCCGACCTGACCGATACACCGGATTTCGATTGGCAGCGAGTATCTGGTCGATCCTGGACCAGCTCGTCTCCCCTGACCCCGCGCGATCGATGGCTAGCCCCGACCGACTTAAGGACTCAGGATGGCCCCGGCGATCAAGATCGCCGGGGCCGTACGGTGCCGGAATCGCTGCTTCGGGAACGTCGGATCAGTCGCCGCCTGCGCCGGCCGGGACGACACAGACCGGCGCCACGCCCGACCGGATCAACTGGTCGGTGACGCTGCCGGAGAGCAGTCGGTCGATGCCCTGCCGGTTGTGCGTCGCCATGACGATCAGATCACCGGACTGGGCCAGCCCCTCGATCGCGATGCCCGGGCTGCCGGTCAGGAACTCGGAAGAATTGGCTACTCCGGCCCGGTCGAGTTCCGCGGACGCGGTCGACAGCCACTGCCTGGCGCTGGCCTCGGACTCCTCATAGACCTGCTCGACGTTCATGCCAAGTCCTGCGTCCTGGACCATTCCCGGCGTGGAAAGCGGGACGAGGTTCAGCGTCGAGACGACGACGACCGGCACGCCCAGACGTGACGCCAGCGCCGACGCGATTGGCAACGCTCCAGCGGACACGTCGCTCCCGTCCAGCGGCAGCAGGATCCGGCGGAACGCATCCGGCGCCTTGCTCGTCGCGCCGAGCGCACTGTCGTACTGCTCGTCCCGGTCATGGATCACCGCGACCGGGACCGGGCTCTTTCGAATGACGTCTTCCGTCACCGAGCCGAAGGCCATCCGCGTCAGCCCACCATGCCCGCGGGTGCTCATCACTATGAGGTCTGCCCCGGTGCTCCGGGCCTGGGTCACGATGGCGTCCGGGATGTTGCCCCGACCGATCCCGTGGTCGACGGTCACGTCGCGGGCATGGCCGTCCAGTGCGCTGGAGATGGCCGGAAGTTCCTGTCCCGTTGGGTCATCACGACCTTCCTCAACGTGGAAGACGGTCAGCCGGGCGCCGGCCGGAGCGAGACCCAGCGCCAGCGGGAACGCCTGCGCCGAGAGCGGCGAGCCGTCGAAAGGAACCAGGATGCGTTGTCCGGGAGTCTGTGTCGTCATGAGAATCACCTCCGTCGGATGAACCGTGAGCGATGGATCGCCGTTCGGGCTGCCTGCCGTGACGCCAGCGCTCGTCCGCTACCACCGCCTCAGCCGCATTCCCTGCGCCGTCATCGCGCCCGGCCAGTGCTAGACTCGCGATCTGACGACCGATCCCCTCTCGCATCACATCACAGGAGCACACCGTGTCCACCGAGCAAGGCAGGCCGGATGGCCAGAACGGCACCGGGAAGGGCGGCGGACGCCTGTCCGGAGCGGGCTTCGCGACCCGCAGCGTCCACGGTGGAGAGCGGCAGGGCATCCCTGACTACACGAGCACCGTCACGCCGATCCACTCCAGCGCCTCCTACTTCTACGATGACACCACGGACCTCGATGCCGTCTTCGCCAATGAGCGGCAGGGATACGTCTACACGCGCTACGGCAACCCGACCCTGCGCGCGCTTGAGCAGGCGGTCGCGGCACTGGAAGCCACCGAGGATGCGGTGACCTACGCGTCGGGCATGGCCGCAATCCACGGCGCCATCCTGCTCGACGCGCGGGCCGGCGACCGGATCGTCGCCGGGCGTGACGTCTACGGTGCCACCTACGCCATCCTGTCGCGGCTATTCACGTCCCTCGGGATCGAGACGACCTTCGTCGACACGCGTGACCTCGACGCGGTCGCCGCGGCCGTGGCGGAGGTCAAACCGACGCTCGTCGTCGTCGAGACGATCTCCAACCCCCTGGTCCGGGTCGCCAACATCCCGGCACTGGCCCGTATCGCCCATGACAGCGGCGCGAAGCTGATGGTCGACAACACCTTCGCCTCGCCGCTGCTCGTCAACCCGGCTCGCCTTGGTGCCGACACGGTCGTGCACTCCGCGACCAAGTACCTCGGGGGTCACGGCGACTCCACCGCCGGCGTCGTCGCCACGTCGGCCGAGCGGGCGCTGTCCCTGCGCGAGGACGCCAAGCTGACCGGGCCGACCCTGGGCGCCTTCGAAGCCTGGCTGATCCTCCGGGGGATCAAGACCCTTCCCCTCCGCGTCCGCGCCCAAAGCGACGGCGCCGCGCGGCTGGTCGAGTGGCTGCGCCAGCACCCCTTGGTCGACCGCGTGTTCTACCCGAACGACGCCGAGCTCGGCGAAACAGCGGCGATCTTCAATGACCACCGCCGGGGCGGGATGCTGGCCTTCGAGATCCGTGGGGCTGACCGGCCGGACGCGTTCCGGTTCATGGAGGCGCTCAAGCTGATCATCCCGGCCACCACCCTGGGCGATGTCTACACCCTTGTTCTCCACCCGGCGATGTCGTCACACCGCGCCCTGACCGCCGAGCAGCGTGAGGAGATCGGCATCCGCGAGGGTCTGATCCGCCTGTCGACGGGCATCGAGGATTTCGAGGACATCACGGGTGACATCGACCAGGCGCTCCAGGCAGCGGTCGGTGCGGCGGTCACCGCTGGGGATTAGCGATCGAACCCGGCAGTCCGCCGGTGACGCGCTCCTCCGGCATGACAGCGACTCACGACGCCCCACCCCGCGGAGAGACCCATGACCGATCCCACGCCAATCCGCCCGCCGGTCGAGGGACCGCGCTGGCCCTCCGGGTTCCGGAGCGCCCAGACGATCCTGGTCGACGCCCAGGGTCCGCCGGACGACCTCGCCGGCCGCTACGCGACGACCGGGCTGACCCGCCTGCTGACGGTCTTCGCCGACCTCGGCGTGCGCTGCACCGTCGTCTGGACGGCCGATGGCGCTTTGGCCCAGCCCGGTCTGCTCCAGGAGAGCCGGTCGCAGGGGCACGGCACGGCCCTGACCGTCCACGACATCAGCGACCCGCGCCAGCTTGGCGCCGCGCTCAACGATCTTGCCGGGCGGCTGACCGGCCCGGCGCCGGGCATCGTCCTGCCGCCGCTGGTCGGACCGGCCGCCTCGCGGGTAAACATGCTCGCCGCGACGCTGGCGGATGCCGGCTTCTCGTGGGTCGCCGACGCCATGCTCGGCACCGACGTCCCTTTCCGCACGGTCACCGCCGGGCAGGCCGCCGTCCGCCTGCCCCTCCCGGCACGAGCCAGCGACGCCGGCCTCGATACGGACCTGGTCTCCGATCAGCTCGTCGTCAACTGGCGCGACGACCTGGACGTCCTCCGGGATGAAGGGGCACTCCAGGTACTTCGGCTCTCGGCTTGGCGCAGTGGCCGGCCTGGCACCGCCCGCGGCATCACCCGCTTCTTCGACTACTCCGTCGAGTTGGGTGATGTCTGGATGGCGCGTGCCGACGAGGTCGCCGCCTGGTGGGACCAGCGCGAG
This sequence comes from Thermomicrobiales bacterium, assembly GCA_035944555.1. GTDB lineage: Bacteria > Chloroflexota > Chloroflexia > Thermomicrobiales > UBA6265 > CADCWK01. The sequence continues at coordinate 61,405 of DASZAY010000030.1, forward strand.
CGCGGTGACATTCCTTTCTCATCCCGCAGCGACGCCTCTTCGACGACGGAGGACCAGTGATGGCCGCTTCCCGCACCGTGCTCTATAACGGCCCGATCCGGACGATGGACCCGGCCAACCCGCGCGTCGAGGCGGTCGTCTTCGGCGCGGGCCGGGTCATGTACGCCGGCGACGAGCAGACTGCCCGTGCCATCGCTGGCTCCGGAGCCGAGGCGATCGACCTTCGCGGCCGGACCGCTACCCCCGGCCTCAACGACGCTCACGCCCATCCCAAGTATCTGGGCCAGGCTCTGCTGGACATCGATCTGACCCTGGACGAGCCCGCTCCCCTCGCCACGCTGATCGAGCGGATGCGCGTCGGCGCCCTGGAGCGACCGGACCGGGAATGGATCATCGGGCAGGGGTACGACGACAACCTGCTTCACGAGCAGCGCCACCCTACCCGGCACGACCTGGACGCGGCCGTTCCGGATCGCCCGGCGCTCATGCTGCGGGCCGACTACCACGTCGGTGTCGCCAACACGCGCGCCCTGGAACTGGCCGGGTTCGACCGCACCACGCCCGACCCGGACAACGGCCGGCTGGACCGCGACGAGCACGGGGAACTGACGGGGGTGCTGCGCGAATCCGTCCTCAACACCATGCAGGCCGTTCCACCCCCGCCAACCGTCGACATGCTGGCCGAGGCGCTGGTCCGCGCCGGTGACCTCTACCGCTCGCTGGGCGTGACCAGCATCGCGGAGGCAGGCATTCGCCGACCGGAGGAGATGCTCGCCTACCAGCGCCTCAACGAGCAGGGTCGCCTGCCGCTGCGCACCTACCTGATGATGATCATCGAGAACACCCTCGACGACCTGGCTGCCTTGGGCGTCCGGACCGGGTTCGGCGATGAGTGGGTGCGGATCGGCCCTGCCAAGCTGTTCGCCGACGGGACCATCGGTGGCCGGACGGCGAAGTTCCGGGAGCCCTTCGTCGGCGAGTCGGACAACACCGGACTCCTGATGCAGCCCGCAGAGGAGATCCACGCCGACGTGCTCCGGGCGCACCGGGCCGGCTTCCAGGTCGCAATCCACGCCATCGGCGACGCCGCGATCGACACCGTCCTCGACGCCTACGAAGCCGCCCTGCTCGACACCCCGCGCCCGGACCACCGCCACCGGATCGAGCATTGTTCGATCGTCGACGAGGCGACCATCCAGCGCATCGCCCGGGTCGGCGCGGTACCCGTGCCCGGCACGTCGTTCCTCTACTACTTCCGCGACGGCTACGTGAACAACCTCGGCTACGACCGGATCCGCTACGCCTACGGCATCAAGACCTACAACCACTACGGGGTCATGGCCGCCGCGTCGACCGACTGCCCGGTCGTCTCCCCCGATCCGATGGTCGGGCTCCAGACGATGATGACCCGACTGGATATGCAGGGCCGCCCGGTGCATGTGGAGGAGGCTGTCTCGCTGGATGACGCCCTGCGGGCCTACACCGTCGCCGGTGCCTATGCCTCCTTCGAGGACCAGCTCAAGGGGCAGCTCAAGGCGGGACAGCTCGCCGACGCGGTGATCTTCGATCGCGACCTTGGCAGCGTAGAGCCCGGTGAGATCACCCAGGCGCGGGCCGACATGACCATCCAGGGCGGTGAGGTCGTCTACGAGCGCGGACAGAACTGACGGCACGGAGACGCGTCGCGGGCACACATCCCGCGACCACCGGGTCAGTCCGCTCACTGGGCCATCTGTCCCGGTCCTCCCACCCTCGACAGGAGAATCCCCCCGCATGGTTAGCATCACCTGGGTCGGTCACGGCACCTGGTATCTCGACGCCGATGGACACGGAGTGCTCGTCGACCCGTTCGTCGACAGCAACCCCTCCGCCACACGGAAGAACACCGATCTCACCCCGGATACGATCCTCCTGACGCACGCTCACGGCGACCATGTCGCGGATGTCGTGGACATCGCAAAGCGCTCCGGTGCGACGGTCTACGCGATCGTCGAGCTTGCCGGCTGGGTCCAGAAGCAGGGCGTCGAGAACACGGTCGGCTTCAACATGGGCGGAACCGTCTGGTTCCCCGGTGGTTCCGCGAAGATGACGCCGGCCTGGCACTCGTCCGTTACGCCGGACGGCGCTGTCTCGACGCCGCCAGCGGGCTTCGTAGTCCGCTTCGGTGGCCGGACGATCTACTTCGCGGGCGACACGGCGCTGTTCGGGGACATGCGCCTGATCGGCGAGGAAGGGCTCGACATCGCCGTCCTGCCGATTGGTGACCACTTCACGATGGGACCGGAGGACGCCGTCAAGGCGGCGGAAATGCTCGGCGCGCCGGTCATCCTTCCCGGACACTACAACACCTTCCCGCCCATCCAGCAGGACGTCGCGGCATTCGCTGATGCCGTCGCAAGCAGGACGTCCAGCCGGGTAGAGATCTTCCAGCCAGGCGAGACGCGCGAGCTATGACGGCCGACGATGCCACCCGCAAATCGGCCGGGAACGACGGGCCTTCCGGCGCGACGTCGGCCCCGGCCACACCGGGTCGTGCCGAACTCAACGCCGAGATCGCCAGGACCGCCTTCCAGCGCAAGGCGGTCTCGCGGCTGTCCGTCGCCGAGATCCATGACCTCGCCTCGACGTTCTTCCGGGAGCGCGGTTATCGCGTCGGCAAGACCGGCCGGCCAGGCCAGCTGTTCGTCATGGGGCCCGCCGAAGGGGCACTACCTCGCGTCACTGGTGAGGTCAATGTGCAGGCCAACGTCGGCCGGGGACAGACGCAACTGATTCGCCTCGATGCGGCCGGCGAGAAGCTGGGTCCCACGATGGCGGACTTCCACGCGCACCTGCGGGCACAGCGCCGCGCTGGGAACGAAACCAGGTAAGGCGCGGATCCGATGGCTCGGGGCTAGTCGAGCTGGGGAAACGGAAGACGGCCGCCGGAACGGATCCGGCGGCCGTTTCTCGTCGCTGCAAAGCGGCGTCGTGCCGCTACTTCCGGTCGCCGTCCGGGGTACCCCGGCCTGTCGCCTTCTGGAGCTCGTCGATCATCTCGGACGCCGCTGACTTGGTCAGCTCGGGATCCAGGTCATCCTCGGACCGGCCCGCCTGCTGCAGCAGCGTCCGGAGGTAGGAAGCCTGCGGGCCGGTCATCGGCTCACCGCCCGTGGTCCACTCGGACGGATCCTTGACGGCGTTCTGAGTCTCTTCAGGGACCTTGTCGAACAACTCGCTCTTGTCCGTGCTGGTTCCGTTGTCACTCATGTGGTTGGTCTCCTAGATGGGTTTTGCGCGAATGGCACAGGCTCGTTCTGCGATCCCGCCCGTCCTCATCCCTAAAGCACAACCGGTGCCACGCTAGATCATCCGTTCTATTCCCGATCTGTAGCATCACCAAGCACCTCTTGTCCATATTCAGTCATTGAGTAATCATCCTTATCCTATTTCAGCATGGTGATTCATCGGTTCATTTCCTTCGGAAAGTCGCCTAGTTGCACCTGCGAATGAGTACTATAATTATCAATCGTACGCCCGGGATCGCCGGGAACGCTCACCCTCGGTGTCGAGGAAAGGCCAGGTTGTCATGGCGGTTACTCTCACGATCAATGGCAAGGAACACACGGTAGACGTCGATGACAGCACGCCGTTGCTGTGGGCGCTCCGCAACGACCTCGGCATGACCGGAACCAAGTTCGGCTGCGGCCTCTCCCAGTGCGGCGCCTGCACCGTCAACATCGACGGCGAGATGGCCCGCGCCTGCATCACGCCGGTCAGCGTCGCGGCCGGCAAGCAGATCACGACCGTCGAGGGGCTCGGCCAGCACTCCGACGACACGCTCTCCAACCTGCAGCAGGCATGGGTCGAGGTGCAGGCGCCGCAGTGCGGTTACTGCCAGCCCGGCCAGTTGATGGCTGCCAACGCCCTCCTTACCTCCAACCCCGATCCGTCCGACGACGAGATCCGTGAGGCGATGGCCGGCAACCTCTGCCGGTGTGGAACCTACGGCCGGATCTTCGCCGCCATCAAGCTCGCCGCCAGCCGCGCGTAGCGGGACGAGGACACCAATCATGAGCATCACTGACGAGCTCGTTACGAACGCGTCGAATCGCCCGGTCACCCGGCGTCGCCTGATCCAGTCCGCTGGTGTGGCGGCCGGTCTGACCATCGTCTGGTCGACGATCGACCGGGCCACCGCCCAGGACGCCACGCCGGAGTCCGGGATCGGTACCCCGTCGGCCGGCGCCACGCCGGAGGCGACGCCGGTCGCGCCGCCGTCCCCGTTCCCGTCCGAGGCTGATGCCTACATCCGTGTCAACACGGACGGCACCGTGACCCTCCTGACCGGCAAGGTCGAGTTCGGCCAGGGCATCCGGACCGGCTTCGCCCAGCTGGTCGCTGAGGAGCTGTCCGTCCCGTTCGAGTCGGTCCAGATCGTCCTTGGGCAGACCGATATCGCGCCGTTCGACATCGGCACCTTTGGCTCGCTCAGCACCCGGCTGACCGGGCCGCGGATCCGCCAGGCCGGTGCTGCCATGCGGCTCTGGCTGCTGGAGCTGGGCGCCGAGCACCACGGCGTCGACGTGTCCGAAGTCGAGCTGATGGACGGCGCGGTCGTCGTCTCCGCTGACCAGACGAAGAGCGTGACCTACGCCGACCTCGCCGGCGGCCAGGCATCCCAGCGTGAGCTGGATCCCGATGTCGAGCTCAAGGACCCGTCAACGTTCACGGTCATCGGTCAGTCGATCGCCCGGCCCGACGTTCTCGAGAAGGTCGATGGATCGCTGGTCTACGGCATCGACGCCACCGTCGAGGGCATGGTCTGGGGCAAGGTCGTCCGCCCGCCCTCCTTCGGCGCGACGCTGGTGTCGGTCGACTTCAGTGAAGCCGAGACTGCACCGGGCGTCGTCGGCACCTTCCATGACGGCGACTTCGCCGGCCTCGTCGCCGAGCGCTACGAGCAGGCCGAAGCCGCAATCGGTCTGGTCAAGTCGGAGTGGCAGGAGCTGAATACCGGCACGACGTGGGAGAACATCCACCAGGTCATCCTGGACACGTCTGATGCCGGGACGATCCTGGACGAGACCAACCTCCAGCCAGGGGTCGGTGACCAGATTCTCGCCGGGATGACGGAGCCGCAGACCTACACGTTCCGCAGCCCGTTCGTAAACCACACGCCGATCGAGCCGCGCAACTCGCTGGTCGAGATCACCGAGAGCGGCGCGAACGTCTGGTCGTCAACGCAGGACCCGTTCGGGGTCCGCGAGGGCGTCGCGAAGGCCCTGGGCCTCGAGGCGGAAAGCGTCATCGTTTATCCGATGGCGACTGGCGGTGCCTTCGGCGCCAAGATCGTGCCGCTCGCCGATGTCGAGGCGGCCCGCCTCGCCCAGGCCGTCGGACGACCGGTCAAGGTGCTCTGGCGCCGTGACGAAGAGATCGGACATGGCCAGTACCGTCCGGCGGTGGTGATCAACATCACGACCAGCGTCGACGAGCAGGCCAAGATCACCGGATGGCTCTACGACCTGCACAGCGCCTCCTACTTCCCGGAGACTGCCGAGCAGATCGAGGAGAACCAGAACGGCGCCGCGTCGGACTGGAGCGCCAACATCCATGAGCTCTACGAGCTCCCGAACTCGCAGACCATGTGGTATCACGCCGCCGCACCGCTCCCGCCCTACTACTGGCGGGTGAACGGCGCGTCGGCCAACACTTGGGCCCGCGAGGTCACGCTGGACATCCTCGCCGAACAGTCCGGGATGGACCCTGTCTCCTTCCGGCGACAGATGATGACTAACAACCCACGCCTGGCGGCCTGCATGGACGCTGCGGTCGAGCTGGCTGGCTGGACGCCTGGGGTTGGTCAGACGGGCCAGGGTATCGGCATGGCGCTCGGCTTCGACGCTGGCTCCTACGTGGCCGAGATCGCCAAGGTCGAGCTTGACCAGGAGACGGGCGAGATCTTCGTCCGGAACGTCTACGTCGGCATGGATCCCGGCCTGACGATCAACCCTGAGGCGGTCAAGCACCAGATCGAGGGTTCCGTCGTTCTTGGTACGTCGTCCGCCCTCCGCGAGATCGTCAAGTTCGAGAACGGCCGCGTCACCAACGCGTCGTTCGCCGAATACGCGCCGATCACGATGCGCGAGGCCCCGGCGGTCGAGGTCGTCCTGACGGGCGCCCCGGACCAGCCGATGATGGGTGTCGGTGAGCCGGCCGTTGCTCCGGTGGCGGGTGCGATCGCCAACGCGCTCTATGACCTCACTGGCATGCGTCTCTACGACATGCCCTTCACGCCCGACCGGGTGCTGGCCGAGCTGCAGAAGGGTGAGGCCACGCCGGTCTCCTAGATCTGCCCTGCGGGCTAAACCGGTCCAATCGATGGAACAACGAACCGCCCACGCTCCGGAAGGAGCGTGGGCGGTTCGTCCTTGCGCTACCATCCCCTGCCGAACGGGATCGGGGCCGCTCGATCCCTTTCTCCGATAGTGTCGACAAGACGTTCTCTTCCGCTTGCCCGACGTCCCCCGGAGCACGCAATGACTGAAGGTCCCGTTACCGGCACGTACCGCCCCACCGGCAACCAGCTCTACGCCAATCTTCAGATGACGGTCTTCGAATCGATGTCGCAACTGGCTGGCATACACGGCGCCATCAATCTCGGTCAGGGATTCCCCGATGACCCGGGACCGGAAACCGTCCGGGCGAAGGCGGCCGAGGCGTCCGTTTCCGGCTGGAACCAATACCCGCCCATGGCGGGGCTGCCGGAGCTACGTGCCGCCGTGGCCGACCACTATCGGTACCATCAGGCGATCGAACTGGATCCGGATCGTGAGGTGCTTATCACGTCGGGAGCGACGGAAGCGATCGCCTCGGCGATCCTCGCCTTGATCGAGCCCGGTGACGAGGTGGTGCTGTTTCAGCCGATGTATGACGCCTACCGGCCGATGGTCCTTCGGGCGGGCGGCGTCCCGAGATACGTCACACTCACCCCGCCTGACTGGCGCCTGACCGAACCAGCGCTTCGTGCCGCGATCACCGACCGAACCCGGCTGATCGTCTTCAATCATCCGATCAATCCGGCCGCCCGCTCGTTCTCCCCCGACGAGCTCGACCTGCTGGCCAGGGTCGTCTCCGAGACGAACGCGACGGTGATCAGCGACGAAGTCTGGGAACATGTCACGTCTGGGAATGCCCGGCACCGCTCACTGCTGGCGGTCGACGGCCTTCGCGACCGGACGATCAAGGTAGGTTCCGCCGGAAAGATCTTCTCGCTGACTGGCTGGAAGGTCGGGTTCGTCTGCGCGGCCCCGGAGCTCGTCCGGCTGGTCAGCCGGGCGCACCAGTATCTGACCTTCTCAACGCCGCCAAATCTGCAGGCAGCCGTCGCTCATGGACTAGCCCTGCCTGACGAGCACTTCGCCTCCGCTCGCCTACGCTTCGATCGAAGCCGCGAACGCCTGGCAGGTGGCCTCCGGGCACTCAACTGGGATGTGCTGCCCGGTGATGCGACCTATTTCCTCAACGTCGATATCGGAACCTTCGGCGCTGACGATGACGTCGGGTTCTGCCAGGAGCTGGTGGTTCGCTATGGGGTCGCCGCCATCCCGGTCAGCGCGTTCTATGCCGAGGATCATGTGCGCACGGTCGTCCGCTTCTGCTTCGCCAAGCGGGACGAAACGATCGACGAGGCGCTGAACCGCCTGTCGCGCTTAAAGTGATTCTCTGAGGGTCACGAGCAGCGCAGCATGGTCGAGGAGGGGCGCGTACGGCGCTGTGGTACTCGGAGGACAGGAGTGCCACGCCCGCATGGCGCTCCGCGCGACGACCTGACCGCCGTCGCGTCCGTCAGGTGTTGGAGGGGTCGGGCGTCTGGAATGGCGGGGTCCGGTGCATGGCCCGGTCGAGGACGTCCTGATCCTCGTCGCTGATTGCGCCGCCACTCGATGGGATATCAGCGTCGGCCTGCGGGGCACCGAACCGCACTGCTTCCGGCGTATCGCCGTTGATGCCGTCGCCCTGGTTGGTGAGATCGCCCGTCAGCTGGCTACCGCGATCGGCCAGCTCTCCCTTGGATTCGTTCCGGGCAATATTGCCGATGTCCGGTGGCGCGTCCGCGCCCTTCGAACTCTCTGCCATTCCTTTAGCCCTCTGCATTGCGCTGAAATCGAACGAGGAGATCGTGAGGCGTGCTGGGGCCGGCACGGATTGATCCGAACCGGCGTTGTCCTCACGTCTCTTTTGCTCATCGTGTGCCAGCGTGCAAGGACGCAAGGTCCGGGGCATGGCGCCCGTGGCGTCAGCAGAGTCTCAACAGCGTATGAATGGGTGGTATGGGTGGTACCCCAGGCAGGAATCGAACCTGCGACCTATCGCTTAGAAGGCGAGTGCTCTATCCGCTGAGCTACTGGGGCGAATGGTCTGTCCGCTACCGCTGGGACTACGGTGCCCGGTGGCCATGAACCGGCTACGCTCCGGCACCGCAATTTCCGAAGACGCCCTCCCAAGTATCCCGCCCTCTCCACATCGCCGCAAGGCAAAGTCAGGCCCGGACTCCAGACGGGAGATGGCTCAGCTACCTGCGCTTGCTCCGTGCGATCAGCCACTGGGTCATCGTTGCCGAGTCCATTGGCGGCGCGACGAAGTAGCCCTGTGTGTAGTCGCATCCGGCGTCACGGGCGGCGGTTGCGTGTTCCAGTGTCTCGACACCCTCCGCCGTCACGACGATGCTAAGGTCATGCGCGAGCCGCGTCATTCCCTCCACCACCATCCGGTCCCAGCGGGTCTCGTCCAGCCGCTGGACGAAGCGGGCGTCGAGCTTGACCGCACGGACCTGCAAGGCGTGCAGCAGCGCCAGGGAACTAGTTCCCGCCCCGAAGTCGTCCAGGGCAAGAGGAATTCCGAGACGGTGGAGCGCCATGATCGTCTCACTCGCGCCTTCCAGGTCTTCGATGGCCGTTCGTTCGCTGATCTCGAAGCAGAAGCGCTCGGGGCTGACACCGTGGCGGGTGATCAGCGCCTCGAGCCGTTCGCAGAAGTTCGGCTCCCGGAGCTGCCTGGCGGCCAGGTTGACATTGATCATGGGCGGTGAAGCTCCACCGAGGATTCGGTCCCACTCCGTCAGGCTCCGGCACGATTCACCGATCACCCAGTCGCCGATCGGGACAATCAGTCCCGTCTCTTCGGCCAGGGGAATGAACTGGCCTGGGGAGATGGTCCCCTCCTCCGGATGCCTCATCCGCAGGAGCGCCTCGACGGCGATCAGGTGATCATTGCGGAGGTCGACAATGGGTTGGAAGAACAGGCAGAAGTCGTCGTTGGCCAGGGCCCTGTTGAGTTCGCTGACGAGGCGGAGATGCTCGGGGGCCCGGTCGACCTCCGGGGAGTAGATGCAGACCTGCCCCCGTCCCTGTGCCTTGGCAACGTGGAGCGCGGTTCCCGCCTGGCGCAGGATCTCGCCAGGGGATCCGCCTGGGGCGTTCGTGAAGGTCACGCCGATGCTGACCCCGACGGTGACCTCATGTGTCCCGATCATCACCGGGACCTGCAAAAAACGGATGATCCGGTCAGCCAGGTCGCTCGCCACATCAACGGGAATGCCCTGCAGGATGACGACGAACTCATCGCCGCCGAACCGGTAGACCTCGCCGGCCTGCCCAACCGCCAGTCGGATCGCCTGGCCAGTCTGGATCAGGAGATCGTCGCCGGCGATATGCCCATAGGCATCGTTGATCAGCTTGAAGCGGTCCATATCGATGAACAGGACCGCCGTCATCGACGACATGGACCGGAGACTCGCGAGAAGGCGTTCGTCCAGTGCGGCGCGGTTGCCCAGACCGGTCAGGCTGTCGTGATGAGCCAGGTACCGGAGCTGGCCCTCAGTCCGCTTGACCTGCGTGATATCCCGCACGATCCCCTGCCAGCCAAGGAAAGTACCGGTATCGTCCGTCACCGGAGCAGCGACATCGTGGACCCAGACCAGCCCACCGGATTGTGTGTGCAGGCGGTACTCAATGGACAGCGGAACGTGATCGACGTTGGATTGGTCGATCGCGGCCAGCACATCCGCCTTGTCATCCTGCGCGATGGCGTCCTTCCAGACCGCGTGGTCAGCGAGGTACGTGCCTGGTGGGCGCCCGAGGAGCTGCTCCACGTAGGGACTGATGTAGCGAAGCGGCCCGCCCAGCGTCTCGCTGGTGCTGTAGATAATCGCTGGCGTCTGCTCGATCAGCGTGCGATGAAGTGCTTCACTCAGGGCCAGCCGTTCCGCTGCCGCTCGCTCGCGTCCGGTGTCCCGGAAGTAGACCGAGAGCCCATCCGTCGACGGGTAGACCCGAATCTCGAACCATGTGTCGAATGGCTCGAAGTAGAACTCGAATGTCGTGGTCAGGCCGCTGGCCACGGCCTGACGGTATTCCGTCTCTACCGGCCCACCGACAAGTTCCGGGTAAGCGTCCCAGAGGACTGCTCCGACGAGGTCGCAACGGGATCGCCTGAGGACGCGCTCCGCCTCTGGGTTGAGATAGGTAAAGACCCACGACTCGTCAACGGCGTAGAACGCGTCCGTCACCCGTTCCAGGATGTCCTGCGGCGACGCCTGCGCCTGGTGCTTCCGCACCCAGCGCCGACGGTAGGGGCGGCGCCACGGGAAGTCCCCTTGGACCCGTGTTCCGGACTGAGACACTTGTCGTTGCGTCGGCCGCCTGATGCGACACGTCGGCGCCGACCGCCGCACTCCTGTCGTCATGGGGTCACCTTAGAAAAAGCCTACAACACCGAGCGCCATGGTACGGCCGAGTCGGAGTTCATTGTGTAGCGCGAATGACCTCCTGTTGCTGTTTCACCAGGAGGTTGTGGTCGTGAAGGATGTGCTCTACGCCGCTGACCCCATTGATATTCGTCCGGATCCGGTTGCCGCGTGGTCTGAACGATAAACCATACCGATTTGCGGAATGCGATTATTGACGTCCGCGGCGGAGGTCTGCGTCCAACGCTGTCCTGGTGACGAGCCCGTTCCATCGCATCCCTGCCCCAACATCGACGAACTGAATCGGGGAATGGACCGTCGGGAGCCCTCTTGACCGATGAGGCGCACGTCGCTGTCACCAGCTACCTGGCACCGGCCACCAACGCCAGGACATGCCGGATTGGTATCATCCGAGGCTGAACCGTTTATCCACCCCGACTACGCGGCGAGCCCGCGGGTCTCAGTCTCGAGGACCTCCTGATGCGTGCGCTCCTTAGCGTCTCTAATAAGCGGGACGTCATCCGGATCGGACAGGCGCTCGCCGATCATGGGTATGAGCTGATCTCAACTGGCGGGACCGCATCCACCCTTGCCGCTGCGGGACTCCCGGTTCTGGCTGTCAGCGAAATCACGGGCTTCCCCGAGATCATGGACGGCCGTGTCAAGACCCTGCATCCCGCCATCCACGGTGGCCTGCTCGCTCGCCGTGACGTCCCGGCTGATATAGCGACGCTGGAGCAGCACGGCATCGTTCCAATCGACGTCGTCGTGGCAAACCTCTACCCGTTCGCGCAGACCATCGCTCGCGACGGGACGTCCTTCGCCGAGGCGATCGAGAATATCGATATCGGCGGCCCTGCAATGATCCGTGCCGCCGCAAAGAACCACGGCTCGGTCCTCGTCATCACGTCCCCCGACGACTATGAGGCGGCAATCACGGCCCTCGCCGCCGGAACGGTTGACGCGAACTTCCGACGTCAACTGGCGGCCCGGGCGTTCGCCCACGTGGCTGCCTATGACACGCTCATCGCCGAGTACCTGCGGGGGGAAGCCGACCTGCTGCCCGCCGAACTCTCTGTTGCCGGTCGTCGGACGCAGGTGCTTCGCTACGGCGAGAACCCGCACCAGCGCGGAGCCGCCTACCGTCGCGCCGGTGTTGGCCCGTCCGCGCCCGGTATCCTCGACGCTCGGCAACTCGCGGGCAAGGAACTGTCGTACAACAATCTGCTCGATGCCGACGCGGCAATCGGAGCGATACGCAGCTTCTCCGAGCCGGCCGTCTCGATCATCAAGCACACGATTCCCTGCGGACTGGCGACACGACCAACGCTGCTCGACGCGTACGCTGCCGCGCTGGCTGGCGACCCGGTTTCGGCCTTTGGCGGCATCGTAGCGATGAATCGGGAGCTGGATGGCGACACGGCAGCTGAGCTGGGCAGGACCTTTTACGAGATCGTGATCGCGCCGTCCTTCGCGCAGGAAGCGCTCGAGGCGCTACGACGCAAGACGTCGCTCCGTCTGCTTGAGTTGCCTGCCCTGCTGGACGCTGACCGGACATGGCACCTGCCGATCGATGTTCGTCCGATCGCCGGCGGGTTGCTGGTCCAGGAGAGCGATACCCGCAAAGACGACGACAGCTCCTGGACCGTTGCCACGAAGCGTCAACCGACCGAACGGGAATGGGCCGATATCCGGTTCGCTTGGGAGGCCAGCCGCCACATCAAATCCAACGCGATCGTGATTGCAAAGGACAATGCGCTGCTCGGGATGGGAAGTGGCCAACCCAACCGGCTCGAAAGCGTCGGCATCGCCTCACGGCGCGCCGGGGCACGGGCCGTCGGCGCCGCCCTCGCCAGCGATGCGTTCTTCCCGTTCGCGGATGGGGTTGAACGTGCCCTGGAATCCGGAGTTACGGCGATCGTTCAGCCCGGCGGGTCGGTCCGCGACGCGGAAGTAATCGCGGCGGTCGATGCGGCCGGTGCCACCATGGTCTTCACGGGCACTCGGCATTTCCGCCACTGATTCCCGATTGTTCCGACGGCAAGTCACCAGGGAAGGGGGAAGGCCTGGCCCACAGTGGGCCAGGCCTTCCCCCCTCCTGGTCGACGATCGCCTCAGATAGCAGCCGGCGTATCGGCGAGCCCGGTAGTCTCCATCGGCGCACGGCCGGAAACGATGTCCCTCGCGTCCACCCTGGTAATCCACCGGGCTGGATCGTGGATCTCGTCCATAGTGGGCAGGAACTCCGGTCCGTCCCAGACCCGGCGCGCCATCTCATGGCCCCGCCGGGCGACGACGGCATCGATGAACTCCTCGCCGAGCCGGTACTGCTCCATCTTGAGGCGCAGGCCGGTGATCCGCCCAAAGAGCTCGTCGGCTGGAGAGCGGCGGGCCTTGCGCTGCTCGAACCGGCGGGAGATCGTATCGTAGGTCGGGAGGAGGTCACGTCCAACGGCATTCATGACGTGGTTGCTGTAGCCCTCGACGATACACATCAGCGCCTGCAGGCGACCGAAGATATCGCGCTGCTGCGGTGTCATGACCGCCTCGAGCCAGCTACTACCAGCATCCCGATCCCGGGTCCGGTTGAACAACGTCTTGATGCCGCTCACGCCGCTGGTGAGCAAGGCTGCGTCACCCTGGACCGTTTCCAGGTACTCCCCGAGCAGCATATTGAAGTACTGCGCCACCCACGGGTTGCCCTCGAACTCAAAGGCATGCGTGGTCTCGTGGAGCGCCAGCCACATCCGGAAGTCATTGCGCGGCATTCCGAGGGTCTGCTCGATCTGCCTGATGTTCGGCTCCACGTAGTAAAGCTTGCCGCCATCGACCGGCTCCCGACCCAGCAGAGCCAGGTCGTACTGGCCCAGGACCCGCCGGGACAGGTAGCCAAGCAGCAGCCCTACCTCAGCGCTGGCCACACGCCGGCTGAGGGCGGCCATGCTGCCCCCACCCTTCTGCGCAGATGCGGCGATTCGCTCAACAGGCTGCAGCAGATACTGGAAGGCCGTCAGGTTGGCCTCGATCCAGTCCACCCGGTCGAAGGCATACGTCCGCTCTGAGGTCAGCTCGAGGCTGATCCCGGTGTACTCGGCCACGATCGGGAAACACTGGGCGTCCAGCGCGCGGTAGTAGCGGTCCAGCCGCTCCCGCTCCTCTGCGCCCAGACGCTCCTGCTGATTCATCCGAGTGGCGATACTCCGCGCAAGCGACCAGTCGATCAAACCGGGTCCCTCAGCGTCGCTCACCGACACTGAGGGGTCCGGCGATTGATCGATCAGGATCCCGGCCGTATCAGACGGCGCCTGGACGCGACGAACGCGAGTACTGATCGCCGCCCCCAGGGCGAGGCCAGCCATGGCACTCGCGGCGAGTATCCGCCGACTGGGGATGCGGGAAGGGTCCATCGAACGACTCATGCTTCGACTCCTGGAGCAGCGATAAACGGAAATGCGAACAGACGCGGTTCGGGTGACGGTGCTGAGACCAATGAAGGAGATGCGTCACCACGGTCCTGTCCCCTCTCGCAACAGTGTGACCGCCACCCATGTCCCGGCGGTGTCCATTCAACGACAATCGCGTGACGACGGAGAAAGGTGACGGAAATACAAGAAGCCGGCTGGTCAAATGACCAGCCGGCTCGGAGCGAAGAGAACGCGCTACACAGGATCACCGATGACTGGAGGTTGCGGGGGAGGGATTCGAACCCCCGACCTTTGGGTTATGAGCCCAACGAGCTGCCACTGCTCCACCCCGCGTCAAGTCGCCATTCGGGAACCGATCATCTCACTCTGCGTTGATTCCGTCCAAACGGGACGGGGGGATGCTCGCGGTGGCCTCGCCTCCCACACAGTCGCCCGTGCAGTACTCTCCGGCGCTGCGCTGGGGCACGACCGGGTTCGGGATGGGACCGGGTGGATCCAGCGCGCTCTCGACCACGAACATCCCC
>DASZAY010000031.1:0-347329 GCA_035944555.1 Thermomicrobiales bacterium
CTCCGCGCCTTTCCGGAGCTCAGAGAGTGTAGCCGGTCCGCTCTGCCGTGTCAAGGAGTCTCGCGACTCATCTTTCCGGTCGAGCGGGCCTCAGCGACCCTCTCAGCGCGCCCAGCGGCAGGTTTCCGCCCGCTGGTCCCCGGCCCGTTTCTGGTCCGCTCGGCCCCCCGCGTTTCAGGAGCTCACGGATGATAGTGCGACCAGCGTCGCGCGTCAAGGAATTGTGAAGGTGGATTTCGAGTCACAGAAGCGGGCCTGGGCATCTGGCGGATCCGGGTTCAGCGGTCCTTCCCGGATCGGGTGCTTTCGCTCACTCGATCCGCCGGATTGGTTCGCCGGCATTGCGAGAAGCTCCAAGCGATGAATCTGCGCCGTATCATTGGGTTAATGAGTCGGCCGGTTTTACCCCTCTGTCGCAGCATGGAGAGCAGCACATGACGCCCCACCTCACCCGCCGTCCGGTCATCGGCATCCCTGCGGATTACACGGCGGTGACGAACAACGAGAGCTGGCATCCGCGCTGGCAGCTCAACCAGACCTACGTCGATGCGGTCGTCGACGCCGGTGGTCTCCCGCTCATCCTTCCCATGGCTCCTGAGCCGCCCGATCAACTCATCGGGATGCTGGACGGGCTGATCCTGAGTGGGGGCGGGGATATGGATCCGGCCCGGTATGGGCACGAGGTGCGCCCGGAATGTGGTCCGGTCACCCCCGAGCGTGACGACCTCGAACTTCGGATGTTCGCGGCCGCCCGCGGAGCCGGGCTTCCTGTCCTCGGGATTTGCCGGGGACATCAGGTGATCAACGTCGCGCTGGGCGGGACGCTGGTTCAGGACATCCCGTCCCAGGCGCCCAGTGAACAGCAGCACAACCAGCATCTCGCCGGGTTTGCCCGCGATGATGTCTCCCACCGGGTCCGCCTTGAGCCCGGCAGCCGGCTCGCCGAGATCTACGGCACGTCGGAGGTCCAGACCAATACCTATCATCACCAGGCGATCGATTCGCTCGGGGCTGGTCTCGTGGTGACCGGCCGCGCCGACGACGGCACGATCGAGAGCGTCGAGACGACGGAGGGTTCATTCCTAGTGGCCGTCCAGTGGCACCCGGAAACCCTCTATCGGCGGCACACCGAGCACGCGTCCATCTTCCGCGCCTTCATCGCCGCGGCTGAAGCATTCGCAACCCAGGAGACTGAGGTTACCGCTGTTATCTGATCAAGCCCCTGGCTCGACGGCGAAACGAACGAGCGCCTCTCCCTTCCTATGGGAGAGGCGCTCGTTCTACTGGTCACTTGTACAGCCAACACGCAGCCGCGCTATCCGAGCCCGGTAAACCTGCAGGCGGCGACGTGGCCGGCGCCTATTCCGCACAGCGGTATCACGACGTGAGGAAGGGCTGATTCGGCGCGTATTGGAGCGGCCCAACCGGGCGTGTCCGTAACGGGAAGCACACCGGAACCAAGGTCGCCCATCGACACCCCCAGCCCGGCACAGGTGAAATCGAACCAGCCAATCTACCGGTTATCCGGGTTGGTGAGATGACGCCGCGACCGGCTGGATCGATGTACTCCATCCCTGCTGGTGGTTCATCACGGGCGTCGCCTGAGCTCCGTCCCGCTAAGCTGTACGAACGAGCCAGCCCCTGAACGTCCGGGAGACCCTTTGACCGGCGCCAGAAATCAGGACGAATCACTCCTCAACCTGCCCCAGGTCGCCCGCCTTGCCCGGGCGGAGCTTCCGGCGCTGGCGCTTCTTGGTCTGCTTGCCAGCCTTGGAACGGTCCTCGTGGTTGGGGCTGCCATTCTCGTCCCACCCATGTCGCCGTTCATCGCCGCGCTGGCATTGAGTCCGCTCTACCTGGCCGGGACGCGGTTCGCGATGCAGATCCTCTCCAACGACGGTGGCGGGATGCGGGCCCTGCTCCGCGAGTTCCCGCGGTCCTGGCGAACCGGCGTCTGGATCGGCTTCCTTCCCACCCTCGCCGTATCGATCCTGATCTCGACGATCGAGTACCGAGCGACCATGACCACCGGTGCCGATCTGATGCTCGTCCTCATCGCGCTTGAGGCGGCCGTGATCCTGGCCTTCGGGTTCGCGCTGGTGGTGGTGTATCCGCTGGCAGCACTATCCGACCTCCACGGGCGACAGCGGTGGATCTCCGCTTTCGCGCTGGCGGGCCGGCACCCCGCGGTCTCACTCGGCCTGTCCGCGCTACTGGCCCTGCTCGCCGTATCCGTGGTCTACCTTGGGCCGGTCCTGCTGCTCGTCGCGATCGGACCGTTCTGCCTGCTCAATGCCGCCGTCGTCCGTGGACCCATGCTGGGCACGCCGTCGCCTGATCCCCTGATCTAGCGCAACGCCCTGAAAACGACGACGGGGCCGCCGGAATGTCCGGCGGCCCCGTCGTCTTGTGAAATTTGCCTGGTGCTTAGGCGATTGCCGCCTGCTGGCTCTCGGCGCGCGACTCGATCACCGCGGCCTCAAGGTTCTTGGCCCGGGTGACGGACCCGGCCGGGAAGGCGGCCTGGATCACGTCGTCCATCGAAGACGCCAGCACGAAGGTCAGGCGTTCCTTGAGCTCGGCGGGCAGATCGTCGAGATCCGCCTCGTTCCGCTTGGGCAACACGAAGGTGGTCAGACCCGCCCGGTCAATGGCCAGGGCCTTCTCCTTCACGCCACCGATTGGGAGCACCTGTCCCCGAAGGGTGATCTCGCCGGTCATTCCGACGTCATCCCTGACGGGAACTCCGCTCAGGAGCGAGATCAGGGCAGTCGTCATCGCCGTGCCCGCCGACGGGCCGTCCTTCGGCGTCGCGCCGGCCGGCACGTGGATGTGCAGGTCAGCCGACTTGAAGAATTCCGCGTCGACGTTGAGCTCCGACGCCCGGCTCCGGACGTAGGACAGTGCCGCCTGGGCCGATTCCTTCATGACATCGCCGAGCTGGCCGGTGACGGTCATGGAACCCTTGCCGTCCATCCGCGTCGCCTCGATGAACATGATGTCGCCGCCAAAGGCATTGACACCGACGCCGATCGAGACGCCCGGCTGGGCAGTGCGGGCTGCGGCCTCCTCATAGAAGAAGCGCGGGCGACCGAGGTACTCGCGAATGAGTGGCCGGTCGACCTCGGACGGGAGCTCCGTCCCCTCAGCCAGCCGGGTGGCCAGCTTGCGGGCGACGCTGCCGATCTCGCGCTCCAGGTTCCGGACACCGGCCTCGCGGGTGTAGTTCTGGATCAGGGCAGTCAGCCCATCGTCCGTGTACTCCACAGGCTGGCCTTCGAGCCCGTTGGCCTTGATCTGCTTCGGGACCAGGTACCGCTTGGCGATGTTCAGCTTGTCGGCGTCGGTGTACCCGCTGAGGTCGATGATCTCCATGCGGTCACGAAGCGGGCCGGGGATGGTGTCCAGCACGTTCGCGGTCGCGATGAACATCACCTTGGACAGGTCGAACGCCACGTCAAGGTAGTGATCGCGGAACGAGTCGTTCTGCTCGGGGTCGAGGACCTCCAGCAGCGCGGACGATGGATCACCACGCCAGTCGTTGCCGAGCTTGTCGACCTCGTCCAGCACGAACACCGGATCATTGGCCCCGGCCCGGCGGATCGCCTGGATGATCCGGCCCGGCATCGCGCCGACGTAGGTCCGGCGATGCCCGCGGATCTCGGACTCGTCCCGGACACCGCCAAGGCTCATCCGCGTCATCTCACGGCCGAGAGAACGGGCGATGGACTGCGCGAGGCTGGTCTTGCCGACGCCCGGAGGGCCGACGAAGCAGAGGATCGGCTCGCGATTGAGCGTCTCGACGGTCTCGCCCGCCTCGGCGGCCCGCTCGGCGGCGTCCTGCTTGAGCTTGCGCACCGCGAGGTACTCGAGGATGCGGTCCTTGATCTTCTCCAGACCCCAGTGATCCTCGTTCAGGATACGGCGGGCCTCGGCGATATCGATCCGGTGCTCGGTGGACTTGTCCCACGGCAGGGTCGTCAGCCAGTCGAGGTAGGTCTTGATCACGCCGTACTCGGCAGCGGCGGGCGGCAGCTTCTGTAGACGGTCCAGCTCGCGCTGGGCCTCCTTGCGGGCCTCCTCCGGCATCCCGGACTCGTCGATCTTGGCCTGGAGCTCGGTCGCCTCGGCTTCCTGCTCACTATCCTCGCCCAGCTCCTTGCGGATCGCCTTGAGCTGCTCGCGCAGGTAGAACTCGCGCTGGGTCTTGCCCATCTCTTCCTGGACGTCGGACTGGATCTTCTTGCCCAGTTCCAGGACATCGAGCTCCTTGGTCAGGAAGGTGTTGAGCCGGGTCAGCTTCTCGCGGATCGAATCCTCCTCGAGCAGCGACTGGCGCTCCTCCGGCTCCATCCGCAGGGACGACGCGATCATGTAGACGAGGTGACGCGGGTCGTCGATGTTGACGACGGCCGTCATCAGTTCGTCCGGCACGTTGGTGTAAAGCGCGGCCAACCGCTGAGCGAGGTCCATCGTGTTGCGCATCAGCGCCTGGATCTCGACCGACTCATCCTTGGCCTCGGGGATCTTCTGGACCCGAGCCCGAAGGAACGGCGCCTCTCCAGTGAACTCGATCACGCGGATCCGCTCGACACCCTGGACCGCCAGCCGGGCGCTGCCATCCGGGACACGCATCATCTGGTGGATGGTCGCGAGCGTCCCGATGCGGACCACGTCATCCGGCCCGGCGTTCTCGAGCTCCCCATCGTGCTGGAGGACCAGCGCCACGGTCCGGTCACCGGACATGACGTGGTCGATCAGCCGGAGGGAACGCGGCTGCGCGGCAGCAAGCGGGACGACCGTCATCGGGAACACGACGGTGTTCCGCAACGGCAACAGCGGAACCTCGAAGATCTCCGGCTTGTCCCCTTCGCCTTCGCCCGACTCGCTGGTCGTGGCGTCGACCGACCCGGCGTCATCACCGTCGCCACGCGCGGTGACCACCGTGACGGCGTCATTGGCAGCCTCAGCCACGCCGTTCGACGACGGGGTATCGTCGCTCTGGTCCGTCGCCGCTGCATCGTCGACCGGGGTGTCGACGTTCTCGTTTCGCTGGTCGTCGTCGTGCTTCGTCATCATCAGTCTCCGGTGCGTTCCGCTGTGGTCACTGGGGCAGACAGATCGGACTCCGACTGGCCGCTCCAATGGACCGGTCGCGTTCCCTGCCCTGCAGGAGAACCCCGGCGCGATCGTGGCGCCTTTCCGATGCCGGCCGTCCGGGGTGATGCCAGTAATTCTACACTAGCATTCGGTAAGTTGCCACAGACCGTATCAACCGTTCGCATCGACAGGTGCCAACCTTGCTGTCGCCTCCGACTGACCGGTCTGACAAGGCACTGACAGGTCAAAGCCGCGCTGACCTCAAATTTCCTGGCATGGGCAAGCCTTTTTCAGAATGCGATCGTCCCATGAAGACTTCGCAGGAATCTCGTCCTGCCGACCATCATGGAAGGAAGTACAGGACGAGCAGGACCGCCACGCCCCAGCCGACGATGGCGGCGAACAGCTGGCGGTCCCGGAAGAGCAACAGCTCAGGGGTCCCTGTCAGCCGGTTCTGGTGGATCAGCGCGAGGTACCGGAAGACCGCGAAGAACACGAACGGGATCGTCAGCATCATCGTGTAGTTCTGGGGCACCGATGACGCCTCGAAGGTGTAGAAGGCGTACGCCATCACCGTTGACCCGGCGACCACGCCGATCATCTGGTCGAGCATCGGCAGCGTGTAGGACTCCAGGTTCGCGCGGTGCCCGGCGGCGCCCTCGCCGAGCGTCGCCAGTTCGCTGCGTCGCTTGGCGAAACCGAGAAAGACCGACAGCAACGCGGTACAGACATAGAGCCACGGCGAGATCGGGACGGCGATCGCGACCGCGCCGCCAGCGGCCCGCAGGACGAACCCGCAGGCGATCATCATGACGTCGACGATCGCGACATGCTTGAGTCCGAGGTTGTACGACGTCATCAGGAGCAGGTAGGCCCCGATCACCGCAGCGAACTCCGGCCGGACGACCCACGCCAGCCCCAGCGCGACGACGATCAGCACCAGCGCCGCGGCCCAGGCGACCGGCACCGGCAAGGCCCCTGACGCGAGCGGACGGAATCGCTTCCGGGGATGCGCCCGGTCGTTCTCGATGTCCCGGATATCGTTGACGAGATAGGTCCCGCTACTGACCAGGCAGAAGGCGACGAACGCCATGAGGGCGTGGCCGACGGGGACGAACTCGAAGAACTTGCGATCGAAGATCAGTGCCGCGAACACGATGGCGTTCTTGGTCCACTGGTGCGGGCGCATGGCCCGGACGAGCTGGAACGGGACCGCCGTGGACCAGGTCCGGCCGGGATCCAGCGCCAGTTGCTCTGTCCCCGCCAACACGGTATTCCCGTTCGGGTCAGGACGCTGTCGCGCGCTCGGTCGTGGGGATCTCAGAGGAAGCTCCATCAACGGGGTCCTGCGGGTCAGCAGGTCTGTCGGATTCACGGGGTCACGCCAGCCAGTCGGCAGGGCTTCCCGATGGTACCCCAGAAGCCTTTCCGCTCCCGTCGTCGACCCCGAAGCCGCTTCCGTGCCAGCCACCACACGCGGTATCCCGGACGTCGCAAGATGATCGCCTCGTGTGATGTTCATCGTGCGCGACAATGCACTTCCTCTGGGGAGTGGCTTCTGCCGGCTCGCCGCTCGGAACCTCCCTCCAACTGACCTGGACCTCTATCCCGGGCCGCTCCGTCACTCCGACGCAGCGACCCACGTCAGCACACAACGAAAGCGGGTCAGCGGTGGCATCTGCCGGAACCAGGACGTCGATCAACGCCGGAGACGCCCCCTCCCTCCTGCGCACCCTCGCCATGTGGTCGCTGATCACGCTGGCCCTGGTCGCCTGGTGCCTGCTCTTCCGGCGCACCTTCATCGATGACACCTTCATTACCCTCCAGTACGTCCGCAACCTGGCCGACCATGGCCAGTGGGGCTTCTACCCCGATCTGCCCACCAATACCGCCACATCGCCCTTGAACGTGCTGGTCCTGGCGACGATCACCGTCTTTGCCGGATCACCCGTGATTGCGGTCACGATTGCGACCGCTCTGTGCTTGGCTGCGTCGCTCTGGCTGCTGCAGGGATTGTCCCGGGTCCTGACGGGCAGTGCCGTGGGCGGCTGGTTGGCCTTCACGCTGCTTCTCGCCAACCCGCTGATGCTCTCCACCCTGGGCCTGGAGTCGCACCTATCCGTCGTCCTGCTCCTGGGGACGACCCTCGCCCTCGCACGGGGACGCTGGCGACTCGGCGGCGTTGCCCTTGGACTCCTTGCCATCACGCGGCCGGAAGGCGTCCTCCTGCTTGGCACCGCGCTGGTCGTGATGCCGATGTCGTGGCGGGACCGGGCCGGGCTTCTTGGCTGCGCCGCCCTGACCGCCGCACCCTGGTACCTGTTCTCCTGGATCCGTCTCGGCTCGGTCATCCCGGACACGCTGCTCATCAAGTTGGAGCAGGAGCCCTGGCTCGGCACCACGACCTTCGTCAATGGTCCGGCGATGTATCTCGACCATTACCGGGTCGAGACCCTGCTGTCCATCTGGCCGGTCGTCCTCGCTCCGCTGGTCCTTATCCCGCTCCGGAAGGCGTCACGTCTGGTCCGACGGGGGATCATGGGCCTGTTCCTCTACGCGGCCGCCCACTACGCGGGGTATTCGGCGCTCGGCGTTCCGCCGTTCCACTGGTATTACGTCCCGGAGGTCCTCGCGATCGTCGTCGCTGGCGGCCTCGGCGTCGGCAACCTGCTCATCCGGGTATCACGAGCGCCCGGCATGTGGTCCCGCCTGCTAACCGTTCCCGCGATCGCCGCCCCGATCCTGATCCTCCTGCCGCTGATCACCGGACAGGGTTCTGCATTACGGGAAGCGCTGATTCACAGCAACTGGGGGACTCCCGGCCAGTACCGCGACATAGCCGCCGGGATAGCCGATCAGGTTCCGCCAGGAGAAGCCGTCGAGGTGCGCGGGGAGATTGGCACGCTCGCCTTCTACTCCGACCGTCTCCTGCTCGACATCTTTACGGACCCCGTCCGAACCGCTGACGCCGTCGACCGGCTCCGGGCCGACCAGTCCCCGCTCGTGGGCTGGCTCCTCGACGTCAACTTCCTCTGGAGGCACGATCCCCGGCCGGCACCGGTGCCGGCGTGGGTCCTAGAGTTCGCCGCGCCGCCGGAACCAGCGACCGGGGACGGCGTACCGACCCGGAGTGCGACCTGGACCTCGGCCTCGAGCTGGGTGCAGGGAAACCGGATCGCCCTCAGCCGCCTGCCCGTCCCGTCGGCCGTTGCCTGGACCGCGTTGCCGCCCGGGGCGTCGGAGTTTCGGTTGTCGCGGCTTCTGGATCCGGTCGGCGCGGTCAGTCTTCAGGCTTCAGCGCTTCGACGGTCGGCTCATTATTTGGATTCCAGAGCAACCACCCGTTGCCGCCGAATGCCTCGGCGGCGTCGATCTGCTCGCGGAGCTCCTCAGCACCGTACTCGGCGAAGCCCGGGAGCGGCTGGGTGAAGTCCTGCAGCCAGGGCCGGAACTTGTCGACGTGCTCCGGCACCAACTCGGCCGCCCGCTCCAGGCTTTCGGTGATCGTCTCACCGGGGTAGTCGTTGGGATGCCCGGGTGCCGAGCGGATGTTCCCCAGCTCGTAGTGCGATGGATAGATCATCAGGCAGAGGTAATCGACCAGCGGCGCCAGCTGAACCAGCCGCTGGCCGATCCCCTGGTCGTCGTCCCAGAGCCCGATGATGCCGAAAGCGTCGATCGCCAGCTTGGCGCCCGTCGGCCGGATCGCCTCACTGCTCCGGGCGATGAACCCGGTGATCGCACCCTCCCGCGCCTCCTGTGAATAGTCCAGTCCGAAGTCGGCCACGCTCAGGTCGCCGTCTGACGGGAACCGCACGTAGTCGTACTGGATCTCATCGAAGCCGAGTGCGATCGCCTCGAGCGCGAGCTCGATGTTGGCGTCCCAGAGTGGCTCGTTGAAGGCGTTGACCCAGGCGACCCCGTCGGCGTTGCGCCATGAGCTGCCGTCGCGCTCGTCCTTCACGGCATACTCGGGATAGTGATCGGCGACAAGAGGATCCTGGAACACGACCAGCCGGGCGATCACATAGATGCCCTCGGCATGGAGTCGCTCGATCAGGGGGGCCGGGTCGTAGAGATCCAGCACCATCCCGGGGACATCGCGGAAGAACTGGACCTGGGAGTCGTAGTAGATCGTGTCCTGCTTGATATCGATGACCAGCGCGTTAAGCTCGGTCGTGTTGATGATGTCGATCATGTTGTCGAGCAGGCGCTCGTCGGTCAAACCGAACTGGTTGAGATACGCTGCCCGGATCAGCATCCGCTCCAGCCGTATGGGAGCAGCCTGCCCGCGGTCGACGGGGACAGTAGCGTCCCGGAAACCCGAGGCCGATACCGCCACCTCAGTCACATCCGTCACACCGTCGATCAGGAAGGTGCCATCGTTCCGGGTGATCCCGATTTCCCCCGCGGCGACGACCCGAGCATTGGCCACAGGTTCCCCCGCCGCGTCCAGCACGGACCCGGTGACGCGAGAGTAAGTGAGCGCCGCGTCGACGCTGTTTCGCGCGGCGACTCCCTCCTCCGTTACTCCGTAGCCGTCGAGGCTGAAGGCGAGCGTCGCGTCGGCGGGGACATTCGCAAGCGTGTACCGCCCGTCGGCTCCGGTGACCGTCACCACGTCGGTCCCGGCGATCGACACCGACACGCCCGGCAGGGCATTGCCCGTAGCGCTGTCGGAGATCAGGCCGGTTACCGTCGATGACTGGAGCTGCAGCGTGGTCGCTCCGCTTCCGGCAGGGGGCAGCGTCGCCTGGATCGGGTAGTAGCCCGCCTGCTCGAAAACCACCGGCACGGTTCCGACGGCATCGGTATCCAGCGTGACCTGACCGCGGGCATCAGTCGTCGCGACGACCTCCCCGGCCGTGACCCTGACCCCGGCAGCGGGAACGTCTCCCGCCGCGATCTCATATCGCACGCGCGCGTCCGGCTGTCTGATCGCATCGACGGCCAGCCAGGCGATCATCGCTACCGGGACGATCCAGACCGCGCTGAACCACCATTTGACCCATGGCCATGGTCGTTGAGGATTCCCCTGGGTGACCGGGCCGGAACGACTGCTCCCGGTGGCGACGGTTCGCTCTGGACCGGTCCCGGGATGCCCAGCCTCACCGGAAGACCGGGGCGGGGAGGCCGGACGCGAGCCGGCCGTCGTCCCGGGTCGCCGGGGACCGTAACGTGGTGGCGTTGGTCGGCTCACGCGGGCCTCTCCCTTCACCGGATGCCGTCGTCGCTGGACGGCACCCCTTCATTCAACTGAACGCCCGCGTGTCGCGGACTGCAGTGTCCGCGCCGCCAGATCGGGTATCAGTTCTCACGTCCCGTCGGCGGGCAGACCGGAGGGCAGCGAACATGCGCTTGTGTTACGGGCTCGCAGTCTAGCATGGAGCACCGGAACCCCTTGCGGCATTGACACCCGGCCGCCAGCGTCGGGATAATGAGCCCAGTCTGTTCAGAATTTCACAATCTCCCGCCCACCGTAATCCCCCGCCGAACTAACGTCAGGACTCCGTCCGCATGACCACCGCAACCGACATCGAGAACGGAACCGAGGTCCTCGCTCATCTCAAGGGGGACCTCGACGCGGTGGATGCGCGCATCCTCGAGACGGTAGACATCGGCATCCCAAAAGTCAGCGGCCTGGTTCAGAGTGTGGTCAAGACGAGCGGCAAGCGCCTCCGGCCGAGCCTGCTCCTCCTGGTCGCCCGGTCATTCGAGCCGGACGGCCGGGCCCTGATCAGCGCGGCGGCCGGCGTCGAACTCCTGCACACCGCCTCGCTGGTCCACGACGATGACATCGACCACGCCGCGCTCCGGCGCGGTCGTCCTACCCTGAGCACCCAGGTGAACTCCGTCACGGCGATCCTTATCGGCGACTTCCTCTTCGCGCAGTCAGCGATCCTCGCGGCTGCGACTGACAGTACGCGGGTCGTCTCCGTCTTCGCGTCCACGCTCGGCAACCTCTGCCAGGGCCAGATCCGGGAGATGCTCGAGTCCCACGCGATCGATCAGTCCCTGGAGCAGTACGAGACGCGGATCTACGGCAAGACCGCCTCGCTGTTTGCCGGCGCCGCCGAAATGGGCGCAATCATCGGTGGTGCGACCGAACATCAGATCACGGAGATTCGGGCCTTCGGTCGTGACCTCGGCATGGCGTTCCAGATCGTCGACGACATCCTCGACGTTGCCGGCGAATCGGGCACGATCGGCAAGCCAGCGGGCAACGACCTTCGCCAGGGCACCGTGACACTGCCAGTCATGCATTACGTGGCCGGGCTGGCGCCCGACTCGAGCGAGCGAGCGCGCCTCGAAGGCGTCGTCAGCGGAGATCTGACCGAAGACACCGTGATCGCTGGTGTCATCGCCGATATCCGGGCTTCAGGTGCACTGGAATCCGCCATGGATGTGGCACGCGACTACATCACCTGCGCCATCGAGCGGCTCGACGTGATCCCCGACCCCACGTATCGCGCCCGCCTGGCTCAGATCGCCCGCCTTGTCGTCGAGCGCAACGCCTGAACCCTGATCAATCCGGGCAACGAGAACGGGCGGAGCCATTGTGGCTCCGCCCGTTCTCGTTGCTTGACTTCGCACCCGTCCGGATTGATCTCAGGCAGCAGGCGTGGCGAAGAGCTCGCTGGCGACCGGCAGGACGTCATTGACCAGCCAGTTGTCTTCTTCCTCGATGAAGGTCACAAAGAAGACGCCCAACGCGTCGCTGCCAGGGACGGCGGATTCCAGGATCGCACCAATCCGCCCGTCGGGGAGCAGACGCGCATCGCGGATGGTCGACATCTGCACCGGCTCGGCCGAGTCGATTGCGGCGATTGGAACGGGGAACCGGGCCATCAGCTGCATTGCCAGTTCTGGTTGCTGCTGCGCGGCAAGGGCGGCACCACCCAGTTGCCCGATGTATTCATCGCTGATCAATGCCAGGATCCGGAAAGGGTCGAAGGCGTTGGCGCAGGCGACCAGCTGGCGAACCGTTTCGGTGATGCCCTCCAGCTCCTCATCGGTCACGGCCGGGCCTTCTGGCAACGACGCCTCGTCGACCGGCTCCGTCGAGAACAGCGGGCTGGTCGGATCCGCACCGCCCACGGAGGACAGTAGCGCCGCTGGCTCCACGGGGTCGACCGTACATTCCGCCGGACGGGGGACATCAGGCGTCGGGGTCGCGTTCTGGGCCAGCGCTACCGGCGCGGCGATGAGGACGGCGAGTAGCGTGGTTTCGATGGAAAGACCGATCCTGCCCGTTCGTATCATGGTGTTTCTCTGCTCCTTCGTCCGGCCGTACGTGAGGTTCCATTGCTCTGTGGAGCAGTTGTAATCCTGCCCTGTGCCGGAGACATGACACGACGGTGATCAGCTGGTTACGACGTCCGCACCGAGCGCCGAGTGGAACCGCTGGAGGAAGCCATCAACGTCGACCGATGTGGCGACCTTGAGGCGTCCCGGCCCGGCGACCTTGGTTTGTCCCTCGGCCTCGCCAGTCACCACGACTTCGACCGCGTCGTCGCTGTAGCCCACCAGCCCGGGTTCGGCGGCGACCGCGACGGCAAGTGGATCATGCAACCAGAGCTGGTCCAGACCGCGCTCGTCCCACGTCTGCTGCGAGACCCGGACGGCGAGGTCGGCTGCGGGGTTCAGCTCGCCGCGCTTCGCCAGCTCTGCTGCCGTCGCCCGTGCAAATCCGACCTGCATCGTCACGTCGAGACCTATGAGGGTCGTCGAGGCGAACGGCGCTTCGAAAACCTGGGCAGCGGCTTCGGGGTCCTCCCAGATGTTGTACTCCGCCAGCGCGGTGATGTTGCCCGGACAACGGAACGCACCACCCATCACTACGACGCTCGGGATCCACTCGGCGATTCGTGGCTCCACGTTCAGGGCGATGGCGAGGTTGGTCAGGGGACCGACGGCGACCAGGGTAAGCTCGCCCGGACGCTCGCGAGCCAGCCGGATGATTGTCGCCGGGCCGGGTGTCTCCTCCAGCGAACGGCGAGCGGCTGGCAACTGGACCCCCCCCAGGCCATCGTGCCCGTGGGCATATGACGCCGGCCGGTGGCTTCGGGCCAGGGGCCGGGACGCACCGCGGTGCACCGGCACGTCGTCGCGGCCGAGGTATGCCAGCACCCGGCGCGTGTTCTCGGTCGCCCGGGCGATATCGACGTTCCCGGCAACCGTGGTCACGGCGACCAGGTCGAGGTCAGGTCGGTTGGCCGCGTAGGCAAGCGCCAGCGCATCGTCGACGCCGGTGTCGACGTCGAGGATGATCGGGACGCGGTTGCCCTCTGTCATCGTGTCTCCTCCTCCGTAGCTCCCGTTGCCTCATCTGAACGTACTCGGACGCCAATGTATAGGTCGTTGACGTTCGTCCCGGTTGAGCCCGGCACGACCAGTCCGCCGGCTGCCCGGCACCACGGGAGGCTGTCATTACGAGCCAGTGCCCCAGAGCCATCAATGCCTGCGCTGCTGGCACGCTCGATACTGCGACCATCGACCGCCGCGCCGGCGGCACCCGTGTTGGCATCCTCGCCGTCGGTAGCCAGCGACGCGATCACCCAGCCCGATTCCCGGGACTCATCGAGGCAAAGCGCGGCAGCCAGCGCGAACTCGGTGTTCCGTCCTCCGTCACCGTCGCCCCGGACGGTCACGGTTGCCTCTCCACCGCCGACGACGACATCGATGTCCGCAGCGGCCGAGCGGCAGGCATCAACGAATTCACGGCCGAGCAGCGATGCCTCCCCGGTCCGGCCTTGCCAGGCGTCTGGAACGCTGACCATCCGGCCGGTCGCGCGCACCCGCCCTATCATTGCCTGCACCGCCGCCGCGTTGTCGCCGATGAACACCGGAGGGACCACCTCGGTCGACGCCGCCGGGAGATCCCTCCCGGCGTCCTCGTGCAAGGCAGCAGCGATGACCGGCGGGAGGTCTGCCGTGAGTCCCAATTCGTCAATGGTCCGTCGCGCGACCTTTCGAAGCTCGCCCCTGTCCGGGCCGGGGATCGCGGCACCTGATGCGATCGTACCGAGGTCGTTTCCGATCACGTCGGACAGGATGACCGGAACGACCGGCACCGGGCTCGCCGCGAGCAGTCCGCCGGCCTTGATCCGGCTAAGCGCCCGGCGGACTGCATTCAACTGATTGATCGTCGCCCCGGCCCGGAGCATCAGGTCCGTCAGGGACCGAAGGTCGGCAAGGGTGCCCGGGGGCCAGAGCGACTCGGCGAGCGCCGACCCGCCGCCGGAGATCAGCGCGAGGACGACGTCGCCGCTGTCGGCTCCAGTTACCTCCGCCAGGAGCCGGTCGCCGGCCGCAATGGAGCGGGCGTCGGGCAGCGGATGACTCGCTTCCAGGACCGTAATCCGTTCGGGCTGTACGCGAGGATCTCGCGGGTCCTTGACGACTACCACACCGCTGACGTGTGCTGCTGCCAGGGCGCGCTCAGCGCCGATGGCCATCCGGGCGGCGGCCTTGCCCATCCCGACGACGATCACCCGGCCCTCCAAAGGGACCGATCGCTCACCGACCGTCAGCGCGCCGTCGTCGACCCGGATCGCCGCCGCCGTCGCACTCTCCGGGTCGACCGCCGCCACGGCCGCACCGAAGAGGTCCGCGACGAGCGTGTATCCCTCCCGTACTGGCCCAGATAGCGGCCGCAGGTCGATCACGACCAGTTGCTCCCGGCCCGTTCCTCGTCGGCACGGACCCGGTCGAGCGCGGCCGAGAGATCGGCGGGCAGTGGCGACTCCAACCGGATCGGTTCCCCGTCGGGCAGGTTGAACCCGAGGACCGCCGCATGGAGGAACTGGCGACGCACGCGGTTGTCGCGCCGCTTGCCGTCCGCACGCAGCCGCCCGTAGACCTCGTCGCCGATGATCGGGTGCTTGATGAACGCGCAGTGCACGCGGATCTGGTGCGTCCGTCCGGTCTCGATTTCTGCCTCAACCAGGGTCAGGTTGGCTCCGGGAAAGCGGGTGATTGCCCGCAGCCGCGTGAGGGCTCGACGTCCGGACGGGATAACCGCCATCCGCTGCCGCTGGGCCGTGTCCCGGCCAATCGGCGCGTCAATGGTGATCAGGTCTTCCTCTAACAGACCATGGACGAGTGCGATGTACCGCTTCTCGACCGTACGCTCCTCCCACTGCCGGACAAGCGAGTTGCGAGCGCGATCATTACGTGCCGCGACGATCAGGCCGGACGTGTCCTTGTCCAACCGATGGACGATGCCGGGACGCAGCGACCCGCCCACCGACATCTTCGGGTCATGAGCGAGGAGCCCGTTGACCAGGGTTCCCTTGGCATGCCCGGGCGCCGGATGGACGACCAACCCGGCGGGCTTGTCGATCACGATGACGTCATCGTCCTCGTAGACGATGTTGAGGTCCATCGGCTCGGGGAGCAGCTCATCCACCACCGGGGCCGGGATATCGACCGTGACGACCTCGCCCGGCGTCAGCTTGAACGCCGCCCGCCGTGGCTGACCGTCAACGAGGATCTTCTCCCCGTCGATCAATTGCTGGATGTAGGACCGGCTGAGATCGCCGATCTCACGAGCCAGGTACTTGTCCAGCCGCACCCCGATGTCGCTGCGTTCCGGCCGCAGTTCCTCGACCCGCGCCGCGACACCATGTCGCGGGGCGTCGTCCCGTTCGTTCTCGTCAAATTCCAGCGGCTCGCCGTCGCCGTCGATCTCGTCGGCTTCGATGTCGTCGAGGTCGAACAGGACCGCCTCGACCTCTCCGTCAACGGTCACTTCCCGACCGGAGGCGGTCGTGTGATCGACGACATCCTCCGGCATCTCGGCCTCGACAGGTGGGATCGTGAAGGGGTTGCGAGCGTCAAGCCGCCTGCGGTTTACGACTCGCCGCCGGGGTGCTGTTCGATCCTGTGAGTCCGTCATCGGTCCTTCCCGTCCGGACGCATGGAAGGCGCGTCCGGTGTGATGGCCTGGGCGTCATCCCGGACCGGCACGGGTTCATCCCGCGCTCCCTCGTCCGCCCAACCCAGTCGCCAGGCCAGCAAGAGTACTCCGATGGTGATCGCGCTGTCGGCGACATTGAACCGGGGAAACGTCCCGACCGCGACGAAATCGACCACGAATCCGAGCCGGACCCGGTCGGTGATGTTGCCCAGCGCCCCACCGATGACCATCCCCAGACCGGTTGCGAGCCAGATGGTGGGAGCTAGGACACGGGCGTAGATAAGGCCGGCGCCGGAAACGACCCCGATGGCGATGACCGAGAGGATAGCCCCGTAGCCGACGAAGGCCCCGAACGCGGCTCCCCGGTTCTCGACGTAGCTCAGTCCCAGCCAGTCTCCCAGCAACCACGCGGAACGACCGTTCCCGGATCCCAGTGTGCCAAGGATGATGAACTTGACCAGTTGGTCGAGAGCGATCACCAGCACCGCAACGACCGCCGGGACGAGCCACCGACTACCGTTCATGCCCACCGGCCGAACGCGTCGCCGGTGATCCCGCTCCGCATCAGGCGTTGTCCGCCGGAGCGAGCCCCTGCTCGATCAGTGCCTGGCATTCGATGTCGTACTGCACCCATGGGAAGGCTTCCAGCCGTTCGGGGTTGATCGGCTTGCCACAGCGCCGGCAGGTGCCATAGGTGCCGTCGTCCATCCGGGCGAGGGCATCATTGACCTGGTTGAGGTTCTCCTGAAGGTCAATCCCGATGGTCGAGAGTCGCTCCGACTCCTCGACATCGGTTCCACTGTCGCCGGGGTGGTTGCTTAGACCGCCACCCTCTTCGCCATCATCGACACCCAGAGCCTGAACGTCTCCCGCCAACCCTTCGATCTGCCCGGTCAGATCTGCCTTGCGCTCTTCGAGAATTCCCCGCAGCCTAGTCATGGTCGCATCGTCAATCGTCATATCGAATTCTCCTTTTTCGCCAGTCCAGTACGGACGCGTCCAGTGGCTTTATCGCACGGTCGGGACCGCAATCCCGTCCCGTCGCCCGCCTCCTATACTCCTCCGGTGACCAGTCATCGGGTCGAAGTCCTGGAGAGAACTCCGTGAGCCACCGTCAATCCGACCGCCGCGGCCGCCCGTGGGCGGGCGAAGGCCCGATCCGACTCCTCATCGCTGGCGGCGGCACCGGCGGCCACGTCCTGCCCGCCATCGCCGTACTGGAGGAACTGACAGCCCGCGGCATCACCGTCGACGCCCTCTGGCTGGGGTCCCCGGACGGCGTCGAGGGCGATGCCGCCCGGGGCGCCGGGGTCCGGTTCCAGGCGATCCAGTCCGGCAAGCTCCGCCGGTATCTGAGCGCCCGGAACGTCGTCGACGCCTTCCGCATCCCGGTCGGCGTCGGCCAGGCCGCGATCGCCGTACGACGTTTCCGCCCCGACGTTATCCTCTCCACCGGCGGCTTCGTCAGTGTCCCCACGGTCGCCGGGACGCTCGGCGCGGCTCCGGTCGTTACCCACGAGCAGACCGCGATCCTGGGCCTCGCGACCCGGCTGAACATGCGCTTTCGCCCGACCCTGGCCGTCTCCTATCCAGAGACGGCGGCGCTCGCCCAAGGCTACCGGGGGCGAGTCGAGGTCACTGGCAACCCGATCCGGCGCTCACTCAACGATGGCGATGCCGCCCGCGGTCGAGCGACGTTCGGCCTGTCGGCCGACCTGCCCGTCCTGACGGTCATGGGCGGCGCCCGTGGAGCATCTCCGATCAACACGCGGATCGAAGCCCTCCTTCCCGGCTTGCTGGAAGCAGCGCAGGTCGTTCACCAGACCGGCCCGGTCGGCGCCAACGGCGACCTCCCCCGCCTGGAAGCCCTTCGCGACACCTTCCCCGAGCCGCTCCGCTCCCGGTATGTCCTCCGCGAGTTCATCCGGACAGAGCTCGCCGACCTCTATGCGATGACCGACCTGATCCTGGCCCGTGCCGGCGCCGGCACGGTTGCCGAACTCGCCGGGCTGGGGCTTCCCTCGATCCTCATCCCGCTGCCGCACGCCGGGGGCAACGAGCAGGTACGTAACGCCGAAGTCCTGGCGCGAGCTGGCGCGACCGAGATCGTCGCCGAGGCGGACGCCACGCCGGACCGTCTTCGATCGATCATCGGCGACCTGCTGCGGGACGACGACCGCCGCCGTCGAATGGCCGGTGCCGCGGGTGGGACCGCCGGACCCGGCGCCGCCGCCCGTCTCGCTGACCTGCTGATCGAGATTGCGAGCACACCATGAGTGATACGCGCGAGGATCGACTCCCGCCCAACCAGGTCCTGACCCGGAAGTGGCCGGTGCTGCACGTCGGCTCGATCCCGCTGTTCGTCCCCGAGCTGTGGTCGTTCCGCGTCAGCGGCCTGGTCGAGCGGGAGCTGCACCTGGACTGGCCGGCGTTCCAGGTGCTGCCAATGACCGACGTCCGGGCGGACATGCACTGCGTCACGCGCTGGTCCCGGTACGACAACGACTGGCGAGGCGTCTCGGCCAGGGAGATCATCCGCCAGGCCGGGGTGCTGCCGGAAGCGCGATTCGTCAACCTCCTCTGCGACGGTGGATACACCACGTCGGTACCGATCGATGTCTTTAGCGCAGACGACGTGCTGTTGGCGACAACCCACTCCGGCCAGCCCCTTACGCCGGAGCATGGGTACCCGCTACGAGCGGTGATCCCCGACCGGTACGCCTGGAAGAGCGCCAAGTGGCTGCGCGAGATCCGGTTCGAGGCCGAGGATCACCTGGGCTTCTGGGAGCTGCGCGGCTACCACAACAACGCCGACCCCTGGCGGGAGGAACGGTTCGCCGACGAGCCCATCCGCCGCGGGCAGGTAGTCCGCCGCGGACAGGTGATCGACGGCCGCTGACCGGCTACTGTCGTGGCGGAAACGACGGCCGGGGTGGCGGTGAGCCGCCTCCGTCCATCGGCAGGTCGCGGACGACCCCGGCCCGGTACAGCGCGGCTCGCCGAAACCACGGCGCCGACAGGGACACGTAGATCCTGCCGCCCAGCCCGTCGATCAGCCACTGCGGGATCGCGCCGGCACCCGCCCACGCTCCCGTGATGCCTCCTGCGATCGCGGCGATCGCATCCGCCTTGCCGCCTGACCCGGCTGCCCTGAGCACGGCCGCCTCAAAGGAATCCGTCCCGATCGCCGCGATCAGCCCCGCCGCGACCTGTTCCTCGGGGCTACCAGCCGCGAGCCGTGCGACCTGTGCTTGGGGATCCGCCTCGACGATCAATCCCGCCAGCACGTCATGCATCGCCCCGGCGCCGAGCAGTTCCGCAGTCGCGGCGGCCCATTCGCTGGCCGGACGCTCCCGCTTCGCCGCCAGCCGGACGAGCTCGGCGACCGCCAGCACGGCGTTGGCCTGGGCCGGGCTGCCGTGGGTGAGGCGGGTGACGAGGTCGGCATCGTCGCGCATCGCGGCACGGTCCACGTCGCCGATCGAGGCGAGCAATCCGACTGGCAGACCGCGCACGGCCACAGGCGCCGAGACCGGTCCGTCCTCATCTATCGGAACTTGGAAATCCTGCGTCTCGTCGGCACGGACCAGTGCCGCCCGGGTTGACTCATCCTGCCAGACGGCAGACTCCCCCAGCGCCAGCCGGACGAGCCGGTATCCGATCAGGTCCGCGTCCAGCCGGCCCCGGTCAGTGGTCGCGACTTCGACGATCGACAGAACGATCTCGCTCTCGTCGGTGAACTCGCCAGCGTCGACGGTGGAGCCGTCGACCCGGGTGAGCGCCTCGTAGCCGGTGAGCGGCTCTTCAGGATTGGTCCGACCACCATTCCCGCCCGGCATCCCCAGCGCATCCCCGATCGCCAGCCCGAGCAGTGCCCCGAGGAAGACGTCCTCGCCCGGTTGCTCCCGCCGCTCGATCCCGGATCCATCGCTCATCTCACACCATCCTGGTAGGTCAGTCCGCAAGCCGGGCGGCATGGCGTTCGTCACGGGTACATGGCCGTCCCGGGAAACCTGTCGGCCACAACCATGCCATTGATCTACCGACCCGTCACTCGAGGAATGGAGCGACGGGGCGCGGCCACCCTGAATCGTTCTCGGAACAACCGTCCATCATTGCCGATCCGTCATGACCATCCCGGATAAGGGAACCGGATCCCGACCCGCCAACGGGACGGACAGCCCTCTTGCGCGTCCCGGTTCTGCCCGGTAGGGTCACGTGTCGACTGGCGGACCAGCGAGAATCCCGGTCCGCCCACCGCGTCGGTGGCAGCGCCTGTCATCGACACGCCAGGAGAAGCACCCGATGTCGCGGATCACCGTCGATCTCCAGCGCCCGGTCGGCACCGTCGACCCCCGCATCTTCGGCCAGTTCATCGAGCACCTGGGGCGCTGTATCTACGGCGGCATCTACGAGGAGGGCTCCCCGCTCAGCGACGACAAGGGCTTCCGGACTGACGTACTGGATGTCGTCCGCGACCTTCGCGCCCCTATCCTGCGCTGGCCGGGCGGCAACTTCGTCTCGGGGTATCACTGGACCGACGGGATCGGCCCCAAGGACGACCGTCCCCGCCGCATCGAGCTGGCCTGGCACGACGAGGAGCCCAACCGCTTCGGCACCGTCGAATTCATCGAGTACTGCCGGACGATGGGCACAGAGCCGTACATCTGTCTGAACCTCGGGACCGGCACGCCCGACGAAGCCGCCGGCTGGGTGGAGTACTGCAACGGCACCGGGAACACCTACTGGGCCAACCTGCGCCGAGAGCACGGCCACGACGAGCCATTCAACGTCAAGTACTGGGGTCTCGGCAACGAGATGTACGGTGACTGGCAGATCGGCGCCAAGACGGCGGACGAGTACGTCCGGTTCGCGCAGGAGTTCGCCAAGATCATCCACTGGATCGATCCGAAGGCCGAGCTGGTCTCGTGCGGCCAGACCGGCTGGCAGGACTGGGACGCGACCGTCATCAACGGACTCGCGAAGTACGTCCGCTACCACAGCATCCACATCTACACCGGCAGCGAGGATCACTGGACCAACGTCATCGAGCCCGAGCAGTCCGACCGTGCCATCCGGTTCGTTCGCGAGCACATCGCGCGCGCCCGGCTCAACCAGAACATCCAGCACGAGATCGGCATCGCCTACGACGAGTGGAACGTCTGGTACCGCAACCGGCAGTCGCCGCTCGAGGAGCAGTACAACCTCTCTGACGCGCTGGCCGTGGCGACCTTCCTCAACATCTTCCTCCACCACGCCGACACGGTGAAGGTGGCCAACCTCGCCCAGATGGTCAACGTCATCGCGCCGATCTTCACCAACAAGGAGGGCCTTTTCCTCCAGACCATCTACCACCCGCTCCGCCTCTACGCCGAGCACGGGCAGGCAATCTCGCTCGATGTCCATGTCGCCGGGGACGAGGCAGAGCACCAGATGATCCTGGACGCCATCTCCGCCGCCAACGGGCTGGACAAGGTCCGGGACCGTGGCCCGTTCACCGTCGTCCATGCCGCGGCGACGCGCGACGAGGCGTCATCGACCATGACCCTGACCGTCGTGAACCGGCACCCGACCGAGGGCGCCCGGGTGCCGGTCCAGCTGATCAATGGCGTGGCGGGCGGAACGGCCCAGGTCCACGTCGTGACGGGAGACGATCCCGCGATGCGAAACTCGTTCGAGCAGCCGGATAATGTGGTTGTACGCGACCAGACGGTCGAATTGACCGGGGCGGAGCTGGAACTGGATCTGCCTCCGCTCTCGGTCAGCGTCTACCGGATCCCGCTGTCTGCCTGATCGGCGGGGGTACGCACGGACGCTCGCGGCCCCCGTCCCGGCGCCCGGCGAGGTCTTTCGCGAAGATCACCGGCATCCAACTCCTGCCCGGACACAGCGCGTACAGGCCCGGCACGGCCGTCGAGCGGCGACAGTAACGGTCAGTGAGGCCGGCCAACGCATGGTAGGATCTAGCCCATAAGGGAAGGCGCCGCTTTGGGCGTTCAGTCCGAACTGGCCGGCAACGACTTCGCCGTCCGTCCCTCGGAGCCGGTCCCGCGCCGGTCACTCCGCCAGGCCGTCCTGGCCTCTCCGCTCCAACCCAGCGTCAACAGGAAGGAACCCATGTCCAGCGCGACTGCCACCGAAACGTCAGCGCCGCTGCCCAAGCCGAGTGGCCTGGAAGGCATCGTCGCCGCCTCGACCGCCCTGTCCCACGTCTTCGGCGAAGAGGGCCGGCTGGTCTATCGCGGCTACGAGATCCATGAGCTCGCCGGGCGCGCTTCGTTCGAGGAAGTCGCCTTCCTGCTCTACCACGGACACCTCCCTGTCGCGAAGGAACTGGCCGACTTCCAGCAGCGGCTCAACGCCAACCGCACCCTGCCCCAGGGCCTGGTCGATCTGATCCGCAGCCTCCCGGCCGACACCCCGCCGATGGATGCGCTCCGCACCGGTGTCTCGGCGCTGGGCAACTTCAAGACGTCGGAGATCGACATCGAGCCGGACATCGACGAGGCGCTGATCCTGCTCGGCAGCGTCCCGTCGATCCTCGCGACGTTCCATCGCCACCGCCAGGGGCTGGATCCCATCGCCCCGCGGGACGACCTCAACACGGCCCAGAGCTACCTCTACCAGTTGTTCGGGGAAGAGCCTTCGTCCGACCACTGGCAGCCGCTCGAGACCTACCTGATCCTGCTTGCCGACCACGGGCTGAACGCTTCGACCTTCACTGCCCGGGTGATCGCCTCGACCGGTTCCGACATCTGCTCGGCCGTGACGGGTGCGATCGGGGCGCTCAAGGGCCCTCTGCACGGCGGCGCCCCGTCGCTCGTGCTGGACATGCTCAACGAGATCGGCACCGCCGAAAACGTCGATGCCTGGCTGACGAACGCACTGGACAGCGGCCAGCGCCTGATGGGCTTCGGGCACCGGGTCTACAAGGCCGAGGACCCGCGGGCAGAGGTCCTTCGCGGGCTGGCCGAGCGGGCCAGCGACCCGGCCTTCTTCGCCCTCTCCCACACCACGGAGAAGCGCGCGCTGGAGATGCTGGAAGAGCGCAAGCCGGGCCGGCGGCTCTACACCAATGTCGAGTTCTACAGTGCCGCCGTGCTCGCCGCCGTCGGCCTGCCCGGTGACATGTTCACCCCGACCTTCGCGGTCTCGCGGACCGCTGGCTACACCGCCCACGTGCTGGAGCAGGTCGCCAACAACCGGCTGATCCGTCCGCAGTCCGAGTTCGTCGGGCCGACCGATCTCCACTTCACTCCGATTAACGACCGCTAGGTCGAGATCATCGAAAGAATCAGCACACGAGAGGGGCGCCACAATAGGGGCGCCCCTCTCGTCTTATTTCATTGTCACTGGAGCCGCACGGCGGGACGCTGCACCGGCACATTCACCCGGCCGGCAACCCCTCCCGGATCCTCGACCTGCACGATCAGGCGCCGGTACCCGGTCTGTCCGTTTGGCCGGACCGTGATCTCAAAGATTTGATCCGGTCGCGGCCGGATCAACCACCAGAACTTTCAGAGGACTCGGCCCTGGAAATACGTGCCCGCGAAGGCCGGTCCCGGCCGGAATGGCCAGTACGTTCCCGGTAGGCGAAGCCAGGCGGGTCGCGACCTGATCAGATCAGGAGCCGGACGCAGGCGTTCGACCTCTGCCAGTGGGATGCCGATCTCCCGCCGCAGCGACCAGAACCACTCCCACCCCGCCAGCCGGACAACCAGGTGGTTCCGCTCGACGTCAACACGGACCATCCCGTCCTCCTTCCGGTCTACAGGCCGGTGCCCGGCTCCATCGTGCTCAACTGCCGTCACATTACAGCGCCGCGAATGTTACAGACCAGTTGCGAGTCGCCTCCGGGCTTGCGATGCTGACGAACAGTCCAGGCATCCATCCCGGAAAGGATCATCCATCGTGACGGCAACACCCTCCACATCCACGAACGCCTCGTGGTCCGCTGATTCGCTGGTCTACGACCTCACTCCAGCCAGTGATCCACAGATCAGCCCCGACGGCGAGTGGATCGTCTATGTCCAGCCCCGCGTGGAACGGGGCGAGGTCGCGAAGTCGACCTCCGATCTGTTCCTGGTGCGCCGCGACGGTTCGGATAGCCGACGGCTGACCTACGGTGGGAAGCGCAACAGCCAGGGACGCTGGTCCCCCGATGGGAGCACCATCGCCTTCGTCAGCGACCGGGACGGCGAGGACGGGGTGAAGAGCCGCCTCCTGCTCCTGCCGGTAGGGGGAGGTGGCGACGCCCGCCCGCTCGCGGGCCACCTGGAGTCCATCTCGGGCATCTCGTGGTCCCCGGATGGCAGGACCATCGCCTACCTCCTTCCGGTCGACCCGGACAACCCCGCGGGCAAGCCACGCCCGAAGGACGCGCCGCCGCCGGTACGCGTTACCTCGCGACTGGACTACAAGCTGGACGGCAAGGGATATCTGGGCGGCAAGCGCAGCCAGCTCTTCCTCGTCGATGTCGAGACCGGGACGACCCGGAAGCTGACCGAGGGCGACTTCGACCATGGCGAGGCCGAGTGGTCGCCCGACGGACGGACCATCTCCACCCGGGTCGCCGGCCCCGAGATCTTCGACGCCGTCATCAGCCTGATCGACGTGGCGACCGGTTCTGCCCGGTCGATCACCCCAGAAAACGGGACGATCTCGGTGTTCTCCTGGTCCCCGGACGGCTCGCGTATCCTCTATGGCGGTGATACCCACCGGACCTGGCAGTCCGACCTCTGGGTCTACACCCTCGCGTCGGGTGAGACCCGCCGCCTGACCGATGACCTTCCCTTCGAGCCGGATTCATTCCCCGCTCCGCATCAGCCGATCTGGCTGGATGCCGGGACGGCACTGCTTTCCGGGACCAGGGCCGGAGGCAGCGGCCTCTACACCGTCGATGTCGAGTCGGCGACGGTCAAGACCGTGGTGACCTGGCAAGCCACGCAGGCCGGGTTCAGCCACGACCGCACCAACCGGTACATCGTCCAGGCCCGGACAACCCACCAGCGCACCGGCGAGATCGTGGTCGTCGACCGGACCGACAACTCGGTGACGGTGGTCGTCGATTCGGCAGCGGACCAGTTCGCCAGCCGCCCCGAGCTGGCGTCCGAACGGTTCACCGTCGAGCGAGCCGGACTGGAGATCGAAGGCTGGATCCTGTTCCCACCTGGCTTCGACCCGTCCTCAAAGTACCCGGTGATCCTCGATATTCACGGTGGACCCAACGGGCACTACGGCTGGGGGTTCAACAACACCCAGCAGCAGCTGGCCAGCAACGGCTATATCGTCGTCTTCAGCAATCCCCGCGGATCGAACTCCTACGGCCGCGACTTCACGCAGCGGGTCATCCGGGACTGGGGTGGTGAGGACTACCAGGACCTGATGCTGGTCATCGACACGGTTCTGGAGCGGCCCTACGCCGACGAGACCCGGACCGGAATCTATGGCTACTCCTACGGCGGCTACATGACGTCGTGGATCATCGGCCACACCCAGCGCTTCCAAGCCTGCGTCTGCGGGGCGCCCTGCTTCAACCTGGTCTCGATGTACGGCACCAGCGACATCGGGTACACGTTCGGCAAGCTCCAGTGGGGCGGAACTCCCCAGGA
This sequence comes from Thermomicrobiales bacterium, assembly GCA_035944555.1. Classification (GTDB taxonomy): domain Bacteria; phylum Chloroflexota; class Chloroflexia; order Thermomicrobiales; family UBA6265; genus CADCWK01. Next base: position 25,633 of record DASZAY010000031.1, read on the forward strand.
CGAGTTCGAGTGGCTCCATTCCCACTCCCCCTCGACCTACGCTCACCGGGCGACCACGCCGACGCTGATTGTCCACGGGGAAGCCGACGACCGCTGTCCGATCGGCCAGGGCGAAGAGATGTTCGTAACGCTGAAGGAAGCTGGTTGCGAGGTCGAGTTCGCCCGCTATCCGGGCGCGTCGCACGGCCTGATGCGACTCAGCCCGCCGGAGCACCGGGCCGACTATCTCCAGCGAGTACTTGACTGGTTCGACGGCCACCTCAAGGGCTGATCGTCGGACAATCTGAAGTTGGGGAGCGGGACGATCATCGATGATCGTCCCGCTCGCCGTTTATCCCGTTGGGGCGTCATCGCGGCGGCGGCAACGATGACTCGGTGTCCATCAGAAACGGTCGTTGTTCCGCCACCGCTAACACGAACATTCTTTCATACGGTAATATCGACCGTATAGCAGGCATCGCCAACGCAACCAGACACCATCGGATTTCGGGCAAATCTATCTCTGCCGCACTCCCTGGGTATCCGATTGCCATCCTCCGGGGGTGTATCTTGACGCAGCGACCTGCCGACGATGTCCGAGCGTTGTCGCTCGCGGAACAGCTTCGGTTCTACCGGAATCGTCTTGGCCTGAGCCAGGACGAGCTGGGTGAGGCGGCCCTTGTCCATAGCCGAACGATCAGCAACGTCGAGCGCGGGATCAGCCTGAGTCCCAACCAGGCGACCGTGAAACGCCTGGCGCGTGCCCTGAACCTCACGCCGGACGAGACTGCCGCCTTCGTCCAGGCCGTTCCTCGCCGGACGCACCACCGGCCCGACGACAGCACGCCCCAGGCCCGGACTCCGTCCCCGCTCCCGGCGCATACCCGCGTGCCGGAATGGTCCGACCATCTCATTGGACGCGAATCCGACCTGGACGAGGTTGTCCGGTTGCTCTCCGGCCGGGACCGGCTCGTGATGCTGACCGGTCCGCCTGGGGTCGGGAAGACCCGGCTGGCGGCCGAGGCGTCCCGGGCTCCAGGGCTGAGATCGTCGGTCGACGCGGTCGCCTTCATCTCGCTCATCTCGGCCCGCACTGCCGATGAGGCGATCGGGGTGATTGCCGTGACCCTCGATCTGCCCCCTCGAGCGACCGACCCCCTCCAGGGGCTCAGCGACATTCCCGGGCGGGGGCGTCTGGTGCTGATCCTCGACAATCTCGAGCAGATACAGGACGCGGACGAGTTGCTTGCCAGGATCCTGCGCCGGATCCCGCGACTCCGCCTGATCACGACCAGCCGGCACTCGATGGCCGTCGCGGGCGGACGCGAAGTCGTCGTCGCCCCGTTGCCCATCGTCAGTGGTGATCCCGGGGTCGTTACTACCCAACAGGCCAGGGAGTCGCCAGCCGTCCAGTTACTGGTCGCGGTCGCGCAGCGCCACCGTTCGGCCTTCCAGCTCACCCCATCCAACGTCGCCGACATCGTCCAGCTCTGCCAGTTGCTCGACGGGATTCCGCTCGCGCTGGAGATCGCCGCGGCCCAGTTGCGCCTGCACCCGCCGTCGATGGTTCTCGACCGCTTCAGGCGGGATGCCGGCAGCCTGCTGGGTGCGAGGGGTGGTCATGAGGGCAATCACCGCACCCTCGCGACAACCGTCGACTGGAGCGTCAACCTGCTGCACCCCACGGAGCAGCTCGCCCTCGCCCGTCTCGGCATGTTCGTTGGCGGCTTCACCCTGGACGCGGCGCTACAGGTCCTCACCCTGGGGGAGACGTGTCCGATCATTGACCGCGACGGCGCGTTCGCGGCCTTCTCCACCCTGATCGAGCACCACCTGGTGACCCCGGCGCCCGGGCATGCAGCCCCGCCCTGTCCGGATGTACCCCGTTACATGTTGCTGGAGATGATCCGGGAACATGCGCTCGCTCGCCTCGCTACCGACCCAGAGCTCCCCGTCACGGCGCGACGCGTACACGCCCGCTGGGTCAATGAGCTGGCGGCCAGCTGCCGTGCCGGCCTGGAGGGTCCGGACCCCGGACAGTGGGTGCGGACACTGGACCGGGAGATCGCGAACATTCGGGTCGCGCTCGAGTCGTGCGCGGCCGCGGCGACCGAGGGCGACCAGGAGAGTGCGGTCTGCGGTCTCGAGATCGTCGGTCGGCTCTGGGGCTACTGGCGGATGGCGGGCACATGGGAGACGGCCGTTGCCTATCTTGACCGCGCGATCGCCGCCGCACGAGCGTTCCCGGACGAGACGCTCGGGATTCCCCTCGGCAACGCCCTGACCGTCCGGGCGGTCCTCCACATGGATGCCGGCGAGAGCGAGTCTGCCGCCCAGGGATTTGAACGAGCGCTGGCGATCTGCCGGGCTACGGGCGACCGCCACGGTGAGGCTGACGTCATCTCCGACATCGGCCTCCTCGCGAGCTACCGGGGGAACCTGGCGGAGTCGGAGCGTCTCCAGCTCGAGGCGCTTGCCATCAGACAATCGCTTGGTAACTGGCAGCGCATCGCGGTGTCATGGATCGCTCTCGGGGACCTCGCGCTGGACCGGCGCGATATCGCCGCGGGTGAGCGGGCCGCTCACCAGGCTCACGCCGCTGCCGAGCGGGCCGGAGACCGGGCAACCATCGGATGGGCACTGCTCGGGCTCGCCGAGGTCCTGGGAGAACGCGGCCGGTTCCGGGCCGCCGCCCGCCGCCTTGATCTCTGCCGGACGATCATGCTCGAGACACGGGATGCGTTCGCCCTTGGCTACCTCGCGGAACTCGAAGGCTGGCTGGCACTCCGAACCCGGCGGACCGGTATCGCGCTGGAGCGGTACCAGGCGTGCCTTCGCTTCTGGCAGTCGGTCAGGAACCGCCGGGGACAGGTCGGCGCGATCGAGGCCATCGGGCTCTGCCTGCTCGCCGCTGGCGATACCGACCGCGCGGCCATCCTGCTCCACGACAGCGCCGCGCTCCGCTTCCATGAGGGAATGGGCCGGTGGGCCAGGCGCCAGGACGCGATCACGCTGGCCTACCGGATCCTCGAACCGTCCGGGGAAAGCTGGACGGGCCCGGACTATCGGTTCACGTCGCCGGTTTCGCTTGACGAGCTGGTTGACATGGCGCTGCGATCGTCCATCCAGCGGCCGGCGATCCGGCGCCAGACGTCACCCCGCCGGCCCCGCTCGTCGCCGGTCCATCTCCGGCGTCGAACGGGCTCCGGTCACGGGGTCTAGTTCTCCGGGATGCCCAGTGCCTGCCGCGTTGCCCGTGCCGCGGCGAGCGCGACTGATTCCGCGCCTCCGAGGTCGCCCCGGAGGCAGTTCTTCGTCAGCGCGAACGCGAACCGGTGGTCCGGATCGGCGAATGCGATCGCGCCACCATAGCCGGGGTGACCGAAGGCGGATCGCCGGCCGCTCATCGGTGAGTTCGGCTGGCCGAGGAAATACCCCGCCCCCTTGGGATCAGCAGCCTCGAGGACCAGGTCCCAGGCATCGGTCTGCAGTGCCGACGCTACCCGCATCGTGCTCTCCGTCAGCAGCCGGACCCCATCAACCTCCCCGATCGCCGCGGCATAGATCCGGGCCAGTGCGGTCGCCGTGCCGATCCCGCCCGCACCGGGGACGATCGCCCGGCGAACCTGCGGCAGGTTGAAACTCCGGCCCAGCGGGTACCAGACCGGCGGGTTGGCATGGTAACGATAGCTTTCCGGGTCAGGCGTGGGCTCGCCCTGGAGCTTGTCGTCCATCACCAGCGGAGCGACACGGGCATCGGCTGATTCCGGCAGACCGAGAAAGAAATCGTCCACGATCCCGAGCGGCGCCAGCATCTCCTCACGGACGAACTGATCGATCCGGCGCCCATCGACTGCCTGGATCAGCCCGCCCGTGATCCAGCCGTGCGTCAGGGAGTGATAGCCCGGCTCCGTCGAGGGCTCCCACATCGGGGTCAGGTCGGCGAACGCCGCCAGGGCGCGGTCCCAGTCGATGACATCATCCGGACCGATGCTCGCCGGCATCTGCGGTACAGCGGCCCGGTGCGACAGCGCCTCGGCGACGGTTACCCGGTCCTTGCCATTGGCGCCGAAGGCGGGCCAGTAGCTGGCAACTGGCGCGTCGTAGTCCAGTTGACCCCGGTCGGCGAGCATGTGGACGGCGGTCGACGCGATTCCCTTGGTGACCGAGAACACGGTCGTCACCGTCCCGTGATCAAAAGGTCGGCCCGTCGCGGGATCCGCCGTCCCGGCCCAGGCGTCGACGACCTGGAGGCCATCGAAGAACGCCGCGACCTGCACGCCGATCTCGCCGCCATCCGTCACCGCGCGGTCCAGGACCTCCTGCACCGCCGTCTGCGCCGCCACGTTGGTCGCCATCTCTACCTCTCTGGTACTCCGGGGCCGGCCTTTTCCGACCGGGCAACGCCCTCGCCGCCCGTTGCCGCGCCATCGTATCGCCCCGGGTCGGTCACCGCACCGGGCCGGATCGTGCGTGGTGCCGGCCAGAGTGTCCGCCTCACCAGCTCGCACCTCGTCTGTTCCGGAAAGAGAGACTCCCGATGTGCCACCCCGACCTGCTCCACGACGTCCATCGCCGGATCGGCGGCACCCGTCGCCTTGACCGGCGCAGGGCGAGCGGCTTGATGCTTGGAGCGACGATGGCCGGTCCTGGCCTGGCTCACGCGGCGAGACCGGCGGTCGACGTCGCCACGCAGACCGGCGACGATCGCCGGGAGGTCAGTTTCAACGCCGTGATCGACCTCACCCATCCACTCTCTCCCGACTTCCCGGTCTATCCGGGCTATACCCCGTTCTCGGCCAGCGTCACGGCGACGCTCGACGATCCGGGGACGCGTTCACGTGTCGTCTCGTTCGAAGAGCACACCGGGACCCATGTCGACGCACCGGCTCACTTCATTGCCGACGGTGTCGACGTCGCCTCGATCCCACCGACCAATCTCGTCGCGTCCCTGGTCGTCATCGACCTTCGCGACCGCGCCAGCGCCGACGAAGACACGACCGTCCAGGTCGACGATCTGCTCGCCTGGGAAGCGGCGTACGGGGCGATTCGCGAGGGCGCGTTCGTCGCGATGTACTCCGGCTGGGACGAGCGTGTGCCCAGCGCCGCCGGGTACCTGAACGCCGATGCCGCTGGCGTCCTGCATTTCCCGGCGTGGAGCCCGGAAGCGGCGGCGTACCTCGTCGACGAGCGGGGCGTCGTTGGCCTCGGGGTCGACACGATCAGCCTCGACAACCCTACCTCGCCCTACTTCGAGTCCCACCGGGTGCTGCTCGGCGCTGGTGGCTATGCCGTCGAGAACCTTGCCAACCTGGGCGCTGCCCCGGCGTCCGGTGCGACGGTCGTCGTTGGAGCGCCGGCGTTCGCCGGTGGGTCCGGCGGTGCGGCGCGGGTCCTGGCCCTCGCCCGGACCTGACCGATCGCTCCGACCAGAACCATGTTGACGACAAGCGGGGTGGTCCGGCTGCAAGGACCACCCCGCTCGAACGCTTGTCGTCTGGTTGGGGCGTATCCCGGCGCTGATCGATTCAGACCTAGGCCAGGTATGCCGCGAGGACGTAGCCCTGGAGGCCGTTCCAGCTGACGCCGAGGTATCCGGCCGATCCTGTCCCGGTACCGGTCACCGTTGCCCCCACCGGAACGACTCCCAGCAGCTGAGAATTGGCATTCGGGTTGGCGCGGAGATTCAGCACGGCGGTCGTCCGGTAGGTGCGCGTGACTGGCGCACCGCTCCCGGTGTTGATGTAGTCAGACGACACCCAGCCGTTGGTCCCGTTCCAGTAGACCGGCGTGAACCCGTTCCGGGCAGACCCGATGATCAGGATCGAGGCGCCGGCCGGGATCACCGAGATCACCCTGGCGCTCAGGGCCGCGTCGGCACGGAAGTTCACGCCGGCCGTCGTGGTCGCCTTGCTCCCGGTCGTCGGCGGGTTGGTCGGGTTACCCGTTGGCGGCGCCCCGGCGCTGACGAAGGCCGCGTAGACCCAACCGATGTCACCTGGGGTCTGGACCCGGACGAACTCGCCGCTCTTCTCGGTCGTTATTGTCACGACCGTGTTGACCGGCAGGACCCGGATCACGTTGTTCCCGTAGGTCGGCTCCATCCGGAAGTTCGCCGCCGTATTGATGTAGCCCGAGCCAGCGGAGGCGGGCGGCGTCGAGGGGTTGGGCTGCTGCGAGGGGGAGCTCGTCTCCGGGACCAGTGCCCCGGCGATCATCCACCCGCTCTTGCCACCGAACAGGATCGCCCGGAAGCCGTCCTTTACGATCTCGCTCGTCCCGACCACCGATCCGGCCGGCACCACCACCGTGATGGCCGCCGCGGTCGATGGCCCGGACCGCATGTTGACCGCTTCAAGCACCCGAGCGCGACCGGTGTAGGCGCCGCTGTCAGGAGCCGGAGCCGCGGTGCCCGTCGTATCACCGCTTCCCCTGACGAGGTACTGGGCCGATATAAAGCCGTTCCGGTCGTTCCACCGGACCGGCGCCCACCCATTCGCTACCTGGCCGGTCAGGGTGACCACCGCACCGGCGGGGACCAGCGCCAGGATCGAGAAGGTCGTCCCGGCACCGTCCCGGAGGTTGACCGCAGCGGTCGTCCGCCACGTCTCCGTTCCCTGCTGGGCGGTCACCCGGCTACCAAGGCCGGCGCCTGCAACGGCGAGGGCCCCGCCGGCGACGGCCATAAACCGTCGCCGGGTCAGGGTGGTCCGCATCATCGAGTTGGTCGCATTCATGCTCTTTGCCTCGTCAATCACTACAAAGCCGCCCGGAACGCCTGAACGAATCACCGATCACCTGGACGTCTCAACACGCAACGGACCGTCACATCGACACTCGTCTCATTCACAACCATTCCCACCCCAGACGCGTCCGTCTCTCCATCCGGTTCGCGTGGCCGACATCATCCCGGGTCCCCACCCGGGCCAATCGGATTGCGGTCTGCATCTTCCGACGTCTCATAACGTCACCGCGTTCCGACCGGTCTCCGCTCTCCCGTCATCCGCGACCGGATCACTTCTTCCCCGGTCACGACCGCAGTCCGCCTCGTGGCGAGCGGGCAACCCCGCGCCACCCTCTTACCTATCGCGGCTGCCAGTGAGGACATTGTCCGCTCACGGGCTGCGAAAGAACATTCGTCGATGTACGTATCTTTGGGACGCTGTCGGACCCCGCATTGACTACGTATATGCAGGCCCACGCATGTCGGTCGCCGCGCTCGAGCGGGTTGCCGCACGGCATGGCGCGAGACGCCTGGTTCCCGGATCGCATCAGCGCGTTGACAGTTGAGCGGTCCATCGCTATACTTTGGTAAGTAGCGTGACAGCCTGCCAGACACCTGTATGCGTGGCCGCCGGGCGTCATGCCGACCGATACCGTTTCCAATGGGGACTTGCCACCATGATGTCGATCACCAATGAGGCTGCTGACCAGCTTCGTCGCTTCCTCGACGAGCAGGGCACGCCCGAGTACGGTCTCCGCGTCTTCGTCGCCCCGGGTGGCTGCTCCGGCCTCCAGTACGGCATGACCGTCGAGGAGCAGACTGAAGAGGGCGACGAGATCGTCGAGTCCAACGGCGTCCGGATCCTCGTCGACAACTTCAGCGCCGCTTACCTCGAAGGCGCCGAGATCGACTACATCAATTCGCTCATGGGTGGCGGTTTCACCGTCCGCAACCCGAACGCCGTCGCGTCCTGCTCCTGTGGCCACTCGTTCGACACGGGTGAGAATGCCACGACATCCCAGGGCTGCGGCTGCGGCTGATCCTCTCCGAACGTCAGCAATGGATGACGGCGGCGGGGTATCCCGCCGCCGTCGCCGTGTGTCCGGCGGGGTTCGGTCCGACTCGAACACGGGCCGTGTAGACCCGGCACTCTGTCACGATCAGGACTCTTGCGTTTCCTCGGGCCACTGCTATGTTGGCAGAATGCCCTTCGGATGTGCCTGGTTTTCCAGGTTCGTCCCGTCCTTCACGATTCTCCTCGGGCGCGGTGGCATCCCATGCGCGATGTCAAGCGTTAATACGGGTAAGGGGTGATGCCCCGGCTGGCCGGAGTGGCCAGTTGGAGAGTCAGCCAGCGGCGCCCGCTCGTGCAACCCCTGGCCAGCGTGCCGAAACCTTCGCATCACCGATCGCCCATCCATCGTCATCCCGTTCCACCCCGATGGGTGTATCCAGGACGTCGTCCCGGTCTGCGCCGCCAGCCCGGACACCCGTGTCACCAAGGAGCAAGTCGATGACCGATTCCATCAAGCCGTACGAGCCCGAGCAGGTAGACGCACTCGTCGAACAGCCCGTCCCCGGGGACGATTCCAAGCTCGAGCTTCCCGTCGAGATTCAGGCGGAGATCGCCGAAGAGCGTGAGATCGAGGCTCCTGTCGACATCGAGCGCGATCTCGACGTCCTGCAGCGCCTCGACCCGAACTTCATCAATGACCCGGTTCGATTGTACCTGCGCGAGATCGCCGAGACCCCGCTCCTCACCCATGACCAGGAGATCTCACTCGCCAAGCGGGTCGAGGACTCTGATCAGGAGGCGGTCCAGCAATTCGTCCGGGCCAACCTGCGCCTGGTCGTCTCCATCGCCAAGCGGTACGTCAACCGGGGCCTGACCCTGCTGGACCTGATCCAGGAGGGCAACATCGGCCTGATGCGTGCCGTCCAGAAGTACGACTGGCGCAAGGGCTTCCGGTTCTCCACCTACGCCACCTGGTGGATCCGGCAGGCGATTACCCGTGCCATTGCCGACCAGAGCCGGACGATCCGGCTGCCGGTCCACATGGGCGACTCGATCTCCCGCTACCGCAAGACCCTGAACCGGCTCGCCCAGGAGCTCGGCCGTCAGCCGTCGGCCGAGGAAGTGGCCGAAGCGATGGCCGTTCCGCCCGAGAAGATCCACCAGATCGTCCAGGCGGCCCAGCGGACCATCTCGCTCGAGACGCCGATCGGCAATGAGGACGACACCAGCCTCGGCGACCTGATCGCCGACGAGCTCAGCGAGACGCCCTACGAGGCCGCCTCCGAGTCGATGCTCAAGCGTGACATCAACGCTGCGCTCGACACGCTGACCAATCGCGAGAAGCTGGTCCTCCAGCTCCGCTTCGGTCTCGGCGCCGGGCACCAGCACACGCTCGCCGAGGTCGGTGAGCAGCTCCAGATCAGCCGCGAGCGTGTCCGCCAGATCGAGAATGAGGCGCTGCAGAAGCTGCGCCGCCTGGACGGTGAGCGCCTGTTCGCCTACCACCAGGAGCTCTAGGTTCCGGTTCATATCGTGCGAGAACAACGAAGGGCCGGTACTCGAGGTGAGTACCGGCCCTTCGTCGTCTGGAGACCTCGTTAGGAGCGATTCAGATCACCCGGACCTAAGAGGGCCGGATCTCCTCCGTCGGCTGGGCGAACACGCGATTCCATTCCTTGATCTCGCAGGACCCGATGGCGCCGACCGTCGCGTACGGGTCGTCAGCCATCAGCTGCCGGACCTCGGCCTCGTCGGCGGCCTCGTAGATCAGGAGCGCCCCCGTGTCGTCCTTGAACGGCCCCGACGACACGAGCTTGCCCTTGTCCAGCAGCTCGGCCAGGTAGACGCGGTGGGTCGGCCGCATCTTCAGCCGCTCCTCGTGGTTGGTGAACTGGGCCCAGACCGCAAAGATGGCCATCGTTACTCCATTCCTGCTCGCGCCCCCGTCCTCGGGTGGCGCACGGCGTATCTCGCCGACGAGTATCCCCGATTCCGCGTGGCGTGTCTGTCGCATCACTGGCGGCCGCGTTCGGGTTGCCCCGTTTCGCGGGGCGCCCCAGTGCAGGAGGGCTGGCGCGACGTGGCACAATAGGGAGACCAGACCCTTCCCGCCGGGCAAACGAGAACGAGAGAACCGAGGCAACGGTGCCCGCACCGTCGCCCGTCCAGCAGGAGCCCCCGGCCTCATGCCCCGACAGCGCGCCGTCCGCTCTCTCCGGGTCCCACGATCCGCCCCGATACCAGCCGATGCCAAGCCGGCTGACGACCAGTCATTCGCCCTGGAACCAGGGTCACCGCACGATGAGCCGGTGCGTTCCGCCGCGCCTCCAGTCATGGTCGATACCCCTGCCACCGACCTAGCCGAGCCGTCGCCCATGCTGGCCAGCGATGACGATGATGCCCCCCTCCTCCCCGGCAAGGCGCCCAGGGTCGATGAGGAGACGGCCGTCCCACTCCGCAAGCAGTACCTGGCGGTCAAGCGACGGTACCCTGACGCCATCGTCATGTTCCGGCTCGGCGACTTCTACGAGACCTTCGACGGCGACGCCGAAGTCCTGTCCCGCACGCTCGACGTGGTTCTCACGTCGCGGGAGATGGGCAAGGGCCTGCGGGTCCCAATGTCCGGCGTGCCTCACCATGCCAGCGAGGGCTACATCGCCCGGCTTATCGAGGCGGGGTACAAGGTCGCCGTCTGCGAGCAGGTCGGCGAAGTCCCGAAGCGAGGGCTGGTCGAGCGCGACGTGACCCGGGTCGTGACCCCAGGCACCGTTACCGACGAATCACTGCTCGACGCCCGGACCAACAACTACGTCGTCGCGGTCGTCGCCGAGGGCCGGCGAGCGGGACTGGCGCTGGCGGACATCACGACCGGCGAGTTCGCCGCTACGGACGTCACCGCCGACTCCGCCGAGGAAGCACTCCTGGCGATCGGTCGCGAACTCCTCCGGCTCGAGCCGGCCGAGATCGTTCACCCAGCGGGGGACATCGCGTCATGGGCTGCCGGCATCGAACCACAGGCTTGGCTGGGCGAACGGTTCGCGACCGGACGTGGCATGTCTCCCACCGAGGCGTGGCGCTGGCAGCCCGAGCGTGCGGCGACGGCGCTCCTCCAGCATTTCTCGGTCGACCAGCTCGATGGGTTCGGGCTGGCCGGGCGGTCCCTCGCGACCCGTGCCGCAGGAGGTCTGCTCCAGTACCTGCAGGACACCCAGATCGCCGGCCTGAAGCAGATTACGACGCTTCGCGCCTACGCCGTCGACAGCTTCATGACACTCGACGCCCAGACCCGGCGGAATCTCGAACTGACCGAGAGTAGCCGGGGCGACCGCCGGCATAGCCTGGTCGCCGTCCTCGACCATACCCGCACGCCGATGGGTTCCCGCCTGCTGCGCCAGTGGGTCGGCCAGCCGCTGCTCGACCTCGACGATCTCCGGGCCCGGCAGGATGGTGTCCAGCACCTGGTCGACGATGCCGTCCTCCGCACGTCGCTGCGCCGGGCCCTCCGCCCGATCGGCGACATCGAGCGACTGGTCAACCGGACCGTGACCGGCCAGGCAACACCGAAGGATCTGACCACCCTGCGAGCATCGCTGCGCGGCCTGGCTTCCGTGCGCGAAGAACTCGTCGCCATCCCAGGTGTTGGGTCGGTCGCGGACCCGGCACCGGCACTCGACCTCCTGGAGCGCGCCCTCGCCGACGAGCCCGGTCAGGTTCTGGGCAAGGGGACCGTGCTGCGTGACGGCCACGCCTCCGAGATCGACGAGTACCGCGAGCGATCGCGGGAAGCACGCGACTTCATCGCCAACCTCGAGCGAACGGAGCGGGAGCGAACGGGCATCCGCACGCTCAAGGTCGGGTACAACAAGGTCTTCGGGTACTACCTCGAGATCACCTCGGCGGCGCTGGCATCAGCCGAACGAGACGCCGCCCGGCAGTCCGCCCGTGCCTCGTTCGGCGCGGCACTGGAAGGGGCGGTCGCCGAGGCGCCGGCGGGCGTGTTGCCCGGCGAGTACATCGCCAAGCAGACACTCGCCAACGCGACCCGGTATTTCACGCCGAAACTCAAGGAGTACGAGACGGTCGTCCTCACCGCCGAGGAGACCCTGTCCGAGCTGGAGACCGCCGCATTCCGTCGCGTGGTCGCGCAGGTCGCGTCGCATGCCGAGCGCTTGCTCGCCGCCGCCCGCGCCGTCGCCATCGCGGATGTCCTCGCCGGACTGGCCGAGGTCGCCGTTACCCGCCGCTACGTCCGTCCGCGGCTGACCGACAGTACCGCGCTGGCGATCGCGGAAGGCCGTCACCCCGTCCTCGAGACCGTACTGCCAATCGGTGAGTACGTCCCGAACGACGTCCGGCTGGACGCAACCGGAACTGACGGCGCCCAGATCGCCATCCTGACCGGGCCCAACATGGCCGGAAAGAGCTCGTACCTGCGGCAGGTCGCCCTGATCTGCCTGCTTGCCCAAATCGGGTCGTTCGTCCCCGCAGCCGACGCCGAAATCGGGCTGGTCGATCGGATCTTCACCCGGATCGGCGCCCAGGACGACATCGCGACGGGCCAGAGCACCTTCATGGTCGAGATGCTGGAAACAGCGAACATCCTCAACCACGCTACCCGCCGCTCACTGGTCGTCCTCGACGAGATCGGCCGAGGGACGAGCACCTATGACGGCCTCGCCATCGCCCGAGCCATCGTCGAGTACATCCACAACGCCCCTCGTCTCGGCAGCCGGACACTCTTCGCAACCCATTACCACGAGCTGACCGAGCTGGAGCGCGTCCTGCCCCGGATCCGCGCCATGCGGATGGACGTCCTCGAGGACGGTGATCAGATCGTCTTCCTCCGCCAGGTCGTGCCGGGCGGCGCCGACCGCTCCTATGGCGTCCACGTCGCGCAGTTGGCCGGGATCCCGCGCGCCGTGGTCCGCCGCGCCGAGGAGATCCTGCGGACCCTTGAGGCAGGAGATCGCGCTGCCCCGGGCGAACCGGCACCCGCGGACGGGACCGAGACCGGCGGCGGGCGGGCTGCCCGGCGAGTCGCGATGCGGCTGCCCGCCGGCACGGAAGCGTCCGACTCGACGTTCCAGCTGACGATGTTCGACGCCCCCAGTCCGGCCATCACCGCCCTGCGCGAGCTCGATGTCGACGGGATGACGCCGATCGAGGCGCTCACCCGCCTCTACGAGCTCAAGCGCCTGGCGACCGGTTCCTAGCACCCGGGGCCGGTCCACAGCATTGGTGGCCGCGGGTGGTCTGGCTCCGCCATCTGGGTGGCTCCCTCGCGAAACGTATGGAACCCGAGGACCGGGCAGGGTTGTCATTGCCCGGCTCCATCCTCAACGAGAACTCCGACTCCTGGGCCGATCACCGTAGAGCGGTCGTGGAGCGCCCACTGGGGGATCCCTTCCGGACTGCTCGCGGTTCTGACCCACGCCCGTGGGATTCAAGGGGTACCATGCCCCCCGCAACATCGTGTTGATGGGTTCCGTCGGTGCCCGCGGAAACGAGTTGGAGCTGAATCTGATGACCGCTATGTCCCACGCCGCTGTCCCACCCCGCTCCGCCATCCCGGTCGACAAGACATGGGATCTCGAGAGTGTCTATGCGTCCCCGGCCGACTGGGAAGCCGACTTCACCGCGGTGGATGGCCGGATCGCCGAGATCTCCGCGCGCTCCGGCGTGATCGGGTACAGCGCCGCCGATCTGCTCGCCACGCTGAAGCTTCGTGACGAGATCTGGACGAAGGTCGAGCAGGTCAGCGTCTTCGCCCACCTCCGCTACGCCGAGGATTCCGGCAACACGACCAACTCGGCCATGGCGTCCCGGGCCAGCGGCCTCGCCGCCCGGGCCCAGGCTGCAGCCGCCTACATCGACCCGGCGATCCTCGCCATCGAACCGTCGACGCTCCAGTCCTGGGTCGAGAGCGAGCCGGGGCTGCAGCAGTACCGCTTCGCCTTCGAGGATCTCGACCGGATGCGGCCGCACGTTCGGTCCGGTGAGGTCGAGGCCGTCCTCGCTCAGGCCAGCGAGATTGCGAGGGCGCCCTACACCACCTCGTCCACACTGACCGATACCGAGTTGCCGTTTGGCACGATTCTCGACAGCGACGGGACGACGGTGCAGCTCAGCCAGGGCAACGTCGAGCGGTACCTGGCCAGCACCGACCCGGCCGTCCGCCGGTCCGCCTGGACCGTCGCCGCCGACGCACATCTCGCCTTCTCCAACACGCTCGGCGAGATCCTGCAGACCGGTATCAAGGCCGACGTCTTCTACAGCCGCGCCCACGATTTCCCGACCGCGCTCGAGGCGTCCCTCGCGCCGACCAACCTGCCGCCCGCGGTCTTCCATAACCTGATCGAGACCGTGCGACGCAACTACCCGACGTGGCACCGCTACTTCCGTGTCCGCCGGCAGCTCCTGGGCGTCGACGAGCTTCATCCCGGCGACCTGCATGCCCCGCTTGGCGAGGGCGCACCGGTGATCAGCTGGGAGGAGGGCGTCGAACTGGTCCTCAAGACGCTCGAGCCGATGGGCGAGGAGTACGTCGAGCTCAACCGGAAGGGCATGGCCAGCCGCTGGGTCGATGTCCTTCCCAACCAGGGCAAGGGCAGCGGGGCCTTCTCGAGTGGGTCGTACACCACTCAGCCATTCATCAGCATGAACTGGCATGACGACCTCGGCTCCGTGAGCACGCTGACCCACGAGCTGGGCCACTCCTGCCACAGCTGGCATGTCAACCACAGCCAGCCGGTGGGGTATTCGAGCTACTCGATGTCGTCGGCCGAGACGGCGAGCAACTTCCACCAGGCGCTGATGGGCAAGTACCTGCTCGACACGCACGACGAGCGGGGCTGGCTGCTGGCGATCCTGGAGGAGCGGATGGCCAACCACTTCCGCTACTTCTTCATCATGCCGATCCTTGCCCAGTTCGAACTCTGGGCTCACGGCGAGATCGAGGCCGGCCGGGCACTGACCGGCGACAGCATGACCGACAAGCTGGCCGAGCTGTTCATGGAGGGGTACGGCGGCGAAGTCGTGGTCGACGAGCACGATCGTCCGCGCCTCGGCGTGACGTGGGCCCAGTTCCCGCACCTGTTCATGAACTTCTATGTGTTCCAGTACGCCGTCGGCATCAGCGCCGCCGCCGCCCTTGCCCGGCCGATCCTTGCCGGAGACACTGAGGCACGTGACCGCTACATTGCCTTCCTGCAGGAGGGCGGTTCGTCGTACCCGATCGACCAGCTCCGGCGCGCCGGGATCGACATGAGCTCACCGGAGCCCGTCCAGGCGGCCTTCGACATCCTTGCCGGGTACGTCGACCGGCTGGAAGAGCTCGCGAAGTCTGCCTGAGCTGAGACCGCTCCTGAAGTCGGACACCGCAGCCCGCCGAGTGTATCGGCGGGCTGCGGCATTTTCCGGACGGTCGGTGCCACGCTCTGCGCATCGAAGTTTGCGACTCGAGGCGACATTTGATGAAAGCGCCCCGGTCAACCCGCTCGAGGTTGAGCTCGATCGTTCCTACAGGAGCAGCATCGTCCAGCCCAACTGATTCGCCCAGGCCAGCATCCGGGAGTACTGGGTCCTTGATCCGGCCGAGCGATCATTCACGGTCCCTGCACCGGACGGCAACCTGTTCCGTTTCCAGTCTCCCGACGACACAGGGGGCTTCGTCTCGGCGGTCATTGAGGGACCCGCCGTCGACCCACAGTCCTGCTGGGCCGACGTGGACGACAAGGCGCCGGCGGCTTCCTGGCCTTGTGCGGACCGAGCGACCCTTCCCTTCATCAGTAGAGGTCTGGCTCAGGACAGGAGCGTCGCCGCCGGACGGATCGTGATGACCCTTACCTGGTACGGGTCGAAGGTCAGACCAACGGATATCTGCTCGTGCGTCGACCAGCCGAACGAATCACCGGCCCGGATGCTGTCCCCGTTCCAGACGTCGCGCAGCAGCATCTCGCCATCGTTGCCACTTCCCGGTATCCCGACCGTCGTCCGCACCGCTTCGTTGGCGAAGTTGACCAGGACGACCGTTCGATGGCCACCGTGGGAGCGTTCCACGGCATAGACGCGCCGGTCACCGGACGAGACGGATGACCAGTCAGACGTCCCGACGCGCAACTCCGGGAGGTGGTGCTTCAGCGTGAGCATCCGCCGGAGGTCGTCCTCGATGCCCTGCTCGCCGCCAACAAACATCATGTACGCGCCGCCACTCAGTCCCCAGGTCGCCATCAGCGCCCGGGTCGCGGGCAGGCCGTACTGCTCTCGCCGCCACTTGAACCCCGGCAGCGGCCACCAGAACGAGTCGTGCGAGTCGATGTGGTGGGCCGTCATCGAGCCACGGGGAAGCGTCGCGTCCTTGTCATGGAACCAGTCGGCGAGGTCCTGCCCGTCCCTGAGCGACAGCGGGTTTTCCTCCGCCGCATGCTCCGGCCGCATGACCGCCCCGATCAATGGGTGCTCGTCGTAGTTGTAAACGAGGTCCATCGTCTGGCGGAAGAGAACGCCTGCCGGCTCGGTGTAGAGCAGCGCGTCGGGATGGCGCCGCTTGATCTCCCGCCGCAGCCGCGAGAAGTGTTCGACAGCGCCAAGCTGGGAGGCGCTGGCGCGCCGTTCGGTCGCCGGCGACCAGTTCGGCACCTCGTTGTAGGTCGGCGCGTCGAACCGAAACCCGTCGACTCCGAGCCGCTCCATCAACATCAGGCAGACGCCGGTGAAGTACTCCTGCCAGGCGACGTTGTTGGTGTCGAACGCCTTGGTGTAGACGCCGATGATCTGGCCGTCCGAATCGCGGATGAACCACTCCGGGTGCTCGTCAGCCATGGGATGGTCGCCCGGCGAACCGCCCGCCCAGTGCGGCTCGAAGTCGATGATGTGGCGTGCCCAGGAGACGAGATAGTCGTATCCCCGGTAGGTGTTGAAATCCTCGCTCGGCTGGATCTCGGTCCCCTCGTCGAGGCGGGCGAAGTACGGCCCATTCCGGACCCGGTCAGCCGTCGCGGTGATCATCCGCTCGTCGATCACCCCATGCATGAGGATGTCGAGGATCACCCGCATCCCGTGCGCGTGCGCCGCCTCGACCACGCGCCGGAGGTCCGCCTCATCGCCGTACGACAGGTCGATGTCGTGGTAGTCGTAGACGTTGTAAGACGGGAACGGCTGGCGGGGCATGATCTGGATGCAATCGAAGCCCAGGCCGGCGATCCGCCCCACGTCCTCGTAGAGGTCGCGCATCGTCGGGTACGGGCTGTACTCCCAGCCACCCCAGAAGACCGACGTGCCGATCTGGGCCTCGTACAGGTTGGCGCCTCGGACCCACTCCGGCGTGTCGTTTGGCGATGCGAATCCCAGGGGCTCGTACCAGTCCTGGACTTCGTCGCGGACCGCGTCCCAACCGTGCTCGAACAGGTCCAGCTGGATACCGCCCCAGTGCAGGCGCTCACCAGGCCGAAGCCGCCCGGCCAGCTTGGTTTGTGTCGTCAGCGCCGAGGCCCCGTCCACGACCGACAACTCATTGACCGTCTGCTCCGTCCGGCTCAGCGGCCAGATCAGCTGCGTGGCGCCACTATCCGGCCGCTCCAGCGCGATCATCCCGGACCCGCGGAACGCGGCATCTCCGCAGCTGATCGCGCCGGACACCTCACCAAGCCTGACGCCCGACCGGATCGCCACGTTGGGCGCGTAGAGCCGCCAGTCCTCTACGGCATCCGGGGCAAACTCCGTCGTCAGGTAGAGATCCCGAAGTGTCGCGGTTCCGTTTCCCGGCGGAGAAAGGGTCAGCGAAATCTCCAGTCGCGGCGCAGCGACGCGGAACAGATACGCGATCTCGACGGCCCACTCCCCGACCGTGACCGGCACGACGTAGCGTTCTTCCTGCCCCAGGTGCTCGTGGACAACCGGGGCATCGCGACGCCGGACATCATGCAGATCGATCGTGTCGGCGTAGGCCATCCCGAATGGCTGGGCGTCGACCTCCTGTCCTTCGGTGACCAACCTGATCCCGACGCGGAGCGGATTGGTGATCGAGCCGGTACTTAGCGCCAGGGGGAGCCCCGTCGCGGCGTCCAGCTCCAGGTGAAGCCGCCCCGTCCTGTCCGTCAGAGCCGTCTCGCTCGTTACTTGCGTCACCACGGTCTCCCTTCGAATTGCCGCATCTGATCGATCAAGCGGTCCAACCGGTAGGACCAGTTCGCAGACACACGAATGTGCCTGCCTTGACAGGGATTAGTCCCGCTGGCGGCCCTCCTGGAGCAGATTGACCACACGGCCCCTGCTCCCATCGCCTGGCATCACCGCGGAAGCGTCATCCCCGGAGGCGGGATTGCTGTTGAGATCGAGGTCGGTCCCGCCCCAGGTCCGGACCTCTTCACCGCTGACCACGACCGTGGCGTCCGGGCGCCGCCAGAGGTCGGGCAGCAGTTCCGTCCCCAGGCCCGGACCCGGGGGAGGGGTGATCATCCCGTCGCGAATCTCGGGAAGCACGGTGACGAGCTCGCCGTACCAGCCGTGATAGAAGGCACGGACCATCTCCTGGATCAGGGCGTTCGGCGCGTTCGTCGAGAGGTGTGTCGAGGCCGTCAACACGATCGGACCCGTGCAATCGTGGAACATCACCGGTCGCTGATGGCTCTCAGCCAGCGAGGCGATCTTCCGAGCCTCCGAGATGCCGCCCGTCCACGACACGTCGACCATGACGATGCCGGCCGCTTTCTTCTCCAGCACCTCCCGGTAGGACCAACGCGTCGCCAGCGTCTCAGACGCGGCGATCGGTACCCGAGTCTGGGAGGCGAGTTCAGCCAGCACGTCGATGGAGTCGGCTTTGACTGGATCCTCGAACCAGGCTGGCTGGAAGGGCTCCAGCGCCGCGCAGATCTGCCGGGCGGCAGGGAAGCTCCAGAGCGAGTGCAGCTCGACCATGATGTCGATCCGGTTGCCGACGGCCGCGCGGATCTTCCGGAACGGCTCCAGCGCCATGTCCAGATCGGGCAGCGAGATGTACTGCCCATTGCTGCGTTCGGCGTAGGCGTCGAACGGCCAGATCTTCATCCCGGTGATGCCTTCCGAGAGCAGGCTCTCCGCTACCTCGTCGGCCCGGGAAAGAAATCCCTCAAGGTCCTCGTACGGTCCCTCGTCCTGCTGCGGCAGTCCCCAGTTCTCGACGGCCTGCCGGGGCTGGTTCCGCACGTACCGGTAACCGGCGCAGGTGTTGTAGACCCGGACGGCATCGCGTGACCGGCCGCCGAGCAACTGGTAGATCGGCTGCCCAGTCGCCTTGCCGAACAGGTCCCAGAGCGCGATATCGATGGCCGAGTTGCCCCGCATCTCGGCACCGGACGAGCGGTAGCCAAAGTACCCGTAGAGTCCCCGGGCGTGGCGGTCGATCTCCAGCGGATCCTGCCCGAGCAGATACGGCGCAACCGTCTCGTGGATGTATGCCTCGACCGCCCGGGCGCCATAGAAGGTCTCGCCCAATCCGATCATGCCCTCGTCGGTGTGGACGCGGGTGAACAGGATGTTCGGGAACTCGTCCAGCCGGAGCGTCTCGATCTGTGTGACGCGCACGTCTCCCCCTCCGCGACCGACCTCTTCGGTCGCGCTCATCGCTTACGCGACTGGGTCCAGATCAGAATCCCGGACCCAGCAACGTCTCCAGACTCAGCCCCGCATCGCCCGTAAGACCCAGCGATCGCCGGGTCACGACATCCAGGCTCCGGTCCAGGTCATCTCCGTAGTAGCGCAGACCCGTCGCGAGGTGTTCGCGCATCGCTCCGGACGCCGCGTCTGCATCACCGGACGCGATCCCGTCCCGGATCCGCTGGTGATAGGGCAGGCTCTCGCTGCTGAGCCGGTCGTCGGTCAGACTCCGGATCATCAGCTCCAGCGTGTAGGGCCGGATCGCGATGAACATCGTCTCGATCAGCGGGTTGCCTGCTCCCCGCACGACCGCCAGGTGGAAAGCGAAGTCGCCCCGTACCTGGTCAGCCAGGCTGGCCCCCCGGTCAAGCCCCGCCAGGGCTTCGTCGATCGGGCCGAGCGCGACATCCCGGCATTGCGAAGCCGCCAGTCCCGCCGCCGTCGCCTCGACCATCGTGCGAGCCTCGATCAGCGCCCGGGCGGTGATCTGCCGCTCATCGAAGATGCCGGTCAGCCGCTCAGCGCTTCCCTCGATCGACGGGCCCCGGACGATCGAGCCGCGTCCGGGACGAATCTCGATCAGCCGCCGCTCGGCCAGGGTGCGTAGCGACTCCCGCACCATCGACCGGCTCAGCCCATGCTCCTCGGCCAGGACCCGCTCGGACGGCAGGGTCATTCCCGGTGCCAGGTGACCCTGTGTGATGCGCCGAGCGAGTAGAGCCGCAAGCTCGTCCCGGGTCCGGACCTGCACGGCGACCGCCCCCTCCCATCCAGCCAGGCCGACGTACCGAGGACCGACGCCAGCAGAGCTAGCGCTTGAGTCCGGTCAGTGCGACACCCTCGATGATCCAGCGCTGACCGATGATGTAGACGATCAGAACCGGGATCACGGCGATGGTGGCCGCCGCCATCATCAGCGTCCAGTCGGTGATGTACAGGCCCTTGAACTGGTTGAGGAGCAGCGGAACGGTGTAGTTGTCCGGCGAGCTCAGGAAGATGTTCGCGGTGAACAGGTTGTTCCACTGCCCCAGGAAGCTGAAGATCGCCAGCGCGGCCAGCGGCGCCTTGATCAGCGGCAGGACGATCTGCCAGTAGATCCGGAGCTTGTTCGCCCCGTCGAGCGTCGCGGACTCCTCCAGTTCGAGCGGCAGCCCCATGATGAACTGGCGGAGCAGGAACACGCCGAAGGCGCTGAACAGCGCCGATGGCAGGATCAGCGACAGGTGGTTATCGACCAGCCCCAGGTTCCGCATGATGATGAACGTCGGGATGATCGTCACCTGCTGGGGGATCATCAGCGTGGCGAGGAAGATGATGAACAGCTGATTGCGGAACGGGAACTGGATCCGGGCGAACGCATAGCCGGCCATGGAGCAGGTCAGCAACTGACTCGCGACCACGACGACCGCGATGTAGGTGCTGTTCCAGTAGGCCCGCGCGAATGGCAGGGCGTTGAGCGAGTCCGGGTAGTTGGACCACTGAACCGGATTGGGGATCCAGCTCGGCGGGATCATGAAGACCTGGCCGAAATCCTTGAGGGACGTCGAGATCATCCAGAGAAACGGGATGATCATCGTCAGCGCGCCGACGATCAGGATCAAATGGGTCACTCCCGCGAGTACCCGCTCCTGGATCTTGTTGCTGTTGCGATACGACGATCGCTCGGCCTGAAAATCAGGGACAGTCGCAGCCATGGTGGTGGGCTCCCGTGGTGGCACGTCCGGGCGACACTCGTCTGCGCCCGTGAATCGTCAGATCAGTCGTCGTAATGGACCCACCGGCGCTGACCCCAGAACTGGACCAGGGTGACCAGCATGATGATGACGAAGAGGACCATGGCGATTGCCGCGCTCTGTCCGAACCGGAAGTCCATGAACGCGGTCCGGTAGATGTAATAGACCATCGTCGACGACGCGTTACCCGGCCCGCCGTTCGTCATGACGTAGACCAGGTCAAACACCTGGAACGCGCCGATCAGCGAGATGATCGTGACGAAGAAGATGGTCGGGGAGAGCAGCGGCAAGGTGATATTGAAGAATTGCCGCCACCGTGAGGCACCGTCGATCTGCGCAGCTTCGTGATAGGTCGGAGAAATACCCTGGAGGCCGGCCAGGAAGATGATCATGTTGAACCCGAGGCTGGACCAGACGGAGACCAGCGCGATGATCGGCACGACGAGGTCGCGCTCGATCAACCAGTTCGGTGGGTCGGCATTGAACCATTCACGAAGATAGGTGTTGACCAGGCCGAAATCTCCATTCAGGGCCCAGAGCCAGACCAGGGAGATCGCGACGGAACTGGTCACGGTTGGCAGGAAGAAGATCACCCGGTAGATGGTCTTGAACCGGACGTTGTTGACCAGCATGGCGATGAGAAGCGAGGCCACGACGCTGCCCGGGACCGAGATCGCCGTGAACTGGACGGTGTGCCAGAAGGCGGCGCGGAAGTCCTCGTTGGCGAAGGTGTCGCGGTAGTTCTCCAGCCCGACAAAGGTACGGGCGCCCATCCCGCCCCATTCCATGAAGCTGAGCACCATGGCCCAGATCACCGGGATCAGCGAGAACACCAGCAGGCCGAGCAGTTGCGGCCCGACGAAGAACAGGCCCCAGAGCGCGGTCGAGCGAGACCGGGCCGAGCCGAGCAGGCGCCATGACGAGGAAGCTGCCGGGAGGGACGGCTTCTCCTCGCTGTTGGGAACAACGGTGGTCACCATAGTGAGGACTCCCGGTGGCCAAGGCGTCGCTGCCCGGGCCCGGTGCGGAGAATGGGGCCGGTCCAGGCCCCACTCTCCGACGACGTGCTAGGCGCGACCGTTGGCAATGGCCGTGTTGGCCAGCTCCGCGGCCTGATCCAGCATCGCCTGGACGTCCCCACCATCGAGGAAGAAGTTCTCGTAGTGGTCGCCAATCGCGGTCGACAGGCCCGGGGTGCCCGCCTCTTCGCGGTAGTAGGCGAAGCCGATCCCGCGGGTGTCGATGAAGTACTGGGCGTGCTCCGGCTGCCCACCCTCCATGACGACTTCCTCGACGCCTTCGATCGACGGCACGGCGTTACCACCGCCCTGGAGGCGGAACTGCTGGCCGGCGGGCGAGACGAAGTTGGTCAGGAAAGTGAACGCGGCGTCCGGGTTCTCGGCCGCGGAGTTGATCGACATGTACGCCACGGCCACGGGACCCGGCTCGATCTTGTTGCCGGTGTTCGTCGGGTTCGGGACGATATCGATGTCGAGCGACGGGTTCTCCTTGAACAGCGGCAGACCCCAGCGTCCGACGGAGATGAAGCCCAGCTGCCCGGACATCATCATCACGGTGTCGCCCTGGCCCTCCGGCAGACCGCCCGCGTAAACGAAGTTCTCGCTCGCCAGGTTGTCGGCCATGAACTGGAACGCCTCGACCGACTTGGGATCCTGGTTGGCGGTGAACTGCCCATCGGTGTAGATGGCGCCGCCATTACTGGACGTCCAGCCATAGCGTCCAGCCCACCAGTCCGGGAGCACGTAGCCGCGCTTGCCGCTTGCGCGAACCTGGTCGCACATCGTCTGGAATGCCTGCCAGTTCCACTGGCCCTGCTCATAGAGGTCCGCCGGCATCGTCGTGACGCCGGCATCGGCCAGGACCGTCTTGTTGTACCAGAGGACCAGCGGGTTGCAGTCGACCATCGTGCCGTAGATCCGGCCCTCGGCGGTCTGGGCAGGACCCCAGAGATCTCCGGCGAACTGCTCGGGGCGCGAGAGGCTCGCCTCGGAATTGAGCCGGTCCGTCAGGTCGAGGATGGCGCCGTTGCTGATCAGCTGCGAGATCAGCCCATCGCCGACATAGAAGACGTCCGGGGCGGCCCCACCGTTGAGCTGGGTCAGGAGGCGCTCGTCATACCCATCGTTGGGGGACGGGATCAGTTCGGCCTGGACGCCAAGGCCCATGCCGTTGAAGCTTTCGGTGTACTCGCGGAACCGCTGCACCTCACCCGTGTTGCCCCACGTCGTCCACTGGATGGAGGCGTCCTGGGCGGAGGTAAAGCGGGCGCGTCCGCCCAGCGCGAGGGCGCCCGCGCCGACGGCGGACGTCCCGAGCAGGCGACGACGGTTGAGACGGTGAGCGAGGACCGGGGACACGACGTCACGCATGGACATGATTCAACCCCTTGAACGGCCCGGACGGCACCCTTGCCGACCGGACGATGCCAGGTGACAGACCAGGCGAGCGGATGACCGACGTACGAAACGTACCCGGGATCCCTCACCGTAACCGGCTCCCGCGCCGGTCACCGCGACCACCGGAACTTCCCAACAGGGGCACCCATCATCACCGATGGGCGAATCCCGTCTGGGTCCGTTCAGGCCGGTCTTACTGGTCCTACCACCAACGGGGACATGGTACCCAACCACCGTCGTGACGGCAAGTTGCTGCGCGTGCAATCGACGCCTTCAGGCGATGCTCTCCTTGGATAGAACGACTACCGGCATGCAGCCCATGCAAGCCACTGCAATCTGGAGAATCAGGCCGGATCCGACTGTCTACGGACGGCGCCACGCCCCTGGGCGATGTTGCCCGTGCCGCCCGTGCCGGGCACAACCGCCGCGTCGAGGAAGCAGGCGCGACACATCGAACAGAGTGGCCCGTCTCTACGCGTTGTACGCCCGGTCTCTCACCTACAGCCGGTGTCGCTGCGTCATGGCTCGTCCAACTACCGCGTCACAAGAGCAGCAATGAGACGGTAAGCTCACTCGGGACGCCAGGCGGGTGGCCCACGGACAGAGACGGAGAGTTCGATGCGGATCATCCAGGTCGGGGTCGGCAAGATGGGACGGACGTGGGCACGGGAAGTCCCGAAGTCACCAGACGTTGAGCTGGTCGGGATCGTCGAACCGGTTGCGTCCAACCGCAACTGGGCGCAGGAGAACCTGTCGCTGGCGCCGCCCCACGCGCACACCACGGTCGATGAGGCCCTGTCCCGGGACGACTGGGATGCCGCCGTCGTGGTGACACCGCCAGCTACCCACCGGCCGCTCGCCGAACAGCTGCTTCGGAATGGCCGGCACGTCCTGCTCGAGAAGCCGCTGGCCGATACCCCGGAAGACGCCCGGGCGCTGGTCGACATCGCGGCCGACACGGGACAGGTCCTGATGGTCGCCCAGAACTATCGCTATCGCCCCGAGATCCGGGCCGTCCAGGCAGCAATCGCTACGGGTGAGATCGGGACGGTCCGGTCGATCGCCGTCCGGTTCCACCGCGACACCCGGACCCTGTTCGGACAAGGCGACTTCCGCTACCAGATGCGGCAGCCTCTCGTGATCGACATGAGCATCCACCATTTCGACATGCTGCGGGCGATGACGGGGCTGGACGTCACGCAGCTCTACGCCCGGACCTGGCACGTCCCGGGTGGCGTCTACGAGGACCACCCCGCCGCGGCGATCGTGATGACGCTGTCCAATGGTGCCACGGCGACCTATGACGGCAACTGGGCCGGCTTCGATACGGACACGACATGGGACGGCGAGTGGGACATCGTCGGAGATGGTGGGAGGATTCGCTGGCGCACCGTCGGTGAGCGCAACGAGGTCGCCCTGCTCGGTCTCGAGGGGACGGAACGCGTGCTGTCGCCAGCCTCGGAACAGCCAACTGGCCAGCTGGGCCTGCTCGCCGAATTCGCCGCCGCTGTCCGCTCCGGTACGCCGCCACCGACCAGTGCCGGTGACAACATCCGCAGCCTCGGGATTGGCTTCGCCGTCGTGGAATCGTCGACGACCGGCCGGGTGGTCGACCTGGCCGGGATCGTCGGAGACTGAACCGACCGAATCGCGACCAGAAAGACGGAGACGAGGCTACCGGTGTTAACCCGGTAGCCTCGTCCCGATTCCGCATATCGATTCCGCGCTCGTAATCTTCCCGGTCGATGATCAGGCCGTCGGGGTGGCGGTCGCCGAACCAGCAAAGTCATACGTGACCGCGACCTGAGCGTAGACCTGCACCTCAGCAGAGCCGGTCGGGTCGAAGGGCGGGACCGAGATCGGTGACCCGGCCGTTGGTGCGGGAGCCGGCGGGGAACACCCAACGTCGGTGGGCGTCGTCGGCCCGTAATAGGCCGCGAGCGCGGCGGGGTAATCGACGGGGACGTCCGAGGCCGCAACCGGGTTGCCCAAGCTCACACCCATCAACTCGGCCTGAAGCTGAGCCCGGGCGGTGGCATCCGCAAGCGCCGCCGATCGTGCGTCACGCTGGAGCACCGAGCAGTCGCTGATCCCGTAGCCGACGCCGATCAGCTGGACGGAGAGATCCTCCTGCGCCGCCCCGACGATGCCAGCATTGATCAGCTCGGTAATGCGTTCAGGCGTCGGCTGCTCGATCGCGATATCGACCCGGGCGACGCCAGGACCACCCGGCCCGTAGAAGTTGCCGATCGCCGGACTGACGATGACCTCGATGTCGTCTTCAGCGACGCCCGCGTCGATCAGTGACTGGACCATCGGTCGAACGGCCTCGCGCTCGTTCGCGCCCGGGGTCGCGCCGGGGTCAGGCGGTCGCGGAGGGCCGTAATCGATGGCGCTAGCAACCATCTGTAGCTCGGCGACTTCCGCGGGAGCTGTCGCCACACCGTAGCCGATGGTCGTGATTCCCTGAGGGGGTTCCTGAGCCGCGTCCTGGGCGGCAACATTGCCCGTCCCACTGAACGCGCTTAGTGACAGTGCCACGACGGCGACGACCACGACGGCGCGCCACCGGGACGCTATCGAGTCGCAGTGAACGATCAGACTCCGACTTCGCATAGGGTGCCTCCTTGCCCCTGGATCGGGTGTCGCCGTGGTCCCCCATGACCCGGCTTCTTTCCCACGTCCGGTATAGCAAAGGCAACCGAATCGTATCTGTGTAAATCGTTTGGCTCTGGAACTAATACCTTAAGTAGCCAAAGGAAGAGACGCCGAAGGGCCGCTTCCCTCTCGGGAAGCGGCCCTTCACTCTGTATCGACGAGATGGAAGTTGGTGGGACGCCGCCTACTGCGCCGCGCCTCCGCGCTCGAGATCAAGCGCCACGCTGTTCATGCAGTAGCGCAACCCGCCACGGTCGCGCGGGCCGTCCTCGAAGACGTGGCCAAGGTGCGAATCGCAGCGGGCACACCGCACCTCGGTCCGGGTCATCCCGTGCGAGCGGTCCTGGTGAAGGGTGACGGCATCCGGACGGATCGTTTCCGTGAAGCTCGGCCAGCCACAACCGGAGTGGTACTTCGTGTCGCTCTCGAAGAGGACATTACCGCAGGCGGCACACCGGTAGATCCCGTCGTCCTCGGTGTCGACGTACTCGCCGGTGAAGGCCATCTCGGTGCCGGCCTGCCGGAGTACGCGGTACTGATCGGGTGAGAGGCGCTCACGCCACTCGGCGTCGGTGCCAGGGATGGTCATCATCTGATCGTCAGCGATGTCTGTCATATGGGTGCTCCTCCTCATGGGTCAGTTCGGGATATGGCGCCCGTCACGCGGGCCGGACCTAGTCGTCGCCTACTGCGACTCCGAGTCCGATCGGACAACTGACGCCCGTCCCCTCGAGTCCGCAGTAACCATTCGGCACCTTGTGCAGGTACTGCTGGTGATATTCCTCGGCGTAGTAGAAGGGACCTGCCGGAGCGATCTCGGTCGTAATCGATCCCTTGCCAGCGGCGGCGAGTCGCTCGCCGAAGGCCGCCGTCACGCGGTCAGCCGTCTCTCGCTGGGCGTCGCTGGTGGTGTAGATCGCCGAGCGGTACTGGGTACCGACGTCGTTGCCCTGCCGGTTGCCCTGCGTCGGATCATGCTCTTCGTAGAACACCCGGAGCAGATCCTCGTAGGAGATCCGATCCGGGTCGAAGACCACGAGCACGGCCTCGGTGTGCCCGGTCCGGCCGGAGCAGGTCTCCTCGTACGTCGGGTTCGGAGTGAACCCGCCGGAGTACCCGACTGCCGTGGTGATGACTCCAGGCAACTGCCAGAACAGGCGCTCCGCACCCCAGAAACAGCCCATGCCGAAGATTGCGGTCTCGCTACCGGCCGGGAACGGCGGCTGGATGGGCTGACCATTCACGGCATGCGTCGCCGGTACGACGAACGGGACCTGGTCGCGGCCGGGAAGTGCTTCGTCCTGACTGACCATACGGGTCTTGGCTCGGCTGAAGAACATGGGTGGGTGTCCTCCCTCGGTCATGCGATAGCACACTGGGTTGTTGAATTGACCCGCCAAGTATAGTCAATTACGTCCGGTAAGTCGACCTGTCAGGTCTCGGACTATCCTAGTGCAGGAATGGGACCGCCCCGCCGGACGATGTCCAGCGGGGCGGTCGTGACGATAGATGAAGTGCCTGGTGGAACTGGCGCTCGCGCTAGAACGGCGTCCCGTCGGCGCCGTCCTTGACCAGCGACGGATCAGCAGCGATCTCATCACCACCATCGAAGTTGATCCGGCCGGACAGCTCGGGCGACGCGGCGCGAATGCGGTTCCGGATGTCATCGAGCACGTCGGGGTTGTGCTTGAGGAACTCCTTGGCATTCTCGCGGCCCTGTCCAAGCCGATCCTCGCCGAGGTAGAACCACGCGCCGCTCTTGCGCACGATTCCGAGGTCGGTGCCGACATCGAGAACGCTCCCGGCGACCGAGATTCCCTCGTTGTACATGATGTCGAATTCCGCCTGGCGGAAGGGCGGCGCGACCTTGTTCTTGACGATCTTGACCCGGGCACGCATGCCGACGCTGTCGGTACCGTTCTTGATCGCCTCGATCCGGCGGATGTCCATCCGGACGGACGCGTAGAACTTCAGCGCCTGCCCACCGGTCGTGGTCTCCGGGTTACCAAACATGACGCCGATCTTCATCCGGAGCTGGTTGATAAAGATCACGCAGCACTTGGAGCGGCTGATCGCGCCGGTCAGCTTGCGGAGCGCCTGACTCATCAATCGGGCCTGGAGACCGACATGGCTGTCGCCCATGTCGCCCTCGATCTCGGCCTTCGGGACGAGCGCGGCAACCGAGTCGATCACGACGACGTCGACCGCACCGGAACGTACCAGCGTCTCGGCGATCTCGAGCGCCTGCTCGCCGGTGTCAGGCTGGGAGATCAGCAGGTTGTCGAGGTCGACTCCGACCCGACCAGCGTAGATCGGGTCCAGGGCGTGCTCGGCGTCGACGATCGCCGCGATGCCACCCATCTTCTGGGCCTCAGCGACGATGTGCAGCGACAGGGTCGTCTTGCCCGATGACTCCGGGCCGTAGATCTCGACGATCCGGCCACGGGGAAGCCCGCCGATCCCGAGGGCGAGATCGAGAGCGATGCTGCCGGTCGGGATGGCGTCTTCCTGGAGCGGATTCTTGCCCCCCGGCGTCATCTTCATGATCGAGCCCTTGCCGAACTGGCGCTCGATCTGGGCGATGGCAAGCTCGACCGACTTCTCGCGATCGGTCCCCTCACCGCTGACGACCAAAGGCTCGACCGTCTCAGTGGAGCTACTGCGCCGTCGTCCCATGCTTGCTGCCTCCGTGGCGTTCCCTGCCGGATGTTTCCGGCTGGTCTGCGGGCCTCTCAATGCTGATCGAGGGCCCGGTGTGGTCTAGAAAATCTGTTCTAATCGCCTCGCTAGTTTACGGGATTCGGGCCGTTACGTCAATGGTTTTCACCCTGATTCGCGCCATTCGCGGCCCCTTTTCCGCACGCTGAGGCGCTGTCCGAAACCTACCGCATGATGACGGCCAGACGAGAGGATGGCGGCGATCAGAACGGCGACGGCCGACCGGATCTTCCGGTCGGCCGTCGTCTGACAGTCGTGTCAGTGATGGGAGGACCTGGAACCTCAGGCGGTCGGAACCGGCAGGATCTCGACCTCGGTCAGCCCACCAACCTGCGGGAGCTGCTCCGCATTCGGGAACATGAACCGGACGTAGCGGGCGTCGGCCCAGATCTCGACACTCTGGTACTCGCCCGGAATGGCGTTCCAGGTGTCCGGGTACCCGACGGTCACCCACGTCTCGCCATCCAGCGAGATCTGCACCTCGGCGCCGTGGGCATAGGTCGTGTCATCCCATAGCCAGCGAGCCGCACCAACGGTCTGGACGGTTCCCAGGTCGAGGACCAGGGCAAGATCCTCGGGCTCGGCGACCGGTTGCTGGACCGGGGCCTCGACGGGAGCGTCAGCGAGCGTCTCGCCGTTTGCACTGGCCGCCGGATCGACGACCGGCTCAGGGACGACGACCGGGGCGGGAGCTGCCATGTACCAGGACGTCGTCTCGTCGTCGTCAAGCACGTACCAGCCCGTCCCCTGCCCGATGGTGTCGGTGACATCGACCGGGGCAATCGTCGGGGTGACCGTGGGAACGACTTCCGTCGGAATCTCAGTCGGGAGTTCCGTCGGGATTTCCGTCGGGATCTCGGTGGGAACCTCAGTGGGCACCGGCGTTTCCGTCGGGATCTCGGTCGGCACCTCGGTCGGCACTTCAGTCGGTACCGGCGTCTCCGTCGGTGGCGCTGGCGTCTCGGTCGGAGCAGTCGTGGGAACCGGGGTTTCCGTCGGCGCCGTCGTGGCCGTCGCGGGGATCGGTGTCTCCGTCGGCGGTACAGTCGTCTCGGTCGCCGGAACAGCGGTTGCCGTCGGCGCATCGGTCGTGGTTACCGTCGCCGTATCACGCGCCGGGCGCTGCACGGCGATGGTCGCGGCCACCTCGATGCCCTGGCCGATGACGCGCGGCGGGCGGACGGGCCGCTGGGTCGCCACGGCCGGGGTGCTGGTCGCACGATCCGGAGTGGACGTGGCGCGCGGTGCGGCCGTGGCGAGAGATCCGCTGCGCGGTGGCCGGCCACCGCTGACGGTCGTCGCCGCAGGCTCCCGGCTCGGCGCTGCGGTCGCTGCGGTCGCTGCGGTCGTCGGGCGCTGGGTCGCCGTCGAGGTGGGCACGGGCTGACCCGCATCACTCGACCGGGTCCGGGGCGGACGGGTTGCGATGGCCGTAGCGGTGGTCTGACGGGTGGCCGTCGCGGTTACTCCGGCCGAACGGGTCGGCGTCGCTGTCGCCGGCCGGGTCACGGTAGCGGTCGCCCCCGGCGTGCTGGTACTGCCGCGTGGCGGTCGCCCCGGAGTCGCGGTCGCTCCAGCCTGGCGCGTCGGCGTGGCCGTTGCCTGGCGCGTGGGCGTAGCCGTTGCCTGGCGCGTCGGCGTGGCCGTTGCCTGGCGAGTCGCCGTGCTCGCCGGCCGGGTCGGCGTGGCCGTCGCGCCTGGTGTCGAGCCGTTACCGATGTACAGCACACCAGCTGACGTCCCACCAGCTGAGTAGCGCAGGCCGAAGGTGCTGGTCTGGGAGACGGTGATGCCACCGGTCCCGCCATAGAGGGCGACCGCACCGGCAACAGCAGGGGCAGCCATGCTGGTCCCGCTGCGGACTTCCGTCCCGCCACCGATGGAGAGCGAGGTGATACAGCCACCCGGCGCGATGATGTCGATCAGCCCACCGTAATTGCTGAATGAAGAGAAGCTGTCGTCCGCGGTGGTCACACCTCGTGCGGTGCAGCCAGCCCCGCCGCCGCCCGGCCGACCGTTGGTGTCCGAGAACGAAGCGACGGTAATGACTTCCGGATAGTTGGCCGGGCTGAACGACGACGCATCGACGCCGTTGTTCCCAGCCGCCACGACGACCGGGACGCCGCGGGCGATGACGCCGCAGACGGCCTGGCGAAGCGCCGTCGCGCCGTTACCGCACTCCGGGCCCGGGCTGGATGTCAGCCCCAGACTGAGGTTGGCGACGTTGATGCCCAGCCCGGCATTCGCGGCAACCCAGTTCAATCCACAGATCAGCTGGGAAAGACTGCCCTGTCCAGCCGAGTTCAGCACCTTGACGGCGTAGACCCGAGCGCCAGCAGCCACACCGGCCACGCCGCTGCCCCTGTTCGGCGCTGCCGCGATCCCGGCGACGTGCGTCCCGTGGCCCTGATCATCGGCATAGGAGGACCCACCAACGCAGTTGGTACCACCCGCGACATTCAGCCCGCTGACCGAAGCCACGCCGGTGTCAAGGATCGCGATCCCGACACCAGGATGGTTGGCGCCGCTCCCGATGCGGGCAACCCCGGACGTATCGGCTCCCGTGCGGGGGATGTAGGACGTGTAATCAGCGATGGAAACCGTCCGGTCGATCACGATCGAGCTGACGTCGTCGTCCGCGGACAGCATGGCGACATCGGCATCGGTCAGGTTGGCCGAGAACCCGGTCAGAGCGGATTCGTAGACGAAGCCCGGCGTCACTCCGGCCTCGGCGGCGACCGCAGCCGGATCGGTCCCGGCCCGGGTCGCGATGACCGATGGCCCGCGTACGCCCGGCTCGACGAAGACCGGCGCCCCTGGTCGGCCGGTCTGGGCGGAAGCCGACCAGTTGCCGTACGGAATGAGCCCGACGACGAGCGTCATCACGATCGCCAGGATCACCGCCCGACCGAACGTCGGCCGATGCGCGAGCACTTCCGGCCCGTCTCCAGCCTCATCCAGTCCCGGCCCGATACGCCGGCTGCTGTCACGCATCACGTTTCCCAACCCCCTGTGCGGGTCTACCTGCCGTCCCCCGCCGGGCCGTTCGAGCCCGGACCCGCATCGTTGGCGCTCGCCAGACGGCGCTCGACCTCACGACGAATTGGCAAACCCTTCCCACCTGTCATAGTAACCCGGTCGTATGGATGAGACTACCCGGCGGAAAACGAAACGGACGGACGGGCTATGATGCCCGTCCGTCCGCCTCGATCCCTGGAAGCGACCGCCCCGGATCAGATCACCAGCCGCCTCCGGACCACCCAGGCGGCCGCGATCGCCGCCGAGATAAGGGCCGCGAAGCCAAGTGCGGCAGGAACAGTCGTGCCGGTGACGAGCGCTGACGCTGCCGTCCCGACGCCCGTATTTGGCTGTCCCACCGCGCTGCAGTTGAAGATGAAGACCTTCGACACGGTGTTCGGCCGGACCACGACGTCGCCATTGGTGTTGACGCTGTCGGATTCGGCGTAGCACCAGCCCTCACCAGCCTCCTCAAGCGCATACGTCCCCGGGATCAGCCGGGCAAAGGTCAGCAGGCCATCGACGTTGGTCGTGCCGGAGGTGACCGGCTCGTAATCGCGGTTCTCGCCGTTGTACAGCGCGATGTCGAACTGCGCCGGCGTGGACTGAGGACCACAGTTGGCGTAGAAGTCGTAGTTGGCGGACGGGTCTTCCACCGGGCAGCTGTACTTCTGAATGACGATCGCGCCCGTGGTGTCCGACACCACCGCCGGGACCGTGTAGTAGCGGCAGAAGACGGTCTGCCCGGCGCCTGTCGCGACATTCGCTCCGATGCCGAGGCGCTTGCTGGCCGGAGCCGCGGAATCCAGTCCGCAGAAGCTGTAGACGATCTGCTGGGTGGCGCTCGTCTGCTGCTCGACGTAGTACGACCCAGCCGGGATCTCGTCGAAGACGACCCGGCCTGCCTGTCCGCCCGCTCCCGTCGAGGCGCGGTCGGTGAGGGGTCCGCTGATGCGGTACGTCACGCCGTTGGTCAGGTTGCCCGCCGCCGAACAGGTCGCGGCGAAGTCCTCGTAGAGGGTTCCCTCGAAGCCGGCCGGACAGGTGAAGCTGGTGATGTCGATCGCGGCCGGCGCGGGAGGCGGCGGAGCGACGTAGTTGACGACGATCACCTGCGTCAACTGCGCGTTATCGATCCGGACGGTCTCACTGGACTGTCCGCCCAGCTCCGGCTGAACCTGGACCAGGTTATAGGTGCCTGAACGGACGGACGCCTGGTAGAAGCCATCGTTACCGACCGCGAACTCTCCGAACCCTCCCTCGCCGCCGGTCCGGATGAAGGTATAGGTCGCATTGCCTACCCCGCAGCTCGCCGTGTCGGCCAGCTGCTTGGGACCCGTGTTCGACGAGTCGAAGATCACCGTTCGCTCACCGGCGGTCCCTGCCGGGCAGTAGAACGTGGTCAGCTGGAGCGTGCCGGTGTTGGCCGGCGGGGCGGCCCGCTGATTGACGATTCGCAGGTCAGTGGTAACGCCCGGATTGACCACGACGCCTGTCTGGCGGACAACGGCGACGTACCCGGTCGGCGCCCCGACCTGGTCGACGGCGTAGGTCCCCGGATTCACGCCGGTGAAAACCACCTGACCCGCGCTGTTGGTGCAGAGCTCGGCGACGCCGTCGTCAACGATATCGAAGCAGGCTCCGGCCAGTGGCTGGCCCTGCGGATTCACGACTGTGACGCGCAGGCCACCGTCGCGCAGCTCGTTCACCACCTCGATCGTCGTCGTCTCTCCCGCGACGATTGAGACGTTCCGGTCCTCAGCCGGCAGGTAGGCCGCGGTCGGAGTGCGGGTCTCCCGTAGCGTGTAGTCGCCTTCCTCGATATCCGTGATCGTCGTCGTGCCGTCGTTCCGGCCGTCCTGCCCGTCGCAGACCGGACCGCCGACGGTTCGATCGCCGCTCAGCAAGGAGAAACATGCGCTCGCGAGCGGATCCCCGTTGCCATCGACCTTCGCCACGCTGAGGTCTCCGGCGTCATCCGGCGGGGGAAGCAACTGATTGGTGACGGTAACGCGTGCCGCGCCGCCCGGCTGGATGCGGATCGGATCGGCGCTGCCGGCGGCATAGCCTGCCGGAACGACTGTCTGCTCGACGGTGTAGTCCCCTGGGACGACGCTGCCGAACCGGGTGGTTCCGTCGGCACCCTGGACATCGTCGCTATCGCAGAACTCGTAGGTGGCGGGGCCGGTCAGGCGGAAGCAGGAACCAGCGAGCGCCTCACCTGCTCCGTCGACGGTGTCGATGGTGATCCGACCGGGACGCGGCGGGTTGACGACCTGGATGGTCGTCGTCTCGCCACCGACGATCGTCACGTCGCGATTGCCACCGGCGCTGTACCCGATCGGGGTCTGGACCTGGCGGAGCCGGAGCGTACCCGGCTCGACGTCTTCGAACGTGACGATGCCGTCACGCTCGCCGTCATTGCCATCGCAGATGCGTGGCGACGAGGATCCATTCCGCTCGATGACGTAGCAGGCACCCGGGAGCGCCGTACCGGCGCTATCGACGGTCTCGACGATCAGCGTCCCTGCCAGGTCAGGAATCGGAACGGCGATCACCGGGACGGTCACGACCAGCGGCGTATCACCGTCAACCGTGAATGCAACATCCTCGGACAGCTCGTACCCCGCAGGCGCCTCGGTCTGCTCGATCGTGTAGGAGCCTGCCGGGATTCCGTCGAACCGGATCCGGCCCGTGGTCCCATCGGCGTCACCATCGCCGCCATCGGCGATCTCGGTCCCGTTCAGGCTGAAGCTGGCGCCACCGATGAGGCGCCCGAAACCATCGGTGTAGGCCACGACGACCGACACCTCCCGGTCGTCCGGGGCCGCGACCTGAACCACCAGCGTCACGGTGACGGTTTCGCCGGCAATGACCTGGACGACGGCACTCGGCGGCATATCCGCCGCCGCGACGAGATCATCAGGCAGGTCTCCGCTCTGGGCGACGACGTAGTTGCCAGCCGGGACGCCATCGAAGCGAATGACCCCGGGCGAGTCGGTACCGTCAGCGTCGGTGTTGTCGCAGACCTCGGCAACGACGGTATCGCCAGCGCCGATCAGTGAGACGCACAGACCCTCCAGGGTCTCTCCATCCTCGTCCTGCAGGATGACCTCGATGGCTCCCTCGGCCGCCGGTGACGGCGCAGCGCTCAGCGAGCCGTCCGCGCTCGGGGAGCTCTCGACCGGGGCGCTTGGTGACGAAGAGACATCTTCGCTGGCGCTTGGCTCTGGTTCCGGCAGGTCGCCCAGAGGCAGTTCGTGACCGGCAGTCACAATCTGTCCAGCCGTCACCTCGACTCGCGGACCAAGCTCGGCGTCCGGAAACCGATAGGCCTCCGGCAGATCATTGAAGATCAGGATGTAGACGCCGGCGTCTACATTGGTCAGGGTGAATGCGCCAGGCTCGGGGTTGGCGTCTCCGGTCTCGCCCTCGCCAACGTTGTCGCAGACCGGCTCTCCGACTTCCTCGAATTGCTCGGTCACAAGCTGGAGACACGTCCCGGCGATCGGCTCGCCCGAATCCAGGTCGGTGATGGTCGCATCGATGGTCCCCGTCGCCGGAGACGGCGACGCGCTCGGCGACGCACTCGGGAGGGCCGCGATGGCGTGCTCGGCCGTGGCGGTCTCACCCGCACTCACCGTGATGTCCAAACCACGGCCAGCGTCTGGTCCCTGGTACTCGGCCGGCAACTCGTCGAACAGCAGGAGATACTCGCCTTCCGGGACGTCCTCCAGGGTAAAGGCGCCCGGCGCGGGGTCGGCATCGCCAGTTCCCCCGTCGCCGACGTCATCGCAGATCCGATCGCCGACTGGTCCCGATTCCTGGGAGGTGATCTGGACACAGGTGCCGGGAATCGGGTCACCGGATCCGGCATCGACGACCGTGACCTGGATGGAACCGAGGATCGATTCGCCCTCGTACGTAACGACGGCGGTCTCACCGGCGACCACCTCAGTCGTCCGCGTCTCGTCCTGGCCCTCGATCAAACCGAACCCTTCAGGGAACGCCGTGATGGTAACGGTGTTCTCACCCGGTTCAACCTGCGGGATGATCAGGACCCCATCGACGGCTCCGTCGAACTGGTCGTCGCAGAACGGCCCGAACAGGCCGAACTCGTTCTGGACGGTCGCGCAGAGCCCGGGCTGGTTCTCGCCCTCGACCACGAACTCGACCGCGATCTCGCCGAACTGCTCGACATTTTCCGTCTGGACCGTTGCGCTGTTGTCGCCATCCTCGGTGACATCGAGGGTAGTCGCCTCGGCCGGCTCGACGGTTTCCGGGGTCCGGGTCTCGACGACCTGGTAGGCGCCGTGCGGCACGTCAGTGATCGTGATGGTGCCTGGCTCGTCCCCCGCAGCGTCGCCGCTCTCGTCATCACAGACGGGACCGATCGGTTCACCGGACTCCGGCCGGAGCTCGACGCAGCTGCCGCCAATCGGGTTTCCCCCGCCGTCCTGCCGCGTGATCGTCACATCGGTAGCTGGCGCCTCGGCTGGCTCATTGACGATGGCCAGCTCCTGCGTTCCGCCAGCGAAGAAGGTGATCTCCTGGTCCTCGGCCGGCTCATAGCCGTCGGCGGTCCTGGTCTGGGTCAGGATGTACGTGCCGTCGGCGATCCCGAACAGACCAACGCGGCCGTCATCCGCCACGTCCCCGTCCTCGTCGCAGACGGCATCGGTCAGGGTTCCATCGACGCGATTGAGGACCTCGACAGGCTGATTAGTGGCGGGATCGAGCAGACCGAAGCAGGCGTTGCCAACGACGTTGCCGTCACCATCGGTCACGACGAGGATGAGTCTCCCGTCCGCCGGGGCGCTTGGCTCCGGCGACGGCGAAACATCCGGCGAGGGACTGGAGTCAACCGACGGACTCGCGTCAGCGGATGGCTCGTCACCAGCCCCGTAGCTGAACTCGACGGTCATGGTTCCGCCGGGCTCTACCTCGACAGTCTGTTCCGGCAGCAGCGACTCTCCGTCCGGCGCCTCGATCATGAAGATGGTGTTGGAGCCTGGGAGCACGCCCTCGATGCGGACGACGTCATCGTTCGCGCCGTCGACGTCATTCGCGAATGCTTCGAAGTACCCGGCATCGTTCTGAACCGCGAAGACCGCTCCGTCGAGCGGGTCGCCATCCGCGTCGACGACCGTAATCTCGAGCACGCCCAGGGTGTCGTCGCCAGCACCCTCGTCCGGACTCGGCGATGCCTCCGTGGATGGGGATTCGTCCCCGGCCGGGGCGTCATCGACAGCGTCGTACCGGAACGCGGTGGTCTGATCCTCGCCGGCCGTAACGTCCACGGTCTGATCCGGCAACAGGGTCTGGCCGTCGGGCGCGGTCGTCATCGTGACCGTCACCGACCCAGCCGGCACGCCGTCAACCTGGATGACGCCGTCCCCATCATCGTCGCCGAACGGACCATAGGTCTCGCCACCGATGGTGATGGAGTACGCCGCGCCGCCGACCTCGGTACCATCCGGTCCGAGCGTCTGGATCGTCAGGGTCGCGGTCCCGTCGCCGCCGTCACCGTCCCTGCCGTCATCCTCGGAAGGGGCCGGCTCGATCGACTGCTCGGGCGACGGCTGTCCGGTAGCCTCCTCGTCCTCATAGACGAACTGGACCGTGGCAACCTCGCCCGCCTCGACCGTCGCGGTCTGCTCCGGGAGCACATCGCGACCGTCGGGCGCAGTCGTCATGAAGACGGTGTTGGAGCCGGGAAGGACGCCCTCGATGGTGACCGTATCGTCCAAGTCGCCGTCGACATCATCGGCGAATGGCTCGAAGTAACCCGCCTCATTCTGGACGCCGAAGATTGCGCCGCTGAGCAGATTGCCGTCGGCGTCGACGACGGTGATCTCCAGGGTACCGAGGGTGGCGTCGCCGTTCCCCTCGTCACTGGGCTCTCCATCGCCGTCGCGCGAGGGCCGCCCCTCATCGGTCGCGCTCTCGTCGGCGCTCGGCATGCCATTGACGGTCGCATCGGCGGACGGTTCGCCGCCGGTGTCCTCTCCGGCTGGCAGGGTCACGCTGGCGAACGCGTCGCCACCACCGAGATTGACGGACTGATCGTCGGCGGTTTCCTGGCCTTCCGGGGTCAGGGTCTGGCTGAGGTCGAGCGAACCCGCTGGAGCGCCGTTCGGGAAGTCGATGACGATCTGCCCGTCCTCGAAGCCATCGTCGGCATCGCAGGCCTGGCGCACGAACTCGGATCCATCGAAGACGCCAAAGCATCCGCCAGTGGCGACCTGGCCGTCGGCATCCGTGACGCTGACGGTCAGGCTGGCAGACTGGACGACTTCGGCTCCAACGGCGCCACTGTCCGTATCAAGCTGGATCAGGACGCGGCCGACATCCAGCGTGACGACGCCCTCCTGGCCGGTTGGCTCACCATCCAGCAGGACGCTGTAGGGATAATCACCGCCGAAGCCGTCGACATAGGCCTCCGCCTCTCCATCACCGGCCGGGAACAGCGCGACGTCGCCGTAGCCGTCGATCGACAGGGAGTAGTCGCCGGAGTACCCGGTCGCGGAGATGTCACTGGCGCCCGGGTCGTAGCGGAACGCGATGCCGGTGTCGCCGGCGTCGACGGTGACGTCGAGATCACTGCCGTCAGGGTCAGCGCCCTCGCCCAGTGAGTAAGACCCCTCGTTGGTCTGGATCTCGATCCGGTAGGAGTACGACCCCTCCGGCGCGACGACCGTTCCCGTCCAGACGCCGTCGCTGCCCTGCTCCAGCTGGGCAGCCTGCCCGAATGAGCCGGTCGCCGAAACCTGGAATGGGGTGGGCACGACTGGCGGCGCGCCGTCGACGCCGGACTGCGCGAGTCGTGTCCCGGCCGTCTGCGCGGCTGCGGGCGTCCAACCG
Source organism: Thermomicrobiales bacterium (assembly GCA_035944555.1). Lineage (GTDB taxonomy): Bacteria > Chloroflexota > Chloroflexia > Thermomicrobiales > UBA6265 > CADCWK01. The sequence goes on from DASZAY010000031.1 coordinate 64,390, forward strand.
GACGCCATCGGGATCAGTGCGCTGAGGAACAGCGTCAGCGCGGCGAGCAGGTGGAACATGACACCACCGCGGCCACCAGTGACTGGTCGAGGGTGGAGACGACTCCGGCGTGACACATTCCCAGCACGCATCTTTGACCTCCGGGACGACAATACGACGAAGCGATTACGCCAGCGATGGCACAGACTGCGGGCCCACATGGATACCGCGTCGGTAACTGGAACGTCTGATCCCCACGGTTGGTTTCGGCGAACCAAGACGCCACTGTCGGGTGGGCACGCCTGCGGCGATCGGGACCTGAGCCTGATCTTCAGCCTATCACCGTCGCGGGTGTCACTGGCGAAGCAATCATCTGCTGGCGACGAACTTTCGACTCGTTCGTTTGACGGAGCGGTCACCGCGGTCGGTGGAACGCACGCGCGAGTAGGCAACTTCTCCGCGAGGTGGTGGCCCACCGGCGATCGAGCGATGCAGATAGATCAACTCGTATGCGAACGTTGGCCCGGTCGCCGCATAGACGTCGCCAACGACGCAGAACCCCCTGCCATAACACCGGCAAGGGGGTCCCATGACCATGGATCTGTCACCGCGGATCAATAGATCAGCAGGTACCGGGGTTCACCATCCAGCCGGTTCGCTTGGAATCGCATGGCGTCGCTGTCCCACGCAACCTGGATCTCGAAGACCAGCCAGCCCTTCCGGGCTTCTCCCGGCACGTACCAGCCTTCGGCGGCTGGCTCGGGCGCGGTCAGGAACAGGCCATTGGGCACCGCCGTGCCGTCCTGCTGGGCGAGCGTGAACGCGTCGCTCGACAGGAAGGCCCCCGCTGTTTCCGGCCCGGTGTAGGTCACGCCAACGCGGACGGCCACCCAGCCGGCGGCTCCGTCGCCGTCGGTATCCGACAGGTCACCGGCCTGGAATCGCCCCAGGGCCGTCGTCCGGTAATCGCTCGCCGGGTAGAGATCGTAGACCCCGTCGCCGACGACCACCTCCTCGACGGTGACCGACCAGTCCCCCGTCGTGACTGGCTCGCCGGTCGCAACCGCAGCGTCGACCGTGCTGCCCGCATCCGTCGCCTCACCTTCTCCGGTTGGAAGGGCCGCTCCGTCGACCAGTGCGAACAGCGCGTCGGCCCAGTCGCCGTCGAGCGTCAGGCTGTCGTAGCCGAGGATGGTCGGTGGCGAGGTATCCGGGCCAGCCAGCGCGACGTAGCCAGTGAGCGTCGCTCCGGGTTCGACCGTGCCGGTCAGCGCCGGGTCGGGGGCGACGAGGTCGCCCCGCTGCCCGGCCCAGTCGGCGCCGAGCAGGAGGAAGTCCCCGGTCTCGAACCGTTGGGGAGCGTCGCTGACGTTGGTCGCCGTGACCTCAACAAGTGAGTAAGCCGTTCCTTCCAGCGCCGCGGGATTCCCGGGCGAGGCGTCCACGATCGCCGTCGCTGCCGCTTCACCGGTCTGGACCTCGCCGACGACCAGTTCCCAGGGACCAGCCTGCGCCGTCGCACCGACTGGTGTCACCGGGGTACCGTCCTGCGGCGCCACCTGAGCCGGCACGACAAGGGAAACGAGCATCAGACAGGCCGCCACGGCTACGGCCATCGCCCGACCGCGGGCACCTGCGAGAGTCATCGTCAGCCGACCGCCACCGCGCCGCTGGCGATATCCGCACCATCAGGCGCGAGTTCCCGGCCGATGGCCTGGGCTACGGCCCGCATCTGCGGGACAAGCGCGGAGAACTGATCGAAGGTGAGCTGCTGGGCGGCGTCGCTCAACGCGTGGTCCGGGCTCGGATGGACCTCGATCATCAGGCCGTCGGCACCCGCCGCGACACCGGCCAGCGACATAGACGGGACGTAGGCCCGCTTGCCGGCGGCGTGGCTCGGATCGACGATCACCGGGAGGTGGCTGAGCTGCTTGGCGACCGAGACGGCCCCGATATCGAGCGTAAACCGGGTCGCGGTCTCGAACGACCGCATGCCGCGCTCGCAGAGGATGACATTCGAGTTGCCCTGCGCCATGACGTACTCGGCGGCGAGCAGCCACTCCTCGACCGTGACGCTGGCGCCCCGCTTGATCATGACGGGCTTGCCCGCCTTGCCGACCTCTTCCAGCAGGAGGTAGTTCTGGCAGTTGCGCGCACCGATCTGCAGGATGTCGGCGTACTTTGCGACCGACTCGACATCGTTCGGCGACATCACCTCGGTGATGACGGGCATCCCCGTTTCCTTGCCGGCGTCGGCGAGGATCTGCAGCCCCCGCTCTCCGAGGCCCCGGAATTCATAGGGAGAGGTGCGCGGCTTGTAGGCGCCACCACGGAGGATCCGCGCACCGGCCGCGCGGACGGCGTGTGCGGTCGAGATCGTCTGCTCTTCGCTCTCGACCGAGCACGGTCCGGCGAACAGCGTGATCTCGTTGCTCCCGATCTTCACGCCGCTCACGTCGATCACCGTCGGCGCCGGATGGAAATCCCACCCGGTCAGCTTGAACCGCTTGGTGATCCGCACGACACGCTCGACGCCGGGAAGCGACTCCAGCGTGCCAGCCAGCTCCGACGGGAGCGGTGAGCCGACGACCCCGATGATCGTCACCTCTTCACCCTCGGACAGGTGCGCGCCGAGACCGAGACTCTGCACACGGCTGACGACGGTGTTGACTTCTTCGCGGCTGCTGCCACGGGACATCACGATGATCATGGTGGGGCTCCGCGAGTGGCGCCCTGCGGCGCCGAGGAATGGACAGGGAATGCGACCGGACGACGACCAGGCGGCGGGACGGGATCAGTCCCGGACGGCCGGGTACTGCTCAAGGATAGTGGCCAGTTCCTCGTCGGCGATACCCCATTCGGGCCGAAGCTGCTTCGCGCCCTTGAGGTAGACGTGACGGACCTCGCTCGCCGAGCGGGTGGTGTTGACGTGCAACAGCACCCGGATCGCCTTCTGGAGTGAACCCGGAACGGCCATCTCGTGTGTGCAGATCAGCGGCACCTCGGTCCAGCCAACCTCGCGGGCCGCCAGTGCCGGGAACGTGGCGGTCAGGTCAGGGGTGGTCGTGAAGATCGCCGAAGCGATGTCCTCGGTGTCGAGGTCATTGAGGTGACGAAGGGCGACGACCAGCTCGCGCGTCGCCTCCAGGATGTCCTCGGCGGTGTTGATTGGCGCCGTCGTCGCGCCCCGGATCCCGCGACAGACCGTCGCGACTCCCTGCGCCTTCCCGACCGGCATCGTTCCCTCGACCTGACCAACCATCTCGCCCGATTGCTCCCCGCTCACGCCCGCGCGCCGGAGCAACCTCCGGTTCGCGTCAGGACGCCTCTGCTGTCGTGCCGGGGCGATGATACCCGACACCGCCCGGGCCGGTATCGCGGCGGTCCGGGCAGCAGGTCTAGTCGACCGTCGCCCCCAGTGCCCGCACGTATCGGACGGCCTGCTTCACATCGAACCGGACGCCGGCGATCTCGAAGCGCGTGAGGTCAACCCGGTCGACGACGGCCCCTCTAAGGTTGGCCCCGGCCAGCTGAGCACCATCGAGCACGGCACCGGAGAGGTCAGCGTCGCGCAGGTCCGCCTTGCGCAGGTCGCAGTAGGCGAGGTTGGCCTCGACCAGACGCAGGCGCCGGAGGTCGGCCCTGGCAAGGGAGCGGCCGGACAGGTCGACGAACGACCAGTCGCCACCTGCGATTCGGAGCCCGGTCAGATCGGCCTCGTCGAAGGAGGATCCCGTCAGCTTGCAGTCGATGAACCGGGTCTGGAACAGCCGCGCCATCCGGAACGTGCAGTTGAGGAATGCCGACTCGCTGATCGCGGCGTCATCGATCCGCGCCGCCGTGAAGTCGCACCGGTCGAAGGTCGAGCGGTTGATCGTCGCCTCGCTAAGCCGCACCCCGTGAAACGAGCATCGCTCGAACCGGCACCCGTCCATCACGAGGTCACTGAGATCATCGTCGAACGTCTCGTCCTCAGCCTCGCGGTCAACCCACTCCATATCCGTCGGCGCCACGTCGTCACCCCTCTCCATCCCGTTGCCGTTTGACGGGCAAGCAATGCGGCCCGCATCGCCTGGCCGCCTAGCCGGCAACGACGACCTTGAGGGCAGCGAATGATGCCGGACATCCTATGTCCCGGCGCCAGCGAACTGAGGACGAATCAGGGATCAGGCCGGGACCATCCCGCGGAGGAACGCGGCGGCGGCGGCTGGCTGCTCGGCGACCGGCAGACCCTCGACGGCGTTGATAAGCGCGGACGCGACGACGGCGCCATCCGCGTGCTTGCCCACCGTGGCGACGTGGTCCACCGTGGAGATGCCGAAGCCGACGGCCAGCGGCAGATCCGTGACCGCCCGGACGCGAGCGAGGTACTCGGGCAGCCCAGCCGACAGGTCCTGGCGGGCCCCGGTCACTCCGGTCAGGGAGACGCAGTAGATGAAGCCGCCGGCCCGCGCAGCGACCAGACGCAGGCGCTCGTCGGTGCTGGTCGGGGCGACGAGGAAGACGAGATCGCGACCGTGGGCCCGGCAGGCGGTGAGCAGATCGTCGCTCTCCTCCGCCGGGAGGTCCGGGACGATGAAGCCGTCCACCCCAGCCTCGGCAGCATCGGCAGCCAAGCGATCGTAGCCGTACTGGTAGAAGGGATTGGTGTACCCGAACAGGATCAGCGGGATCGTCACCCCGCGTGTACGGAGCCGGCGGACCAGGTCCAGGCAGTCCTGCAGCCGGACGCCATTGGCCAACGCGACCTGGCTGGATCGCTGGACGGTTGTCCCGTCGGCCAGCGGGTCGGAGAACGGGACGGCGACTTCCAGCAGGTCGGCCCCCGCGTCGATCAGCGCCATCGCGATCTCCTCCGAGGTCGCGACGTCAGGATTGCCGACCGTGATGAACGGGATCATCGCGGTCCGACCTTCTTCCCGGGCCCGGGCGAAGGCGCCGGCAATCCGGTTGGGCTGGCCAGTGGAAGGACGGGTCGACGGGTCAACGGCGGCGGTCGTGGTCATCGTGCGCTCCTGCGTCGTCGGGGCGGTCGCCGCCGGTCAGTGGCCCATCACGTCGTGGCCGCGATCGGCCAGTAGACGGAGCGCGGTATCCAGATCCTTGTCACCCCGGCCCGAGCAGCAGATGACCAGCGCTTGGTCAGGCCCGAGCTCGCGAGCCAGCTGCACCGCGTGGTAGACGGCGTGGCTGGTCTCCAGTGCGGGAATGATCCCCTCGGTCCGCGTCAGCGTCCGGAATCCCTCCAGCGCCTCGTCGTCCGTCACCGGGACGTACTCCGCCCGCCCGGTTTCGCGGAGGAAGGAGTGCTCCGGTCCAACTCCGGGGTAGTCAAGCCCGGCCGAGATGGAATGGGCCTCCATGATCTGCCCCGCCTCGTCCTGCAGGACGTAGGTCCGCATCCCGTGGATCACGCCGACCTTGCCGGCGGTCATCGTCGCGGCGTGCTTGCCGCTCTCGACGCCGCTCCCGGCCGCCTCGACCCCGACCAGCCGGACCGCCTCATCGTCCAGGAAGGGGTGGAAGATTCCCATCGCGTTGGAGCCGCCGCCGACACAGGCGACGACCGCATCCGGCAGTCGGCCCAGCTCCGGGTGCTCGAGCGACTGCTGGCGGGCCTCGACCCCAATCACCCGCTGAAAGTCCCGCACCATCATCGGATAGGGATGCATCGCCATGACCGAGCCGATCAGATAGAAGGTGGTCTCGACGTTGGTCACCCAGTCGCGGATCGCCTCATTGATGGCGTCCTTGAGGGTCTGCGACCCGCTGGTGACCGGGACGACCTCGGCGCCGAGCAGCCGCATCCGGGCGACATTCGGCGCCTGCCGCTCGACATCGAGCGCGCCCATGTAGACGATGCACTCCAGCCCCAGGTACGCGCAGATGGTGGCCGTCGCGACGCCGTGCTGACCGGCGCCGGTCTCGGCGATGATCCGCTTCTTGCCCATTCGCTGAGCCAGCAGACCCTGACCAATGGCGTTGTTGATCTTGTGCGAGCCGGTGTGGGCGAGGTCCTCCCGCTTGAGGAAGATCTTCGCCCCGCCCGCCTCGGCGGTCAGCCGTGGCGCGTAGAGCAGCGGCGTCGGCCGGCCGACGTAGTCCCGGAACAGCCCATCGATCGCGGCCTGGAAGGCCGGGTCCTTACGTGCCTCCGCGTAGGCCGCTTCCAGCTCGGCGACGGCGGGCATCAGGGTCTCGGGGGCGAACTTGCCTCCGAAGTCTCCGAATCGCCCGTTGGCGTCGGGCCACGACGCCCACGCGCCGCCGGGTGCCGTCGACGGGACCGAACTGTCGCGAAGGGCGGTAGCCATCGTGGAAACCTCTCGGGTGACACCGCGCCGTGAGCGCGGATGGCGGCTGGCGGGACCAGGCGCCGGACGGATCAGACGCGGCAGATTCGTACCTGCCCTGCCTCGTCATCTCATAGGTTGATCATGCTACCGCTCGATCCGGGGCGCTGCCATATCCAATACCGCGCCGAAAACAAGCCAATGGCCACCACGAACGTTCGTGGTGGCCATTGGCTTGTTTTCGGCGTCGTCGCGGATCAGGCGGAGGCGGTCGCTGGCTGGAAGCCGGAGCAACCACTGTTCGCGGTAACCAACAGGTTCAGGGCGGCGTGGCGCTCGTGGCCGCACGGAGCCTTGAAGGTCTCGAGGGCTTCCTTCTTGGAGCGGATCTGGAAGATCTGCGGTTCGTTCTTGTTCTCGCCGAAGTGGCTGCACAGACCGCACTGACCGTTCTCGACATGGACCATGGTGTACCTCCCTCTCGATGCTGGGATCTGATGGCCGATCGGCCGCTGCCATCCCGCGACGATCCCGACCAGCGATATGTCTCCATTCTACCCCCGTCTTGCGATACGTCAAGCGTTTATCTCCGATAAACAGCGTCGGAATGCCTTCTTCAGGAACGTTTCTCATCGTTTCAATCCTTATCTAGACGATCAGAGATCAATTCCGACGGGTTGGCTCAGCTAATTCCCGCACCTCACCGGTCGGAGTCCCCTTTTTACTATTAATTTCATGCCGGCATCATGATGCTGTGGCCGATACGGAGCGCGTGCCGCCGGGCCGGTGTTCGGTCATCCGCACCGGCTGGCCTTTCCCGGAAATGGCAAGCATGAGGACATCTGGACGCGCTCGGAACCAGAACATCTGCCCGACTATATGAACGCGGGCGCGTCTCCCCGGCCGTTCGCTGACCGCTGAGGCATGGCGACCGAACGTCGAAACGGGTGACATGGTCGTCCGCCGGTCAACGTCGGGTAAGCTTCGCCCTATTGCTTCATATGAAGGAGCACCAGGACACCACCGGCTAATCCCGTGTTTATCCCTGGTCGACCTGCCCCGTCACATCTCACCGCGATCGACAAGAGGCCCCATAGATGAGTACCGATCAGGGCGGAGTCCAGAGCGTTCGCCGGGCACTGGCGGTCCTGGAAGCGGTCGCCGCCGGCAATCACGCCCGCGAGGAAACCGGCATCGTCACCATCAGCCGCCGCTGCGACCTGCCCATGTCCACGACCCACCGGCTGCTGGCCACGCTGATCGACGCGGGCTTCGCCGCGCAGGACCCGGAGACGGGGCACTACCGCATTGGCCTGTCGGCCTTCGAGGTTGGCAACGCCTACCTGGACCATACCGACCTGCGTCCTGTCGCCCGCCCCTACCTGCGCGACCTCGCCGAACTGACGGGCGAGACGGTCAACCTTGCGATCCGTGATGGCCATGACGCCGTCTACATCGACCAACTCGAGAGCACGCGAATGCTCAAGATGTTTGCCCGTCCCGGCGCCCGCGCGCCGCTGGCCTGCACCGGTGTCGGCAAGGTCCTGCTCAGCGGGCTCAGTCCCGCCGCTGCCGAGCGGATCCTCACCGATGAACCGATCCCGGCCCTGACCCCGCGCTCAGTTACCGAGCCGGCCGCCATGCTGAGGATCCTCGCCGCGATCCGGGAGGATGGCCACGCGGTCGATGACGAGGAGGTCGAGCTCGGCGTCCGCTGCGTCGCCGCCCCGATCGTGGACCACCGCGGAGAACTGCGTGCCGCGATCAGCGTCTCCGGCCCGACGCTCCGGATGCGGGACGACCGCTTCCCCGAACTGATCCGGCAGGTCCGCGGCACCGCAGCCGCGATCAGCGCTGCCCTCGGCCGGGGCGACCAGCCGGTCCGCTCGGTCGGTGCCGACCGATGACCGATCTGCCTGGAAAGCCAATGAGCCGGTTGACCACGACCACCACGCTGCTGCTCGTGACCGGCAACGTCGGCAAGGCCAGGGAGTTCGAGAGCATCCTCGGGCATCCGGTCGAGCGCCTCGACATCGACCTTCCCGAGATCCAGGCACTCAATGTGGCCGACGTGGTCGAGCACAAGGCGCGAGCCGCCTTCGCCGTCGCCGGTCGACCGGTCATGGTCGAGGACACCGGTCTATCCCTGGCCGCACTCAACGGTTTGCCGGGCGCCCTGATCCGCTGGTTCGTCGGCGGCGTCGGACCGGCCGGTATCTGCGCTCTGATCCCACCCGGCGCCGACCGCTCGGCAACGGCGCGGACGGCAATCGGCTGGTGCGACGGAGGGGACGTCCGGGTCTTCACCGGCGAGATCGCCGGGACGATTCTCCACGCCCCCCGAGGAACCGGTGGATTTGGCTGGGATCCGGCCTTCCTCCCTGATGGGGCAAGCGGTACCTTCGCAGAACTGGAACTTGGCGAGAAGAACCGGTTCTCGATGCGGCGCATCGCCCTTGACCAGTTCCGCGCCGCGTTGCTGGCCGGCGACTGAGCCTGCTGCATACGCCTGTCAACGGATGCGTCCATTCCTACTGAACGATCAGAGCCGAACCTTCCTTCAGGTGCGGAGGAGGCTGACCGTCTGGTGCCAGATCCATTTCGTGACTTACGGCAAGTGCGACGATCCAATCCTAGCTGGCTCACGATCTTTGCCTGAACCCGCTCTACCAGCAGGCCAAGCGCAAAGCGCACTGCAAACGCTTCGTTGGTCGATGCGCCTCGTGTGACTTACCCCATCCGCTTCTTGCTCCACAACGAAGCTGAAGATGCTAAACGCAACAACTTCATGAGCATCCAGCAGGAAATGCTGGACCATTTAGTAAACTAACCTTCAAGCGACCTGACCTCCAAATGACTATGGAAACCAGGATGAATACGAAGCTCCTGTCGCTCTCGCGTCAATCGATTCGCGTCCTCATATGAGCGCATCCACGAGTAGTAGCACGTGTCTCCATCGCGCACCCCTAGTCCAAGAAATCCTAGTTCGTAAAGTGCCACGACGATGTCCCTCTCACTAGTCGCCCAAACCACATTAGCTTCTTTAAGATCCTTCAGCCCCTGACTCAATTGCTCGCTATATTCGAACGCGGCCTCGTCCGCACCCAAGAACGGTGTCATAGCCAAGTCGAGTCTGGGATGAGTTAACAGAGCTTCCGTCCGAATCGAATCATAAAGGTAACTGGAGAACTCACCCTCAGCTTCAAGCACGTCGGCTTCTGATATTTCATTCCGACCCGCTGCGCGAGCTCTCTCCACGGCAAGCTGACAATATTGAATGAGATCTCTCGGTCGCATGAGTGTTCTTCTTATCATGTAATGACTGGTCTTAACTCCCTTAACCTGGGTGGGGAATATAGAGTCCCAAGCGTCGGTGGCCGTGCTAAATTCTTGATCAACTAAGAATTCGAGCCTTGCCCGGATCACCTCCTCGAGTTGATCCGACGTCCATCGAAGCAGAGACGTTGACCGATTGGCAAAATCGGGATCTTGTAACTTGACGTAAGAGAACATGTCTTCTCTTAACATTACTACTGATGTTAGTCCCCTTTTTAGCTTACGCCTAAGCCTCGCCATCTCGTCAAACAGGCCTCTTAGCCAGATGACAGAGGGCACAAAATCCGGATTCCAACGCTTGTCGATATCATCAATCGCGACAAAAATTGGCAAAGCATTTGACAACCTCGCCAAAGCGTCCTCCAACGGGTAGAGGCGAGCTTTGCTAACTATATTTTCCACTTCGCTTTGAACTCGCTCAGGCGATGACGAACTCGCCGTCTTCCCGATTTCACGAAGAGTGAACATTATTCGGGCCGAAAACTCGGAAGTGATTGGTGCATCCAGGTCATTTGATACCCCCCTAATGATTGACCTATCTCTGGCATCAACGCCCGGTAGTTCGAGCCAGACAGAATGGTCCCGCAAGGCTCTAACAATCTCCGTAAGGATGATGAATCGCCAAAAACTGGGGTACAAGAAGTTCGGATGCACGATCGGGCCTATTTGCTCAAGAGCAACCGATAATTGCTCATACTCAAGCTCAATTGGCGTGATTTTAACAAATAGTCTATCCCTCCTTGAGGAGAACTCCGACTCCAGCGCGGTCATAATCGAGCTTTTACCAACTCCCTTACGGCCTATGAGCAACTCCTTCTCACCCTCTAATGCTTGCTCAAAGGATGGTGTGTCCAGAAAATATTGCATTAGGTCAGTGTCAAGAGTGGCATCAGGAGGGCCGAAGAAGCGAACCCTCGCTCGCTGAGCGCGCCTACGACTTCGTCGGTCTTCAGGCTTGAAATCCTCCATCGGCTCCTCGCCCACTTTGGCACGTTCGACTACCGACGACGCTTCCGTTAACGGAGCGACAGATTCGTCCTGTTTGGTACGGTTCAATAGCCACTCATCGACAATGGAGGCCGCTTGGCTAGGTCCAGTGAATCGATGCAGTACTGTTCCCAGATCCAGCAATGGCCGGGCCGGTTGCTCATGCAGGAGCAGCACTTCCTTCCCGAGCCCAGCTGCCAACCCTAATACTAACGCTACTGGAGCGTTTCGAACCAAGGCGTCTCGATAAGAATCCTGCACCATAAAGCCAACGACATACTCAGATTCAGCCACCAGGTGAGCGTGACTGAGAAACGAATCAAACAAGGTATCAGTTGGATCGGATGCAATATGACTGGTAATTCGGCCAATTCTCTTAGCCGATTCCAACACCCGTTCTATTGAACGCCACGATTGGTCCTGCCATGCCGGAACAAAATAGACTGCGCCCTCGTTCTCCGAGTCTAGGTTCACTGCACTTAAAAGTTCCGCCGTGCGATTCGGGCCGAAATCGTCCTCTCGATTACTAGCGTATCGAGACAATTCCTGTACTACCTGTTCTAATCGCTCGTAGTGGCATTGATACTGGGTAGGAAGCAGGGGTATCGCCGATGTTGATACCCGGTTGGAATCCTTTAATATGATGGGATTCCTTCCTACACCAACTGCATAACCCAGTTCAAATATTACGTTTAAATTAGTCTCTGTTACTTCAGCTATGAACATGTCATTGGCATGAATGGACTTGCAGATTTGTTTGAACATCAATCCTGTGCCAGCACCCCCAATTGCTTCCCACTTCTGTGCCTTGAAGCCTCTTCTCCCCATTTGTTTGGCCAGTTCGCCCATTTGGTCACGCCAGTGACTTCCTGACGGATAGGCTAAAAAGCAAGAATTCGGCCCGCGGAAAGCGACAAAATCGTCTCTAAAACAATGCTCGATCGAACAGTATCGGCAGATTTTGACGTGTTCGTTGGCGTTAAATGATCGCTTGTCACGAGGATTCGGGTTCGCAGAGGAGGATCCTCGACCTTGCTTACTCATTAATCGACTTCCTCCTTGACGGTTGTTGCAGGTGTCTACAAATCATTGGTGTCAACTCTGATTGACCAAGCCCAAGTGCTTGACCAGGATCAGAGATTTTGGCGAATAGCTGTGCTAATAAAGGATTCGCCTGAACCGTCCTTCCTCCGTCCCGGATGGTGTCCCTGTATGATCCCGAAACAGTGGACCGGGGGATAATCGCTCCTATACTGCATCGACTCCTTTCTTTACCTTCGAAGGAGCGGGCCGTCCTCCTGGGGACCATCGATGGCGCTGACCAGGGACAGGTTTGACGGGCTCTACGCATGACCAAGAATAACCGGTACCACGCTGTCGGCGGAGGACGTGCATTCGCGCTTCCATAAGGACAGTGGTACCTCACGGAGACAGTAAGTGACGGACAGCGAGTTTAGGGCTATCCAAAGTAATGACTGTCAAACGTTGATCTTCGACGGCGACGACACGCTCTGGGAGAACAACATCTACTTCGAGCGGGCGACCGCCGACTTCATTGACTGGCTGGATCACGCTCACCTCTCGCGCGATGAGGTCCGGGCGGTGCTGGACGAGATCGAGCACGTGAACATCGGCGTTCACGGATACGGGTCGGTTATGTACGGGCACAGCCTACGCGAGACCGCCGAGCGGCTCCGCAATGAGGAACTTTCCCCGGATGAACTCGCCACGATTCTCGCCTTTGCCGAGCGAATCAGTTCCCACCCGATGGAATTGATCGACGACGTCGAGTCCACGTTGTCCGCACTCCATGGACACCACCGTCTCCTGCTGCTGACCAAGGGGCAGCGGGAGGAGCAGGAAGTCAAGATCGCCCGGAGTGGCCTGACCGATCTCTTTGACGCAGCGATCGTCGCCCCGGAGAAGGACATCCCGACCTACCAGGCGGTCGTCGTCGAACACGGCCTCGACCCGGCGCAAACATGGATGATCGGCAACTCGCCGAAGTCCGACATCAACCCGGCCCTGGCCGTCGGGATGCATGCCGTGTTCATTCCGCACGCCGAGACGTGGCGGATGGAGCACCAGGACCTGTCGTCTGCTCCTGATGGGCAGCGATTCCTGACCGTCGAGCGCTTCGCCGGGCTTCTCGACCACTTCGGTCCGGCCCGCGTACGGGATATGCGGAGCGTCCGTAGCGGTCGCACCGATGCACTGGGCGGCAAGGGAGAGCGCTGATGCCGAACCTGAACGTTCCCTTCGTCCTACTGAGCCGCTTCCTCTCCTACGTCATCAACCTGGTGATCGGCGCCGGGGATATCCCTCCGGCGCCGGGCCAGTCGACCACATGGACGAAACGTATCAAGCGGTGACGCAGGCCTGATTGGCTACGTCGCCGATTCGACCAACGCGGCGGGCTTTGCCAGTGACGACGCCGTCCCGGCTTCGCTATCGGCCGGGTCGATTCCGGGTGGGATGTCGGCGTAGCCGATGGTGACCCATGTCCCACTCGGTCACCGGCTCAAGGGTATTCGTTGTCATCATCTCGTCGGCGAAGCGTGGGTCGTCGGACTGGAACCGGATCGCCTCGACGATGCGGCGTGGCGGGTCGAGCTCCACGAGCCGCGCCGTCTACCGGTCCTCGCCTTCACCGGACCAGGCGTAACCATCTCCCGATTTCCCGGGGTAGGACAGCGACAGGGTGTAGCGGCCGCCGGGGCGATGGTCCCACTCGTTGATCGTCGCCGTCATCTTGTCCGGCGCCTGCGATTGGAGGAGCTCATCCGGGTCGGTGAACGCCCAGTAGATCACCTACGGCTCGGCCCTGATGACGGCGACAGTCCGTGAAGAATCCGATGCGGTCCCGCTCCTCGTCTCCTCCCCTTGGGTTCCCGGACAACCGGCGGCAGGCACCCCACAGTTCAGACCCCTGGAGCGCCTAGATCACCTCGAGGTCGTTGGCGGAGGGCAGCTCCGGGAAGGGCGCGTGCGGCTCGGCCTGGTACCACCAGACGGTCGAGGCGACGTCGTCCTTGAGCGGCAGGTAGCGGATCTTGCCGTCAAGCTGGCTGCGCCACCCCAGCGCCTGCACCGTCACCTTGAGATCCTCCGCGAAGCGGATCGGGTCCGGGACATGGAACCGGTACATCCCGAAGCGCGTCTGCGACCGGTACAGGCCGTCCGGCAGGATGACCTGTGGCATCCCGAGGTACGGGGTGGAGTAGACGCCGTACTCGCCGCGAGGGTGCTCGAAGTTCCAGGCACCACCGAAGTAGTCCTCGGTTCCGGTACCACAGATGGTCGGGAAGTCGTCGTCTCCGTCCATGTACCACTTGAGCTCGCCCTCACCCCACCAGCCGGTGCTGTTCACTTGCCAGGCGAGGTAGGTACCGACGTACTGTCCCTGCCCCTGGACCCCGTCCAGCAGCGTGTGCTCCGCCCCCTCGACCGGGTTGCTCCGGCGCCACTGGGCGTGAAGGTACGCGCAGTCGTCCGGGACCTCGGTCAGCGTGTAGGTCACCTGGTAGTAGAACCCGTGGATCGGGTCCCCGGTCAGGTTCTCGACCGAGATCCTGGCCCGCTTCCGGAACGGCATTTCCCAGTAGCAGTTGAATCCGCCCGCCGGGTTGACAGCGATCGGCAGCGCACTGATGTTGCAGCGTTCGCCCCAGCCATTGCAGAAGAAGTCGCCGATCGGCACCTCGACGCTCGGCGTCTCCTCGTCGTCCCACCACATCCGAATCACGAGGCGGCGCCAGTGCGTCGGGTGGACGGTCAGCCAGATGTGCTGGATGGCTCCCGGGCCGTCGATGACGGCGATGTCGCGGTGCTCGTTCGGGCCGATGTCAATGCTCGGCGAGATCTTCCAGCCCTGGCCGAGCTCGCGACCGGCGATCGCGCCCGTGCCCTCGGTCGCCCGGGCGCCCCCACCCTTGCTGCCGTCGAAGTTCTCGGCCGAGATCGAGCGCGTCCGGGCGTCGCTCAGCCGGCTCAGGTTGCCGAGATGCATGCCGAGCCCGTCGAAACGTCGTTCACCGCTGGTCATCAGGAACCCTCCGCTGGATCAGAGTCGGGACTGAAATCGTTTTCAGCCGCTGGTCGTCTCATGGTCTCCGAGCAATGGCAGCATGTCAACACCGGATCTGGATTACACTTACGAATCGTTAGTTTTGGGTGTCTCAGCAGGAGCAGTGACCATGACCTCAGTCAATTCCGCCTCGCCGCCAGGTGACAGTGCCCACCTGCCGTCCGGTCTCCGGCTCGGTCCGGCAACTCTGGCCGTCAGCGACCGGGAGCGGTCGCTCGCCTTCTACCGAAACTTTCTTGGACTGGCCGTCCTCGACGAGTCGACCGGCGGTGACGATCAACTCGTCACACTCGGAACTGATGACCGAAGCGTCCTCCGGCTCGCGGTCCGTCCCGGCGTCGCGCCGCTGCCACGAGACGTGACCGGTCTGTACCACGCCGCCATCCTCCTTCCCGACCGACCGGCGCTCGGCCGCATCATTCTCCGGCTGGCCGGGACGCGCTATCCCTTCGGCGCCTCCGATCATGGCGTCAGCGAAGCGCTCTATCTCGACGACCCGGACGGCAATGGGCTGGAGATCTACGTCGATCGCCCCCGCCACATCTGGACCTGGGAAGGTGACCGGGTCGCGATGACGACGCTGCCACTCGACCTCCAGGCGGTCGTCGACACGATCCCGTCCGACTCGCCCCGCTGGGCGCCGATGCCCGCCGGCACGTCGTTGGGGCACATGCACCTGCGCGTCGGCAACGCCGATGAGGCCGAGCGGTTCTACGCCGACGTCCTCGGCTTCGATGTCGTCGCCGCGATGCCGTCAGCCCGGTTCATGAGCGTTGATCGCTATCACCACCACCTCGGCGTCAACCACTGGGAGAGCGCGGGCGGTCGTCCCCGGACGGACGCCACCGCCGGCCTCGTCAGCTGGGAGCTTGTCCTCCCCTCCGCCACCGATCTCGACTCGCTCGCCGACCGCCTAGGCGCCTCAGGTCATCTCGTCCATCGTTCCAGCGACGGGTCGCTTTCCATCGCCGATCCATGGGGGACTGTCCTGGTCGTGCGCCACGTCTAGCCAGCATTCAACAGTGCATACATCTGGTCCCTCCGTTGCGCTTGACGCGGTGTAATGTCTTCACCCTGTCCGCAAGGAGCACCCGTGAAGGACCCTGGTCGACGTCATATGCGGCGACGTGAAGACGTTCGCCTGAGACCGATGTACCAGTACTGAATCTGGATCATCTTCTCGATCCTGTTCGGAGCCGCTTTCGGCTGGATGGCCGTGGTGCGTGACCCATGGGACCTCGCGTCTGGGTTCCTTCGCAACCTGGTCGTCATGGGCATCATCTGGTGGCTGTTCTTCCGGACGAGGGACAACTCGTTGCAACGGGGTGCTGAGCCCTACTTCCATCCGGTCCTGGGGCTGTGGTTCGGCATACCCGCAGCGATCGCCGCGTACTCTTCAGGATCGTCGCCCGTTCGAGCCGTATCCATTGGGTTGCTGCTCGGGTTGACCTGGGCCGCGTTGATGGTCATCTCGCGCTGGCAACGAACGCGCAACGATCGGCCGGGCACGCGCCGCCCGGTTCCGACGATCACCGGCTGGCGTGAACAGTCGAAGAAGCTCTAGCGATGTTGCGACTGGATTACGATCCGGACCGGCACCGACCACTGCTCTCCCCTGAGCGGCATGGCTGACTGGGGCCATTCGGTCTCGTCATCCTGGGAGGCTTGTTCGGATGGTGGATCGCCGCCATCAGAACCTGGGGTGACCTCGGCGACGAGGCTGTCCGCAGCCTCCCCTCGCTCCTATTCATGATCCTGCTGCTCCGATACGGCCGACCGTTTCAGGCGGCCGGGTCCGGGTCACCGTGGGGAGACCGACATTGGTTTGGACTAAGGCGCCGGCTCGCTGCCGCGCTCCTTGCCGGTATACCCGCTACCGTCGCTGCACTCGTTTCGGGTGCTCCGCCGCTCCGCGCCCTGTTGATCGGCAACCATCTTCGTTACCGTCGTCGCCGGAGCGCACTTGCTGCAGCGAACCAGACCCGCCCGGGACGTACCGCCGCAGACGGGTTGACCGGCCGCGGACACGGACGCCGTTTACTGACCATCCTCACGTGGCGCGGTAGGATGTCATCCGAGTTTCGCGAGGCCCGCCGCACGACGACGTCGCGGTGAGCCGTTCAGACAGGGAGTTCCAATGGCCTTCAACGTCAAGAAGCGCGGGCGGCTGACCTACTACTACGATGGCGACCGCCCGGTGCTGTCCGCGCTCGTCACCGAGGAGCAGGACAACGGCGACCTCCGGATCCACTTTGCTGGCCTGACCGGGGGGCTGTCGGCCAAGGGCGTCCTCGGGCTGGACGAGCTCGTCACCATGGATCCGCACCGCGAAGTCGCGCTCGTCTTCCAGTGCTGGGAGAAGTGGCTCAAGGACGCGGGCATCGCTGACTCGCTGCGCGCGGTCGACTTTATCGAGCTCCACGCCTTCGGCGCCCAGCCCAAGACGCCGAATCCTCTGGCCGACCCGATGGGCTACGCCAACGAGCAGCAGCGCCTGCGCAAGGCGTACTCCGAGGCCTACAGCTCGTTCTTCGCCGACAACCTGCCGGAGAACGGCGTCCCGGCCCGTTTCACCGTCCACCTGATCGACTTCCCGGATACGGCAGCGTCGTACGAGTTCTACAGCGTCGCGCTCCTCCAGAAGTCGCTGCAGTAGCGCCGAGCAACCAGACGGTCACAGGAAAGACCCGGCCAGCGCTGGCCGGGTCTTTCCGTGCCTCGCGGTATCCGCCGACCTCACGCCAGCTTTGATGAATGGTGTTGACAGTCCCTTAACGATGCGGTTGGATGCACGGACGCTCGTTAGCGGGAACGATCCTGCGACCGTTCCTTCATCAAGGGACTCGACAGATGACCGATAACGCCGATTCGCCCGACCCGGTATCCGCTGATCTCATCCTCGCCGGTGGACACGTCATCGACCCGGCCAACGGGTTCGATGGCATCGCCGATGTCGCGATCGCCGGCGATCGCATCGTCGCGGTCGGACCGGACCTCGATCGGACCGGGGTAGCCAAGGTGCTCGACGTCGCCGGACACATCGTCACCCCCGGCATCATCGACATGCACGTCCATGCGTTCACGGGCCACAAGCGGTCGACGCTCTCGCTGGACCCCGTCGTCGCCACCTTCAGCACCGGCGTGACGACCGTGGTCGACGCGGGCACCGCCGGCTACCGTGACTTCCAGGACTTCGTCGAGACCGTCATCACGAAGAGTCAGGTACGGGTGCTGTCCTTCGTGAACATCGTCGGTTCCGGGATGATCGGGCCGTGGGAACACGAGCCGGCCGAGTTCCGCGTCGACCTCGCCGCGGCGACCGTCCGGGACTTCCCCGAGGTGGCAGTCGGTATCAAGACCGCCCACTACCGAGATCACAATTCAGGCGCGGGTCTTTTCGACGATCACTACACGCCCTGGGCGGCCGTCGACAGTGCCGTGGCCGCGGGCGAGAAGGCTGGCGTCCCGGTGATGGTCGACTTCTGGCCGTGGGAGGGTTACCGCTCCTACCCGGAGCTGATCCTCGAGAAGCTGCGACCCGGCGACATCCACACCCACGTCTTCGCCCAGCAGTTCCCGATCATCGATGAGGACGGCAAGGTCTTCGAGCACATGCACCAGGCACGTGAACGCGGCGTGATCTTCGACCTCGGTCATGGCGCCGGGTCGTTCTGGTTCCGCAATGCCGTTCCCGCCATCGAGCAGGGCTTCATCCCCGACTCGATCAGCACGGACCTTCACACGCGCAACGTCAACGGCGCCGTGCTGAGCATGCTCACCACGATGAACAAGATCCTCAATCTCGGCGTGCCGCTGAGCCAGGTCATCGCGATGTCGACGACCGCACCGGCCCGCCAGATCAGCCGGCCGGAATTGGGAACCTTGTCAGTAGGCGCCGAGGCCGATGTCGCGGTCTTTCGACTGGACGAGGGCACGTTCAACTACGTCGACTGCGGCAAGTGGGTCTATCCCGGCACCCAGCGCCTGACCTGCCAGTACACCCTGCGGGCGGGCGAGGTCGTCTACAACCCGGAGGGATGGGGTCGCCCGACCTGGCACCACGACGATCAGCCACGCTGGCAACAGCTCACGACCCCCATCGCCGCCGCGCGCTGAGCCGCCGTGGCTCGCTCCCGCCGGGCCCTGAACAGACCAATCGTCCTGACATGCCTTCCCATCCCTGCCTACGACCGGGCCGCCCCAGCGGTAGCCCGGTCGTTATCATTCGTCCACGACCGACGAGACTGGCAGGAGGATGGATGGCAAGCGGCGAGGACAGGACGGCACGGGACGCCGATGCGGCACTACTGGCGGCGTGCCTGGCCGGCGACCAGGCTGCGTGGGACACGCTGGTCAACCGCTACACCCGCCTGATCCTCTCGATCGCGCGCCGATCCGGCCTCAACGATGAGGACGCCGCCGATGTCGTCCAGAACGTCTTCACGACCGTGCTCCGCCGCCTCGAAGCGCTCCAGCAGCCCGAGCGGTTCTCCTCCTGGCTGATCACCACGACGCACCGCGAGAGCTGGCGCGTTGCCCGTCTCCGCCTGCCGGTCGGCGGCGACGACATGCCGGAATCGGTCGATCACGATCCGTTGAGCGAGGAACAGGTAATCGCGCTGGAGCGAGCCACCGTGGTCCGGCGCGGCCTGGACCTCCTCGATGCCCGCTGTCGCCGGCTGATCACCTCGCTGTTCCTCGTTCCCGATCGGCCGTCGTACGAGGACGTCTCGGCCGACCTGGGGATCGCGATTGGCAGCATCGGACCGATCCGGGCGCGCTGCCTCAAGCGCCTGCGTGGCCACATGCTCGACCTGGGACTGACCGACCCCGCCGGCTGATCCGCACCGACAACGGCACCTAGCGGACCGGTGTATCAGACCCGGTGGCTCCCCGCTCTACTCAGGCGACAGGGGTTCAGACCATGACACGACGCGACGACACCACAGAACAGGACGAACGATTCTGGGCGCGCGCCGGAGGAAACGTGTCGTCCGACGACGCCTGGATCGACCAGGATGAAGAGGTAAACGAGGTGCTGAGCCATCTGCTCCACTACCGCGAGAGCCCGCTCGCGGTGGGGCCGGAGCCAGACCAACGACTTCGGAACCGGATGAGTGCCCTGCTCGGACAGGTCCGTCCAGACCTGATCCGCCAGCCGCAACCCGGTCCGATCGCGGCGGCCGGCCAGCGCCTCCGCCGGGTGTTCGGCGAACTAATCATGGACAGCGCCAACGCTGGCCTCGCCGTGACAGGGCTCAGATCCGCCTCCCCGCGCACCCGCCAGATCACCTTTGTCAGTGACGTCGCCGACCTCGATCTCGAACTGGCTCCCTCGGACGACGGCACGATCTGGTCCATCAGCGGGCAGCTCGGGCTGGATGAGATCACCTCTGATCTCATCCTGTGGTTCATCCCGGCCTCGCGGGTCCCGGCACCGGCCGATTTCGAGCCGGGTGAGATCGAGGGCGCCGTTTCCACACGGCTCGGTGCGGACGGGTCTTTCCTCATCTCCCTGCCGGCCGGTGACTGGACGGCGATGAGCGAGATCGGTGACGCGGTCGTGCTGTTCCGCGAGGTCCGGATCTGATGCACGTCGACCAGGATGCCCCGGTCCTCGCCCACGCTGAACGCTGGCCGGATGTCGCCGCCGCCATCGACGCTGGCGACCAGGGCGCCATCGCCCTGAGCGGCGAGGCGATGATGAGCGAGCTGGAGTGGCTGGCGGCGTCCGACCCCAGCGCGGCCATTGATGCCGCCCGGGGCGCGGTTGCCCTTGCCGACAAGGGCGGGACCCTCTCCCTACGGCTCGGCACGCGTCGCCTGCTCGCGATGGCCCAGGCCCACACCAACCAGCCGGACGCCGCCCTGGAGACCTGCACCGCGGCGCTGGACCTCGAGGAGGCTGACACCGTACCGGTCGATCGCGCCCGTGTCCGCCTGGCCTCGATGCAGCCGCTGATGATGCTTGGCAATGTCGACGCGGCGATCGGGACCGGACGCGAGGCGCTCGCCGCCTTGGAGGCGGCCGGAGCCGGTTCGATCGCAGGACGGGCCGCACTGAACCTCGGGGCGACGCTGGCGATGACCGGCCGGGCGACTGAAGCTCTGCCGTGTTTCGACCGGGCTGCCGAACTCCTGGCCAGCTCGCCGGTCCTGCTCGGCCAGGTGGAGACCAATCGCGGCACTGCCCTCGCAGCGCTGGACCGTTTCCGCGAAGCAGAAGCCGCCTTCGCCCGCGCCGCCAATCTGCTCGACCACGGCGAGCTGGCCTGGTCGGCCGCCGTTGTCCAGGGCAACCTCGCTGACCTCGCCGCCCGCCAGGGAGCGGTCCAGCGCAGCCTCCGCCACTTCGAGCTGTCCCGTCGCCTCTTCGAGCAGGACGAGGCGCACGGTGACCTCGGGCGGATCAACGCCGAGCAGGCCGCGCTTCTTGGTTCGATCGGGCTCATCGCCGAAAGTCGTGACCTGTTCGCCGAAGCCCTCGCCCTGCTCGAAGCGGACGGGACGCCGTCCGACCTCGTCGCCGCCCGGGCCGAGTACGCCGCGACATTGATCGCGGCGGGTGACTTCGCCGCCGCCGCGCCACTGCTCGCCGAACTGCACGATCAGCTCGACCCGAATGAGCAGCCGGCCACGGTCGACCGGATCCGCGCATTGGAGGCCGAGCAGGCCATCACATCCAATGACCTCGCCCGCGCCAGCGATCTGGTCGACCAGGGCCTCGCCGCCTACGCTGACCGACCCGTGCAGCGTCTGGGCTGGCGCCTGCTCCGGTCCGATCTGTTGGCGACTACGGGGAACCTCGAGGCCGCCCGCGACGAGCTCCGCGGTGCGATGGACGATGCAATTGGGGCGGGAGTCACCCCGGCGGTCGCCAGCATCCATGGCAGAAGCGTCGCGCTGGCTCGTGCGGCCGGCGACCATGCAGGCGCCGACGATCATGCCAGGGCAGCCATCAGCGCGATCGAGGCAATCCGTGGCTCCCTCCAGGCAGACCGGCTCCGGCAGCGCTTCCATGGCGGCCGGCTGGACGTCTACGCCGACCTGTACCGCTCACTGGTCGCCTCGGACGACCCGGCGGCTCAGCATGAGGCATTCGGTATCGGCGAGCGCATGCGCAGCCGCTCGCTCCAGGACGCGATTGCGGCCCGGACGCAGGATGTCGAAGCGGCGGTCGCCTCGACCCCGGCCGAGGACGTGCTCCTTGGTCGGCTGACCGGGCACCGCCAGTGGCTGAACTGGACGTGGAGCGCGATCGCCGAGGGAACCGAGCCCGACGACGCCCTGCGGATCGAAATCGCCGCCAATGAGCGGGCTGTCGCGACGCTCACCGACCGCCTGGCGACCCTTCGCTCCCACCTGGCACTGGATACGCCCCAGCCACTGGACGAGATCCAGCGGACGCTGGACCCGGAGACGGTCGTCCTCAGCTACCTTGCGACCGGCGACACGCTGTCGGTTCAGGTCATCAGTCACGACGGGGTCGTTGGAATCGCGCGGCTGGCCGACGACGTCACGATCGGCGCGCTCGTCGCCCGGTTGCAGTTCCAGCTGGGCCGCCGCCTGGCTACCGGGTCGGGCTCCATCTCCGCCAGCCGAGCGGCTCGCCTCCAGCGGGATGTCGACACGGTCCTCGACCAGCTGTCCGGCCAGCTGATCGCGCCACTCACTGACCACTTCGCGGGTCGGAAACGGTTGATTATCGTCCCCTCAGGCCACCTGCATAGTGTCCCGTTCGCGGCGCTCGGTGATCGGGGCGGGACGCCACTGGTCGACCGGTTCGACATCGTTACCGTTCCGGGCGTCAACGTGCTGGCCGGGATGGGAGCCAATGCGGGGCACGCTGCCCAGGGGACCAGGCGACTCGTGGTCGGTGTCCCCGACGAGCGGGCGCCGGCGATGGGCCGGGAGGCTGAGGACGTCGCCCGCCGGCTGCCTGACGCGACGCTCCTGTCCGGCGCTGCCGCCACCCGGGAAGCGGTCCTGGACCAGCTGCCCCATGCCGATCTCGTCCATCTGGCTTGCCACGGGCGCTTCGACAGTCGCCACCCGGCGGCGTCCGGCCTTCAGCTCGCCGATGGCTGGATAACCCTGGATCAACTGCTCGATCTCCAGCTCAATGACGCGCTGGTTCTGCTGACCGGATGCGAGACCGGACGCGTCCGGGTCGGTGAAGGCGACGAGCTGGTCGGCATCATGGCCGCGCTGCTCAGCGCCGGTGCTGGCGGCCTGGTGACCAGTCTCTGGCAGACTCATGACGAAGCCTCGGCCGTTCTGATCCAGTCGTTCTACGACGCCTGGCTCGGAGGTGCTGACCCGGTCTCGGCCCTGCGCTCGGCGCAATCCCATACCCGGGAAATCTTTCCCCATCCGGCTTGCTGGGCCCCGTTCGTCGTGGCGTACCAGCCTTCAAAGGAGTTGTGACCATGACGATGACCTGCCGAACGGCGCTCGCCTGGCTTCTCGCCGCCGCCCTGAGCGCCGGCATCCTCCCGGGCGCGGTCTCCTCGACCGTTACCGCCGAGACGGCACGCCAGGATGCCGCCGTCGCCTTTGACAATGACGATGACGATGACGACGGTGGTTCCGGCGGAGATGACGACGATGACGACTGGGACGATGACGACGTCCCGGTGCCAGTTCCAACGGCCCCGGTCGACGGCGCCCCGGCACCGGCACCGACCAGCCCGGGCGATACCGCGCCGGTAAGCTCGCGTGCTCCGGTCGTCGTCCCGACCATCACCCCGATCGTTGGCTCGTCCGACGAAGACGATGATGTCGGGAATGACGACGACGGCCAGGACGACGCTGATGACAGCGACCCTGTCCCCGCGGTGATCGAGCCAGAGGACGATCTCGACGATGACGATGATGACGACGACATCGACGATCTCGATGTGCCGATCGCGGACCGGGCGATCGTCGGGTTCGCGGCTGGCTCGGACCCACGGGACATCGCCGAGCGGAGCGGAACGGAGCTGCTGCGCGTGGTCGCCGGGATCGACATCGCGCTGTTCGGGCTGGACCCGGAGCGCCCCGACCCCGACGAACTGGCCGATCTCACGGCGGACCCGGACGTGGTCTGGGGCGAACTGAACTTCACCCAGCAGGCCCCGGAAGGCCGTCCCCGCTACTTCTTCACCAGCACCGCCAGTGAGCCCCGCATCGTCGACGCACCCGCGCTCCCGGACGGCATCGATTGGGATCCTGCTCCGGGCTGCCTGGACGGTGCGGGTGTGACCGTAGCGGTCCTTGATACGGGTATCGACCTGGATCACCCGATGTTCGAGGGCCGGATCGCGCCTCTCGGCCTGAATGTCATCGATCCGACGGCCGGGATCGACGACGTCGGGAACGGCGTGGACGACGACGACGACGGGACGGTTGACGAGATGGTCGGCCATGGCACCCATGTCAGCGGCACGATCCTCCAGGTCGCGTCCGGTACGATGATCCTGCCCGTCACCGTCCTCAACAGCGATGGCGTCGGCGATACCTTCACGCTGACCGCGGGGATCGTCCACGCCCTCAATGCCGGAGCCGACGTCATCAACCTCAGCCTGGGATCGACCTACGACTCCCGCGCCATCCGCGACGCGATCGCGCTGGCGACCGATCGCGACGTCACGGTAGTAGCGGCGGCCGGTAACGCGGCCCGCTCGCAACCACTGGAATACCCCGCATCCAACGACGGGGTCGTCTCCGTCGCGGCGACGACCGCGACCGGCGACCGGGCGACATTCAGCAACTACAACGTCGCCGTGGACCTCAGTGCGCCGGGCATCGACGTCGCCAGCGCGTTTCCCGACGGCCGGTACGCGACCGCCAGCGGAACCAGCATGGCCGCCCCAATCGTGACGGGGACCGTCGCCCTGCTGCTGGAGGCAGACCCGGACCTCACGCCAACCGACGCCGCCACCCTGCTCGCCGGCGCGAGTGCGCCGCTCAACCTGAGCGAGCCGGTCGCCGAAGGGTTACTGGGGGCTGGCATCATCGCCATCAATGCCACCGTCGGCTGCGACTGACCCCGGGTTGCCAGCGCGGCAACGTTCGAGCGAATGACAAAGACGCCGCCGACCAGGCGGTCGGGGGCGTCTCCGTTCACCGGATAGGGGCGCTGATTCAGTGGAATGAGGCTAACGCTGATCCAACAACGAAGGCGCTCCGGGGCGTACGCGTTCGTCCTGGCCCTTTCCTACACAGGTGAGACCGCAGATCGGCCGCTCCTGTCCGGAAACACGATCCCCGGCCGGTCGACAGACTGCATGAAACCTGAAGAAACTTGACCATGCTCGAGTCCTGGGCTGCTGATCGAATCTCGCGCGTTTGACTTTCCTGCACCGTTCGCCACGTTCCCCGTTCAGGATGCGGACCCAGATCACTGGCCGCCTGGTCCCGTCCCGGCTACGGTCATGTCCGGTCCAGTCGGTCTCCAATTGCTCCCGGCGGCCGGCGGGAACGGTCGCCCGGACATACACTGACGCCCGGGCGGCCATGGGAGCAGCCCGGCCAATGAGGAGGTCCGCGGGATGACCGTTGCCACCGTCCAGTTCTTCAGCCCGTCGCTCAATCGGCATACCAACTACAACGTCATCATCCCGACCAGCGGCGACGGTCCCTTTCCCGTCCTGTTCCAGCTCCATGGGTTGAGTGACGACTACCAGTGCTGGGTCCAGCGCTCCAACATCGTCCGTCACGCCGCGCCCTACCCGATGCTGGTCGTGATGCCGGACGGTGGGACGGACGGCTACCTGAACCTGAAGTCCGGCGACCGGCTCCATCGCTATCGCTGGGAGGACGCGATCATCAGTGACCTCGCCTCCCATGTCCGGCGGACCTTCAATGTCACACCGGGTGGCTGGGCCATTGGCGGTCTGTCGATGGGCGGGTACGGGTCGCTCCGCCTCGGGCTCAAGCATCACGACCTGTTCCGGTCGATCTGGGCCCACTCCAGCGCCACGCACATCGGCGAGGTCATGGCGAACCTGATCGAGGACCGGGCCGACGCCGAGATCCTGACCCACGCCCGGACCGTCGCGTCGCTGCCCGCCGACAAGCGCCCGGTGCTCAGCTTCGATTGCGGTGTCGATGACTACCTGATCGACCACAACCGCCGGCTGCACGACGACCTGATCGCGCTGGACATCGAACATCACTACGCCGAGCATCCTGGGGCGCACACCTGGGATTACTGGGATGAGCACGTCCAGACAGCCCTGGCCCAGCACGCCCGCGTGCTCAAGCTCGGGTGAGCCCGTTGCCCGCCGGTGATCCCGCCGCCCTCGAGTCCCGGCTCGACGAGGCGGCCGCCCGGCCGATGGTCGGCTGGGACTTCTCCTGGCTCGGCGACCGGATGGCCCCCGCGACGCCTGACGCCCACTATGACGAGTGGGTTCAGGCGGCGATCCGTGAGGCGCCCGATCTTCTCGACATGGGAACGGGCGGCGGTGAATGGCTGGCCGGGTTGAACGACCGGCCGTCCCGTACCGTCGCGACCGAGGGCTGGACTCCAAACTTCGAGATCGCCCGCAGGCGACTCGGCCCGCTGGGTATCGAGGTCTATCCAGTCGGTGGCGGACCGGACAACGTGAATCAGGCAGTCGGCGCGCCCATTCCCGATGCGGGGACGAGCGGCGCGTTGCCATTCCCGGATGGGTCGTTCTCCCTGATCATCAACCGGCACGAGTCGTTCGTCGCGGCCGAGGTCCATCGATCGCTCGCACCGGGCGGCATCTTCATCACCCGGCAGATTGGTGACGGCATCGCCGTGGCCATCCGACGGGAGCTCGGCCTGCCGCCCGACCCACCGCCCCGCGCCGCCTGGACGCTGTCGCTGGCGCGGGCCCAACTGGAGGCAGCCGGCTTTACGGTGGAAGAGGCGACCGAAGCCGTCCGGGCCACATCATTCCGGGACGCGGCGGCATTCGGCTGGTACGTAGCGTCGGTCCCGTGGTACCTGGACGGCTTCACGGTCGACCGTTACCGCCCGGAACTTCGTGCGCTCCAAGATCGCGTCGATCGCGGGCACGTGATCAGGATCCCGGAACCCGTCTTCACTATCCGCGCCCCCGCAATCTGACGCGGCGCAGTGAGGCCCTGCTATTCGACGATCTCGGACAGGCCTTCGCAGAGCATCCCGGCCGAGAGCAACTGGTCGCGCAATTCGGCCAGCATCAGCGCGTGTTGGTACGATTGCTCGTTGGTCAGGAGCTGGGTGGCGAGTGTCCGGCCGGAGCGGTTGAGCATTCGCGCGACGAGTCGCAGGGCTGAACGCTCCTCTTCCGTCGGAACGACGACCGGGATGGATTGAACCGGGTACATGACTGCTCTCCCTGCGGGTCGACGATACCGACCCCAGAATAGAACAGGTGTTCTTATCGGTCAACGCTCAACCGCCGACGTCCGGTCACTCGCGTCCATAACCCGGACTCTGGTTTAGCCAGGTGCGCGTCCCTCCTGATGTCGCCAGTGAGATCCCGGCAACCGGTCGCGTGCGGGATCGAGAGACAGGTCTGATTGATGATTCACGTCCTGCACGAGAACCCTGACTGGTTTCCCCCGTTCGCCCGCGCTTTCGACGACGCGGGACTGTCCTACCGGGAATGGCTCATCACCGAGGCCACCATCGACCTCGACGCCGAGCCACCAGAGGGCGTGTTCTACAACCGGCTGAGCGCGTCATCCCACACCCGTGACCACCCGTGGTCCAAGGATTACGCGCGCGCCACGCTCGACTGGCTGGAGGCGCATGGCCGCCGCGTCGTCAACGGGCGCGACGTCGTTGAGATGGAAGTCAGCAAGGTCCGTCAGCTCACCCGGCTCAAAGCATTCGGCATCGACGTACCCCGGACCATCGTCGTTGCTGGCCGTGACGGCCTGGTCGAAGCGGCGGGGCGACTGCCGGCACCGTTCATCACCAAGCACAACCAGGGTGGCAAGGGGCTCGGCGTCCGTCGCTTCGACGACCATGCCAGCTTCAGGGAGTACGTCGCCTCGGGCGAGTGCGAGCAGCCGGTCGATGGGATAACCCTGCTCCAGGAGTACATCGAACCACGGGCTCCCTTCATCACCCGGATTGAGACGGTGGCGTACGACTACCTCTATGCGATTACAGCCGACACCGCCCGTGGCGGCTTTCAGCTCTGCCCGGCGGAAGCCTGTGAGCTGGATGCCGATGGCCGTCCCGTCGAATCGGCGAGTCTGTTCGCGCTACGCGAGGGGTTCGACGATCATCCGCTGATCGCGCAGGTCACGGCCTTCGCTCGTTCGCACCGGTTGGAGGTCGCCGGGTTCGAGTTCATCGAAGCGGCGGACGGCCGCGCGCTCGTCTATGACGTCAACACCAATACCAATTACAACCCGGACGTCGAGGCGGTTGCTCCACGATCCGGCCCGGCAACCGTGGTCAGCTACCTGGCCTCCCTCCAGCGATCAGCGCCGCGCTGATGGAAACCGAGCCCATGCCGGATAAGCCTGGCACCGCCGTTGATCAGTTCCTGCCAACTCTCGATCACCCTCGTCGACCGGCGATCGTGCTCCTCCGCGAAGCGGTCGCTTCGGCGCATCCGGACCTGGTCGAGCGCATCAAGTGGAAGGCGCCCATTTATGGTGCGCCGGACGACCGGGTCACGTTCCGGCTGGCGCCTCCCCCGGCTTTCCAGCTCATCTTCCACCGGGGCTCGAAGACCCGTTCCCCGGCGACTTCCATCTCGAGGTCCGGACCGGCTCGCTGCGCTGGGCCGCTCCGGACCGGGGAGTGCTCGACCTGACGGGTGTCGATGTCGAGGCCGTCCTGCCGGACATCACCGGCCCGATCGGCTGGTGGATCAAGGTGACGTATGACGCGCAGGTTGGCGTATAAGGTACCCCTCTGCGGTTCGCCAACTTGGCAGCAAGACGGGAGCCGAATCGCTTCGACCGCTTGATATACTCCGGTGCCTGACACCCGGAGAACCCGTGAGACCAATCCACATGAGCAGCCAAGAAACCGACGAACCGGCGGACCAGCAGCGCCGCCAGCTGGCCGGCCGGATGATGCAGGTTCTGCCATTCTTCGGTTCCTGGACCGACAGCGTCCGCGATCAGCGGTTCGGCTCCAGCAATCTGGGGCATCGCCAGATCCAGATCCTCTACACGCTGCGGCACGGCCTGCTCGCGACGGATGACGTCACGCCTTCCGCGCTGGCAACGCTCTTCGGGGTCCAGCCGAGCGTTATTACCCGGGTGCTGAGCCGTCTCGAGTCGTCCGGGCACATCACGCGGACCGTCGATCCCCGGGACGCACGCAGCCAGTTCATCCGGATTACTCCGGAGGGCTACGACGTCAGCGTCGCCGTCGAGCGGTACTACCTCGACTCCATGATCGAGAGCATGGCGTTCCTCACCGACGAGGACCTCCCGGTCCTCGAGGAATGCATGGCCAAGCTCAGCCGGATCGCGATTGGTCTCGAGAACCGCCGCCGGGCCTCGGTCGGCCGGGAACCGCTGCCGTTCCCGGATTCGCCCCTTCCCTACCAGCCGGACGGAGTCATCTAGGGTCGGGTGATCGGCGCGTTATCTGACGGACCGATCATATGCCGAAGGTCAGGACCTTGACGGGCGCGATCGTGACGACGACGCGGGTCTCGCCGGGTCGGTCGTTGTCACGCAGGTTCGCGCCCCCGTACCGGGCGCCGATGCGCTCGGCGAAGCGATAGTCGTCGTCCGGCTCGACCGTCGCCGTCCCCCGGAACTCGACCGTTCGATACGGGTTGGCCGGATCCATCAGGAAGAACGAGACACGCGGATCACGCGACAGGTTGCGCGCCTTCTGCCGTGAGGTGTTGAGCGAGATCTTCACCTGCCCGTCCTCGAACAGATACCAGAGGGCCGTCGTCTGTGGCGCCCCGTCCGGCCCGAGCGTCGTCAGGATGCCGACGTTGGCGGCGTCGATGAGCGCTCGCGCACCTTCCGACATCGAGACCATGGGGTTGCTCCTTGAGTACCAGGCTGATCGCCTCAAACGGACGAACTTACGAAAGAATAGCGTATCACATCCGGTGATCCGACTGATTGCCCGGCCGCACCCCGGAGCCGAGACGGGGCATAATCCCTCTCGGCTCCGGAGGACGGTCCCGGCCGCGCTGCAACGTCCCCGGCGCTTTGACGCGCCGGCACCCCTGGAGAACGGATGAAGGCTCTTGTCACCGGCGGCGCCGGACTGATCGGCTCACACATCGTTGACCTGGCCCGCGCGCGGGGGTGGGAGGTCCGGATCATGGACCGCCTGGAGCCCTATACCCACCGCCAGGGCAAGCCCGCATGGGTGCCGGCTGACGCCGAGTTCATCGCGGGGGACGTCCGGGACCGGGCGGCATGGGAGCAGGCGCTGGACGGCGTCGACCTCGTCTTCCACCAGGCCGCCTACGGCGGCTACATGCCCGAGATCGCCAAGTTCATCGAGGTCAACTCGCTCGGCACCGCGCTGATGCTGGAAACGATCCGCGAGCGCGACCTGCCCGTGAAGAAGGTCGTGGTTGCGTCGTCGCAGGCCGTCTACAACGAGGGCGCCTACTCCTGCCCCGAGCATGGCCACTTCTACGGGACTACCCGCGAGGTTTCCCGGCTCGCGGCCGGCGACTACGACGTCCATTGTCCCCTCTGCGACCGGATCGCCCAGCCGGTTCCCACGGATGAGGGCGCACCGATGGGGGGCGAGAACACCTACGCCATCTCCAAGGCCGACCAGGAGCGCCTGACGATCTCGTTCGGTCGCGCCACCGGGCTGCCCGTCGTGGCGCTGCGCTATTCCTGCACCTACGGTCCCCGGCAGTCGATCTTCAATCCCTACACCGGCGTGATCGCGATCTTCTGCACCAGGTTGATGAACGACCGTCCGCCACTGGTCTACGAGGACGGCCGCCAGTCCCGCGACCTGATCTTCGTCGAAGACATCGCCCGCGCCAACATCCTCGTCGCCACCGACGACCGGGCCAATGGCCGTGTCTTCAACGTCGGCACCGGCAACGCGGCGGAGATCGGCGCGCTGGCATCGCTGCTGGCCGACCGGCTGGGCAAGGACATCGCGCCGCTGATCCCCGGCGAGTACCGCCCCGGCGAGATGCGGGCCCTGATCTCCGACATCTCGCGCCTTGGCGAGCTGGGGTTCCAGCCACAGGTCACGCTCAGTGACGGGATCGACCGGTACCTGGAGTGGATCCGGACCCAGGGACGGATCGAGGACTACTTCGCCGAAGCCGAGCGGGCGCTCCGGGCCCGGCAGGTCGTCAAGCGGTCGGCTGGCGCGGCGGAGCGGGACGCGTGAGCGACGCCACCGCTCGCGGTGCCCACCTGACCGCCGCGATCGTCATCCCGGCCCTCAATGAAGAAGAGGCGATCGGCGACTCCGTCCGCGAGATCCTCGAGCATGCCCAGCGGCTCCCGGGCCAAGGCGTCGCGGTCGACGTCGTCCGCGTCGTGGTCGTCGACAACGGCTCGACGGACCGGACAGCCGAGGTCGCCCGGGCGGCGGGTGCCGAGGTCGTCTCCGAACCCCGCCGAGGTTACGGGCGGGCCTGCGCTTCCGGGGTGCTCGGAGCGGGCGACGTCGACCTGATCATCCAGATGGACGGCGACGGCTCCGATGATCCTGCAGACCTGCCCGCGATGCTGGCACCGGTGCTGGCCAGGACCGCCGATCTCGTGACCGGATCCCGCGTGGCCCGGGCCCAGCCCGGCGCCCTCGAGCCGCAGCAGCGCTTCGGCAACTGGCTGGCCTCCCGCCTGCTCCGATTTCGGTTCGGTGCCCGCGTCACGGACATCGGCCCGTTCCGTGTCATCCGTCGCGACACCCTACTGGCGCTCGGCATGTCCGAGATGACGTACGGCTGGTCGACCGAGATGACCGCCCGGGCGGCTCGCCGTGGCCTGCGGATCACCGAGGTGCCGGTGAACTTCCGGGTCCGGGCCGCCGGCGAGAGCAAGGTCAGCGGCAGTCTGCGCGCCTCCCTCAAGGCCGGGGAGCGGATCATCGGCTGCGTGTTCCGGGCCGCCCGGGACCGCCCCGACGCCGCGACGGAACCCTTTCCCCGATGACGTCTGCCGTCGATCGTCTTCGCGCCAACTGGTTCGTCCTTGCAGTTCTCGTGGTGCTGGGGGCCTACCTCGGTACCCGGATCTGGGGCATCGACCGGATGCTCAACACCGACGAGCCCTTCTGGCTGGGGTCGTCCGGCCGAATGTACGCCGGGCTTGCCGACTTCGACCTCGGCGCCACGTTCCAGCTTCCCCACCCCGGCCAGCCGACCCTCTGGGCCGGGGTCATCGCCTATCTCTTCAGCGGGCGTGAGTTTCCCGTCATCGACAACACCAGCTTCTACTATCACAGCGTTCACCTCGATCTTCGCCGCCTCGGGATCGACCCGATGGAGATGCTGATTGACGCCCGCATCGCCAAGCTGGTCGTCCAGGCCGCGCTGCTGGCCGTCTCGGCCGTGCTGCTGCGACGGCTGTTCGGGCCATGGGTGGCACTGGTCGCGCTGGTCCTGCTCGTCTTCGAGCCGTTCCAGATCGGTCACGACCGGTTTCTCCACATCGACGGCATGACGGCGATCGCGTCGATGGCGGCCGTCCTCGGGATCGGCTGGGCGGCCGGGGGCTCCAGTCCCGGCCGCTGGGTCGTCGCGGGCGTATTGACGGCGATCGCGATCATGGCCCGGTTCACGGTCGGCGTACTCGTCCCGATCGGCGTGCTGCTGATCGTGGTTCCCGCCATCGCCACCGTCGTGCGGGGCCGGCCGCTGGCCGTACGGCAGGCCGCCGTGTACCGGGCTGTGGTGATGACGCTGAGCTTCGGGCTGGCGACTGGCCTCGCGACCGTCGTGCTCTGGCCCGCCCTGCTCACCGAGCCGGCCTTCGTCATCGAGCGGATGTGGGGGTTCGCCAGTAACGCCGCGACCGCCGGGCACGAACTGCCGATCTTCTATGACGGCCGGATCGTCGAGGGCGATCCCGGATCCCGCTTCTACGTCGACGCCTTGGCTTGGCGGATGACGCCGGTGATCATGGCCGGACTCGTCCTGTTCGTCCTGGCGCTGCCCCTCCGCCGGACCCGCGCGGTCGTGTCCGGGCAATGGGAGACGATCGCGACCATCGTGCTGTTCGGCGCCGCGTACTTCGCGATCATGGACGCCGGCGCCAAGAAGATCGACCGCTATATCCTGCCGCTCTTCCCGCTGATGAATATCCTCGCGGCCATCGGCATCGTCGCCCTCGCCGGGCTTGTCTGGTCCCGTCGCGCTCGCTGGCGGCAGGGACTCGCTGTCGCTCTCGTGGTCGCCCTCATCCTGCCGCAGGGTGCGGCGGCCTGGTCCGACCGCCAGTACGGCCTGGACTACTTCAACCCCCTGCTCGGCGGGATCGACGAAGCGCAGGAGACGCTGCAGCTCGGCTGGGGCGAAGGGCTGGACCAGGCGGGCGAGTTCATCCTCGCGCAGCCCGGGGGCGAGACGGCGGTCGTCCGGTCCCAGAACGACCCGACGACGATGCTCTACCTGATGCCGGAGTCGGTCTCCGTCACCGGATCACGCGTCGACAACGACGCTGCGGGGCTGCACGCGTGGGCGACCACCGATTACTACGTCTCCTACCTGCCCCAGTGGCGCCGCAACCTCCAGCCCGTGATCCACAACCAGGCGTCGCGCTTCGATCCACTGCATGAGGTCCGGATCCACGGGGTACCGTTTGCCTCCGTTTACGATATGCGCACGATCCCGCCTCCACCAGTGATGATCAACAGCCTGACCTGCCGCTGGGACTACAGCCAACTCGCGACGTTGCTCACCTACCATGATCGCTGGGCCGGCACGCCCGCCGACGGCATGGTCCGCCGCGACCTCTCGCTGCACTTCCAGAGTCGGACCGTCATCCCCCTGCCGGTCCAGGTCCGGCTCATTCCGAAGGATGCTGCAGCCGGACTGTCCGTCATCGAGCTGGGATCGACCCTCCAGCCAGCCGTCGCCCCCGGCGCCGTCTCGTCGGTCGAGGTGATGTTCGATATCCCCGAGGGACGGACGACCAACGACTACTGGGTGGACGTCTCGCTGCTTAATCCGGCGACCGGCGTGCCCCTCCAGACCCGGCTGATGAACAGCACCATCGAGCCACGGACCGCCGCATCGGCGACCATGTGTGCAGGAGCAGGAACCGTTGACTGACACCGCGCCAGCCATCCGCCGCCACGACGATCTGCTCATCATCGGCGGCAAGATGCCGCTACCCGGGCTTGCCAAGACCCGGCTCGGCGCCACGCTTTCCGATGCGGTCGCAGCGTCGCTCTACCGCGCGTTCGTCGCCGATGTGGCCGACCGGTTCGGCCGCGCCGCCCTGGACCTCGGCTACGACCTCGCCTGGGGGTTCACCCCGGCCGATGCCGACTTCGGCGCGCTCATCGCGGAGCTCGCTCCGGGTGCTCCACCGCCGGCCCACTTCATCCCGCAGGTTGGCCCGGACTGGGGCGTGCGGCAGGTCAACCTGCTGCGTTGGGGCGCCGAGGCCGGCTACGCCCGGACCGTCCTGATCGCGTCGGACTCGCCGCAACTGACTATCGACCAGGTAATCCCGGCCTTCTCACGGCTCCATGCGGTCGACGTCGCGCTGGCCCGGGTCCACGACGGTGGCTACTACCTGATCGGCTGTCGCGGATTCCACGACGTCATCACCGGTGCGCCGATGAGCACCGCCCGGGCAGCCGACGCGCTGGTCGCCCGGGCTGGTGAGCTGGGACTGTCGCTGGCGGAGCTGGAGCCATCGTTTGACGTGGATGTAGTGGAAGACCTCACGGCCCTCGTCGACGCACTTGGCCCGGACGGCCGCGCCGCCCCGGCGACATGGGCGGCGCTGGACCGGCTAAAGCTCCGCGATCGATATCCGGTCTGATCCCTCCCCTCTGCCCGCCTGCCGGGTACCATGCCGGCGGCACGCGGGCCCGGTCGTCGCACCATTCAGGAGCAAGCCTTCGCCATGCACGTCCTCTTCATCGGTGATCTCGTCGGCACCGCGTCGGTCCCGTTCGCGCTCCGTTCGATTGAGCGGATCCGGGCGTTGCGCCCGGTCGACGTGGTCATCGTCAACGCGGAGAACGCGGCTCACGACCTCACCACCGACCGCTTCGGGACGTCGCCGGAGATCGTCGCGGCGTTGCTCGACGGTGGCGTCGACGTCATCACCGGCGGCAATCACACGTGGGACCGGGCGGACGCCGCCGAGGTGCTTGCCCACCCGCGGGTCCTGCGTCCGATCAACGTCCCGGCGGATCTCCCTGGCCATGGCACGGTGACCTTTGACGTCGCTGGCGAGCCGGTCACCGTCGTAAACCTCATCATGGCGGACGCGTTCACCGAGGCCACGCCACTCTGGGCCGGCTGGGAAGAGGCAGAGCGGACCGGGACCGTAATCGTCGACCTGCATGGTGCGATGCCCGTGTTCAAGCGGGCTTTCGCGTTCGCAGTCAACGGGTCCGCCGCCGCGGTCCTTGGAACCCATACGCACGAGCCGTCGCTGGCGCTGGATATCCTGCCGGGCGGCACAGCGATCGTCACCGAGGTCGGCTTCACCGGGCCGACCGGTGGTGCCGGTGGTGGCAACGCCGAACAGGCCGCGGCGATGATCCGCGGCGACTGGGTCGCCGGGACCCCCGCCCCGCTCGCGACCGGCCCGATGACGTTTGCGGCAGTCCTCGTCACCACCGACGGCAACCGCGCGACGACGATCGAGCGGATCGCGGGCTGAGATCCGTGGGGCGGCCCGGTCCTGTCCGTTCGAGCAGGTCAACCGGTCGCCAATCGTCCGCGATGTGGCCGCATACTCGGCACCTGTTCGATATCCGTTGCAACCAGGAGCAGATTCCTCCCCATGACTGACTCGTCCAACTCCAACTCCGCGACACCGATCCGCGTCGCCGTTATCGTTGCCCATCCCGACGACGCCGAATTCGGATGTGCTGGTACTGTTGCCCGCTGGGCCGCCGAGGGGCGGCATGTCACCTACGTCCTGCTGACCTCCGGCGACAAGGGCAGCAGCGATCCCGACGTGACGCCGGAGCAGCTCGTCACCACCCGGGAAGCCGAGCAGCGCGCGGCCTGCGAGATCCTCGGCGTGAAGGACGTCGTCTTCCTCCGCCGGAGCGACGCGACCCTCGTTCCCGATCTCGAGCTGCGCCGGGAGCTGACGCGGGTGATCCGGCAGGTTAAGCCCGACATCGTGATCTGTCAGGACCCGACTGTCCAGTTCGTCGGGACCAGCTATCTCAACCACCCGGACCACCGCGCCGCCGGGCAGGCGACGCTGGACGCGATCTACCCGTCCGCCCGTGACCGGATGACCTTCCCGGAACTCCTGGCCGAGGGGCTGGAGCCGCACAAGGTCCGCGAGGTCTACGTCGATGGCACTGACTCGGCCAACATCTGGGTGGACATCTCCGGCCACTGGCAGACCAAGGTCGCCGCGCTCAAGGCGCACGTCAGCCAGGTCGGGGACTGGGACCCGGAGCCGATGGTCAAGGAATGGGCCGAGCGAACCGCCCGCGAGCACCCCGGCAACGGTGATCTGGCCGAAGGGTTCCGCTACTTCCGGCTGGACTGAGCAACCGCCCCCTTGCACACCGATGATGGGACCGCTGATGGTTCAGCGGTCCCATCATCGTTCAACCGAAGATCGCACCCGCCGCGGCGCCCCCCAGGACGACGACCCACGCCGGTAATCGCCACCAGTGCAGGGCGGCGACGGCAACGAGAAGCAGCGCCACGTCCCCGGGTTCATGAATCGCGGATCGCCAGATCGGGTCATAGAGCGCCGCGAGCAGGACGCCGACGACCACCGCGTTCACGCCCGCCAGCCCTGCCAGCGCCGCCCTGGATCGAAGCCGATCCTGGAACGGGGCGACGCCGAAGACCAGCAGGAACGACGGCAGAAAGATCGCGCCCGTCGCCAGCAGGGCCAGGCCGATCCCCGCGAGACCGGGTCCGCCAGTCGCCGCGCCGAGGTACGAGGCGTAGGTGAACAGTGGGCCGGGCACCGCCTGCGCCAGGCCATAGCCGACCGCCACATCGTCCGGCGACACCCAGCCGGACGGGACGACCAGCTGTTCGAGCAGCGGCAGGACGACGTGCCCGCCACCGAAGACCAATGACCCGGATCGATAGAACCCGGCGACCAGCTCCAGCGGTCGCCAGCCAGTCGCCGCGGCCAGCGGCGGCAGGAGGACGAGCAGCGCGCCGAACGCCGTAAGGCAGGCGATCGCTGATCGGGGCACCCGGCCCCGAATCCGGTTCGCAGGAGCCGGTGTCCCGGTTCCCTCCGGTCGCCCCCACCGCCAGGCCGCCAGCCCCACCACCAATCCGAGTGTGATGACGACCACCTGGACGACCGGGGACGACCAGATCAGCAGGATCGTCGCGGCGAGGATCCCGAGTGTGGCGCGGTTCCGGTCGGTCCACGCGGTCCGGCCCATATCGCGAACCGCCAGCGCCACGACCGCGACGGCGACGACCATGAGCCCATCGAGCGCCCGGTCGATGACCGCCGCGTCAAAGCGGGCCAGCCCGAGCGCGGCGATCGTGAGCGCCACGACCGAGGGCATGGTGAATCCCGACCACGCCGCCAGCGCGCCGGGCAAGCCAGCCATGCGCCGGCCGATCATCAGTCCGACCTGGGAAGAGGTGGGTCCGGGCAGCGTCTGGCAGATCGAGACGATGGCGGCGTAGTCGTCCGGGGACACCCATTCCCGTCGCTCGACGAACTCGTGGCGGAAGAAGCCGAGATGGGCGATCGGCCCGCCGAAGGAGGTCAGGCCCAGCCGGAGGAACACCCGGAACACATCGGCCACTGACGCTTGCGCCTGCTCCCCAATCCTCACGCCATGTCCCCCACCACGTCCCGATGGTCTTTCGGAGTCAATGTATCGGGAGGCAGTGTCAGGCTTCTGCGATGTGGTCACCACGAACAACGCGTTAACGCCACAGGCCCGGCTGGGAATGCCGGGCCTGCGCGGGGAAGGGATGTGTGGGTGCGGGGGCACCCGAAGGATCATCTGAGGGAACGTCGCCAAGTGGGGGGAACCGACGCTCTTGACTCTATTTACGCCAGCTCCCTTGCAGCGGTTTTCTTCCAGCGCCCCCGGTTCCCGATTGACATTGTCCGCAAGCCGTTCGGCGTCCTGGAGCGACTCATACGAGCCGCTGTATTCCGAGGATGCTCCCCTGTTTTGTTCTGGTCGCGATCATCCCTGCGTCACCTGGTTCCATCGTCCAGGCTAGGGCCCCTGCGCTTCGGAAGGACAAGCTCCACATCAGGAATGGTGTGGCCACAGATCGACGTCATGGCCCGCCTCGTCATGCGCCGGTGGGAGGAATCCCGTGACCGTCTGGAGATGCGGACCCGCGGCGGGACGCCCATCCCGCTCCGAATACAACGATCGCCGCGATGGCCGTGATGGTGACTTCCTCCCAGCGTTGTATCGCGTGCCAGTCGTGGATGACCTCCTCCTCGGCGGCGATCTCGATGGCCGTAAAGACCAGAACGAGGACACCGACGTAGATGAGCACCGGGAACCGACTGAGCAGACGTGAAAGCAGGTCGCTCCCGAACAGGACGATCGGGATCGAGAGCGCGATCCCGACGATCAGCAGCGAGAGGTCACCGTCGGCCGCGGCCGTGATTGCGACGACGTTGTCCAGGCTCATGACCGCGTCCGCCGCGATGATCGTCCCGATGGCCGACCAGAGCCCCGTCGCCGCGGCCCGCTCGTCGGCCTCCGCCTCTGGTCGCAGGAGTGTCCAGGCGATGTACAGCAGGAGCACCCCGCCGATGAGATGGATGTACGGGATATCCAGCAGCGTCGCGATGACGAACGTGAAAGCGATCCGCATGGCGACCGCGCCCAGCCCGCCGGCGAGGATCGCCCGCCGGCGATGGCGCTCATTGAGCCCCCTCGAGGCCATCCCGATGACGATCGCGTTGTCGCCCGAAAGCAGGATGTTGAGCAGCACGATCTCGCCAAGCTTCAGGAGGAAATCACTCATCGAGGGTGTCCGGTGCGGTACAGACGAACGACGCCGAAGATGATGCCGGGCGGGGCGGCGTCCGGCCGAGCCAGCATGTGCGCTACATCGTTTGGAATCCTAATGGATAGACCTGCTCATGACGAGGCGAACCGGGTGCGCGATCGCCGCGTCAGGCTGCCCAGTTCTCTCGCGCCCAGGTGGTGATGTCGTTCCAGATCCGGTAGACCTGTCGGCGGCTTAACCCGAGATTCCGGGCGATCTGGGTGAGCGATCGCCCGTCCCGGACCCGCCAGAGCAGGATCTGCTGCCCGCGCTGGTCCGGCAATCGCCCGGCGATCGACTCCAGGAGGACCATCGTCTGCTCCGCCTCCCAGCTCTCGTCAGCGGCGAGTCCATCGACCGAAGGGCTGTCGCCAGCGATGGACATGACATCCAGTCCGGCGTCACCTTCCGCCAGACCACTCCGTCGGCGGACTGGCTGCCCGGCCAGGCGCCGGGCAGCGGTGCGAAGGCGCAGCGGGAAGACGTGAACGACGTAGACACCGAACCGGTCCCTGCCAGGCCAGCTGATGATGAGTTCGGTCAGAATGAGAAAGGCTTCCGACTGGAGATCGCCCGGTTCGAGCCCTGTGGACTGTCGCCGGATGAACGCCCACTCCCGCCGAACCCACCGGTCGATGCGCGGCCCGAACAGGCGGAAGATCTCGTTCCGGGCCGAACGATCTCCGGCCCGCGCTGCCCCGACCAGCGCGACCAGGCCGGACTCGTCGGCCTCGTCGATATCGCGAGCCGGATCCAGGAGCGGCCGGGACTCGACTGCCTCGTTCCCTCCTGACCTGGTGCCGGATCGGCGCCGCCCGTGCGTTTGCCGGGCCGGCGA
Source organism: Thermomicrobiales bacterium (assembly GCA_035944555.1). Lineage (GTDB taxonomy): Bacteria > Chloroflexota > Chloroflexia > Thermomicrobiales > UBA6265 > CADCWK01. Next base: position 103,993 of record DASZAY010000031.1, read on the forward strand.
TACCTGGCCATCCCGTCCGTCACTCGTTGCCGCTCGCTGCCCGATCGACATTGGCTGTACGCCCCCTGCTTCCCGATCGGCCAGATCCATTGCACCCTTCGTCCTCGCCGCCACGAACCTCACCGTTCCTGACGCCTGTATAACCGGTGAAATAGAACATCTGTTCTATTCCTGGTCGCCAGTGTAGGGAGCCATCCAAAGCTGTGTCAAGCAGAAATCCGCGTCCGTACAGGGGTGACCGACGGTCAACGCTGCCAGAATCCGTCGCTCGAACGATGCAAGCTGTACGGAACCGGACCTGACACGGGCGAACCTGACGGGTCACGAAGCCTACGCCCTGCTATCTCCTCGGACGCCCGGTTCCCCCCGAGCGGCGTGGTATCGTGCGAGGCCAGATCATCGGATCGGCGCCCGCGTCGACCCATCGACCGCCCGGGGGACGAACGTGTCAATCGACGGTTCACCCTTCACCACACCAGACCGGCAGCCTCCTTCCACCGATCTCCCGCCGACGACCTTCGCCCGGACGGCACCCGGCATCCCGGTCGGAGTCACCGCGAACCCATCGCTGGACCGAGTGACGGCGCTGGACCGCGTCCAGCGAGCGGGAATCGAGGTCCGGCGCGTCCGGCTGCGTGACGTCCCCCGCCTGACCCGACTCCAGCGCCGCGCCTTCCCCAAGCGACTGGCTTATTCCGGTCCGACGCTGTTCGGTCTGGCCCTGCTACCGGCGATCGGGTTCCTGGTCGCGGTCCGGGGTCGCGATGTGCTGGGCTGCGCTATCGGCGACCGGTCCGGCCTGGACGCCCGGGTCATCAATATCGCTGTGGACCCGGACGCTCGCCGGCAGGGGCTGGCCGCGGCGCTGCTGTTCGAACTCGAGGAGGCGTTGCCCGGCGGCGACATGATCCTGATGGTCCAGCGGGAGAACGACGGCGCCCACGATCTCTATCGCCGGGCTGGCTACGTCGATGTCGGTCTCGCACCCGCCTACTACGGTCCCGGTCGGGATGGGATCTGGATGCGCAAGCACCGGCCGTCCAGCCCGGCCCCGATGGGAGGAACCGATGACAGGATCTACCGCCCCTATCCCCGCTGATCAGCCGGTCGAGCGCTCGGCCGACCTATTCCTGTCTGCGCCAGCCGGGCAAGTGCTCCTCGCCATCGTCGAAGCCAGTGACTTCACGCCATCCGAACTCGCTGATCCTGAACTCGCTGCCCGGGTCGCGACCGCCGTGATGGATGAGATCAACCCGTGGCGCGGCACGACCCCCGCCGTCCTCGAACGCCTCGCCCTCGAGTCACCCGCCCGCCGTCCCCTGGCCGAACGGCTGGCAGCCGCGCCCGAACTGGATGGCTGGTTCGCGCCACTCCACCGGGCGCGGCCACAGCTGTGGTCGTCCTACACGGACCATGTGAAACCGTTCGGACCCGGCCTCAATCGCGCGAAGAATGGGCCCATGTCACCCTGGGAAGGCTACGCCCACAAGCCCCACCCGACGGTCCTCACGTCGACACCGTTCGACGACGACCTCAGCTCGCTGGTGATTACGACGGCACTCGGGGTCAACGATCTGCACATGTACGACAACGCACCCATCCGGCGGCGCAGACTATCGGTCCGGCCGGACGCGCGCGTTTACGAGATCACCGGGCCGAAGGCATGGGCAGCCCTCGCCCGCGCGTACCCGTACGTCTCTCACGAAGGCCACCATGTGGAACAGGGACCGGATGGGCTCAGCTATACCTCGGACCGGGCCACTCTCGTCCCGGACTGGCCCGCCGTAGCCCGAGACTGGGACGGTGTCCACGTCTCCCTGGGCGCGATGCTGCTCAGCACGGAGGTGCCCATTCTGGATGACGCTGGTCGCTCGGCCCTCTGGGCGTGGGATGCCGAGGGCACCTACTGGTTGCGCTGGGCGTTCGAGGACGAGGTGATCCTGCCCGCAATCGACGAGCAGGCGCTGGAGGTATCCGGGTCCGGGACGGATCCGGCCAGCCGGATCAGCTGGCCTGCCTCCCTCTGGCACCGTGCACTGATGGAGGGTGATGGGCCGGAGGCGAGGAAGCTTCGCTCGTCACACATGGAGGCTCAGTCACGCCTGAGCCGGTCTCCCGCGACCGGGCTGCAACGCATCCGGGAAGCTGCCCGGCGCCGGCTCCCTTGATTGAAGGACGGCGACGGTCGTCCGGTCGAAGTTGTACTTGGAGCGCGTCTCTAGTCGGCGGCGACTGGCGCGGCGTCCTCGGCGAACTGGGTGCGGTACAGCTCACGGTACCGGCCACCAAGCGCCAGCAACTCGTCGTGCGTGCCGCGTTCGACGATCCGGCCCGCCTCGATGACGAGGATCTGATCGGCGGCGCGGACGGTCGAGAGGCGATGGGCGATCACCAGCGCCGTCCGGCCCTTGAGTGCCTCGCCAAGCGCCGCCTGGACGGCCGCCTCCGACGTGGAATCCAGCGACGCCGTCGCCTCATCGAGGATCACCACCCACGGGCGCGCCAGCAACAGCCGGGCAATGGTCAGGCGCTGGCGCTCGCCGCCCGAGAAGCGGTAGCCGCGCTCACCAACAACGGTGTCCAGTCCATCCGGCAGGGCGGCGATGACGCCGGAGAGCCGCGCCCTCCGCAGTGCCTCCAGCACCTCGTCGTCGGTCGCATCCGGCCGGGCCAGCTTGAGATTGGCCCGGAGGGTATCGTGGAACAGGTGCCCGTCTTGCGTCACCATCCCGACGGTTTGCCGGATCGACTCGGCCGAGAGGTCGCGGACATCGACGCCGGACAGCCGGATGGCACCGGTATCCACGTCGTAGAGCCGCGGCAGCAGCTGGGCGATCGTCGACTTCCCGGCGCCGGAGGACCCGACCAGCGCGACCATCTGCCCCGGCTCGATCCGGAACGAGATGTCCTGCAGCACCTGCTCACCGCCGCGCGTGTCGAGGATGGCGACCTCTTCCAGCGACGCCAGCGAGTACAGGTCGGCGGCCGGGTAGCTAAACGAGACATGGTCGTACTCGACCGAGACCGGACCGTCCGGCACGCTGCGGGCATCCGGCTTGTCGGCGATCAGCGGCTTGAGATCGAGTACCTCAAAGACGCGCTCAAACGAGACCAGGGCCGATACGACCTCAACGCGAGCGCTCGCCAGCGCGATCAGCGGCGCGTAGAGGCGGGTCAGGAGCAGCGCCATGGCGACGACTGATCCGGCGTCCAGTTGCCCACGCAGGGCGTAGAACCCGCCCAGCCCGTAGACCGCCGCCAGCGCCAGCGCCGAGACCAGCGTCAGCGCGGTGACGAAGACGTACTGGAGCATGGCCGTGCGAACGCCGACATCGCGGACCCGGCGGGCACGACTGGCGAACTCGGCGGACTCCTCGTCCGGTCGACCGAACAGCTTGACGAGCGTCGCACCTGGCGCCGAGAAGCGCTCGGTCATCGTCGAGCTCATCGTCGCGTTGTAGTCAGCCGACTCGCGCTGCAGGCGGGCGAGCCGCGCGCCTTGGCGCCGGGCCGGGATGACGAAGATCGGCAGGAGGATCAGCGCCGTCGCGGTGATCTGCCAGGAAATATTGACCATGACAATTAGCGTCAGGATCAACATGACCGCGTTGCTCACGACGCCGGACAGCGTGCCGCTGAAGGCGCGCTGGGCACCGATGACGTCGTTGTTCAGTCGGCTGACCAGCGCCCCGGTCCGCGTTCGGGAGAAGAAGGCGATCGGCTGGCTCTGGACATGATCGAAGACGGCGGTCCGCAGCTGGAGGATCAGGCTCTCGCCGATGCTTGCGGACAGCCACCGGACCAGCACGCCGATACCGGCTTCCGCCACCGCGATCGCCGCGATCAGCAGCGCGAGCCGGACGACGACCCCCTCGTCCCGCCCATCGTTGATCGCGTTGATGACGCGGCCCGCCAGGGTCGGCGTCGCGACGGCCAGTCCGGCGGTCAGGATGCTCAGCCCGAGGAACAGCGCCAGTTTCCAGCGATGTGGCTGAGCGAATCCCCAGATCCGCCGCAGCGTCTCACGGGAAACCGGCCGGTTCGGGTTGGTCGAGCTGCTCGCGTTGCGGAGCGCGGCCCAGGTCGCATGGGAATCCATCGGCAGTGAGCTCCCTCGGCCTCCCGGCCTGGGCCAAAGCGTCTTCAAAGACAGGACGCATTCGTGACGCCAAGCCTGCCGCCCCGAGGCGATGGCCGCCACCGTCCATGCGGGCAGGAACAGTCCCGCCCACCGGAGGAGCCACGGACTCAGCCGACGTTCACTCCACCTCGCCCGGACGGGTCGCAGTGCGCCAGCGGGCCTAGCATGTCGGTGTAGAGATCGTCGAGCGCGCGCGCGGGATCTGAGCAGATGCCGGTGTGGACCGGTCCGGGCTGGACGACGGTGCTCTGCGGCGCGACGAGCCAGTGGAATCGCTCGGCGATCGTCAGTTGCCCGATGGGTCCCGAACCAGGACCGCCAGCGCAGATCACCGGGATGATGTTCAGCCGCTCCCGGAGCTGCTCCAGGTCGAGGTCGGGCGCGATGGCAAGCACCGCTCCTTCCCGCTCCTCGCCCATCCCGATTCGCGCTCCGAGGAAGCGGCGTGCCCGGCAGAACAGGACTACCCCGGCATTCAGCACCTCACCCCGTTCGACCCGCGGCACGACCCGGATCACGGCGTACTCGTACCGGACCCAGGTCGCTCCAGCCGCGTTCCCAGCCGCCGACGCTACCGGTCCCGTCACCGTCCGCCCCCCCGCCCCGGCGAGCGGTTGACCCAGGTAAACAGGCCACCGAGGACGAGGACCAGCGGAACGCTCCAGAGGATGAACAGCGAAACGATCCGCTCCGACTCGAACCGGCCGAACGCGATTGCGATGAACAGGGCCAGGACGGCACCCATGACCAGCGACCGGATCCAGATCTGACGTGGACCCGGTCGCTCGACGCCGGACCGGTCAGAGGGGTTGGACGGCGATACGGGCACGTTCGGCCTCCTCGGTGAATACGGCGGATGCTTCCAGTCGCGCCAGGAAATAGTCGAGATAGGCCGCACGATGCTCATCGGCGCTGGCGAACCCCGCCTCGGCGCCCAGCCACTCCGGCGGAATGGCGTCCAGGATGGCTGCGAGGCGGTCCCGGTCGAGCATCGGCCGGAGGATCGCGGCGGCATCCGGGATGGGACTGGCGTAGGGCAGCAGGACATGGTCAGCCACGCGGGCGAAGGGGGTGCGGGCCAGCGTGGCCGGGTCGTGCCAGGTGTGATGGAAGTACATCGCGGCGCCATGGTCGATCAGCCAGAGTGCTCGGTGCCAGCGCAGGAGATTGGTGTTCCGGACGGTCCGGTCGACGTTCGTGACCAGCGCGTCAAACCAGACGATCCGGGCTGCCAGGTCGGGATCGGGCGCCGGCCGCGCCACCGGATCGAAGGTGATCGATCCCGGGAGGTAGTCCAGCCCGACGTTCAGACCGACGCTGCGTTCGATCAGCCCCTGGATCTCCTGGTGCGGCTCGGCCCGGCCGAACTCCGGGTCGATCAGGACGAGGACGAGCTCCGGAACCGGGAGCCCGAGCGCGTGCCCAATGCCGCCGGCGATCAACTCGGCGATCAAGGCACGCGTCCCTTGTGCCGCCCCCCGGAACTTGACGACATACATCCCGTCGTCGTCCGCCTCGGCGATCGCCGGGAGCGACCCGCCCTCGCGGAGCGGTGTCACATACCGGGTTGCCGTTACGGTCCGCACTACCCCATCCCCCTGGTCGATCGTCGTCCTATGGGTGTCATTCATGGCCCGTACCAGCCCCATTGTCCCACGCGCTCCGCTCACCCAACGGGCGCCGAGCGGTTGCCCACCTGCCGTCGGCACACCTTCAGGTCCAGCCGGATACCGCGCGTGAGTGGAACCGACGTATGGGCTCGTTGGATCGATGATGACGGCCTATCAGCGGCCACGCCACCGGTCGTTCCGCCGGGTATGATCGTCATCGTCAAATACAGGCTTCGGACGGCCGAGGAACTAACAGGGACCCCGACATCGCGTCACTGCGCGTCGCAGCCAGCATCGCGACACCGCCCCTGGATCCGACCGGGAACCGCTCCAGAGCGGACCGGTGGACGGATGACCACTGCACCGACCGTCGTTCGCGGGATGTCCCGCGGACCAGCACAATCGAGAGGCGAGCACCGATGACCGACTTGAAGTCCATCACGTCCTACGCCGATGCGCCGGCCGAGTCCGCCATCCTCGGCGTGATCGACATCGCGAAGCCTTGGGAGTTGATCGAGTCCCTCGTCGAGACGGTGCGGCTGTCCGGAACCGAGGAAGAGCGGCGCGCATTCGGGATGATCACCGACCGCCTCGATGCCTGGGGCGTGTCCTGGACATTGCACGAGCCCGAATGCTTCATCTCGCACCCGTTGGCCGCGACGATCCGGCTGGCTGGCGACGGCACCGGGGACAAGGGGTTCCGCGCCAAGACGGTCGCCATGTCGGTTTCGACCGATGGCGCCGAGATCGAAGGCGATCTCGTTTATATCCCCGGCAACGTCGGGACCGGGTACAAGGTTGGCGACATCTTCAGCACCGGCGTCGACCTCGGTACTTCCTCGATCCGCGGCAAGATCGTCATGACCGAGGGCATGGCGGCGCCCGGCAAGGTCGCCAGCCTGATCGCTGGCGGTGCGCTGGCGGGCGTCTTCATCAACCCCGGCGAGTACATCCACGAGGGGATCTGCACCACGATCTGGGGCACGCCGGACCTCGACAACCAGGGCGACCAGCCGTCGATCCCCTGCGTCGCGGTCAACAACCCGACCGGGCTGGAGCTGATCGAGCATGCCAAGGCGGGCGGCAAGGTCGCCCTCTCGACGACGCTCGCGACCGGCTGGCGCACCATCCCGGTCCTCGTCGCTGACGTCCAGGGCACCGTCGAGCCGGACAAGTACGTCCTGCTCCATGGTCACGTCGACGGCTGGCACCACGGCGCCGGCGACAACATCACCGGCGACGCCACGCTCGCCGAGATCGCCCGGGTCTTCCAGGCCAACCGGGCGCAACTCAAGCGGTCACTCAAGCTGGCATGGTGGTCGGGTCACTCCCACGGCCGGTATGCCGGTTCGACCTGGTTCGCCGATGCCTTCGGGATCGACCTGGCGAAGAACTGCCTGGCGCAGGTGAACTGCGACTCGCCCGGGTGCCGCTGGGCCGAGACGTACAACGACCTGACCTGCTTCACCGAGGCTGAAAGCTTCGTCGGCAAGACGATCTCGCAGGTCACCGGCATCACCCCGCAGACCGAGCGCCCGGTCCGGGCCGGTGACTACTCCTTCAACTCGATCGGATTGACCGGGTTCTACATGCTCTCGTCGACGATGACCGAGGAGAAGCGGGCCGAGCAGGGCTTCTACCCGGTCGGAGGCTGCGGCGCCAATATCCAGTGGCATACCGAGGATGACCTGATCAACATCCTGGACCGGGACATCCTGCTGCGCGACATCCGGATGTATGCCGCGTCGGTGCTCCGGGTGATAAACGCGCCGGTCGTCCCGTTCGACTTCACCGCCGTGGCTAGGGAGTTCCGCGCGACGCTGGATCAGTACCAGTCCGCTGCCGCCGGCGTCTTCGACTTCGCCATCGCCTTCGATGAGCTCGAAACGCTGGACCGCTCACTCGCTGCCTTCTACGCCGCGATCCCGGACACGCTCGAGGTCGGCAGCCCGGAAGCGAAGCGGGTCAACGACGCCCAGCTCCGGCTCGCCCGGATCCTGATCCCGGTCAACCACAGCCGCGCCGAAGCCTTCCATCATGATCCGGCGCTGGCAGTCGCCCCGCTCCCAGACCTTGCCCCGGCGCTGGCTGCCCCGGACGCCAAGGGCGATCCGTCCCGTGTTGGCCCGCTGCGAGCATCACTGATGCGCGGCCAGAACCGGCTGGCGTGGGCGCTCCATATGGCGCATGAAACCGTAGAGGCGGCGACCATCCGCCCGTAGCGGACCGACTCACCCGCGACAAGAACAGCGCCCGGGATCGCTGACCCCGGGCGCCGTTCTCGTCTGTCTTTCCTCGTCAGGAGCCGGCAGATACCAGCCAGTGAGGGTCAGAGCGTCCCTGTGCGGATCATCAGGTCCAGCAGGTGCACCATCCCGAGGCGGAGCGACGGGACGAATACACGCTCGTTCGTCGTATGAGCCTCTTCGCCCTCGTAAATGCCGATGCAGACGGCGGGGATCCCTCGCGAGATCGGGATGTTGGCGTCGGTACTGGAGGTGTTCAGCTTGGGATCGAATCCCAGCGCGGCGACGCTGTCGACCGCCAGCTGGACGATCGGCGTATCGGCCGGCAGCTGGCCCGCCGGGCGCTCCCCAAGGATCTCGACGGTGGCCGTTAGCCCTTCGCCGCTCTCGCCCAGCGACTCGACCGCCGCGCGGGCGCTGGCGACCAGCTCGGCCAGCGCTTCGGCGCTCTCGGACCGGAGATCGACGATCGCCTCGGCCGACGCGGCGATGGTGTTGACCGATGTCCCACCGCTGACCATCCCGACGTTCAGCGTGGTCTTCGGCTCCCTGGGGACCTCGATCCGGGCGATGTTGCCGATGATCGTCGCCAGCCCGTGGATCGCGCTGGGTCGTCCGAAGTGCATGTAGGAGTGGCCGCCCGGCCCGGTCACCGTCACCCGCCAGCGTGACGAGCCGACGCCCCCGTTTGTCACATGGCCGATCTTGCCGTCGACGACGAGGACGCCACTGATCTCGCCCGCGAACCGGTCCGTCGCCGCCCGGGCACCGCGCAGGTTACCCAGCCCCTCCTCGCCGACGTTGAATACGACGATGAGGTCGGCCGGTGTGGTGGTCTCGTGCTCATCCAGGATCGCCAAGGCCGTCAGGACCGCCGCGACCGAGGTGCTGTTGTCGCCGATCCCGGGGCCGCACAGCCAGTCGCCCTCGCGCTCGGCCCGGAGCGGGACGTCGGCCGGGAAGACCGTGTCGGTGTGAGCCATCATCAGGATCGCCGAACCACCGACCGTGCCACGTCGCACGATCACGTTGTCGATCTCGTCGATCTCCGGCTCGTAGCCCATCCGCTCGAGGATCCCGGCGATATGGCGAGCACGAGCCCCTTCGTGGTTGGACGGCGCCGCGACCAGCGCGACCTCGGCGGCCAGGGTCGCCACCCGCTCGACCGACGCCTCACCGGCGGCACGAAGCTCCGTAGTTAACACCGTCGTCGGGGCCGTGCGTCCGGTCTCAGCGTTGGTCATCGCGGGTCGTCCTCTTCCGTTCACAGTTCGCCGCTCGGTCTGCGTGTCCGGCATTGTGCCATCCAGCCGGCCCTGATGAGTTCGCCTCGGGAGAGCAGGCACAACGGCAACGGCCGGCGGATATTCCATCCACCGGCCGTTACCGTCTGATTCGTCTATAAGGTGCCTACTGGCCGCGAACCGGCTTGACCGACTCGGGCATGGTTGTCCAACCATAGGCGGCGGCGTCGAGGCCGCGCATTCTGAGGAACGCCGACCGGGTTTCCGGGTAGACCTCATTGACGGCGTCCATCGGCACCCAGATCTGCCGCGGCTGTCCAGCGAAGCCGTTGGTGAACAGGAATGCACCCTCACCACGCCGACCGGGGACGATGCCGACGACCCGGCCCAGCGGGACGTCGTTGGCGTAGAGCGACCAGCCCGCGGCGACGTCGGAGGCGCGACCCGTGACGCCGCGCTTCGCGAGAACGCTCGGCCCCGGCGCGGCCGGCGCGAAGAGAGGCTCCTTGCCGAACAGCGTCTGCTTCTCGAGGAAGCCGAACCGACCGGCCGGGCTGTAGGCGATGAGCGTCGCCAGGATCACGATGATGGCCGCCGGGATGACGGCCACCCAGATCTCGGGCCGGGCGAGCGAGTTCTTCTCGATCGAGTGATCGACCACCGCCAGCAAAGCTTCACCGTAGCCCACGACGTAGCCGATCGCCGCGGCAGCGACGATCGCTGTGATAAGCAACGGCCGCAGAAACAGCTTGCCGAAGTTCGCCTGTCGATTCACCGTCTCGTCCCCATCCTGCGGCGTGGCGGGTCCCGGCCGGGCACCCGAATGTTTGCGGTTGATCTTCGCCCGAACGGGTCGCCCTTGTCCACTCCCCCGTGCTGGAACCGCGTCGTCATGCCGGTCTGCGGGGATGACCATCAGTCGTCCCGGATTATGCCCCCTATTGACCCCGCCACCTCGCTGATATATAACCGTGGTGTTCTGGAAAGGAGTGGTTATGGAGAGCAGCCAGCTGGACCTCGTGTTCAGCGCCCTCGCAGACCCCACGCGCCGCGCGATCCTGGCCCGGCTCACCGAGGGCGACGCGACGGTCAACGAGCTGGCCGCGCCGTTCGACGTGTCGCAGCCAGCCATCTCGCGTCACCTCCGGGTACTGGAGGGGGCTGGCCTCATATCGCGTCGGCGGCGGGCAACGGCCCGACTGAGCCATCTCGAAGCCGACCCACTACGCGAAGCGACGGCGTGGCTGGCTGCCTACCAGGCGTATTGGCAAGAGAGCCACGACCGCCTCGACGCCCTCCTTGCAGAGCTCCTGGAGGGATCAGACGAACCGCCGGCCGCGAAGGCTGCTCCAACCCATGGACCGTCCCGCGATTGACCGACAGACGCGAGCCGCTCCCCCGCCCGGCGGACGATTAGCAAAGGGATGTACGAGATTGCGCACCACAAGAGTCCAGGCCGATCCTGGAGTTCCCCTGATCATCGTCGAGCGGCACTTCACGGCACCTCCCGCGCTCGTCTACCGGGCGTGGACCGAGCCAGATCTCCTCACCCGCTGGCTGGGTCCGAAGGATCTCAAGTTGACCGTCGATCGCTGGGAGTTTCATGACGGTGGTCGCTGGCGGTACGTCAGCACCGGACCGGACGGGAGCGAGTACGCCTTCCGAGGCCTGTTCCACGGCGAGCCGTCACTGCAGTACGGCATCACTCAGACGTTCGAGTTCGAGGGCTTTCCGGGAGCCGTTTCCCTTGAGACGCTCTCCTTCATCCCGGCAGACGGCGGCACGCTGACGCGAACCATCTCGGCCTTCACCACGGTCGAGGCCCGGGACGGCAAGGTGGCCTCCGGAATGGAAGATGGCATGACCCAGGGATTCGCTCAGCTGGACGACCTCCTGGTTGAGCTACAGGGAGCACGCTGACATGGAATGGAAGCTTGAGGTTGTCATCATCCCTGTCAGCGACGTTGACCGCGCCAAGAGGTTTTACGCTGACCAGCTCGGGTTTAACGTCGATGTGGACCAGCAGATCAGCGCCGATTTCCGGGTCGTCCAGACGACTCCTCCCGGCTCGGCCTGCTCGGTGACGTTCGGGACCGGGCTCGCCGCTGGCGCTGAACCGGGCAGTGGCCCGCCGATGCAGCTCGTGGTCAGTGACATCGACGCGGCCCACGCCCAGCTGACTGGCGCCGGAGTTGACGTCAGCGGGATCTTCCATTTCGAGGAAGGCCGACAGATGCCCGGTCCCGGCGGAGACTGGAACAGCTTCTTCTCCTTCCAGGACCCGGACGGCAACCAGTGGACCGTGCAGCAGCGGCCAGCAACTGCCTGATCCTCACAGCTCGATCACGATCCACGAAGAACGGGGCGCCACGAATGGCGCCCCGTTCTCCCCTTGTGCTGCCCTGATCGGGCTCCGCTAGCCCAGTTCCCACTCGGAGCGGCGGAGCGCTTCCCGCCGCTTCCGCAGCTTCATCAGCCGCCAGCGGAACATCGCCGGGGCACTCAGGGCGATCATGGGGACGACGAACCAGAACCATGTCGTGACCAGGACGAGGATGTTGGTCACGTAGCCCGGGTTCTTCCACATGATGATTCCGACCGTCGCCATCTTGAAGGCGAACAACGTCCAGACGAAGGCCCAGACCGCGGCCTTGTCCTCGGCGGGAGGGGGACCCTTGGGTTCGCGATAGGCGTGGGTTGTCCGGGTCGTCCGGACGGGCGGCGGTGTCTGCGCGACGACCATGGCAGGCTCCCGAGGTAGGTCCGGACACGGCAGCGATGCCTGCCGGACCGGAATCGGTCACGTCCAGACGCTGGACGGCCGGATCGGCTATGCACCCGGGGCTGGGAGCCTCCCAAGTATAGGCATCAGCACCCGATTCCGACACCACCGGAACGAAGACAGGAGCATCTCTCCGGGATCAGTCGCCAGCAGCCTGCGTCGGATTCGGACGGCGCGGACCGCGATCGCCGCGCGCCTCGGCGTCATTCCGGCTGGCCCACCGCAGGAAGATGAATGTCAGCGGGATCAGCATCCCGACCATTCCGATGACCCACATCAGCAGCCCCGCGACCTGCTGGTCGATTAAGTGATCGACGCTCATCAACCCGAAGACGTGCTCGGTGTAGTGCTCATACAGGACGGTCCCGGAAAGGGTGATCGGGGCGCCAACGAGGATCATGGGAAGCATCTGGAGGAACAGAGTCAGGCACTGCAGTGGTTCACTGAGGCGTGGCCACTCGGGCAGCGGGCCAACGATCGACCACCAGAACAGCAGGTAGGTGAACAGGTAGCTGAAGCGCTCCAGCACGTGCAGCGTCGGGTCCTCGCAGGCGACAGCCATGACCGGCGGCACGTGCCAGAACAACGTGGCCAGCGCCGACAGTCCCAGCCCGACGGGCATGCGCGTCAACCCGTATCCGACCCGCTCGAAAATCCGGGACCGGGCGACGGGGATCCGGATCAACCAGGCCGGGAGCCCGAGCAGCAGCAGCGGTGGGATGAACAGGGTCAGCAGCATGTGCTGAACCATGTGAGCCGTGAGCAGGTACCAGGTCGCCCAGTCATTGAGCGGCGGCCCTAGAGCCACGAGAAGCAGGATGAGTCCCGCGAAGAACGACGCCCGCTGGCGCGGCAGGGTGCGGAAGGCGGTCGGTTCCGGCTGCCGCCGGGCCCACGCACCGGTCATCCAGATGTAGCCCGCCGCGATCGCGACCACCCCAAGCAGCAGAAACGGATTGATGTACCAGTGGGTGAACCAGCCTCCACGCGGAGCACCATCGGCGAGCGAGGCGACGGGCAGGGCGGCGAAGTCGACGGGGAAGAGAGCTGACGCCAGGGACATCGCGGAGTCCGTTCTTGGAAAGAGAACGCCGGACATGGTCGGGTCCACGGGAACGGTGGGACCGACCAGACGCCACGGAATGGTACGCGACCGGACCCGGCCGGCACTCCCCAAGAACGGTTCGCGGTCCTGACAGAGGGGAATCACTACCAAGCCATAAACGAAAGAGGGCCGGGCATCGGGTGCCCGGCCCTCTTTCGTTACCGCGTCCGTCTCATCTGGTCTTGCGGGCGCTGGCTAGTCGTACTGGATTCCGACATGGAATCCATCGAAGGCCATCATCACGACGGTCGCGGCCATAACCGCGAGAGCGATGAAAAAACATCCGCCGAACACCCAGGTCAGCCGTCGGTCGTCATACCGCAGGTGGGTGAACCAACCCACCTGGGCGACGAACTTGATTACCAGGAACGTCGCGAGGATCAGGATCCGGAGGACGACCGACTCGATCGCGTAGAAGATCAGCAACTCCACGACCGTAAAGACGGCGAGGATGCCGAGCATCGTGAAGTAGACCTTGTCCGACGGATGGTCGTGCGCGGCGTCCTCCGCCTGCGACTCGACGTGCATAGCCGACATCCTCAGTACTCCCTTCGCCGGGGTGAACCGCCGGGTGGACGGCTAGAAGAACGGGATCGCCTGCACCAGGCGCATCGCGCCATCGACGTGCTCCGGATCATGAGCACCGTCGCGGTATGGCAGCAGATAAACCAGCGTGAACAGGACGATCCAGACGATGTCGATGAAGTGCCAGTAGAGGCCTGCCACCTCGACGTTCGTATGGTCCTTCTTCGAGATACCGCCCCGGAACGACGTCAAGGACAGCCCCAGCAACCAGAGCACACCAGCGAAGACGTGCAGGCCGTGAACACCAGTCAGGACGAAGAACGATGCGCCGAAGATGTTCTGCTGGAGGCTGAGTCCTTCATGGAAGAACTCGGTGTACTCGAAGTACTGGCCCGCGAGGAAGATTCCGCCCAGCATGGCTGTGGCAATCGTCCAGACCCGGAACGCCTTGATGTTTCCGCGCCCGATCGACGCGACGGCGAGCACCATCGTGAACGAGCTGAACAGCAGCACGCCGGCCGAGACGGCGGTGAACAGCTGATCAAGGATCTCGTTCGGGAAAGGGCCACCGGTCGTGACCAGGCCGGCGACGGTTTCGCCGACGGAGAGGTCCTGGGCCCGGTTGCGATAGATCATGAACGTCGCGATAAGCGCGCCGAACAGGACACCGTCGGAGCCGAGGAACCACCACATCAACAGCTTCTTGCTGTCGATGCCGGTGCTGGTCGGGCCATGCCCCGAGTCCCCGTGTCCATGCCCGTGATCCACCGCGCCGCCGGCGTGCTGGACATCGAGTGTCGTCGTTGCCAAGGTCTTCGCTCCCGGTTGGCGGCGACCATATATCGTGGTCGCCGCTCAGTCGCTGTCAGCCGTGCGCTCTCAGTGGTGGGCCGCCGTCGGGGCCGCCGCCGCGCCGTGCCCGTCGTTGAACTCGTCGTGGTGCGGCTCGGGATCGCTGGCCGGCTCGAGCGACCAAGCCACGATGCCGAAGACCATGGTCACGACGCCCAAGACCGAAAGGACTGGGAGACTGAGCCGCTCGATCTCGATCCGGGGGTGGCTGAAGATCAGGCCAAGCCCCAGGAGGAACACGCCGATCGCGACGACCAGTGGCCAGAAGGACGGATTCGGCATGTGGACGTGCGTGTCCTCTTCCACATCGCCAAGGTCATCGGCCTGACGGCGAGTCGCCGCCTGGTCCTCCGGCTGCTCATCGCCCGAGCCGACGTCGCCGAGCTTGACACCAGCGATCCGGACCTCCAGATCGTCCTCCTCCTCGTGATCGTGTCCGGTGCCGTACTTGTCGGCCCAGAACTGGTCCCGGTTGGTGACGGTCGGGATCTCCTTGTAGTTGTAAACCGGCGGCGGTGAGGGGATGGACCACTCGATGGTAGCGGCATCCCAGGGATCATCCTCGACCTTGTTGCGCGAGCGCAGGGTCTTGGCGATGTTGTAGGCCAGCAGGACGAAGGACAGCGCCAGCGCGAACGAGCCGATGGAGACGACGACGTTCCAGAACCACCAGCCCGACCCCTCAGCGTAGGAGGCGTAGCGACGTGGCATGCCCTCAAGACCAAGGAAGTGCATCGGGAAGAAGGCGGCGTTGAAGGCAAGGAACGTCCACCAGAAGTGGATCTTGCCCAGACGCTCGTCCAGCATCTTCCCGGTGATCTTCGGGAAGTAGAAGTACAGGGCACCGATCAGGGCGAAGATCGAACCACCGAACAGCACGTAGTGGAAGTGGGCGATGACGAAGTAGGAGTCGTTCTGCTGGGTGTCCACTGGAGCGGACGAATGCATGACACCCGAGATACCGCCAATGGTGAACTGGGAGACCAGGCCGACTGCGAACAGCATCGGCGTACTGAACCTGATCTGCCCTCCCCACATCGTGCCGACCCAGTTGAAGATCTTCACGCCCGTGGGTATCGCGATGAGCATCGTCGTCGCGGAGAAGATCGCGGTCGGGGTGGGGCCGAGGCCCGTGGTGAACATGTGATGGACCCAGACGCCGAAGCCGAGGAAGGCGATGGCGGCGAGGGCGTAGACCATGACGGCGTAGCCGAAGAGCGGCTTGCGGCTGAAGACCGGGATGATCTCCGAGACCAGGCCGAAAGCCGGCAGGATCAGGATGTAGACCTCGGGGTGTCCAAAGATCCAGAACAGGTGTTGCCAGAGGAGCGGATCTCCACCTGTCAGGGTCAACCGGCCGTCGATGTACGTGGACGGGACATAGAAATGCGTGCCGAGGAAGCGATCGACCTGCAGCAGGGCGAGTGCGACGGTGATGGCCGGAAAGGCGAGGACCATCAGGATCGAGGTGATCAGCGTCGCCCACGTGAAGATCGGCATCCGCATCAGTGTCATGCCGGGAGCACGAAGATTGAAGATCGTCACGATCATGTTGAAGGACGCGGCCAGCGAGGAGATACCGAGCACCTGGAGCCCGACGGCCCAGAACTCCATGTTCCGGCCGGTGTTGAGCTGGTCGGTCTGACCGTTGAGGATTTCGGTCAGGGGTGCGTAGCCGTACCAGCCGCCATTGGGGATGGAACCGGCGAAGAAGCTCAGGTTGAGGATCAGCGCACCGGCAAGGAGGAGCCAGTAGGAGAGCGCGTTCAGCCGTGGGAACGCGACGTCCCTGGCGCCAATCTGCAAGGGCACGAGGTAATTGAAGAACGCCGTCGATGCGGGCATGACGGCGAGGAAGATCATCGTCGTGCCGTGCATCGTGAAGATGGCGTTATAGGCATCGAGGCTGAGGAGATCGTTCTCCGGCCGCGCCAGCTGGAGGCGAATCAGCATCGCCTCCAGGCCGCCGATGAACAGGAAGACGATCGCCGTCACCCCGTAGAGGATGCCGATGCGCTTGTGGTCAATGGTGGTCAGCCACGACCACAGACCGCTCTCGGACGCCGCCGGGGTCGTGGCGTGCCGCGCCTGGGTCTGCGATTGCGCGATGGTCGCCATGGACGGTCCCTACTCCCACTTATCGGCGTGTCCGCCGTGACGCGACTGATACTCGCTATCGTATGCCGCTCGTGGCGCCGCGGCCACTCCCCCGGGACGGGGAGCGACGCCGCGCTCACTATGTTCCTCAGGGGTTGATGGCAACCGGCGTCGCGGCCGGCGCGATGGGCTCGCCCTCGGTCGCCGGGGTGCCGGCTCCCGCCTCGGAGGAACCGGCTCCGGTGACGTCCTCACCACCGCCGGTTGGGGCCGGGGTACCAGCGGCTGGAGTGGCGAGCACGGGTGCGTTGCCTGCGTTGGCACCGGTGTTCATGTTGCCCCTCGCGACACCATCTTCCGGACAGCCGGCAGCGGGTTGGAGGGATTCGAGGTAATTGACAATGGCCGTGACATCTTCCCCTGATAGCACCTGATTCGGATAGGTGTTGGCCTCGTCCTGGTTCTTGATGCCCGGGGTCACCCCATGCATGTAGTTGCCCTCCTTGACATGACCAGGATTGAGCAACCAGAGCGCGAGATTCTCGGGAGTGTTCTCGAGCAGACCGGCGGCCAGGGTATCGCGGCAACTCAGGAGGGTGAGGTTCGGACCGGCGCCGACGCTCGACGGGTCGGTGGCGATCCCCTCGGCCGCAGCCTCACTGACGCCTGTCACGTTGTGGCACAGCAGGCAGGCGCTGAACTCGGCCGGAGCCCGGGACACATCGCCTTCCGGGGCGAAGGCAGCGGTCGGCGTATCTGGGCCTGAGTTCATCGCCGTCACCCAGGTATCGAACTCGGCCTGCGGCTGGACCTTGACGACGAAGCGCATCCAGGCGTGGGCAACGCCACAGAACTCGGCGCACTCACCGTAGTAGGTGCCGCTCGTCTCGGGGGTGATCGAGAGCCGCCGCTCGTGGCCGGGGATCACGTCCATCTTGCCCGTCAACTCGGGGATCCAGAACGAATGGATGACGTTATTGGAATAGAGGCGGAAGACGACCTTCTGGTCTTCCGGGATCCGGATCTCATTGGCGGTAACCAGGTCGGTCGGCTGGCCGTCCTCTCCGACCGGCCCCATGCCCGGGTAATGGATCTCCCACCACCACTGCTTGCCGTAGACGTCGACGATCATCGCCTCTTCGGTATCTTCCGCGGCCGCGTAGGCGTTGTAGATCGTGGTGATCGTGGGTACGGCGATGATCAGAAGGATGATCGCCGGGATGATGGTCCAGGTGATCTCCAGCGTCCGGTGCCCATGGACCTGCGCCGGGCGCGAGGTATGGGTCCGGCGGCGCTTGAAGCGCATCGAGGTATAGACGATCAGGAACTGGACGAAGATGAAGACCACCACGCCCATCCAGAAGATGAGCTTGTAGAGATCCTGAATCGTCCGGCCTTCCGGGGATTTTGGATCGATATGGGTGTACGGATTCGTATCCTGCTGTGCGAGGACCGGCGCCACCGCGCCAAAGACCATCACCAGGATGGCGAAGAGTACGACCGACCGGAACACTGTCCGGCTCCGCCGGGCCCGGTCAGTACCGTTCCCGCCGGACGGAGTTGTTCCCCGTCGCCACGCATCGAGACGTCGCCGCATCCCCGTCACCCCATCGTCGGCCGCCTGGGACCGGAGGTGCCACCCCCGGATGCCAGCACATCGCTGCACTGACCCCACGCAGACCGTGTGTTCCCATCCCCACAGAAGACCGTGGTCGGTACCGGGTGGTCGCCGGACGGCATGCCGGGTCCCGGCCCGTACACCCGGACCAATGTGGCGCAATCTTCACCTGTCAGGGTTGACGGGTCAAGCGCGGGATGAGCGCTCCGGGCATCCCGGCATCATTGGGAATCCCGGTTATGGGGCGGGACCTTGAAGTCGGCACCTGTGGTCGGCGTGCGGGGCGTTGCCGGAACCAGCGTCTTTGCTTGAAATCTCGTGCCCCGTTGGTCGGTTATCGATCGCTCGACAGGACGGTGTCGGGCGCTACCTGGTCCACTCCGGACCGTTGGTCAGCCGGATCGACGTTGTCCCGATCCCTTCATCGCAGACGGCGGCAAGCTCGCCCACCGCTTGCCCCGCAGCTGATTCCTGGGTCACATCCTCCTGCGAGGACTGCGCCGCCAGGGTGCCACCCCCGAGCGCCAGGGCCGAACTGGCGACGATGGCCAGGACCAGCGAAGCCAGGGCCAACCCCGGCGATCGCCGCACCGCCTGCCCGTGCCGACCGGTCGGCCAGAGCCAGGCCACCCCGACGACCAGCGCGAGACACCCGCATAGCGTAGCCGTGGCGAACAGGGATCGCGGGGACACCTCGATGGTCCGCGTCAGGATCACGGCCAGCATCAGCCCGGCGGTCAGCGTGATTGCGGCAAGCATCGGCAGGGCGGCGCTCAGGCCGGTCCGCGTCTGTCGCTCATTCTTCATGGTCCCTCGTCCTCTCAGGGGATCCGGTCGTCAGGGCGACCGCTCGTCGTCCACCGGGTGTATCCCGGCAACAGACACGAGCCTAGTGAGGACAGCGTATGGCGGGCGTATGCGATCAGCCTGCCGCCCGGCCTTCGTCGATCGCTCGCCGCATCGGCAACAGGACATCGACGACCAGGCCACCGTCTTGTCTCGGGGCAGCCTCGACGCGTCCACCGTGCGCCTCTGCCACTGATCGCACGATCGCCAGCCCGAGACCGAACCCGTTGGCACGCTGGGCGCTGCCGGTACCCCGTCGGAACGACTGGAAAAGACCCTCGAGCTCGCCCGCCGGGACGACCGGTCCCGAGTTCTCGACCCGGATACGACCGAAGGGGTTTTCATCCGCGTTATGGGCGGCCATGTCGCTGACGGCCAGCCGCACCCACCCGCCCGGCTGGTTGTAGCGGATGGCGTTCTGCAGGAGGTTCGAGATCAGCTGGCCGAGCAGCACCCGGTCGCCGGCGACTGTCACCGTCTCCAGCTCGAGATCCATCCGGATTCCCGCCCGGTCAGCTTCGTCGATGGTCTCGCCGGCGACATCCCCTGCGAGATCGGCCAGATCGAGCGGTACGCTGTCGCGCATCGAACTCTCGCTGCGGGACAGCGTCAGGAGCCCATCGACCAGGCGCTCGCTGCGCAGGGCCGCGTCGCGGACCCTTCCGGCCAGGATGCGCTGGTCGGCGCTGCCGTCCGGCGCGGCGAGGGCGAGGTCGGCTTCCGCCTGGATGATGGACAGCGGGGTCCGGAGCTCGTGCGACGCCTGCGCCGCGAACTCGCGCTGCGACCGGAAAGCGGCCTCTAGCCGGCCCAGCATCGCGTCGATGGTATCGGCCAGCTCCTTGAGCTCGTCGGGCGGACCGCGCAACCCGATCCGCTCGGACAGCGTTGTCTCGCTGGCATGGCGAGCGTGCCGGGTGATCTGCCGGATCGGCCGGAGCATCCGTCCCGAGATCAGCCACCCCATGACGAAGACGGCCACCGTCGCTAGCAGGAGGACCACGATCGCCGTCCGGGCGACACGGCCAAGGGCGAACCGTCGCTCCTCCTTGCGGACCTCGAAGATCCGTCCCTCGACGGTGTCCCTGTCCAGGTCGGATTGCTGGCCGGGTGAGCCACCGAATGGCCCCGGGCCACCGCGCTCCGGCGGCTCGAGTTGCTGCCGCAGCGACCCGTAGATCAGGACGATCATGACCAGGCCGACGGCGAAGAACAGGACGCCGAAGAGGATCGTCAGGCGGAGGCGAACCGTCGGCCGGAACACTAGGCTCCGCCCGGCGCTGTGAGACGGTACCCGACGCCGACCACCGTTTCGATGACCTGTGGCTCGCCCAGCTTCCGGCGCAACGTCATGACGGTGATCCGGATGGCGTTGGTGAACGGGTCGGTCGCGTCGTCCCAGACCCGGTCCAATAGCTCCTCCGCCGAGACGACGCGGCCCGGTGAACCGGCGAGGACCTCGAGCACGCCGAACTCCTTGCGGGTCAGCGAGAGGTCGCGCCCCGCCCGGGTGACCGTCCGGCGCGACGGGTCGATCTCGATGTCACCCGCGACCAGCCGGGGAGGCGTGGCGGCCGAGGGACGCCGACCAAGCGCCCGGACCCGCGCCACCAGCTCGCCCATCGCGAACGGCTTCGGCAGGTAGTCGTCGGCCCCGAGCGACAGTCCCTCGACACGGGCATCGACATTGCCGGCGGCGGTCAGCATCAGGATCCGGGGCGGCGTCGGCCAACTGACCAGCTTGCGGCAGACGTCGTCGCCCTGGATGCCGGGCAGCATGCGATCGAGCACGACGACTTCGTACGGCGAGATGGACGCCTTCTCCAGCGCTTCCTCGCCGTCGAAGGCGACATCGATCGCCAGCCCGGATTGCCGCAACCCACGGGCGATGACGTCCGCGAGCGCCTCCTCATCCTCGACGACCAGTACGCGCATCCCGAGTTCCCCATTTCGACCACCGCGAGCCGCCCGGCTCACCTCTCCCCATCCTGCCAGCCCGGCCATATGCCCGGCATATGGCGCGCATGTGGCCGGGCGACGAAGGCATCCGGGTCCCGGATGACACGCTGTCCGGGCCTCGCCGGAACATACAGGGAGCATACAGGTTGCCCGGTACGGTGAATCCATCGGGGCTGGTCTGGCACGCGCCGGACCAACTCCGTCAGACGACCCATGACCCGGTCACTACCCTGGCCGGATCGGACGAAAGGACTCTATCGCATGGATACCCGCACCACCCTGCTCGGCCGTCGCCGGCTCCTCGCCGGGAGCGCCGGGCTCGGGCTCGCCGCCATCGCCGGCGTGTCGCTCGCCGCCGCGCAGGCGACGCCCGAGCCGAGTGACGACACGACCGACGACACGGCTAACGACACGACTGACGACGCCACCTCGACCTCCGAGGACGCCTTCCTGGCCCGCGCCACCGAGCGCTACGACGAGTTCGTCACCGGCCTCGCTGGCGCGCTGTCGATCAGCGATACCGCCACCGTCGACAGTGCGATCCGGACCAGCCTCACGGCGATGGTCGACGCCCGACTCGCCGAGGGGACGATCTCCGCTGACGCGGCCGAATCGGCACGAAGCGCGATCGCCTCCTCCCCTGCCCCGCTCGCTGCCCTGCTGATGGCCGGCCGGGTCGGCGGTCGTGGCCGCGGCCACGGTGGACCGGGCTGGGGCGGGCGTGACAGCGCCCGGACGGAGGACGAAACGGACGATGGGACCGGTGGGACCAGCGACCCTGCCGCCAGCTCGTCCCCTTCGACCGAGGGAGTTGCCGCCACTCCGGCCGCTGCCCTCTAGGACGCGGCGGGTCGGCACGACCGTAGCGGTCCCGCCGGAGGGGGTGGGCACCGCCACGGCCTGTCGGCCATCGACGTCGTACTAGCTGTCCCGGCCCATCGATGCTTCCAGCCAGCCCGGCAGGCTCCCGGTCAGCGTCCGTGCGACGCCAGCCAGGCGCCCGGCCGGGCTGGTCTCGTCGTCCGGGTCCTCTCCCGGTTGAGCCTCGGCGAAGATACCCAGCGCGGTCCACACTTTGGCGGCAACGATCTGCTGATCATGGATCGTCTCGGCCGCCGGGCCGCCATCGCGCCGCGCGACGGTGTACCGCTCGATCGCCCCGAGACGTTCCCGCTGACCGGGCAGCCCCGGGAGCGCGATCGCGACATCGATCGCCGGATGCCCGGTTCCGATCCGCTCCCAGTCCAAGAGGACGACCGTCCCGTCACTCGCGATGCCCCAGTTCAGGGGATTGGGATCACCGGAGATCACCCAGCGGGTATCGCCGAGCGCCTGGAAGGTCTCCCGCGCCACCCCGAGCATGGCCATGACGTCCGGCGGGAGCCAGCGCCCGGCGGCCCGATCGAGCGCGTCATCCCAGACGGGCCGAAACCCGCCGCCGATCGGTTCCAGTACCGATACCGGGAGGGCATGGAGCCTGGCGAGTGTCGCGAACACGGCGGGATCCACGCCCCACCGCTCCCTCGGCAGCGCCTCCGGCACATCCTCCAGCACCAGCCAGGCACCGGCCCCGTCGATCGTGACCGCCCCGTCGCAGCCCGGGATCCGCACCCCCGCCTCCGCTAGGACCGGCGCCAGGTCGCGATAGACGAATGCTTCCCGGTCCGATCCCGTCCGCTTGACGACGCGCGTCCCGGAACGGCCAACGACGCGGACGACACCGGCGCCACTCATCCCCCCGAGCGGCTCGACCCGCTGGACCGGCCCAATGAGTTCGGTCACGCGCTCGCGGATCGCCGCCGGGATAGGCACCCCGAGCCCGTCAGTCACCATCAGTCGGCCATCCAATCCTCGTCGAGATAGGGTGCGATGACGGGCTGCGGCAAGCCGATCCCAGGCAGGGTCAGCATCTTGTACCTTCAAGCATCACCGCTCGATCCGGAGCGTCCGCTGGCATACCCAAACCCGTCGTCGTGTTCTGGTTGCAGCCCTCATAGATATGGTCTCCGTAGCCGCCCTCCGTAGCCGCCCATCGGTCCTTCATTACTGTGAGACCAGCGGGGCGTAACCGCTCCGTCTCTCCCGTCAAATTGGGGTCAGAATCCGCAAGCTCGTGGCTCAGGTAGGCCACCACCAACATGTCCGTGTGCTCGATGTTTGACGATCAGTACATGACTAACCGCCACACTACCTGAACGCTGTGACGCTGGCAAAGGATGATTGGCAAGTGAGCTATGGCCGCGACTGTGATCTCCACTAATCCAAGTTCTGGTTGACGACGACCTACGTTGAGACTCAATCTAGTACCAAACGACTCAACTCGCTCGATTCGAGTGGTCCAAGCACGGCGCTGTCAAGCTCAACGCACAAGTCCGGAGTCATTCACTTCGAACTCAATTGGATGTTGACGACTGTGGACCACTAATTCATACTTCCGACATAGGACGAAAATGTTAGGGGGAAGAATATGGATGACAGCAAGTCAAGGTTCGGCGAACTCCTGGCAGCTATGCCACAGATCGCCGAAGCAGTTAATGCCTTCAATTCTACTGAAACTCAGGAATTAGCGCTAAACTCGCTCTTACAAGCTTTCAGTCCATCAACTACCTCGAGCGACGATCGTGTGCATCATAACGATGTAGCTTCTCCCCAAGTAGAGACGACACACAATCCCGATTCAAACAAGAAAAATCTCGGATCTAATCCTCGACGCAAAGGGACCAGCAAGAAAGTCGATCCGGTTCGCGACATCAATTTTCACCCCCAAGGGAAGAAGTCGCTAAGGGACTTGGCCGCCGAGAAGATTCCCACCAATGCCGACCAGCGCAATGTAATCGCAGTATGGTGGTTAGAAAATGAAGGCGGGATACCTGCGATTGGGGTAGGACATGTCTTGGCCTGTTATAAAGCGTGCAATTGGAGGGAGCCCGCTAACCTCAGCAACGCGCTTGCCGTAACAGCTAGCAGAATGGCTTGGATTGATACAAAAGATATGAGAAGCATCATTACCACGCCCTTGGGTCGAAACACGGTCGAACAAGACATGCCGCTGGACAGGAAGTAATGTCGCAGAATATTTCTCACTCGACGCTGCTGGCGGGACTGCCGAGCACTTTGCGCGGGGAATTGATTACAGAATATCAGAAGATAGCTCGAAACTATGTCCACCGGCACTGGGAAGCAACAGAACTAGACGGCGGGCGTTTTTCAGAAGTCAGTTACTCGATTCTAAAAGGCTTCGTTGACAACAACTTTCCTCTGAGATCGTCCAAGCCAAACAACTTCTTCCAATCTTGCATTGATTTATCCCAAGCAGACAAGGCTCGTTTCCCTCACTCGGTTCGTATTGGAATTCCAAGGGTATTGATTGGACTGTACGAGATCCGAAACAACAGAGGAGTTGGTCATGTGGGGGGCGATGTGGATGCCAATCACATGGACTCAACTTACGTTCTGCATGCATGCCAGTGGGTAGTAGCAGAATTCGTTAGGATCTTTCACAGCACAGATATCCTAACAGCCACGGCAGCCGTCGAAGCCATTGTTGACCGAACGCTACCCTTCATTTGGTCGGTAGACGGTAAGCAACGAATCTTGAGCACCAACCTGAGCCTGGCCGACAAAACGCTTCTGATCCTATACAGCAACCCCGACAGCACTAATGCAAGAAGCCTCGCGAGCTCCCTAGACCAAGATAGGTTCCCCAACTTCAAGCGCGTCCTTCTGAAGCTACATAAAGACGTTTTGATTAACTACAACCCTTCGACCGAGCTTGCACTCATCTCTCCAAAAGGCTCAATTCTTGTTGAAGATAAGATAATCCCGAGCATTCAATCTATATAGTGATCCAACTCCTATGTTGGAAGTATTGTCATACCAGCATACAACAGGATGCGTGGCACACTTTCCGACGCGGGCTGCCAGCGCATCATCCCACCATCGCCCGCCCCTCATGGACACCCATACCGGAAGGCCAGCGACCATGTCCATCTACGGCGCCCAGACCCTCGACGCTCCGCTCTACGACGACGCGGCGAAGCGCTACGACGCCATCCTCTTCCTCTCCTTTGGAGGGCCCGAGGGACCGGATGAGGTCATGCCCTTCCTCGAGCACGTCACCGCCGGCCGGAACGTCCCGCGGGAGCGCCTAGAGGAGGTCGCCGGGCACTACCTCCACTACGGCGGCGTCAGCCCGATCAACGCGCAGAACCGCGCCCTGATCGCGGCCCTCCGCGAAGAACTCGACGCTCACGGGCTGGCCGACCTGCCGATCTATTTCGGCAACCGCAACAGCGAGCCGTTCGTCGGCGAGACCGTCAGGCAGATGGAAGAGGACGGAGTACGGTCAGGGCTGGTCTTCGTGACGTCGGCGTTCAGCACGTGGTCAGGCTGCCGCCAGTACCGCGAGGACGTCTTCCGGGCGCTGGAGGGCATCGACCACCGGATCGCCTTCGACAAGATCCGCGTGTTCTACAACCACCCCGGCTTCGTCGAGCCGATGGCCGACAACGTCCGGGCCGCACTGGACCGGTTCCCGGCCGAGCGGCAGGATGGCGTGGAAGTGGTCTTCACCGCCCACAGCATCCCGCTCTCGATGGCGGCCGGCAGCGCCTACGAGCGCCAGCTGGACGAGAGCTGCCGCCTCGTCGCCGAGCGGGCCGGGACGCCGACCTGGCGGCTGGTCTACCAGAGCCGCAGCGGGTCACCCCGGATCCCGTGGCTGGAGCCGGACATCG
The DNA here is from genome assembly GCA_035944555.1 of Thermomicrobiales bacterium. GTDB lineage: Bacteria > Chloroflexota > Chloroflexia > Thermomicrobiales > UBA6265 > CADCWK01. Next base: position 129,754 of record DASZAY010000031.1, read on the forward strand.
TCGCCGCGCTGGATACCCTCCATGGCGAAGGCCGCGACGACGTGATAGTCGTGCCGATCGGCTTCATCTCCGATCATATGGAAGTGCTGTTCGACCTCGACGATGAGGCGAAGGAGCACGCGATCAAGCTGAGCATGCACATGGAGCGAGCGGCGACGGTTGGCACCGACCCGCGCTTCGTCTCCATGATCCGCGAGTTGATCGTCGAGCGGATGACCGCGGACCCGGAGCGCCGGGCACTCGGCACGATCGGTCCCAATCACGACATCTGTCCCCTGGACTGCTGCCAGCTTGGGACCGGTCCGGAGCGGATCACGATGCGCCGACCGGCGTAGCCCGCGTTATGTCGTGCCTCCGAATCGGGCATCCGTTCCCGCAGCCGGCTGTTGACGCAATCGTGACATTCGGTCGCTATCCTCCCGGCTGGAACGGACCGTGGCCTGCGCACCCGGCGCGGATCAACGGACGAGGAGGACACCGAACATGACCGACACCCTGCCCCCGAAGTCTCCGGACCGCGAGGGACTGACCAGCCCGGCCGGAGCCAGCAACCACCGGCCGTCAGGCATGGGCGACCCATCCGCCATTCGCGGGCTGGCCCCGACGCCGGTCGAGGGCAACCCCGACGCGCCGGTGCTTCGCGTCACCAACCTGACCCGGCGTTTCGGCGATATCACCGCGGTCAACAACCTCACATTCGAGGTCCGGGCGGGCGAGGTGCTCGGCTTCCTCGGTCCCAATGGTTCGGGCAAGTCGACGACCGTCTCGATGATCCTCGGGCTGGTCCGGCCGACATCGGGCAATGTCGAGCTGTATGGCCACGACGTTCAGCGCAACCCCGAAGTGGTCGCGAAGTCGGCGGGCGCCATCATCGAGAACCCGGCCTTCTACCCGTACCTGTCCGGCCGCGACAACCTCCGGACCTTCGCCAAGGCGCTGGGCGGCGTCTCTGACGCCCGGGTTGACGAGTTGCTCGAGCTGGTTCGGATGAAGGACCGCGCCGGCGACAAGTACAAGTCGTACTCGCTGGGCATGAAGCAGCGCCTCGGCATCGCCCTGACGCTGCTCCAGAACCCCGGGCTGGTGATCCTGGACGAGCCGACCAACGGCCTCGACCCCGCTGGCCAGCGCGAGATCCGCGACTTCATCCCGGAACTGGCCCGCAACGGCCACGCCGTCCTGCTTGCCAGCCACCTGCTCCATGAGGTCGAGAACGTCTCCGACCGCGTTGTCATCATCCGCCGTGGCGAGATGATCCAGCAGGGCCGCGTCCGCGACCTGGTCCGTTCGGGCGGGGTGATCGAGGTCATGGTCCAGCCCGACGAGGTCGCGCCGGCCGTCGACCTGATCCGTCGCGTCGGCGGCGTGACCAATATCCAGCCAGGTGCCGAAGAAGGCGGGATCATCGTCTCCGCCGAGCCCCAGGTCGGGCGTGACATCAACCGGATGCTGGCGGGACAGGGCATCTTCGCGAGCGCCGTTGCACCCAAGGCCAACACGCTGGAGAACGTCTTCCTCGAACTCACCCAGGGAAGCGCACCGGGCGAGCAGGAATCCGGGCGCCGGAAGCGCCGCTTCGGCCGTGGCTAGAGCCATCGTCCCTCTGCCTGATCGCTCAGTCCCACCCGGAACGGAGAATGGAGTCCCACCATGGGGAACCTGCTGAACGCCGAAATCTTCAAGGCCGTCAAACGACCGGCGACGTGGATCATGCTCGTGATCCTCGCCCTGATCGTCGCCGCCTTCTACGCCATCGTCTACTTCGCCGTCGATGATCCCGCGACGGACCTCTCGCTGCGCCCGACCGAGATCGTCAACAACGGCTACGCCATCGGGGCAAACATCGCCAGCATCCTGGTGATCGTCTTCGCAGCCCAGCTCATGGGATCGGAATACGGATGGGGAACGATCCGCGCCTTGGCCTCCCGCGCCAGCAGCCGCTCCGCGCTGATCGTGTCCAAGCTGATCCTGCTCGCTGGCTACACTCTGCTCACGCTCGTCGTCACGGCGGCGGTCGCGATCATCAGCGCGCTGGTCTTCAGTGCCATCGCCGGCAACGAGACGTCGATCCCCGGTGATGCATGGGTCGACTACGCCCAGGCCATCGGCCGGTACATGCTCGCCAACGGGGTGTACGCGGTCCTGGCGCTGGTCATCACGATCCTGAGTCGCTCGACGGCGGCCGGTATCGCCGGCGGCATCGCCCTCAGCTTCCTCGAGATCGCGATCTGGGAGATCCTGGCGGCCATCACCGATGTCTTCCAGACGATCCGCGAGTACTTCCTCGGGTACAACGTCCAAGGGCTCGCCGCCGCGGCGACCGACCAGCAGGTGGATGACTTCGACATCACTCGCGGAGTCATCATCGTGTCCGTCTGGTTGATCGCCCTGCTGGCGATCAGCTTCTACGTCTTCCGTCGGCGGGACATCACGTCCGGCTGATCCCTCCGGACGCGAAACCAAACGCAGGACGGGCCGACCCTATACCGGGTCGGCCCGTTCGCCTTCCCGGCGGGATGGCATACTCTGACGGTTCCGATACCCGGCGTCCGGATGCAAGGACGTTGGACGCCCAAGATCCGAAAGGCCCTCCACCTCGATGACCGACGCCACGACCTCCGTTCCCAATCCACTCTGCGACGTCGGTCGCACCCATCCGCGCGATCGGCACCGGATGCGACCGGTCGAGGGCCGAGAGAACGTCTGGTTCTGTCCCAAGCACGAGATCTACGCGCAGGTCGTCGACGCCGAGACGGCGAATTCCATCGACCGCGGAGGCGAGTACCCACTTCCCGACGGCTCGCCAGGCACGGTCCTGCGGCAGGGCGATGAGCGCGCCGGTGGGCGGATCATCTACGTCCGCGCCGAAGGCTGATCCGACACCGGTGCGCTTCGGCATCTCGCTCAGCCACCACGACCTGGCCCGCGCGCTCCGGTCGGATGCCGGGTCGGACGGCGCTGCCGCCGGTGCGACACGGGCGGCCACGGAGCGCCTTGTCGCGCTGGGCCGAGCTGCTGAGGACGGTGGCTCCTCTACCGTCTGGGTGAGCGAGGACCCGGACGGCTGGGACGCCTTCGCGATCCTGACCCTGGTCGCGACGGCAACGGACCGGATCGGGCTGGCGACGGCCGTGACCTCCCCGCTGCTGCGTCACCCCAACCAGATCGCGGCGTCGCTGTCGACGCTGGACCTGATCTCCCGCGGCCGGGCCGCGCTCGGGATCGGCCGGGGCGAGCCGGACTGGTACCGCAACGGGCTCGGCCAGGCCGTACCTGATCATCCGCTCGACGGCCTGGCCCGGGCGGTCGAACTGATCCGGGCATGGTTAGTGTCACCTCATCGGGTCACCAATCCTTCTCCGTCACCCGATGACCCATTCCCGGTCCGCGACTGGGAGCGGACGATATCCCCTTGGCCAGGCCGAACCACTCCTCCCCGGATCGTCATCGCGGCGGCGGGTCCACGCGCTCTGGCACTGGCCGGCCGGATCGCCGATGGGGTGATGTTCAACGACCTCGCCAGCGACGAGTATCTCGGCTGGGCGATCACGGTGGTCCGTGACGCGGCCCGGGCTGCGGGACGAGACCCGCGGACGATCTCATTTACCTACAACTCGGCCGTTCTGGTGACGGACGATCCCGGCCCTGAACTGCGGTCACGGCAGCTCATGTTGGCACTGGTCAACGCGCTCCCGGGGATGGATCGGCAGCTGTATGGCGCGGGACACGACATCCCCGCCCTAATCGCCGACATCCGCCACGCGCTGGGGAGCGATACGATCCACACGTCCGGAGGAGGATTCCCGGCCATCCGGCGTACCGGAAAGTTGCGGGCCGCCGCCGACCTGGTCCCGCTGGACCTGGTTCGCCGCCTCGCCATCGTCGGAGACCGCGACCACGTCCGTACCCGGCTGGCGACGCTTTCCGCCCTCGGGATCGATGAGGTCATGGTTCGCCTGCCAGCACCCGGCGATCCCGCCCGGGACCTGACGAGCCGCCTGCTCGATCTCCGATCACTTGCCCCCACCGATAACGTGGGCTAATCACCGGCCCCTTCGGCCGATCACGTCCCCCGTGCTGGTCCTTAAAGCCGCCATGACACCCTCCGGGCCGCCGCTACGGATAATGGCGTTGGCGCAACACGTGCATATACGAACGGAACTGCTTCCGGGTGACCGTACATAACGGCACTTCCCGGGCGTACTCGCTACACTATGGGTCTGAAGGAGGGCGCCCCGGGTGGCTTGGGGAAACGTTCTGGCGGGTATCGCGATCCTGGGTATGGCCGTCTCCTGGTACGGTCTCCAGTTCGTCGCGCTCCGCGATCTCCAGATCCGCCCGCGGGTTCGCGGCGGCAACCGGGTGTTGTGGGCGCTGGGAATCCTCTGCGTCCCGTACCTCGGTGCGCTGCTGTACATGAGCTGGGGATCGTCCATCGCCATCGAGCGCCCCGCCCATCAGGCACGTCGCGCCCGTGCCAGTGTCCAGCCTCGTGTGCCCACCGAACGAGTGCCCGAACCGACCACCCGTTCCCGGCGCTCGACGGCCGCACCAGCCGTGACCCGGCGCCAGACGTTCCCGTCACTTCACACCGCAACGCGGGAACAGCGCTCTGCTGCGCCGCTCGTCCATGACCCGGTCATCGGAACCGACATGTCGGAACTCCTCCAGCGCCGATCCAGCATCACTCCCCTCTCCAGCTCGTCGGATCCGGTCATCCGCTGGCCGGGCTCCTCCATCCCGGTGCCGGACCCAATCGAGCTCCGGGACCGGCCGACCGCCTGATCCCGTTCGGGTCCGCTCCCGGGCATCAATAGATATGAAGAGGGGCGCCTGGCCGGGCGCCCCTCTTGATTCGTGTTGTTTCGGTTCTCGACCCATCAGTTCAGGGATCAGGCGGCTGTGAGCAGGCCCTCCTTGAGCACATGGTCGAGGAGGAGGGTGCGGTACCCGACCGAGGTGAACAGGATCACGACCCGATCGCCCTCGTAGCGCAGGACCGTGCCTGGTCCCCACTCCCGATGGGCAACCTCGGAGCCCGCCGGGAACGGACCCTCGTGCTCGGCGACTTCCGGCACGCCCTTTCCCGCTAGGCAGTTGTCGCAGTTGCCGCACGGCGGCTCGAACGCTTCCCCGAAGTACCCAAGCAGATGCGCCCGCCGGCAGGTCGCGTGGTCGGCATACGAGCGCATCATGTCCAACCGTGAGCGTGAGAATCGCCGGTGCTGCTCGTGCGACTCGACGGCGCGGGTCGCGAGATCGCCGGACTCCTCGACGGGACGCAATGCCCGGACGCGGCCGTCCGCCAGGGTCTCGACGGCGCCGACTTCCTCCAGCCGGTTGATCACCCGCATCATCTTGGTATCCGACAGCTCAGCGGCGGCCCGGGCGGCCGCCGGATCTCCCGGCTCGTCCTGGCCGGCGAGTACCGCGAGCACCGCGGCCACCTCACCGATCGGCAGCTCGCCCGCGCCGGACTGGAACCGTCGCAGGTCGAGGTCCTTCGGGTCGTAGAACAGCATCGCTTCGGCCGGCTCGCCGTCGCGGCCGGCCCGCCCGATCTCCTGGTAATAGCTGTCCAGCGATTCACTGATGCTGGCGTGAACGACGAAGCGAACGTCGGGCTTGTCAATCCCCATCCCGAACGCGATGGTGGCGACGATCACGTCGTGCTCGCCGGCCATGTAGGCGTCCTGGATGCGCTCGCGCCGCTCTCCACTGAGCCCGGCGTGGTAGGCGACGGCATCCCGGCCGCGTTCGACCAGCGCCTCCGCGATCGATTCCGTGTCGGCCCGCGTCGCGGCGTAGACGATCCCGTTGCCCTCGGCGGCGGCGACATGGTCCAGTAGCGCCTCGATCTTGCGGTCATGATCGGGTACGTGCTCGACCATCAGGCGGATGTTGGGCCGGTCGAACCCGCTGACGATGATCGCTGGGTCCTCCATCTCGAGGCGGTTGACGATCTCCTCCCGGACCGGCGGCGCGGCGGTCGCCGTCAGCGCGCAGATCGTCGGATGACCCAGTGCCTCGATGACCGTTCCGAGGCGCATGTAGTCGGGCCGGAAGTCGTGTCCCCACTCGCTGATGCAGTGCGCCTCATCGATGACGAACAACCCGATGTGACACTCCCGGAGGACCTCCATCGTCCGCTCGCTCGTCAGCTGCTCCGGAGCGAGGAAGACGAACCGGACCTCTTCCCGGGCGATGCGCTCGAGCATCGCGGCATGATCGCGATCGCCCAGCGTCGAGTTGAGCGCGACGCCGATCCCCTCATCCAGCTCCTCGATCCCGTTGACCTGGTCCTGTTGGAGCGCAATCAGCGGCGAGACGACCAGCGTGATGCTGTCACGCGGGGAGAGCACCGTCGCGATCTGGTAGATGGCGGACTTGCCGGCGCCGGTCGGGAGGACGGCGAGCGTGTCGCGCCCGTCCAGCAGCGCCCGGATCGCCTCGAACTGCCCCGGTCGGAAGGTGTCGTAGCCGAACGCGTCACGGCCGATTGCCCGGATCCGGCGGTCAGAGACTCGCCGCGAGGGCGCTTGCGTAGCGGTCATGGATCATCCTGGGATGCCCGGTCAGACGTGTCCGGGTCGCAGAGGTTCACTCCCGTCTGCCTGCTCGTTCGCGAGTGGTCGTCCGGGGTGGCGACCAGAACGAGGGACGACGGGATAGGGCCGATCCACAGTGGATAGGCCCCGCGCCATAGGCGAACGGGATGCCATCAGGCTGCTACCCCTGAGGCATCCCGCGTGCCGTCACTCGTCGCCCTTGCGGGCAATTGGTGAATTCCATGATTGATCCACAAACCAGGACGATCCGTCGGGCTAACCCAGCCGCGGCAACGACTCCAGCGCCCCGCCAATGACGATCGTCTCTCCGTTCGCCAGGCTCTTCTCCGTCACGGCACGGGTGATGGCCGCACCCATGTCCTCGGTCGTCGGGAGGTTGCCGGCGCGGCTCTTGGCGTCGGCGGTCATGCCCGGCATGGCTCGCTCGAGCAGCTTCGGCGTGATCGTTCCTTCGATCAGGTCGCCGGTCACGACCGCGAGGCGGATGCCGGCCGCTTCCAGCTCGCTGAGGCGGCCCCGGAGTGCCTGCTCGCCGGCGTGCTTGGAGCTCGCGACCGGGTCGTAGGCTGGCAGCTGCTCGACCTCGCCGTAGAGATGCGCCCAGTGGCTGGTCACGAACACGACCACGCCACCATCCTTCGCCGCCGAGAGCAACGGCAGAAAGGCACTGAGCGTCTCGACCTGTGCGTCCCGGTTGATGATCATGGGGTAGTCGGGATTGGTCGCGACGATCTCGCGCTCCAGGCCACCGGATGCGTTAAGGATCAGCGCGTCCAGGCGACCAGCCCAGCTGTTGATCGCCTCGACCAGCGCCCCGCGGTCGGCCGACTGGGTCATGTCCCCGCCGATCGCCAGGCCGGATCCACCCGCGGCCCGGACCTGGGCGACGACTTCCTCGGCACGCGCCGCCTTGTTGCGATACGTGACCGCCACGTCGTAGCCGGCCGCGGCGAGCTGCCGGGCAGTAGCGGCGCCGACGCCGCGCGAGCCGCCGGTAACCAGTGCGACGGGACGGTCCTGGTTTCGCTCACTCATTGGTGCTCCTCCCTCGGATGGGCCGCTCCGGCGGCCGTTCGGTCCATCGTGACGCGGAATTGTCGCACGCGAGGTCTACCCGGCCACATCGCCGGGCCGGTCGGCCCGGGGGTGGAGTGGCGCGGTCAGACCGGTGCCGGTGTCCTGCCGCGGAGCCGACCCGGGGTCGGGCTGGTCGCCCGCGGGGCCGCTCGCCATCTCCTCACGGACCGCGCTCGTGGCGAACCGCCGCCAGGCATAGACGCCGGCCAGCACGCTGAACAGTCCGGAGGCAAGGAGGAGCCCGTCCAGCGCACCCAGCCGGACTGGGCCTACGTCTGCAGTTCGGTCGGGGCCGATCGCCTGATAGAGCAGGCCGCCGACGACCACTCCGGAGACCTGGGCCGCGGTGATCACGGGATTGATGGTGCCGGTCACCCGGCCCAGATACGACCGCGGCGTGACGCGCAGCATCATGGGAGAAAGCGCAACGTTCAGGAAGGGGAAGCCGAAGCCAAGGATCGCGATCACGACCAGCCCCGCCTCCACCGAGGATTGACGGGAATAGATGCCGAGCAGGACGCCAAGCCCGACGAGCGATGCCCAGAACACCCGCGTTGATCCCATCCGGCTGACGACCGTACCGGCGACCGCGGCACCGGCGAGCGTCCCGGCTCCCTCGGCAGCGCCAAACCATCCATAGATTGATTCGGACCCACCGAGGTTATTGATCACGAAGTAGATTGAGATGGCGTTGAGCAGCCCGAACCCACCGATGGCTATGACCAGCCCGACGAGAACGGTCATCAGCGTCGGGGACGCGCGGAACATCCGGAGTCCGGCCACCAGGTCCGACCTGACTGCCGCGATCTGTTGGCGGGTGGACTTCACGTCGGCCTCGGCAGGCTCGTCACCGGCGGCGGGCTGGGCGGTCGTGAAGCCAGACGCGGCCGCGCGGGTGAGCAGGGCGGCGAGGACGAAACTGAGCGCGTTGAGGATCAGTGCCCATTCAATCCCGAATGAATAGAACAGCGGAGCGGCGAGCGGAGGGCCGATGAGCACCGCGATCCCGATCGCGACCTGCGTCAGGCTGGCGGCGCGGGCCCGCTGGGCCTCCGGGACGATGTCGCGGGAGATCACCGCCGTCGCTGGGCGGGTGAACTGGTTGATTGCGCTGATCAGCGCGACGGCGGCGAGCAGCGTGAACGTGAGCGCGACCGTTGGCAACTCGAAGCCGGTCACGTCGTCCGCCAGCAGCGGCAGCAGGACCAGCGTCAGGACCGCAATGGCGAGGCTGCTCCGGACGACGACCCGGACCTTGTCGCGCCACTGGTCGACGAGCGTCCCCGCGATCGGCCCGACGAGGATCACCGGAATCAGCGACGCCACGAAGACGCCGGAGATCTGCCACGCCCCGTCGTCGCCGAACTGGTTGACGATCCAGACCACGAGCGTGAACTCGAAGATCATATCGCCGGTAAACGACAGCAACGCGCCCAGCCAGAGCAGCGCGTATCGGCGACTGATATAGAACGGGGCCGAGGCGTCCCTGGCTGTCGTCATCCAAATGGCTCCGGAAAGGTCAGGCGATACGTTCGATTAGCGGTCCAGCAAAGACGTCGGAACAGCCACCCGAAACGGGAAGAGTGCAGCAGCGGGCCGACAGGCGCCCGTGATCCTACCGGAGGACCGCACCGTGCCCCCTGTGACAGGCTTTGGACGACCCGTCGCTCAGCGAGAAACGACCGTACGCACCTATCAGCATTCCAGGGCCATGATCGAGGACCAGGCATCGATGGCCGGCTACGGCTACGAGGTGCTCAACGTCATGATGTGGCGCCCCCGGCCGGGCTACTGGCGACTGATCCTGCTCGGCTTCATCTTCGCCTACACCTTCCCGCCGCGCCCCGAACTGATCGTCACGTATGGCCGCTGGACAGGGTGACGCGGCGAGACCGTGTTCCTCGGTGCCCGAAGGTAACAGGCGGGCCCGTAAACGCCGAAGTGCGCCGTCGATTGAAAGCTCGCGTACCATGCCGGACAACTGACCATCCCTCAAATGCCGGGAATTGACGCGAATGACCCCGACCGTCGTATCCGACCTGTCCGATCACCAGGCCTGCTACTTCGCCCACGAGCTATCCCGCCGCCACGCCGCCGGCGACCCTGGTCGTCTGACGGGCGCGCTGGCGGACGCGCAGGTCGACCTGAACCCGCACCAGGTCGACGCTGCCCTGTTCGCCTTCCGTTCCCCGACGACGCAGGGCGTGCTGATCGCGGACGAAGTCGGGCTCGGCAAGACGATCGAGGCGGGACTGGTCCTCGCTCAGCACTGGGCGGAGCGCAAACGCCACCTCCTCGCCATCGTGCCGGCCAACCTCCGCAAGCAGTGGTCGCAGGAGCTCCTCGACAAGTTCGCCCTGCCGTCGGTCATCCTCGAAGCATCCACCTTCAACGCCGCCCGCCGAGCAGGCATCGCGAACCCGTTCGAGTCGGACGGCATCGTCCTGTGCTCGTACCAGTTCGCCCGAAAGCACGCGGACCTGATTCGCCGGGTGGCATGGGACCTCGTCGTCATGGACGAAGCCCACCACGTGCGCAATGTCTATCGGTCCGGCAACGTCACCGCTCGGGAGCTACGGGGTGCCCTCGCTGGTCGTCGGAAGGTGCTGCTTACCGCGACGCCGTTGCAGAACAACCTGGTCGAGCTGTACGGGCTGGTCTCGTTCCTCGACGAGCACGCCTTCGCCGACGAGAAGTCGTTCCGGGAGCAATATGCCCGCGGCCGCGACAACCGGCTGGACGAGCTCAAGGAGCGGATCCGCCCGTTCTGTCACCGGACGCTGCGCCGGCAGGTCCTCCCCTACGTTCGCTACACCGAGCGACGCCCGCTACTCCAGACCTTCACCCCGTCGGAGGACGAAGCTGCCCTCTACGACATGGTCTCGGATTACCTCCAGCGCGACTCGCTGCGAGCGATCCCGACCAATCAGCGGGCGCTGACGACGATGGTCCTGCGCAAGCTGCTCGCGTCGTCGTCCTACGCGATCGCTGGCGCTCTGACGAAAATGACCGACCGGCTGGCAGGGCAACTCGACGGCCGGGCGGATGAGGCGCCCGTGATCGCGGAGCTCGGTGAGGACTACGACACCCTCGATGAGACCGCCGAGGACTGGGACGGCTCCACGGAGACCGTCCCGACCGAGCCGGACCAACAGGTCCTCCGAGACGAGATTGAGGAGCTGGTCGCCTTCCGCGACCTGGCCCGCCAGATCCGGGACAACGCCAAGGGCCGTGCCCTGCTGGCGGCGTTGCAGCGCGGGTTCGCGGAGGCTGAGCAGCTCGGCGCACCACGCAAGGCGATCATCTTCACCGAGTCGCGCCGGACGCAGGAGTACCTCCACCAGTTGCTGCTGGACAGCGAGTTCCGCGACGGGATCGTCCTGTTCAACGGATCCAACGGCGGCCCGCAGGCGCGCCCGATCTACGAGGCGTGGCGTGCCCGCCACGCCGGGACCGACCATGCAACCGGGGTCCGAGCCGCAGACACCCGCGCCGCGCTGGTCGAGTACTTCCGGGATGAGGGCCAGATCATGATCGCGACCGAGGCGGGCGCGGAGGGGATCAACCTCCAGTTCTGCTCGCTGGTCGTCAACTATGACCTGCCGTGGAACCCCCAGCGGATCGAGCAGCGGATCGGCCGCTGTCACCGCTACGGGCAAAAGCACGACGTCGTGGTCGTCAACTTCCTCAACGAGACGAACGAGGCCGACCGGCGGGTCCACGAGTTGCTGGAGCAGAAGTTCCAGTTGTTCCAGGGCGTGTTCGGCGCCAGCGACGAGGTCCTCGGGTCGGTTGGCAACGGCGTGGACTTCGAGCGGCGGATCGGCGACATCTACCAGACCTGCCGGACCCAGCAGGACATCGCCAACGCCTTTGACGCGCTTCAGCGCGAGATGAGCGGCGAGATCAGCACCGAGATGACCCGGACCCGCGCCAGCCTGCTGGAGCACTTCGACGAGGAGGTCACCGAGCGGCTGCGGCAGCACGAGGCCGGCGTCCCTCGCGCCATCTCCCGGCAGGAACGCGCGTTGATGCGGCTGACCCGCCACGAGTTGCGCGGCGTGGCTGACTTCACCAGCGAGCGGACGTTCACCCTGCCTGGCGGATTCGACACGCCACATGGCCCGGCCGCCCCCGGCACGTACGCCATCGGACGCGGGACGGAAGCGGACCATCATTACCGGATTGCGGGCGCACTCGCCCAGCATGTGATCGAGTCGGCGACCAGCCGGCCCCTGGCCCCGGCCCGGATCACGCTCGACTACGCCGCTCACGGCGCCCGGATCAGCGAACTCCAGCGCCGGGTCGGGACCAGTGGCTGGCTCCGCGCCAGCCGCCTGACGATCGCCGGGCAGATGTCGGAAGAGGACCACCTGGTCCTGGCGGTCACCTGCGACGACAGTTCCTCGATGGACGCCGAGACCGCGCGCCAACTGCTCACGCTCCCGGCCGCGGCGTCGGAGCCGGTGACGGTCGATGGGACGATCGCCGCCCGGCTGACGGCGATGACCGATCAGCTCACCGCCGCCGAACTGGCCGCCGCGGCCGAGCGCCAGCAGAAAGCATTTCTGGAAGAGATCGCCAAGCTCGACGCCTGGGCGCAGGATCAGCGCGTCAGCCTCAAGGTCAGCGTCACGGACCTGGAGGACCAGCTCAAGGCGGTCAGGCGCGAGATCCGGGCAGCCGGTGGGGACATGGCAAGGGTCCTTACCCTGCGCCGGCAGCAGAACCAGCTGTCCGAACGGATCGAGGAGCGCGAGGCGGAGATCCGGGCGGAGAACCGTCGCATCCGGCGGGAGCAGGACGCCCTGATCGATGAGATCGAGCACCGCCTTCAGAACGCCAACACGACACACGACCTGTTCACCGTCCGCTGGAAACTCGTCTAGACCGACAATCGCGCGCGTCACCAGACGAGCGGGCCGAGCACCTCAAGCTCAAATCCGGATGACGCAGCGGGACCGGGTGTTCCATAGAGGGGGGCAAACCGGCTCAGAGTTGAGCATGGCGCGGGTGATCTCGGCCAGCTGGGAAAGCTGCTCGTCGGTGAGGCGCCCCAGCATCTCGCGCCGTCGGACGATCACCGGCTCGATCATGTCGCCGACGAGCGCCGAAAGCTGTCCGTCAGCCAGAGCATTCGCAGACACCGGTCGTGCGCCACCGCATGCCTCGACATTAGCTTGCGGTCGACCGACCGGTGGATGATCGCGGTGTTCACGATGGGCGGGATATGGGGCGCCCGCTCCGAGTCGCTAGATAACATGGGCCCGGCACCGCCCAGCACTAGTAGCGAAGAACTGGTGAACTGCTGCGCCGGCAGCACACCCGTCTGGTAGGGCAACACTCCCGTCTGATCGGGCAGCATCTCGCGGTTGAACTGTCGCTAAGGACCCGACAGTGGGCCCAGATAGTGGAGGCGAACGCGCTAATCTTCGCCGGTCTGCTGACCCTCACCGGCGCCATCGGAGACCGCCAAGGGCGCAAGCTTATCGCGCAAGGCGGACTGGTGCTGTGCACCGTGTCATCCATGTACACCGGGTGCATCGTCGATGGCCAACGATTGCCGGGGTGTCAGACAACGCTGCACCGGGCACCGTCGCGACAGTCGCCTGGATAGACAGCTCGGCGTGGCGGGCCAGGTTACGGGCGCGCTCTCCCTAGTGAGGGTGATGATCGCCGCCGTCGGGCTACCGCGTCAGGAACCCGCCGCACCTATCGATTTGGGGGGTACTCCGCTAGTCGGAGGTCGTTACCTCTGCGCGCTGCCAGGACCTGGTCACGGCGTATGGACCTCACTGCAGTCGGTTTGGACCGGTCTTGAAATTCTGACTACGAGCCGACATGGAATCAGGCCGATGAGGCCATCCGCGACCGTCAGGGCGCCGACGACGATGGCTCGATCGCTTGATCGCCACCCGCCAGCTGGTATCGCCAGCTGCAATCGGGAACGAGCCTTTAATGTTCTGCGACAAGCACTGTTCAGCCGACTGGATCTGCGAACGCACACGCGACGGCCCGCCGGGAATCCCGGTAGCACGTCGTTCCATCTCGTCCAGCTGTCAGGCAGCGGCGGGCGACGGGCTGGCCGTTTCCTCACCCTGCCCAACTGAACCTCCAGCCGGAGGCTCGCCTCCCGGACCAGCCATTCCACCGGCCGGGGGCTCACTACCGCCCATCCCGCCCCCCGTGGCGCTGTTGTCAGCGGTGGGATCGACCCCGATCTGAACCATCCCGACGAGGCCGGCCGTAACGTCCGCCTCGTCAACCTGCTTGACGGTGACGATGAAGCCCGGCTCGTCCTCGTGATCGCCCAGGATGCCGTCCTCGTCGTTGGTCGTTCGCTCGGTATCGGGGCGGTTGGCATAGGCGTCGGTCGTCAGGACGTCCTCGGTCAAGCTCTCCTCGAAGAACAGCTGGCCGGTGTGGTGAGTGGTGCCGTTCTCGTAGGTCTCCTCCGCATCGATATTGCCGCCAGTGAACACCTTCATATGGATGTGGATCGTCCGGCTGACGTACCAGCCGGGGAAGATAGTCCGGAACGTCACGTTGCCGTCCGCGTTGGTGATCTGGACTCCACGCAGCCACATCGCCCCGGCCACCTCCGCGACCTCCTCGGCGGAGGAATCGCTGCCCGGATTGTTGCCCGACACGCCGGAGTAGTAGCCCCGGGCATCGCAGTGCCAGATCTCGACGGCGGCGTTGGCCAGCGGCGCGCAGGTCACCGTATCCATCACGGTGATCGTGAGATCCAGCGGGACACCCTCGCGGTCCTCGACGATGTCGCTGCGGACCAGCGCTTCATCGACGTAGTAGGGCCCCTCAGTCATCTCCGGCGTGAGCGTCGTGCACCCGGTGGCGTCGCTCACACCGGTGGCGGACGGTGAAGCGGTGGCGTCCTGGGCGCCGACAAATGTCCGGGCGCCGACCGATGCCAGGCCGATCGCGGTGGCCGTCCCGGCGCCCGTCTGGATCACCCTTCGCCGGGACAGTCCCGGCCGCCCGACCGGCGGTTCTCCTGAGGTGCCCGCAATGCGATGCCGGGTGATGAGGTCATTGATCGTGGTCCGCTCGATGGTCTTCAAGACGATTCCCCTGGCTGAAATTGACCTGTCCCGGCGGGCCTCCGTCCGGTCACTTCATCCATGATGGACGCAGGGGCTGACCGTGGGCTGAACCGATACTGAGCGTTCCCTGAATGCAGCTCGGCTCCCGGGCACAGCGGGTGACCACACGAAACGGCGACCCCGGCTTCGGGATCGCCGCCCGAGCTGTCAATCATCATGACGGAGTTCGCAGCGAAGGAGCGGCCGGCGCTAGTGACGCTGGGAACGGGGAATGGTCGGGATCAGCCCGGCTCCCTGGTCGGACTCGCGAACGGTTGGGTCGGCTTCGGGGTCACCGTCGGGACGATCGACGCGCCGACCTGTGCCGGGCGCCCATTCAAGGTAACGGGCGCAGCGGGAGTCATCGCGGGCTCCGGGGCAGTGGCGCCGGCGCTCGGGTCGCTGCCGTCGCATCCCATCAATGCGCCGTCGGCGTAGCCGCCAAACGTCTGCGTCCAGTAGTTGGTCCAGGAAGAGCCCGGTGTCGCGACATGGCCGATGCCGATCGCGACAAAGCTGGCCGACAGCATGTTGGCATCGTGGGTGGGGCTGTTCACCCACTGCATGAAGGTGCTGGCCGCATCGCTGTTCCCGGCCGCGATGTTCTCGCCCCGCCAGGTGTCATAGGTATAGCCGTGATTGCGGATGTTCTGGGACCATGGTGTACCGTCATAAAGTGTGTGATCGAAGTAGTCGTTTTGCCCCATGTCGGCGCTGTGGTAACGCGCGGCGGCCGTCAGCGTGGCGCTCAGGATCAGCGGCGGCAGGCCGTAGTCGGCACGGCGCTGATTGACGAGCCGCAGGACTTCCATCTCCTCGGCCGTAGCGCAGATCCCGGCCCAGGCTCCAGGCACGACGCCTGACGATGGACCGATCTGCAGTCCAGGACCCGGAAAGATCCCACCGACCAGCAGGATCACCGCGAGGACCAGCATGACCCGGATCAGTTGCCGTCGCTCCAGCATGCGCATCACCGACTCCGATTCTCCGAAGGTCATCGAGACCTCCGGTGGTGCGCAAAGCACACGGCAACGCCGAGCTGGTGAGTAGTCGCACACCAGCTCGATCTGTTCCGCGTATCCACGTGTACGAGAGACCGGAGATAGGCCCGGAATGCCGGACCATCTCCGCCGGACAACCGACGAAGCCAACGTTCGTTGACAAGGCTAGAGCAAGGATTTGGCCAGAACGATGCGAAGGACGGGTGATATGGCTAGGCCGATAGTCACTTCATTCGGCTCCCTATCGGGGGGTGACCGTGTGTCTTGGAGCTTTGAGCGGCATGGCCCGGACGTCTGATGAGGCAGGCTGGACGGATGACAGGCTCACACGGACGAGGCCGTCACCGGCGCGGAGGATGACGATGTCTCCGTCGGCACGGACGATCGTACCCGGCAAGATGTCTGGGGGTACGTGCTCGTTCTGAATCGGATCGACAGCGGTGACCAGGTGAAGCTCTCCGCCTATCTCGGCCAGCGCCCGGTCCTCGACGAGGTTCAGTGCGATGGCCCGCCGCCGGAGGACGTCGACCGGCAATGACCAGTCCAGCAGGAAGTCGCCGGGCTCGAACGACGCCGCATAGGACGCAGCGGCGTCGTCCTGCTCGTCGCCGGGATCGCATGCGATGGCGCGGGCGACACCCTCGTCGAGCGCCTCGATGATCAGCCGATCGTAGAGGTCCCGGACCGTCTCCAGCGACGGGTCATCCGGCAAGGGCGCCTCCCGCACCGCGAGCAGTCGCCCGGCGTCGAACTCCGGCGCGAGCCGGTGGAGCGCCGCGCCGATCGTCGGCTCACCGTCGAAGATCATCCGGTGCGGGTTGGGTCCCCGGTAGCGGGGCAGCGGCGCGGGGTGCAGATTCACGGCGCCAAGGGGAGCCAGGTCGACCATGGCCTGCGGCAACCGGTAGGGGAACGTATAGGAGAGCACGAGGTCGGGCCGGGCGGCCGCGATGATCGGGGCCGCCCGGCGGAACCGGGTCGTGACCAGGATCTCCTGGCGCGGAGGTGCCCCGGCGACGATCTCCTGGTAGCCCTTGTAGGTGCGGGGCGGTGGTCCGGGCGTCGTCACGAGCAGGACGATCTCGTGCCCTCGCTCCGCCGCCCAGTCACGGACGAGCAGGCAGGCTTCCGGTTCGACGTGGAAGGCGGCGATGCGGATCGACGACGAGAGGGACTGACCACCAACCACGAAGACCACCACCCATGTCTGCCACGCGAACCAGCGACGTCAACCGATCAGTACCGCTTCACCCCCAGCCTCTTACCGGCCGGGGGCCATCTCGCCGCCGTGGATCAGCCCCGGGAGACATCCCCGGCCAGGCGCTGCTCGAAGAAGCGGGCCGTGTCGCCCATCGCCCGCAGCTCGTTGCTCCGCTTGGTAAACCCGTGGCCCTCGTCGTCGTAGACGTCGTAGCGGACGTCGACGCCGCGATCCCGGAGCCGCTCGACGATCTGGTCGCTCTCGCCCTTGACGACGCGCGGATCGTTGGCGCCCTGGATCACGAAGAGCGGCGCCCGGATCTGGTCGACGTAGGTGATCGGGGAGCGTTCCATCAGGAAGTCGACCTCCGTCTCCGGGTCCCCTACCCATTCGACCATCATCCGCCTCCAGGTAGGCGGAACGGCCTTGGCGAAGGAGACGAGGTTGGACGGCCCGACGATGTCGACGGCGGCAGCCCAGTACTCCGGCAGCCGACTGACACAGCTGAGGGTCGCGAACCCGCCGAACGACCCGCCATAGACGCCGAGCCGGTCGCCATCCACCCAGTCCAGTCCCTGCAGGTACTCAGCGGCGGCACGGAAGTCCCTGAGCTCGTCGCCGCCCCAGTCGCGGTGGATCAGCTTCTGGTAACTCTGGCCATAGCCCGTGCTGCCGCGGACGTTGGGTGCGAGGACCCCGATCCCGCGAGAGAGCAGGTACTGGTAGAGATAGCTGTAGCCCGGCCGCTCCTGCGACTCTGGCCCACCGTGGATGCTGAGCACGACCGGGTGCGGTCCCGGACCGGCCGGCCGGTACAGCCAGGCCGGGATCTCCCGCCCGTCATGCGTGGGATACCGGATGAGTTCCGGGGTGACGAACACGGTCGGCTCGATCCCGCCGAGCATGCTCTGCGTGAGCTGCGTCAGCGTCCCCGTGGCGAGGTCGAGGCTGAACACTTCCGGTGCGCTGTCCGGCCGGCTCAGGAGGAAGGCGACCACCGGCGCGTCCGTCGCCCCGGCAACCACGGAGATCACCCCACCGGGGATCTCGGGCAGCGACATGGTCGTCGACTCGCCAAGTGGCCCCGAGGGCACGCCGGCCGAACCCAGGTCATGGGCATTGAGGCGGCTGTAGCCGTCCTCGTTGACCACAAAGACGAGGTACCGGCCACCGGCCGCGCTCGCGAGCGTGCCCGTCTCGATATCCCAGTCCGGGGTGTACAGGGCGCGCTGCTCGCCCGTTTCCACGTCCAGGACGGTCAGCCCGAGAAACTCGCGCCCCTCGTTGGTCAACAGGTAGTACCCGGACCCGTCCGGCAACCAGGGTCCGGGAATATTCATCGCGGTCACCGTCTCGCCGGCGAGGATGCGGGTGGTCCCGGACGCGAGATCCACCACACCCGGGCGAATATCGGTGTTGGAGCGGAGGTCGATGAACGAGAGCATCCGCCCGTTCGGCGACCAGGCGATCGGCTCGTTGATCATCCCGTTGGCGAGCGGCCGGCCGGCCTCGGCACCACGCAGGTCACGGATCACCAGGTCGTTGTCCGTCTCCACCCGGTCGTTGGCCGAGAGAGCGATCTGCTGGCCGTCCGGCGAGAACGGATCGCTCGCCAGGCCGACCTGGACCTGCTCGCGGCCGTAGAGCTCGACGGCCTCGCCGCCCGTGACGGGCAGGCGGTAGATCCGCGTGAACTCGTCGCCGGCCCGGTCGGCAGAGAAGACGAGCGCCGACCCGTCCGGTGACCAGGCGACCTGGCGGACGGTCTGGTCTTCGAACAGCGTCAGTTGCCGCGCGTAGCCGCCCACTGTCGGCTGGCGCCACAGGTTGAACTGGCCGGAGACGTTGGTGGAGTAGACGACATCCTGACCGTCGGGCGATAGGGCAAGCGTCGGCTGGTAACGACGGGTCGCGGCGAACCGCTCGAAGGCGATCCGCTCCCCGGCGTCCGCTCCGGACGGGCTGGCTGCGTGGTCGGACATGTCGGCGGATCCTCCGGGCATCTCGGCTAGGGCAAAACGGCCCACAGCATACCGCGCCCGCTCCACCTGACCGACCGGGCGTGGGTCGTGCGGGGCATCGGCGAAGCGATGTTCCCGGGAACGCCCGATTTCAGAGGTCAATCGTCAGGAGCAAATGGATGCCACGCTGGCGCGGGGTCGGGATCAGGCTGGCCGGAGCGGTAGGTCTTCGCCGGGCGATCAACCGACGGACGCCTCCGGGCCCGCTATCCCAACCCGCCAACGACGTCCAGCGGGGCCGGCAGGCGGCGACGGTCGATCAGCCGGTCGTCGTCTTCCTGATCGGGATGCGAATCCACCGGTTAAGCGCCATCCGATCGTGGCTTCCGGCGTTTCGGGCCATGCAGCGGATGCGCCGGGAACTGGACGCCCACCCTGAACTTGGCCTGCTGCACACGGAGCAGTACCTGGCGGTCCAGGGCGCGATGCTCTGCCAGTACTGGCGGTCGATCGAGGACCTGGAGCGCTTCACCCATGGCCGCGATCTGCCTCACCTGCCCGCCTGGCGGGAGTTCAACCGCCGAGCGCGGGAGGGGTCCCCCGCCTTCGGGCTCTGGCATGAGTCGTACGTGATCGCGTCGGACCGGACGGAAGCGATCTACACCGACATGCCGCCGACCGGTCTTGGCGCGGCGGTCGGACTCAGTCCCGCTCGCGGCGCCCGCCTGACCGCCGCCCGCCGGATGGGCCGAACGCCGTCCTCCGACGCGCCGCCCTTCACGGACTACGCCGACCACGACGGAGTGGAAGCCCCCCACCGCTGACGGTCCTGCTCAGGCGCGGGCCGGAAAGCCGAGGTTAAGCCGGCGCAGCGACGCGTGCCGACCCTGCCCGATGACGAGATGGTCCAGCACGTCGATCCCCAGCAGCTCGCCACCGGCGACCAGTTCCCGGGTGACCGAGACGTCGGCACCGGACGGAGTCGGATCGCCAGACGGATGGTTGTGAACGAGGATCAGCGCCACGGCGTTGTGCTTGAGCGCCTCGCGGAAGATCTCGGCCGTGCGGATGTTCGCGCCATTGACCGTGCCCTGGTAGACCGTCCGGATGGCGAGCACCTGGTGCTTGGTGTCGAGCAGGACGACGCGGAGCTGCTCCTGGGCGAGGGCCGCCATCTCGATGCCGACGAGATTGATGACGTCGTCCGGCGCGGCGATGCGCGGTCGCTGGTCCGGGGCGAGGGCGGCGATCCGGGTCGCCAGCTCGAAGGCGGCCTTGAGCTTGGCCGCCTTGGCTTCCCCGACGCCACGGATGGCGGCCAGTTCGATGACGTCCAGCCGGACCAGCCCGGCCAGGCCGCCATGGTCTCGCAGGATGCGCTGCGACACCTCGAGTACGGACTCGCCAACGATCCCGGTATTGAGCAGGATCGCGATCAGCTCGCCGTTGGAGAGCGCGCCGGAGCCGCGGAGCTTCATCTTCTCGCGCGGGCGCTCGTCCGGGGCCATCTCCTTGACACCGACGCGGTAGGCGGGCGGCGCGGCCCCTTCCGGCACGGCAAAGACGTCGACCTTGAGGTCGTCGACCATCGCCTCCTCGGCCTTGCGCGGCTTGCGGATCGGTTTCGGCGCCGGGTAGAAAGTCACGGCGTTGACCCTTCGGATCCGTCGGGTTCGTTGACGACAAAGACGATCCGCGCGAGCGGGGCGCCGATCAGGTGCTCGTCGTCACCCACCCGGAGGCGGATCGGCCCTTCGAACGGCAAGCGCTCCATCAGTTCCACACGCTGGCCGGGCCGAAGACCGAGCGTGGCCAGGTAGCGCAGCTGCTCCGGGTCACGGTCTGACACCTGCTCGACGACGGCGACGTCCCCCGGGTCGAGATCGACAAGCCGCCGGTCGGAATGGGTCGGCATCACGCCATCCGACGACGGAATCGGCGCGCCGTGCGGGTCGAACGTCGGGTGCCCGAGCGCCCGGTCGATTCGTCGCTCCAGTTCGTCGGAAACGAGGTGCTCCAGCCGCTCGGCCTCCGCATGAACCTCGTCCCACGGGAAACCGAGCGACTCGGCCAGGTAAACCTCGAGCAGGCGATGGTGGCGAAGAACCTCCAGTGCCACCCGCTCGCCCGCGTCGGTCAGTTCCACCCCCTGGTAGCGGGCGTGCCGGACCATCTTGAGCTCGTCCAGCCGCTTGACCATGTTGGTCACCGACGGGCCGGAGATTCCCAGTTCGTCGGCCAGTCGCTGGGTCGTCACGGCGCCGCCGTCGGACTTCAGCCGGTAGACCGCCTTGAGGTAGTCCTCCATAGCATGCGTAATCCGTGGGCTGGCTTCCTCAGCCACTCCGCCGTCGCTCGTCTCGGTCTGGTGTCGCGGCAGTCCCATCGGTCCTCGCTGGGCAATCAGGCCCCTGGTGCCGGTCGGGCGGCACGACGGACGGCGGTTTGTCGGGTCAGTTCTGGTGGGGCTCAGTATCGCACGCGACCGTGGCGCACCCGCCGTCATACAGCGTTCCGTACGACGTATCAGACAGGCCCGGGCATCAGTCGCCCGACCCGACCCCGGTGCCGGCGGCGAGGTCGGTCCCCGCCGGAGTCACCCGGAAGGTCCCGCCGGGTTCGCGTGTGACAAAGCCCTGCCGCTGGGCCCGGTCCAGGGTCCGCTGGACCATGGCGGCCGACCAGCGGAACTGGGCCGGCAGGTCCTCCACTTGGGTCCCGCCGGCGAGATGCGCGACGAGCAACCGCACGTCGAAGCGCCGTCGCAGACGTGACCGGTCCATCGCCCGTACAACGATGCCGTGGCGGGGCGACCCGAGCGCGGCGGCGACGAGGAACAGCCCGGCGACGGTGGCCATCGCGCCGGAGATCGACGCGTCGAACTGCCGGGCGACGAGATACCCGCCCCAGGCGGAGAACGCGCCGACCAGTGACGCGATAACGAGCATTATCCCGAGGCGGTCCGTGAGCAGGTAAGCCGCGGCGCCGGGCACGATCAGCATGGCGACGACGAGGATCGCCCCGACGCTATCGAACGCGATCACGGTCGTGGCCGAGACCAGCCCCATCAGGAGGTAATGCAACAGGACCGGCGCAAACCCCAGCGTCGTCGCCAGGCCGGCGTCGAACGTCGAGAGCTTGAGCTCCTTGAACAGCAGAGTCACGAACAGCAGGTTGATCACGGCCATCGTGCCCAGAACCCACAGCGACCGGTAGCCGAGGTCCATCCCGAACAGCTCCAGCTGGCGGAGCGGCGCGAACGCGATCTCGCCGTAGAGGACGTGCTGGACATCGAGGTGAACCGTACCGGGGAAGCGGGAAACGAGGATCACGCCGATCGAGAACAATGCGGGGAAGACCAGGCCGATCGCGGCATCCTCCCGGACGCGGCCGGTCCCGCGGACCAACTCGATCAGGGCGACGGTGACCAGGCCCACTGCGCCGGCCCCGATCGCCATCAGGATCTCGTTGCGCGACCCATTGGTGAGCCAGAAGACCGCGACGATCCCGAGCAGGACCGAGTGGCTGATCGCGTCCCCCACCATCGCGGTGCGGCGCAGGACGAGGAACGAGCCGACGAGGGCGCAGGAGATGGCGGTCAGGGCGCCGGTCAGGATGATGATTACGGCGAAGCTCACCGGCCGCTCCCTTCAGCGACGGGCGCGGGCAGCCGTCCGGACGACTGCGGCGCCAGGTGGTCATTTCCGCCCGGGAGCTGGTGGCGCTCGGCGCGGTCAGCCCACTCGGCCCGGACCCGGCGCCCCGTCCGGCGACGCTCGGCCGCACCCCACGCCACGCCACGGCCCGGCGCGAACAGCACCGAGACGATAACGATGGCCGAGGCGATCAGGACGATCGTCGGGCCGGTCGGCAGGCGGGAGACCGTCGCGCTCAGCAGTGCGCCGGTGATCCCGGACGCTCCGCCAAGGAACCCGGCCAGGATCATCATCCGGCCGAGGTCGGTGGTCCATTGCCGCGCGGCCAGCGCCGGGGCGACGAGCACCGTCACCATGAGGATCACCCCGACAGCCTGCAGGCCGATCACGATCGCGCTCACGATCAGGAGCGTCAGCAGGATGGACAGCCCCGTGACCGGCAGGCCGATGGACGCGGCGAAACCCGGATCGAACGTGCTGGCCTTGAACTCCTTGAACGCCACCGCGACGACGACGAGCGTGATCGTCCCGAGCACCGCCATCGCCACGACATCGGTCGCGACGAGGCTGGCGGCCTGCCCGAACAGGAAGCTGCTCAGGCCCGCCTGGTCGGCGTCCCCCGTCCGGCTGATGCGGGTCAGGAGCACCGTGCCGAACCCGAAGAATGTGGACAGGACGATGCCGAGCGCGGCGTCCTCCCGCAGCCGCGTGGAGCGGACCAGCCCGAGGACGAGCAGCGCCCCGAGCAGCCCCGTGACCGCCGCGCCCGCCATCAGGATCGGGGTCGAGCGGACACCGGTCGCCAGGAACGCGACGCAGATGCCAGGCAGCGCGGCGTGGGAGACGGCGTCACTGAGCAGGCTCTGCTGCCGGAGGACGGCCAGGCAGCCTATCACCCCACCGACGATCCCGAGAATGGCCGCCCCGAACACCACATTGCGGAGGGTGTAGTCGAACGTGATCCCGAAGAGTTCGATCACCGCTTGCCCTCCAGGCCGTGGGTCACCTCTGCATCGAGGAAGGCGATCCGGCCACCGTAAGCCTGTCCGAGGTTGTCGGCGGTGAACGCCTGCTCCACCGGGCCGGCGGCGATCAGTCGGACATTCAGGAGGGCGACATCGTCGAAGTAGGTCGGCACGGTCTGGAGGTCGTGATGGACGACCACGACCGTCCGGCCCTCGGCCCGCAGGCGCTGGAGCAACTCGACGATCGCCCGCTCGGTGACCGCGTCCACCCCGGCGAAGGGCTCATCCATGATGTAGAGGTCGGCCTGCTGGGCCAGCGCGCGGGCGAGAAAGACCCGCTGCTGCTGACCGCCCGAGAACTGGCTGATCTGGCGATCGGCGTAGTCCGCCATGCCGACCTGGCGCAGGCAGTCCATCGCGAGCGTTCGCTCGGCCTTCCCCGGCCGCCGGAACCAGCCGAGCGTGCCGTACTGGCCCATCATCACCACGTCGATCGCGGTGGTCGGGAAGTCCCAGTCGACCGACGAGCGCTGCGGCACGTAGGCGACCCGCTTCCGCGCCTCCCGGTATGGCTGGCCGAAGATCTCGACCCGGCCGGAGGAGATCGGGACCAGCCCGAGGATGGCCTTGAGCAGCGTGCTCTTGCCGGCGCCGTTCGGGCCGACGATGGCGGTCAGCCGGCCGGGCCGGACGTCGAGGTGAATGTCCCAGAGGACCGGTGTCGAGCGGTAGGCGACGATCAGGTCACGGACCGTGATCGGCATCAGGTCAGGCGGGGATGCGATATCGGTAACCGGGGCGGCCATGGGCAGATCCTTTCGAGGGACGGGCAGGATCAGGCGATCCGGACGGCGGCGGGGTCACCGCCGAGGGCCGTTGCGATGGTGATCACGTTGTGGCGGAACATGCCGAGGTAGGTGCCTTCCGGCGTGCCTTCGGCGCCGAGCGCGTCGGCGTAGAGCGAGCCGCCGACCGTGACGTCGAAGCCCCGGTCCCGGACGGACGCCTGGACCGCTTCGATGGTGGCGGGCGAAATCGTGGACTCAACGAAGATGGCCGGTATCTGGCGGTCGGCGATGAAGCTGGCGATGCGCTGGAGATCGTTGATCCCAGCCTCGGTCTCCGTCGAGATCCCCTGGATACCCACAACCTCGTAGCCGAATCGCCGGCCGAAGTAGCCGAAGGCATCATGGGCCGTGACGAGGACGCGCTGGCCCTCCGGCACGGTATGGAGCGCGGTCATGGCGGCGACGTCGAAGGCCGCGACCTCAGCCCGGTATCGCTCGGCATTGGCCTGATACGTTGCGGCATTGCCCGGATCGGCCCGGGCGAGCACGTCAGCGGTCGCGGCGATCGCGGCGTCCCACGCCACCGGGTCCGCCCAGATATGCGGATCGACCTGCCCGGCCGCGACATCGGCCCCGAGCAGCAGGTCCTCCGGCACCGCATTGGCGATCCCGGCCAGCACCCGGCTGTCTCCGAGCGCGGCGAAGACGTCCTCGAACCGGCCCTCGAGATGATGCCCGCTGTAGAGCACCGCCTGGGCGTCGAAGATCCGCGCCAGGTCGCCCTCGGCCGGCGTGTAGGTGTGGGGGTCGATACCCGGCCCCATCAGCGCCGCGACATGGACGAGATCGCCTCCGACATTCCGGGCAGCGTCTGCGACCTGCCCCGTCGTCGCGACGACGCGGAGACGGTCGCCCGCATCATCCACCGTCCCGTCACCGAGCGCGACGGTCGCGGCGGTGAAGCCGCCCGTGAGCGTGGCAAGCAGGATGGCGCCGCCCAGGAACTCGCGGCGGGAAAAGGCAGTCGGCACGTGTACGTCATCCCTCCGCTCCGGATCGGCGAATCAGCCCATCACGGAAACACTTCGGACCGGATCGTCCACTGGCGCGACACAAGGCGCCCCGTCGTTCCTGAATGAGCCTACACAAAGTCCGGGGTTTAGGCAAGGCTAATTTGCGAGGCCGCGCCGGGGCAGGCGAGTGGGCCCACTGCGCCGGGGATGTCCTGGGGTATCCTGTACGGACTGCGTCGATGGAGCCATGTCCTGGAGTGACCGGGTCCCCAGAGAGCCGCCGATCGATGGGACGGCGGTACCCGAACTCCCCGGATGATCCTCCGGAGCGCGACCGGAAAGGACCGCATCCCGCCACTGCGGCGCCGATTGGTGTCCTGACCGGTCGACGGTTCGCCCCCGTTAGCAGGCCCCAAGACCGCGCACGCTCCTCGCGCGGTGAAGTGCGGTGGCACCACGGGCCGCCCCCTCGTCCGCACGGCGAGGGGCGTTCTGCTTTTCGGGACCGGTCAGACAGTCCCTGGAAAGGCGGTTCCCATGGAGCGCACCTGGTCCTCGGACCTCGTTACCCACGCCGGACAGCACGTCCGGCTCGCCGGCTGGCTGCACCGTTTCCGGCACCAGTCCCGCGTCAGCTTCCTCGTCCTCCGCGACGCTCGCGGGACGGCCCAGGTCGTCATCGAGGACGCGGACCTCGTTACCCGACTCGGCCGGATTCCGGCCGAGTCAGTCATCGCGGTTACCGGCGACACCGTCGCGAACCCGCGTGCTCCCGGTGGAGCCGAACTGGTCCGCCCACACGTCGAGATCATCAACGAAGCGGAACCACCTCCCTTCGACCTGTTCCGGCCGGAGCTCGCCGCGCAGCTCCCAACCATCCTCGACCACGCGCCGGTCGCGCTGCGCCACCCGGCCATGCGGGCACGGCACCGGCTGGCCGCCGCACTGACGGACGGCTTCCGGGCGTCACTGACCGCCGACGGGTTCACCGAGGTCCACACCCCGAAGATCACCGGCACGGCAACCGAGTCCGGCGCGAATGTGTTCGGGGTCGACTACTTCGGCCAGCCGGCCTTCCTTGCCCAGAGCCCGCAGCTCTACAAGCAGGTACTGGTTGGCGCCTTTGAGCGCGTCTTCGAGGTGGGTCCCGTGTTCCGGGCGGAGCCACACGACACGCCGCGTCACCTCAACCAGTACACGTCACTGGACGTCGAGCTTGGCTTTATCCGGGACGAGCGCGACGTGATGGATGTCCTGACGAGGACGCTCCGCGAGATGCTCGATGGACTGGCGGCCCGCCTCGGCCCCGAGCTTCCGCTGGCACTGGGCGGGCAGGGACTGCCCGAGCTTCCGCCAGCGATCCCGGTGGTCCACTTCACCGACGCCCGGGAGATGGTCGCCGACGGGCTGGGCGACGAGCGTGAGCGACACGAGCCGGACGTGTCCCCGGCCGGGGAGCGCTGGCTGGGCGAGTGGGCGCTCCACGAGCACGGCAGCGACTTCCTCTATGTCACCGGATACCCGATGAGCAAGCGCCCCTTCAACACCCAACCCGACCCGGACCGGCCGGGCTCGTCGCGCGGCTTCGACCTGCTGTTCCGCGGACTGGAACTCGTTACCGGCGGCCAGCGCCTGCACCGCGAGGCGGACTACCGCGCCGCCCTCGCCGGCCGGGGCATGTCGACCGACGGACTGGAGTGGTACCTGGCCGCCTTCCGCCACGGCATGCCGCCCCACGGCGGTTTCGCCATCGGCCTTGAGCGCCTCGTCGCCCGCCTGACCGGCGCGGCCAACGTGCGGGAGGTCACGCTCTTTCCGCGGGACCTCAACCGGCTAACCCCCTGACTACTTCTTGCTGTCGCTAAGCGGCAGCACGCAATGACCTAGTACCGGCTCGGAGAAAACTCTTCCGAGCCGGCGTCGCTCAACAAACAATCGTAAGCGGATCCATTTGCGAGTCGAGGATGCAGTGATGAGTCATGTCGGGATGACTCCGGACCATCGGTGTCCTGGATCCTAAAGGAACGCGAAAGGCCCACGGAAACAGGCTGAACCTGTGTACTCGTGGACCCGCGTGACCTGGGCTCTCTGCTTCCGCCGAAACGCCTCACCTCTCGGCAAGGGGTGTCCGCCCCGGCAGTGCTTAGGGAAGACTGTGCCAGACGATGCGGAGGGTGTCAGGGGTGGCCGCTCCCGTGTCGGGAAGGACGCGCTACGGGTGCTGGTGGTCTCCGATGGCGGTATCGGCGAACGGTGTCGTTGTGACCACGCGCCGATGCGGGTCTTATCAAATCACGTGTCGTTTAACGACGGCTCCTAGAGTCGAACACAGTTGTACCGATCCAGACATACGGACACTACGGATGGTGGTTGGCTCGAACCGTCTGGATGATCTGGTCTGTACGTATGCGGGATCGCCAGTGTGCTCACGATCCGAGTTGTTCGCATGAGAGTCTTGACAGCGTATCGACATCGGGATACGATGGAAGTACCGGTGACCTCTCCCACCGGAAACGCACGGAGAGCCGCGCCGATCCGGCGCCCCCCGCCGGAGTCGCTACCCGCCCGCGCCGAACGCGACACCGAACCGCCAGTGTGGCTTATCCTCCCGAGCCGCTCGCCGTCCATCCCGCTGGTCTGCTCACCCGAGAAAGGGACACGCCACCGATGGGAAGCTTCATCAAGTGGACGTGGACGCTCCACTGCTTCTCGTGTGGTCACAGCTGGAAGCGCTCGACGCGCCCGTCCGGCACCGTGTACTGCCCGCGCTGCGGCAAGCGTCTGACGTTGATCGGCTAAGCCGACCCGGCTAGTCCGGCACCCTCACCACGAGAGCCCGGCTTAGGTTCGCCTGGCCGGGCTCTCGCCTGTTTCAGCGAGGCAGAGAGGACAGTAAATGGCAGGTACCGGTCCCGTCGAAGAGCATGTTCCGCACCCGGTCGACTCGGCAGATTTGTCGAGCTGGTTCGTGTTTATTGACCACATCCCAAGCGAGATCATCAACGGCCGGGACGGCATTACCGACGAGCAAGGTTACGAGGCGTTCCTACGCGGTTGGGTAGATGACGTACAAGAAGCAGTAGCGATCACTGGACAGTTCCCGGACGGAACAACGGTTGACCAGCGCGGATATCAGATCGGTCCGGCTGCTGGTCCGTTCTGGGACGTGATCTTTTATTTGAAAGACCACGGCAACGACGTTATACAGAACGCCGGAGCCTACATAGAGATCGCGAAGACTACGATCGAAGTGTTCCGCCTTCGCAAACGTCGTCTGTTGGAGAACGGCCGAGGGGAAGACGAAGCCAACTATCAGCTGGGAACTGTCACTCTGACCGAGGTCATGGTCGAAGCGCTCTGCATGAATCACGCACACTCGAGCTTCTACGACCCGGCCAAGCACCCTGCCCTCCGGAAGGTCACCAACACTCATGGGTCGTTATCGGGATGGCGCGAGCACCCGAGCCCATCGACTCGGTACTCAGTTGCGATCGGTGTCGGCCGGGTGACCTACGTCTACTCCTGCCAAGCCAACGGCAAGGTCGACTCCCTCCTCCGAATTGAGGACGGCAACACCACCACGCTAGAGAATCCCGACCTCACTGGGTTTCACAGTGAGGTACCGCCCGCTCTGGGTTAAGAGAGAGGTGGGACCGGAATCCCACCTCTCTCATCTGTCACCACGACACGTCGCCGGCCGACTGGAAGACGAACGGCTTGTCCTTGCTTACCTGCTCGCGCTCGTATTCGAACAACGGTCGCTCCGCCGTCCTGACGCGCTTCAGCACCGAGAGAGCCTCCTCTGCCTGGCACCGGCCATGCTTCGTATGGCACTCCCGATACAGGGACCCGAGCGGAAGCAGGACCAACCAATGAGTGCCACGACCACCGTCCCGATCGCTTCCGCTCCGGCCAGCGCGCGCGCCGAGTTCATCCGCCGCACTTACGGCATCCTCGTGCTCGCGATCCTGGCATTCGCCGCCGTCGAATGGCTCCTGCTCCAGTGGGACGGCGCCCGGACGCTGGCCGGCCGTATGACCGAGGGCTACAACTGGCTGTTCGTGCTCCTGGCCTTTGGAGCCGTCTCCGGCATGGCCGATCGCTGGGCCCGAGTCGGCGGATCGACCGGCAAGCAGGTCCTTGGGCTCGCCGTCGCCATCGTCGCGCAGGCGGTCCTCTTCCTTCCCCTCCTGCTCGGCCTCGATAACGTCGCGGGCGGGGACGTCCTGCCGACCGCGGCCATCATCACGCTGCTGCTCGTCGCCGGTCTGACCGCCGTCGTCGTGATCTCCCGGTCGGATTTCTCGTTCCTGCGCGCTGGCCTGGTCGTCGGCGGTGCGGTCGCCCTCGGCCTGATCGTCACGAGCATCATCTTCAGCTTCGGACTCGGCCCCCTTTTCTCGTGGGCGATGGTCGCCCTGGCCGCTGGCTCGATCCTCTACACGACCAGCAACATCCTGCGGCACTACCGTACCGATCAGCAGATCGCCGCCGCGCTCGCCCTCTTCGCTTCGGTCGCCCAGCTCCTCCGGTGGGTCACCACGATCGTGCGCGAAATGCGTCGCTGACCGGCTGACCGATCGACGCCCGGGCTCTCCAGGGCTGGTGACGCTGCGCCGCTCCCCAGCCCCGTTTCAATCGTTGTCCGTGGCCACGCCGTCGCGTCAGCTGATGAGAGACGGGCTGATTCCGGGCCCAGACCGGACTCGACCTACCGGGTGGCCGGGAAACCGGCCTTGCGGAAGGCGTCGTCCTGCGGGTCGTACCCGAAGAGATCCCGGGTCGCCGTGATATCAAGGCGCTTGAACGCGTTGTCGGAGACGGCATGGACGATCACGGAGCCGCCGTTCGGGTCGGGGAGCGGTCGCTCCACTGCCTGCACGATCAGCTGGTTGAGATCGCGCCGGCTGACGTACAGGCTCCAGTCGTAGGGATTGCCCTTGCCGTCCGCCGGATCGGGTTCCTGCTCGTACCCACCGATCCGGAGGCAGACCGACTCCAGCCCCTCGGCCACGGCAAAGTAGTGGGCAGTCGCCTCGCCGAAGCACTTGCTGACCCCGTACATGTTGCGCGGCCGGACAGGGTCGTGGGGTGACAACTCACGCTCACGCGGGTATCCCTCGATCGCGTGGACGCTGCTGGCGAAGACCACGCGACGACAACCCTGGTCAGCCGCCGCGCGAAAGACGTTGTACGTCCCCGTGATGTTGTTGGCGAGCAGGGAATCATGGAAGTCCGCGTCGGGCGATGGGTCGGCGGCGAGGTGGATCACGACATCGATCCCGGCGCAGGCCGCCCGACACGACTCGAGGTCCGCCACGTCGAGCTGCACGACTTCGTGCCCGCCCGAGCCGGACAGCTTGGAACCACCCGGCCGGACGCCAAGTCGCAGGGCGTAGCGGTGCCCTTCGTCCTTCCGGAACCCGGTACCGATCGCGCCGGAGGCCCCGGTCAGCAGAATCGTCGGTTTGCCGCCGTGATCCGTCATCCTGTCACCCCATCTCCGCTGACCCGCCAGGTCGAGGCAGGCAGTCGCCCGTGCCGCTCCGATGCCCCGGTGCTCTACACCGTCATGTCATCCCGCCAGCTGTACTTCGGTGTCCAACCGAAGACGCGCTCCATCTTCGAGCAGTCGAACGCGGACTGGGTCGGGCCGTGGCTGTCGGGAACCAGGTTCTCCAGTCCCTCGCCGGGGAAGTGCTCGGCGATCAGATCCTTCAACGGGACGTCGACGACGGTGTCGGCCGCCGCGACGAGGAACACCTCGTTGCCCCTGGTGTCGCCGTTCATCGCCGCCAGGAACGCGCTACCGACGTCACGGGCGTCAACGTAGCTCCAGAGGTTGAACGCGCCCCGGGCCAGATTGCTCCGCCGCTCGGCCAGCATTTCGCGGCCGTGCGCGTTGTTCGGCATGACATTCGACAGCCGCAGGCCGACGAAGCTCGTGTCGGGGAACATCTGGACGGCGTAGTCGGCGATCACCTCGGTCAGGTACTTGGACAGCGCGTAGCTGTTCGGCGCGTCCATGCGCTGCGACTCGTTGAACGGAATCGACTGCGGCCGCCGTCCGTGGATGATGCCGGTCACGGTCTCTGACGACGCGTACACCACGCGCTTGACGCCGAGATCGCCGGCCACCTGCAGCATGTTGTAGTGAGTCAGCGTGTTGTTCGTGAAGACATCGACTCGCGCCTGCCCCTGCGGAGCCGGGTTGGCCGCCAGGTGACAGACCATTTCCGGGCGGAACTGGAACATCGCATCGTAGAGCTCGCCGATCTCGGTGATCTGCACCCGGCAGAACTCCGCAGGAAGATCTATCCCCGGTGCCGGCGGACGGAGATCCAGGTTGAACACCTCGTGTCCCGCCGCTGCCACCGCCCGGACGACTTCCTGCCCCGCCGTTCCGCTGCCACCTGTCACCACGACTCGCATCCCGCTGTCCTTCCTGATCCCGAAGCGGCGCACAGCCGCTCCGGCCGTCCCGCGAGGGGTGATCCCGACGCGCCTGATGAGAAGTCCCACGCACCACCCGGACCAGAGCGCCGCCGCGGCACTCCCGTCCCCCTTCCCGCCAGCCTCCGGGGTCGGGCTATGATGCGGGCCGGTTGACCGCCCACGGCGTCGCGGGCGCATAGTTGGACGCGGCACGCCCCGGATGGCGCTTCAGGCGCCGCCGCCTGGCCTGCCGCACGCCACGGAGACGACGATGAACCCGCTGGAACGTGTCCCCCTCGGCGATACCGGGCTCCGCGTGACGCGGCTCGGATATGGCAGCGCCGCCATCGACCGGCGCTGGATCGACGAAGCCACCGCCCACTCGACCATCCGCGCGGCCTTCGATGCCGGCCTTCGCCACATCGACACCGCGCCGATGTATGACTTCGGCTGGTCGGAACTCATGGTCGGCGCCGCTCTCGCGGAGCTGCCGCGGGACGAGATCGTCCTCTCGACCAAGGTCGGACGCATCGTCCCGGGCTACGAGCCCGGCGGTGGCGCGGGCACCGAGTGGCAGTTCGACTTCACCGCAGATGGGACCAAACGCTCGATCGAACACAGCCTGGCCCGCCTCGGCGTCGACCGGATCGATATCGTGCTCATCCACGATGCCGACAACCATTTCGAGGAGGCCGTCGGCGGCGCCTACACCGTGCTGGAAGATCTCCGGCGCCAGGGCATGGTCAAGGCCATCGGCATCGGCATGACCAACATCCCCTGGCCCACCCGCTGGATTCAGGAGACGGACATCGATGTCCTGCTGCTCGCGGGGCGGTACTCCCTGCTCGATCCGGAGGCGGGCGGCACCCTGTATCCGCTCTGCCAGGAGCGCGGCATCTCCGTCTGGAACGCCGGCTCGCTGCATGGTGGGCTGATCGACGGGGTCGCCCGCAGGGAGTTTCACTACCAGCCGGTCGATCCTGCGACGCAGGCGCGACTGGACACGATCCGTGGAATCTGTGAGCGTAACGGGGTGCCGACGGCCGCCGCCGCGATCCAGTTCCCGCTGGCGCACCCGGCCGTGACATCGGTGCTGACCGGCCCCTACACCCCCGAGCAGCTCGAACAGAACCTCAGCTGGGCCCGGGTCGAGGTCCCGCAGGACGTCTGGGACGAACTCCGGGCGGCCGGCATCCTGACCGCCGACATCCCGACGCCGTCCAACAATGAGGGGACCTCAGCGTGAGCACGACCACCGACATGACCCCGGCGATCATCCTCGTCGGCAGCGACCGCTACGCCAGCAAGTGGCACGACCACGCCGCCAACGCGCAACTGATCGCCGAGGCGCTGCAGGAAGTCGGGATCAATGCCCGCATCCGGGCCACGCATCCCCGCTCCTTCAGGGAACTGGACACGGCAAAGCTCCTGATCGTGGAGGCCGGCCGGGGCGAGCGAGCGACCGACGATTGCACCGACGAGGAATGGGCAAAGGCTCACGCCGAGCTGGCCCGTTACGTCAGCCGCGGCGGTGCCCTGATGGTCATCCACAACGGCGTCGGAGCGTTCGACGACCTGCCCGCCTGGTCCAACTGGATCGGAGGTCGATGGGTGACCGGCATCTCGATGCACCCTCCCATCGGGGATAACCAGCTCACGCCACGCGTCACCGACCATCCGATCGTCGATGGGCTGGGACGGATCGACGTCTACGACGAGCTCTACGCGCACCTGGACCGGGCCGACGACAACACGGTCCTGCTCCACTTCCGCCATGACGACCAGAAGCAGCCGCTGCTCTGGGTCCGTGACGGGGGCCCGGCTCCCGGGCGCGTCGTCGTCGATCTCCTCGGCCACGACGTCCGCTCCTACGACAGCGCGGCCCGGGTCCGGCTGCTCAGGCGCGGGGCACTCTGGGCAATCGGCGGAGACGAGGCGACGATCCGGGCGATCTGACCCGCGGCGGCGAGACGCGCGGCGGCGCTGGGACAGGACGATTCGGGGATAGTCCACCCTGAGCCGGGCAGGGATGCTGAGCCGGCGAACGGCGGGGCTCCGAAAGGCGGAGGTCGCTCGCTCGTTCCTGCGAGGTGAACCGATGACGATGCCCTCTGCCCCGCGCCGCGCGACCATCATCTTCACCGCGATGACGATCGCGCTGCTCGTCTGGGTCAATAGCACCGGGGCCGACCAGCCGGTCTCGATGGGTTCGACTCCGGCGGCCACGCAGGCCACTCCGACCGCCCCGGCCGTCATCCGCGAGGTGCTGTCGTCCGGCGATCCGGTTTCGGCGCCCGGGCAGGTCCTCGAGTTCGTCCGGTTCACGATCCCGTCCGGAGCGCAACTCCCCGCCCACATCCACCCCGGCATGCAGGTCGCCATCATCGAGTCCGGCGTCCTCTCCTACACTGTCCTGGACGGCGCGGTCCCGGTGACCCGGGCGGAGAGCGGCGAAACGGAACTGATCGTGCCGGAGACGGGAACGACCACCATTCGGCCGGGAGACAGCTTCCACGAGCCGGAGGGGGTAATCCATTTCGGCGCCAACGACGGGGATGAGGCGGTCATCATCCTCGTCGCGTCGCTCTTCCGTGACGGTGCTCCTCCGGCCGAGATCATCGAGGAGGACGTGGCGTCCACCCCGGCCGCCTGATCTCACCTCGCGACGACGGCGAATCGCGGGTCACGGGCACAGCTGGTCGGGACGTCGTCGATCCCAAGATCCCGGATGACCGGCGCGAACGCATCCAGATCGTCGGACGACACCACGAAGTAGGTCAGCCTCAGGCGCTCCCGCCACCGCCGG
This sequence comes from Thermomicrobiales bacterium, assembly GCA_035944555.1. Taxonomy (GTDB): domain Bacteria; phylum Chloroflexota; class Chloroflexia; order Thermomicrobiales; family UBA6265; genus CADCWK01. Next base: position 164,329 of record DASZAY010000031.1, read on the forward strand.
CAGTGGTCGGCAATCTGTCGGGTGGTCCCGATCGCGATCGCCGGCATCCTGTCGACGTGGGCCCGCGTGATCCCGGACCACCGCCGCTCCGCGATCAGCCGGTCGATCTCGCCCTCGCGGTCGTCCGTTCGGATGACGGTCAGGACCGAGCTCAGTTCCAGGTCCTCGAACCGTTCACCAGCCCCTTCCCGGACCCAGCCCAGCTGCCGCTCGACGTGGTCGACCTGCCGATTGACCGGATCGTCCTCAACGGCGCCACTCGCGACCGACGTCGTCAGCAGGCCAACGATGTCCGCGTGACGACCGGCGATCCGCAGCATCCGCGGGTGTCCGGCACCGACCAGGAGCGGTGGTCGCGGGCGCTGGACGGGGACCGGGAACAGTTCATGGCCGGTGACCCGGTAGTACTCACCCGCGAAGTCCACCGAACCACCGGCGAACAACGCCGCGAGCAACCGGAGACTCTCCTCCAGGCGCCCGACCCGGACCCCGTTCGGGTCGAACGGCATCCCCATCGCGGCGTACTCGCTCCGGAGCCAGCCCGCGCCGATCCCGAGTTCCAGCCGTCCGCCGGAGAGCACATCCAGCGTTGCCGCGTCCTTGGCCAGGATTGCCGGGTGGCGATAGTCGTTGGCGAAGACCAGCGTCCCGATCCGGAGCCGTTCCGTTACCGCCGCGACGGTCGCCAGCGCCGCGATCGGACCGAGTTGCACGCCGAAGTAGTCGGGCTCGACGTGGTCGCGGATCAGCAGCGTGTGGAAGCCTTCTACCTCTGCCCTCCGCGCGAGATCGACCAGCGCGTCTCGGTTGCCGATCTGCTCCGCGATCACCCCGAACCGGCACTGATGCACTACTTTCGGCATTGTTGAACTCCCTATAATGATTTTCCCGATGCACTTCTTTAGGCTTTCGCCTTGATCGATAACCTATCCCGGCGCCCGCAGGGCGTCTGGCGGAAAGCGGACACGGAATCCCGATGGGAGGCCGGTCGGCTTGTCCATGGAGTAGACACGCCTGTGAGCCTTTACGGTCACCGCGGCGCCTCGGCTGAACTCCCCGAGAACACCCTTCCTGCGTTCCGACGCAGCGTCGAACTTGGAATCACCGGCGTCGAGCTGGACGTTCACCTTTCGGCTGATGGCGTACCGGTCGTCATCCACGATGACACGGTCGACCGGACCACCAATGGCAGTGGGGCCGTCGCGGATCACACCGTCGCCGAGCTTCGCGCCCTGGACGCAGGGAACGGCGAGTACGTCCCGACCCTGGCCGAGGTGCTCTCCCTCTTCGGGCCATCCCATCACATCAACATCGAGATCAAGAGCAACGCTGCCGGGCAGGCCGTGATCGACGTGCTGGACGAGTTGCCCCACCTGAACTGGGCGATTTCCTCGTTCAACTGGGCGGTGCTCCGGTACGTCAAGGAGCGGCGCCCGAACGCCGACCTCTGGCCACTCACCTACGGTCGCCGGAGTGACATCGATATCCTGATCGATCGTCTGGCACTCATGACTGACACGCTTCCCTACGCGACCCGGTGGGCCGAATCGCTGCGGACGACGACCAACACCCTCGATGATGCGCTGGACCTCGCGGACCAACTGGGCTCGACCAGCCTTTCGGTCCTCCAGTACGGACTGAACGAGGCGACCATCCGCTCGATCCACGAGCGTGGTTACCGGGTATGGTGCTGGACGGTCAACGAGCCGGAGCGGGCCCGGGAGCTGAGTGACTGGGGCGTCGACGCCATGTGCACGGACGACCCGGCAACCCTGCAAGCTCTCCGACTGAATGACATGCGCGTCGGGAGCGTCGTGATACATAGCCCCGCGTCCACACAGGAACTCCTGGTGGCATCCGGGTCCGCGATGGCAATCGGCGACTGACCCAGCGGATATCAAAGGAATGGCCGCGGGCGGACAAGACGGACCTCTCCGGCCAGCCCGAATCGCCCGCGACGCCGGTCCGGTGCCAGAGTGGCGCGGCGACAGGGATCAGGTCCCTGCCAGGCGATGACGCTCCCCGGGCTTGATCCGAACCAACCGACGCTACGCTGGAGCGGGCAGAGGGCGCATACGCCCTCTGCCCGCACGCGTCGGGTGCCAGATTTCCCTCACATCACGTCTTGCAATCGACGAACGCTGGTCAACCTTGATTGGTTGCTCCGCCGGAAATCTCCAGGCCCTGTGGCGATCCGCCCTCGTCCAGCGAGCGGGTCGCGGCCAGCGCGACCCTGAGTGCGTCCCGGCCGACTGATGCCGATGCCCGCTCAGCAGGCCGGCCGGCGTGGACGCAGTCGAGGAAATAGGCGATCTCCGCCTCGTACGGATCGGCGGGCAGGACGGACAGTTCACGGGCCAGCCCGGCCGCCGGGTAGAACCAGAGCTCGTTGCGCCCCGGCCGCCCGCCGACCTCCTCGGCCGCTTCACGGTACCGGTACTCGATCGCCCCGTCCGCCCCGAGCAGGTGCAGCTCCGACGAGAACGTGTACGAGTCCGGCATCATCATGCCGCCGTCCACGACGGCGGATCGCCCGTCGCCGTAATCCAACAGGACCTGCACCTGGTCCCAGCCGCCCGAACGTGGGTTCCGATGGCCGCGGGCACTGATCGTCCGGGGCAACCCGAACAGCCAGTTCAGCATGTCGTAGTCGTGGATCATCATGTCGACCACGGCGCCTCCAGTCATGTCGCTGTTGTTCAGGAGCGTGGTCCAGGTCGGGAACTGCTGACGCCGGATCGCCACGGCCGATCGCAACGCACCGAGCTGCCCGGATTCGACCAGCTTCGCGAGCGTCACGTACTGCGGCCAGAAGCGCAGCACGTGGCCGATCATGAACACCCGGTCGGTCCTGGCCGCCCGCTCGACCAGCGCTGTCGCATCCTCGTCGGTCAGCGCCAGCGGCTTCTCCAGCAGCACGTGCTTGCCGGCGTCGAGCGCGACCTCGGCGGCGAACCGGTGATCGGGAGTCGGCAGGCAGATGCTGACCACATCGATCGATGGGTCGGTGACGGCGCGGGCGAGATCGTCGGTCCAGGAAGCCCCGACCTCGTCGGCGAGCGGCCCGGCCCGGCGATCGCTGTGCGCGTAGATCGTGGCGACGGTGGTATCGGGTCGGGCATGGAAGGCGCGCGCGTGGGTGCTGCCCATGAGTCCGGCGCCGAGGATTGCGACCCGGGCCATGCGTTGTTCCTCTCGATAATGCTGTCCGGCGGAGGCGCCTCGTCGCGTCCCGCACGGCGGCGATAATAGCTCACTCGGTGAACTATTGTGCTCGCCATCCGTTGCGGCTACCGTACCCGCCGGACCATTTCCGCCATGCTCTCGATGCCCCGGGGACGGGGTGAGGGGAGCCGTGTGCGGTCGAGCTGATCGAACAGACGAGAGGACAGGACGTGGCGACGACCCTGCTGAAGAACGGGACAGTCATTGATGGGACCGGTGCGGATGCCATCGCCGACGGCGGTGTGCTGATCCGCGACGGGAAGATCGCGGCGGTCGGGCGCCTGGCCGACATCACCGTGCCTGACGGGACCGAAGAGATCGACGTCCAGGGCGGGCATATCATGCCCGGCCTGATCGACACCCATGTCCACATGATGGTCCAGGGGATGAACACGGACGAGCACCTGACCCGGCCGTTCTCCTACAACTTCTACCGGGCCATCGGCTTCTTCCGGAACACCATCGAGTGTGGCATCACCTCGGTCCGCGACGCGGGTGGTACGGACATCGGCGTCAAGCAGGCGGTCGAGGACGGGATCATCTTCGGACCTCGCATCCAGGTCAGCACTGGCGTCATGGGCATCACCGGGGGTCACGGCGATTCCTGGCACCTGTCCGGGATCACCGTCCCGCTGTTCCCGGAGTACCCCGGCCTGCCGGATGGCATCTGCGATGGTGTCGAAGGCGTCCGGAAGAAGGTCCGCGAGATCCTTCGCGCCGGCGCCGAGGTAGTCAAGGTCTGCTCGACCGGCGGCGTACTCTCGCCGACGGATCACCCGGAGTTCACTCAGTTCTCGATCGAGGAACTGCAGGTGATCGTCCAGGAGGCCGAGTTCCGCCGCGGTCTCAAGGTCATGGCCCACGCCCAGGGTTCCGAGGGGATCAAGAACGCCATCAAGGCGGGCATCCACTCCATCGAGCACGCCATGTACATCGACGACGAGGTCATCGAACTCGGGCTGGCCGCCGGGACCTACTTCGTCCCGACCCTGCTCGCGCCGCTCTCGGTCATCGAGCAGGCTGCCGCGACCGGCGCCATGCCGGAGTACGGGCTGCGCAAGGCCCGCGAGACCATCGACGCCCACCGCGAGAGCATCGCCCGCGCCTACAAGGCCGGACTGAAGATCGCGATGGGCACCGACGCCGGCGTGATGCCGCACGGCACCAACCTCCGGGAGCTGGGCCTGATGGCCGATGTCGGCATGTCGCCGATGGATGTGCTCGTCGCGACGACGAAGACCGCCGCCGAGTGCATGGGCTGGGAGGACCGCGTGGGGACGCTCGAGACCGGCAAGCTCGCCGACGTGACCGTCTCGTCCGTCGACCCGCTGACCCGGATCCATGACCTCGCGGACGTGAACAACATCGCGCTCGTGCTCAAGGGTGGCGAGATCGCGATCGACCGCCGCGCTCCGGCCGCCTGACCGTTCGCCGCCCACCCCGCAGGCCCATCCGGTGGACGGCGCCACCCGCGCGCCGTCCCCTTTCCGGGAAGCCCTATGCCCAGTGGAGAGATCCGGTACGCCTGGCGCGGCCCATTCACCGACGATGAGGTCAACACCCTCCACGCGGCCGCCTTCGGGAACGCCGAGCCGGGCAACGCTCCCATGTGGGAGCGCGTGAACCGTCACAGTCTTGGCTGGGTGACCGCTCGCCGGGCCGACGACCTCGTCGGCTTCGTCAACGTCGCGTGGGACGGCGGCCTCCACGCCGTCCTGCTCGATACCGCTGTCTCCCCGACCGTCCAGCGTGGCGGGATCGGGACGCGCCTCGTTGCCACCGCGGCCGACGGCGCCCGGTCAGCGGGCTGCGCATGGCTCCATGTCGACTTCGAGCCTCACCTGCGCCGCTTCTACCTTGACCTTTGCGGGTTTCGCCCGACCCACGCCGGCCTGATCGCCCTCCGCAGTTGACGACTGGGGCGTTGACGGCCGCCGCTCTATCCCACTATCGTGTCAGCATGAGCACGATGGTGGACAATGAGGGGCCGGACGGCTTCGACCTGCTGGCGCTTGGCGCCCGCGTGCGTGCCGGGCGGCTGGCAGCCGGACTAAGCGCCGGCGATCTGGCGAAGCGGTCCGGCATCAGCCGCAGCATGGTCGCGGCGATCGAGCACGGCGCCAAGGCACCAACGGTCAACACCCTCCATGGGCTCGCCATCGGGCTGAACACGACCATGGCCCGGCTGCTCGGAGAGGATACCCCCGGCGAGGTGGCCATCTTCCGGCGCGACGACCAGCAGAGCTGGACGAGCGAGGACGGGACGAGGACGGACGAGCTCGGCCCGGACTGGACCAGCCCGGCCATCAGTGTCCGCCGAGTCACGATCCCCGCTGATAGCGATACCGCGATGGGGACACTTCTCCCGCCGGCAGCACGGCTATGGCTGACGGTCGTTTCGGGGACCGCCCGGATAGTGACCGACGCAGAGACGCATGACCTGCTGGCCGGGGATAGCCTCGCCTGCTGGGGGGTCGACCCGGTCCGGCTCAGCCGCTCCGGGCCGGAGCCCTGCGTCTGCCACGTCGTGCGGCTCGAACCCGCCTGACCGTCCTCATTTCCGCTGCCGACCGTTCGCGACCCACCCCGGAGATACCAGCTATGACCGACCAGACCGACGACACGCCCGAGGCTCCTCGCCAGGACGATGCGTCCCCCTCATCCCCCGTCGAGCCGGGGCTGGCCGATCCGGAAGCAGCCGTCGATGGGTTAGATGACCAGGACGACGACGATCAGGATGACGACGTTCAGGAAGATGAACGGACTCTCCGGATCGGTCTGGCTCAGCCGGAGCAGGCCGAGGCCCTGCTGGCTCTCCTCCAGCGGGCCTTCGCCGAGCAGTCCCAACTCGACCCACCCACCGGTGTGTCCGGGGAGACGGTCGACGACATCGCCGCAACGATCGAGAGCGGCCAGACCATCGTCGGCGTCCTCGATGGGGAGCTGATCGCGACGGTCCGCTACGCCATCACGGCGGACAGCGTCTACCTCGGGCGCCTGGCGGTCGACCCGGACTACCGGCGTAACGGGATCGCGACGATGATGCTGGAGTGGGTCCGGGCCGAGCTGCTCCCGGCCGAAGGCAAGCAGGCAATCGATGTCGAGGTCCGGGCGGCCCTGCCCGGCAACATCCGGCTGTTCCGGGACCTCGGCTTCCGCGAGCTTGGTCGCTATCCCCACCCGAAGAACCACAAGTCCAGCGTGATCAAGCTGCGCTGGCGCCAGCCTCCGCCCGCCAAGGGCCGGCGGGGACGCTAGGACGAGCGCGGTCGATCATGCTCTGACGGCCCTCAACTTGCGCGAATCCGGGCATGTGTCCGTCCGATCGGACGTCCGCCTGCCGGGCAATCCGGCCAATGAGGTGACGCAGCCGCGCCGCCCCGAAGGAAGACTGCAAGGATGCGATTCGGATTGTTTGTGCCACAGGGCTGGCGCATGGACCTGATCGAGATCGATGACCCCATCGAGCAGTATGAGGCGATGACCGCAGTCGCCAAGGTCGCCGACGAGGGTCCCTGGGACAGCATCTGGGTCTACGACCACTTCCACACCGTCCCGAAGCCGACCGACAACACCACCTTCGAGGCCTGGACCGCGACCGCGACGCTGGTCCGCGACACCAAGCGCGTCAACGTTGGCCAGATGGTCACCTGCAACGGGTATCGCAACCCGTCGCTGTGGGCCAAGATCGCCTCGACGGTCGATGTCGCTTCCCATGGCCGGCTCTATTCCGGTTATGGCGCCGGCTGGTACGAGCACGAGTGGAAAGCCTACGGTTACGGATTCCCCGAGACCCGCGACCGGATGCGCGCCTTCCGCGAGGGCGTCGAGATCATCCATCGGATGTGGACCGAGGACAAGCCGACCTTCAAGGGTGAGTACTACAGCATCGACGAGCCGATCAACGAGCCGAAGAGCGCCAAGCCAGGCCGGAAGATCCCGCTCTGGATCGGCGGCGGCGGCGAGCAGATCACGCTCAAGCTGGTCGCGAAGTACGGCGATGCCTGCAATCTCGGCGGGGCGCCCGAGCAGATCGCCCACAAGCTGGACGTGCTGAAGCGGCACTGCGAGACCGTGGGCCGGAACTACGACGAGATCATCCGCTCGACGTCCTCCAACGTCTTCCTGCTCCAGCCCGGCGAGGACGGCGAGTCCACGACCGAGAAGGCCCGGGCGGCACTCAACGCGTCGTGGGGCGACTTCCAGCGGGACTGGGTGGTCGGGACGGCCGATGAGGTCGTGGCGAAGCTCCAGGCCAAGACCGACGTCGGGATCGACTACCACCTGATCTACCTGCCACGGATCGCGTATGACCACACGATGATCCACCAGGTGACGGAGCAGGTCCTGCCGCAACTCGGCTAGGGCCGCTTCACTCCCTCACGATCCAGATATGCGAGAGCGGGATCGGGCCAGCGCCCGGTCCCGCTCTCGTTGTCGCTTCCGGCTGATGCAACCCATTGCGCCGATCCGACGTCATAATGGCATGGCCCGGACGGGGCCCATCGCGAGCCGCGGAAAGCCCGGCGAATCAGCCCCGTCCCTCGAGTCGCGCCCAGGTGAGCTGGTCGTCGGAGGGTTTCCCATGTCACGCGGCATCAGGTCGTTGCGGTCCGTCTATCTCACCATCATCGCGATGCTCATCCTCGGCCTCGTCCCCGTGGCGGCTGCGCAGGAGCCCGTCGACCATGCGACGGCACAGGGGTTCGTCGGTCACCCCGCCCAGATGGCACAGGACGCGCCCGTCGAACCTGAGGTCTCGCAGGACTCGTACGTCAGTCCGCTTGGCTTCGAGCTGGAGTGGGAATCCGATGAATGGGAGCTGACCAACTCCCTCGCGACCTTCGGCCTGGAAGTCGCCCTGTTCGAGCCGGACAACGACGTCCTCGTCCAGGTCTGGGGATTCATGAACTTCGGTGGTGACCCCGCCGAATGCCTCGACCAGATGGAGGGCTTCTACCCGGAGTTCTTCGAGATCGAGGAGCTGGAGGAAGTCGAGGGCCTCATCGACGACCCGGTCGGCGAGTCGGACGACCTCGAATACGCCACCTACGAGTACACCGAAACTCCGCGCGACGACGAAGCCAGCAACCTCTACATCGGCTGCCAGACCCTCGCCGAGGGTGAGAGCGTCAACGTCTTCGTCGTCTCGGCGGGCGTGGACGACTTCGAGGAGCAGGTCGAAGCTGCCGACACCTTCATCACGGACGGCTTCATCGCCGACCCGGTCGATCTGGACTACGACGCCCTGACGGCCCGGGTCGATGTACTCGCGACGGACATCGATCGCTTCTATGCCCGCTCGCTCCGCCTCGAGCAGGCAGAGTACTCAGCGCCCGACTACCGCAGCTTCGACGAGCCGACGGAGTCCAGCTGCCTCTCGTCCAACATCGACGGCACCGTCGATCGCCGCAACCCGGTCCGGTACCCCGGTCTTGGTCCGGCCTACTGCGGTACTGACAACGTCGTGCTGGTTGACATCCCGTGGATGGCCGTCTACATCGTGCCGCAGGGAGGCGACATCCTCCTGGCCACGATCCTCGCGCACGAGTCCGGGCATCACCTCCAGGAGATTTCCGGCTGGAATGCCGGTTACGACCAGGACGACCCCAAGGACACGTTCATCTCCGAGCAGCAGGCCGACTGCCTGGCCGGCGCCTACATGCGCTCGACCGTCCTCCGCGGCATCTACACGCAGCGGGACGTGGAGGCGGCCATCCAGCTGTTCTTTGACATCGGTGGGTTCGAGGAAGGCGTTGACCACGGTACCGGTGAAGAGCGGGAGGAAGCCCTGATGCTGGGCTTCGATGAGGGGTTCGACGTCTGCGGGATCTACGACTGAGCAGCGCCAGTCCCCGACTCGAACCGGAAGCAATATGATTGAGCGGCACCCGGGCCCAATGCCCGGGTGCCGCGTGTTTCCCGCCTCCCGTACCCGACGGAGGTGAGGATCGGCGGGCTGCCACGTCCTCTCCGATAGGCGTGGTCGATTGGGCAGGGCGGGTCCGGACGGGCATAATATGTCAGTTGCCGTTCAGACCATCGCGCTCACGCCGCCAGCCCGTCTGACGGTCCGTCCGACCCTCGAACCGCCGTCCCTGACCGGCGCGGTGCCCACGGAGCCTGCCACCTCGTGACTTCCGCTCCAGACCTTGTCGTGACTGATACCAGCGGCCGCCGGCCCGCTCCTTCAACCCCGACGCTCGCCCTCGTGCGGATTCGCCAGCCGGAAGAGGATCACTTCGCCCGGCTTCTCGTCCGGATCGCCGCTCGCCAGCGCCAGGCCGAAACCCTCGAAGAAGAGATCGTTGCCCTTCGCCAGTTGCTCAGCGCCTTCTCCGGGGCCGTCCTGGAGCGGGTCGATTCGCTGCTGACCGAAGTCCGGCAGGCCCGTGTGGTCGTCGCCGACCTCGAGGCAAGCCTGGCCCAGCAGGACGAGACCTACGACCCCGAGCTGGCTGACGTCCTCGCGAAGCTGGCCGAGCAGTGGACCGGGCTGCTGATGAGCGGCAGCCACAAGCTTCCCGATGAGGGTCCCGCCGCCGAAGTCCCGTCGGTCAATCGCACAGGCATCCCCGTCGGCGGACCGGTCGATGAGAACGGGTCCGAGGGTAACGAGGACGAGGAGGCCCTGCTGGGCCGCGGCGCCCGCCAGACCACCCCGCAGCGCGAGGCTGCCCGGCGTGAGGCGCAGGGGCTCTACCGCGACCTGGCCCGCAGGTACCACCCGGACTGGGCATCGTCGGACAGCGACCGGACGCGTCGCGAAGCGATCATGGCCCGAGTCAACGCGGCTTACGCCGAGCTCGACCTCGTCCAGCTCCGCCGCTTTGCCCGTGAGATCGACGCAGCGATCGTCGCCGAGGCAAAGATCGAAGCCAAGATCGCCTGGGCTGAAAACGAGATCGACCGCCTGGGCCGACTGATCGCTGGTCAGCAGGAAGAACTGGCGCGCCTGCAGGACACCCGGGCGTACAAGCTCTGGCTACAGCAGCAGGCCGGCGAGGCGGTCTTTGCCCGGGTCGAGCGCGACCTCAGCCGCGAGCGATTCCGGCTGGCCCGGCGCCTCCGCGAGCTACGCCGCCAGGCCGAGCGGAGCAAGACGCCTGCAGCCCCACCTCGCCCTGCCCCGCCGAAACGCCGGCTGCTCAACGGGGTGCGTCGTCCGGCCTGATACCGGATCGATCCACGTTGGTCCAGCAACACGGACATCCTGGTCGCAAGCGTCCGGGGCGTTTTTGCCAAGTCTCCTTTCAACCACAAGGTCCGGAACCCGTTTCAATACCCTATGCTTTTCGTCGGAATTCCGATAGGATCTCCTTCACGTTCGCGATTCGGAAGGACTTCTGCCGGGCACTCCATCCGTCGCCCGGGCCAACGTGCGGCCGTGCAACCTGTCGATGGGGAAGGAGATCATGAACATGACGCTCGAGGGAACGACGACACGTCGGACGGTCATCAGTGGGATCGGCGCGACTGGACTAGGGCTGGCGCTCAGTGGACCGCTCGCCGCCGCCCAGGACGCTACGCCGGCCGCCACGCCGGCAGGTGGCACGCCACCCGTGGTCGGCGGGTCGCTGACGGTCTACTGCGGACGCAACGAGGAGTTGATTGGCAGCCTGATCCCGAACATCGAGGCTGTGACCGGAGTGACCCTTGATGTCCGCTTCGGCAACACGGCCGAGCTGGCCGCGCAGATCCTCGAAGAGGGCGATAACACCCCGGCCGGTCTGTACTTCGGCCAGGACGCCGGTGCGCTGGGCGCGCTCGCCGCTGCCGGTTCCTTCGCTCCGCTCCCGGCAAACATCCTCGATCAGGTTTCGCCGGAGTTCCGCTCCACCGACGGGCTCTGGGTCGGTGTATCCGGGCGGGCTCGGGTACTGGTTTACAACACGGCAGTCACCGATCCGGACACCCTCCCGGCCAGCATCGTCGACCTGCCGACCGCCGAGCTGTCCGGACCTATCGGCTGGGCTCCGAGCAACGCCTCCTTTCAGTCCTTCGTCACCGCCCTCCGCGTCGCTGAGGGAGAGGACGCCGCCCGGGCGTGGTTGCAGGCCATGATCGACGCAGGCGCCGTGACGTACGAAGGCAATGGGGCGCTGCTCCAGGCGACCGGCTCACAGGAGATCGCGGTCGGACTCGTCAATCACTACTACCTCTACGAGACGCTCGCCGAGAACCCGGACCTGACCATCGCCAACTACTACTTCCCCGATGGCGACCTCGGCTCGCTGATCAACGTCGCCGGCGTCGGCATGATTGCGAACAGCGGGCAGGAGGAGCAGGCCCAGGCCGTCATCTCGTACCTGCTCGGGACCGAGGCGCAGACGTATTTCTCCCAGGAGACGACGGAGTACCCGCTCGCGGCCGGGATCGAGGCGGTCGACACGCTGCCCCCGCTGGCCAACCTCCAGCAACCGGACATCGATCTCAGCGATCTGGCCGATCTCGAGGGGACGCTCGCTCTCCTGACCGAGCTGGGCCTGATCTAGGCATCCGGGCCCGACCCGGAGCGCGTAGCCTCTCGCGGCCAGGTGGGTGGAATCCCGGTTGGCCGGACGGAATGTCGTGATCCCGGCAACGCCCTCCACCGCCACAGACGGCCGGCCCGCCGCGGCTGGAGAGCCCGACTGGCTCGCCGGTCGCTGGCGTGTCCAGTCGCCATTTACTGTCGGTCTCTGGGCACTCGCGGCCCTGACCATCACCCTCGTCCTGATTCCGCCGGCCTACCTCCTCATGCGTGCGCTGCAGGCGGGCGATGGGCTCTGGCCGCTGGTCTTTCGCGAGCGTACTGTCGTCGTTATTGGAAACACGATCCTGCTCGCCGTTTCCGTCGGCATTGGCGGGATCGTGCTCGCCGTTCCCCTAGCCTGGCTGACCACTCGCACGGACCTGCCCCTGCGCCGGGTATGGCAGGTACTCGCTCCGCTGCCACTCGTTATCCCGTCCTATGCCGGCGCCCTGGCCGTGATCGGAATGCTTGGCCCTCGCGGCTTACTTCAGGGCTGGCTGGAACCGCTGGGCGTCGACCGGCTGCCGGATCTTTACGGATTCCCGTTCGCCGCCATCACCCTGATCCTGTTCACTTACCCCTATATCTATCTCCCCGCCCGGGCCGCCCTGCTCGGGCTGGATGCGTCCCAGGAAGAGGCCGCTCTCTCGCTCGGGCGCGGGCGACTGCGGGCGCTCTTCGGCGTCACGTTGCCACAGCTCCGCCCGGCAGTCGGGGCTGGCACCCTGCTGGCCGTGCTCTACGCCATGTCAGACTTCGGCGTCGTCACGCTAATGCGGTACGACGTCCTGACCCGGGTGATCTACACCCAGTACCGCTCGGCATTCGACCGAACGCTCGCCTCGGCGCTGGCAGTGATCCTGATCGGCCTGGCCCTCGTGATCCTGTTCGGCGAATTCCGGATGCGCCGACGAGCCGCGTTCTACCGGGTGGGCACCGGCGCCGCCCGACAACCGCGCCCCGTCCCCCTGGGTCGGTGGCGCTGGCCGGCATTCGCCTTCTGCATCCTCGTCGCCGTTGCCGCCCTCGGGGTGCCGATTCTGACGCTGGTCTGGTGGATGATCAGTGGGACGTCCGCACTGTCCAACCTGGAAAACCTCCCGGGGGCGATCGGCGGGTCGCTGACGCTTGCCTTGCTGGCCGCCGTCGCGACGACACTGGCCGCGCTGCCGATCTCTATCCTGGGCGTCCGTCGCGGCGGCCGGGTTGCCGACCTGTTCGACCGCCTGAGCTACGTCGGGTGGGCCGTACCGGGGATTGCGCTGGCGCTGGCCTTTGTCTTCATCGGCGCCCGCTATCTTCCCGGGCTCTACCAGACAATGCCCCTGCTCATCGTCGCGATGGCGATCCGGCACCTCGCCCAGAGCGTTGGAGCGTCCCGGGCGGCGCTCCTCCAGGTCAGTCCCCGGCTTGAGGATGCGGCCCGGACGCTCGGCCGGCATCCGCTTGGCGCCCTCCGGGCGGTGACCCTGCCCCTGGCATGGCCCGGGATCGCCACCGGCGCGCTGCTCGTCGCGATCACGGTCCTCAAGGAGTTGCCCATGACGTTGCTGCTCGCGCCGACCGGCTTCGGTACCATCGCAACCGAGATCTGGACCGCGACTGGCGCTGGTCAGTACGGTCGGGCGGCGACAGCGGCTGTCGTCCTGATCATGCTGACTGTCATCCCGACGCTGCTGCTCAACGGCCGAACCGGCTCCCGTACGCGCCACTGAGTCATGGCGGTTATCCATTCCAGTCCTGACCGTCCCGAGGCCTGGACGGTTAGGATGGGTCATCGACCGATTGCCCCCAAACTACAGGATGGCTCTGTGACTCCGATCCTCTCGCCGGCGCTTTCGATCACGGGTCTGCGCAAGCGATTCGACGGGACACACGTCGTTGATGACGTCGACCTGGATGTCTACCCTGGTGAATTACTCGCACTCCTCGGCCCGAGCGGCTGCGGAAAGACCACGACGCTGCGGCTGATCGCTGGCTTCGAGACGCCCGACGGCGGACGAATCGTCATCACCGGCGAACCTGTCGCCGGCCAGGGCAGGTTCATCCCGCCCGAACGCCGCCGCGTCGGAATGGTCTTCCAGGAGTACGCGCTGTTCCCGCATCTGAGCGTCGAAGCCAACGTCGGGTTCGGCCTTGGTCGGGGGAATGACCGCACGCAACGCGTCCCGGAGATGCTCAGGCTCGTCGGGCTGGGAGATGTCGCCGATCGCCTGCCCGGCGAGCTTTCCGGCGGCCAGCAACAACGCGTGGCGGTCGCTCGTGCGCTGGCTCCGGCGCCAGACGTCCTGCTCCTCGACGAACCCTTCTCCAATCTCGACCAGGCGCTCCGGGTCCGTCTCCGGGGGGAGATCCGCGACATTCTCCGTGCCGCCAACGTGACGACCATCCTTGTCACCCATGACCAGGACGAGGCCCTCGGGATAGCCGACCGGGTCGCCGTCATGCTCGACGGACGGATACGCCAGGTTGATACCCCGGAGACGATCTACCGTGCCCCGTCCGACCGCAGGGTCGCCGCCTTTGTCGGGGACATGCAGCTGATCCCGGGCGACGCGGCCGGCGACCGGGTGGACACGTGTCTCGGTTCGCTTCTGCTTCGATCACCGGCCCACGGGACGGTTGAAGTCCTGGTCCGCCCTGAAATGCTCCGGATCGACGCCAGTGCGGTCCCCCACGGCCAGCGACTGACGGTCAAGGAGCGTCGATTCGCCGGTCCTGTCTGCACGGTTGTCCTGGCCATGGCGGACGGAACAGCCCTCCGGGCAACCTGCTCCTCAGCCGTGGACATGGCGGTCGGCGACGCTGTCAGCGTATCGGTACTGGGTCCCGTGGTCTGCTACGGTCCTGATTGACGAACGACTGCGCCGCTCCCGGCGCCAATCGATATATTGAGGGAACCCGCCGATGGAATGGATCACCCGTACCGGAGCCCGCCTCGACCGAGCCGCGATGATCTGGCTGATCCGCAACCACATCGACCCCGATGCGACCTTCTCCTTCCTGCCGGAAGCCGAGGTCATCGACGCCGCCGGGGAGCGCGGCGCAACGCCGTTCCACCACCCGCAGGCCGAACTCCGGAATACCGGGCTACGCACCGGGTTCGATTCTTTGATCTACCGCTACGAGTTGACCGACCCCGCGCTCACCACCATGGCACTGGCCCTCCGCGGCGCCGAAACCAATGATCGTCAGATCACCCCGTGGTCGACCGGACTCCGTGCCATCGCGACCGGACTGCGCTCGTCGCTCGAGGATGACGAGCGGTTCGTGGCCGCAGCGGGGACGGTGCTGGATGGCCTGTATGCCTTCTGCCGCGAACTGACCTCGCCCGCCGCATCCCCTTCACGCGGGTAACAGTCCACGTCGGTTGTGCGAGATGACTGATTCCAGCCAGCGGCCCGTTGACACCGACGCGTCCCGTCGGTACGGTGCCGGGCATCTTCTTCCCCCGCGGTCGCGCCCGGCGCCACCGACAACCGAAAGAGATGTCGATTGACGAGACGCTATCCCTCCGGTCGCCACCGGCTCACGCGCCGTGTGTTCTCCGCGACGGCGCTGGCCGGTGGCGCTGCCCTGCTCGGTAGCCGCGCGTCCAGTGCCCGGCAGGGAACTCCCGCCGCGACTCCGGCCTCCGGGACGCCGCAGGTCGAGCTCGGACCGTCACCGGGCGGCAGCCTGACCATCTACTGCGGGCGCAACGAGGCGCTGGTTTCGGATCTTATGCCAATCATGGCCGAGGCGACCGGAATCGAGCTGGACGTCCGGTTCGGGAATACCGCCGAGCTGGCCGCGCAGATCCTGGAGGAGGGCGACAACACCCCGGCCGGTCTCTACTTCTGCCAGGACGCCGGGGCGCTGGGATCACTGGCCCACGCCGAACGCTTCATCGAGTTGCCGGGCGATATCCTCGGCGCCGTCGACGCAGCCTACCGCTCGCCGGACGGTGTCTGGCTCGGGCTCTCCGGTCGCGTCCGGGTGCTGCTCTACAACCCGAACGTCACCGACCCGGCGACGCTGCCCGCCAGCATCCTAGACCTGCCGCAGGCGGACCTCGCCGGCCCGATCGCCTGGGCCCCGAGCAATGCGCCGTTCCAGTCGTTCGTCACGGCCCTCCGGGTCTGGGCGGGCGAGGACCGCGCCCGGCAGTGGTTGGAGGATGTCCAGGCAAGTGGGGTCGTGACGTTCGACGACAACGGCCCCCAGATCCAGGCGGTCGCGAGCGAGGAAGTCGCGATCGGCCTGGTCAACCACTACTACGCCTTCGAGGCCCGGGAAGAGGACCCGGACATCCCGGTCGAGAACTACTACTTCCCGGACGGCGACATCGGCGGGCTGATCAACGTCGGTGGCGTCGGCGTGATCGCCGGCTCGGGGCAGGAGGAGCAGGCACTCCACGTTACCCGCTACCTGCTCGGCGAGCAGGCCCAGACCTACTTCTCCGAGCAGACCCTGGAGTACCCGCTGGCCTCCGGGATCCCGGCTCAGCCGGAACTCGTGCCGCTCGCCGAGATCCAGCCGCCGGATATCGATCTCAGCGACCTGGCCGACCTCGAAGGCACGCTCGCCCTGCTGACCGACCTCCGTATGATCTAGTCCGTTCCCCTACTCGCATCGTTATCAGTCAGAGGAGCCACCATGACGAAGATCCAGGACATCGACTCGCTGGTGCAATGGCGTTGCGTCGGTCCGTTCCGCGGCGGCCGCGTCGTCACCGTCGCCGGGTCCTACCACGACCAGAACACCTTCTACTTCGGCGCCGTTGCCGGCGGCGTCTGGAAGACGACCGACGCCGGGCTGTACTGGCGTCCGGTCTCCGACGGCTTTCTCAACACCTCGTCGGTCGGTGCGCTGGCCGTCGCCCCCTCCGACTCCAACGTGATCTACGCCGGGACCGGCGAGACAACCATCCGGATCGACGTTTCCCACGGGGACGGGGTCTACAAGTCGACCGACGCCGGCGTGACATGGAAGCACGTCGGGCTGAAGGAGACCCGGCACATCGGCCGGATCCGCGTCCACCCGACCGACCCGGACACCGTCTGGGTGGCGGCCTTTGGTCACGCGTTCGGGACGAACCCGGAGCGCGGCGTCTACAAGACGACCGACGGCGGCGCGACCTGGGACCTCGTCCTCCACGTCTCGGACAAGGCCGGCGCCGTCGACCTCAGCATCGACGAGAGCAACCCTCGCATCATCTACGCGACGATCTGGGAGGCCTACCGCAACTTCTGGCAGATCAGTTCCGGCGGCGAGGACAGCGGCCTGTGGCGCTCACTCGATGGCGGCGAGACCTGGGAAAACATCACCCGCAATCGCGGGCTCCCGTCGGGGACGCTCGGCAAGCTGGCGGTCGCCGCCTCGCCGGCCCGGACCGGCCGGGTCTGGTCACTGATCGAGCACACGACCGAGGGTGGCCTGTACCGGTCGGACGACTTCGGCGTGACGTGGGAGAAGACCTGCGACGACCAGAACCTGGTCAGCCGGGCCTGGTACTACGTCCATGTCACGGCCGACCCGGTCGACCCGGAGCGCGTCTACGTCAACAACCTGGACTTCTACCGCTCCGACGACGGTGGCCGGACGTTCATCGAGATCGTCACGCCCCACGGTGACAACCACGATCTCTGGATCGACCCGAAGAACAATCTCCGGATGATCCAGGGCAATGACGGTGGCGCCAACGTCTCGACCGACGGCGGACAGACGTTCAGCTCGATCTACAACCAGCCGACGTCGCAGTTCTATCACCTGGGTGTGAGCGACGAGACGCCGTATCGGATCTACGGGACGCAGCAGGACAACAGCTCCCTCTCCGTCCCGGCCTGGACCAACTCGGCCGCGATCACCTGGCAGCACTGCTATGACGCCGGCACCGGTGAGAGCGGCTACATCGTGCCCAAGCCGGGCGACCCAGACATCATCTACGTCGGCGCCATCGGCTCGTCGCCGGGCGGCGGCAACGCCCTGCAGCGCTACGACCGCAAGACCGACCAGATCCGTCTGATCACCTCGTGGCCCGAGTCCAAGACGGGGCTGGGCGCCAGTGCCCTGCGGCAGCGGTTCGCGTGGACCTACCCGATCGTCCTCTCCCCGCACAACGTCGAGACGATCTACATCGGCGGCGAGCGCGTCTACCGCTCCACCGACGAGGGTCAGAGCTGGCAGCCGATCAGCCCGGACCTGACGCGGGCCGTTCCCGAGACGCTGGAGCCGTCCGGTGGTCCGGTCAACAAGGATGCCGTCGGCGCCGAGATCTACGCCACGATCTTCTCGTTCATCGAGTCGCCGCACGAGCAGGGCGTGTTCTGGGCCGGGTCGGACGACGGCCTGATCCACATCAGCCGCGACGGTGGTGAGAACTGGACCAACGTCACCCCGCCGGAATTCCTCGAATGGACGATGGTCTCCGGCATCGAACCGCACCCGACGGATCCGGCGACGGTCTACGTGGCGGCCACCCGCTATAAGACCGATGACTTCTCCCCGTACCTGTTCGTCACCCGTGACTACGGGCAGACGTGGCAGCGGATCGACGACGGGATCCCGCGCGATCAGTTCACCCGCGTGATCCGGTGCGACCCGGTCCAGCCGGGGCTGCTCTACGTCGGGACCGAGCTCGGAATCCATGTCTCGGCCGACGACGGCGCCAGCTGGGCTCCGCTCCAGGTCAATCTGCCCGTCACCCCGATCCATGAGCTGATCGTCAAGGACACCGACCTGATCGCCGGCACCCATGGCCGATCGATCTGGATCCTCGACGACCTGACGCCGATCCGGCAGATGGCGGCGGGGGTCCCGGCTTCGACGACGTACCTCATGCCGCCGCGCGACACGCTGCGGATCCTTCCGGGCATCGACTGGAGCGGCAACAGCCGGCACTCCACCAATTACATCGGGCGGACGCCCGGTGGCTACACGGCGACGGTCGACGAGAACGGCCGGACGGTCCGGACCTACCTCGACGTGGGGACCAACCCGCCGAAGGGCGCGATCATCACCTACCACCTGACCGCGACGCCGGAGGAGCCACTGACCCTGAGCTTCGCCAAGGCGGACGGCACGGTCGTCCGGACCTTCACCAGCCGGACGGCCGACGACAAGGACCCGGCTGCCGAACTGCGCGCGCCGGCCCGGCCCGGCTGGAACCGGTTCGTCTGGGACCTGATGTGGGCGCCGACGACCAAGCTCGATGGCAGCGGTGAGTCGTTCGAGGGGCCCTTCGTCGCCCCCGGCCGCTACACGGTCACGCTCAAGGTCGGCGACGAGACGCTCACCCAGGAACTGACCGTCGTCAAGCCGGAGAACCGTCCGGCGTCGCAGGCGGATCTCGATGCCCAGGAGGCGCTGCTGCTGAAGATTCACCGGCAGCTGGATCGGACGGTCGGCGCGATCAACCGCATGCGCGATCTGCGCACCCAGCTCGACGACCGCGCGACGCGGGCAGAGAAGCAGGGCGGCGCCGACGACCTCGTCGCGTCGGTCAAGGCGCTCCGCGAGCAGGTGCTGGAGATCGAGAAGGAACTGAACGTCCCGGACCTGCGCGGAGGGTGGGGCGACCGCAACAACGCCGGCGCGCGACTGCTCGCTCAGCTCTCGGGCGTATCCCCGGCAATTCAGCTGGGCGACTATCGCCCGACGGACGCCGCCGCAGAGATCACCGACGAACTGACGGCGAAGATCGAGGACGTCATCACCCGCTTCGAGGCCCTGGCTGGTGAGCAGCTCGCGACGGTCAACGGGACGCTGGGGGCCGCCGGGCTTGGCGCCGTCACCGTCCTGAGGGCCAAGGCGACCGGGGATACCGCGGACGCGGCGGACGAGTCCGACGCCCCGCCCGCCGGGCCTGAAGGCTACGAGACGTCGCCGTCCCCGAACGGCACGCACCGCTACGCCTCCGTCTGATCGCACCGAATATGGCGCCTGGGTTCCGATCGGGATCCGGGCGCCAGCCACCCTCGGACGATCCCGCTGACCCATGGGTCGCCGCGGTGTTCAGCACCGTTGTCGCTTACCGGTGCTAGATAACGTGCTCCCTCCGGCGAGCATGACCTCACCGGAATCCGGATCCCGACGCGGACTTACTCCCCGGCGCGTCCCAGCCAGCGAGCCGCCGCCGCCGTCCGGTTGGAGACGCCCAGCTGCTCAAAGATCCGGCGCAGGTGGGCGCTGACCGTCGTCGTGCTGATAAACAGGCGCCCCGCGATCTGGGCGCTGGTCAGTCCCTCGGCGACCAGCGCCAGGACTTCCCGCTCCCGGGGCGTCAGGCCGGCGATCGCCGGATCCGGCGGGGCGGCATCGTCCGACCGGGTCTGGCTTTCCCCTCGCTCCACCCGGGCCTTTGCCAACCCGATGACATCGCCGATCGAAATTGACCGGCCCGCCGACCGCGCCAGTTCCCAGGCATCGTCGCCGAGGGATGCCATGGCCTGAGCGACGGCAGCGTCATGCCTTGAAACCTCGATCGGCCAGCGGGCTACGCCCGTCTCAGCCCGGAGCCGTTCGGCGCAGCCATAGAGCTCGGCGGCATCACGGTCCGGCTCCGTCGCCAGCAGGACGACCGCGAGCCGCTCGAGTGCGTCGGACATCGCTCCCCGCTCGCCGATCCGGTCGTTCCGGATGACGGCATCCAGGTAGTGCCCGGCAGCCCCGGTGTGATCGTCCCGCGCCCGGGCGATGTCTCCGGCGACCCGCGCGGTGAGCGCCTCACCACTCGGCACCTTCAGGCGACGGAAATGCCGGCTGGCCCGGCGATGGGCCTTCTCGGCCGACCCGATATCGCCCGCGCCGAGATACGCCTCCGAGAGGTTGCTCAGCCCGAAGCCGATCCCGATCGCGTCGCCGATCTCCTCGCGGATCTCCAGGCACCGGAGATGGAGCGGCACCGCGGCGGCGCCATCGCCCGTCGCCGTTAGAACATCCCCGAGGTTACCGAGCGCCAGCGCCTCACCGTAGCGCTGGCCGGCAGCCCGGCGCTGCTCCAGGATCTCGGAGAACAGCTCCCGCGCCCGGTCGAAGTCCCCGCTGGCCGCCGCGACCAGCCCGAAATTGTTGAGCGTGTCGGCTACCGCCTCCGGCTCGCCGACCTCCCGGCGGATCTCCAGGCTGCTCGCGTAGTAGCTCGCCGCCCCCTGGAGGTCGCCCCGGTCGAACAGCAGGTTGGCGTAGTAGTTGAGCGCCCGGCCGAGCAGGTCGTCCGGCACGTCCCCGCGCTCGACCCCCTGGAGGAGTGCCCCGAGCTCGGAGGTCCCCTCCACGAGCAACGCGCGCTGGCCCCAGTAGCCCCAGAGATGGACTGCCAGGCGCAACGCCCCGGCAACATCACCCGACTGGCGGGCATGGCGGAGCGCGGCCCGGAGGTCGGGCAGGACGACGTCCAGCCGGTCCAGCCAGCCGGCCTCGGGGTCCTCCCGCGAGATCCGGTCGGCCTCCACCGCGATCGCCAGCATGTGCCGGAAGTGGCGACCGACGACGGCCGCTTCCTCGGGGTCCATGGCCAGCAGTCCACGGGCGTGGTCCCGGATGGTTTGAAGCATGGCGTAGCGAACGTTCCCATCCCCACCCCGCCGGACGAGCAGGCTCTGATCGGCGAGATGCTCCAGCCAGCGAATGATCTGCGACCGTCTTTCGTCCGTCTGGGCCAGGATGGCGCCCGCGGCATCCGGGTCGAACGGTCCCTCGAAGACGGACAGCACCCGGAAGTGGCGCCGCTCGTCGTTAGAGAGCAGGTCGTAGCTCCAGTCGACCGTGGCGCGGAGCGACCGCTGCCGTGGGGGCAGGTCCGGGACGGTGTCGTCGATCACGGTCAGGCTGCGGTCGATCCGGGCGAGCATCGCGGCCGGCGCGAGAACCGCGCTGCGGGCGGCGGCAAGTTCGATCGCCAGGGGGAGACCGTCGAGCCGCTCACAGATCACCCGGACCGTGTCGATCACGGATGGGGTCGTGCGGAACCCGGCCCAGGCCTGGCGCGCCCGCTCGAGGAACAGCCCCACCGCTGGTCCCTCCCCGCCCGGCCCCGCATCGACGGGCAGTGGGCGAACCACGCGGACCAGCTCACCGGCGCCCCCCAGCGGCACGCGGCTGGTCACGACGATCGTCAGACCGTCGATTCCCTCGACGATGGCGGAGACCACCGGACCCGCGTCGCGGGCCTGCTCGAGGTTGTCGAGGATGAGCAGCCGGGGCCGGTCGGACATTTCGGCCATCGCCTCGACCAGGGCAGTCACCGACGGGGTAGGAAGCGTGAGGGCCAGCGCCTGACTGATCACGCGGACCAGGTCGGCTGGGGTCTCCGCGACGTCGCACTCGACGAAACGGGCCGCTCCGGGCCGCCCCGCCGCGGGAGATGACAACAGGGCTCGGGCCAGGCGGGTCTTGCCGACCCCGCCTGGCCCGACCAGCGAGATCAGGCGCTCCCCGGACGCGAGCCGCTCGCTCAGCCTGGCGAGGTCGGCGTCACGCCCGAAGAGCGTCCCGGCCGGATCGAGGCCAGTTACCCCTGATTCTGCCAGCACCCGTTGCCCCTTCACCTCGGATCACCGCCGATCGAACCCCTCCGTTGCCGGACAATCCGCTCCGCCAGTCTAGCCGGGAGCGAGCCGATCCGGACCCGTACGGATGCTTGGGGTATGAGATGGTCCACCACTTGCAAACAGGTCTCATGTACAGCGGACCGATCCGGGCAGCGACGTCTGGGTGAATACGGACGAGCGGCCGGAAACCAGAGGGAAAGCATGACAACACCTGACAAGGCGCCAGCATCACCCCGCGTCCCTGTGACGCTCCGGGTGAACGGCAGCGACCACCATCTCCTCGTCGAGCCGCGCCATACCCTGCTGGATACCCTCCGCGAGGACCTTCGCCTGACCGGCACCAAGAAGGTCTGCGACATGGGCAACTGCGGAGCCTGCACCGTCCACCAGGATGGCCACTCCGTCTATTCCTGCCTGACCCTGGCGGTCGAAGCGAACGGCAGTGAGGTGCGAACCGTCGAGGGGCTGGCCGATGCCGGCGAGCTCGATCCGGTTCAGGAGGCCTTTATCCGCGCCGACGCCTTCCAGTGCGGCTTCTGCACGCCGGGCCAGCTGATGAGCCTGCGGGCGCTTCTCGACGCCCGGCCCGACCCGACCGACGAGGAGATCGCCAAGGCGGTCACCGGCAATCTCTGCCGGTGCGGCGCATACCACAACATCATGAAGGCCGGCCGGTTGGCGGCCGAGATCCAGGCCGAGCGCCGCGCGACCGGAAACGGCCCGACGGCGGGAATGGAGGCGGCCGAATGACCGCGACGATGGACATCAGCCTCGACGAGGACGGCAAGCTGCAACTCGAGGAGCACGAAGGCGTCGGTGCCTGGCCGAAGGATCGGCGGTTCACGTCGGTCGGCCAGGGTGCGCACCGGCTGGAGGGGCTGGAGAAGGTCACCGGCAAGGCGCAGTACACCTATGACGTGCGTCTGCCCGGGCAACTCGAGGCCCGCGTCCTCCGCAGCCCGCATCCCCACGCCCGGATCCTCAGCATCGACACGTCGGCGGCCGAGGCGCTGCCCGGCGTCCACGCCGTGCTCCATCATGGCAATACCGAGCCGATCGAGTGGTACAACGGCTCGTTCGTCTTTGACCCCACACTCCGGATGGTCGGGGACGAGGTCGCGGCCGTCGCGGCGGATTCCGGCGACATCGCCGAAGACGCGATTCGGCTGATCCGCGTGGAGTACGAGGTCCTGCCGCACGTCACCTACTTCGAGGACGCGCTCAGGCCCGACGCGCCGCACGTCCGCGAGGGCGGCAACCTGACCGATGAGCCGACGGTCTATGACCGGGGCGACGCCGATGCCGCCCTCCAGCGGGCCCACGTCGTCGTCGACCGCAAGTTCACCACCCAATGCGCCATCCATAATTCTTTGGAACCGCACGGCTCCACCGCCTCCTGGGACGGCGACGACCTGACACTGTGGTCCTCGACGCAGTCGGTATTCACCATCCGGGAGCAGGTCGCGGAGGCGCTGGGGACGAGCGAACACCGGGTTCGGGTGATCAAGCACCACATGGGCGGTGGCTTCGGCGCCAAGCAGGTGGCCTGGAAGAACGACGTCATCGCGCCGCTGCTCGCGAAGCGAACCGGCCGCCCCGTCCAACTCATGCTCGACCGGGAAGCCGAGAGCCTGGCCGCCGGCAATCGGCCCGCCACCTGGCAGCACGTCCGATTCGGCGCTGACCGCGATGGCAAGCTCGTCGCGGTCTGGGCCGACATCCACATCGACGCCGGTGCCTACCAGGTCGGTGGCGAGGCAAGCAACGTCTCCGGTATGTACCAGTCGCTCTACAAGTGCGACAACGTCCACACCGAAGCGCGAAATATCTACACCAACACCGGCCCAGCCGTCGCTTTCCGGGCGCCCGGTCACGTCGAGGCAGCCTGGGCGATCGAGCAGACCATGGACGAGCTGGCTCGCAAGCTGGGCCTGGATCCGGTCGAGTTCCGTCGCCGCAACTACAGCGAGGTGGACCAACTTGAGGGCAAGCCGTACTCGCTGCCGGAAGGGCTGTCCCTGTCCTACGACAAGGTGACCGAGGCGTTCGGCTGGAACACGGAAGGCCGGGAGCGCGGCGCCGGGTCGAAGCGGCGTGGCCTCGGGTTCGCCGCCCACGACTGGATCGCCGGCTCGGGCAGTCCACCGGCGTACGCGTGGGCCAAGCTCAATCCCGACGGTGGGCTGGACATCATCACCGGCACCCAGGATATCGGGACCGGCACGCGGACCGGCCTGGGTCAAATCGGGGCAGAGGAACTCGGGATCGACCTCGCGGACGTCTCCGTGCAGCTCGGCGACACCGCGCTCGGCCCCTATTCGCCGGTCTCGTCCGGCTCGTCGACACTGGCCAGCATTGGCCCGGCCGTCCGTGGCGCGGTCAACGATGTCCGCGAGCAACTCCTGCGACTGGCGGCGACCAAGATGGAGGTCGCCGCCGACCGGTTGACCATTGCGGACGGGCGGATTTCCGTCGCTGATGGTGGTGGTGAGTCGC
This sequence comes from Thermomicrobiales bacterium, assembly GCA_035944555.1. Classification (GTDB taxonomy): domain Bacteria; phylum Chloroflexota; class Chloroflexia; order Thermomicrobiales; family UBA6265; genus CADCWK01. The sequence goes on from DASZAY010000031.1 coordinate 189,097, forward strand.
TCTCGATCGCCGAGGTGATGGCCGACGTCGCTCCAGCCAACCTGATGGGCAAGGGCGTCCGCGGGCCGAACCCCGATGACGTGGCGATCCGGACGTTCGGCGCCCAGTGCGTCGAGGTCGAGGTTGACACGGACACCGGCGAGGTCACCGTCCTTCGCGTCGCCACCGCACACGACATTGGCCGGATCGTCAATCCAACCCTGGTCGACAGCCAGATCTGGGGCGGGATCACGCAGGGCGTCGGATTCGCGCTGCATGAGGAACGAGTGGTCGACGACCGGCTTGGGCGGATCCTCAACGCCAATCTCGAGGAGTATCACGTTCCGACAATTGTGGATATCCCGGAGATGACGCACGCCCACGTCGGCGTGCCCGATACCCGCGCCAACATCACCGGAGCCAAGGGCGTCGGGGAGCCCCCACTGATTCCAACCGCTCCGGCGATCGCCAACGCCATCTACGACGCCGTCGGGATCCGGGTCGAGAACGCGCCCATCTCTCGCCAGCGCATGCTGACACTTCTCCGGGAGCAGACAACGACCACCAACGGGAACGGGGTGACCGCATGAGACCATTCGCCTACGAACGCCCCGAGACGATCGACCAGGCTCTCTCCATGCTCTCCGCCGACGGCGACGCGACCCGGCCACTGGCTGGCGGGACAGACCTGCTGACCCTGATCAAGGGCGAGATCGTTGAGCCGGACCTGCTGGTCGACATCAAGCGGCTGGACGGCCTGTCCGACCGGATCGAACCGGGACCCGATGGCACCCGCATCGGCGCGCTGGTCACGCTGACCCAGCTGGAGACCGACCCGCACATCATGCAGACCTATGGGGCGCTGGCGCAGGCGGCCGGGAAGGCCGCCACGCCACAGCTGCGCAACATGGCGACGATTGGCGGCAACGTCCTCCAGCGGCCGCGCTGCTGGTACTACCGTGAGAGCGAGATCCCCTGCTGGCTCAAGGGCGGCGACACCTGCCCCGCCCGCGACGGGCAGAACGCCTACCACGCTATCTTCGACGAGAGCCCATGCGTGGCGGTCCATCCGTCCGACTCGGCCGCCGCGCTGATCGCGCTGGGAGCGACCGTCCATCTCCGCGGCTCGGACGGCGATCGTTCGCTGCCGCTGGCCGAGCTGATGTCTCCACCGACGGAGGACCGCCGACGCGAGACCACCCTCCGGCCGGGCGAATTGATCACCGGCTACACCCTGCCGCCGACGTATGGGAAGAGCGTATACCTCAAGGCGATGGACCGGAAGGCATGGGCATTCGCGCTCGTCGGCGTCGCGGCCCATGTCACGGTCGCCAACGGAGCAATCAGCGACGTGCGGCTGGTGCTGGGTGGCGTCGCCAACGTGCCTCGCCGGGCGACCGCCGCCGAGAACCTCCTGCGCGGCAAGTCACCGTCGGACGACCTGTTCAGGCAGGCGGCGGAAGTGGCGCTGGAGGGTGCCACGCCGCTAAAGCACAACGCCTACAAGATCGACCTCACCCGGGCGCTCATCCAGCGGGCACTGTCGCAGGCCACCGCCTGAACTGGCCTCGAGAGGCGATGACATCGTCACAACGGCCTCAGCTGAATAGCTGGGGCCGTCGGATTCTCCGCCAATCCCCGGCGGTCAAACTACTGGCGGCGGAGCCTGACCAAGTGCGAGGGCGATCCGGTCGACGTTCTGACGCACCATGCCGAGGTATCGCCCGGCGTATTCGCCGCCGAGTGCCAGCCCGCTCCCGTAGAGCAGCGGCCCGACCGGGACATCGACGGAGGCCCCGGCCGCTCGCTCGACGGCCACGCGAAGAGCCAGCGGGTCGTGGGCGGCGTCGGGGAAGGCGGTGGCCGGCCGGCGCTGGATGAGCGTATCGGCGAAGCGCCCGATCAGCGCATCGTCCGGGTACGGGATCGACGGATCGACCAGCGCGATCGTCTCAAAGCCGAACCGCCTGCCCAGCCAGCCGAAGGTCGCGTCCGCCGTGACTAGCAGCCGCCGTTCCTGCGGGACGGTCCCGAGGATCCGGGTCGCGTAGGCATCGAGCCGACCAACCGCGCCAAGGTACTGCGTGGCGTTGCTGTCATAGATCCGGCGGTGCAGCTCATCATCGTCGTGATCGAGCAGCGCCCGGTGGACCCGGGAGACGACCCACGGCCAGGACGCCGGGTCATGCCAGATGTACGGGTCCGGTGCGCCGGAGACGGTCAGCGGCGCAGCGCCGGCCGGCAGGTCCTCGGTCGCAGTCACCACCGGGATGCCTTCTCCGACCGCGGCCTCGATCAGTCCAGCGAGTCCCGGCTCCAACCCCATCCCATGCTGGATGACCAGGTCGGCATCGACCAGGACATCACTCGCTGACGGGCCCGGGATGAACCGCAACGGATCGGCCGTCGGCGGCATCATGGTCCGGACGGTGACGCGGCTCCCCGCCAGCGATCGGACGAGGTCACCGAGGATCGGTGTGGTCGCGACGACCGTCAGCCAGGGGCCAGGCGGTCTTGGGTTGCGCTCCGGACCGGGCAACCGGACCCCGCAGCCGGACAGCGTAGCGGCAACACCGAACCCGGCGGCGCCAAGCAGCGCGCGCCGGGTCATCGTCGGTCGTCCGGTCCGGTCCGTTCGGCTCACCGTCGCTACTGGAAGGGGAGATTCATGCCGCGCAGCGCCTTGGGGACCTTGCCACGCTTCGCCATCTGCCCCATCTGCGTCATCATCTTCTGCATCTGCTCGAACTGCGTGACGAGCTGATTGACGTCCTGCGTCGTCTTCCCGCAGCCCTTGGCGATCCGCGACTTCCTGCTGTGCGAGCCACGGCGGCTGGAGCGTAGCAGGTCAGGCCGGCGGCGCTCCTCCGGCGTCATCGAGTGGATGATCGCCTCGATCTTCTTGTAGTCCTCGTCGGAGATCTCCGCCTTGGCCTGTCGCATCTGAGCGCCCAGACCGGGGATCATCTCCATGAGCTGCGACAGTGGACCCATCTGCTTGATCTTCTGGAGCTGCTCGAGGAAGTCCTCGAGGTTGAACTGCCCCTTGAGCATCCGGTCCTGGAGCTTCTCGGCGTCCTGTTCGGTCGTCAGCTCCTGCGCCCGCTCGACCAGCGAGACGACATCGCCCATCCCGAGGATCCGGCCGGCCAGCCGCTCCGGATAGAACGGCTCCATCGCGTCGGCCTTCTCGCCGGTACCGATGAATTTGATCGGCACCCCGGCGACGGCCCGGATGGACAGCGCCGCACCACCACGCGCGTCGCCGTCCATCTTGGTGAGGATGAGCCCAGTGACGTCCAGCTGGCGGTGGAACGCCTCGGCGACTCCGACCGCCTCCTGACCCGTCATCGCGTCGGCGACGAGCAGGATCTCGGTTGGGTTGACGGCCGCACGGACGTTGACCAGCTCCTGCATCAGGCGCTCGTCGATCTGGAGCCGGCCGGCGGTGTCGATGATCACCGGGTCCAGGCCACGCTCGGTCGCGAACCGGACGCCGTTGCGGGCGATATCGACCGGGTTCTGGTCGACGCCCTCATCGTAGACGGGGATATTCAGTTGGCGACCGAGGCTCTGGAGCTGGTTGACGGCGGCGGGGCGGTAGACGTCGGCCGCGACCAGCAGCGGCGTCCGGCCCTGCTTGCGCATGTGCAGCGCGAGCTTCGACGCATGCGTCGTCTTGCCGGATCCTTGGAGGCCGACAAGCATCAGGATCTGCTTGCCGCCCTGCGGCGTCCGCAGCGGCTCACGCTCCTTGCCCAGGATCTCGATCAGCTGGTCGTGGACGATGCCGATCACGGTCTGGGCTGGCGTCAGGCTCTGGAGAACCTCCTGCCCGATCGCCTGCTCCTTGACCTTGGCGACGAATTCCTTGACGACCTTGAAGTTGACATCGGCCTCGAGCAGCGCGCGCCGAACCTCGCGCATCGCCTCGTCGACATCCTGCTCGTCGAGCCGGCCCTTCTTCTGCAGCCGGCCGAACGTCTCGTTCAGCCGGTCCGTCAATGCCTCGAACATGTCCTGTGGTGCTCCTGGTGGCCCGCGCCGGGGGTGGGTTGAAGGGGATGAACGACGATCGGGGCGGGTGAAACGCTCCCCAAAGGATACCGTACCGGGCTCCTCGCCCTCGCCGGGACGGAGCACCGGTTCCTCGGAACCCGTCCGGCAGGCTTACCCATGCGAGAGGTTGACCGCCATGAGTTGAGCGCGGGAGTGGACGCCGACCTTCTCGAAGATGTGCCGCAGATGCCACTCGACCGTATGCTCGCTGATCGACAACTGGTCGGCCGCCTCGCGGTTGGTCGACCCCCTGATGACCGCCGTCGCGACCCGCGACTCCGCCGGGGTGAGTTGCCAGTGGGACGGGATCGCCGTGGTCTCCGGCGCCCGGGCGGCCGAGACGACAAGCGCGACACTGCCGTCGCTCCCGCCTGGCGTCGCCTCGATCGTCACGTGTGCGCCCGGCAGGGCGATCCGGCTGACAACGTTCTCCCGACCTGCGCGTAATCCGGCCAGGGTCGTCCAGACGGACGCCGGAAGATCGGTCTCAACGTCCAGCGGGTGCTGGTTGAGCGCCTCCAGCCACTCCTGGCCGGCCGGCGACGCGTACTGGACCCGACGATCAGCTCCGAGCAGGATGATCCCGGATGCGCCGGATTCCGGCACGACATGGACGTCGGTCCGATGCTGCTCCCGGCGCAGGGCGGCACCGATCGCCTCGCCCATCCGCGGGGCGATGAACTGGGCGAAGGCAACGTCGGTGGCGCGCATGGGTGCGGCACCATTGGCCCGGTAGGCCTGCATGGTCGCCACCCACTGGCTGCCATCCGGGAAGCTCATGAGCAGATTGCCGTCGATGGTCAGGCCCGGGTGGTATTCGCGGATGTGCGAGATGTGCCGCTCCCGGAACGCGACGGGATCAAACTCGTTGCGCATCGCGGTCGGCAGCCCGAAGCTGCGGTCCAGCGATTCACTGAACGTGATGGCGCGCACCCCGGCCCGCATCCGGGCTTCCATCCCGAATGAGCCGAAGGGAACGTGCTCCTCCCGCTGGTAGCCGAACTCCAGCCAGCGGCGTCGCTGCGGACCATCATGGGCACTCGCGGCGAGCAGACGGCCAAGACCCAGCGTGTCAGGGTCGACCGCGAACACGCGGTAGCCATCCCAGCCGATTACCGACTGGAGCGCGTCGACCACCTCGGCGGTAACGTCCTCCGGGGTGCCCTCAGAATCCTGCGCGGCGGCGATCCGTGTCAGTGCCGCGAGTTGTCCCCGTGTCAACCGCACGCCGTCATCCCGGGTCAGTCGTGATCAAGGCCGGCCCGTCCGGCGCACACCTGAGGGTCTCGCCAGACCTGTGGCAGTCTACCGAGCGGTTGTGGCGTGAGATGCCGCCGTTACCGGAGGCACCCGACCCTCCCTGGGAGATGGCCAGTCGCAGGAGAGCGGGGCAACACCAGCTCTCCGCTCATTTCTCGATCGGATGAGACATATGGTACGTCTCATCCGGCACCAGCGGCACGGTTTCAGGGATCGCGATCGTCACGCGCCAGCGTTTGCTGAAACGTCCTGGACGAAGCGTGCCGCGAGCTGGCTCCGGGAAACTACTTCAATTTTCTCGTAGATTCGTCGCAAATGCCACTCGACCGTGTGCTCGCTGACACTCAACTGGTCGGCGATGGCCCGGTTGCTCAGACCCTGGACGACGTGGACCGCGATCCGCTCCTCGGCGGGGGTCAGTCGCCAGCTGGATGGGGCGACCAGCACCGGCTCCCCGGCAGGCGGACTGATGATGAGCGCCACCGTCCCGTCGTTCCCGCCGACCGTCGCCTCGACCGAGATCATCCCAAACCGCGTGGGAATCGTCGTCACGACGACGTCCGACCCTGCCCCGATCCCCGAGATCGCCGCCAGGATGGACGCCGGCAACAGGGTCTCGTGGTCCGGCGTCGACCGGGCCAGTTCCTCCAGCCACGCCTTGCCAGCCGGCGACGCGTAGTCGACGCCACGCGACGCATGGACGATCAACACCCCGGACGCCCCATCGGCGGGAACCGGCAGGCTCAGCCGCTTCATCTGCTCGCGGCGCATGGCCGTCTCGATCACCTCACCGACCCGGGGGGCGACGAGCCGGATGAACGCGATGTCGGTCGCGGTGAAGGCCCGCTTGGAATCGATGCGGTATGCCTGGAGCGTTGCCGCCCAGCGCCCACCGACCGGGAAGTTCACCAGGACGGCGTTGAGGTGGCTGACGTCGGGGTGGTGCTGCTCGCGGTGCAGGTGATACCCGCGGTAGAACGAGGCGGCATCCAGGCCCGCACGCTGGACCGGGTCCATCCCGAAGCATCGATCCAGCTGCTCGTGAATCGTCAGGACCCGGAGCCCCTTCTCGAGCCGAGCGTCGTGCTGATGGGATTTGAGCGACTCGTTGACGCCACGCTTGTAGGCGTCACGCAGCCAGCGCTGGCGCATCTCCCCGTCGCCGGTCGCGGCTGCCAGCAGCCGCGTGATATCGCCGCTGACCGGATCGATGGCGAACAGGCGGTAACCGTCCCACGGCACGGCGTCCCGCAACGCCTCTGCTGTGGCCGTGGCGACATCCTCGGGCGATGCCGGCGTGCGGGAGATACGGTCGATTCGCTCAATGGCTGCGGCCTGGGCCCGCGTCAATCGCATGTCCGGTTTCCTCTGTCCATCGGCACGCCACGTTATCAGTGACGTTCGTGCCGGGATTCCGGTTCCCGGCCGGTGGTCAGGGTCAGGCGATCCCCCCCGCTGGTCAGCGCGGGGAGCCCGGTGTCCTGGAAGAACTTCGCGGTGAGCTGGCTCCGGGAGCGGACATCCAGCTTGTCGAAGATCCGGTGCAGGTGCCATTCGACCGTGTGCTCGCTGATCGAGAGCCGTTCGGAGATCGCCCGGTTGGCGTGCCCCTGGATGACCAGGGTCGTGACGCGCTGCTCGGCGGAGGTCAGTCCCCAGTCAGTTGGTGGCTCCACCGAGCCGACCGACCGGACCGGGGCGATGACGACCGCGACGGACCCGTCATCCCCACCGGAGGTCGCCTCGACGCTGACCGGCCCTCCGGGAAGCTGGATCGACGTCACGGCCCGCTGCCCATCGACGCCGAGACCGGCGATGACTCCCCAGACCGCCGATGGCAGCGACGTGGCAGACTCGCCCGGCACCGAACGCAGGGCGTCGAACCAGGCCTCGCCGGCCGGCGTCGCGAACCGAACCTGTCCGGTTGGTTCGATCAGGAGGATGCCCGAGGCGTCCGTGGTTGGCGCGGACTCGACGGCGAGCGCCGCTTCCCGGTCGATCGCCGACTGCAGAAGTTCGCCGATCCGGGGGGCGACGAGCCGGACGAACATCACGTCGCTGGCCCGGAACGGCGACTGCGGATCACGACGGTACCCCTGCAGTGCCGCGACCCAGCGCTCTCCGGCATGGAAGGTCGCGAGGATCGTCCCGCCCACGGGCGCATGGTTGTCGCGGAACGAACGCTCGAAGTCCCGGTCCGAGTGGCCGCGGAGAAAGTCGGCCGGGTAGCCGTAACACAGCTCCAGCCGGCTCTGGAACGCGACCGTACGCAGTCGCTTCCGGGCCACCCAGCCCAGCTCGACGAACCCGAGATTGGATCGCTCGGCCTGGAGGTAGACCTCCCGGAGCCACTCGTCGCGGGAGGGCGCGTCACCATCCGACGCCGCCAGGACGCGGTTGATCAGACCGGTTGCCGGATCCATCCCCAGCAACCGGTACCCGTCCCAGCCGACCGCTCCCTGCAGCGTGTCGGCGATTCGCGCGGCGACGGTCTCGGGAGAACCCGGTCCAATCGCGTCCAGGCGTTCCCGGGCCCTCGCCTGAGCCTGGGTCAACCGGGCCATGACTCATCCTCACGCGGTCGGCCTGGGGCCATCACCGTCCATCTGACGTGTCGTGCCCTTGAGGTCCTGAGTATGACCCGCTACGACGCCGGATGGGAACCAGGCGGTGGGCATGCCTTGTCACTACGCGCCGTGAGCGCGTTCGGGCGAGCCACCTATATCTCGACCAGGCCCTCGCCCTCGCCGAAGAACAGCGCGTCGACATAGGTGTCGGGGCGGAACTCCGCCATGTCGGTGGCGCGCTCCCCGGTGCCGATGTAGGAAATCGGAGTCCCCAGCTCGCGGGCGACGGCGAAGGCGATCCCGCCCTTGGACGTCCCGTCCAGCTTGGCGATCATGATGTCCGTGATGTCGACCGACTTCGAGAACTCCTGCGCCTGGATCAACCCGTTCTGGCCGCTCGTCGCGTCGATGACCAGCAGGACCTCCTGCGGCGCGCGCTCGACGGTCCGGCGCATGACGTTGCGGACCTTGTGCAGCTCCTGCATCAGGTTGTTCTTGGTATGCAGCCGACCGGCGGTATCGACGATCAGGACATCGATATTGCGGTTGTGCGCGGCCTGCATCGCGTCGAAGACGACCGCGGCCGGATCGCCGCCCTGCTTGTGCTGGATAACCGGCACGTTCAGCCGCTCGCCCCAGACCCCGAGCTGTTCAATAGCGGCCGCACGGAAGGTGTCGCCGGCCGCGAGCATGACCGAGCGGCCGAAGCTCTGGTGATAGGCGGCAAGCTTGGCGATGCTGGTCGTCTTGCCGACGCCATTCACCCCGACGACCATGATCACGAACGGCACACCGCGCTGCAGCACCTTGACCGTCCGGTTGCGGGTGGCGCCCTCCAGCAGTTCGACCATTTCGTTGCGGAGGAACTCCTTGGCGTCGGCGGGCTCGCGGATTCCGTTGGCCCGGACCTGCTCACGGAGGTCCTCGACCAGCTTCTGGCTGACGTCCCAGCCGATGTCGGCCTGGATCAGCAGCATCTCGAGTTCCTCGTAGAGGTCCTCGTCCAGCACCCCGCGGTCGAACAGCCGGGCGATCTCGCTGAACACACCACGGCGAGTCTTGGCCATCGCCTGTTCGACGCGGACGTCCTGCACCTCGGGTTCGGCGCGTCGCCGGAACATCTTCCGAAAGACCACGGTCTGTACCTCCCTGGCCGTCGGACCATCGAGGCCGGGCCGTCATGCATGTGGGGTTGGGGGTGGAACTGGCCGGGACGTCATTTCGAAGCCGGGTCCAGCGCCGGAAAGTCTACCCCGCCCGCCGCGAACCGGGTCCCGAGGGGTGGATGCCGCCACCCACGGCGGAGGTTCCTGGCGGTGGTAGGATGCTCGTCCGGTCGCGGCGCCGCTACGGGCCGCCCATCGATTGGAGCTTCCGACGTTCCGCAACAGGACCGCCATCGTCGTCTATCTGCCCACCCTCCTGCTGGCGCTCAGCCAGGGGATGCTGGTCACGATCATCCCGCTGTTCGCCGCCGACTTCGGGGTAACCGACACGCTGATCGGCGTGCTGGTCAGCGCGGTCGCGATCGGCACGCTGCTGATGGACGTCCCGGCCGGGGCGCTGCTCCAGAAGCTCGGCATGCGGCGGGCGATGCTGATCGGCTCCGGGACGGTCGCGATTACGACATCCCTCCTCGCCATCCCCGCGCTCGGCTTTGAAGCCTCGATCGCCCTCCGCCTGGTCGCCGGTATCGGCACGGCGCTCTGGTCGATATCCCGCCACGCCTACATCGCGGAGAGCATCCCGGTCGCCGAGCGGGGCAAGGCCCTGTCCACGTTCGGCGGCCTCCAGCGCCTCGGCACGCTTGGGGGACCGGCCCTCGGCGGCATCCTCTATGGGGCTCTGGGCGTCCACTGGTCGTTTCTCGCCTCGGGGATCATGTCCGCGATCGCCTTCGCCGTCGCGCTCGTCCTCGTCCAGGACGTTGCCGCCGCCGTGAAGCGTATGAGCAGCCGCCATCGCTGGCTGACCGTTCGCCGGGCCGTCGTCGCCAACCGGCGCGACCTCGCCGCCGCCGGTGCCGCCCAGACTTTCGCCCAGATGATCCGGACGGGCCGGATGCTGATCATCCCCCTGTATGGGTACAGCTATCTCGGGCTTTCCGAGGCGCAGGTCGGACTGATCCTCACGGTCTCGTCGGTCTTCGACGTGGCCATGTCCATTCCGGCCGGGATCACGATGGACCGGCTCGGGCGCAAGGCGTCGATGGTGCCGTCGTTCGCCATCATGGGCACCGGCGTGGCGTTCGTCCCGCTCGCCGACGGGTTCTGGCCACTGCTGATCGCGTCGTCGGTCATCGGCCTCGGCAACGGGTTCGGCGCCGGATCGATGATGACACTCGGGGCCGACCTGGCGCCGCCCGGTGCGACTGGCGAGTTCCTCGGGATCTGGCGGGTCATCGGCGACTTCGGCATGGTCTGCGGCCCGCTGCTCGTCGGCATCATGGCTGACCTGATCGGTATCAATGGCAGCTCCATCGCCCTGGCGTTCGTCGGCTACATCGCCGCCTTCATCATCCTGAAGCTCGTCCGTGAGACCCGGGCGAAGCCGTCCCCGCCGCCGGAGCCGGTTGCCGCGCCCGGGACCAACGCACGAGCTACGGAATAGGAGCGGCACTCCAGACCGGCCGTGGCAGATCTGATTGCTGTCAACGGGGACTTCGGGGGTAAACCTTGCCCCCACCCACTCCTCTCCGGGTCGGGTTAGTGGTCCTTAGAAACGGCAGCGATCCGCCGGTAGCTCTGCCTCAGGCAGCGCAATCGACTCATGGCGCCTTCCGGGGGGGTCGCCACACGCTCTGCCGTCGATTCCGGCACAATGCCGGGCGGTAACCCGAGACGGTCGCGGGTGGTTCGTCACCCGGATCTCCAGCAACCAGGGAGCAGCACCATGGGTATCGTCTTTGGCGCAGTCGCGCCGCACGGCTTCGAGATCATCCCGCGGATCAGTGAGGACGCCGGCGGCGGGCTCAAGACCCGCGCCGCGATGGAAGAGCTGGGCCGGCGCTTCGACGCCGCCAACGTCGACGCGATCGTCCTCGCCGGCCCGCATGGCATCCGGGTCGAGGGGCACATCGCCGTCAGCGTCGCGCGCCGCGCGGCCGGGCAGCTCGCCCGCAACGGCAACAGCGTCGAGCTGAACGTTCCGATCGACCTTGATCTCGCCCGGGCGATCGCCGATCAAGGCGCCACCGACGGCGTCCCGACCGCCAGGGTGAGCTGGGGCGGCAACCGGATCTCCCAGGCGGGATACCCGATCACCTGGGACTCGCTGACGCCGCTGTGGTTCATGGGGCACGGCCGCCATGTCGAGGGATTGGGTAACGTCCTCGCCGCCGACCCCGAGGGAGCCGAAGGGCCGCCGGTGGTAATCGTTGCCCCGTCCCGGGATCTGTCCCGGCAGGACATGATCCAGTTCGGCCGATCCATCGCCGACGCCGCCGAGGCCAGCGGCAAGCGGGTCGCGTTCATCGCCTCGTGCGACTGGGCCCATACCCACGTCGAGAGCGGGCCCTACGGCGCCCACCCGTCGGCGGCCCCGGTGGACGCCAAGATCGTCGCCTCGATCGAGAACGACGACCTGAAGAGCCAGCTCGAGCTGTCCGAGGACGAAGTCCAGACCGCCGCCATCGACGGCATGTGGCAGACGCTGATGCTGGCGGGCATCCGGGAGCGGGTCACGCTCAAGCCGGAACTGCTGTGCTACGAAGTTCCGACCTACTTCGGGATGATCGTCGCCGCCTACTCGCCGGCCTGACCTTCAGGCATCTAGTACCCCTGCGGCGCCAGCCGTCGCGGGGGCAGCACCGCCCCGGCGAAAACGGAAAACAGTCCCGACGAACTCAGGCAGCCGGCAACTCCCCCGCTGACCGGCTTCCACATACGACGTCCCGCAACGCGTACGCTTCCATCGGCCCGCCCGCCCGTGAACCCGGTCCCGCTCTCCGTCCCGCAACGTGGAGCGCCGTTGATCTCGTCGGTGGTTCGTTCCCGTCGGCCGTGGCCCCTCGGGACTGTACGTACATAGTATCCGTACGCAATCACGGTGTCAAGGCTCCCACGAAACCAGTTTCAGCATCGGTCTCCACGGGCGCCGGTCATCCTCCGCGTCCACCGAAAGCAGGACAACGCCTCCCATGCTCGAGGAACTCACCTACCAGGAGAGCGCTATCCGAATCGGCGTGGCGGTCATCGCCGGCAGCATCATCGGGTTCGAGCGTCGGGCCAAGCCGGCCGGATTCCGAACCCACGGACTGGTCAGTTTGGGCTCCGCGCTGTTCATGCTGGCGTCGCTCCTGCTCGGGGAACAGGCATACGAAGCCGGCAACACGACCTATGACCCATCCCGCCTCGCGTCGACGGTGGTCCAGGGTGTCGGCTTCATCGCCGCCGGGGTGATTTTCACCAGCGGTATGCGGATCAAGGGCCTGACGACAGCCGCATCGATCTGGGTCGCGGCGGCCGTCGGTCTGCTGGTCGGTGGCGGATTCTGGGAGGTGGGGCTCATGGGGGTCCTGGCGGCGGTCATCGTGCTGGAACTGTTCGCCTGGGTCGAGGCGCGCATCCCCGGCGCCGGCAAGGAGGATGACGAGGCCCGGACCAATGGGGCGAACGCCAGGGACTCGGGTTGATTGCCCTTCCTCGGCCCGGGCCTACCCGCTCGCGCGGGGCAGCCTACCGGTCGGGACCGCTCCTTGTGATGGCATAGCCGTCACCATCTCGCTCGACGCGGACCATCACGTCCTGCCCACCAGCCCGCAGCCCGGCGACCTCTACCCAGTCCAGTGAGGACGGCAGGGTCGGGTCGACCGAAACGGTCGCGCCGTCATCGCTGATCGACAGCCCGAGCAGACTGGTCAACATGAACGGAACGGCGCCAGCGGCCCACGCCTGCGGGATACAACTGACCGGGTACGGGACGGGCGCAGTCGCCGCGAGGCCGTCCCTGGCATAGCCACAGAACAGCTCCGGCAGGCGATTCATCGGATCGGTGGCGGCGGCGTCGACGAGGTCATCGAAGACCCGGGCCGCCCGGTCGCCGTGTCCGGCCAGCGCCATTCCGGAGACGACCAGCGAGTTGTCGTGTGGCCAGACCGAGCCATTGTGGTAACTCATCGGATTGTAGGTCGGCGCGGTCGTCGCCAGCGTGCGGATCCCCCAGCCCGTGCTCATCGCCTCATCGGTCAGGCTATCGACGACCCGGGCCGCCCGATCGGGAGACGGCAGCCCGGCCAGCAGCAGATGCCCGGGGCTGGACGACACGACGGCGACTGGCCGCTTGTCCCCGTCCAGTGCCTGGGCATAGGTACCGGCATCCTCCAGCCAGAACAGTCGCTCAACCAGCTCCCGGATCCGTTCTGCGTGCCCGTCCAGCTCCTCGGCCCAGTCGTCGTCACCATGGAGCCGGGCGACGGCGGCCAACCGACGGTACGCGGCAAAGGCGTACCCCTGAACCTCGATCAGCGCGATATGGCCGGTCGGGGGCTGGCCATCCGCGCCATTGAGCGAATCCCAGCTGTCTTTCCAGCCCTGGTTGGTGATATGGACCCCGTCCGGCTCCCGGTTCGGGTGCTCGATCAACCCGTCGCCGTCGAGGTCGCCCGGTCCTAGCATCCATCCAACGGCCGCGCGGGCGTGCGGTTGCAGCTCACGCCAGAGCGCCTCGTCGCCGGTCCACGCGACGGTGTCGGCTACCAGCCAGGCGAACAGCGGCGTGGCGTCCACGGTGCCGTAGTACGGCGTATGGGGGACATGGCGGGCCCGGGCCATCTCGCCCGACCGCATCTCGTGGAGGATCTTGCCTGGCTCGGCGTCACGCCAGGCATCGGCTTCCGTAGCCTGCCACGCCGCCAGCACCCGCAGGGTCGCGGCAGCCCGCTCGGGCCCGAGCGGCAGCGTCTGCAGGCAGGCGATCAGGCTGTCCCGGCCGAATGGCGCGATGAACCACGGCGCCCCGGCGGCGATCACCGACCCTGCGTCGAACGTCGTCTGGAGCATGGCCATGTCGGCCGTCGCCCGGTCGAGGATCGCGTTCACCTGGGGCGACGACGTCCTGATCGTGGCCCGCTGCAACGGTGCGTCACCGGGCAGACTCGCGACGGCGGACAGCGGACGGGGACCAGCCGTCCGCAGCGTGATCGTCGCGACGAGTTCCCACTCTCCGCCGGCAGAGAGTTCCGGCCCGAACGTCGCATTACCCGCCACGCCACGGTTCCCGTCCGCCGACTCCCGGAAGACCGGCGACGACCGGAGCCGCCGCGTCGTCTCCTCGCCGCCATCACTCACGACCTCAGTCACATCGACCGGAGCCTGATCGAACCGCACATCCAGCCCGACCGCCTCATCGTCCGGCGCGCGGTACCCGAGCGAGAACCCGCCGGGGATTACGGTGGTCGCCTGGTACTGGCCCGGTGGCGACGGTGGGAAGCCCCGGATCGCGAACAGGTCGCGGAAATCGGATCCGATCGTCAAGCCGATCTCCGGCCGGAGCGCGACCTGCCCGTGGTTGTGGATGGTGACCCGGACCGTGACCACGTCGGTCAGCGTCAGCTCCTGGGTCACGGCGAGGGTGTGACCGTAGACGGTCGCGCCGTCGAGTTCGAAGCCCTCATTGGTCGCGATGAAGACCGCGGCGTTGGGCGCCGTCTGCCGGACGGCGAGCAGCGACGGCGAGGTGCCGTTGATGGTCAGGTCGATCCGCTCGACGAACCGGGTATCGCGGGCATAGATCCCCGCGGCCTGCTCACCGCTGCCGTCCGATTCCTTCTGACCCGCGAGAAACAGCTCATCGGCCTTGAGTGTGACGTCGGTCCTCAACATGGTGACGGGAACCCCTCATGTGGCGATCGACCGGCCCCGAGCGGGTCCGCTCCGCGATGGCGGGCATGGTACCCAACCACCCCCTCCCCTTCACGGTTCGTGCCCGTCGAATCAGCATTCGGGATCTCGAATAGGTAGTCCTACTCACGCTCCATTGACGAACCTCTCACAGACTGGAGACATCACCGAAGGGGAATCGAATCTCTCGACGACCGGAGCCCTTGACTCAATTCACACGGCTCGGCGCCGGCACACATGGAACGGGAGCGGGATGGACATGACACTGATGAGTCTGGTCCTGATGGGCATGTCGCTCGGGCTGGCATACGCCGCCGTTCCAGGCCCGGTCAACACCGAGACGATCCGGCGGGGGCTGGCCCTCGGCTTCCGGCCCGCACTGAATGTACAGATCGGCGCGCTGCTCGGCGATTGTGCCTGGGCCATCCTCGGGCTGACGGGGGCGTTCGCACTGACCAGTTGGTCCGGCGTCGGCACGGCGCTGGAGCTGGTGGGAGCGGTCTTCCTGCTGATCCTGGCCCGCGACGCCCTCTGTTCAGCTCGCGCCAGCCGGACGGCAAGCCCCGCCCCGACCACGCCAGCAGGCAAACACCTGCTCGTCGGCCTGACGTTCTCGCTGGCCAATCCGGTCGGAATCGCGTTCTGGGCCGGCCTTGGCGGCGGGCTGGTCGCGCGCATCGGCGACCCGACCGCGGGGGAGCTCGGGGTCATCCTCGCCAGCTTCCTCGGGGCACTCCTCGCCTGGTCCGTTGCGCTTCCCGCCGTCGTCGGCATGGGGCGACGACCAGGCATGCTCAGGTTAATGCCGGTCGTTGACACGCTGTGCGCGGCGATTCTCGGCTGGTTCGGCGTCTCCATGCTGGTCGACGGGATCGAAGCCATCACTGGATGACAATGCCGGCCCGGCAACGTGAAATCATCGTGAAATCCGGCTCGGAAGCATTGCCGGTCCGCACGTGCCTCCGGATACTCGCCGGGCCAACGGGTACGGGATCGGCCCGCGCCAGGCATCGCCGGAGGATCAATGCGTCTTACCTTCCTGGGCACGGCCGCGGCCGAGGCTTACCCGAACGCCTTCTGCGACTGCACCAATTGCGCCACGTCCCGGGAACGTGGTGGTCGCCACATCCGGCGCCGTTCAGCTGCCCTCATCGACGACACGCTGATCATCGACCATGGCCCGGATATCCAGTGGGCGTCGGCCGGGCTCGGCATCCCACTGACGAACCTGCACTACGCCCTTCAGACCCATGAGCACTCCGACCACCTCGACCCGTTGAACTTTTTCGCGCGGAGTGAGCGCGTCGGCGTTCCCAACGGGATCCTGATGGAGTGGGTCGCGACCGATGGCGCGGTCGCGCGGACTGCGACGATCTTCGGCAAGGCGACGCTCGGTGGCCGCGACTTCCGGGATGCGGAAGTGCAGCGCCTCTTCAACGTCCGGCACCGGACCATCGCCCCGTGGGACGAGATGAGCGTCGGGCCATACCGCATCATCGCCATCCCGGCTGTTCATGACCTGACCATCACGCCATTGCTCTACGGCATCGAGCGTGACGGTCGCCGGCTGCTCTACGCGACCGATACGACGACCATGCCGGACGAGACCTGGAACTGCCTTGCCGAGCGCGGCTGGCGGTTCGACGTGGTCGTCATGGATCACACGTTCGGGACAGCCGACCGGGTGACGGGTCACCTCAACGGGGCCGCCTTTCGGGGTCAGCTCGACACGATGCGGACTCGTGGGCTCCTGGCAGACGGTGCCCGCGCCTACGCAACCCACATCGCGCATCACAGCAATCCTCCCCACGACGAGCTGGTCGAACTCTGCGCGGGCTGGGGCTACGACGTCGCCTGGGACGGGTTGGCAGTCGACGTCTAGGGGCGGCCGCCGACACGGCTGGGAAGCCCGCGCAGGGTCGCCTCGATCCCGGCGGCGTTGCGGCGAGCGACCCCGAGGACCTGGTACAGCAGCTTGACCCGTCCCGCGGTGTTGTCCCAGGTCTCCGTAACCCGGGTGCGGCCGGCGTCGAGGGGTTCCAGCTCCCAGCGCCACGTGTGGCCAGCCGGGTGGCGCCACTCAATCTCCCGCCCATCCTCTAGCCGGGTCACCGTGCTGGTGATCCGGTACGGGATGCCGAACTGGCGCATCCCAACGGTGAATCGGTCACCCTGTCTGAGCCGATCCGGCCCCGACACGCCGTCGCGGACGCTGCCGGATCCGTCCAGCTCGCGATGACGACGAGGGTCGACGAGGCGAGCGAAAATCGCGTCGGCAGGGACGTCCACGACGGCTGTCCGGGAGTCGATCTCCGGGCCGCGCTCGACAGGGATAACGACGACATCGGACACGGGGATCCCTCCGGCAGGTCCGGCGCCCTGGGTCTTCGTACGTTCAGACAGCCGCACGCCGGCGATGCCGGTCACGCACGGCTTGTTCCCGTCAGATGGTGCGAGAAGCAGGCAGCGACCCGCCACTGGCGGCCGATCCCCGTCTGCTTCTGGTTAGAGCATAGTGGGGTCGCCTATCCCTGCTGGACGCCGGGGTTACCCGCTTCCGTGATGAGGGTGTTGATCAGATTGACCGGCGAGTCCTGCTGGCGCATGTCCTCGACCTGCCAATAGTCGGTCGTCCAGCGCTCCGGGGTGGCCTCGACGCTGGAGTAGCCGCTGTGGCGTGGGTCGAAGAACCGGATGCTCGGGTTGCGCCCCTCGCCGAGGAACTCCTCGAAGAAGATGGCCGGGTCCTCGGCGCCACCGGCGGTAATCGAGGAGCAGATGAATTCCGTCCCGAGGACCTGCGAGTTGGCGTCGCGCCAGTCGGCGAGCAGGTCGATGCCCCAGTGGCAGTGGATGTCACCGGTCAGGACGGTCAGGTTCTGGATGCCCCGACTCATGACATGGCCAAGGATCCGGTTACGTGCCTCCGGGTAGCCGGGCCAGGAATCCTGGAAGAACTGCTCCTGGTCGCCGTCGCCCTGCTCCAGCATGGCCATCTGGGTCTGCTGGGCGAGCACGTTCCAGGTCGAGGTGCTCGCGTCGAGGTTCCCGAGCAGCCAGCGCTCCTGGTCGGGGCCAAGCATGGTCGTGTTCGGGTCGACGCTGGCCGGGCAGCGGACGTACGTCCCCTCGCCACAGGGCTGGTCACTGCGGTACTGCCGCCCGTCGAGAACCTGGAACTCCGCCAGGTTGCCCCACCTGATCCGGCGATAGAGTTGCATGTCCGGGCCCGTTGGCATGCTGCTGGCCCGGAGCGGCATGTGCTCGTAATAGGCCTGGTAACCGGCCGCGCGAAGGTCCTCGAACCCGACCTGCTGACGTGGGTCCTCACGCGTCAGGTTGGCGTAGTCGTTCTCGACCTCGTGGTCGTCCCACGTCACCACCCATGGCGCCGAGGCGTGGGCTGCCTGCAGGTCCGGGTCGGTCTTGTAGAGTGCGTGGCGGTTGCGGAACAGCGACAGGTCCAACAGCTCGGCGCCGCTGAAGTTTCGCGGGGCCTCGCCCTCGTAGACGCTGTAGTCGCCCGGGCCCATCTCGTAAATGTAGTCGCCCAGGTTGAAGACGAGGTCGAAGCGCTGCTCGGCCAGGTGCCGATAGGCGGCGAAGTAGCCGTGCTCGTAGTGCGCGCAGGATGTGAACGCGAAGCGGACCGAGTCGACAGCGGCCCCGGCGGCCGGTGCGGTTCGGGTGCGCCCGACCGGGCTCTCCTCACCACCGACCATGAATCGGTAGTAGTACTCCGTCGCCGGCTGGAGCCCCGTGACGTCGACGTGGACGCTGTGCGCCAGCTGCGGTGAAGCGATGGTCGTGCCCGACTGGACCAGCGAGGCGAAGGACTCGTCTGACGCGAGTTCCCAGCGCACCTCGTAGGGGATGTTGTCCATCCCGCCCCCGTCACGTGGGGTCGGTGCCAGGCGGGTCCAGAGCACCACGCCGTCGGGCAGCGGGTCACCAGACGCGACGCCGAGGGTGAACGGGGTGGAGGCGAAGCGGGCAGAGGCGCTGGGCGTGGCGCCATAGGCTGGTGCGGTCAGGTCCGGGACCGGGGTGCCCATTGCGTCCTGAGCGATGATCCGGGTGCTGAGCCCCGGCAGGCTGACGGCGACGACGGTCGCCCCGCCCAGAAGCAGGCGACGGCGGTTGGCGCGGGCGACGAGCAGCTCTTCGAAGCGACGGCGATTGGTCTGGAGGTCGACAGAGCGCATGGCGGTCCTCGCTGGCTCCGATCAGCCGGAGATCGCCTGGTCGGAATCAATCGTGGCAGGTCGCGCTCCCACCCTACGCCGGACAGGCATGCCAGCACGTTAAGCCGGAACAAAGGCTCGCTCGCGTGACGTGTCGTCCGCCCGGTGCAGAGAGCGTCCCAGCTGCGCCCGCGTCTTCTGAGACACGCCGACGAATGCCATGTCCGTGCGGGGACACGCCGAGCGCGGTTGGCGAAGGGTCAGTCGGTGCCGTCTACAGACTGGTCACCGAGAGAGAGCATCAGCCGGTTGGCCCAGGCGAACATGGCGGCAGCGTGGCCGACATCGAGGAGCTCGAGATCAGAGAGGCCGGCAGACCGAGCGAGGGTCAGGTCTGTCACGGAGAAGCCGTCCGGGTCACGCGCCAGCCGGGCCGACAGCGCGACGATCGCCGCCTGGCGCGCGGGCAGTCCGGTGGGGTCACCAGCAAGAACCGTGTCGACCTGGTCCGCGTCACCACCGGACCGGACGAACGCCCGGGCATGGACCGACGCGCAGTAAACGCACCCGGTGACGCGACTGGTCACGACGGCGGCCAGTTCCAGGTCGGCCGCCGGGGCGCCGCCTTCGGTCGTCTTGTCCCGGAGCGTCTCGGGAAACAGCTGGTGCCGGCTCCGGAGCACCGCGGGGTCATGAGCCAGCGTCGCCCAGTAGGTCCGCCCCGTCTTTCGCGCTCCGGCGATCTCCGCGACGATCTCCAGTTGCTCGGGCGTCGCGTCGCCATCATCGACCGTCTCGATCCGCGGCACCCAGTCGACGACGCGGCGGGTGAACGCCGGCAGTTGGACGGCCTCATCGTCCGCGTCGGTCCGCAGCAGGTCGTTTGACACCGGCCGAGATCCGTCCACGACTGGGGCCTGGTCGAGTGCTCGCAGTAGCGCGACCACGCGGACCTGGTAGGCGACGAACGCGACCAGCTGCAAGAGGGTCACGATCGCCCGGGTCGTTAACCCGCCGGCGCGAAGCGCGTCGATGTCCGCCTGGGCTGTCTGGGCCGGGAGCCCGGTGAGCAGGTCGGTATGGCGAAGGATGACGCGGTCGCGCGGGTCCAGCCATCCTGAGCCGCCAGGGTAGGCCTCGACGAGATGATCGATCCGCTCCCGAGTCCGGCGGGCGTCCGGTCCGGGATGGACCGCGGCGACCAGGCGCTCCCGATACCACTCCCGCGCCGGGCCACGTCCGGAGAGCAAGGCCGCCCGGAATCCGGCAAGCGCCCGCTCATGCAGGTTCAGGTCGACCGGGTCGACTGCGTCGAACAGGGCATCGTAGTTGGCCTGGCTGGCCCGCGTCAGTCCGGGACGCGCCTCCCGCAGCGTAGCGACCGGGCCGTCCGGCGCGATCCCGGCGAGGCGACCGATGATGTCCGTGTGGTCATGATCGGTTGGCATGCTGGTCTCTCCCCGGTGGATCCCCGGGCTCAGAACCCGGCGACGCTGTTGAGCTTCCGCATCAGCCGGGTCCGGAAGTGCGCCACGGCGGTACCGGATGGGTCGGCACGCTTGCCTGCATCACTCCCGGCACCTCCCGGTCGACGAGCGACCTCGGTGCCGACTGGCCGGACGCGCCGTGGCGGGCGACGGCTGGTCGGGGTCCCGGCGGTCATCTTCCGGTCCAGGATGACGGAGGTACCCAGTCCGGGAGTGGATTCGATGTGCAGAGTTGCTCCGATGGCGGCAGCGCGCTCGCGCATGCTGAGCAGGCCCAGGGATGTCGGCCGGCTTGCCTGCTCCGGATCGAACCCGGCCCCATTGTCCCGGATCATGACCTGGAACTGGCCATCGAAGGTATCGAGCTGGACGACCGCCTCATCCGCCCCCGAGTGACGGACGATGTTGTGGAGCGCCTCCTGGACGATCCGGTAGACGGTGACGCGGATCTCCGGCGTCAGTCCTGGCGGCTCCTGCCCGGTGACGGTGATCGTAGGTGTGCTCATCCCCCCACGGCTGAAGTTGGAGATGTAACGCTCGATCGCCGCGACCACCCCGAGGTCGTCGAGGTCGGGCGGGCGGAGATCGAAGATCACGCGGTGCAGTTCGTCGCTGGCACTTGTCAGGAGTCCTCCGATGTCGCTCAGGCCGTCCCGCTGCCGGGCCGGGTCCGGTGCCGTGGTGTCCATCAGCAGGGCGCGGCTCTGGTAGAGCGCCCCGGTGATCAGCGGCGAGACGGCGTCGTGGATCTCGCCGGCGATCCGCCGCCGCTCCTCCTCCATCGTCCGGACGTTGCGCCGGTTGAGATCGCGCAGCCGACCGGCCTGCTCCTCGCGGAGCCGGTGTGACGACTCCAGCTCCCGCACCTGACCGGAGAGTTGCTCACCCATCACCCGGACGGCGGCGTTCACCTGCCGGACTTCGCGGCCACCATGCGCATCGAGTGGCGGCAGGTCAGCGGCCCCGGTCGACCCGTTGGCGAGATTGGTGGCCTGCCGGGCGAGCCGGTCCAGCGGCCGCACCGTGCGCGTCGCGAGGAGCCACGCGAGGAGCAAGGTCAGCAGGACGGCCAGCACGATCCCGATCACTCC
Organism: Thermomicrobiales bacterium; assembly: GCA_035944555.1. Lineage (GTDB taxonomy): Bacteria > Chloroflexota > Chloroflexia > Thermomicrobiales > UBA6265 > CADCWK01. The sequence goes on from DASZAY010000031.1 coordinate 210,563, forward strand.
ACGCTGGAGGACCGCCTGGGTGGAACCGTAGGTCAGTGGCGTCGGGTTCGTCACCACGACCGTCCATGGCGACGAGTCACCGATGTCGACCGTCGCTGACACACCGACGCGCGACACGTCGTTGATGCCCTCGTACTCGAAGATCTGCTCCGTCGTGCCGGAATTGAGGTAGGCATTGAGCAGCGGCGTCCGCTCAGTCTCGGCCGCGTTGGTCGTCACGATCTGCCGATCGGCGATGACCATGATGATGGTGTTGCCCTGAGCGAACGGGGTGAACGTCTGGCGGAGCCGGTCAACAGAGAGGAAGGCTCCGACGATCCCCGTCACCTGCCCACTGGTCTGGTCCGGCCCGAACACCGGGAACGTCAGGGCGATGAACCCGGAGCTATCGGCCGGACCGGACAGCGCCCCGGAGACAGCCATCTCCCCGGTCGTGGCCGACCGCGCCGCGGTCGCCGAGATCGCTTCAGGGAAGGCCGCCGGATCGACCGTCCCGCCCTTGACCTGATCGATCACCTGCCCCTGCTGGTTCATCAGGAACAGCCCGTTGACGTTCCGCCGGAAGTCGAAGACATTCTGGAACGCATCGGTAGTGGCCTGGATATTGGCATTGACGCGAGCAGGATCGGCCGGGACCGTCCCATTGCTGATCGCGATGGTATCCAGGATCGGGTCGGACGTCGCGAGGAGCTGGAGCACGGACGAGTTGTCCTCGAACGTTGTCTCCAGTCCCTGTGCGACGGTGTCACTGATGAAGATCTCGGTCTCGATCATCTGGTCGAGAGTGTTCTCGAGACTCTGGTAGATGATGTACGCCACGACCGCGAGGATCGGCAGCAGCGACACCATGGCCAGCACGACGATGCGGGTCCGCAGCGACCATGTGCCGATCATGGGATGAAGGACCCGCAAGGCGCGGAACCGGGAAGCGCATGGCCCACCGCGGGCCGAGCGGGGTGATTACACGAGCGGGTTGTCGTCATAGCGTCCAATTCTCGCAGCCAACATCCCTGCATTGCATATCCATTCGGGCCGATGTGACTATCCATCCGCGCCGCTGGAGGCAGGATATGCACCGGCTCCGCGTTCCATCGCATCGGCAGACGGCCCCGGGGTACTCCCGGCCACTCAGCGCCCCCGGTTTCCCGACATCCTACCCGGCGTGGTGCACCACGCCAGTGAGCCGGGCCGATTGCAGGTCACGGGGTCGGCCGAGCCTCCGGACGGGTCACGGGTACACTGGCCGGTGCCAGTAGATGGAAGATGCCTAGCTCAGGAGTACGCCCGATGACGTCCGCCTCGACCAACCGTCCGATCACGCTCGACGACCTCGGCGATCGCCCCATCCGGCTGGTCACTTTCGACCTGTACGATACGCTCGTCGAGCTCAAGCCGCGGCGATGGGAACGGCTGGGCAGCGCGCTGGAGCGGACCGGATATCCCGCCGACCTCGAGGCGCTCAAGATCGGCGACGTTGCCGGCGAGCACTACTACACGATCGAGAACGGGCGTTACCCGATCCGCGACCGCACGCCGGACGAGCAGCACGCGTTCCGGATCGAGCACCTGCGCCAGTGGTTGGAAGCGTCAGGCGTCACCCTTGATGCCGGCGAGCTCGAGGCGGTCTATGGGCACTACCGGGGCGAGTTCGACGTTCACGCGCAGGGCGGCGCCTACGGGGCATTCCCGGAGGTCGTCCCGGCGCTCGTTCGCCTGCGGGAGGCGGGCGTCAAGCGGGCGGTCATCTCCAACGCCGACGCCGACGTCACGGAGTTCTGCGGCCGGATGGCGTTCGCCCAGGAGATGGACGCCATCATCACATCGGCCATCGTCGGCTGGGAGAAGCCCGACCCGCGGACCTTTCACGCCGCGCTGGAGCACCCGGCCATTCAAGTCGCGCCGGAGGACGCCATCCACGTCGGCGACCAGCCGATGTCGGACGTCATCGGGTCAATTGCCATAGGGATGCGCGCGGCGCTGATCGACCGGTATCATCGCCAGGACGATGCGAAGGGTGCCGTCGTGGTCTCCACGCTGCTCAGCCTCTCGGACGCCGTCGTCCGGCACAACGCCAAGCTCGCCGCAACGACCTGAACGCGCAACCGGCCGGGCGATACGCCCGGCCGGTCCGCTATCCCATCGCCGCCAACCGGTCGATGACGCCGGCCCAGTGGGTCCGCATCTCCTCGCGCCGGTCCGCCGACGTCAACCGCTCGTGGTGAAACGAGATCGTGGTACCCGTCCGCGCCTCGAAAAGCCGGATCTGGAGCGTCGATGGCTCGGCCCACTCGGTCGGGTGCCAGGTCAGACGGATCAGTTTCCCGGTCTCCAGCGAGCGCAACGCCCCGGTCGAGCCGTCGGACCCGCGCCAGCCGTCGCCGCGATTCGCGGGGAGCTCCGCACCCGGTCCGAGCCACAGGGCCAGCCCGTCCGCGCCGGTCAGCCGCCTCCAGAGCACGTCGCGTTCGACCGGCAGCGTCCGGCGAACACCGATCTCCCAGCCAGCATCCTTCGTGAGCCCGGTCGGTCGGTCGCCCTGCGTCATCCGCTGATCTCCCAGTCGAGTGTCATCGTCGTCGGGCCGGCCGTCCGGTCAGCCTCGAGCCGGGCGGTGCCCGAGATGCCTGCCAGTTCTCCCGTTCCCGAGCCGGGCTGGATCACCCCATCCGCAGTCAGGACCGGGCCATCATTCTCTCCCACCCAGCGGACGACGAACGATCCGTCCCGCCCGTCGAGAGTCCCGGTAACCTGCTCCTGCCCGCTGAACAGCACGGCGTTCTGCCCGGCGTAGGTCATCAGGTAGCGAGCGGTACCCTTGCCGATCATGTCTCCCGAGTACATCTGGGTCGCGTCGGCCTGGATCAGTTGAATCTCACCTGGTCCTTCGACGTACGTGCTCTCCTGCCACGTCTCCGCCCCGAATGTGATCGTCGCCCGATTGATCGCCATCGTCCTTCACCCTCCCATTGCAAATAGCGTCGCGGAGACGCTCGCTAGCCCTCTCCTGAAGGATGATGCCCGGTCATCCTGACAGGCGATGTCAGCTATCCTGTCCCGGTTCCGTTCCTGTCCCTTCTCGGAGAAATCTCGATGCGAGCGAGCCGCCTGCTCTCGATCGTCCTGCTGCTTCAGAACCGTGGCCGCATGACGGGGCCGGAGCTGGCGAGCGAGCTGGAGGTCTCGGTCCGGACGGTGTACCGGGACATCGACGCGCTCTCCGCCGCCGGCATTCCGGTCGTCAGTGATCGCGGATCGGTCGGCGGATTCCGGCTGCTCGATGGCTACCGTACCCGGCTGACGGGGCTGACGCCCAACGAGGCCGATGCCCTGTTGTTCGGGGCGCTCGGCGGGATCGCCGCGGACCTCGGGATCGGTCAGGATCGGGCGACCGCCGAGGGCAAGCTGCTGGCCGCCCTGCCGGATGGCCTCCGCGACCGCGCCAGTCTCGCCCACGACCGGTTCCTGCTCGACGTGCCGGGGTGGTTCACGGCGGAGGAGTCGTCGACGTTTCTTCCGCTGGTCGCGTCGGCCGTCTGGGAGAGCCGGCGTCTCACCTGGCGCTATCAGAGCTGGCGCGGCGTGACTGACCGCACGGTTGATCCGCTCGCCCTCGTCCTCAAGGGTGGCGCGTGGTATGTCATTGCTGGCTCCGATGGCAAGCTCCGGACCTACCGGGTGAACCGGATCCAGGAGGCGACGCTTCTGGACGAACCAGTGTCGCGGCCGGACGGATTCAACCTGGCGGCCTACTGGGCGGAATGGTCGACTGACTTCAACCGGCGCCTCTATCCCGACTCGGCGACGATCCGGCTCTCGCCGCGCGGCATGTCGCTTCTCCCGCACTTCCTGGACAGTTACCGGACTGAGGCCCTCCGCCGCACGGCGTCGGCGCCAGGCGCGGACGGTTGGGTCACGGCGGAGGTCCCGATCGAACAGGTGGGGCACGCCGCACTGGAGATCCTCCACTTCGGCGTCGATCTGATCGTTGAGTCCCCGCCGGAACTGCGGGCCGAGGTCGCCGCCCTCGCCGCTGACGTGGCGCGGCGATACCGCGACGGTGAATCTGACTGACGCCAGCGTCACTCGGGCTGAGTGGCGACTACCCCGGCCCGCTTCCGGCTCGGTCCCTCGGCCAACAGCAGCTCGCGGAGCGTTCCGGTCAATAGAAGGACGAGCGGGCAGCCAAGACCAGCCGCTAGCCCGACGACGAGAAAGGTCAGCGGCGCGCCGATCGCGTCGGTGAGCGGTCCGAGGATCAGGTACCAGACGGACCAGGCCGCGGTGATGATCGCGGTCCAGACGGCGTAGAAGCGCCCACGTTCCTCGTTAGGGATTCGCTCGACGACGATCTGCTGCGTCGCCACGACTAGGAGACTGTCAGACAGGCCGAACAGGAACAGCGCGACGAACGTCATCGGCAGCGGTGGGACGAACACCAGGGTAATCAGCATCAGTGGGGCGAAATAGCCGAAACCCAGCATGAACGACCGTCCCAGTCGCCACTCGACCCGGCTAGCGAGGAGACCGCCGCAGGCCATCCCGGCGGCGAATGAGCCGATCAACAGCGCGAAGGTGGACTCGGCCCGGTCCCCGAGGTTGAGCGTGACGTCGGTGTAGGCGACCAGGCCGATGGCCATGATCGTCCCGGCGCCACCCCAGACCGTCTCGGCCATGACGATTGCCCGGATCACACGGTGGCGCCAGAGCACACCGAACCCGCTGACCAGGTCGCGCGCCACCGGCACGGGATTGCCAGCCCGTCGATCGATGGGCAGCGGACGAAGCCGGAACACCAGGACCGAGGAGATGGCGAAGCAGAGCGCCTGAGCGAAGAACGCCGGCCCGGGCCCGAGGATCGCCACCAGCCCGGCCCCGACGATCGGCCCGACGACGCGGATGGCGGCGTTGCTGACCTGCGTCAGGGAGATCGCCCGCATGAGTAGCCGGTCGCCGGCGACCTGCGGGATCGCCGCCTGTTCGGCCGGACGGGACAACGCGGTGAACACGGCGATGATCAGGGCGACCAACCCGATCTGGAACGCCGTATCCATGAACGGGAGACTGCCGACGGCTACAACGCGGGCGAGGTCGCAGACCAGCACGATCCGTCGCCGGTCGACCCGATCAGCGAGCAACCCGGCCAAGGGCGAAAGAACGATCTTGGGCAGCGTCGAGATCGCGAAGACGATGCCCAGCATCGTGCCGGACCCCGTGATCGCGTAGACGAGCAGGGGCAGCGCGATCTGGGCGATGGATTCTCCCAGCGCGGCAAAGATCGTCACGCCCCAGAGCCGGCGGAAGTCGCGGTCCGTGAGCACGTCGCGATAGGTCACGCCATCAGCCGTCGACCGGGCTGTCGTTGCCGTCATCCCCATTCCCCCTGCCGGGTGGTCGCCCGCGCCTTCGGGGCCGACCGTTCTATCCTGCCCGGCCATACGGGCATCCGGGGACCGCATGGCGGGTGACGTGGCTCATTCCGGACACAGCAACGCCCCATCCCGAGCGGGATGGGGCGTTGTGGGTGTGTCCGTTCCGGGACGCCAGCGAGGCCAGGACGAGCCGGAACGATGGTGCCGGTCCGGACGAGCCGGAGCCGACGCCGTGACCTACCGGCGGCCGTCCGAGACGAACGGGAGCAGGGCCATATGGCGGGCGCGCTTGACGGCGACCGTCAGGGCACGCTGCTGGCCGGCGTTGCAGTTGGTCTTGCGCCGGTTGGAAATCTTGCCGCGCTCGTCGAGGCAGCGGCGGAGGCGCTGGACGTCCTTGTAATCAACGACGTCGTCCGGCGCGAAGATGGGCTCCTTGCGGCCGCGTCCGCGCCCTCCGCCGAACCCGCCGCGGCCACCACCACGGCGCTCGCCGCGCTCGCCACGGTCACCGCGATCGCCACCTGGGCGGTCGCCACCCGGGCGGTCGCCACGATCACCGCGATCGCGATCACTACCCGGGCGATCACCCCCGGCGGGACGCTGGGCACCGGCGGAGAACCGGGAGCGGGCACCCTGCTCGCCACCGGGACGAGCCTGCTCGCTTGTCTGCGTCGAATCAGCCATGTTGTTGGTTACTCCTCATCGCTCGCGCGGGCTCGCCGGATGGCGGCCCGGCACGGCGGGCGTTCGTGGTCGCGCCGGGCTTACCGAGTCTCGCGGAACAGCACGTGGCGGCGGATGGTCGGGTCGTACTTCATCAGCTCGAGCCGAGCCGTGTCGTTCCGCTTGTTCTTCTCGGTGGTGTAGAAGTGTGCGCTCTCGGTGGAGCGCAGCTTGACGATCACGCGATCGCCCTTCTTCGCCTTGGCCATGTCTGCCTCACTGTTCGTCGCCGGGGCCGCATGAGCCGGCCGGCATGGATCTAACCTGCTTGTCGCCGGTAGCGTCCGGAGCCAGACGGGACCGTCCGGGTACCGGCAATCGCACGCCCGTGGCAGCCGGCGGGCCGGACCAAACGGGAGTGCTCGTCGCAACGAGCGATTCTACCCCGATTCCGGGGCGTTCTGCCAGTGGGTCACCGGAACGGAGTCTGCCGGTTTCCGGTTCAGAGGATCCGGTCGACCGTCGGGATCCGGCGAAGCGACCGCGCGGTCAGGTAGCACCCGGGTACCCCGACGACGGTCGCCACGACGAGCTGGCCCAGCGGCGGCAGCGGCGTCTGCATCAACACCAGCGTCAGACCGACGATGATCGGTGCGTGGATGACGTACACGGCATAACTCTCGCCAGTCCACCGCTGCCAGGTCGCACCCTGGTGATCGTACCGGGCCCGGAACCACGTGAACAGCCCGAGGATCACCCCGACGGCGAAGATGGACTCCCAGATGGCAAAGGCCAGTGACTCCCATGCCACGCCCCCACGCCAGCGGTCTCCGTCACCCGCCATGCTCAACGGCAGGAGGGTGACGGTCGCGGCCAAGGCCGCCGTCGCGGCCCGCACCCCGAGGCGGCTGGGAACGGTAACCAGCCAGTCCCGCCGGTACGCCACGACGCCGACGAGGAACATCAGGACGTACTGGGGCAGAAAGGCGGGCGTCGGGAAATCCACCTTGTGCAGATAGGAGTAGATCGGCCACTCGAACCGCCACAGCCACGTGACAAGCCCAAGCACCCCGATGAATCCGATCAGCGCCCGCCCGCTGGGAGGTCTCGACTTCCAGGGGATGGCCGGGAGTATCTCCGGGCGGAACCGGCGCCAGATGACCCAGCCGGCGCTGAGGACGAGCAGCAGCTCGACGAACCAGAGCGGGCCCGCATTGATCAGGCCAGGGTAGTCAGCGAGCGCCGGTCGTTGGCCGTACTGCACCCACAGCACGACCATCGATGTCAGGGGACTGATCACGAAGCGGAAGACCAGTAGCGGGATCAGCAGCCGCCGGAGCCGCTCAATGACGAAGGACCGCTCGCCTCGCCGCTCGTAGGACCCGGGGATGAAGTAGGCGGAGATCAGGAAGAAGGCGCCCATGAAGAACGCCTGCGTCAGCAGGATGAACGCCGAGAGCACATCCTCCCGGATGCCCGGCCCGACCGGCTCATGCACATACCACCCCTGCGACCAGCCGTAGGTCACGGCGAGGTGGTGGAGGAGGACGGTGACGGTTAGGACCGTCCGGAGGTTGTCGACGAAGATCAGACGGTCGGACAGGACACGGGGATTCCCCTTCCCTGACCTGGATGAGCGATCCAGCACTCGCACGCGGTCGGTTTCTCCGGGTATCGGGCGGACGTTCCCGGCCGTGGCCGGCGACAGGGCAGCCATCGCGACCCCGCCCGGTCACGACCCCGTCTGTGAGAGATACGTCGGTCCGGCCGTCCTGGCCGTCCGGGACGTTTCCGGGATCAGATCAGCCCGCGCCGGATCGACTCGGCGACAGCGTGGGCCCGGTCGACGGCACCCAGCTTGGCGAAGATCACCTGCAACCGCTTCTTGACCGCGATCTCGCTCCGACCCATCGCCACGCCGATCTCGCGGTTGGTCGCGCCCTGGCTGGCCCGCCGCAGGATCTCGCGGTCGTCGTCGCTGAGGTCGGCTTCCCGGCGGGTACTCTCCCGCGCCAGCCCGGAGAACTGGGCCAGGATGCCATCCAGCAGCTCCGGGCTGAGCTGTCGCCGCCCGCGGGCCACGGCCCGGATCGCCGAGATCAGCTCCTCCGGCGGGGCATTCTTGAGCAGGTACCCGTCGGCGCCGGCTTCGATCGCCTGCCGGACATATGCCTGGTCCCCATAGGACGTGAGGATCAGGACCGCCCCCGGCCACTCCAGTTCACGCAGCCGGCGGATCGCCTGGACCCCGTTCGCTCCGGGCATCCGCAGGTCGAGCAGGATGACGTCCGGGCGCAGCGCGCGCGCCTGCTCGATTGCCCCGGCGGCGTCGTGCGCCTCGCCGGTGACCTTGATGTCCTCGGTCGTCGCAAGCAGCTTGCGGAGCCCCTCGATGACGACCGGATGGTCATCGACCAACAGTACCGAAGCCATGCGCGTCCTTCTGTTCGTTGTTCACCGCGGACACGGAATCCGCAGGGCCGCGTGAGCGGGTGATACCCGATCGTTCGGACTTCCCTAATTGTGCCCCAAAGGCCAATGCTGACGTCGCTCCCGAGGCCCCGGTGAGGCATCGCGGCCGCTAGAGGACACGGGATCAGGGGCAAGAGGCGGAAAAGGTGCGTACTCCGCCCCATGCCAATCGGCCGGTGGATGACCGGGCGCGAATGGTCCGCATTCGGTATCCGTTCGCACCACTCACGGTGACTGGCAGTCAGTACTATTCATACACGAGTGCGGATAACGGTGCCGGATCCCCCTCCTCCGGACGACGCGACCCGACTCGACCCGCCGCCGCCAAATCCCGTTGACAGGATGGGAGCGGCGCCCGGAGCCGGATCGTGAGGTCCGTCTCCAGGAAGCGGCGGGGACTGGCCCTCCGATGAGGATGGTGCCAGCCAGAACAAGGATGACGGGTAGAGTCCACCGTGACCAGCCAGCACGATGGATGTTCCGGTCAGAAGTCGCCAGCCACGACTTCCGGCCATTCGCCCACCAGGGACCGGACTCCGCAGCTTCCCCCAGCTGCCGCCGGTCCCGATCCTTTTTTCGCCAGATTCCCCATCAACGATGCCCCCGGTCACTGATCCACCGGTCCTCCATCTCGGTCGTGACACCGGCGTCGCTCCTTATGGAGGAGAGGGACCGGTTCGCGAGGGCGAAACCATTTCGCGACCCCGGCGTTAGAACAGGTGAGAGGCAGGTGGACGCCGTTCTGAGGGGGGCGCGCGAACCATCTGCCTCTCGCCTTTTTTCGCCCATACGGACATGGATGAGGGCACGGATGCCCCGTCCAGTGGGCGACCGACTGCTAGGCTACGTCGTTGACCTGCTTGTCACGCAACCCCAGTCCCGAGGTTCCTCCCTGATGCCATCGGTCACTCTCAAGGCCCGGCGATTCAGCGCCCCATCGCGCCTCCTGCCGGTGCTGCTCGTCGCGATGCTGCTGCTGGCGGGCTGCTCGTCCGGCGACGATGACCCGACGCCGGCACCATCCCCCACAGCCCCGCCAACCGCAGCGCTCGGCCCGGCAACGCCTGGCCCCTTGGCCCAGGGAACAACCACGCTGACGCCCCCGCGCGTCGTCGGCGACCTCATTGACCGAATCGCCCTTGCCTGGGTCGGCGTCCCGTCCTACCGCACTACCACTGTCCAGGGAACCGCAGACCTCGCCACCATCGCCCTGCCGGGCACCCCGGTGGCCGGCCTGGCCCCCGTCGATCCCAACGCTCCGTCGACGCAGGCGGTGATCGACGAGGTGGTCCTGCCCGATCAGCGGCACTACCTGGAATCGTCCAACGGGTCCGTCTCGGAGTTCCTGGCCACGGACGGCAGCGTCTACGCTCGCGGACGCTACACGCAGATCGCCGTCCGGCCCGATCTGGACCCAACGACCTGGGTACACCTGGACCCGACATTCATTGACGCCGAGAGTCCGGTCGGCCAGGTCCTGGCGCAGTTCGCCCCGGCGACAGCGTCGGTCTACCGGCCACCGCTCTCGGACCTCCAGGCGGACACGCGGGCCCTGGAACTCGTCCCGGCGGGAGAGGTCACGATTGATGGCCGTGTCTGTTCCGCGTGGAGCTGGACCGACACCGGTGACACGGGCGGATCGATGACTCGCACGCTGAGCGTGGACGCCGCCGGTCTGCCCTGCTCGCTGGAGTTCCGCTCGGGCGACTACGCCAGCCGGACCACCTGGGGCGCATTCGGTCAGATCGCCCCCATGGCACCGCCGGCAGACTGGGTCAGCGTCTCGGAGACGATCGACATGACCGGTGTGGCGACCCCGACCGCACCATGACCGCGCCGGCATGATCGCAGGTCGTCGCCATCGGCTGACCGTGATCGCCACGCTGGCCTTCAGTACCCGATCGGCAACGACAGTCGCTCGCCGATCGGACCGCTGAGGTTCTTCCGGCGGGCAACGTGGTCCAACACGCCGCCCTAGTCGAGCCACTGGAACTGACTGCCGCACTCGTACGCATCGACAGAACCCGATCGCCGGTCGCCTTGCACCAGCTCATCGACGACCGGTGGCAGAGCGGTTCGTCCAGGCTGCCGATCCATGAGCCATTCAGGGTCGCAGGAGGCGGGCCAGTTGCTGGCCCCGAATGGGGGTACCAACCTGGTCGAATGTCCCGGCAACGCGAGGCCGGGGATCACCTATCCGGTACACTTGAACTGGCTCACGGTCATTTTGGTGGATGTTCGCCAGCGTGATCACTGGAGCCCGAGGAGTGTCGATGTCGCCTGGTGCTGGTTGCGCGTCCTGTGAGCGTCTCCCGGCCAGGCTTCCCGATGTGGGTACGCTCTCGGTCATGACGTCCCTGCCCTATACGCTCGAGACAATCCGCGGCGTCGTGGCTGAATCCGGCCTGTCCTCCACGGTTCCCTTCGAGGGCGTCCTGACCATCACCATCCCTGAAGGCGCGCGGTCGACGCTCCTCGGTCGCCTGGCGGAGGTCCTCTCTCCGACCGAATGCGACGATACGCGGGCACTTCTCCTCCCGGCAGGCGCGGCGCTGGACCTCCGGGCCCTGCTGGCGGTGGAGCGGCTAGCGGTGCTGATCCAGCGGTGCCAATCCGACTGGCTGATCGACGTCCTGGATCGCCGGGCCCTGGTTACCCACTTCCAGCCGATCGTCCCGAGCGAGGCGCCCGACCACATCTTCGGCTTTGAGGCGCTGACCAGGGGGATCGAGCCTGATGGCGATCTGATCCCGCCGATGCGCATGTACGAGGCGGCGACTTCCGAGAACCTGCGGTATCACCTAGACCGAGCTGCCCGGTTGAACGCGATCCGCTCAGCCGATCAGTTCGGGATCGTCGGAAAGGTGTTCATCAACTTCCTGCCCAGCGCCATCTATACCCCTGAGTACTGCCTGCGCTCGACCTTCGCGGCGATGCGTGGACGGCGACTGCGGCCGGATCAGGTGGTCTTCGAGGTCGTGGAATCCGAGCGGATACACGACACCTCCAACCTTGAGGGCATCCTGCGGGCCTACCGGGATGAGGGCTTCGGCATCGCGCTCGACGACATGGGCGCGGGATACGCGTCGCTTGGCCTGCTTCACGCCCTGCGGCCCGACTACATCAAGATCGACCGGTCGCTGGTGCAGTCCCCGTACAAGGCCACCATCGCGGCCAGGTTGCTGGAGACGGCCAGCGAACTGGGATTGCCCTCCATCGCCGAAGGGGTCGAGACCGAAGCCGAGTGGCGCTGGTTGCGCGATCACGGCGCCACGTACCAGCAGGGATACCTGTTCGCCCGGCCGACCACGCCGCCGCCCCCGGTGAACGAGATTCCGGTCGCCTCCTGAGCTTGGCCGTCCTGGTCGAGCCCTGACCATGCGTCGTGACCACGAACGAAACGGGCGCCGGCATGATGCCGGCGCCCGTCCCTTTTCGACCGCGGCGGCCCTTCTGTCTCAGACGCCGGTGAAGGTTTCCGGGTCCGGGCCGGTCCGCTCGCCGGTCTCCAGTCCGTCGATGAGCGCCCGCTCGTCGTCGGTCAGCGAGAAGTTGAACAGGTCGATATTCTGGGTGATCCGCTCCGGCGACGACGCCTTCGGGAAGACGATGTTGTCCATGTCCAGGTGCCAGCGGAGCAGAACCTGGGCCGGGGAGACGCCCTTGTTGCCAGCGATCTCGACGACTGTCGGGTCGTTCAGGAGGCCGCCATGGCCGAGCGGGCTCCATGCCTCGGTCGCGATGCCGTGCTCCTTGTGGAAGTTCCGCAACTCGGGCTGTGGCAGGCGAGGATGGACCTCGATCTGGTTGATCGCCGGGACGACTTCGAACTCGTCCATCAGCCGCTGGAGATCCTCGATCCGGAAGTTGGAAACGCCGATCGCGCGGACGCGCCCGTCGGCGTAGAGCTTCTCGAACGCACGCCAGGTCTCCGTGTACTTCCCGAGGCCCGGGGCGGGCCAGTGGATCAGGTACAGGTCGAGCTGCTCCAGTCCGAGCTTCTCCATCGACGTGTCGAACGCGCGAAGTGTCTCGTCGTAGCCCTGGTCGGAGTTCCAGAGCTTGGTCGTGATGAACAGCTCCTCCCGAGGCAGACCACTGTTTGCGACCGCCTGGCCGAGCTCCCGCTCGTTGCCGTAGGCGGCGGCGCCATCGATGTGGCGATACCCGACATCAAACGCGTGCCGGACCAACTCCTCGGTCCGCTCGTTCGGCACCTGCCAGATGCCGTACCCGATCTGCGGGATCGTGACGCCATTGTTCAGGGTGATGTCCGGGACGGTGGTCGTCGTCATGGGAAGTGATTCTCCTGAGATGGAAATGCCCGGCGATTGCGCCGCCGGGTCGGTAGTTATTCGGTCCGACGCACGAAGATGCGCGCCTCGGATGCGGCGAACCTGCTCGCCATCGTTCCGCCGGAAACATCGAAGGGCGTATCGCCGGTGGTCTGCCACCACGTCCCGTCCGGGAACGGCACGGAGAGGTGACGATCCTCATCGTGCAGGTTGACGGCCACCACGACCTCATCGTCGCCCGAGCCCCGACGGAACACGAGCTCGCCGTCGCCGACATGCAGCGTCTCGATTTCAGCCGACCGCAAGGCAGGACGTTCATTGCGGAGCCGGGCGAGAAAGGCGTAGTGCTCCTTGAGATGTAGCCCGAAGTCCCCGTCGAGCAGGTCCCACTGCAGTGGGCGGATCTCCATGTCCCGCTCGCGGTAGCCCCCGAACTCCTGCCCCTGATAGAGCATCGGAATACCGACGGCGGTGAACATCAGCGACGCCGCCAGCTTGTGCCTGCGGAACGCCGCGTCTCCGGTGATCCCCCGGGCGGCCATTTCCTGCATCAGCGTGTGCTCGTCGTGGGACTCGATGTAGTTGACGACGAGTTCCGGCCGAACGTAGCCCAACGTGGACGGATCAAGGACGCCGGCGACCTGACCGGCATCGATCCCGTCCTCGCCGCAGAGCCAGCCGACGACGGTCCGCTCGAACGACTGGTGCCAAGCGCCATCGGCCGGACCCTCCGCGCCGGCGATCGCCGGGTCCTCCGGGAGCTGCTCGGCGACGATGTATATCGGCTTGCCACCGGCGACCTCGTAGGCCCGGTCCCGGACCGCCCGGACGATGTCGAAGTTGTCGATCGGCGCCGTAGCATCCAGCCGGTAGCCGTCGATGTGGTAGGTCTGGACCCAGTACTGGATCGTTTCCAGCGCGAACGCCCGCGCCGGCATGACGTCGAGCGTCTCGTCGTAGCGCTCGTAGTCAAACGGCGGGCCGAACGACGGCACCCCCTCCCGCTCGCGATACCAGTAATCGAAGTCGATCCGGGTCAGTGGCGCCTCGGAATCGCTGTGATTCAGCACGACGTCGAGGATGACGCGCATGCCGCGGGCATGACACTCGTCGACCAGGCGCTTGAAGTCCTCCGGCGTACCGTAGGAGCTCTCCAGCGAGAATGGGTACCGGATGTTGTAGCCCCAGGATTCCGACCCGGCGAACGACATCACCGGCATCAGCTCGACGGCGTTGATGCCGAGGTCGCGGAGGTAATCCAGCCGGTCGATCACAGCCAGGAACGAGCCCTGTCCCTCATCGCCGTAGGCAAATTCGCCGACGTGCAGCTCGTAGATCACCAGCTCGTTGTTGGGCGGCAGCGGCTTGTCGTCGTGCTCCCAGACGAAGCCGGGAGCGGTCGTGACGTCCTCCCCGTCGACGACCTGGATGACCGAGGCCTCCCCCAGCCAGTCGTCGATCAGCTGAGCTTTGGGATCGCTGATCTCGGCCGTCTCGCCGGCCATGAACGGTGACAAGGACGGGAACCGGAAGCGGTACGTGTAGCGACCGTCGGCGAGGTCGACGTCGGTCCGCCAGATCCCGTCGTCACCGCGGTGCATGGCGGTGGCCGCTCCTTCGTCCCACGACCCGATCAGGTCGACCCGTTCGGTATGAGGAGCGAACAGCCGAAATTCCATGGAAGCTCCTGTGAGTACGTTCTATCAGCCGGCGGAGTTGGACCCGGGGCCGCACGACGCCCTGGCCCGAACGGTCAGGGCGTCGTGTGGTCCATGCGTCCTGTTGCCCGGCCGGGCGGACAGTGCACGCGGCTGCACTATAGGCAAGCGACATGCCCGGTCCCGGCAGCCTATTTCCGCGGGACTCCCTGCCGGACCGCGACGACCGTGGCAAGATGTCCGGCAGTCCGGTTCGACAGCACCAGCACGCTACCCCCTGGGAGACCAACGCACGATGACTGACGCCACCGCCCGTCTCGACGATGTCCTCGCCTCCATCGCCCGCAACGAGGAGCGGGACCGCGATGACCTGTTCCGCATCCTCCGCCAGCCGAGCATCAGCGCGCAGGGCATCGGGGTCGAGGAGTGCTGCGCGCTGGTCGAGGCGCTGTTCCAGACCAGCGGGTTCACCACCCGGGTCATCCCGACGCCGGGCGCGCCGGTCGTCTATGGCGAGCGCCTCCCCCACCCGGGCGGACCGACCCTCCTGATCTACGGGCACTATGACGTCCAGCCGAGCGACCCGGACGACGCCTGGGTGTCGCCGGCGTTCGAGCCGACCATCCGGGACGGCCGGATCTACTGCCGCGGGGTCGGGGACAACAAGGGCCAGTTCATCGCCAACGTCCTCGGCGCGCGGCACTGGCTGGAAACGGCCGGCGAGTTGCCGATCAACGTCAAGGTCGTCGTCGAAGGCGAAGAGGAGTCGGGCTCGCCGAACTTCCCCGCATTCGTCGAGGCGCACCGCGACCTGCTGGCGGCTGATCTCGTCTACGTCTCCGACGGGCAGGTCTTCGAGACCGACCAGCCGGTCGTGAAGTTCGGTAACCGCGGCATGCTCTACCTCGAGCTCGTCGCCAGGGGGCCGTCGCGGGATCTCCATTCCGGCAACTTTGGTGGCGTCGCGCCGAACCCGGCCTGGAAGCTGGTCCACCTCCTGGCGACGATGTTCTCGCCCGACGGCGAAATCCTTGTCCCGGGCATCCTCGACAAGGTCCGCCCGGTCACGCCGCGGCTGCGGGCGGCGCTGGATGCCATCCCGCTGGACGAGGCGGCGCTGCTGGCCGGGATCGGGCTGACCGAGAAGGCCTCGCCGAAGGAACTCCCCTACTTCGACCGGCTGATGACCCGCCCGACGATGAACATCGCCGGCTTCACGAGTGGCTACGGCAGGGCGGGATCGAAGACGGTGCTGCCGAGCGAGGCGCGGGTCAAGATGGACCTCCGCCTCGTCCCGGACCAGGACCCGCGCGAGATCTACCAGCTCCTCAAGGACCACATCGCGAAGCACGCACCGGACGTCGAGGTCTTCGACCACGGGATGATGGACCCGATCGCGGTCGATCTCGACTCGCCGCTGGCCGAGCCGGTCCGCCGGGCGGTGACGATCGGCTTCGGCAAGGCGCCGGCCGACGTGCCGCTGGTCGGTGGGTCGCTCCCGTCCGCCGTCTGGCCGGAGTACCTCGGCGTGCCTGCCCTGGTCGTCCCCTACGGCAACGACGACCAGGCCAACCACAGCCCCAACGAGAACATGATCGTCGAGCGGTTCCACAACGGGATCCGGACCAGCGCCGCGCTGCTGGCCGAGCTCGCGGCGTCCGACATCGGTCGCGGCGGGAAGGCCCGACCATGACCGACGCTCCGGGCAGGATCACGGACGTCCTCGCGCACTGCGACGGGCAGCGTGAGCGCCACCTCGCCGAGCTGTACACGCTGCTCCGGCAGCCCAGCATCAGCACGCAGGGTATCGGCGTCGAGGAGTGCGCGGTCCTCGTCCGCGACCTGCTCGAACGCAGCGTCATCGACGCCGAGATCATCCCGACCGACGGCTGGCCCGTCGTTTACGGCGAGCGGATCGAGGACCCGGCCCTGCCGACGCTCCTCGTCTACGGCCACTACGACGTGCAGCCCAGCGACCCGGAGAGCGGCTGGGACACGCCGCCGTTCGAACCGGTAGTAAAGGATGGCCGGATCTACTGCCGCGGGGTGGCCGACAACAAGGGGCAGTTCGCGGCCAACATCCTCGGGGCGGCCGCCTGGATCGAGACCGCTGGGCGGCTGCCCATCAACCTGAAGTACGTGATCGACGGCGAGGAGGAATCGGGCTCTCCGTCGTTCGAGCCATTCCTCCGGGCCAATGCGGATCGGCTGGGCTGCGATCTCGTCTACGGCTCGGACGGCCATGTCCACGAGGCCGACCAGCCGATCCTGCAGTTTGGCTGTCGTGGTCTCATCTACCTGGAGATGCTCGCCCGTGGCCCATCGCGGGATCTCCATTCCGGCAACTTCGGTGGGGTCGCGCCGAACCCTGCCTGGAAGCTGGTCCACCTGCTGGCGACAATGTTCTCGTCCGACGGCGAGATCCTCGTGCCCGGCGTGCTGGACGACGTCCGCCCGATCGACCCGCTGATGCGGACGGCGCTGGACGCGATCCCGATCGACGAGGCCGCCGCATTGGCCGGCATCGGGCTGACGGAGAAGGCCCCGCCACGGGACGTCCCGTTCTATGATCGGCTGATGGCCCGCCCGACGATGAACATCGCCGGGTTCACCAGCGGGTATGGCGGAGCCGGATCGAAGACCGTCCTCCCCAGTGTGGCGCGGGTCAAGATGGACCTCCGCCTCGTCCCGGACCAGGACCCACACAAGGTCTACGAGGCGATCCGTGCGCACGTCGCCCGGGTGGCGCCGGACGTCGAGATCAGCAACGAGGGGCATTACACCCAGCCGGTTCGCGCCCCGCTCGATCACCCGTTCGCCGACGCGGTCCGCCGCGCCGTCGAGTCCGGGTTCGGGGTCCGGCCAGTCGACGTCCCCTCGACCGGTGCGTCCGCCGGCCCGTACGCGCTGTTCAAGGAGATCCTCGGCGCGGACAAGATCGGCTGCCCATACGGCACGCCCGACCAGGCGAACCACGCGCCCAATGAGAACATGCCGATCGAGCGCTTCCACGCCGGCACCCGGACGATGGCGGCGCTGCTCGGCGAGATGGCCACGAACAGAAAGTCCTAGAGCCGCTCGCCTCGGTCATCGGCATTGCCGGCTCAGCACGTGGCCGTCGTCCCCCTATTGATGCAACAGCAGGCGCTGCCTATCGACTAAAAGCTTCGGCGTACTACCCAGCAGGGGACAGACGCCGGGGCTTCCTTCGCCTGACCGTATGCCAAGCCGATGGCAGTCCGCTTGTCCAGCGCATTCCTGACCAGTACGGAGCGGATGTCGCAGTGCAGCCTGGAACCGTGGCCTTGCGTACTGTTACATCTGCACGTACAGTATTCCCATGAGCAACGCCCACTTCGCCATGGCAGCCCACGCGCTCGCCCTGCTTGCCCAATCGGACGAGGGGTATCCGAGCGTGTATATCGCCGGCAGCGTCAACACGGGGGCAGCGTTCCTCCGGCGCGTGCTCTCAACCCTGGTCAAGGCGGGCTTCATCGAGGCCCGCGAGGGACGCGACGGTGGGTACCGCCTGGCCCGCCCCGCTGACCGGATCACGCTGGCCGAGGTCTACCGGGCGACGACCAGTGACCCGGTCCTCACCCCGAGTCCGGCCGAGCCCAACGTGCTCTGCCCGGTGGGGTCAGGCATGCGCCACGCGTTCGGCAGCCTGTCCGAGCAGGTCGATGCGCAGATGCTCGCGGCGCTCGCGGACCGGACGGTGGCCGACCTCGCGGCTGATGCCGTCGCGCACGGAATCACTGGCGGGCGCCAAGTCCAGTAGGAGGAACACCGGTGCCCACCAGACCGACCGTTCATGGGCTCGAAACTGTATCTCGGATTGCACAGTATTGGACCGCGACGTTTCTGACGCCTCACGCAACCGCCGAGCGCCAGACAGTCACGACGACCCTCACTTACCTGCCTGACCGCACATCGACGACCGGAGAGAGCCCATGGACCGCAGCGAGCAGAACAAGCAGACCGTCACGGCGTTCTACGACCTGATGTTCAACCAGGATCGGCCGCGGGAGGCGATCGAGCGCTACGCTGGCGCGACCTACATCCAGCACAACCCCGGGGTCGGTGACGGCCAGGCGGCGTTCATCGCGTACTTCGAGCGCATGGCGCGGGAGTATGCCGGCAAGTCCGTCGAGTTCCGCCGCGTGCTGGCCGATGGCGACTTCGTGGTCCTGCATTGCCACCAGCGCTGGCCGGGCGATCATGACTACGCGGGCATCGACATCTTCCGGCTGGATACCGACGGCAGGATCGTTGAGCACTGGGATGTGTTGCAGGTCATCCCGGAAACGTCGGCCAACGGGAACGGGATGTTCTAGGGCACACTGATTCCCTGTCATCCGGTGCCCTGTTAGGGTTGTTCCGCGACGTCGCCGTACCCTGCCGGATTGTGTCTTGACGTGTCCTCGGGCATGTCGGATGCCGATGAGGCCTGGCTGGTTGACCGGGCCCGGACACGCACGCCGACGATGGCGACGCTGCCCGGCGCGGATGCACGCGACCACCACGACGAACGACCCTATCCAGGAGACGAGACCGCCCCATGATCATCCCCGCGTATACCCGCGAGACGATCATCCTGCGTCACGGTGACGACGGCCGGGCCTGGGTCGATGGGCTGCCCGGCCGTCTTGCCGAGCTGCGCGAACGGTGGCAGGTCCGGCTCGGCGACGCCTTCTCCTACGGGAGCGTCAACTTCGTCGCTCCCGGGACACGGGCGGACGGGACGCCGGTCGTCCTCAAGGCAGCCTACGACCGGGCCTCGCTGGTTCCCGAGATCGAAGCACTCCGGCTCGCGGACGGGTCCGGGCTGGTCCCGATCATCGAGCTGGCACCGGAAGGGGACGCCTACCTGATGCGGCGCGCCGTACCCGGAGATGAGCTGATCGACCACCCGGACGACGAGGAGGCGAGCCGGATCCTCGGTCGGACGATGGCGGCACTCTGGCGTCCCATCCCGGCCGTCCATCCGTTCCCGACGGTCGTCGGCTGGGGTCAAGGCTTCGACCGGATGCGGGAACGCTACGGCGGCGGGACTGGACCGCTGCCCGCCGAACTTACTGCCCGGGCCGAGCGCATGTACGCAGAACTGCTGTCGACGTCGGCCGAGCCGGTCGTCCTCCACGGCGACCTGCACCACCACAACGTCCTTCGCGACGGCGACGAATGGTCAGCAATCGACCCCAAGGGGGTCGTCGGCGAACCCGCCTACGAAATCGGCGCGATGATGCGGAACCGGCTTCCGGACCTTTCCGACCCGGAGGCCGCCCGCGCGATCCTTCTCCGCCGCCTCGCCATAGTCGCCGAGGAGACCGGTCTCGACGCGGACCGGCTCCGGCGCTGGACGGTCGCCCAGGCCCTGCTGACGGCGTGGTGGGTCGTGGAGGACCAGGGACCGTTCGAGTGGGCGGAAGACGTGATCCGGACCGCTGAGCTGCTCATCCGTGACGACGACTGAGCAGCCCCGGTCAACCGCCAGAAGCGGTTACCGGACGCGCTCGGCCGGGAAGGTCTCGTCCGGATGGAGCAGCTTGCCCGCCGACGCGACCAGCCGCATCTCGGGGACATTCGCCGCGCCGGTGATCGTCAGGACGGCGTACGTCCCGCCGGCCGCGGCCGTCAGCGCGTCCGGGATGGCGGCACCCTGGAACCAGTGGGCGGCGAACAGGGCGGTGTAGACGTCGCCCGTCCCGACCGGGGTGAAGTCCAACCGGGGCGTCCGGACTCGCCAGGCGCCGTCAGCCGTCACGCCGTAGATGTCGAGCGAATCGTCCGGAGTGTCCTCCAACCGGGTGCCGGTCACGACGACGACCCCGATCCCGGACTCAACCAGCTCGGCGGCCGCGGCCAGCAATCCCTCCCGGGTGGTGACCTCGGTGCCGGTCAGTACGCCGAACTCGAACTGGTTGGGGGTGATCGCGTCGGCCAGCGGGACCAACTCGTCCCGGAACTTCTGCGGCAGCGCGGGATCGACGTAGATGCCCGGGGTGTCGCCCATCACCGGGTCACACAGGTAGCGCAGCGCCGGATTGGTCGCCTTCGACTCGCGGACCCAGTCGCGGACCGCGTCGGCCGTGCCGGGGTCCCCGAGGTAGCCGGTGATCACGCCGGCGGCGAACGCGGGCAGGTTGCGCTCGGTCAGGCCCTGGAGCAGATCACGGATTAGCCGCGGCTGAACGAACTCGCCCCGCATCGTCGGATAGCCCGGGTGGTTGCTCAGCATCGTCGTCGGGATGTCGACCACCTCGATGCCGGCGACCTGCAGCGGGAAGATCGCAGCGTCATTGCCGACGTGCCCATAGGCCACGTGCGACTGAATCGTCAGCACGACCGGGTCGACCGGGGGGCGGTCCTCGGCCCGGTGGACATTGAGATTGGCCTCGGCCTGGGCTTCGCTCATCTCGTTGGCGGTCTCGACCGCGCCGCGCGTGACCTCCTGGTCCGTCGATCGTTTGGCTGGCATCCTGGCTCCTCCTGCCCGTGTCATCTCATCCAATGCCGGACAGCGTACCGCAGCGATGCCGGGGACGGCCCTGCCAATCCCCGGTCAGTGACGCGATTGGATGGACGTCAGGCATCACTACGACGCAGGCGATGGAGACCGACAAGGGCGTTGGCATCGGCCGGGTCGGGATACGGGCCGGGGTGATCGATGGACGGACCGGCCCACCCGGCATCCGAGGCCGACATCAGGAACCGGGCGGCGGCCTCGCGACCCGGCTCGGCAATCCAGAGCGTTCCTCCCGGCGCCATGACATGCGTCACCAGGTCGAGCAGCGGGGCGATGTCGCGGGTCTCATAGAGCCCATCGGCGACGAGGACGACGTCATAGTTCCCGGCGCTCTCCGCCAGGAACCCCGCGTCGGGCTGGCGCCAGTTCAACCACGAGACGCCGTCCGGCTCGCGGCCGGCATTGACCAGGGTGTTGTATCGACAGAGGGTCAGGGAGTCCAGCGCGTAGTCCGTGACGGTCAGGCGGGCGCCGGCAAGGACCGCGCCCGCGGCTGTCGTACCGGCTCCGCAGCCGAGCTCCAGGACCCTGCGGTCCGCTACGGTCTCAGGCTCGGCCAGGATGGCGTCAGCAAGAGCGATCCCGCTCGGCCAGATCTCCGCCCAGTAGGGCAGGTTCTGCTCCGGGTCGTCGGCGATCTGGTCAAGCAGCGCGTCCATGTTGACCGGACGGGTCATTGCCAGGTGCCGTCCCGACCAGGCGAGCGGGATGGTCTCATCGATCAGGGGGCCGATCGCGGCAACCTCGCGGCGGAGGCGGTTGATCCCGTCAGCGGGAGTGGATTCATTCATGGTCACATCCTACTCGCATGGGAGCGTTGTGGAGACATCCACCAATGACGACGGGTCGCCGCCCCGGTTGTCCGGAGACGACGACCCGTCAGGCTGGACGGTGTTGGCGTGGATCAGTGGCCGGCGAACACCGGCTGCTGGACCCCTTCCTCACCCGCCTCTGGTTTCCCTTGGTCCTTGAGCGGGATCTCACGCATGAAGAACGCGACGACCAGGGCGATGACGCAGAACGGGACTGCCCAGAGGAATACCGTCCCGAGCGCATCGGAGAATGCGGTCTGGACGATGCCACGGATTGGATCGGGCAGCGCCTGGATGGCCTCGACGTTGTTGGTATCGACGGCCGGGGCACCGGCGGATGCCGCTTCAGTGTTCTGCGGCTGCGACGCCAGACCAGAAGCCACGTTACTGGCGATCTGGCTGGCCAGGATCGCGCCGAACAGCGCCGTGCCGATCGAGCCGCCGAGGCTTCGGAAGAACGTCACGGACGAGGTCGCTGCGCCCATGTCCCGGATCGAGACCGAGTTCTGGACCGCCGTGTTGATCACCTGGAACGACTGGCCGAGGCCGAAGCCGAACAGGAACATCAGGATGGCGATCAGCCAGTAGGACATGTCAGGGCTGATGAAGGACAGCGCCCCGAGCGAGACGATCAGGATCACCGCTCCGGCGATCGGGTAGATCTTGTAGCGGCCCGTCTTGCCCATCAGGAGACCGGAGCCCGTGGCGCTCAGGGTGATGCCCAGCACCGCAGGGATCAGGGCCAGGCCGGATTCGGTCGCGCTCCAGCCCTTGACGGCCTGGAAATAGACCGGCAGGAAGATCAGGGCGCTGAACATGGCGACGCCGGAGACGGTCGCGTAGATGTTGCTGACCGTGAAGACGTTGCCACGCCAGAGGTGCATCGGAATGATCGGCTCCGGCACGCGGAGCTCGGCGAGGACGAAGGCGATGGTGAGCACCACGAACAGCGCGACCAACGCCATACCCTGCCAGGCCAGCCAGCCGTACTCGTCGCCGGCCCAGTTGAGATACAGCAGGAGCGCGGTGACCGCTCCGACGATCAGCGTCGCGCCGGCATAGTCAACGGACGCCTGGCGTCGGATCCGCGGGATCTTCAGGTTGGCCGAGGTGATATAGAAGGCCACGATACCGATCGGGATGTTGATGAAGAAGATCCATCGCCAGCCCGGCCCGTCGGTGAAGAAGCCGCCGAGGAGCGGTCCGGCAATGCTGGACACGCCGAAGACGGCGCCGAACAACCCGCCGTACTTGCCGCGATCCCGGGGCGGGATGATGTCACCGATGATCGCGAGACCAAGCGCGAACAGGCCACCGCCGCCGATGCCCTGGATGGCCCGGAACACGATCAGCTGGAACATGTCCTGGGCGACGCCGCACAGCAGCGAGCCGATGATGAAGATACCAATGGAGATCTGGAAGATCAGGCGGCGCCCGTAGAGGTCGGAGATCTTGCCCCAGAGCGGCGTCACGGCCGTCGAGGTCAGCAGGTAGGCGGTAACCACCCAGGACAGGTGATTCAACCCGCCGAGCTCGGACGTGATCCGGGGGAGCGCCGTGCCGACGACACTCTGATCGAGCG
This sequence comes from Thermomicrobiales bacterium, assembly GCA_035944555.1. Taxonomy (GTDB): domain Bacteria; phylum Chloroflexota; class Chloroflexia; order Thermomicrobiales; family UBA6265; genus CADCWK01. The sequence continues at coordinate 233,946 of DASZAY010000031.1, forward strand.
CGCCGAGGAAGACGCCGGCCAGGATACCCGCCATGACCTTCATGATCTGGTCATGGGGCAGATAGGTCGGGGACTCGTCGAAATCGACGCCACCCTGATTGTTCGCGACCGCAGGTCTCTCAGCCATCTTCAACGACTCCGGTCCGTCTCCGGACCTCCTACGCGGTTACCCGCGACAAACCTGCGCCGTTGCAGTATCCAAGCGACCGTTCGGAACGCGAGCGGCCGGCGACTATACGCATGGTCAATGGATGAGGTCAAGGGTCTGCCCGCGGGCCGGTCGTGCGGCCGGACCCGGGACGCTCGAAGACGGGGCGACCTCGGCGGTCACCCCGTCCTGTTTCCACCCGGCTGGTGTCCGCCTCGCGAGCCAGCCAGGCTCTAGCGGCTGACCACCTGCCGGTACTTCCAGATCGCGGCCGGCATGAACACGGCGAGGATCAGCAGCGACCAGATCAGCGCCGCCGCGACGGGGTGCTGCATCGGCCAGGCGCCCTGCTGGAGCGCGGGAACGTTGTTGCCGAACAGGACCCGACATGCCGCGACGACCGCGCTGATCGGGTTCCACTCCGCGACGATCTGCAGGAAGCGCGGCATCGTCGCGGTCGGCACGAAGGCGTTGGAGAGAAACGTCAACGGGAAGAAGGCGATGAAGCCGAAGGCCTGCGCCCCCTCGACACTCCGGACGCTCAGCCCGATGAATACCCCGACCCAACTCATCGCATAGCCGAACAGCAACAGCAGCGCGAACCCGGCCAACCCGCTCAGGATGCCGTCCTCGATCCGCCAGCCAATCAGCAGACCGGACAGCGCCAGCACCACCGCGCCGAGCATGCTCTGGACGAGGTCGGAACCGGTCCGCCCAAGCAGCACGGCCGCACGGGAGATCGGCAGGGACCGGAACCGGTCCATGATCCCTTTGGCCATGTCATCGGCCGTCCCGATCGACGTGCTGATGTAGAGGGCGCCGATCGACTGGACGAAGATGCCCGCCATCAGGAAGTTGGCGTAGTCGATTCCGTCCGGCAGGGCGATGGCGCCGCCGAAGACGTAGGCGAACAGCACGACGAACATGATCGGCTGGATGGTGACGTCGGACAGCTTCTCGGGCTGCCGGCGTATCTGCGTCAGATTCCGCCGCATGATCGTCACGGCGTCGGTGAGTGTCCAGCGCAGGCTGGACAGGGCGGAGGGCCGGGCGCTCGGCACCGCGACTCCGCGGGCCATTTCCGTGGGAAGTGACTGGGCCATCAGGCAGCCTCCTCGTGGGTCGCGGCGCTGGTGTCCTGGCCAGTCAGCCGCATGAAGACATCGTCCAGGGTCGGGCGGCGGAGCGCGACGTCGCGGATCGCGATATCGGCGTCATCCATCAGGCGGACCAGGCGCACCAGCGTGTCGGCACCGTCGGGCGCGGCGAGCGCCAGGCCGCCGTCGACCTCCGTCCGGTTGACCTCCCCGCCGAACGTCTTCTGAATCAGCGAGATCACCTCGCCGATGCGTCCCGGGTCGCCGATGACGAGATCGATCGCCTCGCCACCAACCTGCTTCTTAAGCTGATCGGGCGTGCCCTCGGCCACGATGCGGCCGTGATCGATCACCACGATGTCGTCGGCCAGCCGGTCGGCCTCGTCGAGGTACTGCGTCGTCAGCAGCAACGTGGTTCCGCCAGCCACCAGGCCCTCGAGCACGTCCCACATTCCGACCCGGCTGCGCGGATCGAGGCCGGTCGTCGGCTCGTCCAGGAAGATCACCGGCGGCTCGGCGATCAGTGACGCCGCGATATCCAGCCGGCGGCGCATCCCGCCGGAGTAGGTCTTCGCGGGACGCCGGGCGGCATCCGTCAGGTCGAACCGCTCGAGGAGCGCGTGCGCCCGCCGCTTCGCTTCCGATCCGGCCAGGTGATAGAGCCGCCCGACCATCATCAGGTTCTCTTCGCCGGTCAGCAGCTCGTCCACTGCGGCGAACTGGCCGGTCAGGCCGATGGACCGCCGGACATCGTGCGCCTGGTCGATGATGTCGAACCCGGCGACGCGTCCCGTACCGCTGTCCGGCCGCAGGAGGGTCGTCAGCATCCGGACCGTCGTCGTCTTGCCAGCGCCGTTCGGACCAAGGATGCCGGTCACCGTCCCGGTCCGGACGGCGAGGTCGACCCCATTGACCGCGACCTTCTCGCCATACCGCTTGGTGAGGCCCGTCGCCTCGACGGCATACATCCCATGGGGCGCGTTCCGCCCGTTGATACTCATGGTTCCTCCCTCTGATACCCTGTTCGTACGCGGGTTTTCAGTGTACAAGCGCATTGGGACAAGGGAAGCCCCGTTTGGCACGGATGTTCGACATCGCGCAAGATCGAAGAAGTGCCCCGCGCATCCCGGCGCATGAGTCGTACACCGTACGATCGTCGTACGGTGTACCATAGACAGGCGTCGACCGGATGTCAACGGGTCATGGCACATCACACCTCAGGAGCAACAGGCCGGCGTGACGGACGATGGAAAAGGGACGGCGTCAGCGGCGGACGCGAACGGTGAGGCTGGTGTTCGCCCATCGGTCTGGGACCGCCCGGAGCGCCCTGCCCGGCCAGACCGGAACGCGCTGAGCCGGGAGCAGATCGTCCGGGCGGCGATCGAGCTGATCGACCGGGAGGGACCGGAGGCGCTCTCGATGCGCCGGCTGGCGGCGAGCATGGGCGTCGGCGCGATGTCGCTCTACTGGCACGTCGAGCGCAAGGCGGACCTGCTCGAGCTGGTCGCGGACGCGATCTTCGGGGAGCTGGATCTGCCCGTGGAACCGTCCGGGGACTGGCGGACTGACCTCCGCCTGATCGCGCTCGCGACGCGGGCGCTGTTCATCCGGCATCCGTGGCTCCTCCAGTCCATGGGGAGCGGCGTGCCGCATACCGGCCCGAACTTCCTCCGCCACGTCGAGTTCACCTTCGCGTCGCTGGCCCGGCTCGGAGTCCCAATGCCGATGATGCTCGCGACCGCCGGTGCGGTCGACAGCTACGTGTTCGGCTCGACCCTGGAGCAGGCGATGGAGGCTAATTTGCCCTCCGACCCGGACGAGCGCTCTGCCCTGTCGGCCAGCTACATCGCGGCCATCGATCGCGGCGACTACCCGACCCTGTCGACGATGCGGGATATCTTCCTGGACTGGAACGAGTCCGCCGAGGCCACCGAGGAGCGCTTCATCTACGGGCTCGATGCGCTGCTGGATGGCCTCGGTCGGCGGCTATCAGACGCGGGGTACCTGCCCTGTACAGAGGAACACGACGATGGCGAAGCGAGTTGATCTGAACGGTGTGGATACCTGGTACGACGAGCGCGGCACGGGCGAGCCGCTGGTGCTGCTCCATGGTGGGCTGGTAGGCGCGAACGCGTTCGAGGCGATGGCGCCTCACCTGGAAGACCGGTTCCGCCTTTATGTGCCTGAGCGCCGGGGCCACGGGCACACCCCAGACCAACCCGGGCCGATCACATTCGACCTGATGGCCGATGACACCATCACCTTCATCGAGACGGTGGTCGGCGGACCGGTCTTCCTCGCCGGCCACAGCGACGGCGGGATCCTGACGCTGCTGATCGCGCAGCGCCGGCCCGATCTGGTCCGCAAGGCCGTCCCGATCAGCGCCTCGATGCACCACGACGTGGTGCTGGGTCTGTCTGACATGTCGGTGGAGAACGTCGTCGAGTGGATGGGCGACGACTACGCCGCGACGTCGCCCGACGGCCGGGACCACCTGCCGAAGTTTGCCGCCAAGGTGCTGCGAATGTGGCGCGAAGAGCCGGAACTGCACCCGTCCGACCTGACAGACATCTCCGTCCCGACCCTCATCATGGCGGCCGACGACGACGCGATCACGTTCGAGCACACCACGGGGCTGTTCGAGGCGATCCCCGGCGCCCAGCTGGCCATCGTCCCGGGGACGTCGCACGCGCTGATCGACGAGAAGCCGGCCCTCGTCGCCCAGCTCCTGGCCGACTTCCTCACCAATGATCCGATCGAGACGCGCATTCCGGTCCGCCGCCGCAAGGACTAGCCCCGCACCCTACCATCCCCGGTTGCCAGTACGGCCGAGCTAGGTCCGGCGCCACAGGCATCCTGCCGAACCATTCAACCCTTGGTTGGCCGCCAACGATCGTAGCGATGGGGCTTGCCCCATCTCGCCACGAAGGATCGACGCCCCCTGTCCCCAGCAACCTACGCCTCACTCGGCTGATCAGCTTTACGCCGACGGTATCACTGCAGGATTCGCAGAAGACGGACCGGCCGGTGATTGGGTCACGGTCACACCCGTATCGACGTCGCTACCTTCCTGGACCGAACTGGTGATTGTCGGCACCGGGGTTTCGACCGCGGCCGACGCGGCCAGACTACCGGCTGGTATCTGGATGGTTGGCGTTGCGGAAATCTCCAGGCTGCCTTCGGCTCTCCCATCGTGGGCCGAACCCGGCTGATTGATGGTTCCGGCCTGGAAAGTGGCGACCTGCTGAGGAGTCAGTTCCATCGCACCAAGGACAGCGCTTTCAAGTCGCTCCGGAGACCCGTTCCCTCCTGACAACCGTCCGATCGATCGGGTCTCCGACGAGTCGTCCATTGGCAGGAGTCGAGGCTGCGGGTTGGGCACTCCATTGTTAAGAAACACGATGTACTGGGCCTCGAACCGCTCGTCCTCCCAGGTCGATCCATCAGCCGAAAGACGGAAGCTACCCTCCATTCGAATCGTACTTGGGAGGAACAGGGCGTCGGGCTGAAACTGCTCCTGAACGCTAGTTGGAGGAATGAGGGTGCTGATGTCGACGGCAACCCGACCATCTTCGGTCATTTCCCACGTACCGAACCAAGGCTCCAGCACCCCTCGAACCTGCATGGTGACACCACCTCCGGCATTGAAGGTGATGAGCTGGTCATAGCCATTCAATGTCAGGCCACCATAGATGACCCAGGTCCCGACCACGTCATGGCCATCCCCCGCCATCCCTTGCGCCGACGCATTCGGCACCTCCTGCCGGAGCAAATCGCCCGGGTCGGCACCAGACATTGACAAGGCGCCGAACCCGATCATCGCAACGACCAGCGCGGCGGCGATCGTCGTCAGCGGAGAGGCCCAGCGGGATGCCGAGCGCCGGCGTTGAACAGGTGGCTCACCCAGGACGGGGATCGCAGGTGCCGCGATGGCCGGCGCCTCCTGTCCCGCCGGCCGCGCCCACGTCGGCACCTCGCTCCGGAGATCCTGGAGCTCCGCCCAGAGGCGGTCGGTGAAGCGCGGATCGGGTCGGATCGACGCGGCGGCGCCATCGAGGTGATCGAGCAGGTCCTGTTCGGCGTTGTGGTCGTCGGTCGTCATGGCGTGGCCTTCGGGATATGTCCGCGGATCGTCGGCAGTTGGTCGGTCGTCGTCCGTATTCATGGCCCGTCCTCCCGCGATGCCAGCCAGCCGCTCTCGCTCGCCAGCTGGCGCAGCCGGGCCAGTGCCCGGGACTGCCGCGTCCGGATCGCCGTGTGGCGCTCGCCCAGCACATCGGCGATCTCCCGGTCGTTCAGTCCCGCCAGCCGGAACTCGCCGACCTGCCGGTGGGAGTCGGACAGCCGAGCCAGATGAGCCAGGAGTAGGCGCTGCTCTTCGGACGCCTCCGCGGCGCACTCCGGCGGAACGTCGTTGGATGGCACGTGCGCGGCCGCTTCGAGCGGCGAGACAGCGGGGCGGGTGCGGACGAGGTCGATCGTCGTGCGGTGGGCGATGGTGAACAGCCAGGCGCGGAACGACCCGTCCCGAAACTGTCCCAAGCGGTCCATCGCCCGGATGAACACCTGCGACGTCGCGTCCTCGGCCATCTCTCGGTCGCCGAGCCGGAACAGGCAGTAGCGGTAGATATCGGGCAGGTAGCGGCGGTAGAGCGGCTCGAAGGCAGCACGGTCGCGCCGGGCCCGTGCGACGACCAATCGCTCCTCCCTGACTGGATCGGCCGGCGCCGATCCCTCCGGCCCCCAGCGCTCGCGTATCTCGTCCGGCATCGCCGCCATGTGCTTCCCCATCCCGGCCCGTCGACCCGGCGGCACCTTTGCCAACCAACCTGTAGAAAGGACGGGGATTCGGTCCGATATGTGGCACACCGCGCCGTCGCGGATTACCGAACCGGGCCAGGCGCGACTGTGCACGGCGCCCGGAGCGCCGGCGGGCAGCAGGAGGGCCGGTGCTACACTCTGGTATCCCGGATTTCGCCCCATTCCACCCCAGAGGACGCCACCGAGATGGCTGACCCCACCCCCACGACCCCGCCGAGCGGTGCGCCGCTCCCCACGACCTCTCCGGTGACGTCGGCGGCGACCGCCGCCCCCAAGGCCACGACTCCGACGGCGCCGCTCCACATCGTCGAGCGCGAGCGGCGCCGGAAGATCGGGGAGTCCGAGACCCAGCGCGTGCTGCGGGCCGAGCTCGAGGCCCGCCTGTCCGGCGAAGTCCGCTTCGACGATGTCTCGCGGATGCTCTACTCCACCGATGCCAGCAACTACCAGATTGAGCCGGTCGGCGTCGTGATCCCGAGGACGACCGAGGATGTCCTCGCCACGGTCGAACTGGCCTTCAGCCACGGCGTGCCGGTGCTGGCCCGGGGCGGCGGCTCGTCGCTGGCCGGGCAGGCGGTCGGCGCCGCGCTGGTCATCGACTATTCCAAGTATCTCAACCGTATCCTCGATGTGAACCCCGAGGAGCGGACCGTCACCGTCGAGCCCGGCATCACGCTGGAGCAGCTCAACGGGCAGCTCAAGGCCAGCGGGCTGATGTTCGGCCCGGACCCGTCGTCGCTGGACCGCGCCACGATCGGTGGCGTGATCAGCAACAACGCCAGCGGCTCGCACTCCATCCTCTACGGCATGGCGGGCGACCACCTCACCTCCGCCCGCGTGGCGCTGGGCGATGGCGGCACGGTCGACCTCGGCCCTGCCGGTTCGGAGGGCTACGCCGGGCGAGCAGGTCACGACGACCCGTACGGCCGGCTGCTGTCGCAGATCCTCGCCTTCCGGGAGACGCACCACGAGACGATCGCCCGCGACTTCCCCCGCCACTGGCGCCGCGCCACCGGCTACAGCCTCAACGAGCTGACCAAGCCGGACGGCACCCTCAATGTCAGCCGCCTGATGGCCTCGGCCGAGGGTACGCTCGGGGCCATGCTCCGGGCGCAGCTGACGCTTGTCCCGACACCAAAGCGGACCGCACTGGTCATGCTGCAGTTCGACGACCTCGTCCGGGCGATGGAAGCGGTGCCGGTCCTGCTTGAGGCCGAGCCATCGGCTGTCGAATTGATGGACCGGCTGCTGATCGACCTGACCCGGCAGCAACCCGGCTACGCCCGACAGATCAATCTGATCCACGGCGACCCGGCCGCGGTCCTCGTCGTCGAGTTCTACGGCGAGGATGAGGACGACCTCGTCCGCCAGTGCCGCCGGGTCGAGCAGCTGATCCAGGATCGCGGCATCGGGCTGGTCACCGAGCCGCTGCGGGTGCTGGATCCGGTCACTCAGAAGGACGTCTGGACCGTCCGGAAGGCCGGGCTGGGTCTGCTGATGAGCATCAAGGGCGACTACAAGCCGGTGCCGGTGATCGAGGACGTCTCGGTCCCGGTCGAGCACCTGGCCGACTACGTCCGCGCCATCACCAAGCTGGTCGAGCAGCACGGCACGACAGCCGCCTTCTACGCCCACGCCTCGGCCGGCTGCCTCCACGTCCGTCCGCTGCTCAATCTCAAGAGCATCGAGGGTGTGACGGCGATGCGCGAGCTGGGCATCGCCGCCTGCGAGCTTGTCACCCGGTTCGGCGGGGTGATGTCTGGAGAGCACGGCGACGGGCTGCAGCGCGGCGAACTCAACGAGCGGCTCTTCGGGCCGGAGCTGTATGGCGCGATGAAGGAGCTCAAGGGCATCTTCGACCCGCGCGGCCTGTTCAACCCCGGCAAGATCGTCGACAGCCCGCCGATGACGGAGAACCTGCGCTACGGCCCCGGCTACCGGCCGATGGAGCCCAAGACGTTCCTCGACTTCCGCGCGGAGGGCGGCCTGCTCGGCGCCGTCGAGATGTGCAACGGTGCCGCCGTCTGCCGCAAGCTCAAGGCGGGCACGATGTGCCCCTCGTTTATGGCGACCAAGGACGAACAGGACACCACGCGCGGGCGCGCCAATGCCTTGCGCAACGCGCTGGCCGGGCAGGTCTTCGAGCCAAAGGACTTCACCTCGAAGAAGACCTACGAGGTGATGGACCTCTGCCTGTCCTGCAAGGCCTGCAAGACGGAATGCCCGTCGTCCGTCGACATGGCCAAGATCAAGACCGAGTTCCTGGCTCAGTACCAGGCGGTCCACGGCACGCCGCTCCGGTCGCGTGTCTTCGGCCACATCCACACGCTTTCGAAAGTTTCGGCTCCGGTCGCGCCGCTGGCCAATCTCGCGCTGAAGACGCCGCTGGCTGGTCCGGCGATGCGGGCCCTCGGCGTCCATCCCAACCGGAAGCTGCCCCAGTTTCAGCGCAAGACCTTCCCGCAATTCTTCCGGGAGTGGCGGAAGGAGCATCCGATCGCCGGGCGGGACATCCGCGGGCAGGTCGTCTACTTCCATGACACCTTCGCCACCTACAACTACCCGGCAATCGGCATGGCGGCCGTCCGGCTGCTGGACGCGGCCGGGTTCGACGTCATCCTGGAGGAACGCCGGGTCTGCTGCGGCCGACCGATGCTGAGCAAGGGACTGGTCGGCGACGCACGCAAGCTGGCCCGGCGGAACGTCCAGTTGCTGGCGCCGTACGCGAAGCGCGGTATCCCGATCATCGGCACCGAACCGAGCTGCATCCTGACGCTGCGGGACGAATACGCTGACCTGTTGCCGGATGACGCCGATGTGGCGCTGCTCGGCGAGCACTCCTTCATGGTCGACGAGTTCCTGGCGAAGCTGGCGGCGGAGGGTGACCTCGGGATCGACTGGCTGACCCGACAGGGACCCGAAGTCCTGTTCCATGGCCACTGCCACCAGAAGGCGCTGATCGGGATCGGCCCCTCGCTGCAGATCCTCCGCGAGAGCGGCTGCCGCCCGCGGGAGACCGGCGCGGGGTGCTGCGGGATGGCCGGCTCGTTCGGCTACGAGAACGAGCACTACGACGTGTCGAAGAAGATCATGGAGGAGCGGTTGCTGCCGGCCGTGATGGCAGCGACGCCGGAGACGATCGTCTCGGTCGCCGGCGTTTCCTGCCGCCAGCAGATCGAGCACTTCGCCGACCAGACCCCGCAGCACATCGTCGAGGTCCTCGCCGACCGGATCGCGCCAGGCCATGTCTGGCACAAGCCGGTGGTCGCCGTCGCGGCTGCCGACTGACCCACAGACGCCACGACATCCCGGTCCCATTCATGCAACGCACTACCCAGCTCGGGTGGTGCGTTGGTGTATGGTCCTGAGCGCCGCGGGACTGCCCCGGCAACGAATGGACAGGCGGGGCACCGGAACGATGACAGGGGCGACGGGGGTCGCGACGAGCGGCATCACCGGTGATCAGGCACGGCGATCTGCCCGGCAGCTCCCACCCGGTCCCTGGCGGATCCTATGGGCAGCCGGGCAGATCGCCGTGCTCTACGCCATCCTGCAGACCTACACCGTCCTCCGGCGCTCGTTCTTCCAGCAGCCGGCCAGCGAGGCGTTCGACAACGCGCTCGACCTGATCCGCTGGCAGGGCTGGATCGGCCACAACTTCGAGCTCGACCTCCAGCGATGGGCGCTCCAGCATGACTGGCTGATCGACGTCGTCAACGGCTACTACCGGAACTTCAAACCGGTGCTCTACGTCTGCGCCGTCCTCGCCTGCCTGTTCGCTCCGGTCGGCTATCGCTTCGTCCGGCGGGCGTTCGTCTCCGTGACGCTGCTGGCCGCTCCCTGGTACGCGCTGTTTCCCTTGTCACCGCCCCGGTTCATGGACCCGTACGGCTACCCCTTCGTCGACACCCTGAATGCCCTGAGCACGACCCCGAACGCGACGACCGGCTTCAACGCCGCCAACCAGTTCGCCGCCATGCCAAGCATGCACATGGGTTGGACCTCGATGGCCGCGCTGTTCCTCGCCGTGACCTTCCGGCGCTACCACGTCGGAGCGATCATCGGCCTGCTCCACCTGTCGATGATGGCCTACGTCGTCATGGTCACCGGCAATCACTTCGTCTTCGACATCTACAGCGGGCTGATCCTGGCTGGAACCGCACTCGCGATCGCATGGTGGTTGCCGGATCGATTGCCGTGGACCGCGGCGTTCAACCGCCTGCTCTCGGCGCTCGCTCGCCTGACTAGGCTACGTGGCCTGGAACCGGCCCCGATCCCCGAGGGGTCGCCAGCTTCCCGCCACCGTGTCCGGCGACAGACCGGATGACGAACCCGCTTCTTCTTCCCGTTCCCGAGCGCCGGGCCAACGCGCTTGCGGCGATCGCGCTCATTCTCATCATCACGATCCTGACCCTGCCCGTCGTCTGGGGCGGCGTCCGGCTGGGGCAGGACACCGCGACCCAGTTCTACCCGTGGTATTTCAACCTCGGGGAGCGCCTGCGGGACGGCGGGATCCCGGAGTGGAACCCGCATCAGTTCAGCGGCACTCCCCTGGCCGCCGATCCGCAATCGGGCTGGATGTACCTGCCCGCGATGCTGATCTTCACGTTGCTCCCCCTGTCGGTCGCGGTCGTCGTCCAGATCGCGGGACACATCACCCTCGCGATGACCGGTACGTACTGGCTGGCTCGCCGCGTCGGCCTCGGTCGGGTCGGAGCGTTGGTCGCGGGGACCGCCCTGGCCGGTTCGGGCGTGCTCTATGGCCGCCTGCCCAGCGGGCCGGCGTCGTACCAGGTCCTGACATGGATCCCCTGGGTGCTGCTCGGTGCCGAGATCGCGATGCGGGCCGGGACCTGGCGCGGCCGGGTGGCTGGCTGGGCGCTGGCCAGCCTTGCCGTCAGCCAGGCACTGGCCGCATGGGTCGGACAGGTCAGCTACTACACGCTGCTGCTGCTCGCCGCCTGGATCCTGTTCCGGGCGCTCTGGGGAGCTCGCCGGCCGGTTGGTGGCACGCCGGAGGGCGTGTTCGCGCCGGTCACACCGTTGTCGATCACGCCTCGCCCGCTGCCCCGCCTCGACCGGCCATCACTCGTCCGGCTGATCGTCCATGGCGTCACCATGCTCATCATCGGGCTGGGCCTGAGCGCGGCCGGCCTGCTTCCCCGGCTGGAATTCAACCTCGTCTCCAACGCGGCGGTCGGCGAATACACCACGGACGTCGGCGGCGTGATCGGCGGATCGTCCGGCGACGACGTGCTCGGTCGCCTGTTCGAGCCGTCGATCTACTACCCGGGGGCGGCCGTTCTCGCGCTGGCGGTGATCGGCATCCTCGTGGCTCGCGGCCGGTACGGCATGCCGTTCTGGCTGGCGACCGCCCTCCTCGCGATCGTCCTGACGATCCCGGTCAGCACCCCGGTCCACTGGCTGTTCTACCTGTTGCCTCAGTTCGAGACCCTCCACAGTCACTGGCCGGAACGCGTGATCATCATCGCCTTACCGCCACTGGCGATCATGGCCGGGGCTGGCGCACAGGCACTGGTCGACGGATCGCGGGTCACCGGCCATATGGGGTTGCGGGTCGCGGCGATCGTCCTGCCCCCCCTGGCCCTGGCGGGCTTCGCGGTGGTCGGGCAGGTGTCCTGGGTGGCGGTGGCCAGCGTGGTCGGCGTCCTCGCCATCGTCGCCATCCGCCTGCTCGGCCCCGAGGACTGGCGGGTCCAGCTTCGTCACCCCCGCGCCAACGACGAGCGGCCGATGAGCTGGCTGCCGGCCCTCCTGATCGCGGTCGTGCTGGCCGATCTGCTGGCGATGAACGAGGCGTTGCAGTCGCAGGCGCCCTTCGGCGGCTTCCACCGCCGGGACATCAACTCCTACTACGCTCCCTCCGATGCCGCCTCCTTCCTGCTGGACCGCTACGAGACCGAAGGTCCATTCCGCTTCGCCGGGTATGATCCGGCCGTCGGGACCATCGAGAACGGGCTCGACGTCCTCTACCGGTACCAGTTCCCCGATCCGATCACGCGGGAACTCACGGTCAACAACCGGGCGACGATCCTTGGGCTGGAGGACACGCAGGGGTACAACCCGCTGCAGCTCGCCTACTACGTCGAACTGGTTGAGGCGATGAACGGCGGCCCACAGGAGTACCACGGCGCCGCCCTGTATCCCGGCGGGATCGACTCGCCGATCCTCGACCTGCTCAACGCCCGCTATCTCATCGTTCCGGCCACCTACGGCGCGGACCGGACCGACCTTGCCGCCATCGATCAGACATGGACGACTGTCTACGCCGATGATCGGGTCCGCGTCGTCGAGAACCCGGAGCCGCTGCCCCGCGGGTGGCCGGTGTTCGAATCACGGACCGTCGCGGAGGGCGAGGCTCTGCCCCTGCTCGCGTCAGGCGAGGTGGATCCACGGCAGGTCGCCATCTTCGAGCAAGGCGCCGGTCCGGACGATCCGGGCCGGGAGGACGTCGGCTGGGACGGGACAGGCACGGTCCGCGTGCTGGCGTCGGAAGACCCGGACACGGTGCGGGTCGCGACGACCATCACCGTCCCGCACTACGTCGTCCTCAGCGAGATCGCCTACCCGGCCTGGGACGCGACCTTCAATGGCGAAGCGGTCGAGGTGCTGACGGTTGACCACGGGTTGCGCGCGGTTCTTGTCCCCGGGGCCGGCGAACTCAGCCTGACCTACGACAGCGTCGCCACCCGGATTGGCCTGGCGATCACCCTTGGGACGGCCCTGCTGGTGATGATCGCGGTCGTCGTCGCGCTCCGGATCTCCCGGCGAACGAGTGCGGGCGCCGGGTCCGTCGCGAGCTCCTGATCAGCCGATGTTGGCGAATTCCGCCAGAGGGTATTGACATCCCCTAGCGGCCGATGATAGGTTGACGAAGGTCCGGAGGCAGTCGCCCCGCGGACCCGGCTGGAGCGGGACCTGAGGTGGTCCCGTCCGCACACGACATCAGCCGCACGGCTGGCAGGTGATCGGGCAGGATCCCGGTCTCGCGAACCAGGAAGGAGGAGTCCCCATGATTCGACGGATCGATCGCATTGACGCGCGCCTGAACGCCGCGCAAGCGCATTGCTCTGGCATGACCGTGGGTGGACTCTGCCCTACCGGGTTTGCGCGACTGCGTGGGTTCACTGTGCCCTTCACGGCCCCCGTGTGCCCCGGAGGTCTCCAATGACGTTGGTCGTCGCGCTGGGATAGCGCGCTCCACGCATTGCGAGATCGTCCGGAAGCCCGGGGAGGCCAACGCCGCCCCGGGCTTCTTCATGCCCTCCGGGACGGCCGCGGTCCACCAGCCCGAGGTACCGATCCACCGCTCGCAATGACTCGATCCACAACGCCAACGATGTCGGTCGCCTCCCCGGGGCGGGCCCTGGATCCGTATTGCCTCGACAGCGGGCACTGGAGCCAGAAATGACGCTTTCCGCCACATTGACCTGATTTGCCCCACCCGGGATCCAGGGCTTCGCCCGTGCCCGGCAACCGTTCCGCCTTCTGATTCCACTAAGGGAGTTGCCCGACATGATCGCTTCCGAATTGCTGTACGACCTCGCCAAGGATCGCCGTCGTGCGCTGCTCGCCGCCGCCGCGGCCGACCGCACCAACCGCCCCGTTGTCACCCGCGCCCCCTGGCGCCAGGCGGTCGGGGCCCGGCTGATCCGCGCCGGACTCGCGCTCGTCGCGTGACCGATTCGCCCGGCTCGTCCGCCGGAACACTGCGACTACTGCGTCACTCATCGAATGGAGACCTACGCCGTGTACTACCCACCTCAGCTCTACGCGGAAGCCGCCGCCGAGCGGCAGCACACTCTGCTGGCCCGGGCCGCCGCCGAGCGCCGTTACCCGTCGGCCCGACGCTCGAACCTGGTGCGCTACCTCGCCGGCCGCGCCCTGATCGCCGCCGGTACCTGGCTCGGCGGCCAGCCGGCGCCCGTTCTGGGCACCAGCTCCGGGACGAGCCCGGCCGTCCCGGCCACGACCTGAACCCGTGCAGACCGACGCCCAGCCCTCAGACGAAAGGGAGTTGACCGATGTGTTTTGACCCGACCAGCTATTCGATGGCCCGTGTGGTTCACGACCACGCACTGTCCGAGGCGGCCGCCCGCCGCCGTGCCGCGATTGAATCACCGCACCGACCTGTCCGTGCCGTGATCGGAAGCGCGCTGATTCGCCTGGGTGAGGCGATCGGCGGTCGGCGGACACCCGCCGACGCGCCGGCTGCCATTCCCGCCGGCTGAACTGCCAGTACTCGACGCTCACCGACCAGGATCGAGCGCCCGGGCACCTTGCCGGGCCGTCCATGAGAGGCACCACACCATGGCCACGACCGCGCTCACGATGACGTCCTTCGCTGTTCCCGTCCCCGGCGCGACCCTCGTCGGGGACCGGGCCGGAATCGGCCAGGCCATCGTCCTGATCCACGCCGGAATCTGTGACCGCACCATGTGGGACGGCCTCTTCGAAGTCCTGGCTGCGCGTTACGACGTGATCCGCTACGACCTCCGCGGGATGGGCCAATCCGTCCCCGACGACGGTTCCGGCGACGTGCTGTTCTGCAACCACGGTGACCTGCTGGCGGTCCTCGACCAACTCGGCATCCGGCGAGCGGCCCTTATTGGCTGCTCGTTCGGCGCCGGGGTCGCGAGTGACGCGGCGATCGTCGCACCGGAACGGGTCGCTGCCCTGGTACTGGTCAGCGCACGCCCGAACGGCTTTCCCTGGGACGCCGCCACGATCGCCGAGATCAAGCGGATCGATGCGTTGCTCGAGGCCAGCGAGGTCGCGGAAGCCAACGAGCGGGAGATTCGCCTCTGGGTGGACGGCCCCGGTCGTGGCCCCGATGCCATCGACCCGGAGACCCGCCGCCGGGTCAGCGCGATGAACCTCGCCTCACTCCAGTCCGGGTGGGATGGTCAGGGGACCCAACTCCTCGAGCCCTTGGCCGGCGAGCGGCTCGCAGAGGTCCGCGCTCCGACTCTGATCGTCGTCGGCGACCAGGATGTTCCCTGCGTCGTTGATGCGGCCACCGGCCTGGCGACCGGGATCGCGGACAGCACCACCGTCCACTTCCCCGACGCCGCGCATCTCCCCTCAATGGAGGATCCCGACCGCTTCAACGCGGTGACGATGGCCTTCCTCGACCGGACACTCCACGACCACGACCAGACCTGATCCGCGGCGAACCGCCCAACGCACGCAGGGCCAAACATGCCGCGATACCGATGGAGGGCTCAGGTGCCCACGACTACGCTTGCCGATCGCTGGTCCGTCTCATCCGCTGCCGTCACCTTGGTGCCGTCCGGGAGCGGCCGACCCCCGGCCCTTCACCCCGTCGACAGCCTGTTCCCGGCGGTGTTCGCCAGGCTACGACGTTATCTGCTGACGGGCGGGGTGGACACCGTGCCGGCCCTTTCGACACCCGTGACCGTCGCTGACGCCGGACCGGTCCGCGACGCGATCGCCCGGGACAGCCTCCGGGTCGTCGCGGAAACGCTGGCCGCGACCGCGGCCACCCCACTCCGTCCCGAGCCGCTGCTGCTGGCCCTGGCGATGTGCTCGGCGACCGACGACGACCTCACGCGCCGCGCCGCGCTGACGGCGCTGCCCCGGGTGGCTCGCACCAGCCGGGACCTGTTCCTGTTCGCCTCCTACGTGCAGGGGCTGCGTGGCTGGGGCCGCGGACTCCGGCGTGCGATCGGCGCCTGGTACAACGAGCGGCCGCTGCCGAAGCTCGTCGACGAGGTGCTCGTCACCCCGAGCCATGCCGGATGGCGCCACGCCGACCTGCTCAGGCTGGGCCACCCGAAGGCATCGACCCCGGGCCACGACGCCCTCTACCGCTGGCTGGTCACCGGTTCTCTGCCGATCGACCTCGTCCCCAGCGCGGAGGATGCTCCCGCACTCGGCCGCCTGAACGCGTGGACACGACTGCAGGAGACGACGAACGGAGCGGAAGCCGCCGAGCTGATTGCCACCTACGGTTTGCCGATGGCGGCGGTACCGGAGGCGCTGCGGGTAGACGCCACGGTCTGGTCGGCGCACGTTGCCAACCTGTCGGTCGCGAACGTGGTCCTGGCGATTCCGGACCTCGTCCGGGCCGGCACGATGGCCGATTCCGACTCTGTGAGCTCCTCGATCGCAACCCGGCTCACGGATGACCTGGGTGGTGTCGACCCGATGGCGCTCGTCGCAGCGCTTCGGTCCCTGTCGGAGACGCCGGAGTTCACCGACCTCAGAACCACTCTGGCTTCGAGGCTCGTCGTCGCCGCCCGTCGCTGGGCGCGGTCCGCCGGGACTCACGTGCGGCTGGCGATCGACCCGGTCGTCGTCGACATGCCAGCCAGTGCGGATGGGATCCGGCCACTCGACGTCGCCGCCCTCCTCGTCCTGGCGGGAGCCCTTGCCGGCTGGCCCGACCCGGTCGTCGCCGGGGATCAGTTGGTTCCGGTCTCCCTCCCGGCTCGACCGACGCTCGACGAGGCATACGCCGCCGTCATCGGGGCCTGCACCAAGACACGCTCAGCAAGGGCCGGGCGCGGCCCGATCCTGGCGCTGGCCGACGGTCCGGCGGTGGACGGAGCAGGATTGACCGTGGAGTTCGTCTCGCGGCCACCGTCCGGGCTGCAGCGCCAGCGTCACCCGTCGGGAATCGTCGTCGCCGGGATCGATGCCAGCGCGATCCGGATTGCCAGCCGGCTGTTCACGCTCCCCCGCGACGAGCCAACCGTCCCGTAGTCCGTCAGCAACGTGAAGCCAAAGGGGTGGGCCGGAACATTCCGGCCCACCCCTTCTCAATGTCTCAGCCCCTACCGGGCCGACACGAAGATCCGTCCCCAGTTCGCCGGTACGTCCGGGCAGCGGAGCCGCCCGCCCTCCACCCGGATGACGCAGGCCGGGTCCAGGGCGTCCATCAGCGTCGTGCCGTCCGGGACATCAACCGCGACGTCGATAGGGCAGGCCTCGGCACTGGCGTTGATCGCGACTACCGCCACGTCATCTCCGGCCCGCCGGCTGAATGCGAGCTGGCGCGGGGCGACATGGAGCTGGCGATAGTCGCCATGGCGCAGGGCAGAGGAGGCATGCCGGACCGTAGTTAGACGGGCGATCGTGTCCGCGAGATCCGGATGCGGCATGGACCGGACATCGACGGGCCAGTCAAGCGCCGGCCGGAGCGGCCAGTCGCTCCCGTTGGCCCGCCCCTCGATGCCCCATTCACTGCCGTAGTAGATGAAGGGCACGCCTGGCATCGAGAGCAGGAGGAGATGCAGCGGGTAGAGGCTGGCCGGACCACGAATGATCGACCCGACCCGCTCGACGTCGTGATTGTCGACGAAGGTCGCCAGGGGAAGATCCTGATAGCGACCGGCGGGACCATAGTGCTGGTCCAGCGTCCAGGCGATCTCGTGGAGGTTGCCGTCGTTGAACGCGGAGTACAGCCCCTTGCGGGCGGCGTAGTCGGTGGTCGCATCGAGGCGACCCGGACCAGCCCAATCACGGTAGTCCCCGTGGATCACCTCGCCCAGCAGCCAGGCGGACGGCACGACCTCCCTGACCACTGCGGCCAGGTCACGCTGGAAATCGCGATCGAGCACGTCGGCGGCGTCGAGCCGCAGCCCGTCGACCCCGTAGCGTTCGAACCAGTGCCGGGCGGCGGCGAACAGGTGCTCGCGGACCTCGTGGACCCGGACGTCAAGCTTGACCAGTTCGAGTGCGCCATTCCAGGCGTCGTAGGTGAACGAGTCGCCGAGGTGATTGCCATGGGCGAAGCTCACGCCGCAGAACCAGGTGCGGTACTGCGAGGCCCCGCCTCGCTCCCGCAGATCGCGGAAGGCAAAGTGATCGCGGCCGACGTGATGGAATACCGCGTCGAAGAGCACGCGGATCCCGGCCTCGTGGAAGCGATCGATCAGGGCACGAAGGTCGGACTCCGTGCCGAGACGGCGGTCTACCTGGAACAGGTCGGCGGTGTCGTACCCATGGGTCGAGGATTCCCAGACCGGACCAAGCAGGACCGTATCGACGCCCAGCCAACGGAGGTGATCGACCCACTCGCCCAGCCTGGGGAGGCGTGAGACGGGCTCACTGTGGCCGTCGTTGTGGTGGGGAGCACCGAGCGTACCCAGCGGGTAGAAGTGATAGCCGACCGCGTCACGCGCCCATTCACTCATGAAGCACTCCTTTTACTTACCGGTAGGTATAATCGAACGGGCGCAGAGTGGCGCACCATTCGGTTGGCCTGGTTGTTCTGCTCACGTCGGTCTCAGGTCAGGTGTAGATGCCGTAGGAGAACTGTTGGATCATCAGCCAGACGTCGTGGTCATCGAGTGCGACGCCGGCTGAATCGGCAAGCGCGATCCGCGCATTGATCATCCCCAGCAGGCTCGCGGCGTAGGCCGCCTGCCGTCCTAGCATATTGCCGTGGGAGGCGCTGGCCGCGTCGAACAATCCACGGAGGATGGCGGACTGGAGTTCGACGTACGGTTGGACGATGCGTGTCGCCTCGGCATCGGGCGAACCGAACCAGAGTCCAAGGTGCAACCGGTAAAGAACGGGATTCGTCCGGGCAAGCTGGACATACGCCCTTGCAACCCGGGTCAGGCAACCAGTGAGATCACGGTCCCATTCGGCCGCCGACTCCAGTTCACTCAACCAGGGGCTGAGTCGCTCCCGGAGCAGCGTCTCGAGCAGACCGCGCTTGGACCCGAAGTGGTGGTAGAGCGTCGGCTTGGTCACGCCGGCAGCCGAGACGATCTCCTGGACGCCGACGCCGTCATACCCGCTCCGGGCGAAGAGCTCTTCGGCGCGTTCGAGGATCGCCGTCCGGTTGTCACGCTCGCTCGCCGACATCGACTCTCCCGGGCACACTGGCCCACCGCGGAAATTATACCGATCGGTATATCGATTGTCCAGTGTGCGGTGTGGCCGCCCTGATCCACCGACCGTCCCACTTGCTCGGGGCGGAAGTCCCTCGTATGGCTGGCGGTCCTGACGGGAATCCATGGTGCCGGGACCGGCTCGCGGCGGCCACCGGCGGCGGCGCTCCGGTATCATTGTCCGTACCCCCCGCAGGGTTCCGGACTCGCTGTACACGACAGCGGGGCACCGGCCCGCGACCACGAGGAATTGATGACCCGGATTATCGCCTTCTTCAATCAGAAGGGCGGCACCGCCAAGACGACGAGCACGATGAACGTCGCTGCGGCGCTGGTCGAGCGCGGCCGCCGGGTGCTCGCGATCGACCTGGACCCCCAGGCCAGCCTGACGATGGCCGTCGGCGTGGACATCGCCGCGCTGCAGGCGTCCGTCTATGACCTGCTGGTCGATGAGACCGTCGCGATCGCGGACGTCATCGTCCCGACCTCGCTGGAAGGTGTTGACCTCGTCCCATCCCACCCGGACCTTGCCGCGGCCGAACTGGAACTGCTTTCCGTGCTGGAGCGTGAGCGGCAGCTGGACTACCGCCTCAGGGCCGCTGAGCTCTCCAACTACGACTACGTCCTGATTGATGCCCCGCCGGCCCTGAACGTCCTCTCGATCAACATCCTGATCGCCTCGACCGACCTGATCATTCCGATCGAGCCGCACCCGCTGTCCCTGATGGTGCTCGGGCGGCTGTTCGAGACGGTCGGGCGGATCCGGCGGCTCAACCCGCGGCTGAACGTCCTCGGGTTCCTCCCGACCAAGGTTCACCATTCGTCCCGCCTCGCCGCCGACATGCTCATCGCGCTGGATGAGCAATTCCCTGAGCTCGACCGGCTTCCGTCGATCCCGCTCTCCGTCCGGAGCGCCGAGTCGGCCGCCGAACGGGTCAGCGTGCTCAACTACATGCCGCGCTCCAATGTCGCCCACGCCTACCGCCATGTTGGCGCATGGATCGAGGGCGACCAGCTGGGCGACACCGTCGGCATCTTCCACCCCGGCGGCGTCCCCGCTGGCGCTGGGACCGCCGCTGGAACAGGATCGGAGGGCCGCCGCGATGGCTGACCGGGGTGCGGCGCGGCGCCGTCGCTTTACCGTCGATAGCTTGTTCACGGACACCCGGCCGCAGGCGGTCGGGGTCAGGGACCTGGTCGAAGCCAAGGAGATCGAGCTGGAGCGTATCCGGCCCGATCCGTCCCAGCCCCGCCAGACCTTCGACCAGGAGCGGCTGGAGGAACTTGCCGACGCCATCCGGCAGGAGGGCGTGCTCCAACCGATCGTCGTGCGCTATGAGGAAGGCCGCGACGTCTACATCGTCGTCCACGGCGAGCGGCGCTGGCGGGCGTCGAAGATGGCCGGCCGGGAGACGATCCCGGCACTGGTCCGCGACATCCCGATCGAGCGGCGGCTGATCCAGCAGCTGATGGAGAACATCGTCCGCGACGACCTGAACGCGGTCGACCGGGCGTCGGCACTGCGTGCGCTCAAGGCGCAGCTCCGTGACGCCCCGTGGGAGACCGTGGCGGAGGCGGTCGGGATCAAGCGCAGCCGCCTGTTCCAGCTCCTCGGCACGGAGAAGCTCCCCGAGACGGCCAGAGACGACATCAGGGCGGGACGGCTCAGCGAGAAGCAGAGCCGGGCGCTGCAGGGACTGACCCGGCCAGCCCAGGAGGCGCTGCGCGAGGCGATCGTCGAGGACGGCATCGCGGCCGAGGACGCCCAGCGCGTCTCACGGCGCCTGCGCGACGA
The DNA here is from genome assembly GCA_035944555.1 of Thermomicrobiales bacterium. GTDB lineage: Bacteria > Chloroflexota > Chloroflexia > Thermomicrobiales > UBA6265 > CADCWK01. The sequence goes on from DASZAY010000031.1 coordinate 254,694, forward strand.
GCCGCTGCCGGACGACCCCGCTGCCATCTCGACCCGCGTTCGCGAGCTGCTGGCTGAACCGGCGACCCTGCAACCTGCCGAACCCGTGCCGGACGCCCGTCGTCAGGTCGCGGAGCCGGACGCCCTCGTTGAACCGATGGCGCCGAACCCCGCCCCGCTCGGCGCGCCGACCTTGCCGCCCTCTTCAGAATCGGTCCCTTCCACCCCGGTGGAGCGGGTGCCGCGACCGGAACCGTCCCTGGCTTCGGTGGGGGCTGCCGCCTGGCGTTCGACGCTGGACGACCTGCGCGGTGACCAGCCGCTGCCGGCCACCTATGACACCGAGGGAGTGCAACTCGCTATCCGTCGCCTGGCCGCTGCGCTCCGGAACGCCAAGGGTGACGACCTTCGCGACGGCCCGCTGACACGCGACCTCATGACGTTGCGCCGGGCGATTGACGGGGCACTCGACGCGTAGTCATCCTGCCCCGCTCGCCTCACACCGCGGGGCCTCCCGAACACTGGCGGCAGGATGGTGAGATGCGATCGGGTGGCTGGTTCCCGAAGCAGACCTCGCACCAGACTCCTCAACCTCACGTCCGAAGTGGAGAACGGGGCCCACGCTGACGCCTCGATGTCAGCGCATACCCCCGGCTACCGCTTCAACCAGTCCGCCAGCACCCGCTCGTACTCCTCGTCCGACAGCTGTCGGGTGTCGTACATCCCGGCCTCGCGCCGTTGGCGGGCTGCCTCGAACAGCGACACAGCCGCCGCGACCGAAATATTGAGGCTCTCGACCATCCCTGCCATCGGGATCCGCACCGTCAGGTCGGCCGCAGTGATCGCGCCAGCAGTCAGTCCCCGGTGCTCATTGCCCATGACGATCGCGGTCGGGCGGGTGAAGTCGACGGAGTATAGGTCGACGCTCTCGTCGGTCAGCGCGGTCGCGACGATCTGCACCCCCTGGGCACGCAGTGCCCTGTAGCAGGCGTCAATCGTCTCGTGCCGCTCGACGCCAACCCACTTCGAGGCCGAGGACGAGGACGTCCGGGACAGGCGTTTCTTCGGGACCGGCTCGCGATCATAGACGGCGTGGATTCCCAGGACCCCGGCGGCGTCGCAGGACCGCAGGACGGCAGCGGCGTTGTGTGGGTCGTGGACGTCCTCAAGCACGACGGTCAGGTCCGGCTGGCGTCGCGACAGGACCTGCTCCAGCCGGGCTACCCGCTCGGTCGAACGCGGCCAGGTCTGACGCACGGTCTGACGACGATCAGGAGTATCGTCCCGTGACCCCGAGTTGCTTTGCACGGACTTCACGATCATCAAGCTTCCTCATCCTGGGGTTGAACCAATGAGCCGGAACCGGAGCGCAGGCTACGAATCGCTCTGAAACAGGTTCGGCAACGACGCCGCAATGGCATACGGCCTGCAAGCCTACTCCCGCACGCTACCGGGCCGGGCCATGTAGGCCAGTTCCGCCCGGTCACCGTCGAAACGACGCCCGCTGCCGGGCGTTCTCAGGGAGGTCATCGTGTCCTTTCGCAACCGTACCTTCTCCCGCCGACACGGACTCAAGATGGCGGGGGCCGGGGCGGCCGTCGCCGGTGCTGCCGCCTTCACGTCCTACCCGATCCGCTCCCGCGCTCAGAATGTCACTCTCCGCCTCAGCTCGTTCGCGAGTACGGAAGAGCAGGCCGTGATCCAGCCGCAGCTGGATGCCTTCCGGGAGCAGACCGGCATCACGGTCAACCTCGAGACGGTCCCGACCGACTACCCGACTGCGCTGACCACCGCACTGGCCGGTGGTACCGCTGCCGACGTGTTCTGGGTGGACAGCCTGCTCGCGCCGGATCTCTACACGCGTGGCCTGCTGCTGCCGATGGACGACGTGCTCGACGTGGCAGGTGGCAACTACTTCCCGAACCTGCTCGCCGGTTACCAGTACAACGGCCAGACGCTTGGTCTGCCCAAGGACTGGTCGGCACTGGCCATGTGGTACAACACGCAGCTCTTCACGGACGCTGGCGTCGAGGCTGCGCCGACGACCTGGGACGAGTTCCAGGCGGCCCTGCAGACCGTGTATGACAGCACCGGCATCCCCGGCATCGTCGTGCCGGACCCGGCCCGCTGGCTGGTCTTCAACTACCAGGCCGGTGGCGCGATCCTGTCCGATGACCTGAGCGAAGTCCTCATCGGCGACGAGGCGACGTCGACAGCCCTAGAGTTCTACTACGGCCTCTACGAGAGCGGCATCGCCAGCACCCCCGGCGACCTTGGCGCACCCGACCAGGGCGAAGCCTTCGGCAACCAGCTGGGCTCGGCGACGTTCGAGGGCAACTGGAACTTCCTCAACTACGACACCAACTTCCCGGACCTGCCGTATGGCGTCGCGCCGCTCCCGGCCGGGCCGAATGGCGACCGGGCAACCTTCGCGTTCACCGTCGCCTACTCGATCTACGCCGGCACGCAGTACCCGAACGAGGCAGCGCAGCTGGTCGCGTTCCTGAACAACGACGAGATCATGCTGAACCTGACCACAGCGGCCGGCGTGATGCCATCGCGGAGCAACCTGACCGACCAGTGGCTGGGGCAGTTCCCGGAGCGCCAGCTATTCGTCGACGCCGCGGAGTACGCCCGGCCGTGGTCGCTGGGCCCGGGTGGCCAGCTGTTCTACGCCGCCGCGTCCAGCACCCTGCAGTCACTGTTCGCCGGCCAGATCGACGTGGCGGCCGCGACCACGCAGCTTCGCGCCGACGCCGAGGCCAACATTCAGCTCCAGGAGCCGGATGCCGCCGCGACGCCGGTCGCCACTCCGGCCAGCTGAACGACACGGACGTGAGAGGTCATGGGGACATGTCTCCCATGCCTCTCACGATGTTCCCGCGGGCAGCGGGTGACTGATATGTCACAGGGGCGGGCGATGGGAAGTTTTCCCATCGCCCGTTCCCGGCGCCAGCATCAGCGCAACGTCGCGCACGGCAGGGAGTGAAGATGGTCTCGATGTCGTTCGGCCGTTCCGGGCCAGGTCCTTCCAGGAGTGCGGCCGACCGGGAGGACCGCTACCTCGGCTGGCTGTTCATCCTGCCGGCCCTGCTGGTCATCGTCACCTTCATCGTCGGGCCAATCATCTACGCCGCCTGGGTCAGCTTCTTCGACTGGGACACCATCGGCCAGTTCGGGGAAGACGCCAACCGGCCCTTCATCGGTCTGGACAACTATCGCGAACTCTTTAACAGTCCGCAGTTCTACCAGGCGCTCCGCAACACGACCTGGTACACCATCGGGGTCGTCCCGCTCCAGACGATCTTCGCGCTGCTGCTGGCGCTGCTCGCCAACCGCAAGATCCGGGGGCTCGGCTTCTTCCGGACCGCGTTCTACTTCCCCTCGATCAGCTCCTCGGTCGTCATCGCCGTCATCTTCATCTGGATCTACTCCGGTAACGGTCTGATCAACACCGTCCTTCGCAACCTCGGCATCGACCCGCCCCGTCCCGTCTGGCTGTCGAACCCGAACGGGATCTTCGCCCAGCTCCTGGGCAAGTTCGGCATCGACGGCGTCAATGTCTGGCTCGAAGGGCCGAGCATCGCGATGGCGTCGATCATGGCCCAGAACATCTGGACGTCGCTCGGCGGCCTGATGGTCATCTATCTCGCCGGACTGCAGAACATCCCGCGCGACGTCTACGAGGCCGCGTCACTCGACGGAGCCTCCCGCTGGCAGACCTTCCGGGACATCACCGTCCCGCTGCTCCGCCCGATCACGTACTTCGTCCTGACCATCGGCATGATTGGCTGCTTCCAGGTCTTCGACCAGATCTACATCATGTCCGAGGGCGGTCCGGCCGGCACGACGACGACGCTGGCCTATCTCGTCTACACCCAGGGCTTCCAGGGGTTCCGGCTCGGCTACGCCTCGGCGATCTCGATCGTCCTGTTCTTCATCATCCTCGTCGTGTTCCTCCTCCAGCGCCGGATCGATGACCAGGGGCAGGACCAGTGAGGCGAATCGTGTTGCCCCACCATCGTGCCCTCAGGACCTGCTGACCGATCCACCGCCGGAGAGAGACCATGGCCACGCCGTCCAGCTTCGACACCAATCGCTATCAGCGGTCGCGGGAGGACACCCGTGACATCGTCGTCGACCGGATCATCCGCTTCCTCGCCTACCTGGTCCTGATCCTCGTCACGATCGTCACGATCGGCCCGTTCTACTTCTCGGTCGTCCTGTCTCTACTACCCCAGCCCCAGACGGTCCGGCTGGACCTGTGGAGTTTCATCCCGAACAGCGACTGGCAGATCGACGCCTACCTCGATGTCTTCCGGGCATCGGACCTGCCGCTCTGGTTCCTGAACAGCAGCATCGTCGCGCTGATCTGGGTGGCCGCGCGCTGCCTGTTCGACACGATGGCGGGATACGCCTTCGCCCGGATGAACTTCCCCGGCAAGGATCTCGCCTTTCTCGTGATCCTGAGCACGCTGATGATCCCGGGGATGGTGACCCTGATCCCCAAGTTCATCATTCTCAACGAGATGGGTCTGCTCAATACCTACGGGGCGCTGACGGTGCCGTTCCTCGCTGACGCCTTCGGCATCTTCCTGATGCGCCAGTTCTTCATGAACTTCCCGGTCGACCTGGAGGACGCCGCCCGGATCGACGGTGCGTCCCGCTGGCGGATGTTCTTCCACATCGCGCTGCCCAACGCCGGCGCCGCGCTTACGACCCTCGTCATCTTCTCGTTCCAGGGATCATGGAACAACTTCCTGGAGCCCCTGATCTACATCAGCGACGCCTCGCTGCGCACCCTGCCCATCGGCCTGGCCTTCTTCCGACGCGAGAACGTCGTCGATTACCCGCTCCAGATGTCGGTCGCCATCGTCTCGATCATCCCGATCGTGATCGTCTTCTTTGTCTTCCAGCGTTACTTCCTGGAGAGCAACGCCTCGTCCGGCATCAAGGGCTGACGCGAACGGGCGACCCCACGCGGGGTCGCCCGTTCGACGAGTGTCCTGCATGTGTCATCCGGACGCGCCAACGGGGGCCCGGCTACCGCCCCCGGCTGGTGTCTCTCAGGACCGGCGGAACAGCCCGCCGCGCTGGGCCGGCTTGCCCGCCCGCCGGTCCGAACCCGTCTTGCGCTCCACCACGCGCTCGTCGGTGGGCGCGTTGGGGTCGATGATCTCGATCTCCAGCTGCTGGAGGACCAGGCGGTTGGTCGCGGCCATGATCAGTGGCGGCGTCAGCAGGACCAGCGGCACGACCAACACCAGGCCAAGAACGATGGTGAATATGATCCAGAGCACCAGCAGCAGCGACTGAAAGGGGGCCGATGCAATCACGTAGCCCGTCAGCCGGAAGGCGCGCCGCGGCCCGACATCGAGCAGGGCTACGATCGCCAGGGTCGTGAACAGGACGATCACGGACAGGATGAGGAGAAAGGCCCAGAGCGGGACCAGCAGCGAGAAGGCGCTCTGGGACGCGCTGAAGAAGGTGAGGTTCAGCGTCAGGATCGCCGCCACGAACAGGACGATGCCGGCCACGATCCAGGCGCGCCGGGCGTATTCTCGCGCCCACGGCCAGAGATCACTGAGCGCCGGCCGGTCGATGATCAGGCGGGGGTCGGTCCACTTTGCAAGCAGCGCCGTCGCTGGCCCGAAGCCGAGCGCCGCTCCGATGATCAGAAAAGCATCGCCGACGAACGGTGGGAGCAGGACCGCGACGAACAGGAAGGCGAAGACCGGGATCGCGACGACCACCCACCAGAGCAGCGAGCCGAGCATATAGCTCAGGATCTGATCGAACGTGTCACGGATCGCTCGCCACAGGATCTTGAAGCCGCGCACAGGGCCCTCTCTCGCCCGCGGCGCCGCGGGTCATGCTCATCGGTCATCGGTTGGCACACTCGTGCCGGCTCAGGTCACCCGCAATCATACCCCGCCACCCGGCGGGCTACGGGACAGGACGTCACGACCACTCCACTGACGAGCTTGACCATCCCCGCTTTTGGTTGCCATCGAGCGGGATCACCCGGCATGGATTCTGCACCCTGTGGATCGTTCATCGATGGTATGGACTACCGGTGTGGATAGGCACAGCCGCGTGATCCGCTCCCCGCCGGATGAGACCTCGACAAGGAGACGCTCCCAATGGCGAATCGACCGATTTCCCCGGCGACCCACGGCCTGATTGACTATGGCCTCGGTGTCGTCAACACCGTCGGCCCCCGCTTGCTCGGGCTCCAGGGCAAGGCGGCGATGATCGCGGCGGTTACGGCCCTGGCCCACGTTAGCCTCAACGCCCTGACCGATCAGCGGTACGCCGTCCGCCGGATCATCCCGTTCCAGGGACACCGCGCCGCCGAGACCGTTGGCGTTCCGGCCCTCATCGTGACCGCCCTGGCGACCGGGGTTCTCAAGGAGCCGCGGGCTCGCCTCTTCTACGGCGGGCTGTTCCTCGCGCTGGGGACGGTCTACGCGCTGACCGACTGGAACGCGACGCCGGAGTAGCGGTCCCTCGTCGGAGCCGGCGAGTCGGTCAGATCTCGACGATCGTCATCGCCGGCTCGGCACCACAGCGACCAGCGAGGTCGCCGAGCGTCGGCCTGAACGCCTCGAACCACTCGGTGGTGACCAGCCAGTGGACGTCGCAGCCGCCACCCGGCAGCCGGTCGAGGACAGATGGCTCCGCTCCAGCCAGTCCGCCAGACCACACGTCGATCCGCCCGTCGCCCGTTCCAGTCGTGGTCCCTGCTTCCGCGGCATTGAGGAAGCGTGCCTGATCGTCCAGCTCCAGCCGATAGGTGGTGACGTCAAGCTGCTCCACCTCGACGTCACCGGGGCCGCCGAGGACGAGCGCGACGGCTGGTACCCCGGCCGCGCGCTGGAGCTCGATCGCGCGGGTCAGCTGTTCAGTGTGGGCCTGTGACGGGAGCGACGCGACCCGATCGGACCGCCATGCATCGGCCGCCACGAACAGGACGACCAACAGCGCCAACGTGACCCGGACCGCCAGCTGCCATCCTGCCTGACCGCCCCTTAGCGTGGGGTGGTCGGTTGAGACAAGTCCGAGGATCAGCCGCGGCAGCTGGACAATGAGCAACCGGGTCAGCCAGAGGATCCCCAGGGCGGCAATCAGCATCAGCAGTGGAGACGCGAAGACCAGCCGACCGAGATGGACCTGCGAGGTGGCCAGCAATGGCACGGTCAGGCCGAGAAAGGTCAGCACGAGCACCCGGGCCTCGACCGATCGCCAGATCCGCCCGATCACCAGCACCGCTCCGGCGACGGCAGCCGGCACGAGGATCCGGGCGTAGAGCTGGCCGTGCTCGTTCCATTGATCAGTCATCGCCGGCCGTGTTCCCCGATCGATCAGCAGGTTGCCGAGAGCCGCGGCGTTCCCCTGGATCAGATCCCATGACACGGCCAGCCCGGAAGTGGCCGCGGGGTCGACGTCGACGAACTGGCCGAGCGCTTCCGGCTCCTGGTAGAACCGGATGATTTGTTCGCCGCCCGCGTTGAAGTACCCCAGAAAGGCACGGCGGACATCCCACGTCGGACTCTCGCTGGCCACCAGGCCGGCGCCATACAGCAGGACGACGAAGGCCGGCAGGACGATCAGCGTGACGCCAAGAGCGGTCAGCGTCCACGATCGGTGGTCCCGCTGCGCCACCAGTTCGACGACCAGGACGACGACCGCGATCACCCAGAACAGGCGGATCGGCGAGTACATCCAGGCGCCGGCGATCAGGCTGAGCTGCAATCCCGCCAGCGCGACAACGCGGACCGGCATCGGTCGACGATCGGCCTGCACCACGACCAGGAGGAGGAGCGCCGTTGCCAGGCCAAGCGCAACGGACATCCCGACGACCGTCCCGGTCCGGCCGTAGACGAGAAGGGCCGGCGAAACGATGACGAGTCCGGCGGTCAGGAGCCCCGTGCCGGGACCGGCGACTGTCCGGCCAAGGAGAAACGCCGCCGGGACCGCCAGGGCCGAGATCAGCGCGAGGGGAACCCGGAGGGCGTTTACCCCGGGCCCGAAGATCGAGAAGGACGCCCATGCTGGCAGCGCGGCCGACGGGAGGCGGCCGCTGTCGGTCATCAGCCCGTCACGCAAACGCAGGAGCGAGCCGGGGTCCCGGCTGCCGTCCGCCAGCGCGAACACGTCGCGGGCGGTGTACGCCTCCCAGTTGAACGCGACGTTCGGGACGTTGCCAAGGGTGAGGATCAGGACCGCGGCCGCGACGAGGTAGAGGACGATGGAGGTGATCAGCGTGGTCAGGGGACGAGCGAATACCCGTTCCAGCGGGGTAGTCCGGGGTTCGGCTCTGAGAACCGAGCCGAGCGACTGCCGGTGCCAGGGAGCCGATGCCACCTGATCTCGGACGGATACACGGTCCCGCATGGACGACTCCAGAAAGCGCGCCAGAGACAACGCCGGGAGGGGATGGGCGAACGAGGATCGTACCGTATCGTCCCGGTGAACTTCGAGGGAAACCTTCGCGCTTTGCTGTCCAGGGAAATGGATCGACTTCCCGGTCACCGATGGCATGCCGGGTGTATCGTTGCCCGGTCGTGGATACCGCTCGGCAGAAGCTGTCGACAGGCCCGGCGCGCGGGATCTCAGGGGAGGACGGTACACGGATGCCGACGCATCGCAAGCGGAGGGACGCCCAGCGGGCCGAGCGCCGGCGGGCCCGGGAGGAGCAGGCGACGACGCGGCGTCCGGCTGCGTCTCCCAGCGGTCCTGCCTCTCGACCGAGCCGACTCACGCCAGATGAGCGGCAGCCCTTCGTCTGCGGCCACTGCGGACGACGGGTCGACTTGACGATCGGTGGCGGGCACAACCGCAACCATTGCCCGTACTGCCTGTACAGCCTCCACGTCGATGACCGGCGGATGGGCGACCGGGCCAGCCAGTGCGGCGGGCTGATGGAGCCGATCGGCCGATTCGAGCGACCGGACGGAGAGGAAGTCATCGTCCATCGCTGCCTGCGCTGCGGCCTGGAGCGGCACAATCGCGTGGCCGCCGATGACAGCGTGGCCGGTGTCCGGGACCTGCCCGTGGTGCCGCCCCGCTACTCCCGCCGTGGCACGGCCGCCGACGCGATCCCGAGCGGCTCCGTGAGCCCCGGCGACGAGGCCGATGCCTGACCACTCGCCCACCTCGGCGGCGATCCGGCTGGAGTGGCCCGGGCGACCGGAGCTGATCCCGCCGGAGCCGGCGACGGACAGTCCGGCACTGGCCGTGCTTGAACGCTGGCCAGCGGCCTCCCCGGTCGCCGCCTCCAATGGTGACGGCCCGACCCATGCTCGGGACGCGGCGCTGTTCGACGCGGACGCAAGTGATGTCCTCGACGCCTGGCGCCGGACAGGCCAGTTGTCTGGCATCGGGGACCGGCCGCGCCTGATCTACCTTGACCCGCCCTTCGCCACTGGCGACACCTTCTCGGCGGTCCTGCCCATCGGGCTACGACGCCCCGGGCAGCCAGCCATCAGGCTGCCCGCCTATCGCGATGCCTGGCCGGAGGGCCTCGCCGGCTACCTGACGGCGATGGCCGGTCTCCTCGCCCGGGCGCACGACCTGCTCCCGGGGGACGGGTGGCTCTGCGTGCACGTGGACCATCGCGCCAGCGCCCACCTCCGCCTGCTCCTGGACGAGCTATTCGGTGCCGACGCCTTCCGCAACGAGATCGTCTGGAGCTATGGGCTTGGCAACGCGACGGCGCGCGACCGGTTCCCGCGCAAGCACGACACACTCCTGCTCTATGCGAAGAGCCCGGCGGCGACGTTCGTCCCGGTCCGGGGCGAGGTGACCGCGGCGATGGACCGCAAGTACCGGCATGTTCGCCCGGACGGGAGCCGGTTCATGCGGTCCTATGGCCGGGAGTACGACCTCCAGGGTGGCCGGCCGGTCGGCTCGGTCTGGAACGACATCCCCACGCTGTCTCCGACCGGCGCCGAGCGAACGGCGTATCCGACGCAGAAGCCGCTCGCCCTGCTCTCCCGGCTTATCGAGGCGACCACAGCACCCGGCGACATCGTCCTCGACCCGTGCTGCGGCTCCGGCACGACGGTTCTGGCAGCAGCTCTGGCTGGACGGACCGGGGTAGGCGTCGACCGGTCGCCCCTGGCGATCGCGACGGCTCGCGCCCGGCTGGCGACGGCGAGCATTCCCTTCACGCTTCACATGACCTGCCCTACCGCCGACGCCCTTGCCCCCCAGTCTCCTGTCCGCGGCGGGTTCTCCGGGGTCCCACCAAGGCGGTACCGGCTGGACGCCCGCGCCGCAATCGCCGGCAGCACCGTCTGCCTCACGCTCCACCATCTGTGGGTCGATGCCGCAGACGATCCCGCGAGCGTTGCCGCCGCCCGGCAACGCTACGGGCTCGTTGACGGCGTGCTCGTCGATCGGCGCGCCGGGAAGGAGATGCCCCTGACAGCGACGTGGTCCGATTGGCTGGACGGCTGGGCGGTCCTCGCCGGGCCGGACAACGAGACGATCAGCGCCGCCGCGTTCCGGACCGGTCGGAGCCGCGACCTCCCGCTCGAACTGAGCGTCCCGATCCCCGAAGGACGCGAGCTAGGCAGTGTGACGATCCGGCTGTTCGACCTGTTCGGCGCGACCAGCGATCACGTCGTCCCGGTCACTGCCGAATGAAGCGCACCACGCGCCCGGGAGCCGCGCCCGGAGAATCCGTGGTCACGACGCGGATGGTCGTCTTCCTTGCCGGCCTGCTCCTATCCGCCACCGGGCGGATCATGAACACGGCCGCGCTGCCACTCCTCGTCCTTGAGCGGTTCGACGACCCCGTCTCGACCGGCCTCGTCCTCGCCGCCCGGGTAGTCCCGCGGCTGGCCATCGGACCGTTCGCCGGCATCCTCGCTGACCGCCTGCCTCGCCGCGGCATTCTCGCGGTGACCAACCTCTCGACCGCCGGTCTGGTTGCGCTCGTTCCCCTGTCCGGCTCGCTGCCGACGCTCTATCTGCTCGCCATCCTGATCGGGGTATTCGACGCCGTCGCGCAACCCGCCTCGTTCGCCCTGCTGCCGGACGTCTTCCCGGCGGGGATGCTGGCGCGGATCAACACCCTTGCCGAGGGGCTGTTCACCGTCGCCATGCTCTCCGGCCCGCTGCTGGCGGTCGGACTGGTTGCGCTAAGCGGCATAACCGCCGCGTTCTGGTTCGACGCCGCCACGTTCCTGGTCGCCACCACGACGCTGCTCGTGCTCAAACCCATCCACGCCCGGCCACGAGCTGATCGCTCGACAGGCGAGGCCAATTGCCCCGGCCCACGAATCTGGCGGCTAGCCTCCCGAGATCCCCTCCTTCGCTTGCTTCTGCCCATCAACGCGGTCTACGGGCTCGGCCTCGGCACGCTCCAGCCGATCTACCTGGTCTTCGCTGTCGAATCGCTTGGCGCCGGCGATGCAGGCTACGGAGCCCTGCTGACCGCGGTCGGCGTCGGCGCGCTGATCGGTATCACGCTCAGTCCCTGGCTGGGTCCGCGGATCTCGCCGCGCCTTAACCTGAGCCTGCTCGCGGCGTCCGGCGCGGTCCTGGCGGCGGCCGGGTCGGCCCCGACGATCTGGCTGGCGGTCGGGTTGCTGACCGTCGCGGTGATCCCCGAGAGCGTCGCCCATGTCCGGATGACCATCGAGGCGCAACGCCGCGTCCCCGCTGACCTTCGTGGTCGCTTCCATGGCACGGCGATGACGGTGGTTTCAGGGATGCGGCCCCTGGGCAACGTGCTGGGGGGTGGGCTGCTCGCCATCTTGGCGCCATCGGCGGCGGTCATCGCCGTGGCGGCTACCTGGATGGTCGCCGGTGCCGGTCTGGCCCTGATCCTGTCCTCGCTGGCCGCCGACCCCGACCCGCTGGAGACAGCGCCCGGCACGGAACCCTCCGTCTCCCACTGAGCATGTGTTTCGAGATACCGGAAGTGTCCCGGACCCACCAACGATTCCCGGCACCCGAATGAGTAACCGGTATGTTACGCTTCGACCATGGAACTGCTGGCGGTGCTGGCCGACCCGGTTCGGCGGGACATTCTGATCCGGCTCAAGCGTGGGCCTTTGCCGGCTGGTGCGATCGCGGCCGGCTTCCCGATCAGCCGTCCGGCGATCAGCCGGCACCTCAGGGTGCTGCGTGACGCCGGACTGGTCTCGGTGGAGACCGTGGGTCGGGAACGCCGCTACCGGTTCGAGCCCGCCCCGCTGATCGAACTGGACCGCCTGCTCGAGCAGTTCCGCGACGTCTGGACCCCGCGATTGGACGCCCTGGAGACCGAGGTCTACCGCACCCGACGTGAGCGCCGGGTACGCGAGGCCGATACCGACGCCGTCAACCGTGCCCAGCCCCGCCTGCGCCCGGTCGCCGTCGACCGAGAGGAACCGGCATGACTACGAGTGCAACTCCGACCGGACGCGTCCTGTTCCAGCGGCTCGGCGAGATCGATGTCCTGATCGATCGGACCTTCCGCGCCCCCGTCACCGACGTCTGGGCCAGCCTGACCGAGCCCGAGCGCGTTGCCCGCTGGATCGGCACCTGGACCGGCGAAGCTGGTCCGGGCCGGACGATCACCTTCCTGATGACCGCAGAGGAGTCGGCCCAGCCGGAAGAAGTCGATATCCGCGAGTGCGTGCCGCCCCGGCGGCTCGTCATCGACTTCCGCCAGGGCGACGCGTCACTCGAACCGTGGCGCGTCACCGTCGAGCTCGAGGGAGCCGACGACCAGACGACCCTCCGGTTCCGGACGACCGTCCCGGAGCCGTTCGATGCGTCCGATGTCGGCCCGGGCTGGGAGTACTACATCGACCGTCTGGGCGCGGCGATCGCGGGATCGCCGATGCCCGAATGGGACGCCTACTTCCCGTCCCAGCAGCCGTACTACCAAGCGGCGATCGCGGCGGCCCGGGCGAGCGACGGCCAGGGAGCCTGAGCCCGTCACCGGGATGACGTGCGTCGGGCCGTGGCGGGATGATTGCGCTGGCGCGAGACAACCGTCGCCGCTGGTTCTCGCGGGACGGTGCCAGACAGGACTCCCGGATGACCCATCCCACCGGCCCGTCGAGCCGGAGCATCGCCTCGCCCGCACGGCTTCTTCGCAAGTTGGCTCCGTCCCCGGCCGCTGGTGGTCAACCGACGCTCCGGGTCGACCAGATCCGGTTCCGGACCATGACGGAGCCGGACGCTCGCCAGATCACGTCCTGGCGGTACCCCGCTCCCTACGACTTCTATGACCTCCCGGAGGAAGCCTGGCCTGACCTGCTCGGGTTGGGCCAGCGCTTCCTGGCGGCCGACCTTCCAGCGGGAATCGTGGCGACATCCCGACACTCCGGCCCACGGCTGCGCCTGCCACGGCGGACCCGTTTGCGAGGTGTACCTGTGGCGCCGGATCCGGATGCTCCGGTCCTGGGCGGGTTCGTCTGCTTCGGCCATGAGGCGCAGGTCGGCGGCGCCCGCAACGCCGGCCTCTACCGCGAGCCGGCCCTGGACATCGGCCTCGGCCTGCGCCCGGATCTGACCGGCCGCGGGCTCGGTGCCCCGTTCTTCGCCGCCTGCCTGGACCTCGCGATGCGCCGCGAACCGGACAAGCCCCTCCGGCTCGCGGTCGCGACCTTCAACGAGCGGGCGATCACGACGTACCGCCGGGCCGGCTTCCGCGAGGCCGGCAGGTGCATGAGTCCGGTCCGGGGCCGGGAGGTCCCGTTCCTCGTCATGGTCCGGCCGCCAGCCACATGAGACGAGCGCAACAGAGCGGGGAGCCGACCGGAGACGTCAATCTGGTTTGAAAGCGAAAGAGACGCGGCCGGAACGCCATGTTCCGGCCGCGTCTCTCCTCCGTCTTCCTGGGATGGCGTCGACCTGCCATTCCCCCGTCCGCGTCCCCGCAGAAAGCGCTCGTAGGTCAGGCCGTTTACGAAGTCACCTGCTCGAGCGCGAACGTGATACTCACCGAGTTGGTGCCGATTGGATCGCCCCATCCCACCCGCATCCGGAGGTCGAGCACGATCGTCGCCGGTCCAGTACCCCGCAGGCAGACCTGATCGGTGGGTGTGAACTGTTGCCAGGCGGCATCGGCGGTGCGCCACTCGAGTGGCCGGCCCGGTTGTCCACCGGCCGCGCTTCCCAGCGCACTGCAGGTGATTTCCCAATCGCCGCCCGAACCCGTGACCGTCAGCGTCGCCGCCCCGGCCACGGTGTAGGTCGCGCCATCATCGTCCACGACCGAACTGAGCCCCGGCGCGGTGGGATCAACACTGCCGAAGACATCGACCTCTCCGAAGTTCGCTCCCCCCTCGACTACCAGCCCCAACTCATCCGGAACGACGACCGAAAGCCGGTACGCAGAGCCGGAGGCAGGACCGTCCGCAGACTCATCTGTGTTCTCGACATCCTCCGCGACGACGGAGTTGGATGCTGCGGGCGGATCGTCGACGAGAAGCTCACCGGTGATGGTCAGCATGGCGCGGTCGCCGTCGACCGCATTGACCGGGACCTGGACCTGGATGGAGACCGGAATGACCTGGTCGCCACGGACGACGATCACACGGTCGGCATTGACGCCAGCCGGGGTAACGGGGTCCGATGGGGTGTCCAGCTCGACGTTCCACCCAGACCAGACGTCCGCCCGGAGCGCCAGCATGGCTTCCTCGTCGTCCGCCAAGCCGTCGACCGCAAACTCATGCTCGATGGTCACCGATTCGCCCGGCTCCAGTGCCGAAGGGTCGCCATCAGGGAGAGAGACCACCGCCAGGGCGGACGACGAGGACGGCTCGGCAGAAGCCGAAGGTGACGCCGACCCCGACGCGTCGGCTTGTGAGGACCCGGAGGGATCGGCTGAACCTGACGCCTCGACGGACGCGGCCGGCTCGCCCGAGATCGACGGGACGGGATTACTTCCCGACCCGGACGGTGATGGGTCGCCGGACTCATCGGCGTCCCCATTCGATGGATCGACCTCAGGAGAACTCAGGGCATCGTCGGACGACTCCGGGTCAACAGATGCGGGCGCATCGGACGCTGGTGAGTTCTCCATCGACGGGGCGGGAGGACCGGCCTCGATCGATGGTGACGGGTCCACAGGCGGTTCAACGACCGGCTCCGGACTCGGCGGCGGGACAGTCGCCGTGACGGTCAGATCGATCCAGCTGCGGAAAGCGTCCCAGTCAGCGACTGCCGAGGTCGCCCGGACCCGGACCGTCGCCCAGCCGGACGCGTCCAGCGTGCCCGGGGTGGTGATAGTGACGGCGACGTAGGTCCAGTCGTTGACGAACAGCGGGCGCGTCTCGGGCCGACCATCGAAGTCGGCGTCGTAGAGCGACTCCCCTGTAGCAGCGGGCGCGATCCGGACACCCCAGCCGGCCGGCGCGTCGACCCAGAGTTCCTTGGCGTCCGGGCCGCCCGCTCCGAGGTGCGCAACCTCCAGCGTGAACGTCGCCTCGGATCCGTCCAGCACGGTCTGCTCGAAGGCCGGGGCGTACAGCTGCAACCGGGCCGGTCCCCAAGGCTCGGGCGTCGGCTCGACGACCGGCGGGGCTGCGGGCTCGTCCGGCTCGGGCTCGGTTGGAAGCGGCGCCGGTGGTTCAGGCTCGTCCGGCGCTGGTGCCGGCGGCTCGACTGCCGGTGGCTCCGGGGCAGGCTCCCCACCACCGTCATCGCCCGCAGGCTCGTTCGATCGGCCGGGCCGGTCAGGGCTTTCCTGCGCGAGCCACTGCCCGGGAACGGCTCCCGCGACCGGCACCACCAGGGTGGAGCCGAGCAGCGACAGGCAAAGGACGACGACCAGGCCAAGCCGGACGGCCATCGGGACGGGTCGGGAGCGCGGGTTGGATGGATGCATGGGAGCCCCCAGTGCCGGAACGCCGGGCGTGAACCCCGACCGGTCTCCCTTGTGGGGGAACCGGTCGGGCAAATGAACTACTCGTCGGGCGTTGCGGCTGGATCAGTTCCGCACAACGGCGCAACGTTCTCGCCGAACCCGCCGATGCTGAATGGAACTTCCGTAACGATCGGATCCAGGCCCTCGGCGAGCAACGCTGTGATGGTCAGCACGTAGTCCCCGCCTCCAAGTTGAGGCAGCCCCTCGATCGCAATCGACGTTGCCTGGCCTGGCCAAGCCACAGTGGCGTCCTGAGACGCAGCCCCCGCGACGAGATTCCCGTCAATCGTTGTCAGTCCGACATTGACCACGGGCGTCAATCCGATCGTGCCGTCGTTTGACATGGTGAGATTGACGGTTGGTCCTCCGCCCAAGTTCTCGCAAATCGTTGCGCTAGCTGAGAGGACCGGATTGACGGTAAAATTCAGCTCTACTTCGACAGATTCAAGATCGTCTGTTTCGGCAGGATCGCCGGGATAGATTGTCGTTCTCGCGGTCCAAGAGCTTTGCGCAGGGAGTGGAAGAGTTCCCTCACTCGTTATCTCTCCAGAGAGAGATGGCAAGATCCTGGTCCGCGGCAAAACGAGGGAGGCCGACACGTCCTCGTCGCCGACCGAAACAAGCTGCGTCTCGCCTGTTACATAGGCAACAGTATTTCCGGTATTCGCAACAGAGGCTCTGACGCTGACCCGGCCATCCATCTCCAGAACCGGCCCAATTTCAGTCAGATCGATCTCCCGGCGCAGGTCACCGTCACCATCGACTTCAAACAGGATGCCAACTAGCAGTTCGGCATCGAGCGAGAGGTTTGCGCCCTCTTCCTGAACCGATCGAATTGACAGCTGTGCATAAGCCCCGCCCGTCGGCGCATCGTCAGGAATATGAAGTGACACAGTGACAGCTGCTGGAACGCCGGGCACCAAATCCATTGTGGACGTCTCTACACTGACCCAATCTACTGCTGAATGAACAGGGTCGATACCAGAAAAATCCTGGACTGTCACAACGACTGGTGTGACGATCTCAGAGTTGTTGACCACTTGTAGATCCTGCTCGCCAGTCGTACCTGGCGTACCAGCCACCTGCAGGATGGACGGCGAAACCCCAAAGCTCACTTGCGCGAGAGCGGAAGTAGCAGGTACGACTGGCATGAGTCCCAAAGTCACCAAGAGGAGAAGCAGTGACCGGACAATGCGGGTCTTCATAGAATTCCCCTATACCGCGACGACCGGTGGCCAAATGTGGCCACCGGTCCTCATCCGGTCCGGATCGGACCTACTGAACTTAGATCGCAGCAGCCGTGATGGTGCCGGTCACGGTGGAGGAGCCCGATCCAGGACCACCGACCTTGACAAGTGCACCGAACAGAACGCTCCAGCTGTCGCCGGTCACAGTAGTCGCGCCGCCCGGCACGGGGACAGAGAACCCGCCAGCAGGGGCTTGGCTGAAGTTGTTCGGCGTAGCGTTGCAAGCGCCGTTCAGATATACAAGGAAGGTGTCAGACCGATCGGAGATGTTGGTGATGTTGAGCGTGTACGGGGTCGAACTGATCACCGTGCCGGTCGTCGCCTGCTCCGCTACGTAAGTCGCCTGCGTACCATTGTTCTCGGGCTGAGTGGCGTCGCGGCAAACGTCGGCATCGTCGTATCCCGCGGGATTGATACCGAAAGCGTCGATCTCGCCAAGATTGACGTTGTAGTTGGCAGCGGTCACGCCCAGATAGGCCACCTGGTCGTACGTGATCGTAAGAGATCCGCCTTGAGACGCTCCCTGTGGCTCCTGAGCGCTGACGGCGCTGATCGTGCCGACCATCATGGCTGAGGCGAGAGCGATGGCACCGAGCCGCTGGAACATGGAACGCATGACCTGACCTCCACTTGTGTTGCCCGCCACGTAGCGGGCACAACAAATCCCCTTCCCGGTCGCCGCCCGGCAACCAGGCCCCCAATCGGGCCGATTCACATCTCTTCCCAAGCAGACATCATTGCCGGCCGGTCGATCCGTGCTGTTCCTTTCTGGTGGTATCCAAAGGCTACGAGGGTGAAGGGCCTTAACCAATCACGCTTACGACCAATTGTTGCTTCGACACATCAACTACGCCAGATGTACTACCCGCTACAGGACGGCTGTATCTTCTACTACAGTTGAAAGAGTTTTCGATCAGCCAGAGCAAGGAAACGGTGACAGAGGTCACCAAAGCGCGTCGTGGCGAAGGTCTTGGACTGATCCACTGAGTGCCAGAAACCGGGTCAGCCGAGCGGGATCAGCCCGTACCGGATGCAATACAGGACGGCGGCGATCCGGTTGTTGAATCCCAGTTTCCCGAGGGCATTAGATACATGCGTCCGGACGGTGTCGTACGCGATGTGGAGTTCCTGGGCGATCTCGCGGTCCGTTTGCCCTTCCGCCACCTTCCGGAGGATCTCGAGCTCACGAGGCGTCAGCAGTTTCCGGACGCGTGCCACCTGCTCCCGATCAGATCGTTCCCGCGAGGCCGCCCGCATCAACTGGATGGCAAGGGCCGAGTCGATCTGGACCGTACCTTCGGCTGCCCGCCGGCAGGCCAGGACGATGTCGTCGACGTCCGACTGCTTGGACAGCAGGGCGCTGGCGCCCGCCTCGACCACGCGGCCGAGATGGGCTGCCTCCTCGACGGCGCTGAGTGTCACGATGATCGCGTCCGGCGCCGCCCGCTGGAGATGAGGAATTACCTCGACACCATCCTCGGGGCCGAGGTGCAGATCGAGGACGATGACCAGCACAGGCTGATCGGGTTTGGTCGGTCGACGGGCAAGAACGTCCCGGGCCTCAGCGGATGAGCCCGCTTCAAGGACGGTATGGAACCCGGGCTGCGAGCGGAAGTACATCGCGAGGACCTGTCGAAAGGCCAGGTGGTCGTCAATCAACAGGGCATCGATCGGTCGAGCAGGGTCTGGCGTCGTCATGCACACTCCCGTCACCCCGGACGCGCATCGCCCGGATCAGCGTGGCCATGTCCCTTGCTCCGGCGACAGTGGTCTCTAGTTCGTTCCCGCGGCGTCTTCGAAGTCCGACGATAGACGCGGCAGTACCAAGGTGAAGGTCGCCCCACCGCCGGACGTCGGCTCGTGCCAGATCCACCCACCCATGTTCTCGACGATGGTCCGGCAGAGCGCCAACCCGAGGCCGGAGCCGTCAACCCCATCGGAGGTGGCGGCCCGGTAGTGGGGCTGGAACACCCGCTCGGCCTGGTCCGGCGCGATGCCGGGGCCGTGATCAATCACGGAGATCTCGGCCCAGGTCGCGTGCTCCGCCCGGCAACGCAGCCGGAGGTCAATAGGTCGATCTCGGGGCGTGTAGCGCAGGGCGTTGTCGATCAGATTCCGCAGCACCTGCTCCAGTCTGATCGGGCAACCGGATGTCCTGAGCGTTGTCGGTGGCAGCGCTACACCCACCGGCCGACCCGGCTGCAGAAGGCGGGCGTAACTCCGTAGGGAATCGAGAGTCGCATTCAGATCGAGGGGCTGGCGCAGGATGTTCACCCGACGCCGCTCTCCACGCAGGGACCGGGAGTCGTCCGCAAGCAGGCCCAGCCGATCGGACTCGGCGAGCAGCACCCGGGCCATCCCGCGGACATGCTCCGCTGGGCCGTCAGATGACCGGGCGAGAAGACGCGCGACGGCGCGAATGGTGGCCACCGAACCCTCGAGCTCATGCGTCAGCATCGCGCGGGACGTCCACCAGGTCGTTCCGACCTGGTCGGCGGGTTCGGCCGGCGGCGACGTCACGTATGGTGCCGCGTCCGCCAACCGGTCACGGTCAAGCGTTGCCTCAGTACGAGAAGGTTCCAGACTTGATCGGGATGAATCAGTTGGTTCCATCGCGCGTCCCTGTACCGTAGGATCATTCCGTCGTTGTAGTAGGACTATCTGGCCGAACCCGCTAGCCCATCTGTCTATTGAGTCTATACCCCTTTCGGCGCTGCGGCGACGAAAAAATCACAACTTCCTAGGTCAATCCCTTGTCATACGTATTTTGCCGATGGTCCGGGAAGGTGGAATACTTGTTGAACGTATGACAAACAGGGGTCAACCACTATTAGGGACTGTGTACTCAGTCTTCAAACTTCCATATTGGCTCAAGCCCTGGCCAAACCGCCCGTCCGGAATGCAAATCGAACAACGAAACGGGGTTCGAGTCTCATCTGAGACACTCGAACCCCGTAGCGGCAATTGGTACCAGGCAGGCAGGCCGACAGGGATCAGGGAAGCCGGTTGTCCCGCGCCGCCAGCGCGAAGTACCGACCACTGTCCTTGATCGTCCGGGTCTGGGTGGCGTAGTCGACGTGCACGATGCCAAACCGCTTGGAATACCCCTCGGCCCACTCGAAGTTGTCCATCAGCGACCAGGCGTAATAGCCGGTCAGGGGGACGCCAGCCTCAATCGCGTCAAGGCAGGCGCCGAGGTGTGACGCGAAGTACGCGGTTCGACGCGGATCCGAGACCCGCCCGGCGAGGACCCGGTCCCCGTCCATCGCGGCGCCGTTCTCGGTGACGATGATCGCCGGGGGCGCGTAGTCGGTGTGGAGACGAACGAGCAGGTCGCGGAGCCCCCGCGCCTCAACCGGCCAGCCCATCGCCGTCCGCTCGACCTTGGGGTCCGGGTGAGGGAACTGTCCACCCGCCTCCATCTGCTGCCGGGCCGAGGCGTAGGCCGGCATGTAGTAGTTGATCCCGAGGAAATCCGTCTCGGCGGCGATCGCCTCCAGGTCTCCGTCGTGGATGACGGGTGGCGTTGCCCCACCGAGGATGGCTGGCAGGTCCTCCGGGTAGCCGCGACCGAAGACGGGGTCGAGGAACCAGCGATTGGACATGATGTCTGCCTGGCGAGCCGCCTCATGGTCATCCTCCCGGTCCTCGTCGAACGGGTAGACGTGGTTGAGGTTCAGCGTGATCCCGGCGCGCGCGTTCCGGACGTTGGCCCGGATGACCGGCATCGCCATGCCGTGGGCAAGCAATACATGGTGCGCCGCGGTCAGCGCCTCGGACATGTCGCGATGGCCTGGCGCATGGACGCCAACGCCGTAGCCGAGGAACGAGATCACCCACGGCTCGTTGATCGTGATCCATGTCCTGACCCGGTCGCCAAGTCGCCGCGTGACGATATCGGTGTAGTCGAGGAAGGCTTCGGCCGTGTCCCGCGTCAGCCAGCCCCGGTCATCGCCAACGTCCAGCGCCTGGGGCAGGTCCCAGTGGTAGAGCGTCGCGCAGGGCTCAATGTCGTTCTCGAGCAGTTCCTCGACCAGCCGGTCATAGAAGTCCAGCCCGGCCATGTTGACGGCGCCGGTACCGCCGGGAAGGATCCTCGGCCACGCGATCGAGAACCGGTACGACCCGACGCCCAGCTCCCGCATGATCTGCACGTCTTCGGGATACCGGTGGTAGTGGTCACAGGCGACGTCGCCGGTGTCTCCATTGTGGACCTTGCCGGGCGTGTGACTGAACCGGTCCCAGATGGATTCGCCCCGCCCATCCTCGTTGGCCGCGCCCTCGATCTGGTAGGCCGCCGTCGCCACACCCCACGTGAAGCTCTCGGGAAATGCGCCGCTGTTCGTCTCGCTCACCCGGCACTCCTCTATCGACGACGGGCGGAACCGATGCGTCGGCGCCGCCCGTCCCGGATCATCGACCGGCCGTCAGGCTATCAGGAACCGCGGACGATCGCGTCGAGGTTGGCGTAGCTGGTCCGCACGTCGTTGAGCGGGTCCTTGGGGTAGTCCTGCTCGACGACCAGCCAGCGCGACCCGCCGACCTGCTCGCCCGCCTCCAGGACCGGCTGCCACGACAGCTTGCCCTCGCCGACCGGCGCGTCGTCGCCGTTATCGGCCATGTCCTTGATGTGCAGGCTCGGGAAGCGGTTGGGGTACGACCGGATGAGGCGATGGGCGGTGTGCCCGCCGCGCTCGACCCAGAACACATCCAGCTCGAATCCGACGCTGTCGGGATCGGTGGACGTGATCAGCAGTTCGTACGGGCTCATCGTCTCGCCGCCGTCGGCGAACGGGACGAACTCGAAGTCGTGGTTGTGATAGAGGAAGCGTAGCCCGGCCGCCTTGACCTTCGCCCCGATCTCGTTGAACTGGGCGGCCAGCGCGCGGACCTGGTCCGGCGTGCGGAAGTACTGGTCAGCCTGCAGGTACGGCACGATGAAGTACTCGGCACCGACGGTCTGCAGTTCTTCGATGGCCGCGTCCAGCTCATCCGTCGCCCGGTTCATCGGGGTATGGGCGCCCATCGCCTTCATCCCCAGCTCGTCCAGGCGGGTCCGGACCTCGGCGGCGGAGCGCCCGCCGAACCCGGCCAGCTCGACCGCAGGGTAGCCCGCCTCGGCGACCGTGCCGAGCGTGCCCATGAAGTCCTGCGCCATGGCCTCGCGGATGGTGTAGAGCTGCAGTGCGATCTGATAGGACGGGTACATCGACGTTCCTCCCGGTTGCGAAGCGAACCGCGCCGGCCGACGACCGGCCGCGCGGGCAGATGGGCGCTAGCGTCCCATCCCTTCGGCTGCCTGTCGACCGCACACGAACCGCGCCACGAAGCGGCTGCGACAGCCGGATGGATCGGGAGCAAAAGACAGTTCCGGAAACGACCCAACGTCGCGTCGTAGCAGCATTCTGGCCGACTCTCACGAACTCATCCGGCTGTCATCGCCTACCTGTCCGTTGCGCTCCCGCGCGCCAACTCTCGCACGAGACGCCACGAGGACGTCGTCGTTGAGTCCAAGCTGTCCGTCTGTGCCGAGTGCTGCGGGACCGGCGCCCGAACCTTCATCTCATGCTGTGCCAGTTGATTCCTACCAATGCCCACCTTCGGCGATGCAACCAGAGAAGGTGTCCTTGGCCACTGCGTCATCGCCCCGCACCGGCACACCACCTGCACCACCGCCCCTAGCGACACCCGGCACAGCAGTAACCCACGCCGCCGCTGGTGACCCCGCTGCTCACCTCCGGCATCGCGCCGGGCCGGCAACGCGGAGAGGCCGGACCGTTCCCCCTTCTGTTTCGGGGAACCGGTCCGGGCTCTGGGGCCGCTATTCCGTTGTGTTGGCTAGCATGGCCGGATCGAGATGCGAGCCGATCAGCCGATGACAGTGCGCGGGTCACCATCGCCGGGCGCGAGGGCGGCCGGCGACGGTGACCCAGACGCCCGCACGATCGGCGGGATACCGATCCGCTGGTTCCCGGACGGTGACGCACCCGGCGCCTCCAGGCTGTCCCCGGTCGCGACGAAGAACCAGTCGCAGTGCAGGTCCGACAGCGGCTCGATCATGTAGGCGATGGAGTTGGTCGACGCCGGGATCTGGTAGTCGTAGCCGCTGAACGTCTGCCCATCGGGTCCGGTCATCTCGCAGTAGACGAGGGGAGCCTCTTCGGGCCCGGGCTGGAACCCTATGATCGTCGTCAGCCCTGGGACGAGGTCCTCCAACGCGACGTTGCCCGTTTCGTTCGTGATGCCCGTCCGGAATTCGTCGGGGCCGGCGATCAGGAACTCGCGACCGTCGGTCACGAAGGGGCACTCGGTGCGCAGGGTGGCCGGCTGGACGCCGTACGGGTCGTAGCCCGCGGGGCACTGGTACCCCCGGATCGTCAGTTCGGCGCTCGCGTCGGTCAGCACGTTGTTCCACTGGCATGTGATCGACTGGTCCAGCTCCACGTCCGGGATGGTGATCGCCCCGTCAGGCGTCGCCGGGTACAGCTGGTTGGGCCGAGCCGGTTCCCGTGGCCGGTCGCTGGAGACATCCCAGACCGAGCAGTACACCACCGGGGTGCCGAAGCCCCGTGGCGGCTGCGAGACGAGCGTGAGGTCCCCCGCTGGCAGCGGCTGAAGCTGGGCGTACGCACCACCGTCCGAAAGGGCACCCCCCGAGGTATCGGACATGGCGATCAGGTCGTCGCCGATCCACACCTGGAGTGGCAGGTTCGGCGTCGCCGGTTGCAGGCACATCTGGGACTCGACGACGGGCCGGTCGGCGGCGAAGGCGTACCAGTCCGGCCCCTCCTGGCAGGTGTAGAAGCTCGCGTAGACGTAGACGGCTGGCTCGCCCAGTGCCGGGATGTCCACCAGCCCGGCGTCCGGCGGCAGCTGGTCCATCCCGGCACTGGGGGCCGCACTGACCACGGGCTCGTCGGACGACGGAGGCGATGGCAGCGGCTGCTCGGACGGCACCGCCGGTGTCGGCGTCACCGTTGATGCGGTGCTGGGGATGTCGGAGGGGACGGGTGGGACACTGCTGTCCTCGTCCTCGAGCGCCACGCACTCCTGCCGCTCCGGCTCCCAGACCGTCTCCCCGAGACAGAGCGGTTGGGCCGCGGCGGGTGCTCGGGTGAGGCCGAGAGGCATGAGCGACGCGGTAACGAAGGTAAGCACCACGGCGAGCGTCAGTAGCGATGCCGGGACGGGACGCGTCCTGAGACGTGGCATGGTCATCCTCCTCCTGAGTGGTTGGCGTCGGCGCCAACCCCCGCTTGCCCAATGGGGTGCCAGGTGGGCTGTCAGCGCGATCGCCGATCGTCCAGCGGAGGATGACGATTCCCGGCTCAGGGGAAATCCGTGTTTCCACCCATCTTGGTCGTATGGACCCGAATCGAAGGGGCAATCCGGGCTGGAGGATCGGCCCGGCAGTCCCGTACTGCGATCGATGCCTCGCCCCATCAGCAGGAGTGTGTCCCGCTGTGGATTAACGTGGCTGCGCTACCATGGCCGCAACCGGCCGATGAAGATGACCGATTCGCGAGGGGCGGCCCATGGTCCTGCTGGAGCGTGACGATCACCTGGCGGCGCTGGAACGGGCGCTCGGGGAAGCCGCCGCCGGGCGCGGATCCCTCCTGTTCGTCGGTGGCGAGACCGGTGTGGGGAAGACCGCGCTGGTTGAACGGTTCCGGCAAGGGGTACGTCACCCGGTACGGGTGTTCACCGGTGCCTGCGACTCCCTCTCGACGCCCCGCCCTCTAGCCCCGGTCGCCGACATCGCCGTCGCGATGGGTGGTGAACTCGCCCGGTCCCTGACCACCCATGTTGAGCGGGGCGGGATTTTCCAGGCGTTCCTCGCTGCCGTCAGCGTCGCGGGGAGTCCGGCCGTCGTAGTGTTCGAGGATGTCCATTGGGCTGACGAGGCGACCCTCGACCTGCTGCGCTTCTTCGGGCGCCGTGTTGGTGCCGCGCCGGTGCTACTGATCGCGACCTACCGTGACGATGAGGCCGGCCCGACGCATCCACTCCGGATCGTGCTTGGCGACCTCGCTACTGCTGGGACCGTGCGCCGGATCAGCCTGTCCCGCCTGTCGCCGGACGCCGTCCGGCTCCTGGCAGAGGGGACTCCCTTCGATCCCGTCGCACTGCACAGAGCGACCGGTGGCAACCCCTTCTTCGTCACCGAGGTCCTCGCTTCCGGGGCGGAGATGCCCGCCACCGTTCGCGACGCGGTGCTCAGCCGGGCTGCCCGCCTCTCACCGGGTGGTCGGCTCGCCCTGGACGCGGCCGCCGTGATAGGGGCGCGGGCCGAGGTCCGGCTCCTGGCAACGATCCTTACGGGCCCGGAAGGCACAGACGAGTGCGTCGCCACCGGGATGCTCTACCCCGCTGGCGAGACCGTCGCCTTCCGCCACGACCTCGCCCGGGCGGCCATTCTTGGAGCAATCAGCCCCGCGCGGGCACTCCGCCTCCAGCGCCGGGTCCTTGAGGCGCTCCGGTTGGACGCGGTCACGTCGGCGGACCTGGCCCGCCTGACCCACCATGCGGAGGCGGCCGGCGACAGCACAGCGGTCGTCATGTACGGGCAGGAGGCGGCACGGCATGCGGCACGGCTTGGCGCCCATCGGCAGGCGGCGGAGCAATACGCGCGTGTGCTCAGATTCGCGGTCGGGTTGGACCCACTCGCGCGGGCCGATCTCCTGGACGCGTACGCCACCGAGTGTGCGCGGGTCGACCGGCAGGACGATGCCATCGCCGCTCGTCACGAGGCGCTGGGAATCTACCGGGCCACCGGGAGCCGACTCCGTGAGGGTGCCACGCTGGCGCATCTCGCCCAACTACTCATCTGGGCCGGTCGCAACGCCGAGGCGGAGGAAGCCATCACGACGGCGGTCGAGATCCTCGAACGCCTGCCACCGGTGGCCGAACTGGTTCTCGCCTACCGGATCCGGGCGGCGCTCCGGATGCTGGACCGGGACACGGCGGCAGCTGTGTTCTGGGGTGAGCGGGTGCTCGCGCTGGCTAGTGAACTGGGCACGTCGGCAGACATCGCCATGGCCCAAAACGTCATCGGATCAGCGCTGCTAGTCACGGGGGACGAGCGCGGGGTCTGGCACCTCAAGGAATGCCTGCGCCTCGCGCGGGCCGACGGGCAGGACGATCTCGTCGCGCTCGGACTGAGCAACCTTGGCTCGGCCCTCGGGGAGCAGTACCAGTTCGCACGGGCAGTCCCCTACCTCGACGAAGCGATCCACTACTGCACGGAGCGGGACCTGGACCGGCTGCGCCTGTACTCGCTCGCGTGGCGAGCCCTGTCCGCCCTCCACCAGGGGCGCTGGGACGACGCGGCGGCAGACGCAGACATCGTCCTCGCATGGCCCGGCTCTGCCACGATCAGCCGAGTGATGGCACTGGTCGCCCTTGGCCGGCTGCGTGCCCGCCGCGGCGACCCGGGCGCGGCGGACGTGCTGGACGAGGCACTGGCATTGGCTGCGCCGTCCGCGACGCTCCAGCGGCTGGGCCCCGTCCACGCCGCGCGAGCGGAGATGGCCTGGCTGGCCGGCGACCGCGAGAGGGCTAGCGTCGAAGCCCGCGCGGCGTTTGCCATGGCCGCGCGGCATGATCACGCTTGGTACCTGGGGGAACTCGCCGCATGGCGGTGGCGAGTGGGCGACCTCGACGCCCCCCCGGCAGGCGTGGCCGAGCCGTTCGCCCGGGAGATGGCGGGCGACGCGGCTGGCGCCGCGGCGTGCTGGGAGGCGCTTGGCTGCCCGTACGAAGCCGCTCGAGCACTCGCGGCTAGCGACGATGAGGGCGATCTGCGCAAATCCTTGGAGGAACTGGGTCACCTGGGAGCCCGTCCGCTGGCCCATGTGGTCCGGCGACGATTACGCGAGCGGGGCGTGCGGAATCTGGCACGAGGCCCTCGGCCCCTCACCCGGGCCAACCCTGCCGGACTGACGGCGCGGGAAGTCGAAATAGTCGGGCTGATCGCCGACGGACTTCGCAACGCCGAGATTGCCGAGCGACTCTTCCTGTCACCCCGCACCGTGGAGCACCACCTGACAACCATCTTCGGAAAGCTCGAGGCGCGGAGCCGGACAGAGGCGGTCCGGGAAGCGACGCGGCTGGGGCTGCTCTGTTGACGTCCGCAAGATCCTTGCGGACCGGCTCGTTGGCGACACACCCAACGTAGGTAGTTTCCCCGATGTGGACGCGTCCATCTCCTGACAGACTCGGGACACTGATCTTTCAGTGCATGACGACAGGAGACTCGAGATGCCAAGGTATATGGTCGAGCGAGTGTTCCCGGACGGACTGGGGCTACCCATCTCCGCGGAGGGTGAGGCGGCGGCGTGCGACATCATCGCGCGCAACGCCGATGTTGAGGTGACATGGGTCCACTCCTACGTCTCGGAGGACAAGCGGAAGACCTTCTGCGTCTACGATGGCCCGAGCCCGGAGGCCATCCGCCGGGCGGCAGAGCGAAACGGTCTGCCCATCGAACAGATCACTCGGATCTCCGTCCTGGACCCGTACTTCTACCGCTAGCCCGTCGCTGACCCACCGGGGCCATCTTTACGTTCAGGGCCGTCACCCGGCCATGCTTCTCCGCCGCACCTGGTCGCCGGGATAGTCCTCCGGCTCGTCCTGATGGAATGTCACCAGGGTGATGATGTCAGGCGGCAGCGGACCCATGAGCCAGCGACGGTCCGACCGTCACCGTTGCCGGGCGTGAGGGCGGCCGGCGACGGTGACGCCGACGCCCGCACCACGGGCGGGATACCGATCCGCGGGTTCCTCAACGATGACGCGCCCGGCCCCTCCAAGCCGTGACCGCGCCCCCGGGCTTCCAAGAGGAACCAGGTACGGGGCCGTCAGGACGACCTGCCCACCGTCCCATCCGATGCCGGCCTCCTACTCGCCACTCCTGGCGCCCGTCAGCTACCCTCGGCCACTGCGTCATCGCCCAGCACCGGCACACCATCTGCACCACGGCCACCGGCGACACCCGGGACAGCAGCCGCCCGCACCGCCGCTGGTGACGCCGTTGGTTCTCATGGCGCGTCGCACCGAGCCGGAAACGCGACGAGGCCGGGCCGTTGGTTCGCTTGGATCACGAAACAGCCAAGGGGCGACGCCTTTTTCGGCGCCGCCCCTGTTCTAGCTAAGCCACACGATCCGTGATCCCGCCTATGCGCCGGGCGGGAATGTGATGACACGTCCTGGCTCGATCGTGACGATTACGCGCGTCTCCCCCTCGCGGTCGTTGTCGCGCAGGTTGACTCCGCCGTACTTGGCACCCACCTGCTCAGCGAACGCGTAATCAGCATCTGGCGTGACCACGGCCGTTCCACGGACCTCGAGTGTCCGGTACGGGTTGGCCGGGTCCATCAGAAAGAACGATACGCGGGGATCCCGAGCCAGATTCCTGGTCTTCTGGCGGGACGAGTTGAGCGAGAGACGTATCTGTCCGTCCTGATGGAGGAACCACAGGGCAGTGGTCTGGGGACTCCCGTCCGGACCGATTGTCGTGAGGACGCCGACACCGGGTGCGGACAAGAGGTCCTGGAAGGAAGAGGGAAGCTCAGTCATCGAGTGCTCCTGTAGGGATGACGTGGGACGCCCTGTCGTCTAGCGGTGCCGCAGCACGACCTTGCCGCGGGCGCCGCCAGCAAGCGCGTTATGCGCTTTGCCCAGCTGCTCCAGACGGAACGTCGCCGCGATCGGAATCGTGATCTCGCCGCGCCCCGCTGCGTCGGCTAGCCCCTGCAGGTGTTTGGGGTCGTCGTGATGCATGACGCTAAGGAACGAGACGTCAGGGTTGATCCCCTCCGGCGCCATGACTGCACCGGCCACCTTGCCACCCGGGCGGACATGCGAGACCGTGCTGGCAACCGTACTCCCCGAGGCCGCGACCGCCGCGTCGAAGGTCGCTGTCACCATCGTGTCGGTCAGATCGATCGCTTCACCCGCTACCGATCGGCCCTCGTCCAGGTCAGCGGTCCGAACGCCGGCGACCGGCACGGCACCGAGCTCCCGCAGGTATTGGGTCGCCGCTCGACCGACGGCACCCAATGCCCCGCCGACCAGCACGCGGTCACCCGGCTGGACGCCGAGCATGTCGACCGCCTGGCGCCCGGTAAGCCCGGACAGGGGCAGGGCCGCCCCCCGCTCGAAGTCGACTCCGGCCGGAAGCTTCGCGACCCCGGCCACCGGGACAGCTACGTACTCGGCATGGGAGCCGCGACCCGTGACGCCGATGTGGGCGATCACTCGATCACCAACAGCGAAGGTCGTCACGCCGTCGCCGACGCTCTCGACGGTGCCAGCCGCGTCCCCTCCCAGGATGGCGGGCAGGTCGAGCGGCATCATCTCGGCGACGAAGCCCTGGCGCAGATACAGGTCGAGATGGTTGACGGCCGATGCCTCGACGCGGATCAACACTTCGCCGGAAGCCGGCACCGGCGTGGGGATGTCGTCGACGTGGAACTGGTCGATGTCGCCATAGGCGTGCAGACGGACGGCTTTCATGGTGGGGTCTCCTTGATCAGGCATGTCGTTTTTTTTCAGCGTTGCCTTCGTGTCTCGCAGCGCCATGTTCACAGGATAGGCCGTGCTTCTATGAGGCCATATGGCAGGACACCCGGCACGACATGTCACTTTCCCTCGTGGCGGTAATGGCACCCAAGCACGCGCCGCGGAGGGTCGCAAGTGCCCGGGCATCGTCTCGAGCATGAGTCCGGTGCTCGTCCTTCGCATCTCTTCAGACTGGACCGGGGAACACGACGGGGCTCAGGCATACCTGCCTGAGCCCCGCGGACGTGGGACGACGGCTTGCGCCCCGATTCCATGGGAGGAGAGGAGAGACGGCGCCGACACCGGTCATGCTCCGGGACCAGTCACACTCCTACAAGGGTGACCTGCGGCATCGGCTCATATCGACTGTAGAATGAGTCCTCGGCCAGCACGCTCCCGTCCATCGACACGACGGTCCGGACGATCGTCGCCTCGATCCCTTCCTGGGCCATCTGGGTCACTTCCTGGGTCCCTGGGGCGAGGTCCGCACTCGTGCGCTCCACCGGATCAGGCGGCGGGATCGGGTCGCCCAGCCAAGGACCATCGATCCCGACACCCCAGCCAGGTGCCGTGCCGTACAGGCTGGCCACTACCCGCTCACCCAGGACGTCCAGCTGCAGCAGCAGCCAGTTGCCGGTCGTGTTGACGAAGGTCAGGTCGAGCGGCCACTCCTCGGCGCTCTCGGCCTGATAGATGGCAGCGTCGAACCCGAGTGTCCATCCGTCCAGCTCATAGAAGCCCACACGGGACGAGTGGGGATGCCACTCGCCGAACGGGAGCCCGGCGAGCAAGGCTGCGCGGTAGACGGTTGTGGAGACCTGGCACGCCCCGCCACCGATGGCGCTGGTGAACCAGTCGCCCATGATGATCTTGCCCTCGACGAAGCCTCGCTCCACGGTGATCGGTCCCAGCGACTGGTTGTAGGAGAAGGTCGCACCGGGCGCGATCAGGGTCTGGGAAACCCAGTACGCGCTGACACGCACGTTCTCACCGCGTTCCCACGACGACCCGACGAACGACGTGTCCCCCTGCGCGACGAGTTCGGAGATCCCCAGCTCATCCAGCCGCGTCCCGTCGATGTCGGGCGTGACCCTCTCCAGCCGGAGGGACACGCTACGGTCGTCACTCGCCGCGGCTGCCAGGATGTCGTCGATGAGTTGCGTCCGATCGATCATCTGACCGGGAGTACCAGGCGACATCACGTACAGCCCATCGTCCCAGCCCAGCGTCGCGTTCATCGGGGCGATGTCCAGCGTGAGGATGATGGGATCCACGAGCTGCTCGATCCACCACGGATCCAGCCACGGCTCGTCCGTCGCCGGATCATCCGGGAGCACGATGCCCCGCGCGAGGTCGGCGGGACTCAGGCGCCAGGAGTCATTGCCGTGGACGAGGGTGATCGGCCTGGAGGTCAATCGCGTCACGGTGACCCGTCCGCGTCCCGCGTCGGTACCGGTGGTCGCCGCGGGGGGTCCGCTGGTTGGCAGGATCCCCCCGGCCCGGCTCGCGACGGCAGCCGGGATCCCGGCCCTGAGGATTGATCGCCGACTGATCGGACGACGCGGCAACGGTCTGAACCCGTTCATCAGTGACCTCTGTCAGATCCGGGCGTGGGCACCGGACGCGTCCGGGCCTCGGGTGTCAGCCGTTGTCCGGGGTCGATATGAGCAGCAGGTGGTTCCCCGACGGGTCGTTCACCAGCACACCATCGCCGTGGCGCCTCGCGATGCCACCGGCTGCTTCCACCCGCGCTACCGTTGCCGCCAGGTCGCCCGGAGAGCGAAGAACCAGGGTCACGTAGCGCAGGCCAGAGGCACCGGTGGGCCGCTGGCCGCGGCCGGCGCTCTCCCAGACATTTGCGGCCAGGCGATGCGGGAAGGACCCGCCGGCCGACATGTCAGCAGCGCCAAGTCCGATCATGTACATGTTCAGCGTGAAGCCGATGACGTCGCGGTAGTACGCCACCGTCTCATCGATGTCGGCCACCCGCAGGTGGACGTGTCCCATGAAAGTGCCCGCCGGGAGCCCGGGAGTCACGTCTCCACCCGGGATATGGGAGAAGAGCCACGCCAGGTCGATCGGCGCCCGGCCACTGTGAGGTCGCCCCTCAGCGTCCGTGAGTTCGGGGCCATTCGGCCCCATCCGCGCCGAGCCAAGCCGGTCCCGGGTCTCGAAGGCGAGCTCGAGCCCGTTCCCGTCGGGATCGTCGATGTAATCGGCGTAGTGCATCAGGTGGTCGGTGGGGTAGTGCTGGACGCCCGCGGCATGCAATCGCCCCACGACCCGGGCGAACCCGTGCAGGGTCGGCAGGTGCAGGGCCAGGTGGTAGAGACCGCTGCGCGCTCGCGGCGCGGGCCCCGTTGCCCCGGGATGCAGGACGACCAGCGATCGGCCCCCGGCACCCAGCTGGATGCCGTCCTCCGCATCCCCGATAAGCTCGAGCCCGACGAGATCGCGCCAGAAGCGCAGCGACCGCTCGCGATCAGTCACATCGAGGTGTACCGCGGCGAATGTGGCGAAGTCCTTCGCCGTACTGTTTTCCACCAGGGCAGTCGGCCGTGTATCTGTCGTCACAGTGACCTCCATGAGTTCTTCGGGGGTTGTCCGGCATCTGTCGGAGTTGCGGTCGCGTGTTGTGCCTCCTGCCTGTGTCGATCAGGCCGACACAGGCACTGGCACTGGCACGCGAGACCCCCACCGGTCAGGGCGCGGGAACGGTGCATGACGGGGTGTACGCGTCCTACGCCGCGGTACGGGCGGTGCCTGGGCTACGCGAGCCCACGCGCGGAGTGACAGGAAGGCGGACAGCCCGTCCCCAGGCCACAAAAGCGAGCGCGGCTGCCAGGATCACCGTGACGATCATCGACGATGCCTCACCTCGCACCAGGTGGAACAGCGTGGCTCCGACCATGTCCAGAGCAAGGGCGACGGCGGCGATCACCGTCAGGTGTGGCTGGATACGGGTAGCAGCTGGCAGGACCAGCCCGAGCGCGCCGAGGACTTCCGCCAGGCCGATGAGGCGGACCAGGAGGTCCGGGACGTCGGCGGTCCAGGGCAGGGAGTCGTGAATGTCGGCGATGGGCATGGCCAGCTTCATCGCTCCCGAGGCGAGGAAGACGAGGGCGAGCACGGCCTGGGCGATCCATAGCGAGATCTTCATGGGTACCTCTGGTTGGATGAGAGCGGAGGTCATGGCAGGCGGGCGACCCTGCGCCCGCCTCCCATGTCCCGGGGAGCTGAGGGATGGGGTTCGTGGCGGCGGGTCGCTGCCTAGGAGCCGGGAGCGACCGGGCCGCTCATCAGCGAGAAGAGGTACTCCTCGGCGATCCGGCCGTCCTCCCACCGGGCGATGGTGGCCGACGTCGAGCCATCGTTGGAGACCCCGGTCACCGCGATCCAGTCACCGGCGCCGATGCGGATCGGATGAGCGACGATCGTCGAGTCCGGCACCTGGGCGATGAACCCCTGGCCCCAGGCGAGATGCGCATCGATCCCGTCCGTCGTCTGCCCGAAGCCTTCGACGTGGACGTCCTCTGTGTGAAGCTGGCGGAACAGCTCCCAGTCCCTGTTGTTCC
The DNA here is from genome assembly GCA_035944555.1 of Thermomicrobiales bacterium. GTDB lineage: Bacteria > Chloroflexota > Chloroflexia > Thermomicrobiales > UBA6265 > CADCWK01. The sequence goes on from DASZAY010000031.1 coordinate 287,933, forward strand.
AGGCCTCGAAGTCGAGCTGATCGAACAGGGCAAGGTTCTGCTCGGCGGTTTGGCTGTCGGCTGCCGTGATGGGGGTGCCATCAGCGGCCGGTGTCGCGTTCTGGGCGGTCGCGATTCGCGCGATCATGCCGGAGAGAGCGGCCCCCGCGATGGCAGCCGTCCCGCCACGAGCGAGTACCTGTCGACGATCGGTCCGGGCGGTCATATCCATGAGTGGCTCCTATTCCTCTGACAGGATGTCGGTTTTCCTGTCCCGCCACGCGCTGGTCGTGCGGCGATGTAATGAGGATAGGTGCTGGATCGGTGGTGGCGAATGGCGAAATCGCCGACTTCCTATGTCGATTTACCGACGCGCCGATATTCCTGCGGACTGAGGCCGACGATCCGCTTGAAGACCTTGCTGAGATGAAACTGGTCGGCGTACCCCAGCTCGACCGCGATCTCCTTCAGGGACAGCCCCGAGTGACGAAGGAGTCGCTTGGCTTCCAGCATGAGCCGATCATCGATCACCCGCTTGGTGGACAATCCCAGGACATGGTTCAGGACAGTCGAGAGACGATCAGCGTCAAGACCAAGTAACTGAGCGTAGTGCGCTACACCATGCTGCGCCACGTAGTCCTGCTCGAGCAGATTGATGAAGTCCCGATAGATCCGCTGCTCTTCGCGGGCAGCGTGATCAGCGCCAGCGGTCCGAGCGATACGCTCGATCCGTAGCAGGAGCAGCGTCAGCACTGCGCGCAGTGCGGCGTCGCGCTCTGGCCCAGCCGGCCTGGCTGATTCCTCCTCGATGAGGTCGGGGAACGCGGCGAGTGACTCCAGATCGACTGGCGAGAGGGCGAGGGCTGGGTACCCACTAGGTGGGACAGAGAACGGAGCATCCGCTCCGGCTGGCAGGAGTTCTTCCGCAACGCGGAGCATCCAGCCGACGGCTCCGACGATACGGTCCAGCAGGTGGACCTGCCCCCTAGAGATCAGCGAGAGGGAATGGGGACCGATATCCCTGGATTCCCCATCCACGGTGTGACGGAGACGCCCCGCTTCGATCAGAAAGATCTCGTGGAACCCGTGGCGATGGGGAAGATTCGTCGGCGCGTTGACGAAGGTCTCACTTCGCAGGCGTACAAACACGAGCGGCGCGTCAGCGGACCGCGCGGCGTCGGGTCCCAGCTCAATATATGGTGGAGTGGCGGAACGGCTCATACGAGACATCATACGTCCCTTGGGGTGCCGCTTCGTCGACGTCGATCCTTTCGGTGAATGCCATCACCAGGAATGGACAGGAGTGGTTGCCTCCAGTGGAGACGGCAGACCGAAAGGCGATCAGTGAGTAAGGGTCTTGCCTACGATTACAACGAGTCCAAGGAGTACCTCAGCCAGCACGATCAGCACGCGTCCCCAGAACGGGATGACCGTGCGGCGGACCGCGAACAAGGCAGCGGCGACCAGCGTCAACATCATCGAGCCGATCGCGAGGATCAGAGCGGTTCGCAAGCTGAGCAGATCAGTCAGGCTCAGCAACAGGAACACCGACGGGACGATCATGACTACCAGGCTCTGCCCGGCCGTGAAGAAGATGTCGCGCGCGATGCCGTGGCGCCCATCCTCGGTGTGACTGAAGAAGACTCCGTGCGCGAGGAACTCCGACAGCAGGCTGGCCAACCAGAGCGTGCCGAGGGACAGCACCAGACTCGTTAGCGCCGATGCGGCTGATTCGTCATCAACATGGATGAGCAGCAGGGTGAGGACTGAAACAGCGGTGAGAGTCGCGTAGATTCGTTCCCGTAATGCGCCAACGGATGAGGCTGGATGACTGATCCCGGCCCTGTCGTCTTGCGTGACGTCGAACTGTCGGTTTGTCATGCCGCTTCTCTCCCATGGTGTCTGGATTGGCCCGACCCTTCTCGATCGCCGACCTTGCTGTATCCCCGTCAACGAGCACCGTGCCGGCCCTGGCAGGACTCCCCACACGATCACCACCACAATGCCCGCATTGTCCTCACGGCCGCACCTGAGTCATCACATTTCTACACCGGCTCGGCGTTCCCTATCGCCAGGATGTCAGTACCCGAGCAGCCCTGGTTGGAATCCACCAGGGCTGCTCGGGTACCGATCAGGGTTGTGACCCCTCGCTAGGACATCGGATCACTGGATCCTTGGCGGTTACCCAGCCTGACCAGCGATCGGGTGGAGCCTGCCTGGGACGACCTCAACGTTGGTCGGCTCCTCGAGCGTCCGGCCCTCGGTATCGATGGTCGGCAGCGCTCGGTCCAGCCAGCGCGGGATCCACCAGGACCTCGCCCCGAGCAGAGTCATGGCCGCCGGGACGATGATCATCCGGACCACGAAGGCGTCCACGAGCACGCCGACCGTCAGCGCGACCGCGATCGAGCCGACGATGGCCTCGCCCGACGTCCCGAATCCGGCGAACACCGCCGCCATGATCAGGGCTGCCGCGACCACCACAGCACCGGCGCGACGGAAGCCGCTGATGATCGCGTCCCGGGTCGAGAGGCCGCGGACGTGGGCCTCGTGGATACGGGAGACCAGGAACACCTGGTAGTCCATCGCCAGGCCGAACAGGATGCCGACGATGATGACCGGCAGGAAGCTCAGCAGCGGCCCGCCCTCCTTGCCGCCGAAGATCTCGATGCCCCAGCCGAACTGGAAGACCGCGACGGTCGCGCCGAAGCTGGCGCCGAGCGAGAGCAGGAAGCCCAGCGCGGCGATCACCGGGACCAGGATCGAGCGGAACAGCAGGACCAGCAGGACCATCGCCAGGCCGACGATCAGGATGATGTACTGGATGAGCGCCTGGTTGAGCTTCTCGTTGATGTCGATGTCGACGGCCGTCGTGCCGGTCACGGCGACATCGGCCCCAGTCACGTCGTTGGTCGCCGACCGGATGGCGTGGACGAGTTCGGCGGTCGCGTCATCGTTCGGGCCGCCCGTCGAGGTGACGGAGATGATGGCGGCCGTGTTGGCCGGGTTGGGCTGGGCCGGGGCGACGGAGGCGACGTTGTCCAGGCCGGCGATCCGGTCGGTGACGGTGGTGGCGAGCGTGGTGACGTCCTGCCCCTGGACCAGCACGACCAGCGGCGACTCGTACCCATCTCCGAAGTTGTCGGCGATCAGGGTGTAGGCGCGGCGCTCGCTGCTGTCGGGGTCGCTGCCGCCCGGGGTGGTGAGCGCGGTGTCCATCGACAGGACGGGGATCGCGACGATGGCGACCGCGACGATGGCGACGACCAGGCTGTGCAGCGGGCGCGCCGTGACGAGCTTCGCCCACCGAGTCAGGAAGCTGGGACGCGGGGCAGGGCGATCGGTCCCGGCAAACACCTCTTGATTGCCATTCCCGTTGAAGGCGTAGCGATGCTGCGCCTCCCTGCGCTCCTTCTTCGGCAGGGCGCGGTAGCCCATCCGCCGGAGCAGGATCGGGAGCAGGGTCAGCGACGCGAGGACGGCGATGGCGATGGCGAAGGCCGCGGCGACGCCCATCTCGGTGAGGAACGGGATATTGACGACGAACAGGCCGATCAGCGCGATGACCACCGTGAGGCCGGCGAACACGACCGCGGAACCCGCCGTACCCAGCGCCATCGGGACGGCTTCCTGGATGGACCGACCCGCCCGCAGCTCGTCACGGAAGCGGGAGATGATGAACAGCGAGTAGTCGATGCCGACGGCGAGGCCGAGCATGACGGCGAGGATTGGGGTCGACGCCTGGATCGGCATCGCGGCGGAGAAGGCCAGGACGCCCAGGATGCCCACCGCGACACCGGAGAGGGCGACCAGCATGTTGGCGCCGGCGGCCACGAACGATCCGAAGGTCAGGACCAGCACCACGAACGCGATGATCGGACCGACCGCCTCGCTGGCACTGCCACCGGCGGAAGGTTGCCCCTCCAGCGAGCCACCCAGTTCGACCGTCAGGCCCGCCGCGCGGGCGCTCTCGACCGTCTGGTCGATCTGCTCGCTCAGCGTCTCGGACTCGTCGGTGCCTCCCTCGATGCCGTTGACCGCGATATCGGCGACGGCCACCTGCCCGTTTTCGGATACGTACGGCCGAGCCGCGTCAAAGGGATCGGACACCGATGTGACGTGCTCGATCTGCCCGACCGCCTGGACCGCCGACGTGATGGCGGCTGAGGTGCTGGCATCCGTCACGGCGCCGGAAGTTGACTGGAAGACGAGCTGCAGGTCGATCTGGTCCTCGGGGGTATCGGTCTGGGGGAAGGCCGTCTCCATGACGGTGAGCGCTTCGCCCGACTCGGTGCCGGGGATACTGAAGGCTCCCTCGGAGAACTCCAGCCCGGAAACCGCCACCACGGCGGCGACCAGGAACACCGCCAGCCACGTCCCCACGACGGCGCGTCCGTGGCTCATGCACCACTTGGCCAGGTTAAAGAGTCCGCGTGCCATGTTGACCTCTCATCCGTCGAATGACGCTCGTCGTTCCTGGTCAGGCAGGTCCTGTCCAGTAGGTCCAAGGATGTCGTCCGGGGCGAGAGGCGTCGTCGTGCAGGCGTGGTAGCGGCTGTACTGCATCCGCAGTACATGCAGGGCGTGGGATACCCGAGGGCAGATGACCCTCAGTCGACCAGCCCGTACTCGTGGGCGATCCGCACGAGCTGCGCGCGGCTGCTCACGCCGAGCTTGCTCATCGTCCGGTTGATATGCGTCTTGGCGGTCAGGATCGAGATGTCGAGCAGGTCGGCGATCTCGTCGTTGTCCCGACCCTCGCCGACGAGTCGCAGCGTCTCCCGTTCCCGCGGTGTCAACGACTCCATCTGGCGGACGCTGCTCAGGCGCGGCGCTGCCCGGGTAGGTGCTGGTTCGACGTTGGCGGTCGTGGCCATGTGCTGCACGACCGACTGGGTAGCCGCGGGCGAGAGCAGCGAGCCACCCGCCGCCACCTGCCGGACGCCGGCGATCAGCTCGCCGGGATCGGCCCCCTTGCCCAGGAACCCGTTGGCGCCGACCCGCAGCGCGGCCAAGACGTTGTCGTCCGTCTCGAACGTGGTCAGCACGAGGATGCGCACGCCGGCTAGCGACGGGTCGGCGCGGATCATCCGGATCGCCTCGACGCCATCCACGCCCGGCATCCGCAGGTCCATCAGGACGACGTCAGGCCGGAGAGCGCGTACGAGGTCGACGCCCTGTGACCCGCGCTCACCTTCCCCGACGACCGTGATATCACCGGACGTTTCCAGGATCCCGCGCAGGCCCGCCCGGATCATTGCCTGGTCGTCCACGAGCACCACCCGGATCATTGGGGGCTCTTCCTGCTAACGACCACTGGCAAGATCCCCCAGTGGCAACTCGACGCGGACCACGAAGATCCCGTCCCGCTCCCCATGGCTGATGGTCCCCCCGACCAGCCGGACCCGCTCCCGCATCCCGATCAGCCCGAAGCCGGATCCGCCCGGCTCGTCTGGTTCCTCCAGCGAACGGGTTGGACGTACCCGGTTGCGGATCGTCGTCACGACCGCCTCGTCACCATAGACCACCTCAATCTCGGCCGAACCATTGCCGTACTTGCTGGTGTTGGTCAGGGCCTCCTGGACGACGCGATAGAGCGCCAGGCTGGCCGCCGCCGCCATCGGCCGTTCCGTGCCAGTCTCCCGGTACACCACGCGTAGGCCGATGTCCCGGAACGATCGGAGCAGGTCCTCGATCGCCCCGGACCCGGGCGCCGGCGGGTCTACCCCTGCTACCAGCCCGGCTGCCTCGTCGTCCGACGCCCGGAGCACCTTCACGATGTCCTGCAACTCGGCCAGGACCGAGCGCGTCGCATCCTGCGCCTTTGAGAGTGCCGCGGCCGCCTGGTCGGGCGCTGTCGTCAGCGTGGTCCGGGCCAGCCCGGTGAACATGCTGATCACGGCGATCTGGTGCGCGACGGCATCGTGCAGGTCCCGGGCGATGCGCAGGCGTTCCTCGGCAACCCGGCGTTGCGCCTCCGTCTCGCGGCTCTGGACCGCCCGGACGGCGCGCTCGCGGGCCGCCTCCAGATGCTGCCGACGGGCACGGACAGTCGACGCGATACCGAACGTGGCAAGGGTCCAGGTAATGAGGTTGAAGTCGTTGGGCGAAGCGAACGAGCCATCCGAGATGTCGCCCGAAGCGAGGCGCGCGGTCAGGAGGAGGAAGGCTGCCACCCCGACCGTGGCAAGGACAGCCGTACGTCCCCCGATGATCAGCGTCATCGAGAACAGGCAGAGCTGAACGAATGCCCAGGCCGCGATCACCAGGTCGCCTGACTCGTCCGCATGAGGGATCAGGAGGATCAGGATGGTCGACACGGCCACCTGTGCGACCAGGGTAGCCCTTGGCAACACGGGGCGGGGGAACACCAGCAGGGCCGATCCGGCCAGCGCCAGGACTATCAGACCGGACTGGCCGTTGGGCAGTTGCCACATGATCCCGCGAACCGCCAGCAGGAGCGTCACGATCGTCACGACGGTCTGCCACACGTCCGTTCGCGGGTCATGCGCTCGTGCAAGCTCTCGCCAGCCCCAGGTTGGGTTCGCCCCTCTCGTACATGACAAGGCAAGTCCCGTTCGTAGCCGCCACGCCGCACGGCCGCGCGGCACTCCGGCCAAGGTATCAGCTCGGACCAGGTCGCTCCTGGAAACTAACCGGGATACCACCTCACTCCGAGCACCGTCACGGTTACCACCGCCATTGCCCCGGCGACGAACATCCGATCGTAGAAGGTCCTTTCGAGCATTCCGTTCCCACTCGTCCGGCATCCGCCAGCACCCCGATACTCCTCCGGGCCGAAAAGGCGACGAGGCTGGACCGGCTCTCCCAAGGTCTCGGGGAGTGGTCCAGCCGCTCACGTTCCACCAGCTGCGTCATACCAACGCGACGCGCTCGATGACCCTCGGGATCCATCCGAAGCTGGTGGCCGAGCAGCTGGGGCACAGCAGCATCAAGACGACGCTCAACCTGTACTCCCACGTCGATCCCAACCTGCAGAGCCGCGCCGCCAACTCACTCTCGGATCACCAATTCGGCCCGGCGGATACGACAACATCGTCGTCAAGACCGAGCAGTTGAATCGTGCTTTCTCGCGGGCTCGCGCGCGCGTGGGCCAGATTTTTGATCATACGGAACAAACAGCGAGAGCCGTAAGAAAAAGACAGTTCCGACGAACCACGACCAGGTCGGCGATCGCGCCGAACCGTTCCCACCGACCGCGTCCCGCAACGCGATCGGGTTCCCGATCCTGCCCACTGCCTATCCCGGTCCGCGCCTCGCCCCGCAACGCGACGCGCCGTTGATAGGAGTGGTGATCACGTCCCCGGAGCCCGTAGCCCCTCGGAACTGTACGTACACTATATCCGGACACTCACCCGCTGTCAAGCATCTCATTAGACATGTCGTCAGATCTGCCTGACCGAAGGCGCGCCTGACACAGGCACGGGATAGATCGTATGTTCTACTTCCCACCCCTGTCAACGGGTGTCCCCCTGTCACCACGGCGCGTTAAAAATCGGCGTCACTGCGGCAGCGTCGTGCCTTCCAGGCATCCCGCACCATGATGATGCACCGGATCGCTCGGTCGATCCGGTAGAGGTGTGACGGTTCTGCTATGGTCCCGGAGGAATCATTACAGGCGCCCCGGCCGGAGCCGCCGATGCAGCTGGCCCGGCCGCGGTGCCCGATCGCTCGAAGGGATAGCCTGGCCATGACCGTCGCTCCGCCCACCCTCCACGCCGCCATCGACGAGATCCTTCCCGGCCTCGTGGCCGACCGCCGCCATCTCCACGAGCACCCGGAACTCGGTTTCCAGGAAGTCGAGACGGCGAAGTTCGTCGCCGCCCGGCTGGCCCAGCTGGGTGTCGAGGACATCCGGACCGGGATCGCGAAGACCGGTGTCACCGGACTGATCCGCGGCACCGGCACCGGCCCGAACGCCGACAAGGTGCTGATGCTCCGGGCCGACATGGACGCCCTCCCGATCCTGGAGGAGAACGACGTCGAGTACGTCAGCCAGAACGCGGGGGTGATGCATGCCTGCGGGCACGACGCCCACACCGCCATGCTGCTGGCGACGACGCGGCTGCTGATGGAGCGAAGGGGCGAGTTCGCCGGGACGGTCAAGGTGCTGTTCCAGCCCAGTGAGGAGATCCAGCCCGGCGGCGCCAAGCCGATGATCGAGGCCGGCGCGCTGGAGGACCCGCACGTCCACGCCTCCTTCGGCCTGCACATGGCGCAGGACACGCCACTGGGCCAGATCACCACCCGGCCCGGCGCTTCGTCGGCCAACTCCGACCGCTTCTACATCACCGTCCAGGGCAAGGGCGGCCACGGTGCCCGGCCCCACGCCTCCGTCGATCCGATCGTCATCGGCTCGCAGATCGTCATCGCGTTGCAGACCCTCGTCTCCCGCGAGACCGATCCGCTGAAGTCGGCCGTCGTCACGGTCGGCTCGTTCAATGCCGGTTCCGCGCCGAACATCATCCCGGACACGGCCGAACTCGTCGGCTCGATGCGGACCCACGACACCGAACTCCGCGACCGGCTGGCCGAGCGGATGGACACGATCGTCACCGATGTTGCCCGGGCGCTGGGCGGATCGGCAACGCTGCGGTTCGTCCGGGGCTACCCCTCGGTCGTCAACGACGAGGCGATGTTCGAGATCGTCCGCGGGGCGGCCGAGTCGGTCGTCGGCCCGGACAACTTCTTCGTCAAGGAGCCGAGCATGGGCGGGGAGGACATGAGCTACTTCCTCCAGGAAGTGCCCGGCTGCTTCTTCCACGTCGGATCGAAGAACGAGGACCGCGGACTGGTCTGGGGCCACCATCACCCGAAGTTCGATATCGACGAGGCATCGCTCGGCATCGGCGTCGAGGTAATGGTGACGTCCGTCCTGAACTACTTCGCCAATCCGGATGCGCCATCCCGGGGATGACGGACCGGCGCCCGGGGACGTCCCGCCGATCGCCTCTGCAGCTACCTACTGATGAGGACCTGACCAGATGACCACGACCGCACCCGACCTCCAGATCGCCGTCGACGAGATCCTGCCCGGGGTCGTCGCCGATCGTCGCCACCTTCACGAGCACCCCGAACTCGGGATGCAGGAGGTCGAGACATCGAAGTTCGTCGCCGCCCGCCTGGCACAGCTCGGCGTGGAGGATATCCGTACCGGGATCGCCAACTACGGCGTGACCGGCCTGATCCGCGGCACGGGGAGCGGCCCGAACGCCGACCGCGTCCTGATGCTCCGGGCCGACATGGACGCCCTCCCGATCGAGGAGGAGAACGACGTCGAGTACCGCAGCCAGACGCCCGGCATCATGCATGCCTGCGGGCACGACGGCCATACGGCCATGCTGATGGGCACCGCCCGCATCCTGATGGGCATGCGTGACCAGTTCGCCGGGACGGTCAAGGTGCTGTTCCAGCCCGCCGAAGAGGGTCCGGGCGGCGCCGAGCCGATGATCGCCGAGGGCGCGCTGGAGGACCCGCATGTCGACGCGTCGTTCGGGCTCCACCTGGCGCAGGAGATGCCGCTCGGCGTCGTCGCGTCCAAGGCTGGTCCGTCGATGGCGGCGGCGGACAGCTTCTCCGTCACCATCCAGGGACGAGGCGGCCACGGCGCTCGCCCCCATGGCTGCGTCGACCCGATCATGGTCGGCGCCCAGATCATCACGGCGCTGCAGACCCTCGTCTCGCGCGAGATTGATCCGCTTAAGGCGGCCGTCGTCACGGTCGGCGCGCTCCACGCCGGCAAGGCGGGCAACGTCATCCCGGACACCGCCGAGATGCGCGGCACCGTCCGCTCGTTCGACCCGGATGTCCGCGACCACCTGGAGCGCAGGGTCCCGGAGGTGATCAAGGGGATCGCCGCGGCGCTCCAGGCCGAGGCGACCGTCGAGTACGAGCTCGGCCCGCCAGCGGTAACCAGCGACGTGCGGATGGCGCAGATCGTCCGGGATGCGGCCGCCGCAGTCGTCGGCGTGGACAACGCGATCGAGCAGACGCCGATCATGGGCGCCGAGGACATGTCCTACTTCCTCAATGCGGTCCCCGGGTGCTACTTCCACGTCGGGTCGCGCAACGAGGCCAAGGGCTTCGTCTGGGGGCATCATCACCCGAAGTTCGACATCGACGAGGACGCGCTCGGCGTCGGGATCCAGGTCACCGTCGAAGCCGTCCTGCGCTACTTCGCCGATCCTGAAGCCCCGAAGGCGTAGTAGCTCGGCGCTGCCGTCAGGCCAGAATGGTCATCAAAACAGACAGGGGGCACGCCAGCGCTGGCGTGCCCCCTGTCTGTTTCGGCCGTCAATTCACCCTCCTGTCAGGGGGGCGGCCGTCCCGGCGCGTCAGTGGCTAGGAAAGGCGGGCGTCGTGGCACCTTCGGTGTCGTACTCCCCGATCATGACGGGCGAGCGGCGAACCACCGCGACCACTCCCAGGCCGACCACGGCGCACGCAGCGATCACGACGACCATCGCGGTCGCGCTGTCCTCACCGCCGAGACCGACCAGCGGCGAGGCGACGGCGCCGAACCCGAACTGGATCGACCCGAGCAGCGCCGCGGCGGTGCCGTTGCCGGTGCCCGACGGCACGCTGACCATCGCCAGCGCCGACGCGTTGGAGAGGACGAACGCGATCAGGGTGACCATCAGGAACGTCATCGGAAGGACGGTCACGATGGTCGCGACGCCGGTCAGAACAGTGAGCGCCAGCAGCGCGCTTACCCCGACCAGCCCTGCCTGGGCGACTTCAAGGATCCGGGCTGGCTCGATCCGGCTGACCAGGCGGGCGTTGATGAAGCTCGCGAGGATCAGGCCCATGGAGTTGAACGCGAAGGCCAGCGAGAACGCGCCGGGCGACAGCCCGAAGACGTTCTGGAGCACGAACGGCGACGCGGAGACGTAGGCCAGGATGGCTCCGAACCCGATCGCGGCGATCAGCAGGTACCCGACGTAGCCGCGGTTGCGGGACAGGCGCATCACGGTCCGGCCGGTTTCCGCGATCCCGCCGGCCGTCCGGTGCTGCGGCGCCAGCGTCTCCCGGATCATCACGGCTGACAGGACCGTCACAAGGGCAGCGCCGAGCGCGACGACCCAGAGGACGCCGCGCCAGCCAATCGACGGCATCAGCAGGCCACCAAGCAGCGGGGCGACTACCGGCGCGAACGAGCCGATGGCCGCGAGGATGCTGAACGCCTTGATCGCCGCCCGTCCGGTCGAGAGATCGGTCACGATCGAGCGGCCGATCACCATGCCGGCCGAGCCGGTGAACCCCTGGATGAACCGGCAGGCGATCATGACCGAGACGTTGTCGGTCCAGGCGGCGCCGATGCTGGCGAGCGTGCAGATCACCATCGAGATCAGCAGCGGCGCCCGGCGCCCGAACCGATCCGAAAGCGGTCCGATCACGAGCGGGCCACCGGCCAGTCCGAGCAGGAACGCCGTCAGGGTGAGGTGGACCGACGAGGCGGTCGTGGCGAGATCTGTTGCCATCTGGGGGAACCCGGGCAGATAGGCATCGACGGACAGCGGACCAAGCGCACCGAGCAGCGACAGGGCAACGAGCAGCCGGGCAGACACACCACCGCGCGCGGTGCTGGAGTCAGACACGTATCGGGACCTTTCAGGCAAAGAGCAATGACGGATCGGACACGACGCGGCCCGGCCGAGGATGACCGGGCAGCGATGGGCGAAGGGAGGTTGCTGGAAGTATATCGGTCTACCGGCCCGGCGCGTAAAGGCGACGTGAACAAATCACGGCGCCACATGCTGGTTACCAGTGCCCGGCTCTCGCGTCCCGACGATCGATCGGACGGTCGACCGGCCCAAATGGACGCAAGACGCCCGGCGGCACACCCACCTTCCGGGTGTGCCGCCGGGCGTCGAAAGTCGTCGACGGGCAGGTCAAGCCGTCGCTGGGCAGCGCTCCAGGCGCCCCGCTACCCGACCGTCTGGCTGTCGATGTCGCGCGGCGCCTTCGTGGCCAGCTCGGGCGTCCGGCCGACGAATACCGTGTCGTCATGGCGGAAGCCGCCCAGCCCCGGGATATAGATTCCTGGCTCGGCCGAGTAGACCTCCTTCTCCATCAGCGGGCGCGGATTGAACGCCATGTCGTCCGGGAACTCGTGGCCCGCGATGCCGATGCCGTGCCCGGTGCGGTGGTTGATGTACTGGGCGAAGCCGTGCGCCTGGTACACCGCCTGGGCGGCCGCATCGACACCGGAGAGCGGCTGGCCGGTCACGAAGGAGTCAATCGCGGCCTGCTGGGCCTCGGTCGCCGCGGCGTAGGCCGCCCGCTGCCGGTCATTGGGCTTGCCGCAGAACCACGTCCGCTCGTTCTCGACCACCATCCCGTTGATCCGCACGATCACGATGTTGACGAGGCCATGCCCGGTCTCGACCGTCTCACTCGCGCCGGCGCCGGTCCCGTGCGGAGACGCCGATGACGGGCCGGACAATGTCCAGCAGCGGATCTCGACCCGCTCACCCTTGTGACGCTTCGCCGCCTCATCCGCCATGAGCGCCGAGATCGAGAAGTCCAGCTCCTGCACGACGCGCCCGGGCCGGATCTCATCCCGGTAGCGGTCCTGGCCCCAGTCCGACAGGGATCCCGCGCGCCGGATCAGCTCCAGCTCCTCGTCGTGCTTGACCAGCCGGAGGTCGCGCAGCTCGCGCTCCAGCGGGACCAGCGTCACGTTCCCCAGGCGCTGGGCGGCGAGGCGAAGCGGCTCGGTCGCCGCGTCGACGCCAATCCTGGCCCGCCCCAGCCCGGCCGCCGCCAGCCGCTGGGCGAACAGCTCCGGCACCTGTGGCGTGAGGTGGAGGCGATCGGTCAGGCGCGGATGCTCGCTGTAGAGCGAGATGTCATCCACCCAGAGGGAGTCCCGCTCCTTCGCGAACGTGATGTGATTGGTCGAGAGCTCGTTCAGGACCATGAACGGCCGGCCATCGCGTGGGATGACGGCGATCACCGGTCGCTCCCAGGGCGCGACGTCGAGCAGGTAATTGGTCCCGTAGAAGAACCAGTCCGGCGTCAGGAAGGCGAGCGCGTCGAGCTGGTGCGTCTCCATGAACTGGCGCATCAGGTCCGTCCGGTAGCGCTGGACCTTCGTGCTCAGGAACGGCATCGCGGTGCTCCTCTTCGTCGTGGTGCCGCTCGGCGGCGTCGGCTGGCGTCCCGTCAGGATAGCGAACCCCGACGGATCGCGGGCTATGGGCGCCGTCGTGGCGGGTCGAACTGCGGTGTACGCTTCTCTCCATCGAGAACAACAACGTCCAGTGCCCGGTGTCATGAATATTGCTACCAGACGATCACTGCATTAGAAGTGGAGAAAGCAGCACGATGACTGAAGTCCGTGAGCGGGAGATGCTGGCCGTCGTCACCCACGGTCCCCGGGATTACCGCGTCGAGACGATGCCCGTCCCCCAACCCGGCCCGGGCGAACTCCTGGTCGAGGTCGAGGCGATCGGAATCTGCGCCTCGGACATGAAGTGCTGGCTGGGCGGCCCGCTGTTCTGGGGTCTCGACAACGCCGGTGGCTTCCTCGAGGGTCCCGTCATCGCCGGGCACGAATACGCTGGCCGGGTCGTCGCGCTGGGTGACGGCGCCGGGAAGAAGCACGGCGTCGGTATCGGCGACCGCGTCGTGGCCGAGCAGATCGTCCCGTGCGAGGCCTGCCGGTACTGCGAGCGCGGCCAGTACTGGATGTGCCAGCGTCACTGGATCTTCGGGTTCAAGCGGCAGACCCACGGCGGGATGGCCAAGTACAACCTGTTCCCCGCCAACGCGCGGGTCCACCGGGTTCCGGATTCCCTCAGCGCCGGTGAGGCTGCCTACATCGAGCCGATGGCCTGTGCCTGGCACGCCGTCGACCGGGGCGATATCCGCCAGGGCGACACGGTCGTCGTCTGCGGCGTCGGCAACATCGGTCTCTGCATGCTCCAGATCGCGAAGCTGCGGCTCGGCGGGACCGGCAAGCTGATCGCGCTGGACGCCAAACCCTACCGGCTGGAGCTGGCCCGGCGGTTCGGCGCCGACGAGGCAATCGACGTGACCGCGGAGGATGCCGTCGCCCGCGTCCGGGAACTGACGGACGGCTATGGCTGCGACGTCTATATCGAGGCCAGCGGCAACCCGGCGGCCGTCCAGCAGGGACTCGAAATGGTCCGCAAACTGGGCACGTTCGTCGAGTTCAGCGTCTTCAACGAGCCGGCGACGGTCAACTGGACGATCATTGGCGATACCAAGGAGCTGAACATCCACGGCAGTCACCTCGGCCCCGGCGGCTACGAGCCGTCGATCCGGGCGCTGGCCGACGGATCCGTCGACGTCAGGCCACTCCTCGCCCAGGCCTACCCGCTGGACCGCTTCGACGAGGCGATGGCCGCGGCCCTCAGTGGCGATGTGCTGAAGACGCTCGTCGTACCTGTCTGATCACCTCCCGCGTCCCGGCTTGGTCTGGCGCCGCTGCCGGTCCTCGATCCGGCGCTCCGGCCCGGGGTCCATTACGCTAGGCACATCCGGCCCTACCCCCACCTCTGTCCCGGGCCGCGGAGGCACCATCGCATGGAGATCGCGTTCGACGCCCAGAACATCCTCGCCGTCCTCGTCTTCCTCATCCCGTTCATCCTGTTCGGAGCGATGGGCATCGCCTCGTGCCGCAACCACCGCCGCGCCCGGGCCGGCGATCCCTCCGCCGGGACCTGGCCAGTCACCACGGGTCGTGGAAAACGGGACTCCGCCAATTCCTGATGGTTAGCCTCTGCCTGGTGCAGACACCATCGGGTATCAGGCCGGGCATGGGACTCCATGCCAGCAGACCGGACGCGCAGTCCGGTCCTTCACCCTATCCCGAGGTCTCCCCGATACGCCGTCGCCAGGCCCCTTCAACATCGATGGTGCCTGAACGTCGGATTTCGATGGGATGGGTATGCCACGCCGCCTCTTCATGATCGCCACGGTCCTTGTTCAACTCGTGACGTTTGGCTGGGTGCTGCTCGTTCTCGGCAGCGCCGGTATTCTCGGGGACGTCGCGCTCCTGGCGGCATCCGACGCCCTGGTAGCGATCATCCTCACGGCGATCGCCGCCGTGCTGACCATCATCCAGATCATCATTCTCCTACGGGACGGGCGGGAGTGGCGCCAATTGCAGCATGACCTGGACTGGCTTCGCTCCGATGAACGGCGCCTGATGGATCCAAACCGACCCTGACACCCGAGCCGGGCCGGGCAGGTGAACGCACCTTCGATCGGTGTGGCGGGGTTCGGCGCTCCACGAGCTCGAGCCTGATCTCAGGGACGAACGGCGTTGAACGCCGGGACGGTCGGCCGTCCCGAAACCTCTACTGCCGCTGAAATGCGGACGGAACCGAACGGTCGGGACCGGGGCCCGGAGACGCCGCCCAGACCCGACCGGATCTCGCTACACTGCCGTCCATCCCGTCCCGGTCGACCGCCCACCCCGGCGTGTCGTTGCAGCGCATTCGAGAGGTTCACGATGGTAACGGCATCCCTCGCCGCCGAGGCAGCGGCCCCCGCCGCGGAAGAACTCCGCCCCCTGTTTTACCTGGATCCCGCCATCACCTACCTCAACCACGGCTCGTTCGGCGCCACGCCGCGACCGGTCATGGAAGAGAGCTTCCGGTGGCAGCTGGAGATGGAGCGGGAGCCGGTCCACTTCGTTGACGGGCTACTCAACCGCGCACTGGACGACGCCCGGGAGCGCCTGGCTCCGCTGGTCGGTGCCCCGGCCGATGACCTCGTCTTCGTCACCAATGCCACGATCGGGCTGAACATCGTCATCCGGTCCCTGGACCTCCAGCCCGGCGACGAGATCCTGACCACTGACCATGAGTACGGCGCCCTGATGCTGACCTGGGACCACTACTGCCAGAGGGCCGGCGCCAGGGTCGTCCAGCAGACGCTGCCACTGCCACTGACGAACGCCGAGGAGATCGTCGACGCGCTGTTCGCCGGTGTCACCGAGCGGACGAAGGTGATCTTCTTCTCACACATCACCTCGCCGACCGCGCTGACGCTGCCCGCCGAACTGATCTGCGCCCGTGCCCGCGAGTTGAGGATCATGACCATCATCGACGGCGCCCACGTCGTCGGACAGCGCGAGCTCGACCTCACCGCGATGGGCTGCGACGTCTACTCCAGCAACTGTCACAAGTGGCTGATGACGCCCAAGGGATCGGCATTCCTCTATGTCCGTCCCGAGCACCACGAGTGGGTGGAAGCCACCACCGTCTCATGGGGCTGGGCAGAGGGCTGGGGGATGAAGGAGGCGGAGCGGGCCTACGGCACGTTCATCCGCCGCAACCAGTGGTCCGGCACGCGGGACTGCTCGCCGTTCCTCGCCACGCCGGCCGCCATCGACTTCCAGGAGCAGTACCACTGGGACGCCGTCCGCGCCCGTTGCCACCGCCTCGCCAGCGAGACCCAGCGCCGTCTGCTCGCTCTCTCAGGTGACCGGTTCCAGCCGCTGACTGCCGATTCGCCGGAGTGGTACCGGCAGCTGGTCGCCGTGCCGTTCCCCAGCGACGACGCCCCAGCCGTCAAGCGCCGCCTGCTCGACGAGTTCCGGATCCAGATCCCGGTCCATCGCCACGTCTCGCAGCCCGAGGGCGTCGCGCTGGTCCGCGTCTCGGTCCAGGGCTACACCACGCAGGACGACCTCGACCGGCTGGTCGACGCGATGGGCACGATCATCGGGGCCTGACGACTGAATCCGGCCGTCGCCGTGTGCCACACTCTGGCGACGGCGAGCGGCCGCGAGGCAGGATCGAACGGGACCATCCATGGGTGAGCAGGGCGCGGCTGACTACATCAATACGGGCGACTTCGAGACCAGCTGGGACCGGCACGAGGAGTTCGAGCAACTCGAGCAGGCGCAGCAGAACGCCCAGGCGGTGATCATCGCCACGGTCGCGACGCTACGGGACCAGGGCGTCCCCCTCGATGCCTGGGCGACCGGTATCGGCCAGCGGTTCAGCGCCGCCTGGGGCGAGCCTGAACCCTGGGACGCCAATGAGTTCCTCGACGCGATGCTCTCGATCCTGCAGGCGCTCGGGGCCGAGGTCTCGTGGGCCGACCTCGCCGATCCGACCGTCGCCAGCGCGACGATCGCGGCCCTGTTCGACGACGAGATCTGCGCGACGTTTGGTACAACCCGCGTCAATGCCCTGACCTACCTCGACGCGACCAGCGGGATCGCCGGACCGCGCGGACTGGTCTGGGAGTGGCAGATCGACGGCGACGATGTCCAGGTCAAGGTCCGGCGAGTGGAGACGGCGACCACGGCCGGCCCGGATGTCGCCGGTGACGAAGCGGGAGGCTGAGGATGGCGACGACGGTAGGCGTGGCAACCATCGGGCTCCGGCTGGAGGGCAGCACGTCGCTCAAGGACAAGCGCCACGTCGTCCGGTCGCTGGCTGACCGGGTCCGCAACCGGTTCAACGCCGCCATCGCCGAGACGGAGGATCTCGACGACCTCAGCTACGCCACGCTAACGGTCGCCGTCGTCTCCAACAGCGCCCCGCACTGCGACCAGATGCTCGCGACGATCACCGACTTCATCGACCGCCACGTCGAACTCGGCGTCCTCGACACCCGTACCACCGAGTTGATCCCGGTCTAGGCTCGCGCCCCGGTTCAGGTTCACGACGTGGGTCGGAGCTCAGGCGCCGGTGAAGGGCCGCTCCTCCGGTGGCTGGAGCAGCCCGCTCCGCCCTGTGCCACGGACGCGCCAGACGCCGCCGTCGGTCGCGGTGACGTAGAGATCGGTGAGATCCTCGCCGCCGAACGCGCAGTTGGTGGGTCGGGCCTCGGGCAGGGGCGACTCGTCGAGGACAGTGCCGTCCGGGGCAAAGACGGTGACCCGCGAGCCTGGCCCGCTCACCTCCCAGCCGCAGGCAGCGACGATGTTGCCGTCGGCGTCGAAGGCCATCCCGTCGATCCCCCGCGCCTCGCCGAAGTCGTGCAGCACTGTCGCCGCACCCAGCATCCCGTCCGGTCCGACGGGATAGGCCCGCAGTTGGCGGACACTGCCCGGGTCGTAGTCGCTCTGCGCGACGTACAGCGTCCCGCCGTCGGCAGACAGGAGGATCCCGTTGGGCCGGGTGGTGTCGAACGTCACCCGGTGGAGGGTCCGGCCGCCATCGGAGGCAGCGGGATCCAGCCGGTAGACCGAGTCGTGGTCCAGCTCGCGGTCCGAGTGATCGTCCCCGTAGCGCGGGTCCGTAAACCAGATCGTCCCGTCCGGCGCCAGGGCCAGGTCGTTGGGACTGTTGAGCCGCTGGCCGTCGTGGCGATCGACCAGGACGTGGCGCTGCCCGTCCCGGTCGTAGCGCACGATCGCGCGGCCGCCGGTCCCTTCGCAGGCAAGCAGGGTGCCGTCGGGCGCGAACAGCAACCCGTTGGCCGCCCGGGTGTTGCGGTAGACCGTCGTGGTCCGGCCCGTCACAGGGTCGTACCGGCGGATCTCGTCCCGGATGATCACACTGAAGAACAGCCCGTTGCCATCCCAGGCCGGCCCCTCGGCGAACCCGTCCGGTCCCGAGACCCGCTCCCATTCCCATGCCATGCCCGTTCCCCCTCTGTCCCTGCCATCTGATTCACTTGGAACCTTATATCCCAGCCCGGGAACCAACGACGCCCCCGCCGGGGATGGCGGGGGCGTCAGCGGAAGATTCAGGACGTCGTCGCTGACGGCTTCTCAGTCGGCGTCGATGATCGAGAACTCGTAGATCGTGGTCGAGCGGTACTCGTCACCCGGCTCGAGGACCGTGGAGGGGAAGTCCGGCTGGTTCGGCGAGTCCGGGAAGTGCTGGGTCTCGAGGGTGAGGCCGCTCCGGTAGGCGTATGGCTGCCCGCTGATCCCGATCAGCGAACCATCGAGGAAGTTGCCGGAATAGAACTGGACCCCCGGCTCGGTCGTCCGGCAGGTCATCAACCGGCCGGACGGCTCATGGGACAGCGTGGCGAACTCGAACAGGTCATCGGTCCCGTCCCGGTCCAGCACCCAGTTGTGGTCGTAGCCCTGCCCGCGGTTGATCTGCTCGGACGACGTGTCGGCGATGTCCTGACCGACCGGCTTGGGCTTGGTGAAGTCGAACGGGGTACCTGCGACCTCGACGTGCTCACCCGTGGGGATCACCGTCTCGTCGACCGGGGTGAAGCGCGATGCATTGATCTGGAGGACGTGGTCGAGGATGTTGCCCGACCCCTCGCCGCCCAGATTGAAGTAGGTGTGATTGGTCAGGTTCACCACGGTCTTCCTGTCCGTCGTGGCGAAGTAATCGATCCTGAGATGATTGTCATTGGTGAGGGTGTAGGTGACGTTGTACGTCAGTTCGCCGGGGAAGCCTTCCTCGCCGTCCGCGCTGACGCGGCTCATGCGGACGGCCAGCACGTCATCCTTCGAGACGTCCTTCCAGTCGTAGACCCGGCGGTCGAAGCCCTGCGGCCCGCCATGCAGGTTGTTGGGCCCGTCATTGGTCTCGAGCTGGAACTCCTCACCGTCGAGCTCGAAGCGACCGTTGGCGATCCGGTTAGCGTACCGGCCGATGATCGCGCCGAAGTACGGGCTGTTGGCCTCGTACTCGCTCGCCGTGTTGAACCCGAGGGAGACGTTGGCGATCCTGCCATCCCGGTCGGGTACGCAGAGGCACTGGATGATGCCGCCCCACGTCAGGATGCCGACCTCCATGTACCTGGCGTTGGTCATTCGAATCATGGAGATCCTGGTCCCGTCCTCGAGCGCACCGAACGGCATCTCGACGACCGTCCCGGAACCGGACTCCTCGTGATCGTTGTGGCTCGTTTCCGCGGACACGTCGATGATCTCCCCTCTGGCTGCGGCGGTGAGCGCCGCGACACCGGCAGCCGTGGCAGCGACGATGGACCGACGCGTCAGCGTAGAGGAATGTGGCTCGGTCATCAATGATCCTCCCGATCGAATGGGCCGATGTCGAACTTATTGCGGCTTCTGATCGGGACCAGTCACCGCCCGCCGCCGGCGGGCCCGGATAGTCAGATTTCCGTGGAAGAGCGTACCCGATCAGGATTTTCGGCAAGGCGTATAGCGCGTACACGTACCGGAAAATACTCATCTTGGGCGCAAAACGTGCGAATCCAGTACCAGAGGGTGACCTCCGGTTACGGATCGGCTACCGCGGTCGCTGGCCATGGTGTGGCCACGACGACCCCTGACCAGAAAGGAACAGTGCGATGTGGCACCACCGCGATCGCGACCGGGCGTCTGACGCCCGGTTCGCGGAGTATCTCGATGACCTCAACCGCAACCGGATGGATCGACGGACGATGTTTCGCCGGGGCGCGATGATCGGTCTCAGCGCCGCGGCGATCGCCGGGCTGGATCGCAGCTTCCAGCCCCGGGCCTCCGCCCAGGGCAAGACCCAGATCCGGCTCGGCGTCTGGGCCGGTGTCGACGAGGCCAACGAGCTGGCCGAGGTCATCGCGCCGATCAACGCCGCCGCCACCGACTTCGAGATCCTTTCGGAGCCCAAGCCGGCCGACTACTACGTGCAGCTCCAGACGACGATCGCGGGCGGCACCGCTCCTGATCTGTTCTGGCTGTCACAGGAGTACGTCCCGAACTACGCCAGCAACGGCGCGATCCTGGACATCACCGAGCGGCTGGCCAGCGACAGCTCCGGCATCGGCGCCGCCAACGTCGATGACTACCTGCCGGCGCCGTTCCGCTCCGTCCAGTACGAGGACAAGACCTGGGGCCTGCCGTGGCTGGCCTCGCCCGTGATGCTCTACTACAACCCGGCCCTGTTCGAGGCCGCCGGCCTGCCCCTGCCGGACGACACGATGACGTGGGAGACCTTCCGCGAGGCCGCCCGTGCGCTCACCCTCCCCGACCAGCAGCAGTACGGCATCGCCTTCGGCGAGTGGCCGCCGATCCAGATGTTCATCTGGCAGGCGGGCGGAGAGGTCATCACCGAGGACCTGTCCGAGTGCCCGATCGACTCGGCCGAGGCCATCCAGGGTGCGCAGTTCAAGGCCGACCTGACCTGGAACCCCGAGTACGGGATGACCGAGGCCCAACAGGCCGAGCAGTCCGCCGGCGATCTGATGAAGGCCGGCCGGATCGGCATGTTCCTCGGTGGCGCGACGGACGACTTCGACTACGCCCAGCAGAAGGACCCGGCCGCCGCCCTGATCCGCGTCGCCCGCGTGCCGCAGGGTCCGGCCGGTCGCCAGACGCTCGCCTACACCGCCTCGACGGTGATCAACGGTGCCTCCGCCAACCCCGACGCCGCCTACAACGCCCTCGTCGCGCTGACCGAAGGCATCCACCACTGGAAGATCGTCGCCCCGCGGCAGTCGCTGGCCAACGTCGAGACGGTCAGCGCGTCGGTGCCGGGCAAGGCGGAATCGGCCGCGACCATTGTCGCCGCGGCGACCGAGGACATGCGGCCGTTCAACGTCATCCCGCAGCAATCCGACTGGGACCAGAGCTTCTTCGACTACTACGTCGACCCGCTCTACCGGAAGGAAGGGACAGCCGAGGAGCTCGCGCCGGACGCCCGCGCCGAGCTGGAGAGCTGGCTGCCGTAGGACCCGGCGCAATCGACCGAGCACGCCACAGCCCTGGGTCCACCAACCCGGGGCTGTTGCGCGATCCGAGGGGGTGACCGATGTTGAGCTGGTACACGCTGACGCTGACCGACTTCGTCGGCGTTGGCGTGTTCGTCGGTGTGGTAATGGTCGCCACGCACTGGGTGCTGCGCAGGTTCGGCGTCGGTCGCGAGGCGGCCGCAGGCTACTCCTTGATCGTGCCGTGGATCCTGGGCCTGGTGATCTGGAACGCCGGGCCGTTCCTCGCGGCGCTCTATCTGTCCTTTACCGAGTACAACATCCTCCAGCCGCCCAGGTGGATTGGGCTGGACAACTACGTCCGGATGTTCACCGAGGACCGCCAGTTCTGGACCGTGCTGCGGTTCACCCTGCTCTACTCCGTGATCAACGTCCCGCTCGGTCTGCTCGGAGCCCTCCTGACCGCGACGCTGCTCAACCAGAACGTCAAGGGCCTCGGTGGCTGGCGGACGCTCTACTACCTTCCGGCAGTTCTTCCCGCGGCGGCGACGGCGCTGCTCTGGCGCTGGATGTTCACCGAGAACGGCCTGATCAACAGCATCCTGTCGCCGTTCCTCAACCTGTTCGGCATCGCCCGCCCCGCCTGGTTCACCGACATCGACCTCGTGCTGCCCGCCTTCATCATCATGGCGCTCTGGGGCGTCTTCGGCGCCAACACGGTCATCCTGCTGGCCGGGCTGAAGAACATCCCCCGCGACCTCTACGACGCGGCCAAGGTCGACGGCGCGGGCACCATCCGCCGCTACGTCAACGTCACCATCCCGATGCTCAGTCCGACGCTGTTCTACGTCCTGATCCTCGGGATCATCGGGTCGCTGCAGACCTTCGCCGTCGCCTTCTTTATCGAGTCGCCGCGCCGCGCCGGCACCTTCATGAACGTCTACATCTACCAGGAGGCATTCGACCGCGGCCGCATGGGCTACGCCTCCGCGCTGGGGTGGATCATGCTCCTGATCATCCTGCTGTTCACGCTACTGGTCTTCCGGTCGTCGGCCGCGTGGGTCCACTACGAAGGGGAGAAGAACCAGAATGGCTAGCCTCCCCGCTGCGCCCGGCACCCCCGGTGGCGCGCCCGCCGACCTCGCGACCGTCGGACCCCAGGCCGGCCAGCGCCGCCGCGGTGGCAACGACCCCGATCGTCCCCGGACCCCGCTGGACTGGGTCGGTCGCGTCGTCGTCTACCTGCTGCTCGCCATCGGTGGAGCGATCATCCTGATCCCGTTCTTCTGGATGCTCTCGACCTCGCTGAAGTCCGACGCGTCCCTGATCGCCTACCCGCCGCAGTGGATCCCGAACCCGGTCGTGCCCGGCAACTACCCGGAGGCGTGGACCTCCCTGCCGTTTGACCGCTGGCTGCTGAATACGGTCTTCACGACCGTCCTGGCGATGATCGCCGAGATCTTCACCGCAGCCCTCGTCGCGTACGGGTTCGCCCGGTTCCGCTTTCCCGGCCGCAACGTGCTGTTCATCATCCTGCTCTCGACGATGATGCTGCCCGGCATCCTGACGCTGATCCCGAAGTTCCTGATCTGGAGGGAAGTCGGGCGGATCGACACCTTCTCGCCGCTCACCGTCGGTGCGTGGTTCGCCTGGGGGCCGAGCTACATCTTCCTGCTCCGCCAGTTCTTCCTGACGATTCCCCGGGAGATCGAGGAGGCGGCGATCATCGACGGAGCCAACGTCTTCCAGGTGTTCCGCGAGATCATGCTGCCGCTGGTCAAGCCGGCGCTGCTCGCGATCGCCGTCCTGAGCTTCCAGGGAAACTGGAACAACTTCGAGGGCGCCCTGATCTACCTCAGCACCCTCGAGAAGTACCCGATGGTCCTCGGGCTCCAGTTCTACGGCGCGACGCTGTCCAACACGGCCCCACAGTGGAACCTGATGATGGCGATGGCGACCGTGATGGCGCTGCCGATCCTCGTCCTGTTCTTCCTCGCCCAGCGCTACTTCATCGAAGGGCTGACGGTCGGAGGCGTCAAGGGCTGACCGTCGGTACGCCGTGAGCGATCAGCGATTCCCCGGTTCAGGTTGGTCGCTCACAGGTGTACGCGGCGTAGATGCGGTTGTCACTGACCCAGCGGTCAGCGATGCGCAGACCGGCTCGCTCGATCATCGGCTCCAGCAACCAGGTGAAGGTGCTGTACTCATCCCGCAGGTGCGTCTCGTACTCCTCGCGGGTCCACCCGACATCGCTGGTGGGTGAGGCTCCGGCAAGCCACGGTTCGATCCACTTCGCGGCCTCGCCGGGTCCGAAGTCGTAGACCAGATCGACCAGGCGGAGGATGCCTCCGGGTCGCAGCATCGAGGCAATCCGGGAGAGCACCACCCCCTTCCAGAAGTCGGGCAGGTGATGGAGCGCGTTTCGGGAGTACACGAACGCCGCCGGGTCGCCGCGGTGCTCGTAGCTCAGGAACCCGCCGTGAACCGGTTCGACGTTGACTACCCCGTCGCGCTCGATCCTTACCCGGAGTGGCTCGAGCATGGCCTCGGACACATCGACCGCGACGACGCGCCGGCAGAACGGGGCGATGGCAAAGGCAAACGCTCCGGTCCCGGCCCCGAGATCGACCACGGTATCGTCCAGACCAAGGCCAAGTCCTTGCAGCACGGCCACATCGGCGTCCGGAGTTACCCCGGTCTTGCGCTCATACCCGGCGACGTAGTCGGCGTCGAGATGCTCGGGACCGGCGAAGATCAGCTCATCGGGAAACCAGGCCGGGGTCGTCAACGTCCGCTCCATTCGTCCAAAGGCCAGTGGCAGGCAATTCACAGCGCAGCGCGGTCGAGCCAGTCCGCAACTTGCCCCCCGCGGCCATCTGGAATCGACCGTTGTGAAAGGTCTCACACCATGCCAGGCCTTGCCCGCCTCGTCGCCCCGCCGGACGCGCGCCTCCAGTGCGTGCCGCAGAACCCCGTCCTCGCACCGATCCCCGGGTCCGACTGGGAGAGTCGGACGGTGTCTAACAACGCAGTGGCCGACGTCGATGGCGCGACGGTGCTGATCTCCCGGGCCCAGCCCGAGGACAGCGGCGTCTCCCGGCTCGGCTTCGCCGTCTCGACCGACGGCGTGAACTTCTCCCGGCTGGACCGGCCGGTATTCGTCCCGGAGGCGCCCAACGAGGTCAAGGGCGTCGAGGACCCGCGACTGACCTTCATCGATGGCCGCTGGTACATGGTCTACACGGCCTGAAGCGAGGGCAACATCGAGGTCGCGATGGCCTCGACGACCAACTTCTTCACCTGGGAACGCCACGGCACCGTCATCCCGGGGCCGGACAACAAGGATGCCGCCCTGTTCCCCGAGCGGGTCGGCGGGCGCTACGCCATGTTCCACCGCATGCCGCCCAGCATGTGGCTGGCGTTCTCCGACGAATGACCGGCGGGCAGTGGGTCGACTAGGTCGAGATCATGCGGCCGCGGCCGGGCAACTGGGACGGCTGGAAGCTGGGCGCCGGAGGACCGCCGATCCGGACCGAGCATGGCTGGCTGGTGATCTATCACGGCGTCGAGCAGCCCAAGCGCTACTGTCTCGGCGTCACGCTGCTCGACCTCGAGGACCCGCGCAAGATCATCGACTGGCCAGCGGCGGCCATTCTCGAACCCGAAGAGGACTGGGAGCTGCACGGCGACATCGACAACGTCGTCTTCACCTGCGGCACGTCCGAGCGGGACGGCCGGTACTACGTCTACTACGGCGGAGCGGACGAGGTGATCGGCGTGGCGACCGACGACCGCGACGCGCTGATTGACTTCGCCCGGCATGGGGAGCGGTGGCCCGGTTGAGCGGGTAGCCTCTCCCCTCTTGGGAGGAATCCTGTTGCAGACAGTCGGGAACACAGACGTCCGCCCGTTATCCGGGCGGGCGTCTGCCATTTCGGTACCGATTACCGGGTGGAGCGATCGAGCAGGCGGCGGGTTCGCGGCCATCGGGCGAAGGCGACGCCGGCTGCAACGATCAGCAGGATGAGCGGAACCCAGATCGGATCATCCAGTCGGGCAAGGGTGGCGATGATCGCTCCCACCATCACTGCAGCCATCCCAGCCGCCGCCAGCCCGCAGGCCCGGGGCACGAGGATCGCCCCGGCCAGGACGATTTCGATCGCCCCGGTCAAATAGCGGAACCACTGGCCAATCCCGATGTCGGCGAACATGTCGACCATCGATCCATCGCCGGCCAGCTTGGAGATGCCCGAGCCAGCGAAGACGAGCGCCAGCACCACCTGGACGACCCAGAGCACGATGTTGCCGATGCGACCACCTGGTTCGGCCGAAGTAGTCTCTGCCCTAGCCACGCTGGCTTGACCAACCATGTCAGCTCCCCTACGCGGACAATGAAGTCGACCGGAGCGGGACCGACCACACGATCCGCCGAAGTCCTTCCCATACTAGCAGTTGTGTACGTACACTGGAGCGCGGATCGGATAGCCTGGCATTCACATCTGGCTGGCGACACCAACAGCGGGACTCGGACGATCCCAGGATGACGGATGCGTCGATCCACGCAATGGCGGATTGGCACGCCAGTCACGTTCCGGACTGACCCCGGCCGGGGTATCCGTGAAGAGAGGAACAAGGCATGAAGGGTCGGAAACTGTCAGCCATCCGGGCGATGGCGCTCGCGGCGATCGTCTGCATGGTCGTCCACTTCGTCTCGGGGTGGTTCGCCGCCGTCGATGAAGCATCACAGCAGGGCCAGGCCGCAACGTGGGGCGGCTACCTCATCCAGTGGACTCGAGACCTGTTCGAGAACCTCCAGTCCGAGTTCTGGCAGCTGGCGGTCCAGTTCGCCATCCTCGCCGGCGTGTTCAAGGCGATCGGCGTCGTCTCCTACGAGGAGGACGAGGAGGACCTGCGCCACCGGCTGGAGCGGATGGAGAGCAAGTTGAACGAGCTCACCGGTCGCCCTGCCGGTGACTATGGCTCTCACGACTCCGGAGACTGAGTGTCCTTAAGTCATCTCCACGTGGCTCTTGGAAGCGCGCGAGCCGCCGGGCAGACCGGCCTCGTCGCGACTCCGGAACGGGAGCGGAAGATGGTGACCGGGCAGGCACTCCAGAACCCGGACATTGTCGTCTCCATAGGGGGCATGACCCAATAGACTCGGCAAGCGTTAGGCAGACTGATGGCGGGCACGACCGTGTTCGTGCCCGTCTATCGGACCCGCTGGTTCCCTGACCTAGACGTGCTGAGCCAGGACGCCATCGCGCTTCGTTCTTTGGTCGTCGTCTCCGGTTCAACCTCAAGCAGGGGTGAGGGATTGACAGTCCTGACGTCCCGACGTATCGTATTTAGCACACCCGCTAATTAGCAGACAGGCTAAACACAATGGAGGAGATCGATCACCTGAGCGTCACCTTGAGTGCCCTGGCCGACCCAACCCGGCGCCGCATCCTGGAGCGGCTCACCGAGGGCGACGCGACCGTCAACCAACTCGCCGAACCATTCGACATCAGTCTCCCGTCGATCTCCCGCCATCTCAAGGTTCTGGAGAACGCCGGTCTGATCTCCCGTACCCGCGACGCCCAGTTCCGACCGTGCCATTTCGAGTCGGCTCCACTGCGCGACGTCTCGAACTGGGTCAGTCAGTACCGCCGCTTCTGGGACGGCCGGCTCGACCGGCTCGACGCCCATCTGAAACGCCTGCGCGAAGGAGGACCGGTTGCCGGACCTGGAACCGAGGATTGAGGATCACGTCCTGGCGCTGGACCGAGTCATCGAGGCCACGCCGGAGGAGGCGTACGCCGCGTTCACCGAGCCGGCTCAGCTCGACCAGTGGTGGGGACCCGATGGCTACACGACCGTCACCCACGCCCACGACTTCCGGCGCGGCGGCGTCTGGCACTACACCCTGGTCGCGGATCCCGGCAGCGGCGGAATGGACGCCAGCGTGAAGGCCTACTACCAGCGAATCGAGGCGCCCGGGCTGCTGGCTTACCGGGACACCTTCGTCGACGAGACGGGGACGAGATTCGACGGGTCTCCTGAGATCGACGTCGAAATCCGCTTCCGGGCGGTCGCCGACGGCACCCACGTGCTCATGACCAGCACCTTCGCCTCATCCGACCTGCTCCAACAGATCGTCGAGCGCGGCATGGTCCAGGGGCTCAGCCAGGCGTTCCGGAACCTGGATCGTCTCCTGGCTCGTCGCCGGGCCACGAACTGACCGCCGCTCCCTCTCCCTGACAGGAATCACAGGAGAACACCCGATGGCGCACACCATCTCGGCCCCGGACGTCGTCGCCAGCCACCCCAGACTCTCCGCCCGGACGCTGCTTCTCGGCGGCGCGCTCGCCGGTCCCGTCTTCCTCATCTCCGGCTTCACCCAGGGGCTGACCCGCGAAGCCTTCGACTTCTCCCGCCACCCGCTGAGCATCCTTGCCAACGGGGATCTCGGCTGGATCCAGGTGACGACATTCATCATTTCCGGCCTGCTGACGCTGGCCGCGGCAATGGGCTTCCGGGCGGCGATGCCGTCAGGACGAGGGTCGACCTGGGTCCCGCGCCTGATGGCGATTTGGGCGCTGGGCCAGATCGGCGCCGGCATCTTCCGGGCCGATCCCGGCCTGGGCTTCCCCTCCGGCACCCCGGACGAGCAGGGAACCCTGTCGACCGCGGGAATTCTCCACATGGTCTTCGGCCAGCTCGCATTCATCTCGGCGATCATCGTCTGCTTCATCATGGCCCGCCGGTTCGCCGCCGAGGGCAAGCGCGGATGGCGCCTGTTCTCGCTGGTGACAGGGGTCGTGTTCACCGCCGCGATCGTCGGGCTCTCGACCGGCGGAGGTACCAACCCGATCATCCTGACTGGGTTCTATGCCGGCGTGACGCTCTCGTTCGCGTGGCTGACCCTGCTCTCGCTCCGGTTCCGGGGCAGGCGTCCGGCCCGCTGATCCACGGGCGTTCCGCTTTGGCCACCCCGCTCCACCGCCGGTTCCTGGCCCTCGTTGCGTGCCTGCCTGTCCGCCACCTGATCACCATGGAGAACCCGAGATGCCCTACGCGACCTCTGCCGACGGAACCCGCATCGCCTATGACCGGTCCGGGAGCGGCCCGGCCGTCGTCCTGGTCGATGGCGCGATGTGCCACCGCGCGTTCGGCCCGATGCCAGCGCTGGCCCCACTGCTCGCCCCGCACCTCACTGTCTTCCTTTACGACCGGCGTGGCCGCAACGAGAGCGGCGACACCCAGCCCTACGCGGTGGAGCGCGAGATCGAGGACATGGCTGCGGTGATCGCGGAGGCCGGGGACTCCGCCATGGTGTTCGGGATTTCTTCCGGTGCGGCGCTCGCCGTGCTCGCCACCGCCGCCGGCCTGCCGATCACCCGGCTGGCGCTGTACGAGCCGCCCTACCGTCCTGACACCGACGAGACGATCCGGGCCGAGGCCCGCACCTACCGCGATGAGCAGGAACGGTCCCGGCTGGCGGGCCAGCCAGGCGAGATGGCCCGCCGATTCTTCGCCCTGGTCGGCACACCTCCGGAGGCGATCGAAGGGATGGCCCACTCGCCCATGTGGCCAGCCTTCGAAGCCGTCGCGCCGACGCTTGCCTACGACGCGGCGATCATGGACGACAACGCCGTGCCGGTAGACCATGCTCGCGCGATCGGCATCCCCACGCTGATCGGGACCGGTGGCGCGAGCCCGGATCAGTTCCCGCGCTCGGCCCGTGAGCTGGCCGACGCGATTCCGGACAGCACTCAGGTCACCCTCGATGGCCAGACCCACGAAGTCGATCCAGCGGTCCTGGCTCCCGTCCTCCTCGATTTCTTCACGACTTCGCACCGCTGACGAGACGCTCCGTCGTCGCGGCACCTCTCGTATGGACGTTGCCTCCGGGCGTCCGGCCCGGTAGGGTTCTCCTGACAGACGGCAAGTGTCCGTACACTGGCGGGAGCCCGATGACGATCAGGCAGGACCGGACATTCAGCACCTCCAGAACCGTGCCCCCTGGCCGGACGTCCCGAACGGGACGCCCTGGCCCGTCGCGGCTGTCCCCGGCGGCAGACCGGCGGGCCCGGGTCCTCGTCGCGATCACTGGCCTGGCCGCGCTGCTGCTCGCCGCGCTGCTGGTCTGGCAGCTCCCCGGCGGTGGGGGCCCGACGAACGGCGCGCCGATCGGCGTCGCCGCGCCAACCAGCACCGCGGCAGTCGGCCTGGTCACGCCGACTGCCGTGGTGGAAGCGACCGCCACTGTCCCGCCGTCCGTCGGTGGCGCCGTCGACCCACGCCCGTCCGGGAGCGCAGGCGCAACCGTCGCCCCCTCCCCGACTCCGACCGAAGCGCGACCTCGACCGGCCACGGCGACACCGACCGCCGTGGCGACACCGGAAGCAACAATCCGGCCGGACCCGCCGGTCATCGCGGGCGCCGAGCCGGACGTGTCAACGATCGTCCAGCAGGGCACCAGTGGTCGACGGGAAGTCGCGCTGACCTTCGATGGCGGCGACGACCGGGGCAACGCCGAAGCCATCCTCGAACTGCTCGCGGACCGGGGGATCGTCGCGTCCTTCGGGATCACCGGGGAGTGGGCCGCGGCCAACCCGGACCTGGTCGAGCGGATGGTCGCCGACGGTCACCAGGTGTTCAACCACACGTGGTCGCACCAGTCGTTCACCGGTTTCTCGACCGGCGCTGGCGACCCCGGGACCGACTACCGCCTGGACGAGCTGGAGCGAACCCACGCCGAGATCGCCGACCTCGGCGACGGCTACGACGACCGGCCCTACTGGCGACCACCCTACGGCGACCTCGGCCCGCAGACGCTCCGCGACGCGGACGCCGCCGGCTACGGCATCACCGTGATGTGGTCGGTCGATTCGCTCGGCTGGCAGGACGGGGAGACCGGCGAGACGGTCACCGCCCGGGTGCTGGACGGCGTCGAGCCCGGCGCGATCGTCCTGCTCCATGTCGGAGAGGCAGCGACGGCGGACTATGACGCCCTGCCCGGCATCATCGACGGGCTCGAGGCCGACGGGTACACCTTCGTCACCGTCGAGCAGGTTCTCCAGCCATAGCCGGCCCGGGACGGCTCAATCCGCCGACACCAGTTCCAGGCGCCGTCGCCCGATCTGCCACCATTCCAGCCGTCGCCAGCCGGCATCCCGTGGGCGTTGTCCCTTGTCCGACGCGATGGCCACGACTGCTCCCCGCGACAGCAGCGGGCGCACCGCTGCCAGCATCGCATCGAGCGGGGCCACGTCGGTCGGGGCACCCGTCGCGTTCGTCGCCCAGTCCGACCAGTTGCCGTGCGGAACATCGGCGATGACCAGGTCGATGCTCCCGACCGGCACTGCGGCGCCCAATGTCACCGGGTCGGTGGCATCGGCGACGGCCGTATTGGTGGTAAGTGGCGTGTTCGCCCCCGACCCTCGGGCTGCCGCGGCCAGCGCGGCGGCGGCATCGGCTGCGGCGAGGAGCCCGGGCCGGTCGGCATCCAGCGCGGCGGCGCGAAGCTCGGCCTCCCGCCGGCCCAGCCCGCCCGGCGCGAACAGCGCGAGGTTGCGATCGGCCAGGGCGACCGCGTCCGTGTCGATATCGACCGCCGTCAGCGCCCGGATCCGATCGGCGTGGAGCAGCCCGACGGTTGCGAGTAGCTGTCCCGCACCGCAGCACGGATCGAGGACCGACCACGGCGCGGCGACCTCCCGCCGGTCGAGGTGGGCCGCGGCCCGCTGGAACAGCTCGGTCGCCAGCCGGGCCGGGAAACCGGTGCGTCCCGGTGCGCTGACGAGGACATGCCCGCTGGCGAAGGCCGAATAGTCGATTCGGTCGGTGGCGTAGCGATAGGTCATTGTCCCGCCTTGGTCGCGGGCACATCGGGATGCTCGAGCGCCTGGCGACGGGTCCGCCGCGACGGCCCCCGCCGCTCGTACCAGAGCATGAACGCCAGCGCGAGCGTCAGGACGAAGGCCGTCGCGGCGAGGTAGTAGACCGCCCGGGCGTCGGTCGCGTTCACGATCGACCGGTTGATGTCGTAAGCCTGGCTCTGTCCCATGACAACCATGACGTAAGCGAGCGTGACGAGCTGGACCGCGATCGTCACGACCATG
The DNA here is from genome assembly GCA_035944555.1 of Thermomicrobiales bacterium. Taxonomy (GTDB): domain Bacteria; phylum Chloroflexota; class Chloroflexia; order Thermomicrobiales; family UBA6265; genus CADCWK01. The sequence continues at coordinate 319,600 of DASZAY010000031.1, forward strand.
AACAGCCGGCGCAGATACCCCACCACGAACCTCCCGGGATCGGCCGGTGCCTCCGGCCACCGGGACCATTGTCGGTAGCGGCGGGCGTCGCGGCAACCGGGACTCCCCGGGCCGACTCCAGTCCTCCATCGCTGGTCCCGGGCCGACAACAGACTCCGACGCCCGAATGGGGGACAATGGGGCATCGATCAGTCGTCCGTGCGGCGGCATTGCGGTGCCACGGGCGGCACCACCATCCGGCCCTGTCCGCCGGACGAGGAGCAGAGATGACGGATTTCACCCCGACGAAGCAGGACCGCTTTACGTTCGGCCTCTGGACCGTCGGCCAGCAGGGCCGCGATCCGTTCGGTGATCCCGTTCGTCCGGCGATGGATCCGGTGCGGGCCGTCCACAAGCTCGCCGAACTCGGCGCGGCGGGAATCAGCCTGCACGACAACGACCTGGTCCCGTTCGACGCCACCCCGGCGGAGCGGGACCGGCTGGTGTCCGGGCTGAAGGCGGCCCTGGACGAGACCGGCCTCCACGTCGGGATGGCGACGACCAACCTGTTCACCCATCCGATCTTCAAGGACGGCGCGTTTACCTCATCTGACGCCGCGGTCCGGGCCTTCGCCGTGCAGAAGGCGATGCGCTCGATCGACATCGGGGCGGAGCTGGGTGCGAAGATTTACGACTTCTGGGGTGGCCGCGAGGGGGCAGAGACGGACGTCTACCGCGACCCGCGCGAGGGGCTGGCGTACATGCGGGAGGCGTTCAATTTCCTGACCCGCTACGTCCAGGACCAGAGTTACGACATGCGCTTTGTGATCGAGCCCAAGCCGAACGAGCCGCGTGGCCACATCTATCTGCCGACGGTCGGCCACGCCCTCCACTTCATCACGACGCTGGACCAGCCGGACATGGTCGGGCTGAACCCGGAGTTCGCCCACGACACGATGTCGGGGCTGAACTTCACCCATGCCGTCGGCCAGGCCATCGACGCCGGCAAGCTCTGGCACATCGACCTCAACGACCAGGTCGCCGGCCGCTACGACCAGGACTTCCGCTTCGGCTCGGACAGCCTGAAGCAGGCGTTCTACCTCGTGAAGCTGCTCGAGGAGAGCGGCTACGACGGTCCGCTCCACTTCGACGCCCACCCGTACCGGACCGAGGACGACGCCGGTGTCTGGGCGTTTGCGCAGGGCTGTATGCGGACCTATCTGATCATGAAGGACAAGGCGAAGCGGTTCGCCGCCGACAGCGAGATCCAAGGCATCGTCGGCGAGCTGCGGACCGATGACGCCGCCTACGCCGGTCCGACTGCTGCCAGCTACTCAGCTGGCGCGGCCACGGCGCTCAAGGAGCATCAGTTCGACGCGACGGCCCTCGCCGCAAGGGGACGCCGCTACGAGGAGCTCGACCAGCTGGTCAACGAGCTGATCCTCGGCGTGCGGTAGCCTCGGCCTCGCAATCTCCGTCACCAAGACGCCCCGGTTCCCGTCCGCAGAGGATGGGAACCGGGGCGTTGCCGTGCGAGGTGAATCCTTTTCCGGCCCGCATCGTTTCCCTTTCCAGCACCGACCGTCTCATCGCCGATCCGGATCGTGTACCAGCGAGGGAATGAGGATGGGAGCGATGCCCACGGCGACGTCCGACGGCCCACCCGGCGGGACCGACCCGCCGGACCGGGTGAGCAGTGCCGACGAGGAGGAAGCCGCGATGCTCCGGGCTCAGGCGGACCCGCGCCACTTTGAACCAATCTACCGCCGCTACCACCGGCCGGTGTTCGCGTTCTGCTACCGCCGCCTCGGCGACACCGACCGCGCCGCCGACGCGACCGGGCAGATCTTCACGCGTGCACTGGCCGGCATCCACGGCTTCTGGTCCGGCTCCGTCGCGGCCTGGCTGTTCACGATCGCCCGGAACACGGTGATCGACCTGACCCGGACGCACCACGCACTCGTGCCGCTCGACGATGCCGCGCCCTTGGTCGCGGCCGCCCCCGCGCCGGATGAGAAGGTCATCGCAGACGACCAACGTGCCCAGCTGCGCGCGGCAATGACGCACCTCTCGCCGGATCAGCGCGCCATCGTCGAGTTGCGCTGGGCGGGGCTGACCGGACCGGAGATCGCCCAGACCCTCGGACTCTCGTTGCCCGCGACCAAGTCGGCCCAGCTTCGGGCCTACACCCGGCTTCGCGCGCTGCTCGGTCCGGGATTCCTGTGCGGAGATGATCGATGACGCAGCACCCCGCCCACCGCGACGACCTCACCGAAGCTCGCGCCGCCGACCGCCTGAACGCCTGGCTGGACGGAACCGATTCATCCCCTGCCGCCGAACCCGGCCTGATCGCCCGTGCCGTCGACCGCGTCGCGCAGAGCGGACTGCCCGACGACGCCATCCGCCGTCATGAAGACACCCTCTGGGAGAGCCTGATGCACCAGCACACCACCCCGGCCGCACTGCCGATGACGACCCTGCCCTTGGCAGCGTCAAGTCGTCCCACCATTGCGGATCCGCGCCCGCTTCGCAGGACCGAAAGCCGAATCATGGGTCTCGTCGCCACGCTGACGCTGGTACTCCTCGTTGGGCTGTCTGCGGTGGCCGTCTACCTCAGCTCACCGCAGTCTGGCGACGAGCCCACCATGACGCTGGCCGCCATCGGTGGCGCGTCACCAGCAGCGACGCCTCCGGCGGCGGAACCGACACCGGTCCGACCTGACTCGACCGCCATCACGACCCGGACCGATGTCCCGCCGCTCTGGGCGTTGCCACCCGTGAGTGCCTATGACCTGCCAACGCTCGACACGCTCGGGGCCGGCTGGAGCCCACTGGCCGGTTCCCACTATCTCTGGGTGCTGGATGGGACCAGCGTGCAAGCCGAGGTTCACACCTATGTCGACAACCAGGGCAATCGGGTCCGAACGATCGTCGCCTACTTCCCGGAGAACGGCTCGATAGAGGAAGCTCGAGGGTGGGCGGAGCGGGAGATCGCGATCTATCAGGAATCCCTGATTCCCCATGGAGGCGCGCCGGCTGAGGAGGCCGCTTCGCGCCAGATCGAAGGGTGCGCAGAAACCTACCGAGCCGAGGGACGTGAGCCCATCACGTCGTACTTCACCTTCGCCACTGCGTGTTTCTCTGAGGACCGTCGAACCATGGTTCTCGTCGCCGTCAGCGGGAATGTCTTTCTCCCGGGTACGCAGCCCTTCCTTAATCCGGCAGATGGCCTCGTCGCAACCATCCTGGAGGCGACGACGAGTGCAGCCACCCCCGTCGCTGGTACCTGACAAGACCGGACGGACCATAAGGATGCGCGCTTGCCCCGTCCGTTGCCCGCCCCCGCCGTGTTACCGGGTAGATCTGAACTCGGGTCTTTTCCCTCAGCCGTTCGGCGGCCGAGATGGGTCGAGCCCCATCGCTACGGGTCGCGCCGGACGGTACGGACAAGGAGCTACCGGATAACGGGGACATCAGGAACGACCGCGGCCCGGCCATCCCTGGCCGGGCCGCTGTCTCGTAGCGATGGGCTCGCCTAATCGTTGTTCGCTGCCTGATTGAGTATTTAGGACCGTCGGTACGGCGACGGGTTTCTTGTTCGCCTGGATCCGCGGCCGACTACCCGCGGGCCAGCCCGTCGAGGAACCCGGCGACCGCCCGGCCGACCTCGGCGTCCGTCACGTCCGCGTCGAGCGCGGCGTGCTCGTAAGCGACCTCCAGCTCGTCCAGCACGCTGGTCAGCGGAGCGAGCATCGCAGCTCGCCGCTCCCCGCGCGTCACGAGCAGGATCGGCGCGTCGATCACACCGGCGAAGGTCGACGGGGTCCGGAGGGCGTAGCGGCCGGCCTCCTGGAGCGGCAGACCGAAGACGCGCTGGTACCAGGCCTGCTGCCACGGCGACAGCCCATCGAACTCGCGGTCCCAGTCCGTGACCGGGTCGATCGCGATGACCGCCGCGAACGTTCCCGGTCGTCCGCCAGCTGCGGTAAGTGCCAGGGCACCGCCGGCGCCCACACCGAGGATCGCGTGGCGATCCGGCAGGCGAAGGTCCCCGACCCGTAGCATCCGGTCGACGCTGACGATGTCGTCCGTCTCCGCCTCGAAGTCCGCCAGGTCGACCAGCCCGTCGAGGACGTTCCGGCCAAGGCCCGGCACACCGCGGACATTCAGCCGGTAATAGGGGTAGCCCGCCGCGACGATGGCCTGCAGGCCCGGATCCGGCGCTTGGGTAGCGCGGGACGGCGGCCCGTCGCCAACCGAGACGACCGTGAACTCGGCTGTGGCGCCCTGGTCGTCGTCACCCGGCCGATAGAGCAGCCCCGGCAGCTTGAGCCGGTCCGGGGTCTGGGTCTCCAGGACGGATGGCACCGACCATGACGGGTCGATCGGGGGGATCGACGCCCGGACCTCGTCCGCCGTCTGCTCGCTCGCGGCCGGAGTCGTCGTGGCGGGCAGGGTAGCGGCGGTGGCAGGCGCATCCGCTGGCGCCGTTTCCTCGGACGTCTCGCCCGAGGTCGTCCCGGCTGCTTCACCGTCGGGCGCATCAGCAGCCACGGCCTCGGCCGGCTCGGACCCGGCGTCGTCCTTCCCGTCCGACTCAGCCGTTTGAGCCATGACCGGTCCTGCATCGTCGGCCATGACCGGAGCGGCGTCATCGGCCAAGACCGGAGCGGCGTCGGACGTAGCCGGGGTGACGGTGGTCGTGGCGTCGTCCGCCGGGGAGTCCTTGACCGGTGGAGCGTCCGCGAAGGGGTCGATCACCGTCCGGGGCTGCTTCGGACCAGGCTGCTGGACGATCAGGCGGGGAGAGCGGACGCTGTCGGCGTACCAGTAGAGCAGCCGTCCGTCGGCCAGCCACCGCGGGTGGAGTGCGATCCCGTTGCCGGGATCCTGGATGTCCGTCACCGCCGCGGCGGTGCCCTTGGTGCAGACGTTGGTGACGGTGCCCATCGTCCGGACGTAGGCGACGCGCTTGCCATCCGGCGACCACTGCGGGTCGGCCTTGTCACCGGCCTCGCCGGCCAGCGTCCAGCCAGTCCCGTTGTCGGTATTCGCGATCGCGATCAGGTCCCAGTCCTTCTCGTTCGTCGCGTACGCCACCTGAGGCTTGTCCGGTGACGTCACCGGTGCCCGGCGGTACGCAGGCTGGGACCCGAGACCGACGCGCCCTTCGCGGCCGGTTGCCTGCCGGAGGGTGCCATCGACGATCGAGACGATCCAGATGTCATCGGTGCCGGGGTCGGCCCGGCGCCGGCGGAAGGCGATCTCCGCACCGGTCCGCAGCCAGGTCGGATCCCGGTCATCCTGGGCGCCGTCGGTCAGGTAGATCGCGTACGGCTCCTCGCCCTCGGGCGGGCGGGCCTCAGCGATGGCGATGCGGTCGCGGCCCCCGACGCGTGACGTGAACGCCACGACGCGGCTGTCAGCCGACCACTTCGGTCCCCGGTCGTCGGCATTGTGGGCGACCAGTGGCCGCAGCAGGCCGGAGCCGAACTCGATGACGAAGATTGTGTCGCGGCCGGTGTCCGGATCCAGTGCGGTCAGCGCCAGCATCTGTCCGTCCGGCGACCAGACCGGGCCGGTCGGACCCGACGGATCGCCATCGACGCCGAGGGTCGGCCGGAGCTCCAGCGGCAGATCGACCTTCTCGGCCGGCCCGCCGGTCAACGGGACGAGCATCAGGTCGTAGCCACCGACGCCGTTGGGCTGATACCAGGCCGCGTCGGAGCCGGACGGAGACGGGTAGGCCGGACCGGGGATCGCCAGGAGATGGGCCGGGGGAATAGCGGTTTCGGCCCGCTCCTCGGCCTCCTCGACGGCGACGGGGTAGGCCGCGGTGGGATCCGCGAGCAGTGCGGCATCCAGCGCCCCACCTGCCCCGGCCGGGTCACGCTCCGGCGTTTCCCCGGCGCTCGGACCCGCCTGGCTGGTGGTCGACTCATCGGCCTGCGCGTCGCTGACCTCGGGGCGGGACGGCGCGGCGGCGTCGGAAGCTGGCCCGTTGGTCGCATCCACGTCCGCTTCCGCATCAGTCGTGTGCGGGGCCGTCCGGCTGTTGGTCATCGTCTCTGGGTCCTCTCGCAGCGGGTCCCCGCCTGGTGGTCGTCCATCTGTGCGGGGTCCTGTCCGGGCCGTCCGGCCGCCGCGCAGACACGGTGGTCCGGCGGCGTATGACCGGCCCCCCAATCGCGTTCGGCAGTGTACCGCGCCGCGCGGCACCGCCGTCCCATCGGGATCGCTCCAACCCGGGCGTGAGTCAGATACCTCCGGATCGACGGTCCAGCAGGTCGATGTCCGCGAGGGTGCTCTGGATCAACTCCGGCTCGCCGATCGCCTGCCGGATGGCGAGAGCCGCCGTGAGTGCGGATCGAGCCTCAGCCCATAGCCCGAGGTCGATGAGGGCCTTGCCTTAATGCTGGAGGGAGAAGTGGTGGAGGGAGGCGAGTTCGAGAGCGTCCGCCGTCGCGCGGACCGCCTCGGCCAGGATCGGCTCGGCCGTCTCCGGCTCGCCAGCACACCGGCGGGCTTCAGCCAGCCGCACCCAGTAGACCCAGGTGGTCCGGGTCCGCTCGTCCCCGCCGGCAAGTGTGATAGCACGGCGATGGTGGTCGACCGCCGCCGCATGCTCCCGAGCCGAGCGCGGGCCAGAGCATCGTCGAGCGCCAGGGTGTCGCGCCGGACGAGCGCCAGGGCACGGGCGCGACGAACCGCCACGACGTCCGCGGCGACCTGCCGAAGGTCTGCGTCGTAAACGGACAGCGCCATCAGGTCGGGGAGCGATCCCATCATGCCCGCCCCGGTTCGGTCAGCTGCCCAGCACGTCCCGGGACAATGCGCCGGTCGTGATCACCTGGGCATGGCCGGCCAGCGACACGTTGGTCGCCAGGCGCCGGTTGGTATCCCAGGAGAACGACGCCACCAGCGTGTTGCCGCCACGGACGACGACCGGGACCGGTGAGGCGGCACGCCCCAGCGTGGTCGCGACGGCAGCCGACGCGATGGCTCCACTGCCACAGGCGAGGGTCTCGGCTTCGACTCCCCGCTCATAGGTCCGCATCAGCAGTGCGCCGTCGGCTCGGAATGCGATCGCGTTCAGGTTGGTGCCCGCCGGGGCGAAGTGAGGGTGGTGCCGGATGGCCCGCCCGACGGCGGCGAACACGTCCGGGCCGGAGCCGAACTCCGGGAACGGGTTGTCGATGTCGTCGACGAACGTCACGGCGTGCGGGACGCCGACGGTGACCGCGTGGACCGTGACCGACCGCCCCTCGACCGAGAGCCTCACCGCCGGTCCGACCGGCGACGGATCGCTGATGCCGATCGCGACGCGGTCGTCGGTGGGTCCATCGGCGACGGTCGCGAACACCATCCCGGCAGGGGTCGTGAAGATGGTCCGACTATCCGAGATCCCGTTGAGGAAGGCATAGCGGGCGGCGCACATCGCCCCGTTGCCGCAGAACTCGCCCTCGCTGCCGTCCGCATTGCGGTAGCGCCAGGCGAAGTCCACCGGGATGGAATCGTCGCTGGGGTTGGGATGCTCGATCAGCACCACCCCGTCCGCTCCCAGCGACGCATCACGGTCACAGACGGCCTGGGTGAAGGCGACTTCCCGGTCAACGGGGATCAGCGCGCGCCGGTTGTCGACGACGATGAAATCGTTGCCGCTTCCGCTCATCTTCCAGTACGGGATCCCGTCAACGGACCCGACCGTCTGGCGGCTCGCTCGTCCGGGGTTACTCATGGGAATCATCCCTGGGACCGGAGAGCCAGGCGATCAGGTCCCGCTCCAGGCTCTCCATGTCGATCAGATCGGCCAGCGCCGGCCCCAGGTTCTCCCGCAGGGTGGGCCCCGTTCGCAGCACGGCCAGCTGCCGGAGGCGCTGGCGCACCGCCGCTTCGTCCACTCCGCCGGCGGCCTCGACCTCTTCGGCGAGCGCGCGCATCTGGATCTGGACGGTCGTCAGCTGGGCGGCGAGATGGGCCACGGAGCGGACCAGGACTTCGCCCCACTCCGGGAGTACCTCGTGGTCATGACCCTGCTCGTTCCGGCCATCGATTCCCATCGTCATGTGCTGGATACCCGCATGAGCGATCTCCACCGGCCTCGCCCGGAACCGGGACCGTGGGACCACCTATCAGACAAAATGTCGTGCGGTCGTCACCTGACACGATGCATCGGCGCCGCCCGTCGAACCGAGTATAGGGGGCGAAATCACGTTCTTTCCCGCCTTCATGGTGTACGTTCACGCAAACAGCGTAGACGGGTACAATGCGATTCCCCTCAGCGGGCCCGTAGCGCCAGGTACCGGCGTTCACCCGTCACCCATCGCGGTATCGCTGTTCCGACGCACCGACCGATCCGGGAGTTCTCTTTCCTATGTACCGATTGCGCTTCCCACTCAAGCCGCACCAGACGGACATCGCCGGGCAGCCTCGCCGGGTGGCGATCTGGCTGATCGCGATTGCCGTGCTCATCCTCGGGGGCAGTCCATTGGCCCTCGCCGCCCGTGGACCCGCCCCGGTCCCGGCCGCGGCATCAGCCGACTGGCTCTGGATGAACGGTCCGGTCCTCCCGGTCCAGGGGGCTCGACTCCAGGCAGACGATGCCACACCGGCTTCCCTGGAACTCGGTGACGACGAGGGCACGCCTGTCGCCGACGAGACGCCGTCCGGCACCCCGGGATTCGACTTCGCCGCCTGCTATACCCCCGATCGCCAGACCCTCCGGGCCGAGGACGGGACAGGAGCGACCACCGGCACCCCGGTTGGCGGGACACCTGTCAGCGGGACGCCGGTGAGCGGCACGCCCGTGGCTGACGACAGCGGAACGTCCGCGGATCTGACCCTGGCTGGCTTCCCGGCCGGAGCCGCGCCGGCAGGCGTCTCGACCGACGTCGAGGCCGTCGTCCGGGCCGTCGCGGTCTGCCTGTCCGAGGGGGACATCACGACGCTCAACGAGCTGATCGGCGACGACTTCCGGGGCCAACTGCTCGGGAGTGACGATCCGATCTCTGCGGAGGAGTTCGCCGGGCTGGCGAGCGAGCTGCCGCCGACCTCGTTCACCATCGACAGCGTGTCCGATGTCACGATTACCGCCGAAGGCGACGCGACCGCCACCGTCCGCTACCTGATCGGCAACCAGATCCGGCAGGGCGAGTGGACGCTCGAACTCTCCAGCTCCAGCGCGTCCTTCCTCGGCATGGCCGGCCCGGACGGCGTGGCCCGTGCCTCGGCGCGCTGGGTGGTCGTCTCCGAGCAGATCGTTACCCCGTCCGTCCCGGAGGACGCCGCGACGCTGACGGTGACGCTGGACGAGTACGAGATCACGGTCGATCCGGACAGCACCGACGCGACGACCCTGGCGATGGAAATCCGGAACGAGGGTGAGCAGGACCACGAGGCCCTGGTGCTGCGCCTCGAGGACGGCGCGACGACCAACTCGCTGCTGGTCGTCCCCGGACCCAGCCTGCCGGACGGCATCTCGGTCGTGGGCCAGCTGACCGTCCCGGCCGGCGAGGAAGCGACGATGGTCCTCCAGGGACTGGAGCCGGGCGACTACGCCGTGGTCGACCTGTTCCTCGACACCGAGAGCAGCGTCCCCAACCTGTCGCTTGGCATGGAAGCCAGCTTCGAGATCGAGGACTAAGCCTCGTAGTCTTCGCGACCAGCAATCCGGGCCACGACGCGACGCCCCGGGGCAGTAGCTGCCCCGGGGCGTCGCGTGTTCCCAAGCCATGGTATTCAGCCGCTGATTAGTCCGAAGTGGTTCATAATGCGAATCATTCGGCCGCTTGACGGTGTAATTCCAGCGGCAGACAATGGGAACGAGTCTCGCTCGCAGGCACTCACGTTCAGCTGGGCTGGTCGAAGCCGACTGCCCGAACCAGAGGATTCCGGATGGACAGCACACCCGTCGGACCCGTCACCATCTCCGTCAACGGTGAATCGCACCAGGTGGAGGCCACCCCGGACACGCCGCTGCTCTACATCCTCCGCAATGAACTCGGACTCCACGCAGCCAAGTTCGGCTGCGGGTTGGCGCAGTGCGGCTCCTGCACGGTCCTCCAGGATGGACAGCCCATTCGCTCCTGCGTCACGCCGGTCGAGCGTACGGTCGGCAGCGAGATCACCACGCTCGAGGGTCTGCGGACCGAGGACAAGCTCCATCCCGTCCAGCAGGCATTCATCGAGGAACAGGCCGCGCAGTGCGGATACTGCATCCCCGGCATGATGATGACCGCGACCGCCCTGATCCGCTCCAATCCCGAGCCGACGATCGACGACATCAATACCGCGTTCGACGGCAATCTCTGTCGCTGCGGAACCCATGTCCGGATCGTTCGCGCCGTGCAGCGCGCCGCCGGAGCTGCTGCCTCGGGCACGTCGGTCTAGCGGAACGAGGGACCTACCGATGACCACACCAACCGATACCCCCATCCGGATCAGCGACGAGCAGCCCGGCGATCCAACCGGCATCCACGCTGGCGCCATCAGCCGCCGTGGCCTGCTCAAGACCTCCGGCGGCATCGTCGTCGGCTTCAGCCTGGCTGCGGCGTTCCGGCGTGCCGGCCTCCTGGCCCAGGAGCCGACCGTGCCACCCGCGGGCACTCCCGCGGCGACCCCGTCGATCGAGCCGGGCCTGGTCGGCACGCCGGCCGCCCAGACGCAGCAGGACGTACAGACCCGCGACGTCTCCGGCGATACGATCGACTCGTGGCTGAGCATTGATGCTGACGGCAAGGTGACGATCTACTGCGGCAAGGTCGAGCTCGGCACCGGTCTCTGGACCGCACTCACCCAGATCGTGGTCGAGGAACTCGACGTTCCCGTGAATATGGCGACGCTGATCGCGGGCGATACGCTGCTCACGCCGGACCAGGGGACGACTGCGGGTTCCAAGAGCATCCAGGTCGCTGGCCCGGTCATCCAGCAGGCGGCGGCCGAAGCCCGCATGATCCTGCTGGCCCGGGCCTCGGAGCGACTCGGCGCGCCGGTCGACGACCTCCAGGTCAATGACGGCGTGGTCACCACGCTGTTCGACGCCAGCAAGCAGATCAGCTACGGCGAGCTGGCGACCGACACGTTTGGCACCGCGATCACGGGAGACGCTCCCCTCAAGCCGGTGGATTCCTACCGGGTCGTGGGACAGTCCATTCCCCGGATCGATATCGTCGAGAAGCTGACCGGCGGCCCGGCCTACATCCACGACCTGACCGTCGACGGGATGGTTCACGCCCGGGTCATCCGTCCCTTCGTCCGCACGCTCAACGGCATCGCGGCGACCGTGGAGAGCATGGATGACAGCGCCCTCCAGGGGATGCCGGGCATCATCCAGGTCGTCGTCAACGGGTCGTTCGTCGGAGTGGTCGCCGAGCGCGAAGAGCAGGCTGTTCGCGCCGCGGAAGCACTCCGGATCACGTGGTCGCAGATCGAGCAACTGCCGGACATCAACCAGGTACATGCCCTGATGCGGGAGATGCCCGCCGAAGAGGTCGAGACGGTCCGGACCGGCGATGTCGAGGGAGCGTTCGCCACGCAGGCCAGTCAGGTCGTCGAGGCAAGCTACCTCGCGCCGTTCCAAGCCCACGCCTCGATGGGCCCGTCCTGCTCGGTCGCGGATGTCCGGCCCGACGGGGCGACGATCTGGTCGGCGTCGCAGGGTGTCTACGCGCTGCCCGGCACGATCGGCCCGATTATCGGGCTGGCTCCCGAGCAGATCCGCGTCATCTACAAGGAGGGCGCGGGCTGCTACGGCCACAACGGCGCCGATGATGTCTGCGCCGACGCCGCGGTCCTGTCGAAGGCCGTCGGGCGGCCGGTCCGGCTGCTCTGGTCCCGGCAGGGTGAGTTCGCCTGGGAGCCCAAGGGCCCGGCGATGGTGATGGACGTCCGCGGCGGCCTCGACGCCGATGGCAACATCATCGGTTGGGATTACACCGTCTACACCCCCACCCATTCCACCCGGCCGGGACGGCAGCCGGGGAACATGCTGGTCGGCCAGCAGATCGACCCTCCGGTCGAGCCGGCCGAGCTGGGACAGGTCGGTGGCGACCGGAACGGGCCGAACAACTACTCCTTCCCCAACCAGCGCCTGACGGTCCACTGGATCGAGACGCCGCCCCTTCGCCCGTCGGCCCTGCGCAGCCTCGGCGCCGTCGCCAATGGGACGGCCAACGAGAGCTTCATGGACGAACTAGCGACGCTGGCCGAGGCCGATCCGGTCGAGTTCCGCCTGCGCCACCTGGCGGACCCGCGAGCCATCGAGGTCATCCGCCGTGCCGCTACGCGGTTCGGCTGGGAGGCCCGTCCCTCCGGCCCCGAGTACAGCGGAGTCATCTCGGCGGCGGACGGCACGGTCACCGGCCGGGGAATCGGCTTCGCGCGCTACGAATCGGAGTTTGCCTACGCCGCCGTCGCGGTGGAGGTCACCGTCAATCCGGCTGACGGCACGGTCCGCGTCAACCGGGTGGCCGTCGGACACGATTGCGGGCTGATCATCAACCCGGACGGGCTGCAGAACCAGATCGACGGCTGCGTGATCCAGGGTATCGGCCGGGCGCTCAAGGAAGAGATCACCTTCGACGCCTCGTCCGTGACCAGCCTGGACTGGTCGACCTACAGCATCATGCGCTTCGCCGATATCCCGGTGATCGACATCGAGCTCGTCGACCGGCCGGACCAGCCGCCTCTCGGCGCGGGTGAGCCGGCGATCGTCCCGGTCGTCGCGGCGGTGGGCAACGCGATCTACGACGCGACGGGCGTCCGTCTTCGCCAGTATCCCTTCACGCCCCAGCGCGTGCTGGCCGCGATGCAGGCGATGTAGCGCCAGAGCGCGAGCAGGAAATGGCGACGGCGGGGGCGATCCGGATCAGTTCCGGGTCGCCCCTTGCCGTCTCCGCCCTGCCGCAATCGTCAGGCGAGCTTGTCCCCCTGGCCGACGCTCCCCGGGATCGTCGCGTCGCCCTCGGTCAGCATCGCGGTCCGGAACCCCTCGGGATCAGCCTTCCACGGCACGTACTCCGAACGCAGGCAGTTGCCGCAGGGGCGAAAACCGGCCGCGACCGCCGTCGCCGCATCCCGGAAGAACACGCGGTGCTCGACGTAGCCGCCCCGGGCGACGTTGTACCGGGCGGTCCCGCAATCCAGCCGGCCGTAGATCCTGTCCCTGGCATTGCCGCCGAGCGTGCCGGGTTCGACGCTCCGGTAGAACGCCCCGTCAGGTCCCATCAGCCGGTACGTCCGCTCACTCACGTGTCCCCTACCCCATTCCATTCGAACGCGAACGCACCGGTCCCACGCGGACGGCAACGGCAGTATGCTGCCGGACGGACTGCGGGGTCGCAACGTGTGCGACCCGGAATGGACCGACGGTCCGGGTCGAGGACGACCCTGGGCCACCACGAAACCGGGAGGGTGCGATGAAGATCACCCGGCTGCGGCTGCGCGAACTGACCGGCGCGTTCGAATCCGACAGCGAGTACTGGGAGGAACGACTCCAGCGACCGATCGATGTCTACCCGGAGCACCGGGCCGTCCAGGACAACTTCGGCGTCCCCGTCCGGCAGGATGACGGCCGACTCCGCATCCGCAGCGTATTCCTCGAGATCGAAACGGACGAAGGGATCACCGGACTGGCCGGCCCTGTCTCCCACGAGACGGCCTACCAGATCAATCAGGTCTTCACCCGGCTGCTGATCGGCGAGGACCCGACGGCCAACGAGCGGCTCTGGGACATCATGTACCGGGACGCGGTCCACGGCCGCAAGGGCGTCGCGATGATGGCGATCAGCGCCATCGACTGCGCGCTCTGGGATCTCAAGGGGCGCTGGCTCGGCCAGCCTGTCCACCGATTGCTGGGCGGTCCGGTCCGGAAGAGCATCCCCGCCTACGCGTCGGCCCTCGGGTTTTCGATCGAGCCGGAAGCCGTCGCCCGCCAGGCCAGAGCATTCATCGACGAGGGCTACACGGCGACCAAGTGGTTTCCCCGTGGCGCCCCGACCGATGGGCGGGCGGGCATCCACCGCAATGTGGAGCTGGCCCGGACGCTCCGGGAAGCGATCGGACCGGACAACGATTTCATGCTCGACGCATGGATGAGCTGGGACGCCGCCTACACCGCCGAGATCGCCGGGCTCGTCGCCCAGTACCGGCCCCGGTGGCTGGAAGAGCCAACGATGCCGGACCAGATCGAGGCGTGCGCGGAGGCTCGCCGCCGGTCTGCCCCCGTCCCGATCGCGACCGGTGAGCACGAGTACACCCGCTGGGGCATCAAGCAACTGCTCGATGCCGGCGCCTGCGACGTCCTCCAGCCCGACACCTACTGGGCCGGCGGGATCACCGAGATGGTCAAGATCGCGGCGCTGGCCTCGTGCTACGGCATCCCCATCATCCCGCACGGCCACTCCGTCCCGGCGAACATCCAGCTCAGCGCGGCGCTGCCGATCCCGCAGGTTCCTTTGGTCGAGTTTCTCGTGAAGTGGAATGGCGTCCACCAGTACTTCTTCGCCAATCCCGTCGTCCCGGTCAACGGCATCGTCACGGTGCCGGACGTCCCTGGCATGGGCGTCGAGCTGGACCCGGCGAAGATCGAGCAGGAGCGCGACCTGGACTGGACCGATCACGCGACGGCCACATCCTCAACCCGGCAGGCAGGATGACCAGCCGGTGGCCCCCCGGCCGCACGAGCTGGCCGGAAGGGGTAGGATGCCGGCGGCCCTGAACGGTGCGACCGACCGGTCGCCGAACCACGGAAGAAGGTTTCCATGCGGATCAATCATGTCAAGCGGCGATTGCAGGCAGGCGAGCCGTCCATCGGGACCTGGCTGGGCCTCCCGAGCCCGGAGGCGGCCGAGCACGTCGCCACCCTCGGATTCGACTGGCTGACCATCGATACCGAACACAACCCGATCGATGTCCGGACCATGTCACTGATGATCGGGGCGATCGCGGCATCGGGCGTCGCCCCGATGGTCCGGATCCCGTGGAACACGGGCGAGAACATCAAGCGGACGCTGGACGCCGGGGCCTGGGGCATCGTCGTGCCGATGGTCAACAGCCGCGAGGAGGCGGAACTCGCCGTCGCGGCGGCCCGCTATCCGCCACGTGGCAACCGCAGCGTCGGCGGCAGCCTGACCGGCGTCCGGTTCCGGGCAGCTGGCGGCGAGTACCTGAAGCAGGCCGACGACGAGATCCTGGTCGTCCTGCAGATCGAGCACATCGACGGCGTCCAGCGGGCCGACGAGATCCTGAGCGTGCCAGGCGTGGACGCCTGCTTCATCGGTCCCAACGACCTGGCCGCGTCCATGGGCATCGGCGTCGGCGTGCCGCTGGAGGGGACTGACCCGCGCGTGGTCGAGGCGGTCGAGGAGATCCGCGCCGCCTGTGTGCGCAACGGCGTCGCCTCCGGGATCCACACCAGTGGCGCCAAGGGCGTCAACCAGCGGATCGCCGAGGGGTTCCAGTTCCTGGCGATGTCCAGTGAGGCGGCCTACATGCAGTCCGGTCTCCGGGCCGACCTGGCGACGCTGGACTGGCAGCCGACCCCGCGTGACGAGGACGGTGTCTCGCCGATCTCCGGCGGCGCGGTCCGGTACTAGTCCACGGTCCTGAGAACCTGATCATCGACCAGTCGATCGCCGCCCGCTGCCATGGGCGACCAACCGAGGATGGAATCCCAGACCATGAAGGTCGTGCTCTTCTCACCAGAGGGTGAGGCGTACTTTCACCTGCTCGACGACACCGGCATCGAGGACCTGACGGTGGTCCGTGGCCGGGACGCCGACCACGTCCTGGCCGAGATGCCGGATACCGACGTGTTCTACGGCTTCCCGAAGCGGGAGTTCCTGGACGCGGCGCCGAACCTGAAGCTGGTCCAGTCGTCGTCGGCCGGCGTCGACTGGGTAGCGCGGGTCGAGGGACTCGCCGAGAGCGACCTGGTCGTCGCCAACACCCGTGGCGCCCACGCTCCGTCGATCGCCGAGCACGTCTTCGCCCTGCTCTTCGCCCTGACGCGGGATATCCCCCAGATGGTCGCCTGGAAACAGGAGCGCCACTGGGGCCGTGTCGAGGCGTACCGGAGCCTGCGCGAGATCAAGGACAGCACGATGGGCATCCTTGGCTACGGGGCGATTGGCCGGACCATCGCCCGCCGTGCCCAGGCCTTCGAGATGCGGGTCCTCGCCGTCGACGCCCAGCCGGGCGCTGGCGACGGAATCGTCGACGAGGTCTGGTCGACGGACCGCTTGCCGGACCTGCTGTCCCAGTCGGACGTCGTCGTCGTCGCGGTCCCGTACACCCCGGAGACACACCACCTGATCGACGCGGCGGCCCTTGCCGAGATGCGCCAGGATGCCTCGCTGATCGTGATCTCGCGCGGCGGGATCGTCGAAGAGGGAGCGCTTAACGCGGCGCTCCGATCCGGCGCGATCGCCGGTGCCGGCATCGACGTGACGGAGGTCGAGCCGCTCGGCGCCGATAGTCCGCTCTGGGACGCCCCCAATCTGATCATCACCCCGCACGTCGCCGGTGCGTCGGGTCCGAAGGAGCGGCGCTGCGTCGAGATCCTGCGCGAGAACCTGATCCGGCTGGCGCACGGCGACGAGCTGGTCAACGTGATCGACAAGCGGCGGGGGTACTGAGCTCCCTCTCGATCACCTCCGTGGCACCGTGATGCGGGAAGGTTCGACGGTAGGGGCGCCCCGGGGCGCCCCTACGGCGCAATCTCTATCCCAAGCTATGGACCATGCGATCGCGGCCCCAAACCCGCCAGCACCAGTTCGGCGATTCCCCCCAGCTCGGCCAGTTGCCCAGGCCTAAGGACGTCGGTCACGTACCGCCGGACCGCTGCGTCCATCTCTGCCTGCCCCAGCAGGGCCAGCCGGCGCCCCTCGTCAGTGACGACGATCATCGCCCCGCGCCCGTCCTCCTCACATTCCTGGCGGGCGATCAACCCGCGCTGCTCCATACGGCGCAACTGGTGGGACAGGCGGCTCTTCTCCCACTGCAGCCCGCACCTCAGGGCGATCGCCCGGACGGCATCGCCCGGCGCGTCGACGAGCGCCGCCAGGATCTCGTAATCCGCTTCGGATAGTCCCGTTGCCTTGGACAGGTCGCGCTGGATCCGCGCGGCCAGCTGGACTCGCATCCGCTGGTAGCTGCTCCAGGGTGCTGGCGTACCCTGTTCCGCCGTGCTCGTCGCTGCCCGTGGCACCTTGGTGATCTCGCTCATGCACCCATCATAGTTGACACGTCAACCTGTTCGCCGTATGGTTGGGCCATTGACTTACCAATCGTGAGCCGCACGATCCGGCCCATCCCAGCGAGAAGCATCACCATGCAGACCTATGGTCATCCCCTCCAGTTCGGGACCTTCATCACGCCACGCGCCGCCGACCCGGACGCCGTCGTGGACCTGGCCGTCCTCAGCGAGGAGCTGGGCTACGACCTCGTCACGTTCCAGGACCACCCTTACCAGGCCGAGTACCTCGACACGTGGACGCTGCTGAGCTGGGTTGCCGCCCGGACCGAGCGCATCATCGTCTCGGGCAACGTGCTGAACCTGCCGCTCCGCCCGGCACCGGTCCTGGCCCGGGCTGCCGCCTCCCTCGACCGCCTGTCCGGCGGCCGGTTCGCGATGGGCCTCGGTGCGGGCGGGTTCTACGACCCCATCGCGGCGATGGGCGGGCCGAAGCTGACCGCCGGTGAGGCTGTCTCGGCGCTGGAGGAAGGCATCACGCTCCTGCGCCAGTTCTGGGACACGGGCCAGCGTGGCGGCGTCCGGCTCGCCGGCGAGCACTACCAGGTCCGGGGCGCGAAGCGGGGTCCTGCACCGGCCCATGACATCCCCATCTGGCTCGGTGCCTACAAGCCCCGGATGCTCCGGCTGACCGGAGAGAAGGCGGACGGCTGGCTGCCGTCGCTGCCGTACCTGCAGCCCGGCGACATCGCGAAGGGCAACGCCATCATCGACGCGGCCGCCGTGGAAGCCGGGCGCGACCCGGGCGAGATCCGGCGGATGCTCAACATCGGGGGGCGCTTCACCGCGACCTCCGAGGGCCCGTTGCAGGGGCCGCCGGACAGCTGGGTCGCCGACCTGCTGCCGTACGCGCTGGAGGACGGCGTCAGCACCTTCATCCTGATGGCCGACGATCCGGAGACGATGCGCCGGTTTGCCGCCGAGGTCATGCCGGCGCTACGGGATGCGGTCGACCGGGCGGGCATCGTCCGGTCGGGGCCGCCTCCACGCGGCGCGGCGGCGCTGGCGAAGCGGCGGGCGGGTATCGACTACGACGGACTCCCCGCGTCCCTGGCTGACGTGGCGATCGAGCCGGGGGACAAGGCGTTCGCGACCGTCCATTCCACCTACATGCGCGGCGGAGATCCGGGCCTCGTCCTGCAGGTCCGTGACGTGGGGCAGGTGCAGGAAGCCCTGGTCTTCGCCCGGCGCCACCCGGATATCCCGCTCGCGACCCGGAGCGGCGGGCACGGGTTGAGCGGGCGCTCGACCAACGACGGCGGGATCGTGATCGACGTGTCGCGACTCAACGAGATCCGGATTCTCGACGAGGCCCAGCGGCTGGTCCGGATCGGCCCGGGAGCGAAGTGGGTGGACGTCGCCGCGGCGCTCGAACCCCACGGCTGGGCGCTGACGTCCGGTGATTACGGTGGCGTCGGAGTCGGCGGGCTGGCGACAGCCGGAGGGGTCGGCTGGCTGGCGCGCAAGCACGGCCTGACCATCGATCACCTCCGCGCCGCCGAGATCGTCTTGGCCGACGGCACGCTGGTCCGGACCAGCGAGGATGAGCATCCCGACCTGTTCTGGGCCATCCGCGGAGCCGGGGCCAACTTCGGCATCGTCACCGCCTTCGAGTTCGAGGTGGATGTGGTCGGGCCGGTCGGCTGGGCCCAGCTCGCCTTCGACGCCAGCGACACCGCTAGCTTCCTGGAGCGCTGGGGTGCCCAGGTCGAGCGGTCACCGCGCGACCTGACGGCTAACCTGATCGTCCAGCGGGGACGGCGTGGGCAGCCCAACGTCGCTATCATGATGGCGGTGGTCGACTCGCCCGATCCGGACACGATCATCAGCCGGCTGCAACCGTTCGCCGACATCGCTCCACTGCTCGACCAGCAGGTCACGATCACGTCGTACCGCTCCGTGATGGCCAACCTGCACGAGACCACCCACTACGGCCGAGGCGAACCAGCCGCCCGCTCGGCGCTGGTCGAGCACTTCACGCCGGCGTTCAGTGCGTGGGCCAACGGGGTGCTGGCCTCCGGGGAGACGTACTGGTTCCAGGTCCGCTCGGTTGGTGGCGCGGTCGGCGACATCGACCCGGATGCGACCGCCTACGCCAATCGCTCCGACAACTTCTCCGTGGTCGCGTTCGGCTTCGACCGCGACCGGCTGGACCGGATCTGGGACACCGGCCGGCACCACTTCGGCGGGCTCTACCTGAGCTTTGACGCGAGCCTCCACCCCGACCGCATCTCCGAGGCGTTCCCGCCCCGGACCCTGGACCGGCTTCGGATGCTCAAGGACCGCTACGACCCGGACAACGTCTTCCGGGACAACTTCAACGTCGCCATCGTCGAGCCGGAGGTGGTCCTGGGCTGATCGTCCGGCTCCCGCATGATGCACGCGCCGAACGACATCTGGTACGGTCCGGGGCGACAGCGGCCCGGGACGACTGGTCCCGGCCGGGGGCGACCGGCCCGGACGCCCGGGCCGGTCTGAGCGAGGAATGACGTGATGAATGCGGCGACCAGGCGCGCCGACGTCCTGCGTGGAGCCCGGACGACGAGCATCTTTGGTCTGGTCTGGTGGTTCGCCGGCTTCGGGACGCTCGCGTCGCCGGCCATCGGGATCCCGCTCCTGGTGGCTGGCATCGCCCTGACGGTGGCGATCCAGGTGTTCGCGCAACGACAGCTCCGGGACCTGACGGGCATCCAGCCACCGCCGAAGGGGCAGAACGCCTATTACCTCCGGGTCTTCATCACGGAGATCCTGCTGATCGCGGTCGCCGCCGTGCTCTGCAATCTGCTCGACCGGCCGGAATGGGTCACGAGCCTGGTGGTGATCGTCGTCGGGCTGCACTTCATCCCGCTGGCGGCGCTGTACCGGCAGCCGCGCTGGAATATCCTCGCGGCGGTGATGACCGCCATAGGGGTAATCTCGCTGGTCCTCGTGATCGCCGACGTCCTGTCCGGCAACGCGTGGCTGACGGTCCCGGCCGTAGGCGCCGGGCTGGCGATCTTCGCCGACGCCGCCCACGGGGTCTTCGTCCGGGACGACCGGGTAGCCGAACCAGCCGGCATCTGATCGAATCGAAAAAGGTTGCGGATCCGGACGACCAAGTGACACACGAGAATGCCCCGGCGATCGGAGTCGCCGGGGCATTCTCGTGTCGGGCGTTACCGGGATTCGATCCGCGGGCGGATCAGGCTCCCTCGCCCTGGGCCTGACTGGTGACTGCCGGCTTCTTCTCCTCGGCCGGCTGGCCCATCATCTCGCCGGACGAGGCAGTGCCGGCGGGGACCGCCGACAGGGTGCCCATGTGGGCCTTCACCACGATCGGCAGAAGCTCCATCAGGCGATCGGCCATGGCTTGGTCCTCGGCCATGATCTTCTCGCAGGCCTCGGCCGTCTCGGTCTCGCCGACCTCCCGGGCCGCGACGATCAGGGCCCGGTAGGACGCCACCTCGAATTGCTCGGCGGCATGATCCACGAGGAAGTTCTTGACCACCTCGTCCTTGGCCAGCCCCGTCATCGGCGCCTGGAGGGTGCCGAACACCGTCCCGAACATGGACTTGGCGGTGGATGGCTTCTCACCCAGGCGAGTGATCGCCCGCTTGACCATCTCGGCGTGCTGCAACGTCTCCTGGAGGTGCTCGCGGTCGAGCTTCTGGACCTCCGGGAAATCCTTGCTGTCCTTGATCCGGTGCTGGAGCACCACGGCCAGCGCGTTCTCCATCGCCAGGGCGTCATCCAGCCAGGCCTTCAAGAGGTGCCGGCTCGTCCGCTCGACCGCGGCCGTCTGTTCCGTCGTCATGTCAGGCTCCTGTCTGGCCGGTCATCCCCGGCTTCAGCACGACCTTGATGCAGCCGTCCTGCTTGTCGCGGAAGGTTCGGTACAACTCGGGACCGCGCTCCAGTGGGGCCTCATGCGTGATGACGAACGACGGGTCGATGTCGCCGTCGACGATCTTCTGCATCAGGGTCTCGCTGTAGCGCTGGACGTGGGTCTGCCCCGTCCGGATCGAGATGCCCTTGTTCATCATCGGGCCGAGCGGGATCTTGTCGGCGAAGCCCAGGTAGACGCCGGGAACCGAGAGGGTTCCGCCCTTGCGCACGCAGCGGATGGCCTCGCGGAAGACGTGGGGGCGATCGTTCTCGAGCCGCGCCTGCTGCTTGATCTTGTCGTAGAGCTGGCCGATGCCGTCGGAATGGGCCTCGGTACCGACCGCGTCGATCGCCCGGTCCGGACCCCGGCCGTCGGTCCACTCCATCAACTGGTCGTAGACGTCGACTTTCTCGTAGTTGATCGTCTCCGCGTTGCCCGCCTCGGCCATCGCCAAGCGCTCCGGTACGCGGTCGATAGCGATCACCCGGCCGGCGCCGAGCAGCCAGGCGCTGCGGATCGCGAACTGGCCGACAGGACCAGCGCCCCAGACGGCGACGGTGTCACCCGGCTCGATCTCGGCGTTCTCCGCCGCCATCCAGCCGGTCGGAAAGATGTCGGACAGCATGACGACCTGCTCGTCGCGGAGGCCATCCGGCACCTTGATCGGCCCGACGTCGGCATGCGGGACCCGGAGGAACTCGGCCTGCCCGCCAGGGAAGCCGCCCAGCATGTGCGAATAGCCGAACAGCCCCGCCGGCGAGTGGCCCATCACCTTCGCGGCCATCGCCGAGTTGGGGTTGGTCCGGTCACAGAGCGAGTACAGCTTGCGCTGGCAGAACCAGCACTCGCCACAGGAGATGGTGAACGGGACGACGACCCGGTCGCCGCGCTTCAGCTTGGTAACGGCGCTGCCGACCTCCTCGACGATGCCCATCGGCTCGTGGCCGAGGATATCGCCGGCTTCCATGGTCGGCATGTAGCCGTCATAGAGGTGGAGATCGGACCCGCAGATACAGGTCGCGGTGATCCGGATGATCGCGTCGGTTGGTTCGATGATCGTTGGGTCCGGCACGGTTTCGACACGGACGTCTCCCGTGCCATGCCAGGTGATCGCTCGCATCGGTGCAGTCTCTCCCTCGCGGGTGGCAGAGCCGACTCCCCACGGAGCCGTCGCATGCCGCTTCTCATCAGCAGGGTGCATGATCAATTCCATGAACTGCCCCGGCTGAAGAGACGCCGGTCACGCTCGTACCTCTCATGACCTGGTACCGGGTGGTCCGGGGGAAAGGCGAGCAGGGCAAGGCCAGCGGCGATGCGGCCCGCCAACCATCGGTGACGACACAGAGATCAGAGATATGGGAGACGCGGGGCCAGACGCCACCGCGCCCGCTTCGTCGCGGGACGCGCCCTCCGGTGCATGTTGGGGGAATAGTCCGGGAGAGGTGGTCGTTAGGTAGTCCCGGGGAGGAAGCCATCGTCCCGGCTCCGACCCCGGCGGTGCGGGCGGGGGGATTCGAACCCCCACGGGTTGCCCCAGCGGTGTTTAAGACCGCAGCGTCTGCCGTTCCGCCACACCCGCGCGCGCGCATGGTACCCGACCGGAACAGTTCGCCTCGTGATGGACGACCCTTCGCACCTCCTGATCGGCCGAAAAGACTCAACCGAAACAAGTGATCCGGTCAGGCTCCGGTGGCGTATTGAGTAGCGTTGCCGGGCGCAAGCGACCGGGAACACAAGGAGGCGTCAAGCAACCGGACATTTTGGATGTCCTTGGCATGCAAAACGCATTAGGGATGACAGACCGGCAATCGCCGGCGGTCAAAACCCCACAGGAGATTGCAAAGATGTCCCAGGAACTCGCCAACCGCTTCATGGAAGTCGCCAAGCAGGAGCGCGAGCGCATCACGTCCCGCCGCTCGTTGCTCGGCAAGAGCGCCCTCATCGGTGGTGGCGCCGCCGCGCTCGCCATGACCAGCTTCCCGGTGCTCCGCGCGTCCGCTCAGGACGGCGAGACCATCGAGGCCGACCCGTTCTTCGAGGGTGACGGCATCGCCATCCTCAACTACGCCCTCACGCTCGAGCACCTCGAGGCCACCCTCTACCGTGAGGCCCTCGCGACCTTCGCTCCCGCCGACTTCGGCGCCGAGTCGGTCTACCCGCTGCTCGAGCAGATCGGCGCTCATGAGGCCGCGCACGTCGAGGCCCTGACCGCCACCATCACCGATCTCGGCGGCACCCCGGTCGAGGAAGCCACCTACGACTTCGGTTACACCGACGCCGCGACGTTCCTCGCCACGGCCGCCGCCATCGAGAACGTCGGCGTCGCCGCCTACGCCGGTGCAGCCCCGTCGGTCGCCGCCCTCGCCCCGGCGCTGGTCCCGACCGCGCTCGGCATCCACAGCGTTGAGGCCCGCCATGCGGCCTTCATCGCGGCGCTGATCAACGACGCCGACAACAACCCGTTCCCGAACGCCGTCGATGCCCCGCTGACCCCGGAAGAGGTCCTCGAGATCGCTGGCCCGTTCATCGTCGGCACCGCGGCCGAGGGCACTCCGGCCGCGACCCCCGCGGCGTAATCCGTCTCGCTACGGTTCAGTCCATGGACTGAACCGTAGTCATCTTCAACGTCCAGCCAATGGCCCCGGCGCACCCGCGCTGGGGCTATTGTCATTTTCTCCCGGCGCGACTCCTGCGGACCATCGGCAGACCGACGCGGTTCCGACCACGATGTCCGACAGGGAGCGACTATGAACACGCACGAGCGACTGCGCGTCGAAGAGGAACGGCTGGCCGAGGCGTTCCCGTCCTGGGAGTGCCGCGCCGTGGCCGACGCAGGAACGGGGGAGAACGGCCCCTTTGTCGTCCGCTGCCGGAAGGTCCTCTCGTCCCGCCCGATCGACGTGACCGAGGGCGGCGACGATGAGTCCTTGACCTTCACCGGCGCAAACTGGGATGAGGCGTTCAACAACGCCGAAACCGGGCTCTTGCCCGGCGATCAGGGGGAGCCGGACTTCCTCTGACGCGACAGGCGACTCTCCAGCCGAATCATCCCACCACACTCTCTCCACATCTCCGCAACCCGACCGCACGAGAACCGGCGCGGCATCCACGTACGCTCGACGACGGGATACGGCGGGTGATCGTGCCCGTCGTAAATGGGAAGCGTAGACAGGGGAAGTGACGTGAGCGTGCATCCGGGCAAGCAACGATGGCGGTCGGAACGTACCGTCGAGAACGACAGCACCGCCGGATCCAGTTCAGATCCAATCCCGGGAAGCCGGAGGGCCGCTGAAACCGGGCAGCCTGCGATCCGGGCCGAGGGGTTGACCAAGATCTACGGGACCGGTGACACCCGCGTCGTTGCCCTTCGGTCGGTCGATGTCGCGTTCGCTGCGAGCGAATTCACGGCGATCATGGGTCCGTCCGGGTCAGGCAAATCGACGCTGATGCACTGCCTGGCCGGGTTGGACAGCTCGTCCGGCGGGCGGATCTTCCTCGGGGACACGGAACTGACGGCGCTCGGCGACACCGACCTGACGATTCTCCGGCGCGACCGGATCGGGTTCGTCTTCCAGTCGTTCAATCTGCTTCCGGCCTTCACGGCGGAGCAGAACATCACCATGCCCCTGATGCTGGCCGGCCGGCGGGCCGATCGCGACTGGCTGATGGCGCTGACCCGCATCCTCGGGATCGCCGACCGCCTCCATCACCGGCCAAGCGAACTCTCCGGCGGCCAGCAGCAGCGGGTCGCCATCGCGCGGGCCCTCCTGACCCGGCCCGACGTCGTCTTCGCCGACGAGCCGACCGGCAACTTGGACCGCCGGACGGGCGAGGAGGTCCTCGGGTTCCTCCGCAACAGCGTCCATGACCTCGGCCAGACGGTCGTCATGGTCACGCACGACCCACTTGCCGCCGCCCACGCCGACCGCGTCATCCTGCTGGCGGACGGACAGCTGGCCGGCGAACTGACGGACCCGACGGCTGACTCCGTCCTGCAGGCGCTCCGCGCGCTGGGGGCGGACTGATGGGCATCCCGTTCACCCAGCTCCGCTACCAGATCCATGGGCTTGCCGGCGTCTCCGTCGCGATCATCCTCGGCGTCGCCTTCGTCACCGCGGCGCTCCTCTTCGGCGCGGTAACAGAGCGCGCGACCTGGAACGCGGTCGCCGCCCAGTACGACGGGGCAGACATCGTTGTCACCAGTGAAGAAACCTCACTTGGCTCCGACCAGCTTGCAACGGTCCAGGGCCTTCCCGGGGTCGCGACCGCTGAAGGTCGTCCGCTGACCTTTACCGAAGCCGAAGCGGGAAGCCGGACTGCCATCCTGGCCGTGACGTCGTTGCCGGAAGCCGAGTCGATCCGGGCGGCCCTCTCCCTCGAGGCCGGGAGCCTGCCGGCCGGTCCCGGCGAGGTGGCGCTCCTGGCAAACCTCGCCGGCTCGCTCGCGGTCGATGTCGGGGACCTGGTTCAACTCTCGGCCGGGGATGGCACCGTGGACGTTACGGTCTCCGGCCTCCTTGACGTCCCCCCGAGCCTCGGCGGGACCGCCGCTCCCGACGCCTACCTCTGGCCGAGCGATCAGGCGGACTGGTACGGAACGGGAGCATTCCGCTCCATCCTGGTCACGATCGCCGGAGGGACCAGCGCGGACGAGCTGACCGGGACAATCACGGGCGCGCTGGACGGGACAGCCACCGCCCGGACCCAGGACGACCAAGCCCGGTCGGAGGTCGCATCCTACAGCGGCGGGACCGACCTGCTCACGTACGGGCTGGTCGCCTTCGCGGTCGTCGCCCTGTTCGTTGCCGGACTGGTCATCGCCAACACCTTCGCCATCCTCGTCGCCCAGCGGACGCGGACGCTGGCCCTGTTCCGCTGTGTCGGCGCCACCCGGCGGCAGATCCGATCGATGGTCCTGGTCGAGGCCGCCATCACGGGCCTCGTCGCGTCAGCCCTCGGCGTCCTGACCGGCATCGCCATCCTCACTGTCGGGCTCCGGGTGGTCGTGGCAACGGGTAGCTCGGCCATCGTCGGGACATCGATCCCGTTCTCGCCGGTCAACCTGTCGGTACCAATCGTTCTCGGCGTGATCGTCACGCTGGTTGCGGCGTTCGGGCCAGCTCGCGCCGCGACCCGGGTTCCGCCCCTGTCGGCCCTGCGTCCGGTCGCCGTGGAACGGCGAAATTCCCGCCCGTCGCTGCTTCGGCTTGGACTTGCAGCGAGTCTGGTCGTTGGTGGGGCAGTCCTCCTTGGCGGTGGCGTGTTGCTCAGCAAGGGGTCGTCTGCTCAGGTGGCGATCCTGGTCGGCATGGCCGGTGGGCTCCTGTCGTTCCTCGGTGTGGTCCTCGGTGGAATCCTGTTCATCCCGCCAATGATCCGCACGCTCGGCCAGATCGTTGCTCCCCTGGCAGGACCGCCGGCCAGACTGGCGTCGGCGAACAGCGACCGGAATCCCAGCAGGACGACCGCGACGGCTACGGCCCTGCTCGTGGCGGTGACCCTGGTCACCATGATGTTGGTCGGCGCCGAGACCACCCGCTCCACGCTCAGCCGGGAAATCGACGAGCGCAGCCCGGTCGACATCATCGTCCAGACGCAGGAGGACTACAGCGGCACCACCACGGCCTACCCTGCCATCCCCGGGACCGTCACGGACACCCTCTCTGCTGATCCGGACATCGCGGTCACGATGCCCGTCCGGCAAGCCGAACTGCCCGATCCGGAACAGGGTTCGATGACGGTGCTGGCCTTCGACCCTGCCATTGCCCGCGAGGTCTTCCGCGACCCGCGCCAGGTCGAGCCGCTCGCGCCGGGAGTCGCGGTCGCGAGCGAGGACTGGGCCCTTAACCGTGGCGTCGTCGACGGCGAGACCATCGCGCTCGGGGACGGTGACAGGCAGCTGAACCTCACCGTCATGGTCACGGACTGGGGGGATTGGCGGCTACTAATCGACCCTGCTGACCTGGACCGGTTGGTACCCGGCACCGTGCCCAGCCAGACCTGGGCGCGTCTGACCGACGCCGCCGACCCGGGCTCCGCCATCGGAAATCTGCAGGACCGGCTGGCGGGCACGTCCAATGTGTGGGTTACCGGTGGAGCCCAGGAAAAGGCCGATAACGACCAGATCCTCGACACGATCCTGCTGGTCGTAACGGCCCTGCTGGGCGTCGCGGTCGCCATTGCGCTGATCGGCGTCGGCAACACGCTGTCGCTCTCGGTCGCCGAGCGGACCCGCGAGTCTGCCGTCCTGCGGGCACTCGGCCTGACCCGGCGCCAGCTGCGCGGGATGCTGGCGATCGAAGGCATCCTGCTGGCTGTAGCGGGCGCGGCGCTCGGGGTGGTCCTGGGGACGGCCTACGGGCTGCTCGGGGCGCTGACGCTGCTGGGCGGCTCGTGGGGAGTGGTCGTCTCAGTCCCGGCGATCCAGCTCGTCGCGGTCGTCGTCGTCGCGATCGTGGCCGGGTTGCTCGCGTCGGTCCTTCCCGCCGGGACGGCGGCGCGAACACCGCCGGTCGCCGCGCTGGCCGAGTGACGGTCACCTGATCCCATCTGTCTCCCTCTCTAGCGCATCGGAGAGGGGGACATCTCGGCAGCGTATAGGCATAGATATCCGGATAGACAGAGAAGCGGGGGGC